>NZ_JBFAMC010000003.1:512392-577868 GCF_040656415.1 Rhodococcus sp. NPDC049939 | reverse complement strand
CGACACCCGCGACGACGACGTCACCGAAAACCGATCACGCTCCTCGACAGCCAAATTCGCCACACCCTCATGCGTGACCACCACACCCTTCGGCCTCCCCGTCGACCCCGACGTATACATCAGGTACGCCGGATGATGCGGCCGCAGCGGGACGACTCGGTCATCGTCTGTGATCGAACGAGATTCCCGATGCAGTGATGGGCTTGGACGATCGAGGAGTAGCCACTGCACTCCGTCCGGCATCCGCTCCCGCTGCTCGGAGACGGTCAGGCCTGCCACTGCCCCGGAATCCGCGACGATACCGGCGATCCTCTCTGGCGGCAGACTCGGATCGACGGGTACGAACGATGCACCCGACTTGGCCACCGCCCACACCGACACCACCAACTCGACCGACCGAGCGAGCCCGATCGCCACCTGGTCTTCCGGTCCGACGCCGCGCCGGATCAAGATCCAGGCCACGTGATTCGACCACTCGTCGAGTTCTCGATACGACATGACCTCGTTGCCGTACGACAACGCGACAGCGTCCGGGTTGCGGGCGGCCGCCGCAGAGAGAATCTCCGGAAATAGTGCGGTGGCGCCTGTGGGCGGCCCGCACATCGGAACAAGCGTCGCTCGCTCCTCGGGAACGAGCAGATCGAATCGCCCGAGCGGCCGATCCGGAGCAGTCACGACAGCGTCGAGCAGTCGCAGGAACCGCTCGGCGAACTTCTGCACAGTTGCCGCATCGAAAATGTCTGTGGCATAGGTGAATCCTGCGAGCATCCCGGCGGGGGAACCGTCTTCATACCACTGTTCGGCCATCGTCAGTTGTAGGTCGAAGACGGAGACGGAGACACCGAGGTCGATCTGCTCCACCTGCAAATCCGGCAGAACCGGAGTCGGCCGCTCGATGTCCTGGAACTCGAAGAACACCTGAAACAGCGGTGTATACGCAGTCGTGCGCGGGATGTCCAGAGCCTCCACAACCCGCTCGAACGGAATCTCCGCGCACGCGAACGCCTCGAGATCGCGGTCCCGCACATCGGCAAGCAGGGTTGCAAACGAATCGCGGGCCCGAACCGGTGTGCGCAGGGCAACGGTGTTGACGAACATCCCTACTACATCGTCGAGCACGGCCTCACCGCGCCCGGCCACGGCAGACCCGATCACCACGTCGCCAGTACCCGTCATACGGGACACCAGTATTGCGAGCGTGGCATGTATGACCATGAAGATCGTCGCATCGTGACGTCGAGCAAGGGACACCAATTGTCGGTGCAGCTGATCGTCGACGGAGAAGGAGACTCGCGCACCTTCGAGGGAACGGCGCTCGGGACGATCACGATCCGTCGGGAGCGCGGTCTCGCCCGGCACGTCGGCAAGCGTGGAACGCCAGTACCGGAGTTGCCGCGACATCAGCGAGTTGGGGTCTTCCTCCGATCCGAGCAGCAACCGTTGCCAGATGGTGTAGTCGGCGTATTGCACAGGCAGCGGGGCCCAATCCGGTGCGTGTCCCCGCGCCCTGGCCGTGTACGCGGTCGTTACGTCTCGGGCGAGTGGAGCCAGCGAGAGTGCATCCGCCGCGATGTGATGCACCACCACGGCCAGTGCGTAGTCGCGCGGGCCCACCTCGAACAAGTGCGCCCGCAGCGGAACCTGCGTCGTCACCTGGAAGCCGGTCGACAGCGCGGCCTCTAGTTCGTCCTGCAACTCGGTTTCCCCCGCTACCACCACGGCGCGGAGGTCAGGCACGGCTTCCAACGCCGGCATCACCGACTGCACAGGCGTGTCCCTCCGAAACGGAAACACCGTCCGCAGTACCTCGTGCCGGTCCGCCACGTCCCTCAGTGCAGCGCCCAATGCAGCGACGTCGAGCCGACCGTGCAGCCGGAAAGCTGCCGCAATGTTGTAGGCAGGCGATGTCGCGTCGAACTGGTCGAGAAACCACATTCGAGCCTGTGCCGCCGACACCGGTACCAGGCCGGAACGCTCGTTGGCCTGCAGGGGCGGACGAATCGTCGACTCCGCATCCTTCAGGAGTGCCGCCAGTGACCGCACGGTCTTGGTCTCGAAGATGTCACGTACTCCGACGCTCACACAGAGCACCGCATGGATTCGTGCCACCGCTTTAGCCGCGATCAACGAGTTTCCTCCGAGCGCGAAGAAGTCGTCGTCGACGCCGACCGCGGGCAATTCGAGCAGCGATGCGAAGATCTCCGCAAGCTCCTTCTCGATGGGCGTACTCGGCGCAACGAATTCCGCACGGGGATCGAAGGTCGGCGCAGGCAGTGCGGCCCGGTCCAATTTTCCGTTCACCGTGAGAGGCAACCGGTCGAGGATCGTCACCGAAGCAGGGACCATATACGAGGGCAAGGCGGTTCTCGCGGCATCGAGCACCGCCCCAGCATCGACGATGGTGCCGGCGCCCGGTACTACGTAACCCGCGAGTGCGGACCCTGTCACCGGATCCTGACGCGACGTCACGACCGCCTGTTCGACCCCGGCACATCGACTCAGTACCGACTCCACTTCACCCAATTCGATACGGAATCCACGGATCTCGACCTGCAGATCGTCACGGCCGAGATACTCGAGGCCCCCGTCGCGTCGCCACCGGACCACATCGCCGGTGCGATACATCCGTTTTCCCGATGCGTCCGCGACGAAGCGGGAGGCGGTCAGTCCGGGGTTCCCGCGATAGCCGCGAGCCACTTGAGGACCTGCTATGTACAGTTCACCCGCAACACCCACCGGAACCGGATGCAGCCGCGAATCCAGCACCGACACATGAAATCCGGGAATCGCTTGCCCGATCATGTTCGTCCACGCACCGGCCACGAGGGAGCGGTCCAGGGGAAGGTGACTCACGTGCACAGTCGTTTCGGTGATGCCGTACATGTTCACCATCACCGGTGAGTCCGCCCCATAATGCGCGTACCACCGGTCGAGTTGTGCGAAGTCGAGTGACTCACCACCGAACACGACATATCGGAGCGTTAGCGGATCGGGGTCGGCCGCAACGGCGACCTCGGTCAGTTGAGAGAACGCGGCCGGCGTCTGACTCAGCACCGTCACCCGTTCCCTACGCAACAGTTCGAGAAAGGCCACCGGTGACCTGCTGACTTCGAAGTCGACGACAACGAGAGTTCCACCGTGCAGCAAGGCGCCCCACAGTTCCCAGACCGAGAAATCGAAAGCCGGTGAGTGGAACATCGTCCACACGTCGTCGCCGTCGAAGCTGAACAATTGCTGGGTGCTCGTGAACAGAGCGACCACGCTTCGGTGTGAGACCGCGACACCCTTCGGGCGTCCCGTCGAGCCCGAGGTGTAGATGACATATGCGAGAGAGTCCGGATCGGTCGACGCCGTTTCCACGTGGGTCAGTGGTTCCTCCGTGATGCCATCGAGGTCGAAGTCCGTCGAATTCGAAGATGCGGAATCGAGAAGGACGACCGGCACGTCCGACGGTGGCAGTGTCGACGCGGTATCACGTGTGGCCACGATGCACGCTGGGCTGGCGTCGTCGAGCACCAGCTCCGTCCGACCACCAGGGTGGTCCACGTCGATCGGCAGATAGGCCGCGCCGGCGACAGTGACAGACACGAGCGTGACGACCAGCGCCGCCGACCGGGGCACCGCGACCGCCACTACCGACTCCGCACCCACGCCCAGAGAGAGAAGATGCCGGGCAAGGCGGTCCGAACGGCGCTGAAGCTCCCGGTAGCTCAGACGCTCATTTCCGGACACGAGCGCGAGGGCATCGGGACACTGCGCCGCCCGCGCGGCAAACAGCTCGGACAGTGTCGTATCGACGGAGGGCACCGATCCTGTGGTCACATGCCGCAGAACTCGCTCTGACGGTTCGAGCAAGTCGATGTCGCCGACGGGGACGGACGGGTCCGCGACGGCGGCATCGACAATCCGTATAAAGCGGCTGGCGAATCCCTCGACAGTTTCGGCGTCGAACAAGTCTGTGGCATAGGTGAATCGGGCCGTCAATCCAACCGGGACGCCTTGGTTGTACCGCTCGAACACCGTCACCCGCAGATCGAGGTCGCCGATCTGCGGACTCTCCAGCCAACCGCGATCCTCACCGGCGCGGAGCTCGAGCAGAACCTGGAACAACGGTGCGTGCGAAGCGGTCCGGGGCGGGTCCAGTACGTCCATGATGCGCTCCAGCGATACACCATGGTGCGCGAACGCCTCCGCGTCCGCGCCCCGCACAGCCTCGACGAATTCGCTGAATCGCGCGGCCCCGCACACGCGGGTCCGCAACGGCACCACCTCGGGATCTAGAGCGGTGTCCGCCTTTGGATCTACAACAGCGCCGATCACGACGTCGTCTATCCGCGCCAGCCGCGACAGCATCAACGCCAGCACCGCGTGCGTCACGGTATAGACGCTCGTCCGATGTTCTTCGGCGAGCGTCACCATTCGATCATGACTGTCGGCACCGAGATCGACATCGACCGTGGCGCCGAGTCGAGAGGGTCGGGCCTGCCGTGGGTGGTCGGCGGGCAGTTCCACGAGTGGGGGTGCGCCCGAGAGCACGCGAATCCAGTACTCGAGGCGGGCCGAGTCGTCGTGGATGGTCGATATCGCGGTATCGTCTTCTGCCTCGAGGAACTCGCCGAGTAGCTCCGAGAACTGGCGGTGATGGTCTCGGACATCTTCGGCGCCATAGCGATCCGGGTTGGCCAGAAATTGCACGAAGGTCTGGCTCGGGGTGCCGCTCTGGTACACATTGACCAGCAGATCCTCGACCGGTCCGGAGGTGACGATGTGGTACTGGCCGGTGATCGAACCGAGCGCGAGTTTCTGCTGGAAGAGCATCACGTTGACCATGGGTCCCGACAGCGCGTCAGCCTTGGCCGCGCCGGCATCCCTGCGGATGTCACCGAGACCGAAACGCTGGTGCCGCAGCGCACCCATCAGACCCAGGTGTACCCGCTCGACCAGTTCACCGACTGTGTCTGCGGGCCGGATCCGCACCGAAAGCGGCACCGCGCCCGCCATCATGCCACCCGACCGTCGTGCAACCGCGGTCGTCCGGGCCGATACCGGGATCTGTACCAGCACTTCCTGGCGTCCCGTCACCCTCGACAGGTAGCAGGCGAACCCGGCGATGATCTTCGCCGCACCAAGGCGGCTGGCGCTGACGACTGCTCGCATTGCCGAATCCGAAAGCGGCGCGCTGACACCGATGCCGGCAGCAACTGCTGGCGCGACCCTTCTGGCCAGACTCGATCCAGGGCCGAGCCCGGCGACTTGGTCGGACCAGAACTTCCGGTCCGCCGCGAACCGACTGGAGGACCGATACTCCTGATCGGCGTCGTACAGAAGTCGGGGGTCCGCAGCTTGGTTCTGCGGCAGTTCCTGCTCCGACACTGCCGCGGAGTATCGGGCTGCGATACGGTTCAGCAAGGTCATCGCACCGTAGCCATCGAGCGCGATATGGTGAATCTTGCTGTACCACCAGTAGTGTTCGTCGCCAATTCGGAGAATCGAGGACTCGACCAGCCTGTCGCGGGTCAGGTCCAGTGGTGTCTCACAGTCGGCACGCATCCACAGCTGAGCGGCATTGACCGGATCGGCGTCGTCGCGGAAATCCAGCAAGCCCATCGAACGGTCGGTCGACGGGTCGACGATCTGGAACGGCTGCCCGTCCCTTTCGATCAACCGAAGAAATGGCGATCCGAATTCGTCGGCTGTGTCCACCGTGGCTCGACGCAGAAGGTCGACATCCAGGTCACCGTACAGCTCTACGTAGTGCGCGATACACAGCGGAACATCCGGGGCCAGTTGCTGAGCCAGCCAAGTGTCGTACTGCACCGCAGACAGCGGGAACGGAGACTCGGAAAGGTTCGTGGCACAGGGGTATTCGCCAACCGAACCCTGCGAACCACGTCCATCCATAATTACCGCATCCAAAACAGAGTGCCCGGGAGCAACCACACTGCGCGGCGAAACCGACCGTTCGTCAGTCCTGCCGGACAGCCGAAACCCGAGATTGCCTTCAAACCGGGACACTGTCAACACTCACCACCCCCGCCCGCCAACATCTCGCGCAGAGCGGTCTCGTCAACCTTGCTGCTCGGCGCCAACGGAAGCGCACCCAGAGCAACGAATCGGTCCGGCACTGCCTGTGCGACGACCAGGTCTGCGCAATGAGCTATCAACTCTCCGGTGGTGGGTAGCAACGTCGCCGTCGATGCAGGAACCCAGAAGGCGGTCAGGACGGTCTCCCCGTGGGCGTTGACACTCGCCAATACCGCTGCCTGGTGAACAGACGGGTGACTCTCGAGAGCGGCTTCGACCGCATGCCTCTCGACTCGGGCCCCCCTCACCTTGACCTGGCCGTCCATCCGTCCGCAGAACTCGATATCGCCGTGCCGGTCGACGCGTGCGAGGTCACCGGTGTGGTACATCCGCGCGCCCGGCTGCGACGTGAACCGATCAGCGACGAATCGCGCCGCCGTGGCAGCCGGGCGACAGGCATAGCCCTCAGCTATCTGCGGACCACCTACGTACAAATCACCGATCGTTCCGTTCGGCACCGGCTCTAGGTCCGCATCCAGGACATACGCCGTGGTCCGCCCCAGTGGCCTGCCGATCGGCACGATGGATGCGGGAACGTCTCGCACCGAGTGGGCTAGGCAGCTGACGGTAGTTTCGGTCGGACCGTACTCGTTGCGCAACGCAATCCCGGGGAGTACCGCGCGGTGCTGTTCGACCAGGGTTCCCGGCAGCGCTTCGCCCGCAAGCGTAACCAGCCGCAGATGCGCGCGCAGCGGTGCGAGATGAGGCAGCAGCAAGCGATAGAACGAGGGCGTCGCCACCAGATGGGTGGCCTGCCATTTCTGTGCGAGCGCGGCGACGGCCTCGGCATCCATCAGTTCGCCGGCATCGGGCAACACACTCGTTCCTCCCCTGCAGAGAGTCCAGAGAGTCTTCAGCAGGGATCCGTCCCAGGTGAACCGGAATGCCGAGAATGCAACGAGATTCGCCTCGTCGTAGTCGTAGCTCCGGCCCCCGACCATGGCCGCGAGATTGGCCCTGCTGGCCACGACGGCCTTCGGGATACCCGTGGACCCGGAGGTGGTGATCACGTAGGCGGGCATGGCGACGGGAATCGTCTCGGGAATGGTCGTGGACGCGGCCACAGTGGGCGAGTGTTGCGAATCCAGGTCGTGCAGCACAGGTAGGCGCCTTGCGCTCTCGGCCAGCCCGCGAACCGACTCCGCTGACGTCTTCGGATCCAGGGAACCGAAGATAATTGCACCGCAATCGATATCGCCGATCAACGTCC
This sequence comes from Rhodococcus sp. NPDC049939, assembly GCF_040656415.1. Taxonomy (NCBI): domain Bacteria; kingdom Bacillati; phylum Actinomycetota; class Actinomycetes; order Mycobacteriales; family Nocardiaceae; genus Rhodococcus; species Rhodococcus sp. NPDC049939. The sequence continues at coordinate 570,574 of NZ_JBFAMC010000003.1, read as the reverse complement.
GGAGCTGCCGCACCGGATGCCCCGGCTCGATCACACACCACGCGGCGCCCAGCCTCAGCGCTGCGAACATGGCGACCAACGTCGCGACACTCTGCTGCTGATGGATCAGCACGACCTGCCCCGACCGGACTCCCCGGCGGCGCAGCAGCCGAGCGAGCGCAGCGCTCTCCGACTCGAGTTCCCGATACGTCAGCGACCGATCTCCCACCACGATCGCGATCCGATCGGGAATCCGACCGCACTGCCGAAGAATCTCGTGCATCACTCCACCACGCATGAGCACATCCGTCATGGCAGTACGTCTCTCGAAGGCATCACGTCTTCCGAGCGAACCTCGACGTGACTGGTACTCGGCGCAGCTTCGCGTCGAACGTCGCTGCACATCAACACCATCCGGGCGGGATGCGAGTCGACAACCTCGAAACCCGAGAACCGTAGCGTCACCAGCATGACGCGGTTCACCTCGGTCGGCACGAACTCCGCAAGAGCACGCTTCCCCCGCACCCGTGCCCGGTCGACGACGTGCTGAATGAAGGCTGTCCCAACCCCGCGAGACATCACCCGGCACGACATCAACAGCAGTTTGAGAACGGATTCGTCATCGCTCATCTCGGACACCGCGAGTCCGATCGTGCCGTATCCGCCGAACCGGTCGGAGAGAGAAGCGACGAGCACTTCGTGCTCGCTCGAAGCGCAGAGCCTTCGCAGTTCGTCGATGCCGAATGTTTGTCCTGTCGTGTTGAGTTGATTCGATCGGACGGTCAGCTCGTGTGCGCGTGCCAAGTCGCCCTCGTTCGCCCTGCGGACGGTCATGACCAGTTCGAGCGACGCCAGGAATTGCGAGTTCGAGCCCTCGAACTCCTGTTCTCCGATCTTCCGGATCCGTTCTGCTCTATACAGAGCCCTTCGCTGCCGCGCCTCTTCGGTAATCGAGGCAGGCGTGAGCTCCGGAAGGTTTGGGAAGTTGGCTATCTGCTCGGCCGGGTAGCAACGCACCTGAGGCAGCGCCCCGGACACCTCGGCACGCTCGAAAGGGTCGTTGTCGACGAAAGCGACAGCATCGAGGCCAATGTTCAAACTCTCTGCGATCCGGCGTACCGACTCCGATTTGGGCCCCCAACTGACGTCGATGGCGCTGAACATTTCCTCGATGCCATGGGTTCGCAAATGCGCCGCAGCGGGCTCGAACTCCCCTCTGCTCGCTACTGCGTGCAATATCCCCCGCTGATCGAGAACATCCAGTGCCAACAGTGCCTCCGGTTTCGGCACCGGCGCATCCTGTTCGAGAACGACTCCGTCCCAGATGGTGTCGTCCAGATCCCACACGACGCATTTCACAGCCGGGTCCATAGCGATCACTGCCCGTCCCGCGTCGCGTCCGGCAACCTACGGAGCAGCGCGCTGCTCCACGCCGCTACCGGGCTGCTGTTCATGATCAGGACGTTCTGGCCGATCGCCTGGGCACTCGCTGCGCGTTCGAGGTTCAACGCGATATCGACGGATCCGAGATGTCCGAATCGGGACAGATTGTCGCGGCAGACGGGATCGATAGTGACGTCGAGCGCCTCCCCCCAGAAGGCGAACGCACCGACCGACAGGTTCTGCATCAGGAAGGCGCCGAGCGCGTCCCGCTCGAGTCCGTTCCGCGCGAGGAGATCGGCGTTGATCTCGGTGAACCGCTTGCGGCTCTCGACTGCGAGACGAAACGAGTACGTAGGTTCGTCGGCGCATTCCTCCCGCCAGTCCTCCACCCGCACGTTCTGGTAGTCGATACGGAACAAGTCGGAGTACCTCCCGTCGCTACGAACCGTCTGGTCGACGATCTCGTACAGTCCGGTCCCCGACATAGTCAACAGCACCGCGGCCGCACCGTCACCCAATAACGTCATCGGCGACCTGTACCGCGACGGCGTCGGACTCTTGGAGGCAGCGACGACGAGGACTTTGCGGCATCGCGGGTCGCATCGGAGCAACGCGGCGGCAAGGGTGAATGCCGCCGAGATCGAGACGCACCCGAGGTCACCCACCGTGGTGGTAAACGCACGACTCGCGCCGAGCTTTCGTTGCAGCCGCGTCGCCTCGGAGGCGAGCAAGTACTGCGGAACCCGTCCCTGGACGAGCAGCAGAGCGTCGAGTTGCGTGGCGTCGACACCCGACTTGCGGAGCGCCTCGGCCGCAGCGGCGTGAGCCAGGTCCACCTCCGAGTACCCATCACCGGTCCGGACCGTGTCGATACCCAGGGACAACGCATGCTCACGCTGCGCGATCGGCAACTCGTCAAGTTCCGGCAAGCTCGCCACCTTCACTTCGTCGTCGGGGAACCAGAGCGCAACCGATTCGATGGTGACCGGTCCGTCAGCAGTCATCGCGCTCCTCCCCCCAAGACGTAGTCACCGAGCTGGAGTTCCGCGACTTCTGTCGCCCCCTCGATGATCTGCATGACCTTGGCGTCACGGAAGAAGCGACCGACCCGGCTGTCCGATGCGCATCCCGCTGCACCGAGTACCTGGACGGCATGTTGACTCACCGAAGCAGCGACCTGGGACGCGGCGAACTTCGCGGCCACCGTCGCAAATATGGCGGTGGGCTTGTGGGCGTCGCGTTGTTCCGCCGCACGTTCACACAGGGCGCGAGCACCCGCTGCGTCGACCCAACTGCGTCCGACGATCGCTCGGACGCCATCATGCTCGGACAGTACGGTGCTGCCCTGCACCCTCGTGGCGGCGTGCGCGACGACGTCGCCGAGGCAGGCTCGCGACATGCCCACGCATCCCCACGCGATGGTGTACCGGCCATGGTCAAGGGCGGTGCTGACGACGTGGGACAGTCCGAACCCCGGCGGGGCTATCAGGTGATCAGCAGGGACGACGACCTCATCCAGTCCGATATGGGCGAGCCTGGCGCCACGCATGCCGAGCTGTCCGTGGATCGGGTCGACGGAGACTCCGGGCGAGTTGGTCTCGACGAGCGCGGTCATCAGCCCCGCGGGTGACCGGCCGAGCACCAGCAGCACGTCCGCGACCTCGCCGAACGTGACCCACAGCTTCCGGCCCGAAATTCGGTGATCCGAACCGTGCGGCTCGAACGTGGTACTCACCGACGCCAGATCGCTTCCAGCACCGGTTTCGGTGGCCGCGAATCCGGCGAGCCGTTCGCCGGTCGTGAGAGCGGGCAACCATTGGGCTCGTTGTTCCGGCGTGCCCCATCGATCGACGGAAGCATTGACCAGACCTTGGATGGTCAGTAGCGAGCGCAGCGATGTGCAGACAGCCCCGAGCCTCTCCGCCACCGAGCCGAGTTCGACGGCGGTGAGGCCGAGACCGCCGTAGTCCGTCGAACGATCCAAACCTAGAACTCCCGCCTTGGCGGCGGCCTCGATGACTTCGACCGGCAGACCCGACTCGTCCCAGGCTGCGGCGTCGGTCTCTGCGGAGGCGATCAGGGAATCGACACCGATCACCGCGCGTCCCCGTCCGGCACAGGAGACTTCTCGCCCCGCTTTCTGCGTATGAATTCGGCCACACGAGCCACAGTACGGAAGTTGTCGAGGTCCAGATCTTCCACTTCGACTACGACGCCATGAGTTCCTTCGATGTACGTGACGATCTCCAGGGCCCGCAACGAGCTGACCAATCCGAGCGTGAAGTAGTCATCGTCGGGGCCGAGGTCCGTGGAGGTGATCGAACTCAGGTACTGCCGCAACTGCTCGATCAGCCCATCACGAGACCCGGGCACAGATGCTTCTGCTGTGTCCATTCGGAGGGAATGCCCCACCGAGCCGATTTTCAATCATCGCCATTCGACGAGCAAACACTCGAACGACCACCGCGGTCTCGGACGGTGCAGACGCAGGCCCCTGCTCGCAACGCCGGTCGAAGTCGCCACGCGTTTGCCGTCTCGTCCTTGTAGCGTCGCCCCGGTGACATCAATCGAAGCCATCGCAATCCTCGTGGCCGGAGTGGGTGCGGGCGCGATCAACGCCGTCGTCGGTAGCGGGACACTCATCACCTTCCCCACCCTGGTCGCGTTCGGCTTCCCGCCGGTAACCGCCACGATGTCCAATGCGGTCGGCTTGGTGGCCGGTGGGGTGTCCGGTACCTGGGGATACAGGCGGGAGTTGGTGGGTCAGGGCCCACGTCTGCGGTGGCAGATCCCGGCCTCGTTGTGCGGTGCGGTTCTCGGTTCGTGGCTTCTGGTCCAGCTACCCGCTGCGGTGTTCGAACTCGTGGTCCCGGTGCTACTGGTCATTTCACTGACGCTGGTGATGCTGCAACCCAAGATTCAGGCATGGGCCAGACAACGTAGCAGCCACGAAGCCGGACTGAGCACGACGCGCCTGACACTACTGACTGTCGGTACCTTCGCAGTCGGCGTCTACGGCGGCTACTTCACGGCAGCACAGGGCATCTTGTTCATGGGGGTCATGGGGGCGATCCTGCCCGAGAGCATTCAGCGGATGAACGGCGCCAAGAACCTACTCGCTCTGATAGTCAACATCGTGGCCGCGACCACCTACACGCTGGTGGCCTTCGATCGGATCAACTGGGCCGTGGCCGGCCTCATCGCAGCAGGCTCACTTCTCGGTGGCGTCCTCGGCGCCCGCTACGGTCGCCGATTGTCACCGAACGCTCTACGAGGAGCCATCGTCGTGGTCGGCGTCGTCGGACTGTGGCGACTGCTCGGATAGGCGCGCAGACACTCTGCCTCACTTGTTCGCGCAGGCCACTCCGCCGCCATACTGAAAGAGTGAGCACAAACGAGGCGAACCCGGGCTGGACCTATCTCATTGACATGGACGGCGTCCTCGTCCACGAGGAACATCTGATCCCCGGAGCCGACGTGTTCCTGTCCGAACTCCGAGGAGCCGGCATCCCGTTCATGGTCCTGACAAACAACTCGATCAGGACTCCACGCGACCTCCGCGCCCGCCTACTGCGCACCGGCCTGGACGTCCCCGAAGACTCGATCTGGACGTCCGCGCTGGCGACGGCGACGTTTCTGGCGAGCCAGCGTCCGGGCGGCAGCGCCTACGTCGTCGGCGAGTCCGGGCTCACCACCGCACTACACGACATCGGATACGTCCTCACCGAGAACGAGCCCGACTACGTCGTCCTCGGCGAAACCCGCACCTATTCGTTCGAGGCCATCACCACTGCAATTCGCTTGGTGGAAAAGGGCGCGCGATTCATCGCCACCAACCCCGACCCCACCGGCCCGTCCCGGGCCGGTTCGCTCCCCGCAACCGGATCCGTTGCAGCGCTGATCAGCAGGGCCACCGGGCGCGACCCATACTATGTCGGCAAGCCGAACGCGCTGATGATGCGGTCGGCGCTGCGCGCCATCGGAGCGCACTCCGAGAACACACTGATGATCGGCGACCGCATGGACACCGACATCGTCTGCGGACTCGAGGCCGGGCTGCAGACGATCCTCGTCCTGACTGGGATCTCGACGCGGGATTCGGTCGAGTTGTTCCCGTATCGGCCCACAGTAGTCCTGGAATCAGTCGCCGATCTCGTCGACCACACGGCAGATCCCTTCAGCACCGGGCGCAACTGAAGCCGGCGCTGTAACAAAATCCATGTCGTGCGCGACATGGTGACCGTGAGCATCCTCGGCGGGTACTGACCTACCGAGTTCGGCAATTGATTGCGGCTCTTCGGCATACACACAGGGCGGGAAAACAATGTTTGGTGACAGAAGGTACACCGCGGGACTGGCAACGACGATGGCGATCGGGCTAGGGGTAGGAATCGCGGGGGCGACCCCGGCTGCCGCGGACCCCATCTCTGATCTGAGTGCCGCAGCCATCGAAACGCTGCGCGAGCTGGGTGCCCCCATTGCCGGTCAGACGTCACTTCCGTTTCCTGGCGTCCGCTGGCAGCGTGGAATCGCCGTCGATCGCGGAGACGTCTACGTCATCGATAGTGCAAGCAAGAACGTGCTCAAACTCGGCACCGAAGACTCTCGCCCGGTCACCTTGCCGTTCGGCGAACTCGTCGACCCACGCGCGGTCGCGGTCGAGGACGGCAACGTCTACGTCGCCGATACCGGCACCAGCCAGATCCTCGAACTCGCAGCCGGTGAGTCGACCCCGAGGGCACTCCCCTTCACCGGCCTGAAGCAGCCGATGGGAGTTGCCGTCGAGCATGGGAACGTCTACGTCGCAGACTCTTACAACATGCGTGTGGTCCAGCTCGCGGCCGGCGAGTCGACCCAGACCGAGTTGCTGTCCTTCGATTCCTCGGGCCCGCGTGCGATCGCAGTCGACAACGGAAACGTGTACATCACCGACTTCCACGCCCTCGAAGTAGTCAAGTTTGCCGCGGGCACATCGGAACCCACCGTGCTGCCGTTTCGGCCTGATAGATCGATCATGAGTATTGCCGCCGAGAACGGGGACGTCTACGTCAGCGAGAGCGTCAACCGGCCTTTCCGACCCGGATCAGTGAGCGGTCCTGCGCCGACGGATGTGGGTGTCCGGAAGATCACCGATGGCACCTCCCCCGCAACGGTCGTACCGTTCCGCAACTTCGATTTCGGCGGTGGCGTTGCGGTGAGCGAGGGAAAGGTTTACATCAACGATGGACCGAACGAGCGTGTCCTGATGCTTCCGGCGGATGCGGTGGCGCCCCGCATCGGAGATATGTTCGGCAGTTGACCTTCTGCACGTCCAGGCGTGCATCAGCAATCCGTTCAACCTAGGGGAAGGAAACACAAGGAATGCAGGTTCGTAGGTCCACGCAGCTCGCCGCTGCGGTCGCGCTGTCCGCTGCGGTGGTCGTCGGGTTGGCGTCTCCGGCGTCAGCCTCACCGAGTAGAGATCCCTTGGCACCCATCACCGCGGCAGCCGGCAGCGCCTCTGTGGGCGAACTCGCCGCCCCACAAGGGGTGAGCGGCCAAACGCTGCTCGCAGCCCACAATGCGGGAATCCCGATCTACGAACTGGCGCAAACCAGGACTTACTACACGGGCAAGATCGGCTACTACAACATCAGCGAGTACCGCCGCGTGCACGATGCAAACATTTTGGGTTCGCCCACAGCGAAGTTCGTGACCTTCGGAGACTTCCCACCGGATATCTTCTACACCAAATCCTATGGCGATCAATCAATTCTGGTAAATCTGCACGAGATCTACGAACCGAACCTCGTCGGGCCGACTCCGAAATTCGATACGACACCCGACAAGTTCAACATGAGCCCACTCATCCAATTGCCCGGCGGTGGGCCAAGCGTCGGCCTCGCCTTCGTCTCAGAATCCTCCTCCTCGAGTTCGTGAAGTAGATTCTGATGAAACGAGTATTGCCCCTCGCCTCATATGAGTGAGGGGCAATACTCACGACCTCGACCCACGCCCTCGCCAACGCTACGGGCGCCAAACGATTCTCATGGGTAGCGGCAGCCGGTGATCCCCCTGATCGACGCAGCCTTGAAGGTGCCGAACGTAATTCGGTTCCCATCGGCACTGAAGAACGTCACGTCGTGGTGGCCGGCTTGGTCCACCAGCACCTCGAGTTGATCCATTCCAGCCTCGGTCGCGATCGCACGCGCCGCGTCGAGCACCGCCCGCCAGTTCGACTCATCGATCGGCACGTCCGAAAGCAATGCCTGCGTGGTGATCGACAACCCGTCGGTGTAAGCGTACGGCCCCGGACAACCACCTCCTTGGCTCCGCTCACGGTGCCATCGGAATCGCGCGTTGGGGGCGATCCCTGTGGCGGCCTCGCCGATCCGCACCACAGCATCGGTAACCAGCCGTTCGGTGTCCGCGAGCGACGGCCAGGCCCGAGCCTTGGCGGCCGCCTCAGCGATTTCCTCGTCACTGAAATTGTAGGGATTTTCCATCACACCACCACATCCACTCACCAGAGCCATCGCGGAGACCGCGCAGGCCACCTTCCACATCCACCGATTACGCGCCGTCACCGCACAGCCAGTTCCGGCAAGCCCGCGACGATCACGGCCATGTTGTACCCGGACGTTCTGAGTTCGCCATTGCTACTCGGCCTGGGGTATTCACTGTGCCCATTGGCATCCTCACGAAGCACACCGTCCGATGTCGTCGCTTCTCGCACCGACAGCTGCTCGAGTTCCGTCTGGACCGGATCCGGGCCCAGTCTTCCGAATCCGTCGACCACTGCAATCGGATCGTCGTGTGCACGCATGACGAAGCCGTGGCCCTGCACCAAACCCAGATCGGGCTCGTCGTTCGCGTTGATTCCTGGCGACCCGTAGAACACCGCATGGTCCACCGGCTGCCCCGGCCCCGGATCTTGCAGTGCCAGAGCCTGTGTGTACGAACCGTAGGAATGTCCGAGGGCAGTGATGTGCGGATCTGCATTGGCGGAAGCCACATCAATTCCCTCGTAGAACGAGGCAAGCTTCGGTGCTCCCGCGGCGGCCCGGTCCGATTGCCAAGAGTCGATCAGCCACCCGCGGCCCAGATTCTGTTCGGTGAATGGCACGTCGTAGTTGCCGGGCCCTGAAGTGGTGGGCGGCTGATATCCCAACCAGGCGATCGACGCCACCGTTTCGTTTCCGCGGCCAACTTTGTCCAGCTGTTTCTCGGCCTCCGCCTTCAGTGCTTTTCCCTCGTCGGTCATGCCCCCGAGGGAAGAGATCGTGGTGTTGACACCCGGCGTGGTGACCGACACGTGATCGGCGGTATCGGGATCACCCAAAGCGAACGCGGCCATCCCACGTTCTCCGGATTTCAGATCGAGCAACATCAGCTTGCCATCGGGGTACTCGCTCACGAGTCTCTCGAGGTCCTCGAGGTCCTTCAACTTCTGCTCGACATACCACAGTTCGGCATCCTCGGCGGTGAAGGTGCCACCGAAAATGTTGTCATCCAAGCTTGCGCGGAGCCTTTCCCTATCGGTCTCCAACCGCGCTCGCTCGTCATCGAACAGGCTCACGTTGGCCTCATGACGCACCCCCGCCGGAATGCCGTCACGATTGCCGACCCACTCGGGATGTTGCTCGATCACCTCACGCCGCTGCTGCTGCGGCATCGCTTCCCAGTACTCGCGGTTGTCGAGTGGGGAGCCGTTCTGTGGTGGCGCAGGTGCCGACAGGTGCCCCCGCTGCTCGCCGGAGGCCACGGCATCCGCATGAGCTGAACCGCGCGCATCGATCTCCCCGCTCGCCGCATTTCTCAGGACATCGGCGGCATCGGCATCAACGTCTTCGGCCTGCAAGATCAACGCCCTCGCGGCAGCTCGAAGTTCGGCGCGCAACCGCTCGCGTCCGTCGGCCGCCCCCTCCTCGACCAGCTGACCGGGCAGGTCGGTGACATCCCCGTCGGCCGTGACAGCCAACCCGTTTGCTGCTGCCGACTCTCGAATTCTGCCGAGCTCTTTCTTCAGGTGCGCGACCGCATCGAGGGTCTCTCCTGCCACCTGCTTCACTGCACCGATCGCGGCGGATTCGTCGGTCAGATCATCCGCCGTCACCTGGAATTGCCCGCGTGCGGCCTCCGCGGATTCGCCCTGCCACTGCGGTAGCCGGCCAATCTCGGCAAGACGCTCCCGCACTGCCTCGATCTTCGTCAGGCGCTCGGCCAGCGACCGCTCCAGTCGCTCCAGTGCTGCGGTGTCCCACTGTGCGATGTCCTTCAGATCCACGATCCCCCCACAGGATTCCCAGGTGTCCGCGTAGCCTAGCCGACAATGCACTCGGGGACGTGCGCCCCAGCCACGAACACGAAGGGGCGAAGATGAACTCCATCGAGGTCGACGCTATCGCGCTGCGGACGGCATCCGCGCAGCTGGACGCTCTGTTCGACGACGCTTCCACATGGCTGACTGCCACCGACAGGGCCGTCTCAGACTCCCACACAGCGTGGACGAACTCCTCATCTGTCGCGTTCGGCGAGTTCACCTCATACCTCGATACCCGGCGGGAACTGCTGCAGCACAACATTTCCAGACTATCGGCCATCATCATCGAGTGTGCGCATCGCTACGACACCCAGGACCGAGCCACCGCCACACGCCTCAGCGCGGTCGGACCGGATACGAGCCTCGACCTCTAGCCGAGTGCCTGCGACAGATCCGACACCAAGTCTTCGGTGTCCTCTAGACCCACGGATATTCGGATGACGCCATCGGTGATGCCCACTGCTGCACGACCTTCCGGACCCATCGCTCGATGGGTGGTGGTGGCCGGATGCGTCACGAGCGACTTGGCGTCGCCGAGGTTGTTGGAGATGTTGACCACCCGCAGGGCGTCGAGCAGTTCGAACGCCCGCTTCTTCGCTTCGCTCTCCGGTGCGTTCAACGCGAAGGTGACGACGGTGCCGCCACCGCTCATCTGCCTTTTTGCGAGTTCGTGCTGCGGGTGCGACTCGAGGAAGGGGTACTTGACCCAGGCGACAGCGGAATGGTCTTCGAGGAACTGTGCGATCTCGAGCGCCGAGGCAACAGAATGGCGGACCCGGATCGGCAGCGTCTCGAGACCTTTGAGGTGCACCCACGCATTGAACGGGCTCAGCGCCGGTCCCGTGTGGCGCATGAGTTCCTGCACCGGGCCCTCGATGTACTCTTTCGACCCGAGGATCGCCCCGCCGAGCACACGGCCCTGTCCGTCGATGTGCTTCGTGCTCGAGTACACCACGACGTCGGCGCCGAGATCGAAGCTGTCCTGCAATATCGGCGTCGCGAAGACGTTGTCCAGCACCACCTTTGCGCCCGCCGCGTGTGCGAGTTCGGTGACGCGCACCACGTCGACGAGTGTCTGCATCGGGTTCGCCGGCGTCTCGAAGAACACGGCCGTCGTCGGCACCGACAACGCCTGCTCCCACTGGTCGAGGTCTTCACCGTCGACGAACACGGTCTCCACACCCCATCGGGGCAGGATCTCGTTGCACACCACGAAGCAGGAGCCGAACAGGCTACGCGCGGCGACGAGGCGGTCACCGGCCTTCAGTAGTGCACCGAGTGCAGTGAACACCGCCGACATGCCGCTGGCGGTGGCGAAGCACGCCTCGGCGCCCTCGATCAGGCGCAACCGCTCCTCGAACATCTTTACGGTCGGATTGCCGTACCGCGAGTAGACGAAATGATCGATGTCACCGGTGAAAGATGCCTCGGCTGCCCCCGCGCTCTCGAAGACGAAGCCGGAATTCAGGAAGATCGCTTCGGATGTCTCCTCGAAACCGGATCGGAGCGTTCCACCGCGCACGCTGAGCGTGCCCCGGCCGACGCCGTCCGGCAACGGCTTGTGGAATGAACCACCTTGGGGAATTGCATTCACCACTGCCTCCAAGGCAGGCCCCTCGCCCGCCAACCTTCCGCTCCACGATGACCTTCGGCGTCCAACGCGCCTTCGAAACCGTCGAGCACGTTGTACGACGGGCGGATGCCCGCCGCCGTCGCGGCTTCCGCCGCACCGATGGACCGCTGGCCGGACCTGCAGAGAAAGAGCACCGGGGCATTCTCGCCACCCGTGACCCCGGCCTCCTTCAATTGATCCACGAACTTGTCGTTGCGCGCGCCTGCCGGGTAGGTGACCCATTCGATCAACAGGGTCTGCCGCCCGAGCGAGGAAATGTCGGGAACACCGACATATTTCCATTCGGCGTCCGTCCGCACGTCTACCAGCGCAGCGCCGGGATTGTCACGAAGCAGCTCCCACGCGCGCTCCGGGGTTATGTCGCCCGAGTAACTCACCATGTCAGATTGCCATACCCTTGGCCGGGACGCTCTTGGAGTCGGTTCAGTCACAGATCAGCCAGTCGCCGTCGACCCGCGTCAACTGCCATGTATCGGTCGTCTCGCCCTCAGCGTCATCCGCGCTGATCCGAACCACGGCCCGACCCCGGTCGCCGTTGATCTCGGACGATTCCACCTGTTGCAGTGTGATCTCGCCTTCCCTCCCGCTGAGTACCGACCGGCCGTCGGACCAGGACGAGCAGGTGAGCGACTCTTGCAGGTCGGTGTCGTTGTTGTTGTGTGCCTGGATGAAGTCCGCAACCGTCCGGCTGATGCGATCCGCTTGCGTGACGTTTTCCTCTGCAGGCGAGAGCCAGCCGGACACGACGATGATGAGCAGGATTACGACGACAGAGGCGACTGCGGCGATGAACGGCGTCGCCGTCACACGGCGGGGATCCACCGGATCGTCCCCGTCCCCCGCACCGTTCGGTGATCCGCTCGAATCAGACATGACTTCCTTTCGAATGTTGGCGTGCCTCGAGAGTAACGAGCAGCCGCTACAAGTTGGATTTGTGACTCCACAACGTCGAGGCTGCTACCCACGGCGCGCGTCTGCCCCCACAATCGGTGTGCCCCTCGTCTGCAACACCCTCGGCCACCCGATTAGGCTGGGCTTAACTAGTTTGAGGTTTCGTTGTCCGCCCATCAGAAGGTAGTTCGCTCCAGATGACTGATCAGACACGTCCGTTGCGCGTAGCGATCGTCGGTGCCGGCCCCGCCGGCATCTATGCAGCTGACGCACTCATGAAATCCGATGCCGCGTCTGAAGGCGGGATCAGCATCGATCTCTTCGAGCGTATGCCCGCACCCTTCGGCCTGATCCGGTACGGCGTCGCGCCTGATCACCCGCGCATCAAAGGCATCGTCACCGCCCTGCACAAGGTGCTCGACAAGCCGCAGGTGCGCCTGCTCGGCAACATCGACTACGGCAGCGACATTACCCTCGATGACTTGCACAGATTCTATGACGCGGTCATTTTCTCCACCGGCGCCAACGCCGACCGTGCACTCAACATCCCGGGCATCGACCTCGACGGGAGCTACGGAGCCGCCGACTTCGTTTCCTGGTATGACGGCCACCCCGACGTCCCGCGCGATTGGCCGCTCCATGCCGAGAAGGTCGCCGTCCTCGGCGTCGGCAACGTTGCACTCGACGTCGCCCGGGTACTCGCCAAGACCGGCGACGAATTGCTCCCGACGGACATCCCCGCCAACGTCTACGCGGGCCTCAAGGCGAACAAGGCGCTCGAGGTTCACGTCTTCGGCCGCCGTGGCCCGGCACAGGCCAAGTTCACCCCCCTCGAACTGCGTGAACTCGACCACTCCCCGACCATCGAGGTCATCGTCGACCCCGAGGACATCGACTACGACGAAGGCTCGGAGCAAGCCCGTCGCAACTCCAAGCAGGTCGACATGGTCGCCAACACCCTGCAGGACTGGGCCATCCGCGATGTCGGCAACCGGCCGCACAAGCTGTTCCTGCACTTCTTCGAGTCGCCCGCTGAGGTGCTCGGGCAGGACGGCAAGGTCGTAGGGCTGCGAACCGAACGCACACAGCTCGATGGCACCGGCAACGTCAAGGGCACCGGCAAGTTCAATGACTGGGACGTCCAGGCTGTCTACCGCGCAGTGGGCTACCTGTCGCAAAATATCGCCAAGCTTCCGTTCGACGATCAGGCAGGCACCGTCCCGAACGAGGCAGGACGCGTAATCATCGACGACACCGCCACGGGAACCGCCCGATTCATGCCCGCCACCTACGTCACCGGCTGGATCAAGCGCGGCCCCGTGGGCTTGATCGGCCACACGAAGGGCGACGCCAATGAGACCGTCGCCAACCTCCTCGAGGACCGGCCCGGGTTCGCCGAACCCGCCGACCCCGGAGAGGACGCGATCATCGCCTTCCTGGAAGACAGGCAGATTCCATACACCACCTGGCAGGGCTGGTACCGCCTCGATGCGCACGAGCGCAGCCTGGGCGAGCCGGAGGGTCGCGAGAGAATCAAGGTCGTCGAGCGCGAGGACATGCTCAAGGCCAGCCAACCTGGCCAGGCCTGAGCACCTGGAAACGGCGTAGGGAACCTCTTGCCTGAAGAGGTTCCCTACGCCGTTTCAGACGAAACGAACAGACCGGCGCGCAATACTGTGGGCGGGTCCTTTGACGAGTTCGCGGTGCCGGGATCCACGGGTTATCGCTCGATAGCCGTCGCCAGATCTTCGCACAAGGCAGGATATGAGTCGTGTTTGACGCCCACGTTCACATCATCGATCCCAGGTTCCCGGTTTTCGAGAACTACGGCTATCTGCCCGAGCACTTCACCATCGCCGACTACCGGGCGCGTGTGGAGGGCCTCGGAGTCGATGGAGGGGCTGTGGTTACGGCCTCATACCAAGGCACCGACCAGAGCTATCTGCTGGCGGCGCTGGAAGAACTGGGTCCGAGCTGGGTGGGTGTCGCGCAACTCGAACCCGATGTCACTGACGAGTGCATCCTCGACCTCGACCGCGCCGGGGTCCGGGCCGTACGGTTCAATCTCCGCCGCACCGCAACCGACCTGAAACTTCTCACCCAGCAGGCTTTGCGGGCCTACGAACTGGCAGGCTGGCACGCCGAGTTCTACGTAGACGCAACGTTGTTGCTGTCACTCGAGCCAGTGTTCGCCAAACTGCCCGCTGTCTGCATCGACCACCTCGGTATGTCGACCCGAGGCTTGCCGTACTTGCTCGATCTGGTGGATCGGGGTGCCCGGGTGAAGGCCACCGGATTCGGCCGGACCACCATCGAAAACGTCGGTGGTGTACTGAGTCAGATCCACGCAGTCAATCCTGAGGCTCTGATGTTCGGTACAGACCTTCCGGGCAGTCGTTCCCGAAGAGTGTTCCAGGACAGCGATATAGACATCATTGCCGACGCCGTAGGCACCGGCTTCCCCGCCGTCATGGGCGCGAACGCCCGACGTTGGTATCGCTGCGGCGCTGACGCGGGAGCCCGGTAGCTACTCGACGTAGCTGAGGTCCCGTCACTGCAGGGTCCACCATCCATCGCACCAAGCTTCTGCCCACTGTTGCGGCCAAGTCGCCCGCTCACATGTCCTCTGGTAGAAGTTCGGGTTACCTGGCCCGACCTCGTCGATTATCAGTGCCTCATCGAGTATCAGTTCGTCACGGATCCGGTCGTCATCGCGCATTCCGTCTCCAGGTCTGTCGCCAGGCCTGTTGCCAGAACTGCCGAGATCGCGGGTTCTGTCGGAACTGCCGAGATCGCGAATGCGGTCACCGGAACTGCCGAGGTCGCGGGTTCTGTCGGAACTGCCGAGATCGCGAATGCGGTCACCGGAACTGCCGCCAAAACTGCTAGGGCCGACGGACCCTCTGTTGGTCATTCGATCCAATCCCGCGAGGGTGCGTTCGCTCTCGGTCATGTCGGAGATGAACTCGACACTAGTCACGCTCCCGGAGCCCTCGTAACTGACCGTCGAGGACTCGGACGCGTTCGCACTCCCGTATCCGCTCAGGCCAAGCGCAACGGCGGCGCAGGGACCCAGAATTAAGTTCGCCTTCCTATTCATGGGTCATTCCTCCCTTCAGGGAGAGTTGTCTGAAATGTCCAACTGCCTCAATGATTCCAGGTTTTCCCTGCTAGCGCCACTATTGACGTGGGATCCGAGCATTCCTTCACTCGAATCATGTTGGTGTACAACTGGTTTTGATCTTTCTATGGTCAACAACTCGGATATACTTGACAATTCAATATCGGACCAACGGGTTGAATCCATGGCTACGATGTCTTCTGGGACCGGTGAAATCAGCCCGAGGACGGCGCCATGACACAACCTCACACTGCCACTTCGCTCTACACCGATAAGGGAGCGCGAAAAGGTCACCGAATGATCACGTTCGGGGAAACCATGGGTCTTCTCACCGCGGAGAACGTCGGGCCGCTCGAGCTGTCCAGGCAGTTCCGCTACGGCATCGGCGGCGCCGAGTCCAACGTCGCCATTGGTGTCGCCCGCCTCGGCGGATCGGTGACCTGGTTCGGCCGGATAGGCCGAGACGCGACCGGCGACATGATCGAACGCCGGCTAGTGGCCGAGCAGATCACCACGGTAGCGATCCGCGATCAACGCCCGACCGGGCTGATGATCAAGCACCATCGCTTTGCTCACGTAGCCCACATCGACTACCACCGTTACCAGAGTGCTGCTGCTGCAATGCATCCCACCGATATCCCCCAGGACGACATCCGGAAGGCCCGGATCCTGCACGTCACCGGAATCACCCCGGCCCTCAGTCAATCCGCTGCCGACACCGTGACCGCTGCAGTCGAGATCGCCAAGGCTGCAGGCATTCTCGTTTCCATTGACGTCAACTATCGCAGCAAGCTCTGGGGCGCAGACGCCGCCGCGCCCGTGCTTCGCCGCCTGGTCGAGCACAGCGACATCGTCTTCGCCGGACCCGAAGAAGCCCGCCTGGTCCTCGGCGAGGATGCCCCTGCCACCGAAACCGACGCAGGTCTCGGGCGGGCACTGGCCGCACTTGGCCCCGCCGAAGCCATCATCAAGGCTGGATCCCGTGGGTGCACGGCGGTGATCGACGGCGAATTCCATCAGATGGACGCGATGCCGGTCGATGTCGTCGACACCGTCGGCGCCGGCGATGCCTTCGTTGCCGGCTACCTCGCCGAACACCTCAGAGGTGCACCGGCCGAAGAACGCATACGCACGGCCATCCAGGTCGGGGCCCTCGCAGTCACCGTTCCCGGAGACTGTGAAGGACTGCCCACACGGGCCGATCTGGAACTGCCTCTGCACACCGAGGACGTTCGACGCTGACTGTGGCGGCGCAGGATGTCCACTACTTGAGCAATCGCGACATTCGACGATCGGCGAGTACCTTGCCACTGGTCTGACACGTGGGGCAATACTGAAATGACTTCTCGGCGAACGCCACTTCTCGGACTGTGTCACCACATACCGGACAGGGAAGGCCCGTCCGGGCGTGGACTCGCATCCCGGATCGCTTCTCCCCCTTCAGCCGAGCCGCATCCTGACCCACCGACCGCTCCACCGCATCGGTGAGCACCGTTCGCATCGCGTCGTACAGCACGTGCACCTGACCCTCAGGGAGTGATCTCCCGATCGCGAAGGGGGAAACCTTTGCAGTGTGTAGCATTTCGTCGGAGTATGCATTTCCGACGCCCGCGAGCACACTCTGGTCGACAAGCGCATTCTTGATACGAGACGGAGTGTTCCGAAGAATCGCCGCGAATTCGGGTTCGGTGACGGCCAAGGCGTCGGGTCCGAGACGAGCGATCCCCTCCACCTCTCGCGGGTCGCGCACCACCCACACCGCGAGTCTCTTCTTGGTACCTGCCTCGGTGAGATCGAACGCCGGCGCCCCACCTTCGGCGGTGAACAGATGGACGCGCAATGCGAGGGGGCCCTTTCCCGGTTTGGGCTGCGCAGCCGAAGGGCTATCCGTCCAACGCAGCCAGCCGCCACGTGAGAGGTGCGCGACCAGCCACAACCCGTCGCAATCGAGCGCGAGATGCTTGCCGAACCGGGCTGCCCCTGTCACGTCACGACCCTGCAACGCCGTGATCGGCGGATCGAAGGTCTTCAGCACGCTCATCGCCGCCACATCCACCCGCCCGACCACCGCTCCCGCCGCATGTTCGCGCAAGAACTCGGCCAACGCCTCCACTTCGGGCAGTTCGGGCATGCTTTCAGGTTAACGACGGATCAGGTGGCATAGTGCGCTTCCGCGCATTTGTCGCATCGTCTACCTGCGAATCAGGTACGTGTCCATGATCCAGCCCTTGCGTTCGCGCAATTCGGCTCGGATCCGCTGGATCTCGCCCTCGACCTCCCGCAGGTTGCCCGAGACGAGCACCTCGTCGGGAGTACCGAGGTATGCACCCCACCAGATCTGTACGTCGTCGCCGGGAACCTGCGTGAACGTGCAGTGGGCGTCGAGCATCACCACCGCGTTGTCGACGCCGTCGGGAAGACCTTCGGCCAACCGCCGTCCGGTGGTGACGTGAATCGGTTCACCGATCCGGTTCAGCACGATCCGGTGCTGAGCAGCGAGCGACTGCACGCTGGTGACACCGGGAATCACCGAGTACTCGAACGACACCTTGCCGCGCGCCAGTACCTGGTCGACGATCCGCAGCGTGCTGTCGTAGAGAGAGGGATCTCCCCACACGAGGATCGCGCCCACGCCGGGTTCGGCTGCGAACTCCGCCTCGAACAGAGTCGCCCGGCGCTCGTGCCAGTCGTCGACCACTGCCTCGTAGTCGGACGGGGCCCGGTCTCGTGGCGGATCGGTAATCGTGACCACCCGGTAGGGGCGCGTGACGTGCTCGGCCAGGATCCGGGCTCGTAGATCCACCAGATCTTGCTTTTCACGGCCTTTGCCGAGGACGAAGAACACGTCGGCCTTGTTCATCGCCTTGATCGCCTGCACGGTCACCTGGTCTGGGTCACCTGCACCTATTCCGATCACGAAGAGTTCACGCATGAAGCGAAGGCTAACGCCATCCGACATTCTCGATTGCTTCCGCACCGGCAGGGCGCATGGGCGCGAGGCGCCGCCTAGACTGGCGCAGTGACTGTGCCGACCCCGTACGAAGACCTACTCCGACTTGTCATGGCTACCGGCGTCCCCAAGTCCGACCGCACCGGCACCGGCACGAAGAGCATCTTCGGTCATCAGATGCGCTGGAATCTCGCAGAGGGGTTTCCGCTGATCACCACCAAGAAGGTGCACCTGAAGTCGATCATCTACGAGCTGCTGTGGTTCCTGCGCGGCGACTCCAACGTGCGCTGGCTTCAGGACAACGGCGTGACGATCTGGGACGAGTGGGCAAACCCGGACGGCGAACTCGGCCCCGTCTACGGCGTCCAGTGGCGAAGCTGGCCGACCCCTTCGGGCGATCACATCGACCAGATCACCCAGGTCCTGGAAACCCTGAAGTCCGATCCCGACTCACGCCGCCTCATCGTTTCGGCATGGAACGTCAGCGACATCCCACAGATGGCGCTGGCGCCGTGCCACGCGTTCTTCCAGTTCTACGTAGCGGACGGCAGGCTGTCGTGCCAGCTATACCAACGCAGCGCCGATCTGTTCCTCGGTGTGCCGTTCAACATTGCGAGCTACGCGCTGCTCACTCACATGGTGGCGCAGCAAGCTGAACTCGAACCGGGTGATTTCATCTGGACCGGGGGTGACTGCCACATCTACAACAACCACGTGGACCAAGTCACCGAGCAGCTGAGCCGTGAAGCGCTGCCGTACCCGACGCTGAAGCTGAACAAGCGAGATTCGATCTTCGACTACACCTTCGACGACGTGGAGATCGTCGACTACCGACACCATCCTGCCATCAAGGCACCGGTGGCAATCTAGTGGCGGCCCGTCGTGTCACCCTGATCTGGGCTCAATCCGAGGGAGGCGTCATCGGTCGGGCCAGCGGCATACCGTGGAACATCCCCGAGGACATGGCGTTCTTCAGGGAGGTCACATATGGCCACCCGGTGATCATGGGCCGTATTACGTGGGACTCGCTGCCGCCGCGATTCCGACCGCTGCCCGGACGCCGGAACATCGTGGTCACTCGTAACCGCGACTGGACGGCCGACGGCGCTGAGGTGGTCGACAGCATCGAGACCGCGCTCGCACTCACCGACGATAATGTCTGCGTCATCGGTGGAGCCCAGATCTACACGGCGGCAATGCCTTTTGCCACCGATATCGTGGTCACCGAGGTGGGCATCACGACAGACGGGGACACTTGGGCGCCCCCGATCGACGACACTTGGCGCACGAACGACACGGGCGAGTGGTGCAAGTCCGCCAAGAACGGAACACGTTACCGCCGAGTCTTCTACACGCGGGCATCCCCCACGAGCGATCGGCCGTAGCCGGTTTCGGCTCGATCGCCCGAAATGCAGGTCGAGACGTCCCCGTGTACCGTTGCCCGTTCAACGGGCGACGGTGTGCGCAGTGGGCCATAATCACCTCATGGACAAGAAGTCACTGACCGCCCTTGCCCGTCAGCAACTGAAGTTGGCGGGTGGGACTTCCAGCGGCCGCAGTTCGCAGACCGTCTACGGCGGGCACCGGCGCAGCCTCCGACAGACCGTCATCGCACTGGTCGCGGGTCAGAAGATGGCCGAGCACGAAAGCCCCGGCGAAGCGACGCTCTTCATCCTCAGCGGCAAGCTGAACCTCGTGTCCGGCGAGGACGTATGGAAAGGCTCCACCGGAGACTTCCTGGTCGTGCCCGCGCAGCGACACAGCGTAGAGGCGCTGGAGGACGTCGCGTTCCTGCTCACGGTCGCGATGTAACGAAGAACGGGCCGACACGGACCGGACGCTCACCTAATCGAACGCCCGGGAGATTCAGGAGAAGCGATGACCGAATCCCCGCAGCTGATCGAAGTGTCGGTGGTCGCGGCACCGTTCGTGGTGTGGCCTGCATTGCGTAATCCGTCGCTGATCAGGCGTTGGTACAGCTGGAACCACGAAGGTCTCGAGGACGAGATCAGGCAGATCTTCCTCGACGGTGTGACAAGCGAGGACGCCGACGCCCGCATCCTCCATCTGGCCAGTGGAGACCGCTTCAGCCTCCACGAACACGAGGGCACCACCCTCGTGAGAATCAATCGCGCACCTCGAGGCAGCGACCCCGTCGCGGCGGATCGCTACGACGACATCACGCAGGCGTGGGCCACATTCTTGCAATTCCTCAAGTTCGGCATCGAGTGGCACGGACTCGCCGACCGCCGGACAATGTTGCTCCGAGGATCCGTCGCCGAGGACAGCTCAGCCCGACAGCTGTTGGGGCTCGACGAGATCGCGGACATGAAGACAGGTGACCGTTTCAGAATCGTCGCAAGCACAGGTGACCTGCTGAGCGGTGTCGTCTTCTTCGACAATGATCATCAGACGGTGGTGACCGTCGAAGACCTCGGCCCGGGCTTGCTGGCGTTCGGCGAACAACGTGCCTGCCCGACTCGGCCTGGCAGCGGCGTGCAAATCTTGCTCGGCGCCTACGGCCTCGACGACGAGGAGTGGGCCGAACTCGAGGAGCGTTGGGCGGGGTGGTGGGCGGATCAACTGTCCACCGACTCTGTGACGTGACCGCAACAAGGACGACACCAGCCACGGGACCTCACTGACCACCTATGCTGCAGACATGGGACCAGATGACGAGCACGCGGCTCGGATCAGCGAGTTCGGCGAGGAACCAGCCGACGTGGTCCCAACCCGCAAGAGTCTTCAGCGGCTGTTCGAGGCAGTTCTGGTAGTTGGGTCGGGGCTCGAATTGGACTCGACCCTGCAACGCATCGTCAAGTCGGCCACGTCCCTTTTGGAGGCACGGTACGGCGCCCTCGGTGTCCGCGCCCCCGACGGCGGCCTGTCGGAGTTCGTGTACGAAGGCATCACGCCGGAGGAGCGCGCGCTGATGGGTCACCTCCCAGAAGGTCACGGGCTGCTCGGACTGCTGATCGACGACCCCCACCCTGTCCGGATCGCCAATCTTGCCGAGCATCCGGCGTCAATCGGATTCCCGCCCAACCACCCACCGATGAAGAGCTTCCTGGGTGTGCCGATCATGATGCGGGGGAAGGTATTCGGCAGCATCTATCTCACCGAGAAATTGAGTGGACCGGAATTCACCGACGAAGACGAGGTAATACTCCGCGCACTGGCGACGTCGGCCGGAGTAGCAGTCGAAAATGCCCGGCTCTTCGAGGAAATCCGGACGCGGGAGCGGTGGTTGTCGGCCGTCGCATCGATCACGTCACGGCTACTGGTAGGCAGGTCGCGTGACGAGACTCTACGCACGCTCGCCTGCCAGGTACGCGAATTATCCAGCGGTGAAGAGGTGTTCATCCTTCTCACTGTCGGCGACGGAGCCGTAGTCGACACACTCGAAGACAATGCCGTCGACAGTACGGATACCGCAGCACGTCCACTGAACAACGCCTTCCGGAGCGCTGTACGATCCGAACCACTCGCCGAGGTACAACACTCCCGCACGCCCGCCCTGCTGACGGGCCTCGACGGTTTCGCACCGTTTTCCCGAGAAGCCGGCCGTGCCGCAGTACTGCCGCTTTCGACGGCGTCGGGCGTCGGTGGTGTGCTCGTCGTGACTGCCCGCGGCAACGCACCGTGGGATCCCGACGAGGTCGCCAGACTCGAATCGGTGGCCGATCTGGCCGCGATCGCGGTGGAGTTCGCCGACCACCAGAGCAAGCAGCGTTTGCTGTCCGTGCTCGCCGACCGCGATCGGATCGCTCGTGATCTGCACGACAACGTGATTCAGCGGCTCTTCGCCACGGGCATGAGCCTGCAGAGCACCCACGGGATCGGCGACGTTCCGGAAGAAGTCCGGTCCATCGTGACAACAGCTGTCGAGCAACTGGACCGCACGGTGCGCGAGATCCGCACCACCATCTTCGATCTTCATGCCTCTGGTGTCGCATCGGCAACCAGTTTGCGCCGCCGCCTCCTCGACGTGATCGGTGACCTCACCGCACAGTCTTCACTAGCTCCCAACGTCCAGTTCTCCGGCGCAATCGACACTCTCGTGCCCGCCCAAATCCACCAGCATGCGGAGGCGGTCCTACGGGAAGCCCTCACCAACGTGCTGCGGCACGCACGCGCGAAAACGATCGACGTGTCGGTTGTCGCCGGGGACGACTTCACGATCACGGTGACCGACGACGGTATCGGAATCACCGGTGCCACTTCGCGTAGTGGCCTGGACAATCTCGAACGGCGTGCCGAGCACTGCGGCGGCACCTGCACCATCGACGATCGAGGCTCCGGAACAATCGTGACATGGCGGGTGCCGCTGCCGTGAGGCACGAATTCAACCGCCGTTAGGCACGAGTTCAACCGCCGTGAGGCACGAATTCAACTGCCGTGAGGCAAGAACTCAGCGCTGGCCGCGTAGTTCGGTAGCCAGCACTGCCGCCTGGGTACGTCGCTGCATCCCGAGCTTGGCCAGCAGCCGTGAGACGTAATTCTTGACCGTCTTCTCCGCGAGGAAGAGCCGCTCTGCGATCTCCCGATTGGTCATTCCCTCGCCGATCAATTCGAACACCGCTCGTTCCTGCTCGGAAAGCTCCTCCAACGGATCGTCCCGGCGCTCGGACCTGATCCGGTTCATCAGCGCGGACGTCGCCCGACTGTCGAGCAGCGACCCACCCTCCCCTACGGTCCGGACGGCCGACACGAGGTCGGTCCCAAGGATCTGCTTGAGCACGAAACCGGACGCGCCGGCCATGATGGCATCGAACAACGCCTCGTCATCCGCGTACGACGTGAGCATCAGGCACCGCATCTCCGGCAACGCTGCCCGGAGGTCACGACACAACTCCACACCGTTGCCATCGGGCAGTCGGACGTCGAGCACAGCGACGTCGGCACCGCTACCCGGTATGCGAGCCATCGCCTCGCCGACAGAGGCGGCCTCCCCCACTACCTCGAGATCGGGAACGCTACCGAGCAGATCGACCAGTCCTCGTCGCACGATCTCGTGGTCGTCGACCACGAACACCCCAGTGGTCATCTGCATCCTCCGTCACCTAGTCGTCGAACCGAACCACCCCTTCGCACTGTACCCACACGTTTCGGGGACCTCTCCCAGACTCATTCGGGACCTTCGACCCACGCGCCGCCGCGATCTCCAGAGGGACGATGTCTGCGGGAGCAGATCCGGACACCACATGCGGAGGTCGCGATGGGCGATTGGTCGCCAGGGGACATCGACGTAGTCTCCCGCGCCATCCTCTCAGCACCTTCCGTCCACGGTGCGCAACCGTGGAATTTGCGGCTGGACGGCACGTGCGCCGAAATCCGCGAGCGCACGGAGTTCGCGAATGAATCCGGACTCGTGGACGCACCACGCGCCGATCGGGTGATCTCGTGCGGTACCAGTATCGCGAACGTAGAACTCGCATTGCACGCGCTTGGCAGGAAGATCGAGACGGACCTTCTACCCGATCCAAGACAACCTGACCTTCTCGCAACCATCCGCACGGTCGGTTCGACATCGGCATCGAGCACCGACCTACGACTGTTCTCCGCGCTCGCGCGTCGACGGAGCCATCGTGAGGCGTTTGCCGATATCCCGGTTCCCGCCGCGACGATCGGCGACATCGTCGCCGCCGCGCGCATCGACGGGGTCGCCACAACACTGCTCGCCCCGGACGAGGCACCTGCGTTGGCTGACGTGCTGCTCTACTCGGCGGACCGCATTCGCCGCGATCCGTGCCACAAGCGCGACATCTTCCCGTGGGCCTCGGACCAGCTGACGTTCGATCGTGAATCCATCGGAGCATGTCAGCAGGTCATGACCCGCGAGGTCTCCGACTCGGTGGGACTCGCCGAAGCCATCGAGAGTGAGACCGTCCTGATCTTCTCCTCGAACACCCCAGAGCCGATCGATCTGCTACGCACCGGTATAGCAGTCGAGCGGGCATGGCTGACCGCAGTCGACGCCCGACTCAGCGCCTCCATCTTCTCGCACCCGCTGCGCATCGAAGATTCGGCGCAAAGATTGGCCCAGCGACTGAACTTGTCGAGCCATCCACAGCTGATCCTTCGAACCGGGTACTGACAGAACAGAAACGGGAGTGTCATGGCAAACCGCGAACTTACCGACCGTGAACTACTGCATGAGCTCGAAGGTGTCGCCGAGGAGAACGTCAACCGGCATCTGTCGATGAGTAAGGATTGGAATCCTCACGACTACGTGCCTTGGGATGACGGCAGCAACTTCGCGGCGCTCAGCGGCATCGACTGGGATCCGGAGCAATCCAAACTCAGCGAGACCGCAAGAGCAGCAATGATTACCAATCTGCTGACCGAAGACAATTTGCCGGCGTATCACCGCGAAATCGCCCAGAATTTCTCCCGCGACGGCGCCTGGGGGACATGGGTGGGCCGCTGGACGGCAGAAGAGAACAGGCATTCGGTCGTGATGCGGGACTATCTGGTCGTAACACGAGGAGTCGACCCGGTAGCTCTCGAAAACGCTCGAATGGACCACATGACGCAAGGTTTCGAGGTGGGTGGTGGGTCGATGCTCGATTCCGTGTCCTACGTGACGTTCCAGGAACTAGCCACCCGGGTTTCCCATCGGAACACCGGCAAAGCTTGTGGAGATCCGATCGCAGACAGGATGCTCGCGCGGGTAGCGGCGGACGAAAATCTGCACATGATGTTCTACCGAAACATCGTCGGCGCAGCCCTGGACCTCTCCCCCGACCAGACGATCGCTGCGATCTACAAGGTGTTGAGCAATTTTCAGATGCCGGGCGCCAAAATGCAGAACTTCCGCCGCAATGCGGTCCTGATCGCGAAGGGCAGCATCTACGATCTTCGCCAGCACCTCGACGATGTGGTTCTTCCTGTGCTCCGCAAATGGGACATATTCCAGCGCGACGATTTCGGTCCTGATGGCGAACGGTATCGCGAAGAATTGGCCGGGTTCCTGCATACGTTGGAAGACAAAGCCACTCGTTTCGAGCAGTCGCGAGACCGTGCGCTCGCGCGTGAAGCGCGCCGCGGTGAACGGATCGCGGCCCTCTGACAGGGTCGCTTTGGCGTACAGTCCGACCGCATTGTGAATGGGCCGTCACCGGCAAGCGGTGACGGCCCATTCACCGGCCCAGATCCGTCCGAACGCTACTTTTGCCGAACAATCATCACGGGGCAGTCGGCGGTGTGAAGCAACGCATTGCTGGTGGACCCCAGAAGCATTCCTCTGAAACCACCCCGACCGCGGCTCCCGACCACGACCAATTGCGCCTTCTCCGCGTACTCGCTGAGCACCCGAACCGGCCGGTCGCGCGCAACCACTCGTTCGACCGGGACATCCGGGTAACGCTCCTGGAATCCGGCGAGGAGCTCCGAAAGGACAACTTCCTCACCGGTCTGGATTCCGCTCCACAGTGGATCGTCGGGGCTTGCACCCAAGGAAGGCTGAACACTGACGTCACTCCACACATTGACCGCGACGAGGCTCGCCGACCGAGCTGAGGCCTGCTCGAACGCCCTCTCCAGTGCAACCTTGCTATTTTCGGAGCCGTCGACACCGACCACGATCGGACCCTCGGTCGGCGGCTGCCCGTCCATGGTGCGGCCTCGGACGACCACCAGCGGAGACTGCGAGTGTGCAGCGACCGCGGAGGTGACCGAACCGACCAGCAGACCGGTGAACTCTCCGTGGCCGCGTGAACCGAGCACCATCATGTGCGCGGAGGCGGAGAGGTCGATGAGCGTCTGAGTCACCTTGCCCTCGTGCCGTTCGGTGTGAATGTCCAGAGGTTCGTCCACCGTCTGCTTGGCGTGCAAGCGCGCACTGCCCAACCGAGCGTTGGCTGTGTCCTCGAGTTCCTCTTTGAAGCTCTCCGCCAGATACGGCTGGCTGTAGTAGAAGGCGGCAATGTGCACCACAGTCACGATGTGTAACGGGAGAGACATCGCAACAGCTGCCCGGGCAGCCCATGCCACTGCAGCATTGGCGGACTCGGATCCGTCGACACCTACGACGATCGGCTTGATTCCGGTCATGGTCACCCTTCCTGGTTTCGGCCGAGCATCACGTTGAGGATGCGGAGCTACCCGCAGATCTGGCGAAGCTTCTCGATCAGCTCGACACGACCCGCCTTGTCGGCTGCAAGGGGCGCGACGGTGAGCGTGGTGACCCCGGACTCCTTGAAGGCGGCCACACGCTCGGCCACGTAGCTTTCCGGGCCGATCAGGGACACGGCCCGAACCATTTCGTCGGGCACCGCCGCCGCTGCCTCGGACTTCTTTCCCGACAGGTACAGGTCCTGGATGGTCGCGGCTTCCTTTTCGTAGCCGTAACGGACCGCGAGATCGTTGTAGAAGTTCTTGCCCCTGGCACCCATGCCACCGATGTACAGAGCCAGGGTTGGCCGCACCCAGTCCAGCATGTGATCGACGTCGTCCCCGATGGCAAGCGCTGGAGAGGCGTAAACCTGCAATTCCCCGAGACTCGGATCGCGCTTCGCCTTGCCCTTGGCCAGGGATTCGCCCCATACGCTCGCGGCCTTCTCCGGGTGGTAGAAGATGGGCTCCCAACCCTCCGCGATTTCGGCCGTCATCTCCACGTTCTTCGGCCCCAGCGAGGCGATGACGATCGGGATGTTCTCACGCACAGGGCGGTTGATGATCTTCAGGGGCTTGCCCAGACCCGTACCCTTCTCGGCCGGCAACGGGACCTGGTAGTACTTGCCCTGGTGCTCAACCTTCTCGCGGCGCCACACCTGACGGCAGATGTCGATGATCTCTCGCGTACGTCCGAGCGGTGCGTCGTACTTGACGCCGTGAAAACCCTCGATCACCTGCGGTCCGGATGCGCCGAGACCCATGACGAAGCGCCCATTCGACACGAAGTCGAGGCCGGCCGCGGTCATGGCCGTCAGGCTCGGCGTGCGGGTGTAGATCTGAAAGATGCCCGATGCGAGCTCGAGTCTCGAAGTCTTGGCGGCGAGGTAACCGATCTGACTGACTGCGTCGAACGAATAGGCCTCGGGCACGAACACGATGTCCAGCCCGGCTTTCTCCAGGTCGGTGACTTCTTCAGCCGTCTCGGCGAAACCGCCGCTGTAGTTCAGGCTCATACCTATACGCACGTCGTTCCCCAATCCTCATGTTGCCCTGCAAGCTGTTGCTGGTGAACCAGAACACTACTTCTGCCAATCACATCATTGGCGTGCAGGCCGGACAACAATGACGGGGCAGTGAGCGCCACCGACCAGAGTGTTGCTCGTCGACCCGAGCAGCAACCCTTTGAACCCGCCGCGGCCCCTGCTCCCCACCACCAGTAGCTGCGCCGTCTTCGACCATTCGAGTAGGCGCTCTCGCGGACTGTCGACGTACACCTTACGGTTGACCTGCACATCCGGGTATTGTTCTTGCCACCCGGCAAGGCTCTCGGCCAGCACGGCAGAGTCCTTGCCCTCGAGATTGTCCGGCACCAGTGCGGCCGCACGGGGGTCCTCGAAGACAGTCGACCGGAGATCGCTCCAAGCATGGACCGCCACGAGTTGGGCGCTTCGTAGTGACGCCTCCTGGTAGGCCACGGAGATCGCGCTTTCACTGTTGGGACTGCCGTCCACACCGACAACTACGGGACCGTCGGGATGGGCTTCACCTCGGACTACGAGCACTGGGCATTGCGCGTGGGAGGTGACGTTGATCGCCGTGTTACCGAGTAATGCGGTCGAGGCCGTCCCCGATCCCGAGGCACCGACCACCACCAAGCGAGCACCCGCGGACTCGTCGACGAGCCATTGGCTGCTGCTACCGACGGAATACTCGGTGTCGATGTCGATACCGGGGTCGACGGCGAATGCGAGCTCGTGCGCCTCTGCCAGAACCTCCTTGCCGGTCGCCTCGACCCATTCGTACGAGCCTGCTGAATCCAAATAAGGACTGCCGAACCCATGTGGAGCGAAGTCGAGCGCGTGGATGATCTTCAGTTTCAGCCCACGTTCGCCGGCCATTTGGGCTGCCATCCGCACCGCGGACTTGGAGCTGTCTGATCCGTCGACACCGACGACGATGTTGCGGTCCTCTGCGCTCATGTGTCCACAGTATCCCCGGTTGAGATCTGCCGCCCTCTCACTGTCGATGAGGGACCAAAGTCCTCAACTGCTCGTGCCATCGGTCCGTAGCCGACATATCCGGCTGCAGTGAGGATGAACCCAATCTGCACGCAATTTCGAATACCACTGCGACACGGTCATTTTCCGGCGAATCGCTGCCCGAGCGACATCCGTCACAAAATTGGTATCTCAAATGATGATTAAGCTACGTTCACGTCATGCAACTCACCCAGTTCACCGACCTAGGACTACGGCTTGTCATGCGACTAGCCGTCGCCGAGGACGGAGAACGACCGGGAAGCCGGGCGATCGCCGAGGAACTTTCGGTGTCGTACACCCACACCACGAAGGTGATCGCCAGGCTCGGTGAACTCGGCATAGTCGACGCCCGGCGAGGACGCGGCGGCGGCCTGTCGATCACCGAACTCGGACGCACCGCCTCTGTCGGCTGGCTCGTGCGCCGACTCGAAGGCGAGGCGGAGGTCGTGGACTGCGACGGCGCCAATCCTTGCCCCCTGCGATCGGGATGCCTGCTGCGGTCGGCACTCCGACGCGCCCAGGACGCCTTCTTCGAGTCTTTGGACTCGATCACCATCGAGGAGCTCACCCACGCTCCCACAAGAACCGTGCTGCTCGCGCTCCCGCGGGTGGCCGAAGAGAACCGACAGATGTCTCGAACGATCGGAGAATGACATGCTCTCGCCCGCCTCGACGGAGGTCATCCGCGCAACCCTGCCCGTGGTCGGGGCCGCGATCACGGACATCACGACGCTGTTCTATCGCAAGATGTTCGCGGCCCACCCCGAGCTGGAGCGCGACCTGTTCAACCGAGGCAACCAGGCGCAGGGTGAACAGCAGAAGGCACTGGCCGGAGCGATTGCGGCGTTCGCCGCTCTCCAGCTCGAGCCCGATCAGGCGCGGGTCGACCTCATTTTGTCCAGGATCGCGCACAAACACGCCTCACTGGGAATCAAGCCAGACCAGTACGCGATCGTGCACAAGCATTTGTTCGAGGCCATCGCTGAAGTCCTCGGTGACGCCGTCACTCCGGAGGTCGCCGCGGCCTGGGATGAGGTGTACTGGCTGATGGCGCAGTCCCTGATCTCGATGGAAGCCGGCCTCTACGAGGCCGCCGGTGTCGCAGCCGGTGACGTCTGGCGAGAAGTGCGGGTTCGCGAGCGCCGCAACGAGTCCGCCGACACCGTCTCGTTCGTGTTCACTTCGCTCGACGGCACACCGCTTCCCTCGTTCGCGCCGGGGCAGTACCTATCCGTCGGCGTTCACCTGCCCGACGGAGCACGCCAGATCCGTCAGTACAGCCTGTCCTCGGCGCCTTCGCACGACGACTGGAGGATCACGGTAAAGCAGGCCGGAGAAGTCTCGAACTTCCTGTACCACAACGTGTTCGAGGGAGACACTCTCGAGGTGACGACTCCGTTCGGCGATCTCATCCTTCAAGACGACGACTCGCCACTCCTCCTCGTCTCCGCCGGTATCGGGTGCACGCCCATGATGGGAATGCTCAGCCACCTCGCCGAAACCGAGGACAGCCGACAGATTTCCGTTCTACACGCCGACCGTTCCGCCAGCAGCCATGCTCATCGCGCCGAACTGGCCGAACTCGTCGAACGGCTGCCGTTCGCGGTGATGCATCGCTGGTACGAGGACCTTGGTGCCATCCAACCGGGGAACAGCCTCCGAGAGGGGCGTGCCGACCTCAGCGAGATCACGATCGCCGAGGGAACCCGGGCATACCTGTGCGGTCCGTTGCCGTTCATGCTCGGAATGCGCGAGGCCCTGCTCGAAAAGGACGTTCCCGCCGAGAACATCCACTACGAGGTATTCGGCCCGGACAGCTTCGCCGCGAGCGTCTGAGCATCACACCGGCCAGGTGTGGACCGGGTTTCCCCCGCGCATGTTCTCCACGTATCGACCCAACATGGCGACCAGCGCTTCCGGCCTACTCAGACCGGCGTCCTCGTGGCGCACCACCTGCGCGCGCTGCCACGAGGCGCCGGTCTTCCGCGTCACGCACCGGCCCTCGATGACACCGAGGTAGTGCGCCCTAACCTTCTCGGAGAGCCCGAGAGCAGTCAGTCCCTCGTCGGCGATGGGTAGCAGCCGGCGAAGAACCAATTCACTGGCACCGACCCAGCCGACATCGGGCCCGTACAATTCGGCGTCCATACCGTGTGAATGCGCTGTCGTGGAGCATCCTTTCGAGCGCTGCGGCGCACATGAGTACCTTTCGCCGAAACAGGCGCCGGTCTGCTCGCGAGAAGGTTCGGGACTTCACTTCACGACCCATGCCGCTCCCCCTGCGCACCAAACTGCACATATACGGCGAGCTTCCCGGTCGACCCGCCCCCACCGCGTAACCTCGCGCTACCCTCGAAGAAACACGGGGGACGGAAGGAACCGCGATGACACTGCGCACCGACTCCACGACGAAGTCGAAGTTCTCCGTGGGAGACCGCGTGAAGACGCGACATTCGGTCGATCCCGAACTCACCCAAGAGAAGTGGCCGCTCGAGCCGGGCAGGATCGTCGACGACTTCGAAGAATTCGATGATGTCAGTGCCACGGCCTTCGGCCGGGGTTGGGCCGTCCTTCGCCACTGGGCGATCGCTCTCGACGACGGCACACTCGTCTTCCGCGACGACGCAGATCTCGAGCCGGAATAGGTTCTACTTGCTCCAGGCCCACGCCGTCTCATGTGACCGCACGAGCATCAGTGTTCATGGAGTTCCGCCTGGAACTCCGCGTAGCGCGCAACGTGTGCCGGGCGCCGGCGAATCACCATCCACGCGATACCGAGGCCGATGAACCAGATCGGGGTCACGAGGAGCGCCTGGAGGGTGTCGTCGTCGTGTACGAGTGCCCAGACCAAGAACACGAAAAACGCGAAGACTGCCCAACACATCGCGACCCCGCCCGGCATCTTGAACTTCGACACCCCGTGCAGTTCGGGGCGCCGCCTGCGGTAGGCCAGGTAGCTCGCAAGGATCATCGACCACACGAAGACGAGCAGCAAGGAGGCGATCGTCGTCACCGTCGTGAAGACTTCGATCACCGAGTCGCCCGACAACAGCAGCACGAGGGAGGAGAGCAGGAACGCGCAGGAGAACGTCAGTGCATTGATTGGCACCCTGCGGGAACTGAGCCTGCCGAGCCTGGCTGGGGCGTCGCCCTCCGCTGCGAGTCCGTACAGCATTCGTGACGTCGAGTAGACCCCGGAGTTCGCTGAAGACACGGTCGATGTCAACACCACGAACTGAACCACTCCGGCTGCAATGCCCAGTCCGGCGAGCACGAACATTGACGTGAATGGGCTCTCACCGGGAACGAACTGCCGCCACGGGGTCACCGCCATGACCACGATCAGGGTAGCCACATACAGCACCGGAATACGGATCGAGATCGAGTTGGTTGCCTTCGGAAGGTTCTTCTCCGGGTTCTTCGCCTCAGCCGCGGTGGTGCCGACCAGTTCGATACCGCCGAACGCGAACACCGCGATCTGGAATCCGGCGACGAAACCCATCCACCCGGTCGGGAACATGCCGCCGTCGTTCCACAGGTTGGCGAAACTGGCAGGGACACCGCTGGGGGAGACGAAATTGCCGAACACCATGACGAGGCCAACGACGATCAGAGTCACGATGGCGATGATCTTGATGAGGGAGAACCAGAATTGGACCTCGCCGGATGCCCGTACGGTCGGCAAGTTCAGTAGGAAGAGCGCGACGATGGCCATCAATGCGGGAACCCACGATTGGAGATCGGGCCACCAGTACCCCACGTACACGGCGATCGCAACGATATCTGCGATGGCCTTGACGACGCAGTAGAGCCAGTACGTCCAACCGGTCATGAAACCGGCCCATGGACCGAGCAGGTCGGCCGCGAAGTCGGTAAACGACTTGTAATGCAAGTTGGAGAGCAACAATTCGCCCATAGCCCGCATTACGAAGAAGAGCATGAAACCGATGACCATGTATACGAAAATCACCGATGGGCCGGCCAGCGAGATCGTACTACCTGTTCCCAGGAACAATCCCGTGCCTATCGCCCCACCGAACGCGATCAGCTGAATGTGACGGTTGGCCAACTGCCTGGACAGATGGGCCTCTTCAGCAGACTCCAGCGACGGGTCACCGCCCGGTTCCGATCCAATGGAACCCGGCGAGAAGGTGTGATCAGCCATCAAGCACCGCCATTGTTTCCGGCCCCCACCGCCGGTTGCAAACGTACTCGCGTCAAGCCCGAAGTGCCCGTAGCTCCCCGCCACGCAAGGGTTTTCGCCAGTTCGCGACCACTCGTGCGAGAAAGGTATCGGTTCGCTTCACCGTGACCGAACGATTACCTTCCGCGCTCTTCGAGTTCTGCCTTGAACGCGGCGTAGCGCGCAACGTGTGCCGGACGTCGGCGGATCACCACCCAGGCGATGCCGATGCCTATGAACCAGATCGGGGTGATCAAGAGCGCCTCGAGGGTCTCGGATTCCCTGGTGAGTGCCCAGATGATGAACACGAAGAACGCGATGACAACCCAGCACATCACTACACCACCGGGCATTTTGAATTTCGACAGCCGGTGCAGTTCTGAGCGGCGCTTCCGGTAGACGATGTAGCTGACCAGGATAATCGTCCACACGAACATGAACAGCACCGACGAAATCGTCGTCACAGTCGTGAAGGCCTCGATTACGGATTCGCCCGAAGCCAGCAGGGGGAGGGAGAAGAGTAGAAACGCGCACGAGAACAGCAACGCGTTGGCGGGCACCTTGCGGGAGTTGAGCTTGCCGAGCCGAGCCGGTGCATCACCCTCCTCCGCGAGGCCGTAGATCATTCGTGATGTCGAGTAGATCCCCGAATTCGCGGAGGATGCGGCCGACGTCACCACCACGAACTGGATCACCCCAGCCGCGATACCCAGACCGGCGAGGGCGAACATCGTCGTGAACGGACTCTCGCCGGGCACAACCTGTCGCCATGGAGTAACCGAGACGATCACGATCAGGGAGAGCACGTAGAACAGCAGGATGCGGATCGGGATGGAGTTGATGGCCCTGGGTAGGTTCTTCTCCGGATTTTTCGTCTCGGCGGCGGTGGTTCCGACGAGTTCGACGCCGACGAAGGCGAACACGGCAATCTGGAATCCTGCCACGAAGCCCATCACCCCGGTCGGGAACATGCCGCCGTCGTTCCACAGGTTGTCGAAGCCCGCCTGTGCACCGTCAGGGGACGTGAAGCGGCTGAACACCATCACCAGGCCTACGGCGATCAGGCTCACGATGGCGATGATCTTGATGAGCGCAAACCAGAACTCGGTCTCACCGAATGCGCGCACTGTCAGCAGGTTCAGCAATAGCAACGTCGCGGCGGTAACCAGTGCGGGAACCCACGATTGGAGGTCGGGCCACCAGTACTGAACGTATGCGGCGATCGCGATGATGTCGGCGGTGCCCGTGACGACCCAACAGAGCCAGTAGGTCCATCCTGTGAAGAACCCGGCCCAGGGACCGAGCAAATCGGCCGCAAAGTCTGTAAACGACTTGTAATGCAAGTTGGAGAGCAACAATTCGCCCATGGCCCGCATCACGAAGAAGAGCATGAAACCGATGATCATGTAGACGAAGATCACCGACGGCCCGGCGAGCGAAATCGTTCGCCCCGAACCTAGAAAGAGACCCGTCCCGATCGCTCCGCCTATCGCGATCAGCTGGATGTGCCGATTGGACAGCTGCCTGGACAGATGGGGCTCCCCAGCCTGCCCTGCCCCCGAATGGCCTCCCGGTTCCGATCCAACCGAGCTCGCCGAGAAAGATTCATCAGCCATTGAAACACCTGCTGTCGTTTCAGGACTTCCGTTGCCGTCGCCAAACGTAGTCCTGCCAGGCCGGGACCGCTCGTAGCCCGTCTGTCGCAGGGGTTTTGCCGGTGCCGACCACCGGCGCGCTCGACTTGCGCGATGCGCAAGTCACGAGCAGGAACAGGCTTATGCGCTCCTAGCCACGCCGTCCCATGTGACCGACGCACCGCGATCAGTCAACCAACGCCCGGGATCGACCTTGGCTCCGTTCGCATCGTGCACCTCGAAGTGCAGGTGCGGCCCTGTGGACTGACCACGGTTCCCGACGGTCGCAATCTGCTCTCCGGCGGCGACACGTTGGCCGACGTTCACCGAGTAATCATTGATGTGGCCGTAGACCGTGGTGGTTCCGTCGTCGTGCAGCAGTTTCACCCACAGGCCGAAGCCTGCCACCGGGCCGGCATCGACAACTTGTCCGTCGGCGGCAGCGAGAACCGGGGAGCCGATGGGCGCGGCGATGTCGATCCCCCCGTGGTGGCTCCCCCAACGTGGACCGAAGTTGGAAGTCAGCGTGCCAGACACAGGCTGAACCGTGCGGGGCTTGATCGGGTTGATCGAGGTGAACCACTGCTGGGCCCCGAGGCCCGGGACTCCGAAATTCTGGGGACCAGGGGCCGGGGCTCCGAAATTCTGGGGAGCGGGGTCCGGGGCTCCCAGATTCTGGGGAGCGGGGTCAGGGATTCCGAGACTCTTGGTGACGAAGTCGAGTTCGGGCGGCAACTCGAAGCCAGGGGGAACCAGGTCGGCCGGGATCTCGAACGGAAGACCAGGAAGGGCCAGCGCGCCCGTCTGGTGCGGTTCGACCGTGACCGCCTCGGCGCTTGCGGCACCCAGTTGCGCTCCGCCGACCGCAATGGCCCCGGTTGCGGCGGCAACGGTTGCGGCTTTCATACCCACACCCGTTCCGGCCTGTTGATTGCGATGACGGCCGCGGGCCGCATCCGGATCTATCTCGAAGTGAACGGTAGACCCGTCCTTCCGGTGGTGCGAACCCACTGTGAAACCTCGTCCGTGGTCGGATTGAAAGCTCGGCCCCACCAGGGGCGAACTGCTCGGTCGAATTGAATGTAACAAAACGATATCGGTCCGCGCCACCGTGACCGAAAATTTATCTTCGCTGGTCGAGCTCTTCCTTGAACGAGGCGTAGCGCGCAACGTGTGCCGGACGTCGGCGGATCACCGCCCAGGCAATACCGAGGCCGATGAACCAGATGGGGGTGACGAGAAGCGCGTGAAGGGTGTCAGATTCCCTGGTAAGAGCCCAGATGATGAAGGCGAAGAACCCGAGGACGACCCAGCACATCACCACGCCACCGGGCATCTTGAACCTCGACGCCGCATGCAGTTCGGGGCAACGCTTCCGATAGACCAGGTAGCTGGCCAGGATGATCGTCCACACGAAGATGAACAGCACCGACGAGATCGTTGTCACAGTGGTGAACGCCTCAATCACCGAATCACCGGAAAACAGAAGCGCGACGGCCGCAAGCAGACACACGGCCGTGACGATCAGCGCATTCGCCGGCACCTTGCGAGAGCTGAGCTTGCCGAGCAGGGCCGGTGCGTCACCTTCCCTCGCGAGGCCGTAGGCCATACGCGACGTCGAGTAGACACCCGCGTTCGCCGATGACGCGGCGGACGTCAGCACCACGAATTGGACAATACCGGCGGCGCCGGCCAAGCCTGCGAGAGCGAACATCTCCGTGAACGGACTCTGCTCCGGCACAACCTGTCGCCACGGGATCACCGACATGATCACGACCAGGGAGAGCACGTAGAACAGCAGGATGCGGATCGGGATCGAGTTGATCGCCCTTGGCAGGTTCTTCTCCGGATCCTTCGCCTCCGCGGCTGTGGTGCCGACGAGTTCGATACCGACGAAGGCGAACACCGCAATCTGGAACCCTGCGACGAAGCCCACAACCCCGGTCGGGAACATGCCACCGTCGTTCCACAGGTTGTCGAAGCCCGCCTGCACACCGGCGGGCGAGGTGAAGTGACTGAACACCATCACCAGGCCCACGACGATGAGGCTCACGATGGCGATGATCTTGATGAGAGCAAACCAGAACTCGGCCTCACCGAACGCACGCGCCGCAGGCAGGTTCAAGAGCAGTATCAGAATGATGGCTACCAGCGCGGGTATCCACAATTGCAGGTCGGGCCACCAGAATCGGACATACCCGGAGATCGCGATGATTTCGGCGACCCCGGTGACGACCCAGCAGAACCAGTAGGTCCATCCCGTGAAGAAGCCCGCCCACGGGCCGAGTAGATCGGCCGCGAAGTCGGTGAACGACTTGTAATGCAGGTTGGAGAGCAACAATTCGCCCATGGCCCGCATCACGAAGAAGAGCATGAAGCCGATGATCATGTAGACGAAAATCACTGATGGCCCTGCGAGCGAAATCGTCTTGCCCGAACCCATGAACAGGCCGGTGCCGATGGCTCCACCGATAGCGATCAGCTGGATGTGCCGATTGGACAGCTGCCTGGACAGGTGCGGTCCTCCCGCCGACCCTGTCCCACGGTCACCACCGTCTTCCAATCCGATCGAGCCCGTCGAAAAGTTCTGATCAGCCACGAACCACCCGCTATCGTTTCCGGTCGCCTCCGCTGCCATCGACGAACGTAGTCTCGTCGCTCTTGCAGCGCTCGTCATCGAACTTCGAGCAGGAAGTTTCGCCGGGTCCGATCCCAGAGCGGTGGCTCCAGCACCAAGCCGTGCATCGACGGATCGGTCGTGACTTGTGGATCAGCGCAGGTGCTCCCTGAAGAACCCGTCGATCCTCATCCAGGCATCAGCGGCGGCGTCCGGGTCTGGCACCATCCCCGCGACCTTCAGCAGCGGTCGCACCACCTTCGGCCCTGCAAGCTCGTCGTTCAGGAACGCGTGCCCGGCGGTCGGGTACTCCCTCACGTCGTGAACCACGCCGGCCTTCGTCAAGGCGACATCCAACTTGGCCGCCGCTTTCTTCAGACTGAAGTCCCGTCCGCCATAGCTGGCGACCACCGGGCACGCACCCTCCACCGCTGCATCGAGGTCGCGCGGCAGAATCCCATAGTTCGGTGCCGCCGCGTCGAACCCCGTATCGGCCACCATCAGGGCGAACCCTCCACCCATACAGAACCCGATGACACCGATCTTCCCCGTGCACTCCGCTGATTCAGACAGCCACTGCCTCGCGGCCTCGATGTCGCCGTACGCCCGGCCTGATCCCGAGCGCATCGCCTTCATCGTCGAGACAAGGCAACGCCTTGCACCGCCCGAGCTGAACAGGTCCGGCGCCAGTGCCAGGAAACCCGCGGCGGCCAGCCGGTCGGCCTGCCTGCGCATGACGTCGTCAAGCCCGAAAGCCTCGTGCACCACCACTACCCCCGGCCATGGCCCCTCGCCTGAAGGTCTCACTAGATAGCCTTGTAGAGTCCGCGAACCGTTGTGCCGTACAGCGAGATCGGTGAGATCGATGTCGGACATGAAATTCCTCCCGTTCGGGATGTGTGCCACAACTACGCCCTCCCCGTCGCGAGCTACAAGCGATCCCGCTACACTCACTCATGGTGTGCACCCGGCGCGCCTTGACGCCTTCGTAGCTCAGGGGATAGAGCAACCCTCTCCTAAAGGGTAGGTCGCAGGTTCGAATCCTGCCGAGGGCACCGAACCCGCTGGTCAACAAGTTGCCACCCATTCTGCAAGTGGTCCTCCATCGACCCGATCCACCATTTATTCACCGTAAATGTTCACCGACCACCTGGTCGAGCGCCTCCGCCGCCGACGTGTGCGTCCGTCCCCTTCCAAAGTACGCGCTCTGGGTCATCGCTATCGACGAGTGGCCGAGCACGTCGGCGACCTCTCGGGTGGTGAGCCCGGACGCGTCGAGCACCGTGGCCGTGCTCTTGCGGAAGGTGTGCAGCGTCACCCACTCGTACCCGATCGCCCCGCGGATCCGACGCCATTGCGCGGCAAAGGTATCGGGATCACGTAACTGCCCCGCGGCGCTCGGGAAGATCACGGGAGGCACACCGTCCGATATGACGCGGATCTGTGTCCTACGCCGGTCCAACATCTCTCGCGCGAACTCCGGCAAGGCAACCGTGCGCGCGGAGAGTTCGGTCTTCGAGCCAGCCTCCCGGAGCAGCCGAGACGGCGCCGTCGCGGTCTTCCCGGCCCTAATCACGTGCCCGGTCACGGTCAGCTCGCCGCGCTCGCGGGTGTAGTCCGTCCAGAGCAGCCCTAGGAGTTCGGAGCGGCGCAGGCCGGTGGCCGCCGCCAACAGAATCGGATCGTAGAGGTCGACGCTCCCGACAAACTCTGCGACGGTTCTCGTGGTGTGATCCTTCCGGGCACCCGTCATCGGTGGGAGCGGAGCCGTCGAAGCCTGGAGTTGACGGAGCAGATCGACCAACTCGGCTGCCGACAGTGCGCGGGACACCTTCTTCGCGGTCGTCTTCTTCCGGATCTCCACGTCACGAATCACCGAACGCACCACCGCGCCCTCGTCCACCGCGAGCCGGAAAGCCCCGGTCAACAGCGTCTTGGCGTGCCGAGCGGTACCCGGCCCCCGCTCAGCGGCGATCGCCGCCAGGATCCGGGTCGCACCGCGAGCGGTGAACTCCCCCAGCCGCAACTTACCCAGATGAGGCTTTAGAACGCGGAACACCGACTCGTAGGTGTCGATCGTGCGCAGCGCCAACACACCACGCACCTCGGTATCCAGGTGTGCTTCGACCGCCTCGGCCACGGTCGTGCGTCCGGTCATCCGACCACTGCCCCCTCCGTCGGAGAACTGTGCGAGCGCGCTCTCTAGAGCTTCGACCGCCCGTCTTCCGTACGAATCCTTCTGCCCGGGCGGCGAATCGCGCTGGACGAGCCGAACGACGCCATCCGGGCCACAGAACCGGGTGCGGGCACGCCAGCGCCCATCCGGGAGGCGCTTCCGAAAGATGTTTCCGCGGGTGCCGGGGGTGAGGGGCGGTCGTCCGGCTGTCATGTGGTGTCCTTTCCGTGGGGCACTTCCAGGATATCCAGCCTGCTACCGATCCCACGAATAGTTGGCC
Organism: Rhodococcus sp. NPDC049939; assembly: GCF_040656415.1. Taxonomy (NCBI): domain Bacteria; kingdom Bacillati; phylum Actinomycetota; class Actinomycetes; order Mycobacteriales; family Nocardiaceae; genus Rhodococcus; species Rhodococcus sp. NPDC049939. The sequence goes on along the minus strand of NZ_JBFAMC010000003.1, from coordinate 531,268 downwards.
GCGATTCCGACCACGTACAACCTTCGAATTTCTGGGAATGTGTGTGAAGATCAAATATTCACCACTACAGCATGTTTCGCAGCGCGTGTCGTTTGCCCGCAATCCAATGTCGTGCCACGATTACCTAAACGCACTCATAGCGCACGGTTACTAGGAGACCCTCCATGGCCACACAGGACGACGACCAGATCCTGCTCACCCGACGGGAAACCGCTGAGCTCTTGCGGATTTCGGTTCGCACCCTCGATCAGCTGGCGGCGACCGGCACCGGCCCGCCCCGATGCCCCGTCGGAGGGAGCGTCCGCTACCGGCGCGCCGACGTCCTCGCCTGGATCGACGCTCAGGTCACCAACCGGGCCTCCTAAGCAATCAACCCGAGTCGCGGGCGTCGTTTCGAATACGCCGTATTGGTGTTAATATCCAGCACGCCAGTATATTTCAAATTCCCGTAGGTTGCCCGCGGTGAGATTCGGTGGGAGGCTCTATCTCGCACACATCACACCCGTCGCAGGGAGCGCACCATGGAGCATCTAGCGAAAACTACGGGCACGCTCGCCGCCATCGACCGCCTAGCCGAGTCCGCGGGGTGGTCCGTCGCCACCCTCACGCCGGGGCGCGTCGCAGCGCCCTATTTCCTCTGGCGCCTCGACCACGACGCGATCGACGACGACGGCATCCGAGCGCATACCAGCGTGTGTGTAGTACTTCGGTACGGCACGCCTACGGCGGCCGAGCGCGCCCATCGCACCGGTCTGCACTTGATCACGCTGCCCGCCGACCTGCCGATTCTGTTCGGCTGGCTGTGCTGCGCACGGCGGACTCCGGATGTACGCGAAGCGAGGTTCACGTCGGATGGGCCACGCCGAGACTGCATCTAAGGACATGCGTCCTATCCCAGCGGATTTCGACTACCTGATGGACCGGGGCCTGCCCGTCCTCACACCCATCCCCGCCGCCGCCGCGGTTGTCGTCGAGACCGTACAGCGCGCCGGGTGGCTCGTCGGGGCATCCATGGCGCTCATGATCGCCGGACTCCTTACTTACGCTGGTCTCTATTCGCGGACATCAGCCCAGTTGCGAGAGGCGCGGGCGAGGCTCGCCCGACTCGAGGAGAAGCTGGCGCGCGAGGACGACGGCAGCCAGGACTGAGCCCCTGCACATGCCCCGGCCTCATGGTCCGAGCCCGTCTGGACCGTCATCGCCGGACTGGTAAGGAGACTCCGGTGCCGCTCTGTTTTCCCACCACCCGAGGAGTTCTCATGCCCGCACACACCTTCCACACCGCCTGGTCCGAAGACGACGGCGAGTACGTTGGCACCTGCCCGTCCTTCCCCTCGCTATCCTGGCTGGCGCCGACCGAGGCCGAGGCACTCGAAGGCATCCGGGCCGTGGTCGCCGAGGTGGTCGCCGATCTGGAGACCGACGAGTCGATTCCAGTCCCGCTTGAGAGCGACTGAGCGGGAACTACTTTCGATTTCCGGCCAACCGTGATACCGAACTCGAACAGTGGGCCCCTCGGGAGACTGTGATCTTCGTCACGCACCCCCGAGTTCACTTCAGCTCTGCGACCAACAGGTTCGAATTTCCCTGCGGGTGTGTAACTTTCAAGCACCGTAACCCGACATCTCGCCTCCTCCGGACAAACTGCCTGGTCTTGGGCGTTGGGGCGGGCGAGTGGTTTCGATTTACCTGGAACTATGTAACGAATTCCCTTGTCTCGGAATCGCGTTCGATTTATTGCGCGTTAGCAGGAGGTCGTGCAGAGTCGTGTTTGTCCGGATTCGATATCGATCCGGCAACAACGAAGGAGCACCTATGAGTACACACGACATGGCGAGCACCGCGGAGGTCTCCGAGCTGCCGACCGAGGTGGCGATCATCCGGGATGCCGCCCGCGGTGCCGGTCTGGCGGTCGAGCACCTGACCGCCGAGGCCTTGGTCGCCGAGCGTTGGGGCTGGATGCTCGGCGGAGACGGTATCGACGAGCCGACGGTCGTCGAGCTCCACTTCGGTACGCCGGTCGCCGCGACGCTGCACCGCGATGGCACCGCCACCGAGCTCGACCTGATGACCCGGGAGGGTTGGATGGGTCTGCTCCGCGGTCTCGTCGGGGACGGCCACACGATGGCGGAGCAGGCGGAGGAGGTGCTCGAGGAGGTCGAGTCACGCGGACACCCGTTCCGCGGCGAGCAGCCGGTGCGCGGGGAGGACTGGCCGACCCTGGCGCCCAGAGGAATTCCGATCGGGGCTATCGAGACCCATCGGGGCGGTGAGATCGCCGTCGAGGATCCGGTGGCGGGTCAGGCGTTCGTCTACAGCCTCGTCGGCTGGCAGGTCCAGCTCACGCCGATCCTGCAGACGGTGGACGGGGATGTCCTCCGGCCGCCGACGGCGGACTGGCACCTCGTGTCCGAGGACGCGGATTAGTCGCGTCGAAGATTTCGACCGTCTACGGTCAGGCAGTCACACGAAAAACGACCCGGCCCGCTTCGCAAGAGCGGGCCGGGTCCAAACGAGAGAGATATTCTAATTCCTATGGTACACAGTGGTTCTGATGAACGCAACGAGAAAGATGGCGACTCCCTCGCCAATTGGCCGGTCCTCGTCGCCATGGCGGACAGCGACGACCTCACCGATGCGGATCGCGAGGCGGCTGCCGAGGAGAACGCTCGGCTCACCGAGGCGTACGAGGCGGAAATCCGGGCGGCGCTCGCGGCCGTCCCTCCGTCGGTGGTCCGGGTGCTCGAGCGGCTCAGGGAGTACGGCTCTATCGCGCAGATCAGCGACGACGGCGGCGAGTTCTGGGCCAGCGCACCGTGTCCGGTCTGCCGGTCCGAGCTTCAGGTCGTGCACTACGGTGGGAGCACCGAAATCGTTTGCGACGGCTGCAGCCACGACCTCGGTGTCGAGGGCGGGGTGGATACCGCGCTGGCGATGGGTCTGACCCCCGAGGACCTAGACGACATCCCCTACGTCTCGTCGACCCCGGAGTCCTCCGCAGAGGAGCGAGCCGCTGCGATTCCGGTCTTCGACCACCCCTCCGCAGCCGTCCGTGAGCAGGTGCGCAGGCGTTGGGAGAGGGATGAGGGCGACCGGGTATACAAATCCTGGATGCTGGCTCAAGGCGACGACATCCCCTTCGACGCAGGCACTCTCGGAGAGATCCTGGATCGCCCGGAGGAGCCGCCGAGCCGGATCGCCGACCTCATCCCGTCGGACGCGGGTACGCTCGTCGTGGCGGCACGGAAGACGGGCAAGACCACGTTCACCCTCAACTTGACGCACAGTCTGATCACCGGTGAGAAATTCCTCGGGCGGTTCGACACGGTGCCGATCGCCAAGGAGGCGAGGGTCGCGCTGCTGAATTTCGAGGTTTCCGCGGCACAGGCGGCGCGCTGGGCGGACGAGGTCGGCATCGACCACGACCGGCTGCTGATCGTCAACCTCCGCGGTCGCCGGAACCCTCTCGGCCACGAGGCGGATCAGGCCATTCTGGCCCAGCTCCTCCGCGACCACCATGTTGAGTCGTTGATCGTGGACCCGTTCGGGCGCGCCTACACCGGGACGGACCAGAATTCCGCGTCCGAGGTCGGAGCGTGGCTGGTCAATCTGGACAGATTCGCCCGGGCGGAGGCCGGTGTCCGCGACATCATCTTGCCGGTACACGCAGGGTGGAACGGCGAGCGTACTCGCGGCTCGTCGGCGCTCGAGGACTGGGCAGATTCGATCATCAATTTGACCACCGACGACACCGGTCGACGGTTCATGCGGGCGATCGGCCGCGACGTGCTCGTTGACGAGGACCAACTGTTCTTCGACCCGGCGACCCACCGCCTGGCACTGTCCGGTCTCGGTGGCCGCAAGGAGGAGAAGGAGCGGGAGAGGCAGACGAAAAAGGACGAGCGCGGCGAAACCCTCCTCCCATACCTGGTCGAGGGTGCCCGCCGCCACCCCGGATTCGGTATCGCTGAGCTCACCCAGTGGCTGGGCAGCATTCGAATCGATGGCAGAAAATTCGACTTCCGAAGCGAAGACATGACGCACGCCAGCAGGCTCGCCGTAGACCGAGGGCTCATCCGGATCGAGGTCGGCACCCGGAGAAAGAAGTGCCACTTCGTCACCGAGGCGGCGGAGGGCATCGCACCGTGGCCTGCACTGCCGGATGACCCCGATTCGGCGTCCTGATGACCCATTCCCAGCACGACCCATTCCCAGCCGGGTCGGCACCGGTTTCCGCTATCAAATCCCCAGTTCGTGACCCATTCCCACCCATTCCCACCCATTCCGGGAATGAGTAGTCCCACCCATTCCCACCCCTTATAGGGGAATGGGGGACTGGGGTGGTCACCAACTGTCTACACCACTCACCGAGAACACTCCGGAGAGGCTTTAGTCATACCAACCTGCGGAGTTCGCGGGGCGGAGAACCCGGTGGCATTGTGGATGAGACCAGAGCCGAAGACCGAAGGGACCCATCATGCCCGTCGACTATCCGCCCGACGATCTTCTGCCCGTGAAGATGTGCACGCTCGACGATTGCCCCTTCCGGGGCCGAGCGCATCGACACATCCCAAAGTACACCCGGCTGTGCAAGCAGCACACCGATCGCTTCGACCGATACGGCCGTCCCAACGCCAGGCCGCTCCGCCTCGACGTTGTCGAGAAAAAGTACACCCGGGACGGCTACCCACTGCTCGACACCTGAGCAGCGCAACACCCCAACGAATCGATCGGATCACCGTCGCGGTCGCCCCCGAAGCGCCCCGACTTCCCTCACGGTGATCGGGGCGTTCTGCTGCCAGTACTCTCCGGAGGGTCGTCCGCCACCAAGGCCGACATCGACCTGCCGCCCGTCTCACGCCTCCGGCGCGGGCGACCGTCCCGCACCTGTCGCTTGCTCGAGGCGTTCGACCAGCCTGGCCTTCTCTGACGGGGTGAGTCGACGGGCACGGTCATAGAGGCGGTCCAGTTTGGATCGAGATCGTCGGCCGTCGCGCAACCACTGAAGGATGGTTGTCTTCTCGGCGCGCTTCAGTCCCTTGACCTCGGCGTAGACCTCGTCGAGGGTCTCCGGCAGCCCTGCTTCCTCACGAACCGGCTCATTGCAGCGCTTGCATTCGGCTTGCGGATTGTCGATGTCGTCGGTTCCGCCGAGTTTATTGCGGGATTCGGTGTCCAATGGACATGACAGCGGTTCCCGGCGGAGCACACCCGCCGGGGGCTTTCTCGTGTCCGGAGAAGGGGGTGTCGAAAGGCGCCCGTCGACAGTCGACACGTGTCGACACGGGGAATGTCGACACAACGTCGAGACTAGGATCCGCCGGGCGTCGGGAGTTCGGTCGTCTCCGGCGGCACCGGATCGTCTGTCGTTGCTTCCGGGGCAACTGATCGAAGGAGCGCCGGTGGTGGTGTTCAGTCGCGCAACGCCCGGAACCGAAGCAGCGTGGTCGCACCCGGCGAATGTGGTGAGTAACCGCCGACCTGGACCCCGATGCCCAGCGGGGTGTATGTCTGCGCCACCGCCTCGTCCAGCGCCGCCTGGTCGAGGTTGTACGGCTCGGAGGTCCAGACCAACCTCCTGTCGCCGTCCCGCCATAGCCGGGTGTGTTCGAGTATCGCGATCCCGTAGGCCCGGCAGGGGCAGTCGAGGCGAGGACGGCACCTCTTGCGGATCACCCGCAGCACGCACGGGTATCCTTTGTCTTCCGGAAGGAGCCCGTGGTGCTTGAACATCTCGCGCTCGCGGATGGTGCGGAATCGGTACCCCTTCCAACCCGCGTCCTGGTCGTGCGGGGCGAGGCAGGCTTCGCAGACCATAACCGAGCGGGCGTTGTAGATGAACGTGTCACGGCCACACAAGTGACAGCGTGTCGGCATGGGCAGCTCCTCGGTGTCGGTGTTTCGACACCATATCGGAACGCCCCCAGCCGCTCTGCGAACGGCGGCCGGAGGGTCGCCTGGCAATCCTCACACAGTCGCCGACGCCGAGGTCGATCGGACCATCCTCGAAGTGGTCTCAAGACTCGACGAGACGGCGTGCCAGTGGACTACGGCCGTGGCCGGACCAAGAGAGGGCCAGATGGCCCACTTGCCCGGGACATCATGAGTCAATAACGCCTGTCGCTCACCCGACGATCAGAGAGTTGTACCCGCCGCCGTAGCTCCTGTCTTCGGCTCGTAGGTACTCCGCCTGCACGGGGCCACCGGTACTGGCGAATACTGACTGGGGGTGGACACTGTAGATTGCGGCATACAGGTACGGCGAGTTGTTGTTCTTTATCCGAGCAAAAACGTGGTTGTCGTAGCCGGGGTTGTAGTCGAGTACTCCAGTCATGACCCCGCAGTATCCCTGGCCGTCCACATACGAAGGCAGGGTGACGTTCAGCCTCTCCTGCTGTCCGAAGTAGTCGTACCAGAGCAGGTCGTTGCCGTGCTGGTTCCTGCTACAGAAGACATACTTGGCTTCGGGGCCGGAGATGGCTACAGCCTGTGCCGTCGGCGCGGGGGCTACGGTGAGTCCTGCGGTACCGGCAGCGATCGAGGCGGCTGCGGAGATAGTGCGCACGAGATTCTTCATTCTGTCCCCCCTGGTGTTCGACAGTTGCAGTAAGCGATATCGCCGATGGTGCGGCACCGGCAAGGCGCAAAACAAGACCGTAGGCCCCCCATTCAGGGTCGGGCCCCGTTTCAGGCGAGGCTACACGAGACATGGTTTAGGGAAGGTCGTTTCGGGTCAACCGGTCGGGAATCCGCTGCATCTCAACGGATATGGACGAAGCCGCGACCTGAGGCATCACCCTCTGAGCGCCGATGCGGCGCCAGGAGAGGCTCCAACGACGACCGAGACGACGAAGGCTGAGCCTGCAGCAACCAGGCTCGTACCTTCAAGCAATGCTGGCACGAGACGACCCGGAAACCCGAAATCCGCCTCGCGCTCGCGCGGGCCCGCACCTGATCTACCGAACGGCAACTACCGCCACCTACGTAGCGGTGCTATCGGGAGGGTAGTCCACCGCCTTCACACAGGAGCTGGCAGGCGATCAATGGCTCAGCGGAGCGGGATGCTGCTGCCTACAGGCCGAACTCCTCGTTCGACTTGACACCTTTGCTGGAGTTACAGGACGCGCACAGCGTCTGAAGGTTCTCAAGAGTGGCCGGGCCACCGCCTCGTTCCGGGACGATGTGATCGGCGCGCAGGTTCTTCCGCACTCCGCATTTGCGGCAGGCGTACTCGTCGCGCTCGAACACCTGAGTACGAAGCGTGTTGGAAATCTTCTTCTTCCGATAGCCCTGAGGCCTGGAGCCGAACTGTTCGCGCAACGCGTTCCGGAGAATCTCGACTGTCCACGCCCCGTCGTCGCCGTAATCTGCATCGGTGTAGCAGACCTCGGCGATCTCCTTGGCAAGCTCTTCGATGAGATGGACTGCAGCGTCCCGGACGGACTGCTCTCGCCGAGCGATCGCCTCCATATCAGCATAGGAGAGGCCGCCCCACCGCTCGGTCTGTCCACGCTCGGACATACCCCGCTCCCTTCTCTACGTGTGAGGTGGAAGCGTACTTGGACCGTGCGACAACAGGGTCACGCCCACCTTCGAGCAGTTCCGGCCCGGAAACCCGAAATCGGGCGTACCTACCCGCTAGCCTGTTTCGGCATGACATCTGCAAACGCCACAACACCAGCAGTCGACACGCGCCAGCCGATTCCGGAGAAGACGAACACCGCTGCGATGATCGGGCTGTTCTCCGCGTTGGTCGGCCTCGCCCCTGTGGCGATCGTCTTCGGGATCATGGGCGTCCGCGAGACCGCTCGTCGACCAAACGAGTCCGGCGGAGGGGCCGCCCAGGCCGCAATCATTCTGGGACTGTTCGAGATCGGCATCCTGCTCATCATCGCGCTCGCGCAGGCGCGTTCCTGACCTCCCAATCAGCGGTCACACCACCCCCGTAGCCACCGCGACCACCGGGCCGTCCAGAGCGCCTTCGACCACCCCGGTCCGGAGCGCTTCTTCGTGCCGCGGTGCGGATCCGGAACGGCACGAGGATGGTTCGGGTAGGGCCGGGCGATTCCAATCGCGCAGAGGGGCTCTCAGGGTGTGCGGGCCGACCGGACGAGGAGGTTTCGCCGGGACCTGCCACCCGTGCGATAGGTCTTCCTCCTCGATTACTCTATCGCGGCCGTTGCATCCTCAACCTTCTCCCAATGTGCGGGGCAGTAGGTCTGGATTGCGGGTCCAACGTACAACGCAGCCGTATCACCGTCCATGTACTCGAACATGGTCTCGGCGACCCCGCGGAGGGATGTCCCATCGTCCAGGGCGGAGCATATGGCTTGGCCCAATCTAATACGACTCTCGTCGGAATCAAATCCTGCGTAGAGGCCCTCAGTGACGCGGAGATAGGTGGCCTCAGTCATGGTCGGTTCTTCGGCGCCGCAGGCGGTGAGCACGGCCACCGAGAGGAGGGCGGTCACTGCCCCTAAGACGGCGCGAACAGGCTTCTTCATCGGATCCTCTTTCGTTCTCAGTTCCATACACGCGGGCAGCGCGCGAGCCTTGCTGCACCTGGTTGGACCCAGAGTCGTAGAGCCCGAACGGATTCCCCCCACGCGCTAACCAGTGCCCTGGTGTGTTGGAACGATAACCCACTTCTGTGTCTGCGGTGGCGAACGACACTCCGGCGCGGTAAGGAGTCAGACACCACCCGGGCCGTTGCGCCGTGGTGCGATCTCTCGGCCAGCCTTCACCATCGCCACTCCTCCGCGAAGTACAGACTCTCTTTCAAAAGCCGATCATGTCGCGCCAGTTCGAGTGCAGCATCGATCTCGTCGTCGGTGAGATCCCCCCGCTATTGGCCCACATTGATGAATCCGATCAACTGGACGACACCATCCTGCTCGATGCGATACTCCAATCGCCGTCGAGATCCTTCATCCAAGTCGGCGGCGTACCTGTCGACCAACCGATCCAGCAGCTCACCCGAGTTCATCACCGCACCACGCTACCGCACCAATCCTCGGTGAGGTTGATCCTGGAGCTCGGCCACAACGTCGTCGAGCGTGCGCCGGGCGCCGGAGTCGAACTCGAAATTCACGACACACAGCTTCTCCCTTCGCGTGGAAGAAATAGCGGTCGACACCGATCCTTTCCTCCAATTAGTCAAGCGCCCAACGCAATGGCCCACCCGCGCCCGGATACTCCCATCTCACGGCGTCTATCTCAACGCCGTCCGGCAATTGGAAGTTCACATACCCACGGACGCACTCTCCTGGCGCAAGCTCGCCGTGACTGATCGTCGGCTCGAACGGCTGACTCGTCGAGTCATGGGCCCTGTACTCACGATGTGCAGCGTCAACAAGTCTAAACCCGTATCCCGTCTTAGTGATCTGCTCATTGCCCGCGCAAAGTTCAGCATCAAGAACGGTCCAGGCGCTGGGCTCACCACGACGCGAAAAGGACGGATCCGGAACCCGATCAGTCGGGTTCTCTAACGTCAACGGCGTTACTGTCACGCCATCATTCGTCGTCTGTGATTCCCCCAACGCGAAGGTTGTTCCTACGGGAATTGGTGCAGCACTGGATGATACCAGCGGCTGCAACGTGTTGGGTGTATTCGGCGCTGATGCACCGGCAGCCACCAGTGGCTGCTGTGCGTCGGTTTCATTAGGTGCCGATGCATCACCACATCCGGCAATTAGCAGGGAAATGCCAGCGACTCCACATGCAACGATCAGCGCTCTCTTCATCGGATCTTCCTTCTCCTCATGATCACGGCTCAAGCTAGTCGCCAATAGCGGACCTTTTGGACATTGCGAGTGACGCTACTAGAAATTGGGAAGCATATCCGAGGACTCAACTAATCACGCGCCGAATCGGTCACCTAGATTTGCGCGGAACGGTTTTCGTTCCGTCTAGCTTGATTGGCGGTTATCCACCAGCTTGCTACACACCAGCCGTGTGCGCGCGGAATGCCTGGATTGGCGCGGACGTCGCACCTTCGGCATTTCCAGACCATGGCGTACGCGAGCCCGCGATACGCGGCATACGAAACAGCGCGGATGCGAAGCGCCGCAAACAGAGCCAGGTGCCTCCCAGTGGTCGAACCTCACAAGTTGTCGGACTGAACCCGAACGCCTCGCTGCGGAGGGCGATTCCCCGCGTGACTGGTCACACCGGACATGGAACGCGCGGAGGTGTCAGGAATCGTTCGCCAGATAGGGATGACCTGAGACGGGGTACTAGTGATCTGGCGGAAAGGAATTCGGAGAACCGTGATTGGCTTCGTAATCGATCTCGTAGCCGTACAACCAGCAGGGCAGCAGACGGGCCTTGAGATCGGCTCTCAGTTTGCGCCACACGCTGCCCGATCGCCCAGCGTTCCTACCTACCATCGACTCATTTCTCTAGGCGCGCTCAAGTCCTCGAAGTTGGACCCCCGCCGACGCGACCGGTGAAGGAGTCGTACCGGGGCGCGGGCATCCACCCCGAGCGCGTTGACACACGGCAGCGGCGAGGCTCGTGGGAGGCTTCGACGCTCGATGATCGCGTTTTCGCAGGCCGAAAGGGGATAGGGGGTCCGAAAACCTCTAGGTCTGGGCCAAGGGTGCAGGCCGCGGTCCCCGAACTGTCTCTCCCTGGGGTCTCGCCCCGGTTCGCGCGCGCGTGCGCGAGATCGACTTGCGAGAGAATTCAAGCCCGAGGTTCGCTGGAAGTGATCTTCGGAGGCGGAGACGGAGGACCCCGTGCCAACGAGTGGTGTCCCCTGTCTTGACTCAAGCCGTCCAACAGCACGGGAACCGATCACCAACGTTGCGCGTCCAACCGAATATGGCACTGAGTCCGGACGACCCGCACCTTGAGGACTTCATCCTCTGGGATCTGCAGTGGCACCGAGGATGGAAACCCCTACGGTTCGGGCGGAGCCTGATCCCGGCAGCCGTCCCTCCGATGGTGGCGAAGGCCTCGGGGGAAACTGAAACCGGTACGCAGCTTCAACTTCGGGCGCGAGAACTCCGGAATTGGTGAGTACAGGCGCCGTAGGCCTGAAAGCGCCCCACCACCAAACCGGTATAGTTAGTTCACGTTTCTGGGGGTAGAACAGGCCCGTCACACCGGGCTGCGCCCGATAGCGTCGTGGCGTGAAATGTTGAGAGCCAACGCAAGAACACTGCCGCCGGACCTTTGAGCATGTTTCTTCACTCTGGTATCAAGTCCAAGTTTTCTGGGCAGTAGTTTTCGACAATGATGCGGAAGAATGTGTTCAGATCTTCTTCCGAGTTGATGGAGTCGGCGATGCGTCGTCCGTATACGTACATCAAGAACTGACCGGAACCGGACACCTGATACCTCGCGCCTTCCTCAAGCCCGGAGCAGGTCCTTGTGCCGTAGTCGTTCTCGGCCAGCGCCTCGATAAGTAGCGCCGGGTCATATCCCGCCGGAAGAAATGTGGACAGAGCCTGTGTGAAATCATCTTGTGTTCCATCGGGTGTGCTTGACGATTCCGAGACCTCGGGCGCTGACGATAAGGTGGGATCCCAGCGCGAAATGGTGGAGTCCAGTCCGTCGATCACGAAGAGCGCGCGGGAGTTCGGGTCGATGGCTAATCCGGTCGGGTTACTGCCTGTCCTGAATATAGTGACCAGGGCAAAACTGCGCCCATCCACGACCGCTACCGACTCGTTGTTGCTGGCACCCAGATAGATGAAGTTCTCCGCTGCATCGACTGCGATGTCGGTCGGCGGGAGCCCAGCACGCGTCGTAGCAGGCGTGCGGGTCACAGCATCGACGGAGACGAGGGTGCCGTCAAAGTAGTTCGCTGCATACGCGATACCGGTGTCAGGATTGACCGCCACCGCAACCTGTTGTGATTGATCACCGACCGCGACTGAAGAGACGACGGTGGACTGATTTGGGTCGAGGGTCCACATGGTCGGGCCGTCGGAGTCGACGGCGTAAACGAGCTGGGTGTTCGGATCGACGGCTACTCCCTCTGGATCCCACGGTGAGCTACGGTCCACGGGTGGGATAGGAATCTCGCCGATCACCGTATGTGTTCTATCGTCGATCACCACGATCCTGCCGTCACTGTCGGCGGCGTAGACCCGACCACTTTCGGGATCGATTGCGATCGATTTGAGACTCCCTCCTGTTTCTATCGTCGAGTTGAACGCGTTGGTTTCGAGGTCGACGACGACTACTTCACTACCACCAGTCGTGGCGTAGAGGGTCCTGGTCGCGGGGCTGATGACCATCACGTCTGGGGTTCGCGGCGTGTCGATCAGTTGACCCGCGAGCCAATGGTGTCCGCCGGGTCTATCGGGTATCGAGATGGTTGCGACAGTTGCGAGAGTTGTTTTATTCACGACCGCGATCCGGCCTTGGACAGTATGGCCTACGTAGAGGAAGTTGGTCGTCGGGTCCACCACGATCGAACCCGGAGAAGATGGCACCGGGTTCTCCATTGAGAAGATCGTCCTGACTGTCTCGGTATGGACTACTGCAGGTCCGGGCACCTCTGGTGCTTGACTCACTTCGCCTGCTGAAGCGGGTTGCTCAGCGCTCTGGCTATCGGCAGGAGCCGACGATCCACAACCAGACATGGCCACTGCAAGAGCCAAGACAGGCACCGCTGCGGATAGTCTCATTGCCCCCCTTTCAATCTGATCGCCATACTCTGATTGGTCAGCACCCACATCCCTTGTCGATCTTGCCACAGGCGGTTCAGGATCCGCCCGATCCCGACACATCAACGTCGGCTGATCCCGCGGGAGAAAGATATCCCAGTTCGAATAGGCACAAGGCCCTCGTGCGAGACCTCCAGAAGCCTCGGTAGTCGGCTACGAATCGTAGCTCGGAATCGCTCCCTGTGCGGCTCCGGTGATGTGGTGAGACGTCAGTAACGCCTGACGGGAATCCGATCACTGGGACCCCGGACACGGATTCCCCTACGACTTAGTCATCGCCCGCGCCAACCAGATCCTCAACCCCGCACCGACTCCCCCACCCCCTACCGAGGAGGACGACATGTTCAGCGACGACGACCGCAGGCTGCTGCGCGAGCTCCACCAGCGGATCCGCACCGGCTGGCCCCAGCTCGGTACCAACGACAAGGGCGAGCCACTCACCCTGGTCGACGCCCTCGCCGACCTGTGCAAGCACCTGCTCGACGGAGGTGCCAAGTGAGCTTCCTCGCCAAACTTCTGGCCAGCGAGCCAGTTCGGCTCTTGTCTATCCGCTCCTGACCGTGCTCGTTGGCCTGCTGCTTGCCCGCGGCATCATTGACGCCGAACTCGCCGACCTGATCACCGGCGGCCTGACTCTGGTGCTCGGTATCACCGCCGCCGAGAAGGCCCGCAACAAGGTCACTCCCACCGTCAAGGTCGTCGAGACCGTGGAGACGCCGCGCCCCGGATGTGTTCGACGCGGGACACGGTCAGCGACAGCTCCAGACTCCGGTAGAAACAGGCGCCGATTCGGTTGAGCCGAGAGCTTAGCAACGATGTGCGGCAAGGCTTCTGTCGCGATGAGAGCTAAATGCCTCAGCACGATCGTTGTCGTAGGCAGGGCAAGTCCGTCCCACCAAGGCATCAATGGCCTCGGAGAGTGCGCGGTGGGACGGTCTCGCGAAGCTTACGATTTTGCCGGTTCGATCAACGCATAGGTAACCGTGCTCGAAGAGAGCATCACAACCAAGAACGCAGAGAGGCATCGAATTTGACGAGAAACTCAAGCGTTCACGCTCATCACATTCCGCGCGTCGCTTGATGTGTGCAGCTACAAGTAAGTTCACTGGCAATAATTCTCCGCATAGCGCGCAGCGCAGTTCACTCTTGCCGTTGAAGTGGTACTTGCGGAGAGCAGATTGCTCAACTCTTCGCATAGTTGAAACCTGCGCGTCGGTGGCTGCTGGGTCCCGGGTCCCGGAGTCAGGCTCGCCAGCTACCCACACTCCCGGGCCGACGCTTAGGCAGGCCTCCTTAAGAAGGAGAACACCTTCGTCGGGATCAAGAGGCGAGATATACCTGTTCCCTACTCCGCCGTCTGCATCTATAGGCCCCGGCGTGCCGTGGTGTAGGAGTCCGGCGACCTGTTTTTCTGTAATCTCTAGCCCCTTCATGATCGGCTCGACGGTAACAAGCCACCCCATGTTGAGGGAATCATGTTTGGTCGGATAGTGCGCTGGGCGGGGCGCGTCACGCCAGGAAGTAGTGGCCATACTGATAGCCCTCAGGAATCCTTTGGCGTAGTGGAAGACGAAGTCTCCTGGGAGAATGTCCTGGAGCAGTTTCTTATCCGGCATTTCTTTACCGTCGATCGTGAGACCCCCCCACAAGTTTCCGTCATCGATCACGTCCTTGTAGTTATGTCCTTGGCAGACCCACCAATACGCCATTACAGCCCCACTTTATTCATCGGCACCGGTCATTCGCACTGTAGTCTTGAAGTAACCAGCTTGGCGGCTCATCAAAGCTGAACTGCCCCACAGGGTTCCTCCCTGGACCGGGTCGAATTCGGGATCCCTTCAGTGGGCAGGCGTGATCATTCGCAGGCGACGCCGTCGTTGTCGCGGTCGAGTTTACTCCTGTAGCCGGGTTCGCCGACATAGATGGGTGCGGCACCCGCGGCCCGGGCTGCGGAGCAATTCTGGTAATAGGCTCCACCTCCGCTTGGCGCCGGTGCAGGTGCCGGTGCCGGTGCCGGTTCCTGCGGAACGGGTGCGGGCGGCGGTGACGGAGGAGCGACAGTTGTGGTCGGCATTGCAGGAACTGGGTCCGGAGCAGGCGCGGGTGCGGCACCGCAATCAGACAACACCCTTGCGATCGTGTCCTTTTCGGCCTGCGTCACCCACAACCCGTATGCGGCCTTGACCTCTACCTGCCTCGAAACGTAGGTGCATCGGTACAACTTGTTCGGCGGCAGCCAGGTTGCGGCGTCACCGTCACCCTTCTGCCCGTTCGTTGGCCCGTCCACCGCCTGCAAATTCCTGGGGTCGTTTGCAAAGTCGCGGCGGGCCTGTTCGTCGAGTTGCTGGGCACCCTTCTGCCACGCATCCGAGAGAGCAACGACGTGATCGATCTGAACGGCATTCGAGGTGCCTTCGCCGCGGGCGAACTCGATTGTCTTGCCGGTGTAGGTGTCGCTGAGCGTGCCGGTGAGCACGGTGCAGTTACTCGAGCCGGGCTCGAAGGTCAGGTTCGTCAGGTCCCGACGGAGGATGTCGTTGCGGGTGTCGCAGCCATTGTTGCCGCCGTCTACGCTGACATCGTCCGACCACGCCGACCCGAACAGAGCACGGTCGTAGCCGGTCTTCGGCGCACGTCCCTTCACGGGCAGGGATTCGAGTTGTGTCAAGGCAGTAGCCGTATCGGCGGAAACAGGCTGTGCGAGAACCACACTCGTCGTGATCGACGGTGCCTCCGACGTTGATGTCGGTGTGCTGGTGGTGCTCGAAGGCTGGATGGTCGTGGTGAGCGATTCGGATGCGGCGACGGCGGTGGTTTCGGTGGTCGTGCCGCAACCGGTGACACCGACCACTGCCGCAGTAGCCGCCGCGCTGAGCGTCAACGCGGTCCGCGTGCGCGCGAACACGGCCGAACGATCGAACATTTTCGGAATCTCCCCCTAGAGTCTCGAGCGCTCAAGTGGAGCGCCCCGGGGATACTAGCGGTGGTAGCCGACAGGCCTGGCCGATTTGGTCAATTCGAATAGGCCACCGTGTCATCGGGCTCGCTCCAGACTTGTTGCCTTACCCAACGGCATGATCGACTACGTCCTGCGAGCACTTTGTTACTGTGCTATCAATTTCCACCATGAGACTTGGATCCGCTGCTGCAGCTATTGCGGCCGCGCTGACGATGCTCGCCGCACCTGCGACCGCAGTCGCTGACCCCGCGCCGGTGATGCCAACCGGTGTTGTGCTCGATGTAGTGGACGGAGACACGGTCCGCGTGCTCGACGCTGTCCGTGGTGACGTAACCGTACGTATCCTCGGCATCGATACGCCCGAGATGAAGAAGCCGGGCCACACCATGGGTTGTTGGGGGCCGGAGGCAACGGACTTTGCACGCGCCACCCTCCAAGGCCAACCGGTAGCGGTGATCGGTGATCCAACTCAGGATGCGTTCGACCGGTACGGCCGGACTCTGGCCTATGTCGTTCGGCCCGATGGGTTCAACTACAGCATCGAGGCGGCGCGCGTGGGTGCCGCGAAGTCGTACGTCTTCGACAACCGGCCCGTGAGCCGCGCAGGGGAGATTGCGGAGGCAGAGAGGCAGGCCCGCGACGGCGGTGCCGGGCTCTGGGGCGCACTGTGCTCAGGCAATACGGACTCGCACCCCATAGCAGCCCCGGCACCGGCACCCGCACCGGTACCAAGCGGTGGCGCGGCGTACTACAAGAACTGCACCGCCGCTCGTGCTGCTGGTGCCGCACCCATCTATGTCGGCGAACCCGGCTACAGGAGTAAACTCGACCGCGACAACGACGGCGTCGCCTGCGAATGATCACGGCCTGTCTACAGCTGAATATCTAATCAGAGAACATCCGTTCTCTCCGCGAAGAGCTTCCCGGGTTCATCCGTGGGGCTCTTCGCTTTCCGGAGTTGGCTGGCCAAAAACTCGTGCGCTCGCGTTTGGAAGTGGAGATTTCCAAGAAATCGAGTCGAGGCCTGATCCATACTTAGTGCGTGAATCGTATCGAGTGGGATATCGAAGGGACCGATCGTCTCCTATACATCGACGACAATCGTCTATCTTCGTCCATGAAGTCCCGTGTCGAGAAGTTGCGGAACACCAATCAGACGGAGAGGGTGCGCCCAGTTCCTCCCGGATATAAGCCGGAACACGGGGGCGAAGGCTTTTGGTCAATCACCGGTGGGATCGTTTTTGCTGGAATTTTTGGACCTATCGTGGGAGTGCTTTTTCATCCGATCGTGGGCTGGGTTCTTGTTGGATTCCTCGTATTCATTCCAATAGCCTTGGTGATTTTTGGTATTCACCTTGATAAGGAAATGGTTGAGATCTCGAAAGCAACAGTCGTAATCAAGCTTTCCTCGTTTGAGCGATCAGGTCGGAGCGATGCCAGCTCAAGTGAGGTCACCCGAATCGCATCCCAGCCGTTCGGTACTGACCGAATCGACCAACTACTCGCCGCGGCAATTGGAATCAGCGATGCCATTCCGGAGACAGGAGCATGGAGCACTAAGTACCTCGACGCCCATCGGGTGCAGTTGAACCTGGACGAAGAGCGCGAGCAGATCGTCCAGCACTGTTTGGCACTGCGAATCGCGACCGACCGACTGGGAAGCAAGCCCGTCGGAGAATCGGCAGCGGCGAAAACGGCGCGGGATGCGTTCGCTGCGACCCGTAAGCCGCTGGATCTTGTCTGGAATCGCCTCACCGAGCGTGTCGCTGTCCTCGAGGAATACCTCGAGAGTCTCGTTGCGTTGGATTTGGAACTGGAACATGCAGAGACCGCGCGCCGTGCGTTGAGTGTCGATGACGAGATCGGCGCATTGCTGGAGAACGCCGTTGGAGACGAGTTCGCGGCTGAGCATATGCGGGATCTCAGAGACCAGACGCGCGCGATCACGGCTGCCATCAATGAGTTGGTCGAGTCATTGGATGGGAATCTGCAGACCCTTCTGACGTTTTCGGGGACTGAAAGTGATCACGAGTAGTCCACACCGTGCGGCAGCGTTCCGGCGAACTACTTCGCCCTCGGAATCAACTTCGGTCCGTTCATCCGCCTGACTCCGGTGACCTGAGTCCAATGGTCTTTCACTACAAGGTATCTACGTATATCCGATCAGTCTCGGATGGAAAACTGCCGACCTACACCGTCGTTCGGCGGTACCAGACCCGGCCGACTCCGAGTGTATAAACCACCAGACGGCCCGCCACCTCACCTGAGGCAGCGGGCCGTTTCGGTGTCCTCGGTGTCAGTTCCGCGTAATGTTGACCACGCATTCATCCACTGCCTGGACACGCTCGTCACCGGCTGAGACACCCAGCGCGCTGCTCGCCTTTGGCCAACTCGTCCCGTTACGTGCGCCGCCGGTCGATGAGTACGGCAGGCTGTCGGAGATCACCCATACATCGGAGCGGTTCTTCATCTTGCCGGTCGAATCCACGGTGGTTGCGCCGAGGAACGTCAGACCGTCGTCCTGAATGACGGTGCCGTTGATCAGATCCTGACCCGCCTTGGTCAAACCAGACGCAACCAACGCAACAAGCGCCTCATCCGCAGGAGCGCAGCGAGGGTCCGAGTTGAACACCGGACGTGGTGCCGCGGGCGGCTCGACTGGCGCGGGAGCTTCCGCTGCGGGAGCCTCGGCCGGGGCAGGAGGAGCGGGTGCCTCTGCCTCCGCCGATGGTTCCATGGCGACTTCCATCTCCGCCTGCGTGGTTGGCTCAGCAGCCGTGTCGTCCATGTCCTCCTCCGGCGGTCCTGCGATTTCACCGATCACTGCGAGGGCCACGAACACGGCGACGACCGACAACAACACAACAAGCCACTTCGGACGCTTCTTCTTCGGCGTATCGCCGGGAATCTGTGTCATGCGCAGCATCAAAGCACACACGGCCGACGAAAAGTTATGACCTTCGTCCCAGATCAGGCTTCACGGCGTGTCGCATTTGACACATGAGTTGCGCTAGCTTCAGACGCCCCACGCAACCAGGTCCCGCACCAAAGCCTGATGCAAGGACCTCTCGGTAGCGGGGTATGTGCTATGCACACCCATACCGGAGGTCCTCGCCACCTGTGAACTGCACTAACTATCGAACGTCAGCGAGCCGGTGCTTCCACTGTCCAGCGACCCGGTGCTTATGCTTCCACTGTCCAGCGAGCCGCTGCTTCCACTGGGGCTCTCAGGCTCGG
>NZ_JBFAMC010000003.1:0-512299 GCF_040656415.1 Rhodococcus sp. NPDC049939 | reverse complement strand
CGTACGGTGCCCGGGTCAGTTCCGGGGTCGGTGCCCGGGTCAGTTCCGGGGTCGGTGCCCGGGTCAGTTCCGGGGTCGGTGCCCGGGTCAGTTCCGGGGTCGGTGCCCGGGTCAGTTCCGGGGTCTTCCGGTTGATCGACGCTGACTACGAAAGAACCGGTTCCGAAGGTGGGCCGCAAGCCCGTCGGGTTCACGCTTTGCACCTTGCATGTGACCGTTGTCGAACCAACCGCAAATCTGCTGCCTGATTCGGGACTGCACTCCTCCAACGTCACGCCGGTTACAGCCGCCGGAACGGAATTCCAGGTTGCAACCGCGTCGACATCACCCGCATCGTCCCGGTCACCGACGACTGGTTCGAGAATGGGCATCGCCGCTGTCCCCGTGAAGTCCAGGCCGGTCAACAACGCATCCGTGAAGTTTGCGTTGTCGATCACAGACCCAGACAGATTCGCCTTTTCCATGTTCGCGTATCGCAGGTCTGCGTCACTCAAGTCCGCGCCCTCGAAGGTCGCCCTTTCCATATCCGCCTCGGATAGGTTCGCGCCGTTCAGTTTTGCATCGTATAACCTAGCGTAACTGAGCCTTGACTTTGACAGGTCGGCGCCAGACAGGTCGGCACGGGACAATTCCATGGAATACAAACTCAAGCCGCTAAGATCCGCGTCGGAAAAGTTCGCGTCCGGGGCAGTGGCACGGCTGAGAGCAGCCCTCGTGAGGTCAACACTTGACAGATTCGCCGCTGAGAGGTTCGAGTCCGTCAATGCCAGATACTTGGCCGAAGCAACTCCCGCGAAATTCGCACCCGTCAGGTCTGCGGAGTTGAGACGGGCAAACTCAAGATTTGCGCCCGCGAAGTTTGCGCCCACCAGGTTCGCGTACGCGAGATCGACGCCCTTGAGATCCGCGTTGGTGAAATCAACGCCTGGGCAATTGGTGTACTTCCCGACGCTCGGTTGAGCCACGATGTTGCAACCACTAATGACGGTATCGGCGCTGGCTGTGCCGCCTGCGGCCACAGCTACACCTCCAACCATGACAACGAGGGTGCTAATTGCACCGGCAATCCTTCGTCCCACTACGCCCCCCGATTCAGAGAAGTTGATGATCTGCAATCGGAGCGGACCATACCGGACGGTCGAAACACTCTCCGGGACACCCCTCATGACGCCCACGCTGCCATCCCCGTCCTACGGTCGATGTCCTCCATTTGCTCGAACTGGTTTCGGCCACAACTATTTCGAGGCCCTATCCTCAACGGTGGCCGTCATGTATGCAGACGTGCTCAGCAGTGCACGAGATCATCTCCTCGAACGTCGACACCACTGCAAGGTTGGGGTTGATACGGGCTTCAACCCTCTTCTCCTGCCGTATCCCACCTGCACCGGGGCTGCTCACCGAATATGTAACGTGAACTTGGGTGCGACGTCGGGTACCGTGCATGTCTTGACTCGATCCGTCCAACAGCACGGGAACCGATCACCAGTGACGCGCGTCCAACCGAATATGGCACCGAATCCGGACGACCCGCACCTTGAGGACTTTATCCTCTGGGAACTGCAGTGGCACCGAGGTTGGAAACCTCGACGGTTCGGGCCGGAGCCTGATCCCGGCAGCCCTCCCCCCGAGGTTGGCGATGAGACCGCCTGCGGGTGAGCGTCGGGACCGACATCCTCGAGCGCTCCGGTGCTCTACCTTCTAGCAGAGACTCCGACGCTAAGCGACATTTCCGCGGTTCCACAGATGATTCGGTTGGACTGTCTACGAACCGAACGTAAGGGAGCCGGTGGGCTTCGGTTCCGGCTTCGGTCCTACCCAAACCTCATAGTTCACATGCTCCGAGGACTGTCCGGCCTGCCACAGCCATCCGCCCCTGTGGCTCTTCTGACCGCACATTCCGAAAAGGCTGTACCGGCCCTGCGGCAGTCCATCGCGCGTCACCGTGACCGTCTGCCCGGCTTGCGGGTAGAGGGTGGTATCGGTCCAATCCGTCGGGGTGGTCCAGGGGTCGGGGTTCGCGAATTGCATGACCCCGTCAAGGAAGCCTTCGGGGGCACCATCGATTGACAGGGTGCAGGTGCGCGAGTACCCGTCGATGACAAGGGGTTCGTTCGGGTTCGTGATCGTCGCGGTGATTGACGAGTCGTCACTGGTCAGCGTCACCACCGGCGGGAGCGTCGAGGTGGAAGTTTGGGCGCTTGCCACAACCGGGAGCGCTAGCGGCACCAGGGATGCAATGGCTACAAGAACGGGTCGTATCACGCCCGTTTTGTATCACACCGGCCGGTCAGCGAGGTCGAGGGTGGGTTGAGTGGTGTGTGGGGAGGATTAGGCGTCAGACGCCCGCCCTGCACCACCCACAGAAGACCCATTGGGCCACGGTGGCGAACAACACTCGGTGCCCTACCCTGACAGGCGCGGATCGCGAGTCCGATCGGCAGGTTCGGCTACATCCCCTTCGAAGCGTGTAGCAGGTGCAATTCCATCCCACGTTTATTCACCGTAAATGGGAGTGGAAGTGATCCCATATTCGCAACGATCGGCGACTAATCGCACTGACATTTGATCGAAAGATGTTTGTACACAGAAAAATTAGTCAGTATTGTACAAAATTACACCAATATGTTATGGACCATTCCGCAACAGGGTAGGTCGCAGGTTCGAATCCTGCCGAGGGCACACATCTCGAGCTGCAGAAATCGCCGCACGATTCGATCGGCTCTCGGCCCACGACGGGGCGACCATCGACCTCTCGGTCGACCTTCCTGGCGTCCCGTCTCTGACGGTCCAATTCAAGGCACTGCACTGGCCGGTGAACCCGGCGAAGTTCGCGAACGTCTGGATCTATCCGTGAAAGTCTTTTTCCTCGAAAGGATTCGGTGCAGATTCGGCACAATCCGAAGTCGAGTGCCATGCGACGGCGGGTATGCCTTCCGTTGGCACTGCACTTTGTCGTGGTTGGCGACCGATGGAGCACCACAGGGGGCAGCTATCGGACAGGCTCCCCCATCGACCCGGTCCCGAAAGACCCGATGTCCCCCAGAGACCCGATGGTCCCGAGAGACCCGATCCCAGGTTCCGCATCTGAAGTGATGACAACGGTTACCTGCCTGTCAACGACTCCGGCGCTGTTGCCGGCGATAATGGTGATCGGGAATGATCCTGCTTCGGTCGGTGTCCCGGACAGAACGCCCTCAGGGGAGAGAGTCAATCCCGCCGGCAGTTCGCTCGTCGTGGTGACGGCCGGGGTCGGGGATCCCTCGATCTCGAACTCGAAGGTGTAGTCGACGCCGACCACACCTGCCGACGGGTCTCCCCCGATCGATGGGGCAACGGCAGGGAAGGGGAGCACGGTTACAGAGAACCTGCCCGTGCCCTGGCCCTCGCTGGTGCTGACGGCGCAACTTACAAGTGTCATCCCCACCGGAAAACTACTGCCCGAGGCCGGATCGCAGCCTCCGAAGGTGGTTCCGGTCAGGTCTGGAGGCGTCGGCCAGGTGACCGTTGCGTTGCCGGACTCATCCGCCGTCACCTCCATTTCGTACGACGGAATCAGCAGTGTGTCAGTCAGGTCCGTATTGGTCAGATTGGCTCTACTAAAGTCCGCCCCGCTGAGCTGGGCGCCGCCCATCTGCGCGTCGGTCAGGTTCGCGCCGTTCAGGTAAGCATCGGTCAGGTTCGCGCCAGTCAGATTCACTTCTTCGAGTCCTGCATGATCCAGCTTTGCGTCGGTCAGGTTCGCACGGGTTAGGTTCGCGTGATACAGATCGCTGAAGAACATGGTCGCGCTGCCGAGATTCGCGTCGCTCATATCGGCGCCTATCAGGACCGCGTCGCTGAGTTCGGCGCCGTACAGGTTCGCACGGGTGAGGTCCGCGCCGTTCAGGTTCGCCCACGTGAACTCGACGAACCTCAGATTCGCATCGGTGAGATTCGCGTCAGTCAGGTTCGTATCGGTGAGATCTGCGTACGAGAAGTCCAGGCCGGACAGATCCATGCCACTCAGATCCGCTCCGGGGCAGACAGTGTGATTGTCGAGGGTGGGATAGTCGACGACTGTGCAATCACCGATGACGACGTCCGCGTTGGCGACCGGAGTCACCGTCACCAAGGATGCTGCCGCCAACCCCGCACCCAGCACCACCGCTCCACCCATGCGTGCCAACGCATCCTGTGAACGATGGGCAACGCAGGCGATGGGCATGGAAAAATTTCTCATCGGCAACATCATTCGGCTCAACCCCTCCTGATGGAGACGCGACAGTTCGCGTCACTGTTCGTGCGGCAAGCTTGAACACCTCCGCCACCTCTTCAAGCCACGGTGATTGTCCCTGACGCGTACGGCAAAACCATCTATTCGAAGCTTGTTTCGACTGGCGTGTCGCTATACACGCGGTCGACCTCGTGCAGTGGTCTCGGCAATTGCCGACTATCGCGAGGCGCTCAGGTCCACCATCCATGTACCTGGCTGGGGCCGAGCGCGGGATGCATGAGAGCACCGGCCCGCGATCTGCAGAGACGCCGAAGCGCCCCCACCCTCACGGGCCTCGCTGGAAGCCACTGAGGATTGGGGCGCTCGTGCCCATCGGCGAGACCGTCACGTACCTGTCACACCAAGGCGACGACGAACGCGGATCCATATGCGATGTGGGCGACAGCCTCCATTTGTGTAGCCCGCCGTGCTGCAACTCGGGTCGAGGGCAGACTAGTTCGGCTGGACGATCACCGGGCTGCCCGCAGGAATCGGCAGGACGCCGGTGAGCTTGCCTGCCTTGATAGCGAGGTAGGCAACCAATGCGTTCTGGTCGTTGTTGAACAACGCCTTGAGCGGTTCGAGGCCCTGCGCCTCGCTGAGGACCTGCGTGTTGCGTTCCTGCTGACTGCGGTTGTCCTGGATCGCCTGGGCGACGCCTTCGATCGACTTCTGCATCTCCGGGGAGACCGCGGGCTTCTGCAGCGTGATACCGATCTTGTCCGCGGGGAAGTAGGCGGCGTTTCCGGTGGCTTGCTCGATGTAGGTGGGGAGCAGCTCCTTCAGCTTGGACTCCCATTTACCCTGTGCCCCATCGATGTTGCTGTACAGCTCCGCCCATCCGAATTGCTGGGTGGCGTCGGTGATCGCGCGATTGAGCGGCTGGGAAAGGTAGACACTCAGAAGGGTGCTCCAGTCTTCACCGTTGTCGTACTTGCGACCGATCTTCTCGTGGAACTCCTGGAAGACGCTGCAGTCTTCGGTGTTGAGCTGGAACCGCATCTGCCCGGAGACTGTGAGCTGGATCTGATCCTTGGACGGCGCGGTGTACGCGAGGTTGTCCCCGATGGGATTTCCACTTCCGTTGGTGGCGTTGTCGAAGACGAACGTACGCTGACCCGCCGGGTACTGATAGTAGTTGTCCGTGATCGCCTTGAAGGCGCGTTCGGAGGGTTTGACACAGGTGTCGAACTGGATGGCCTGGAACGGGCCGCCGTTGTAGTCCACCGCGGCCTGGTCGGGCTCGTTGCTGATGACCGTACAGCCGGACAGCGCCAAGGCACCGACGGCGAGAGTAGCGGCGGTTAGGGCAAGACGAGAGCGGATCATGAAGAGTTCCAATTCATTTGATGGTCACGACGGCGGCCAATAAAGGTATCACAACGCGCTGAAAGTGGTTTCAGGACAGCCGTGATGTTCGAAAGATGTTTACAAACATAGGATTAGCACGAGGCATTCCAGAGCGTGCCGGGTGTGGGAGGCCAAAGCCACTCCTGGCGCTTTGCCCGACAGGAAGCGGTCAGCTGACGAACCCCTGCGTACAGCGCCACCTAGACACATCCGGGGCATGGCGACGTACCAGGACCGGACTGACGAGTTGCGGCCAGTTGCCTGTCGGGGCTATCGGGCCAGCCGGTCGAGCTGATGAGGTGGTCGAGCTACCGTGAACGTACTCGTGAGATCTGCCGAATCGAGGAGGAACCAAACGATGAGTGGACGTACGCCCGGCCAGCGCACCTCCAGTCGGTGGGAGGAGATCACGGCCGCCAACCCCGCCCATTCCACTTGGTATGTGGAGCGGTTCCGCGCGATGGTGGCGCAAGGCCAGGACATCGTCGGCGAGGCACGGCTGATCGACGCGATGCTGGGTCGCCGCGGACGGGTCCTCGACGCCGGGTGCGGGCCGGGCCGCCTGGGTGGCTACCTACACGACTCCGGTCACGTGGTGGTCGGCGTCGATGTCGATCCGATACTGATCACAGCTGCCGAGGAAGACCATCCCGGTCCGACATGGCTCGTGGGCGACCTCGCCGAGCTGGACCTGCCTGCCCGCGGTATCGAAGCCGACTTCGATGCCATCGTGTGCGCGGGCAACGTGATGACCTTCCTGGCACCGTCCACCCGGGAGTCGGTGCTGTCCGGATTCGCCCGTCATATCGCCCCGACCGGACGCGTGGTCGTGGGATTCGCCGCCGGCAGAGGCTACGAGTTTCCGCAGTTCCTTGCTGACGCCGCAGCTAGCGGCCTATCGGCAGATCTGTTGCTCTCGACATGGGATCTACGCCCGTTCACCAATGATTCCGACTTTCTGGTGGCGGTGTTCTCACTCGAGCACCCGAGCGGCGACTCTAGATAGCTGCGCGCAAAGGGAATGAACGAGTGCGCAGAACTGCAGGGAACGTACGAGTGGCGTGCTGCAGAATTGCGCACTCGCCGACCCCTGCTCGAGGTATCAAGCTAGGACAAGGGTGTGATCCTGACCTTGCACAAAACCGGTCAAGCCGGAAACTCAACCCTCACGTCGTCGGGCGTCTTGTCGTCCCTGAGTCCTCGCCAACTGGGGTGACGCAGCCGCCCGGACTCGGTCCATTCCATGAACCGCACCTCCCCCACCAGGGTGGGAGTCACCCACACCGCATCCTTGCGCTCCGCAGTGGGCAGGGCGTCGGCGAACGGGTCGATCTCGGTTCCGAGCGGGCGCAGGATTGATTCGAGTTCGCGCAAATCGTGTCGGGTGAACCCGGTTCCGACCCGGCCGACGTATCGGAGTCCATCTCTTCCGGGAATGCCGAGCAGTAGCGACCCGATTCCGTCCGATCGTCGACCTCGACCCGGGCGCCACCCACCGATCACGACTTCCTGTGTGCGCCAGTTCTTCACCTTGATCCAACTCGCCCCACGCTTACCCGGCAAATACACGGAGTCGCGGCGCTTGGCGACGACACCTTCCCATCCCCGGTCTCGACTGACGGCAAGCGCCTCCTGTGCAGACCCGTTCAGTTGCGGTGGAACCACCAGGCCGTCCACCTTGTCCGCCAACGCTTCGAGTACACGGCGCCTGTCGGTGTACTTCTTACGCAGCAACGACACCCCATCCAGGTAGAGCACGTCGAATGCCAGAAAGTGCGGCTCGTTGCCCTGCTGCAGCAGGCCGAAGTTGGACACGCCCCGCTCGTCGAAGGCGACGACCTCACCGTCGAGAACTACCTCGTGATCGCTGAGAGCATCTGCCAGCCAATTTAATTGCGCGAAGTCACCCGTCTTGACGTTCCCCGTGCGGCTCGTCAACCGCAGGCGTCCGCCGCTGATCTCGGCGATCACCCTGACTCCGTCCCACTTTCCCTCGAATGCCCATTCATCGGCGTCGAGTCCGTCCAAGGTTCCCGGACTCGCGAGCATAGGCGCCAGGCCGCGTGGCAGATCGGAGGCCGCGGACCCGCCCGCGGTCTGGTTCTTCATCAGGTGCAGCAGCCACTGGTCACCCTTCGTACGGATCAACGCGAAACGACCCCTTGCCTTTTCACCGTGCAACCAGACGATCACCTCATCGTCCCGCCATTTCTCGGTTTCGTAGGTTCCCGCGTCCCAGATGGACATCGCGCCGCCCCCGTACTCACCCTTCGGGATTGTTCCCGCGAAGGTGAGGTACTCGA
This sequence comes from Rhodococcus sp. NPDC049939, assembly GCF_040656415.1. NCBI lineage: Bacteria > Bacillati > Actinomycetota > Actinomycetes > Mycobacteriales > Nocardiaceae > Rhodococcus > Rhodococcus sp. NPDC049939. The sequence goes on along the minus strand of NZ_JBFAMC010000003.1, from coordinate 504,394 downwards.
GCGGATGGTCTTCGGTGTGCACGGCCAGGCGGTTCTTCCCCGTCGTCGTCGGAACGTTCTTGGGCACTGCCCACGAAACGAGGACGCCGCCGCGTTCGAGCCGGAGGTCGTAGTGAAGACGCCGCGCATGATGTTCCTGGATCACGAACCTGTTGCCCTCCCCCTCCCGCACCATGGACGGCATCGGTTCGGGGGTGCGTCCGGGGTCACGTTTACGCCGATACTCTGCGAGGACGGCATCGCCGTCCCACTGTGGGTCGAGGCCGGAAAGAATGTCGCCCAACGACTCCCATCGTTCGAGGACTTCGTCGAACCGCAGTTGCCGCAGTTCGGGATCGTCGAGTTCGTCCCAGGTCCTCGGCGCCGCTACCCACGGTTGAGGGCGGCCGCGCAACGAGTACGGCGCGATGGTCGTCTTCGACGGGTTGTTCTGGCTCCAGTCGACGAATACCTTGCCGACGCGCACTGCCTTCGACATGCTGGCAGTCACGAGTTCGGGCCGCAGCGACTGTAGGCCCTTCGCCACCTGCTTCGCGACAGTCGACGCACCGCCACCCTCGAGTTTCCGGTCGAGAGGGACGTATAGATGTATACCCTTGCTACCGCTGGTGACTGGGAACGCAGTCCAGCCAAGGCCCGCAACGAGATCCCGTACAGCGCGCGCCACTTCCGCGCACTCGGCGAGCCCCACCCCAGGACCGGGGTCCAAGTCGAAGACGATCCGGGTGGCCGGCCCACGTCGCTGCCCATCGAAGCGCCATTGCGGCACGTGCAGTTCGAGTGCGGCTTGCTGCCCTGCCCATGCGAGGGCCGCGGCGGAGTTCAGAAGGGGATACTGCACCGAGCGATCCGAGTGCTCGAGGGCCCGCCGCTCGAGCCACGCAGGCGCAGAGGACGCCAGGTTCTTCTCGAAGAACGGCTCGCTGCCGACTCCGTTCGGCCACCGCTTTCGCGTGACGGCACGGTCGGCGATGTGGGGGAGCATGGCGGGCGCAATCTGCGTGTAGTAGTCGATGACCTCGCCCTTCGTCGTGCCAGACTCCGGGTAGAGGATCTTGTCGAGGTTGGTCAGCGACAGTCGATGTCCGTCGATCGTGATCTGCCGGGCTCCCGCCGCCATGCGCACCCCCCCCCGCCAATACATACATATTGTGCGCGCCACGACGTGTTCTTTTGGCCGTATCGCTCTTCTGGACCCAGCGTCAGCGGGCCAGGTCACGCATACAGGTCGGAGAATGTCCTCAATGACTTCTCGATATCGCCCTTCAGTGCCCGCGCGACACTCGAGCCGATGGGCCCGAACAGGGGTGCGCCGCCCAATTCGATGGTGAAGGCCATTTCGGAAACACCGTTCTTGGCCTTGACCTCGACCGCGAGTCCGAGCTTCACGCCACCCTTGCCATCGCCCCTGAGCACGATGCGGTTTGGAGCGTCGTACTCCTTGATCGTCCACCTCACGCGGTTCCGCAGACCTTTGACCGTCACAACCGATGTGATCACTGTTCCAACCGTCAGGGTCTCCGGGAGTTCGCCGCGCCAGCCCTCGTGAACCATCAGCCACTTGTCGAACTCTTGCAGGTTCGAGGCTCTGTCCCAGGTGTCCTGCGGGCCGAGGTGGACATCGGTCTTGACCGTAAGTTTTGCCATTGGGGCAGCCTAGAGCAGTGGCAAAGCAGCCCCCCTCGAACCTGCTTTGCCACTGCCCTTCAGGCTCAGTGCGAGACGGCCTTCTCCACACCGACGCCAGTTAGCGAGCGAACCTCCATCTCGGCCTGCTTGGCGGGATCTTCCGGCCTGCCCCGACCGATGTAGGTGCCCACGATGCCCAGGACGAATGCCAGAGGTATCGACACGATTCCAGGGTTGGCGAGAGGGAAGAAGTCGAAGTCAGCATTCGGGAACATCGACGACGCCTTGCCGGATACCGCTGGGGAGAAGACGATCAACACCAGGCAGGTGATCAGACCGCCGTAGATGCTGAAGAGCGCCCCCGTGGTATTGAACTTCTTCCAGAACAGCGAGTAGAGCAGCGTCGGCAGGTTCGCCGACGCGGCGACGGCGAAGGCCAGTGCCACCAGGAAGGCGACGTTCTGTCCCATCGCGAGGATGCCGAGGGCGATCGACGCCAGTCCGATCACCACCACAGTGATCCTGGAAACTCGCACCTGCGCTTCTTCCGAGGCATTTCCGCGCTTGACAACGCTGGCGTAGATGTCATGGGCGAACGACGCGGATGCTGTGATCGCCAGACCCGCAACCACAGCGAGGATCGTAGCGAACGCCACTGCGGAGATGATCGCGAGGAAGAGGGTGCCACCGAGTTCGAACGCGAGCAAGGGTGCGGCGGCGTTCTCACCGCCCGGTGCACCGAGAATGGCGTCGGGTCCCACCATTTTTGCGGCACCGAAGCCAAGGACCAGCGTGAACAGGTAGAACGCGCCGATCAGTCCGATCGCCCAAGTGACCGAGCGGCGGGCTTCCCTTGCGGTGGGGACCGTGTAGAACCGCATCAGTACGTGCGGGAGACCTGCAGTGCCCAGAACCAGCGCGATGCCGAGCGAGATGAAGTCGAGCTTGCTCATCGCACTGACGCCGTACTTGGCACCTGGCGTGAGCATGTCGCGACCCGCGATGGCCTCGTTCGTGCTGCCTGAAGCCATCGCCTGGGCATCGGCGAGCAACTGAGAGAAGTTGCCGCGCACCGCGAACAGTACGAGGAAGAACATGAGACCGGCACCGGCCACGAGCAGCACAGCCTTGACCATCTGCACATAGGTCGTGCCCTTCATGCCACCGACAAGCACGTAGGCGATCATCAAGACACCGACCACCGCGACGACTACGGACTGCCCTGTCTTGCTGTCGATGTCCAGCAGCAGGGCGACCAGTCCGCCTGCGCCTGCCATTTGCGCGAGCAGGTAGAACAGTGACACGACAAGGGTGGACAGCGCCGCCGCCATCCGCACGGGACGTTGCTTCAACCGGAAGCTCAGCACGTCCGCCATCGTGAATCGTCCTGTGTTACGCAACAGTTCGGCTACCAGCATCAGTGCCACCAGCCAGGCGACGAGGAAGCCGATGGAGTACAGGAAGCCGTCGTAGCCGTACACCGCGATTGCACCGGCGATACCGAGGAACGACGCTGCCGACAGGTAGTCGCCGGCGATGGCGAAACCGTTCTGCGGGCCCGAGAATTGGCCGCCGCCCGTGTAGAAATCGGAGGCCTTCTTGGTAGTCCGACTAGCGCGGATCACGATGGCCATGGTGACCACCACGAAGACGGCGAATATAGCGATGTTGAGAAGCGGGTTCCCGACGTCGGCCCCGGCCGCGAGCGTTGTCGTCACTTGGCGTGTCCTTCCAGTTCTTCACGAATGGCAGTTGCGCGGGGATCGAGTTCACGATTGGCGAACTTGACATAGAGGGCAGTGATCGCGAACGTCGTCGCGAATTGCGCCAAGCCCAGGATGATCCCGAGGTTGATGTTGCCGATCACCTTGATGGCCATGAAGTCATGCGCATACGTTGCGAGCAAGACGTAGCACGCATACCACGCGAGGAAGAACGCCGTCATCGGAAAGACGAAGCGGCGCAGACGGTGTCGCAGCTCCTGAAACTCCTGGCTCGCCTGGACGTCCGTGAAGGCTCGAGTATCGGGGACGCGCCGCTGCTGCGTCACACCCTCTCTGAGGTCGGTTGTGGACACTGCTGACTCCTTGGTCGCATGGGGGTGAAGTTCGGCGCTGACGCTAGCGAGGGGCGAGTCTTGGCCGCAGCGTGTGGCTTGGGTTACACGGTGAGTTGCCGGAATGTGCGCCGAACGGTCGGTCTACAGCGACAAGCGGCGCCCGGCAGCTGCTCTACCGACCAGTCCTGGACGGCGCGTGCAACTTCTCGGCCGCGCTGACAGGTGGAACTAGCGTGCGCGGCCGGAGCGGAGAGCGCCTTCCCGATCTGCACCCACGCCGAGGCGCTCGGGGGCGTGCATACGGGTGAAGATCCTGCCGAGGTCGGCGGGAACCTGACGCTTGGTCACTCGACTGACCAGCACCATCGTGAGGAAGGCGAGTGGAACACTGATCGCTGCCGGGTACGCGATCATCGCCGCGAGCCAGCCGTTCCACACGTCGTCCGTGAATCCGACGAGTACTGAGACTGCCGCTGCAGACCCGGCCACGAGACCTCCGACGACCATGCCTGTCGCCGCGCCTGCAGCGGTCAGCCCACGCCACCAGATGCCGAGCACCAACAGCGGGCAGAGGGTCGATGCCGCGATGGCGAATACCAGTCCGACCGTCCGTGACAGGTCCAGCGATGTCACCGCAATCGACAACCCGAGCGGGATCACCCCGGCCAGGACGGCGGCGAGCCGGAAGTCCCGGATCCGCCCGGGCAGGACGTCGGTGCTGAGGACCCCGGCGATGCTCACGAGAAGGCCGGATGATGTGGACAGGAACGCCGCGATGGCCCCCGACGCGACGAGTGCGGCGAGAAGTTGCCCGCCCCAGCCGGGAAACACCGAACCAGGCAGCAACAGAACCGCCCCGTCGGATGCGCCGGTGATGAGCAGCTGCGGAACGTACAACCTCGCGAGCGCCCCGAGAAGCGTCGGAAATAGATAGAACAGTCCGAGCAATCCGATCACGGCCAGCGACGTCAGGCGCGCGGCCCGTCCATCGGGGTTCGTGTAGAACCGGACGAGCACGTGTGGCAATCCGAGCGTGCCGAGGAAGGTAGCGAGGATCAGCGAATACACCTGATACATCGGGTGCGGTCCCCCGAATCCCCATCCGGGAGCGATCCAGTCGGCATTGTCGGCGGGAGCGCCCACGACGACGGGAACAGGTGCACCCTGCTCCAGAATCATCGACGTGCCTTTGCCGAGATGATGCTCACCCGGTTCGAGTCGGACCTCGCCGACGATGTCGACCCCGTCGATCGTCCCCGACCCGCCTACGGTCACGGGCGCCGATACCTGGACGACCACGTCGGTGGTGATGTCGACGGTCGTCTTCTCGCTCACTGTTGGTGGTGCGACCGAACCCATATCGGGACGATCGACAAAGAAATACACCGACAGCGCCAGGGCGGGGATCGCGATTGCGGTGAGCTTGAGCCAGTACTGGAACGCCTGGACGAACGTGATGGAGCGCATGCCACCGCCGACGACGTTCGCGATCACGATGAGTCCGACGACTACCGCCCCGACCCAACCTGGCACACCCAGAAGGATATTCAGGGTCAACCCTGCTCCCTGGAGTTGCGGGACGAGATACAGCACGCACACCGTGGCGACGACGAGCATCGAGAGAGTGCGCAGTCGAGTCGATTTGAGCCTGAATTCGGCGAAGTCGGGCACTGTGTATGCCCCGGACCGCCTCAGCGGCGCCGCGACGAACAGCAGCAGTCCGAGGTAGCCGGCTGTGAATCCGATCGGGTACCAGAGGGCGTCGGCGCCGTACTTGGCGATCAGTCCGGCCACCCCGAGGAAAGACGCAGCCGACAGATATTCACCGGAGATCGCGGCGGCGTTCCACCGAGCACCGACACTGCGCGACGCGACCAGGAAATCGGAGGTTGTGCGTGCCAACCGAACTCCGTAGATGCCGATCGCAACGGTAGCGACAGCAGCTGCGCCGAGAGCCGCCAAGGTCAGCCATGGAATGGTTTGGTCCGTACTCACGGGGCGATCAGTCGTCCACCAGATCGGCGAATTCCTGCTCGTTGCGCTCGGCCTGCCGGATGTAGATCCATCCGGTTGTGAGCAGCACCGGATACACGAGGACCCCGAGCACCACCCAGGGCAGCCGTATGCCCAGAACAGACACGTCCGACAGTGCCGGAAGGAGGAAGGTCACCAGGGGCACGAAACACAGCAAGCACACCGTAAGCAACGCGAGCCGGATCGCCAACCCGAGTTGGGTGCGCACGAGGCCACGGATCATCGCGTCCCCGACCTCGGTCTGCTCCTCGACCTCGACCCTGGTCCGGACGATGCGGGCACCACGGCGCTGCGCCAGCACGACTCGTTCGCGCTGAGGTACGGGCACCGGCAATGTGCGCTGAGGTGTGGGCACCGGCAATGTGCGCTGAGGTGCGGGCACAGGCGAACTCATCGCGCCGTCCACGACCGCTTGGGGGCTCCAACCAGCCTGTCTTTGAGCATCCGAGTGTGCCGACGGCTGACAGGGAGTTCTACCGGCGGGCGGCCCCCGCGCGCACGCAAACACACGACAAGCCCGTTGCCGACCGTCCGGATGCCGGTGACCAGCGGCATCGACACCAGATGGGATCGATGGACTCGCAGGAATCCGGCGTCTGTCCAGCGCTTCTCCAGCGCGGAGATCGGGATGCGCACGAGGTGGGAGCCTTCCGCTGTGTGCAGGCGTGAGTAGTCGCCATCAGCCTCCACCCACTCGACGGAGGACCGGTGCACGAGAGTGGTGGAACCACCGAGCTCGACAGGGATGACTTCGTCTGCCACCGCACCCGCATCCTGGACGCTCTTGCGGCTTCGCCCATCGACGATGCGCCGGACCGACTCGGCGATCCGCTCGCTGCGCAGCGGTTTGAGGAGGTAGTCGACGGCACCGAGGTCGAATGCGGCAACCGCCCGGTCGTCGTGGGCTGTCACGAAGACGACCGGCGGCGGTGATGAGAAGTTCGACAGTATTCCGGCCAGTTCGAGGCCGTCGAGACCGGGCATGTTGATGTCGAGGAACACCGCGTCGATATCGCCGTCTTGCAAGATGCGCAGTGCAGCCGTCGCGTCGCTCGCGTGACGAATCTGGCCGACCGCGTCCTGAGCACGCAGCATGAATGCCAACTCGTCGAGAGCGGGTTTCTCATCGTCGACCGCAAGCACGGTAAGCGAGTCATTCGTGCCGGTCAGTTTGGCGGCAGGGTTGTCTACATGGTTCACAGCGGGAGCAATGGTCGCACAAACCGGTCCGTCTCATGGGGTAATCCCTTGCTTGAATTTCGGGATCCGCATGCTCACCTTCGTCCCTGCACCTGGCGCAGTCTCCACGACGAGGCCGTAGTCGTTGCCGAACGCGGCGCGCAGTCGATCATCGACGTTGGCGAGTCCGACATGTGCCACCTCCTTCACTCCCGACGACTCGGCGACCGATTCCAGTGAGCCCGAACGCAGGAGTTCGGGGTCCATTCCGACGCCATCGTCCTCGACGCTGATGACGCAGTCGGCGCCCTCATCGTCTGCGACGATGCTGACCGTTCCCCCGTCGGGTTTGCCGGAGACACCGTGCCGGACTGCGTTCTCGACCAGCGGTTGCAACGCCAGGAACGGCAGCACCACATTGAGTACCTCTGGCGCCACCTGCAGTTTCACCCCCAGTGAATCGCCGAACCTCGCCCGTTCGAGGGTGAGGTATCGGTCGACGTTGCGCAGTTCGTCGGCGAGCACGGTGTACTCCCCTGCCGAACGAAACGAGTAGCGGGTGAACTCGGCGAATTCGAGAACCAGGTCCCGGGCGCGGTCGGGATCGGTTCGCACGAACGACGCAACCGTGTTCAACGCGTTGTAGATGAAGTGTGGGCTGATCTGCGCGCGCAACGCACGGACCTCCGCGCGGTCGAGTCGAGCACGGGAGTCGTCGAGTTCTGCGAGTTCGATCTGGCTACGCGCATACCCGGCCACTTCAGTGATGGCGCCGAGCATGCCAGGCCCCGGGTCCTCGGTGGTGACCATGCCCAGCACACCGACGACACCGGTTGCCTCGATCATCAGCGGTTGGGCGACCAGCGCTCGTACCGCATGATCTTCGGTTCCGCGGACGAGGCCGCCGTAAGCGACGAGCACGCGCCGCTGCCCGTCGACCGCTCGGGTGGCCGCGTCACGTAGTTGCTCACACATCGCCGTGTGTGGACCGCTCCACGCCAAGAGGTTGCCTGCGGCATCGAAGACCGCAAGAGCCTGCGCCCCGGTCAGTGCACGCAGATGAGGCGCCGCCTCCTGCGCGGACGTCTCGTCGAGACCACGCCGCAGCGGGCGCGCCGCGAGCGACGCCGTATGCAACGCTGCGTGGACAGCCCGCTCGGTGGGCGTCGTCAGCTCACGCCTGGCCCGCAGCCACACCGCAGTGAGCACGACGACAGGAATCAGGACGGCCAACGCGACGACTGTAACGACGGAGTCGGTCATATAGCGACGTTCGGATCGACTTTGTTCACGAGATCTACCCCCGCTGGCAGGTGTCTGGTGCGGGCACCCCGGCGAATCGGTCGGCGATCCACTGCACCGCCGCGGGCACGGCGCGCCTGTCGGCATGGCCCTCATCCGGGTTCGATACGAATTCGATGACGTCGCCGAGCGCGCACGCGTTGCTCACTGCCTGCGAAGTCCATTGCGGCAAAATGAGATTGTCCCGGCCCCCGACCACGACAAGCATCGGACCCGCCGCACCCTTCTGCGGCAGCGCGATGTCTTCGAGCCACCCCTTCATTCGTTCGGCGTCTGCCTCCGTCCGCGGACCTGTGTCATCGGGGGTCAGCTGGGTTGCGATCGACCACTTCTCGGAGAGATTCGCGGAAAGACAAGACAAAGCCACTTCAGGGTTGTCCGCCAGCGCACCTCGCATGTAATCGTCCGGGTTCATGTCGGGGTGCAGAACTCCGAGGCCCTCGAGCAGGTAGGGCAGGAGCATCTTTTGCGGCAGCGAGAGCTGGTCGGCGGTTCCGTCCGAGACAATCCCCGACAGATCCGCAGCCGGCGAAAGATTTGCCGACCCCACGAATTCGAGGCCGTCGCCATACTCGTCTGCATGTTCGGCCGCAGACCAGGAAGCCTGACCACCCTGCGAGATCCCGATAGCAGCCCACCGCGTCGACACCTCGGGAACGACGTTGCGTGCGGCTCGGACCGCATCGATCAGGTCGTATGCTGCGGTGTTCGGCTCGAGATAGGGGTGTGGGCCGCTGGTACCGAGACCCTGGTAGTCGCTGACGGCCACGACGTAGCCCCGTTGAAGCAATGGCACGACAACGCTCGTCGTGCCCAGCAGGGTTGGCGACGACGACGGTGCACACTCGTCGGTGACGCCAGTCGTGCCGTGCCCCACGGTCACGACCGGCCAACCTCCCTCTGGGGCGGTCCCGGCTGGAGTGAACACGGTACCCACTACCTCGGACCCGCTTCCGTCGACACCCGAGGTGGAGCGGTAGAGGACGCGGGTAGCCGTCGCACCGATTTCGGTGATCGCGGCGTCTATATCCTGAACCGGATTCTGGCTGATGACAGCACCTCGTTGGTCGCCGGTGGGAGCTGCAGAGATGGTTGAGGTGACGACCGGATTCTCGGCGAGCTGGCTCATGGTGGTCGCGTCCGTGCCACATGCCGTCAAAGCGACGACGCCGGCAAGCGCGGCGACAGCGAGCCGCACCGGACGCACCTTCATCTCGCACCCCATTCTCGATGTCTCTGCACCCGCTCTTCGGCTGCCGCCTCTTCCAGGTCAAGGCCCTCCAACACGGTACGCATCACATCGTCGTCCAACCCGCCCGCGTCGCGTGCTTCGATCAACGCCTCTCGTTGAGCGCGCAAGACCACATGACGGTAGTGATCGAACATCGCACCCGCCCGCCTACGCTCGGCCGCGTCTCCTGCCTCCTCGGCCTGAAGTTGCGCACGCATCGACCGGCGAACCCGAGTGAGGATGTAGATCGCATCATCGCGCTCGATTCCCGCAGGTGGATGCTCCGCGAGCTTCGCAAGCGCCCTCTCTCCGGCATCACGCGAGATCCGTCGAGCCAGCTTCACCTGATTCTCCTCGCGCTGCCGTTCGAGAGGGTCCGCCAGGTCGAGTGCCCGAATGAGGAATGGCATGGTGGCGCCCTGGATCAGCAAGGTGCCCACTGCCACCACGAATGCGACAGCCTGGATCACCTCCCGCCCGGGAAATGGCTCACCACTGGCGATCGCGACGGGGACACCGGATGCTGCGGCCAGGGTGACCACCCCACGCATCCCGGCCCACGAGACGATAAGACTCTCGCGCCACCCGAGTTCCGTCGATCTGTCCCTATCCGATCTCCTGATCGACAGACCGTGCCAACGTCGGACCCAATGCAACAGGACCCACAGCGGCCGAACCGCCATGACGACCCCGAGAACGGCGAACCCGTAGAGAAAGATGTGGGTCACCGGCAATCCCACGTCACGTACGTCCTCGATCACAAACCTCAGTTGCAGTCCCATGTAGGCGAACACGAACATCTCGAGTAAGAGGTCCACGCTCTCCCACAACGACCGCTCCTGGATCCGGGTGGTCACCGACGCGTCGGTGGCCTTGTGCCCCATCAGGAATCCGGCGGTTACCACGGCCAGCACGCCGGACGCGTGCACCTCCTCCGCCGCGAGGTAGGCCGCGAACGGGAGCATGAGCCCCAGCACGGTCTCCAGCGGTGAGTCGTACATGCGATGCCGCACCCACCTGACGATCGTCGCGAGCACCAGGCCGATGAGTATTCCGCCGACCACTTCATAGAAGAAGAACGCCACGGAGCCAACCGGGAGCACGGTGCCGACAACGGCGGATACGGCCACGGCAAACAAGGTCAGCGCGGTGGCGTCGTTGACCAGACCCTCGCCCGTGAGAATCGCGAGCAGCCGGTTGGGCAATCCCAGCCTTCGGCCCACGGCGACGGCACTGACCGCGTCTGTCGGAGCGACAACTGCACCGAGGACGAGCGCCGCCCCGAGCGTGAACTCCGGTACCAGCCAGTTCGAGAAGAAGGCCACTGTGACGGCAGTCACCAGGACGGTTAGTACGCCCAAGCGCATGATGGGGGCGAGGTGCCGCCTGAAGGTCGGGACAGAGAACTTCAGTGCCGCGGAATACAGAAGGGGCGGCAAGACCACGCCCAGTATGACGTCGGGATTCAGTTCGAGCCGCGGCAGCGCCGGAATGAACGATGCGGCCGACCCTATCGTCACTAGCACCAGAGGCGCCTGTAGATTACGGCGCTTGGCAAGGCTGGTCACCGCGATTGCCGCGATGACCACGAGGAGCAACAGAACGCCGTTCACCGTTCCGATTGTGCCGTGCCCGCCGGCAACCGGTCATTCGACAGATGTCGCCATGCGGCTCCGTAGTGCACCGACAGAGCGTGACACCATCACATTCGTAGGGCGCAAACACCACACCGACGACGCACGTATTCGCGAATTGATTCGAAATCAACGACGCCGCCACCCGATCCATCGGGTGGCGGCGTGATGTTGCCAGGGGTGGTGCGGTCGTGCAGAACAGGTGTCAGCTGCCTGCCTCCGCTGCTCCTACCTGATCAAGAGCCGAAGAAGCACAGCGATCCGGTGCAACCGTTGTCGATCTCGATCACCGACACCGACCCGTCGTTGTTGTTGGTGACGTAGGCCCAGTTTCCGTCCGGGGTGATCGCCACTCCCTCCGGACCGTCCCCGACGTCCAGGGTTTCGAGAACAGTGTTGGTGGCTGTGTCGATCACCGACACCGAATCGTCATCGAAGTTGGTGACGTACAGTCGGGATCCGTCCGGGGTCACCGCGATCGCGATGGGGCCTTGCCCCACGTCAATGGTTGCGATCTCGTCGTTCAGGACGGTGTCGATCACCGAGACCGCCCCGTCTTGCCTGTTGGTGACATACGCCCGGTCTGCATTCGGGGCGACCGCCACTCTCTGCGGATCGTCCCCGACCTCGATGGTGGCGGACACAGTGTTGGACACTGTGTCGATCACCTTCACCAAATGGTTGTTGCTACTGACGACGTAGGCGCGGGTTCCGTCCGGAGCTACCGCTACATCGATCGGTCCGTTCCCAACCGACTCGATATGGGTTGTCGTGTTTGTGGCGGTGTCGATCACCGACACCGAATCGTCCTCATCGTTGGCGACGTATACCTTGGATCCGTCCAAGGTCGCCGCGACACCAAACGGCCCCGCACCGACTGTGACGTCTTCGATCACATCATTCGTGGCCGTATCGATAACCGACACCGAACCGTCGACGTAGTTTGTGACGTAGGCGCGGGATGCGAGCGGGTGGACCGCCACGTCTCTCGGGCCGTCCCCGACCGAGATGGACTCGATCACATCATTGGTGGCCGTGTCGATAACCAACGCCGAATTGGTGTCGACGGCGACGTACACCCGGGTTCCGTCCGCGCTCACCGCCACCCCAGCCGGGTCGGCCCCGAGAGAAATGGTCTCCGTGACGGTATCCGCATTCGCCGTGGCCGCGCCCGTTCCGGCCATTCCAAGCACCACCAGGGCAGTGGCTGTCAGCCCGACCAACAGGCGCTGGGCGCTCGTCCCGACTTCGAGATAGCCACCAAAACTACTGTGTCGATTCACATGCGTCTCCAGTCTTCGAGGAACATCCCTGATCAAGAATTACCCTGGGAGAGTTGGCGGTCGGACATGAACACCAAACAACCCACCGGAGGCTAGCAGGCGATTACCGATTCATACTCCATTTCCAGCGGTACCAACCATCAGATCACCCGAGTCAATCACTACGGCAGCATCTTTCGATTTTCATATTGCGACACGCACTGCACCCCAAATACATTGAATCCGGCCTGAGCGAACGACACAGGATGGGACATCCGTTCAACGTGTCGGCTGATCACCCCCACCCCAGGCGCAGGATGGGCAGCGTCGTTTGCCTCTACGGTGCGGGTGTCAACTGAACGCCCTACCCGCGCCCGAACCGTTGGCGGTCAACGAACCGGCGTCGATGCACAACGATCCGAAGCACTTTCCTACGGCGATCACCGATACCGTGTCGCCTGCATGGTTGGCGACGTAGACGCGGGACCCGTCAGGGGTGATCGCCACTCCGATCGGGGTGCCGCCAACAGGAGCGGTCGCAATGCCGGTGTTGTCGGCGGTGTCGATCACCGATAGCGAAGCGTCACCGGCATTGGTGACATAGACACGGGACCCGAGCGGGGTGACCGCCACCGCCACTCCCGACGGGCCACTCCCGACCGCGACGGTATCGATGACCGTGTTGTCGGCAGCCTCGATCACCGACAGCGTTCCGTCAGTGTCGTTTGCGACGTAGACCTTGGATCCGTCCGGGGTGACCGCAACCCCGAACGGGTTGGCCCCAACCGAAATCGTTTCGACCACAGTGTTCCCGACAGTCTCGATGACCGACACCGAAGCGTCACCAGTATTGGTGACATAGACACGGGACCCGAGCGGGGTGACCGCCAATCCGATCGGGAAGCCCCCCACCGCGACGGTACCAACCACGTCGTTGCTACCGGTATCGATCACCGATACCGAAGAGGCACCAGTGTTGGCGACGTAGGCGCGGGACCCGTCGGGGGTGACCGCCACCCCCGACGGGGCACTCCCGACCGCGACGGTGTCAACCATGTCGTTGCTACCGGTATCGATCACCGACACCGAATCGTCGTCAACGTTGGCGACGTAGACCCGGGACCCGTCCGGGGACACCGCCACCCCCCGCGGGAAGTCCCCCACCGTGACAGTGTCAACCACATCGTTGCTACTGGTATCGATCACCGACACCGAATCACCATTGATGTTCGTGACGTACGCGCGGGACCCATCCGGGGACACCGCCACCCCATCCGGGCCATCCCCCACGGGAATGGTGTCGAGGACCGTATCCGCAGCAGCAGGTCCTACTCCCGCCATACCGAGCACCATCACACAGATGGCTGCCAACCCGAGCACCAGACGCCCGGCGCGCCTCCCAATTGGGCCATCCTCACGGAAACTACTGTGGTGATTCACATTTTTCTCCTGACCCAGAAGAACAAAACGGATCAACCCTGCAGTGACAATGGCTGGCGGCGAGTCCCGAATACCAACCCAGAAAGGCTAACAACCGAAGCCATTATTTCAGCCCAGGACGCGCCGAAGCACGCACGGCCACAAGATGACCCATCCGAGTTCTTCGGAATCAACGACGCCGCCACCCGATTATCGAGTGGCGGCGTCATCTGGCCGGGGGTCGTGCGGTTATGCAGAGCGGGCTTCAGTTGCCTGAGATTCCCTTGTTCCTACCTGCTCAGAAGAAGCACATTGATCCGTTGCACATCGAATAGTCGATGTCGATCACCGAGACCGTATCGTCTTTGTGGTTGGTGACGTACGCCCGGGATCCGTCGGGGCTGACCGCCACACCCTCCGGACCCTCCCCGACCTCCAGGGTTTGGAGGACTCTGTTGGTGTCGGTGTCGATCACGGACACCGAATCGTCGCCGAAGTTGGTGACGTACAGTCGGGATCCGTCCGGAGTGACGGCCACCTCTTTCGGCCTGTCCCCGACTTTCACGGTGGCGATCTCCTCGTTCATGACGGTGTCGATCACCGAGACCGTTTCGTCCGCAAGGTTGGCGACGTAGACACGGGACCCGTCCGGAGTGACCACCACATCGGACGGGCCGCCCCCGACCGTGACGGTGGCGAACACGGAGTTGGACGCTGTGTCGATCACCCTCACCGTATCGTCATTGTGGCCGGCGACGTAGGCGCGAGAACCGTCGTGGTTTACCGCCACCGCGATCGGTCCGTCCGCGACCGCCTCGATTTCGACTGGTGTGTTGGTGTCGGTGTCGATCACGGACACCGAATCGTCGACGTAGTTGGCGACGTACACCCGGGATCCGTCTTCGCTCGCCGTCAACCCAAGTGGTCCCATACCGACTGTGATGGTCTCGACCACGCGGTTCGCGGCGGTGTCGATCACCGACACCGAATTGTCGAAGTTGTTGGTGACGTACATCCGGGATCTTTCCGCGCTCACCGCCACGCCAAACGGCGCCTCACCGACCTTGACGGTCTCGACCACGTCGTTCGCGGCGGCGTCGATCACCGACACCTCATCGTCGTCGACGATGACGACGTACACCCAGGTTCCGTCCTCGCTCACCGCCATCCTGGCCGGGTCGTCCCTGAGCGAGATGGTGTCCGTGACGGTATCCGCATTCGCCGTGGCCGCCCCCGTTCCGGTCATTCCAAGCACCAGCACGGCTGTCGCTGTCAGCCCGAGCAGCAGGCGCTGTGCGCCCCCCGCGACCTCTCGATAGCCGCCAAAACTACGGTGTCGATTCACATGCGTCTCCAGTCCTACGAGGAACAACCCGGATCAAGATTTACCCCGGGAGAGTTGGCGGTCGGATATGAACACCAACAAATCCAACGGAGGCTAGCAGACTGGTATCGGCCCACAATTCATGTCCCCTGACCCCGACAATCAGGTCGAACGAGCCGAGCGGTGCGGCAACATCCTTGGCTGCAAATACCATGAAATCCGATGCACCGCAGATACATTGGTCTCAACCTGAGCAGACGACACCGGTTGGGACATCTGGTCGACGTGATGACCGATACCCAACCCCAGGCGCAGGATGGGTAGCGTCGTTTGCCTCTGCGGTGCGGGTGTCAGCTGAACATGCTGCCCGTGCCCGACCCGCTGCCGGTGAGCGAACCGAGGTCTATGCACAGCGACCCGAGGCACTTCCCTACTGCAATCACTGACACCGTGTCGTCGCCCATGTTGGCGACGTAGACGCGGGACCCGTCCGGGGTGACCGCCACCCCGTTCGGGGAGTCCCCGACAGGGATGGTGTCGATCACGGTGTTGCCGGCGGTTTCGATCACCGACACCGAATCAGCGAATGTGTTGGTGACGTAGACGCGGGACCCGTCCGGGGTGACCGCCAGCACGGTCGGGCCGTCCCCGACCGGTACGGTGGCGACTACAGAGTTACCGACGGTCTCGATCACCGACACCGAATTATCAAGATTGTTAGTGACGTAGACACGGGATCCATCCGGGCTCACCGCCACGAACTGCGGCGCGACCCCCACCCCAACGGTGTCGACCACGGAGTTACCGACGGTCTCGATCACCGACACCGAAGCGCTACCGGCGTTGGCGACGTACGCACGGGACCCGTCCGGTGACACCGCCACCCCGTTCGGGGCCCTCCCAGCGTCGATCGTGCCGACCACTGTGTTACCGGCGGTCTCGATCACCGATACATCGTCGTCACTGACGTTGGTGGTGTAGACGTGGGATCCATCCGGCGTGGGCGCCACCCCGATCGGGAATTCCCCCACCGTGACGGTGTCGACCAACGCGTTCGTGCCGGTCTCCATCACCGACACCGAAGCGCTACCGGAGTTGGCGACGTACACGCGGGACCCATCCGGTGACACCGCCACCCCGTACGGTCCGTCCCCGATCGTGGGGGTGCCAGCCACTGAGTTGCCTGCGGTCTCGATTACCGATATCGAATCGCCCCTGGTGTTGGTGACGTACACGTGGGACCCGTCCGGTGACACCGCCACCCCGAACGGGTCCTCCCCCACCGAAATGGTGTCGATGACCGTATCGGCTGCCGCGGTCCCCGCTCCCGCCCCGGCCATACCGAGCACCATCGGAGCAATGGCCGCCAACCCGAACACCAGACGCCGGACACGCCCCCGAAACGTGAGGTAACCATGAGAACTACCGCGGTGATTCACATTTTTCTCCCACTCGAGAAGAACAAAACGGATCAACCTTGCAGCTACACCGGGCGCCCGAATCCCGAACACCAGCAAAGGAGAGGCTAACAACCGAAATCCCGATTTCGGCGCATGACTCGCCGAAGCTCTCACGGCCACAACGCCACACGAGACAAAGATGAGTGAGGCACACGATCGAGCGGTCGGATCGCCGGCTGGCCCGTCAACGAACCGCAGGACGCGGCCTCCCATGAACGAGGAGGCGGCGTCCTGCGGGTGCGACGTCACTCGACTTTCAGGCACAAGCGTCAACCGAACACGCCGCCGGCGCCCGAACCGCTGCCGGTCAACGAACCGAGGTCGATGCACAACGATCCGAGACACCTCTCGATTTCGATCACCGACACCGAATTGTCAAATGCGTTGGTGACATAGGCGCGGGACCCGTCCGGACTGACCGCCACCCACGTCGGGAAGGCCCCGACCGCAACGGTCGCGACCACCGTGTTACCTGCGGTCTCGACCACCGACACCGTGTTGTCGTCACGGTTGGTGACGTAGACGCGGGACCCGTCCGGGGTCACCGCCGCGCCGATCGGGACGTTCCCGGCGTAGATAGTGTCGACCACCGTGTTGCCGGCAGTCTCGATCACCGACACCGAATCGCCACCGTAGTTGGTGACGTAGACGCGGGACCCGTCCGGGGCCACCGCCACCCCGATAGGTTCGTCCCCGACGTCGACGGTGCCGACCACCGTGTTGCCGGCAGTCTCGATCACCGACACCGAATCGCTATCCACGTTGGCGACGTAGACGCGGGACCCGTCCGGGGACACCGCCACCCCGACCGGTTCGCCCCCGACGTCGACGGTGCCGACCACTGTGTTGCCGGCGGTCTCGATCACCGACACCGAATCGCCAAAGCCGTTGGTGACGTAGACACGGGAACTGTCCGGGGACACCGCCACCCCTTGCGGGCCGTTCCCGACGTCGACGGTGCCGACCACGGTATTGCCGGCGGTCTCGATCACCGACACCGAATCGCTGTCCACGTTGGCGACGTAGGCGCGGGACCCGTTGGGGGCGACCGCCACAAGTATCGGTTCGTCTCCGACGTCGACGGTGCCGACCACCGTGTTGCCGGCGGTCTCGATCACCGACACCGAATCGTCACGACTGCTGGCTACGTAAGCGTGGGAACCGTCCGGGGTGACCGCCACCCCAATAGGAAAGTTCCCGACCGGGACGGTGCCGATCACGGTATTCGCCGCTGCGGCCCCCGCTCCCAGCCCGGCCGTACTCAGCACCACCGCAGAAACAGCTGTCACGCCGACCATCACACGCGTGACGCGCGCCGCAACCGTACGGTAACCTCGAAAACCACTGAGCCGATTCACATTTCTCTCCTACATCAGAGGAACAAAACGGACAGGCCATGCAGCGAGACAACAGGCGGCCAGATCCCAACACCAGCCCCGTTGAGGGTAACAACCGGAAACTCGAAATCGGCCCACGACTCGCCGAAACACCAACGGCCACAAGGCCTGAGGCAGCGTGAGGCATGGCGAGGACCCGACGACGACGAATCCCCTCGACAAACGAACGGACCCAAATACCCACACGACCATCTGTAGCGATGTCATCCGCCTCTGCGGTGCCGGTGTCAGCTGAACGTGCTGCCCGCGCCTGACCCGCTGCCGGTGAGCGAACCGAAGTCGATGCACAGCGACCCGAGGCACTTGTCGATGGCGATCACCGACACCGTGTTTGCAATAAAGTTGGTGACGTAGGCACGGGACCCGTCCGGGGTTATCGCTATCCCGAATGGGCCAACCCCTACCGGAACGGTCTCGATTACGGTGTTTCCGATGGTTCTGATCACCGACACCGTGCCGTCACCGAGGTTCGTGGCGTAGACGCGGGACCCCTTCGGGTTGACCGCCACTCCGTGCGCGTTGGTTCCGACCGCGACGGTGTCGACGACCATGTTGGTGCCGGCGGCGATCACAGATACGGTGCCATCCGCCTGGTTGGTGACGTAGACGCGGGACCCGTTCGGGCTGACCGCCACCCCGATTGGGACATCCCCGACCGTAATGGTGTCAACCACCATGTTGGTACCAGTGTTGATCACCGACACCGAATCACCAAAAGTATTGGTGACGTAGACACGGGACCCGTCCGGGCTGACCGCCACCTCGCGCGCGCCGTCCCCGACCGGAATCGTGGTAACCAACATGTTCGTGCCGGTGTTGATCACCGACACCGAATCACCGAGGTTGTTGGTGACGTAGAGACGAGACCCGTCCGGACTCACTGCCGCCCAGAGCGGGACGAGCCCAACGCCGATGGTGTCGACCACGGAGTTCGTACCGGTGTTGATCACCGACACCGAATTGTCCAAACTGTTGACGGCGTAGGCACGGGACCCGTCAGGGCTGATTGCCATCCCGAACGGTCCGTCGCCGACCGTAATGGTGTCCACGACGGTGTTGCCGGCAGTCTCGATTACCGCCACCTCGTCGTCGCCATTAATGGCTACATAGACGTGGGACCCGTCCGGGGTCGCCGCCACCCCGTTCGGTCTAGTCCCGACCGGGATCGTGTCGATGACGGTGTCCGCTGCCACGGCCCCCGCCCCCACTCCCGCCATACCCAGCACCATCGAGGCAATGGCCGCCAATCCGAGCATCAACCGTCGGGTACGTCCACGAAACGTGGTGTACCCGTGAGAACTACCGTGGTGATTCACATTTCTCTCCCGCCCCAGAAGAACAAAACGGATCAACCTTGAAGCGAGACACCAGGCGGCTGCCTGGTGTCAGCTGAACATGCTGCCCGCGCCCGAACCGCTGCCCGTTAGCGAACCGAAGTCGATGCACAGTGACCCGAGGCACTTCTCCACGGCGATCACCGACACCGTGTCGTCGTCAGGATTGACGACATAGGCGCGGGATCCGTCCGGGTTGAACGCCACCCCCGCCGGGGAGCCTCCGACAGGGATGGTCTCGACCACGTTGTTACCGAGTGTCGCGATCACAGACACCGAATCGTCACCGACGTTGGTGACGTAGACGCGGGACCCGTCCGGGGACACTGCCACCCCGTTCGGGCCGTCCCCGGCCGCTACGGTGTCGACCACGGTATTGGTGAAGGTGGAGATCACCGACACCGAATCGTCGGATTGGTTGGCGACGTATACGCGGAACCCGTCCGGGCTCACTGCCACGAACTGCGGGGAGACCCCGACCGAGACGGTGTCGACCACCGTGTTGCCGGCGGTCTCGACCACCGAAACAGAAGCACTACCGGCGTTGGAGACGTAGACGCGGGACCCGTCCGGCGACACCGCCACCCCGTTCGGGCCGTCCCCGGCCGCTACGGTGTCGGCCACCGAATTACCGGCAGTTTCGATCACCGATACATTGTCGCTGCTGACGTTGGTCACGTAGACGTGGGATCCGTCCGGGGTGACCGCCACCCCGATCGGGAAGCTCCCCACCCCAACGGTGTCGATGACCGCGTTGGTGCCGGTGTTGATCACCGACACCGAATCACCTTGACTGTTGGCGGTGTAGACGCGGGATCCGTCCGGGGACACCGCCACCCCGAACGGGCCGTCCCCGACACCAATCGTGTCGACCACCGAGTTCGTGCCGGTGTCGATCACCGACACCGAATCACCACCAATGTTGGTGACGTAGGCGCGGGACCCGTCCGGGGACACCGCCACCCCGAATGGGACATCCCCCACCGAAATGGTATCGATGACTGTGTCGGCTGCCGCAGTTCCGGCACCCGCCCCGGCCATCCCGAGCACCATCGGAGCAACTGCTGCCATCCTGAGCACCAGACGCCGGACACGCCCCCGAAACGTGGGGTAACCGTGAGAACTACCGTGGTGATTCACATTTTTCTCCTACTCGAGAAGAACAAAACGGATCAACCTGCAGCTACAACGGGCGCCCGAATCCGAACACCGGCAAAGGAGAGGCTAACAACCGAGATCCCGATTTAGCTCACGACTCGCCGAACTCCATACGGCCACGGCCTCCCTCGAGGCCAACTGCGGCACGATCGGGACTCGCGCCCCCGCACTGGGCTCAGTGCACGCCGGGCAGATCTGCCGACGAGGCGAACAACCTGCGGCGCTCGCCGTGCACTCTCCCGGTCACCCACCACCCGATTTCGACGAGAACCACGCCGACGAGTCCGCAAACGACGGCAGACGTCGTGGCACCGACGTTGGTGGGATCGAGTTCGAAGAACTGGCGGGTGGCGGGCAGCGCAAAGAGGATCAGATAGGCCGCGGCGGAACCGAAGATCAGTACCAGTTTCCACCAGGTGTACGGCCGGGCAACCACCGCGAGCACCCACAACGCAATCATGATGAGCGTGATCAACGCGGAGGTTCCGGCCTGAACCTTCTGCAGATCCGTCTGTTGCGGACCCGCATAGGCCAGAAGATACGAAACGAACGTCGTCACTCCGATGATGACGCCCGACGGAATGGCCAATCGCATCACGCGCGGCACGAAACCGGATCGCGCACGCTCGTTGTTCGGGGCCAGCGAGAGGATGAACGCGGGAATGCCGATCGTGAACCACGCGGCCATGGTGACGTGCCGAGGCAAGAACGGATACGGCAACGCATCAACGTCCATGATCTGCGACATCGCACCGGAGATGCCGATGAGGAACGCCAGCAGCACGGAGTACACCGTCTTGGTGAGGAAGAGATTCGAGACGCGCTCGATATTGCCGATCACCCGCCGACCCTCACCCACCACGTGCGGCAAGGTGGAGAACTTGTTGTCCAGCAACACGATCTGAGCCACGGCACGGGTCGCCGGGCTGCCCGAGCCCATCGACACACCGATATCGGCATCCTTGAGCGCCAGGACGTCGTTGACGCCGTCTCCGGTCATCGCGACTGTGTGGCCTCGAGACTGCAATGCCCCCACCATCTCCCGCTTCTGATCCGGGTTCACCCGACCGAAGGTGGTGGACTTCTCCAGGGTTTCAGCCAATGCGTCGGGATCGGACGACAGTTCACGGGCATCGACCGGACGATCACCGCCGGGCAGCCCGAGCGACCCGGCCACCGCACCGACCGACACGGCGTTGTCTCCCGAGATGACCTTCACTGTCACGTTCTGACTCGCGAAGTAATCGAGCGTATCCCGGGCTTCCGGACGTACCCGCTGTTCCAAGATCACCAACGCGCGAGGAGTAACCCTCCCCGGCGCACCGGAGTTGTCAACCGGCACGTCACAGCTTCCGAGCAGCAACACCCGCAGTCCCGACGAGCCCACTTCCTCGGCCTGTCGCGCCATGTCGCTACCGGGATCGAGCAGTACGTCAGGTGCACCGAGAACCCAGTTGCCGTGATCTCCGTAAGACTGTCCGCTCCACTTCTTGGCCGACGAGAACGGGGCGTCTGCGCTTGCCGCGCCCCACCCAGGGTCGTCCGGAAACGCCTCCTTGATCGCCAGAACACTGGCGTTCGGACGGGGATCGGACGCCGCCATTGCGGCGAGTGCCGAGCGGGACAACTCCACGTCCTCGTCTGTCGCGCAACGTAACTCCGAAAGCCTCATACCGGTCTCGGTGAGGGTCCCGGTCTTGTCCGCGCACACGACATCGACCCTCGCGAGGCCCTCGATGGCAGGTAGCTCCTGCACTAGGCACTGCCGTCGGCCGAGCCGGACGACGCCGACTGCGAAGGCAATCGACGTCATCAGCACAAGGCCTTCGGGGACCATCGGCACAAGCGCGGCGACCATGCCGCTCAACGCCGGTCCCAACGACTGACCACTCGAAAACAACTGGTTGTAGATGATGAGTAGACCCGCCGGAACCATCAGATAGGTGATGAACTTCAGGATCTTGTCGATTCCGCTGCGCAATTCCGAATGCACGAGCGTGAACTTGCTGGCTTCGTCCGTGAGTTTCGCAGCGTACGCATCGCGTCCAACCTTCGTGGCGCGGTACCAACCACTGCCAGAGGCAACGAAACTCCCCGACAACACCTGATCGTCCCTGCTCTTGCGCACGGGATCGGCCTCACCGGTCAGCAGGGATTCGTCGACGTCGAGCGACATCGCCTCTACCACCACGCCATCCACCACGATCTGGTCGCCGGCACCGACTTCGATGATGTCGTCGAGCACGACCTCTTGGGGATCCATGGCGACGGCGACACCGTCCCGGCGCACGACCGGTTTGGCCCGACTCACGATCGCGAGCTTGTCGAGGGTCCGCTTGGCCCTCAATTCCTGGATGATCCCGACCCCGCTGTTGGCGATGATCAACAGACCGAACATGCCGTCGATAATCGAACCAGTCGCCAGCACGATGACGAGGAGGACTCCCAGAATCGCGTTGATCCGGGTGAACACATTGGCGTAAACGATGTCGCGCACCGACCGGGTGGCCCGATCCGGTACGTCATTGGTCTGGCCTGCTGCCACCCGCTCGGCTACCTGGTCGGCAGTCAATCCGTCCAGTTCGAGGACTGTACCGCTGTCAGCACAGATTTTTTCGAAGGCCATGGTCAAAGGCTACGCAACGAACCGACCGCCACGACGGATCGTGCGCCAATTCACCCGAGCGAGGTCCACCATGTTTTCTGCTCCGGCGGCTTCAGCACATCGATTCGTTGCCCTGGCATCGGCACCGCAACATGTGTGCCCTGCGCCTCCGCTGCCTCGACCAGCCGGACAATCGGCTCCGACCAGGCGTGGAACGCGAGGTTGAAGGTCGCCCAATGCACCGGTATCAGCAGGCCCCCGCTGGCATCGCCGCCTTCCAGATCGGCGTGGGTCTGCACCGCCTCTTCCGGGTTCATGTGGATGTCGGGCCACCGCGGGTCGTAGGCACCGACCGGCAGGAGAGTGAGGTCGAACGGGCCGTATCTCCGCCCCAGGTCCGCGAATCGTGGCGTGTATCCGCTGTCGCCGCCGAAGAACACCTTCCGGCTCGGTCCCGCCAATACCCACGACGCCCACTGGGTGGTGTTGCGGACAAGTCCCCTCCCGGAAAAGTGCCGCGCCTCGGTGCACGTGAGCGTCAGTTCCCCGACCGTAATGGACTCGTCCCAGTCGAGTTCCACGATCCGCTCGTCCGGCACTCGCCACACTCGCAGGTGGGCACCGAGACCGACCGGAACGACGAACGGAGCGTCCTGGGATGCCGCGAGCTGCTGCACAGTTGCCATGTCGAGGTGGTCGTAGTGGTCATGGGAGATGACGATCGCGTCCAGAACTGGAAGGTCTGCAACAGGTAGCGGAACCGGATGCATGCGCGAGGGACCGAGGATCGCCGACGGTGACACACGCCGACTCCACACAGGGTCGGTCAGGACCCGGTACCCGTCGACCTCGACGAGCACGCTCGAATGGCCGTACCAGGTGGCCGCGACCTCGGCGGCCTCGGCGGGCGCAAGAGGCGTCGCGAGCGGAATCGGCATACGCGGACGCCCTGCCTTGCCGCGCGTAACCAGCGCCTTGACGATTCCGCTCTCGGGTTCGGGCGCGAATACGCTAGCTGGCTCGGTGTTGTGGAACTGACCGTCGCGGTAGCGCGGCGACATCGCAGCGTACGGACGCACCTTCGCGCGAGAGGCGCCGATCTGGACGGGCAGCCCCCACGCAGCCCGCGCCAGCCACCCTAGGGCGGCCGCAGACAAGACGGTCCTCACAGCGCTCTTGAGATTCATTCCGACAATGTAACCACGCGCCCCGGAGAGATCCCTTTTCGGCCGCTACCGGCCCCGAAAGACTGGCGGACGCTTTTCAGCGCGCGCGTTGCGCGCTTCCTGCGCGTCGTAACTCTTCCAGGCTGCATGCAACGCAGCGAGTTGCTCGGGCGGCGGCGGACTTTGGGTGTCGTCGTCGTTGAATACCATCTTGAGATGTTGGAGCGAGAGCGGCGCAAGGCGCGCAATCGAGTGTGCCCACTGCTGGGCGACGGCGAGATTCCCGAGTTTGTTGGCGAGACCGCGCAACATCGCCTCGTCGGCGTCGATCTCTTCCGCGCCGAGGAGGACCGTTCGGGCCGGACCGCCCCCGATCAGCGCTACCAGACGATGCACGGTCCATCGGTCGACAGAGATGCCGAGTTTGGCGGCGGGGATGGCAAAGCGCCCTTCGGGAGCCACCACGCGCAAGTCTGCCGCGAGCGCGAGAAGGGTGCCCGCACCGATTGCCGGACCGTTGATCGCAGCGATCACCGGGACGGGCACCGAATCTATCGTGTGCAACATTTCGAACAGGGTGTCGGTGAACCCGTCGGCGAACGCATCACCCGACAGGTCGGCACCGGCACAAAAGGTTGTTCCCTGACCTGTGATGACAATCACTCTCGCGCCGTCGGTGACGGACTTGTCAGTCGCCTCGCGCACGAGTTCGCAGATTTCGGCGTTCAACGCGTTTCGACGGTTGGGGCGCCGCAGTTCGATGGTGAAGACGTCACCGTCTCGACTCGTCCCGATCATGTCCACTCACTTCCGCCTCTGTTGCTGCCTACTCTATTGCCGCGCGATGGACACTCTCCACGTCCACCCGCCCGACGACCGATAGCCAAGCACACCGACTCAACCTGGGCGCAGGAACAGCGAAGACTCGTCGATTGTTGTGAGGGTGGAAGCGAGGGCGAAAATGAACATTGACGTCGACGTTGCCGTGATCGGCGCAGGTCAAGCGGGACTATCCGCGGCGTATTATCTGCGCAAGTTCGGTGTGGAACCGGAGTCGGGATTCGTCGTGCTCGACCATGCGCCCGGCCCGGGCGGTGCCTGGCAGTTTCGCTGGCCTTCACTGACACTCACCACGGTCAACCGGGTACACGATCTTCCCGGACTCAGCTTCGCCGAAACCGTCGGCGTAGATACGGACGATCCGCAGACTGCGCAAGTGGCCGCGTCGAGCGCTGTGCCCGAGTACTTCGCGACTTACGAGAAACTCTTCGAGTTGCCGGTGCACCGCCCGGTACACACACAGGTGGTATGCGCACGCGATCAACGATTGAGGATCGAGACCGACGAAGGAGTCGTCACGGCGCGCGGTTTGATCAATGCGACCGGCACCTGGGAACGCCCGTTCATTCCCTATTTCCCCGGTACACAATCGTTCACCGGCCGCCAATTACACACCAAAGACTACGTATCGGCTCAGGAATTCGTAGGGCAGCACGTACTCGTTGTCGGTGGCGGAATTTCCGCTGTACAGCTACTGGACGAGATTTCCCGCGTCACTACAACAACCTGGGTCACGCGACGTGAACCGGAGTTCCGGGACGGGCCTTTTACACCCGAAGTCGGCCGTGCTGCAGTCTCTCTCGTCGAGAACCGCGTTCGCCACGGTCTGCCTCCAGGCTCGGTGGTGTCGGTAACCGGCCTGCCGGTGACGCCGGCGATCCGTGCCGCGCGTGACCGCGGAGTGCTCACCCGGCATCCGATGTTCAGCTCAGTCACACAGCACGGTGTCCGCTGGGCCGACGGTCGCGAAGAGGAGTTCGACGTGATCTTGTGGTGCACGGGCTTTCGCAGTTCACTCGATCACCTCGCTCCGCTCGGACTCCGAGGGCCGGGCGGTGGAATCACGATGACCGGGCGGCTTGCCACCCAAGTGAAGTCGGATCCGCGAATTCATCTCGTGGGTTACGGCCCGTCTGCGTCGACCATCGGCGCCAACAGGGCAGGCCAGGCGGCGGTCCGCGAACTCACCCGCCACCTGCACCTGACCACCCCGATCGGCGCGACCTAGCGGAACAGCCCGGCAACGAACTCAACCTGGTCGGACTCGCCCTGGTACATGCTGTTCAGATGGTCGCCCGGATACACCCGATAGTCGAGATCCGTTCCAGCCATACGCATATCGAAAACCAGCTTTTCCGTGAGCGGAATCGGCACCGTGATGTCAGTAAGTCCCTGGGCGATCATCAACGGACGGTCGTATCCCGAGACCGGTACTTCGAGGTACTCACGTAGCGCAGACTGCAACTCCGGTGTATCGAGTGATCGCGACAGCATCTGCGCCACGGACACGTTCTGCGTCATGGCCTTGAACTCCGCCAGTGGGACCTCCGGGGCAGTATCAACGAGCGTCTTCCCGATTGGCGTGAGGTAACTGTCGATGTCCAACTCGGGGTACGCGTCGCGGAATCCGGCCATCGCGTAGGACATGAATTCGGTCAGACCGTGCAGTCCTTCCGGAGGAAACCACGGCCCGGCCCACCGTGACAGCAGCTCGATATTCGACGGCACGCCATTCGCAACCGCCCCACGGTAGTCGAGTTCGGGCGCATAGGTTGTCGCGGCATGCGCGGCGAACACCGAAGCTTGACCACCTTGCGAAATTCCGACCGCCGCCCACGTCGAGGACAAATCGGCATCGATCTCCATGGCGGCTCGAACCGAATCGATGACGCTGCGCCCCGCGACCTTGCCGTCTAGATAAGGCGGCACGCCCGGTGTACCCAGGCCCACGTAGTCAGTGGCCGCGACAGCGTACCCACGTTGCAGCCAGCCGCTCACGTAATTGCTCGTCGACGCGTCGACACCCGTCACCGAGGGGGCGTCGGCATCCGAGTCCCCTACCGTGCCATGCGCCCAAGCGATCACCGGCCAGCCTCCCTGCGGTGGTGGACCAGGCGGTACGAAGACCATCCCCGTGGACGGAGCGATGCCGTGCCGGTCGGTCGTGAGGTAGGTCATCCGGTACGCGGAACCGGTGCCGGGAAGCCACAACTCCGCCGGCAAATCCGACGAGGACACCAAAGCCCCCGGGCGCTGGTCGACCTGCAAAGGATCAGCACCGACAGTGGGTGCCCACAGCAAGCTCAACGTCGCAAGGAACACCACAATTCGCCACCAGCGCTGCATTTCTCCACCATAGCTACACGACAGACCTTGATGCCGCGCTGCTTTTCGGCCGCTGCGGCCTCGGGCCCGTTGCGGCAGAATGTGGAGCATGTCGGAACTACCAGAGTGGGCCCGGTTGCTCGACCTCGTCCCGCACGAGGAGGGCGGGTGGTACCGCGAGACGTGGCGCAGTGACATCACCATCCCAGCGACAAACATGCCCGGCTACCCGGGACCGCGATCGGCAGGTACCGCGATCCTGTTTCTGCTGATGCCGGGCCAACACTCGGCGTGGCATACGGTGCGCGGAGCAGAGATCTGGTTGTACCACAGGGGCAGTCCGTTGTTGCTCGAACTCGGCGGGGACTCGGATGAACCCCTCGATCCGAAGGCCCAGATCCTCGGACCAGACGTGTCGGCGGGCGAGCACCCGCAGTTGCTGGTTCCGCCGCTGCATTGGCAACGCGCGAAGCCCGTGCGCGAAGAACCCACTCTCGTCAGTTGCATCGTGACGCCCGGCTTCGACTTCGCCGATTTCCGGATGATCTAGGAACATCGAGGCCGCCTTCCTGTCTGCCCTTCCCGTCTGCCGTCTCAGAATGTGGACGTTTGCGTGTCATTTCGATAAATCCGGGTAATCCGACCGCATCGGTGCAGGGGTGAGGACACGCACACAGAAGGGGGCAGGCATGGGCCTTGGATACGAACTGGCTTATCGATTCAGGATCACGCCCTGGGTGCGGGCGGGACCCATCTTCGATGCTCAGATCAAGGCAATGCTGGATCCATTCGACTCACCACCGGGAAAGGTCCTGGACATCGGATGCGGCACCGGTTACCACTCGATCCAGATGGCTCGGCGCGGGTGGCAGGTGACGGGAATCGACACTGTCGAGTTCGCCCTCGACAAGGCGCGATCCAAGGCCAGGAAGGCGGGTGTCGATGTTCAGTTCGTGCATGCCGACGCCACGGACCTCGAGCATGCCGTCGGGCGCGGGTATCACCTAATCCTCGATGTCGGCTGTTACCACGGCCTCAGCGACCGAGACCGGGTCGCCTACGTCGAGAACGTCACGGCAGTGAGCGAACCTCACGCGGCGTTGCTGATGTTCGCCTTCGGACCCGGATACCGCGGACCGTTGCCCAGGGGCGTCTCCCGGTCCGACGTGGAGCGAGCGTTCGAGAAGTGGAAACTGGTCTCGGACCTCGACGCCGATATCATCGGCCTGCCCAGGGCGCTCGAGAAGGTCGACCCCCGGTGGTTCCGGCTCGTCAAGAATTGACCGACTCTTCCTGGCGCGCATCGCAACCGGAATCGTCGAGTTCGACCTGCTGCAACCGCTGATCACAGTCTGCGACTACGACTCGCATCTCATTACGCGTGTGATCGCCCGGGCGCCGACTAGTCACCCTCGGCCATGGGCGGCAATTCTCGGATGAGCGGGGGATCGTAGTCGGTCTTACCCACCTTCGACGCACCCCCTGGCGATCCCAGGTCGTCGAAGAAGTCGGCGTTCGCCTTCGTGTACTCGAACCACTGATCCGGAACGTCGTCTTCGTAATAGATGGCCTCGACGGGGCAGACGGGCTCACACGCCCCACAATCGACACATTCGTCGGGGTGGATATAGAGCATCCGACCGCCCTCGTAGATGCAGTCAACGGGACATTCCTCAATGCACGCCTTGTCCAGAACGTCGACACAGGGCTCTGCGATGGTGTAAGTCACGTCAGCAATCCTGGCCTTTCCTGCCGTCCGGCGCGAATCAGGTGCGCTTTGCCACTCAATTTACCGTGGCCGCTGTTCTGTCGTTTCCCTCACCTAAACGTCCTTCCAACGTTCGGGAACCATCTCTCCGAAAAGTAATCACCCTAGCTGTGCTGTAAATAGTTGACATTTTGTTTGGTTTTCCAAATACTTTGTTGCATGAGTCCAGTACGGCGGAAGGATTCCCTCCCCATCTACAACCGCATCGGTGTCCTGCGCGCCGAGCGGGGGATGAGCCGTGCCCAACTGGCGGGACTCATCGGAGTCAATCCACAAACTGTCGGCGCACTCGAGCGCGGGGATCACTACCCCAGCCTCGATCTAGCTTTTCGTATCTCTGCTGTGTTCGACCTGCCGGTGGAGGCGATCTTCTCCCGCACCGAGTTCGCGCCCCTGTCCACCGAGTTGTATCGCAACGCCCGGGCAGGTGCTGGCGCCGGCGAAGGGGAGAGTTCTCATGGCTGATGCCAATCTGATCGAGCGGTACCAGGGTTTCAGGACGCGCCAGTTCCTCCGGAACGAGAGGCACTACCGCACCTGGCTGGCGTACGCGAACCCGAAGACGAATCTTGGTCGCTGCCCTGGTCGCGACGCTTCTGTTCATGATCGTGGCGGGCATAGCGTCCCACTTCGATGCGGCGGTCGGCGCACTATTGTGGCTGCCCGGGTCTCTCCTCTTCATCCCACTGTGGACAATGTTGCAGATCATGTCCGGGCGGTTGGGTGACGCACCGCGCGATGCTCTCGACGAGTGGGAAATCCAGCAGCGCTGGCAGTGCCCGCTCGATCGGACTCACGGTCACCCAGGTTCTGGCATCCAATCCCGCGTTGTACCTGATCTCGGGGACCTGGATCGGCGACAATTCCAACGTGCCCTACGCCGCCGGCTTGCTTGTCCTCACTGCACTGATCATCGGCGGTTGTTTGCCGGCAATGATTCTCGGCTGGACGCAGCCTGACCCCGAGCCCGAAGACCTGGCTACATAGGAACACCTGCCCTCTAGAACAGGAAGGACTCAATTGCCTCATACACTCGCGATCGACGGCATATCCAAGCGTTACGGCGAAACTGTCGCGCTCGACGACCTCTCCTTCGAAGTGCGACCCGGCGAAATCTTCGGATTCGTCGGTAGCAACGGCGCCGGCAAGACGACCACCATGCGAATCGCCCTCGGAGTGCTCTCCGCAGATTCCGGAGAGGTCCGCCTCGGCGACAAGCGCGTGGACCTGGACGTGCGGCGAACCATCGGCTACATGCCCGAGGAACGTGGGCTCTACCCGAAGATGAAGGTAGGCAAGCAACTAGCGTATCTTGCTGAGCTACACGGGATGTCCCGCTCTGCAGCGCGCGAATCCGTCGCCCGGTGGACGAGCCGTCTCGGTCTCGCCGATCGGGTCGCGGATACGGTCGACTCGTTGTCGCTGGGCAACCAGCAACGTGTCCAACTGGCTGCCGCGCTCGTCCACGACCCTGCAGTCCTGGTTCTCGACGAACCGTTTTCCGGACTCGATCCCGTAGCGGTCGACGTGATGAGTGAAGTTCTCGTGGAGAAGGCGAACACCGAAGTGCCGGTGATCTTCTCGAGCCACCAACTCGAACTGGTCCAACGCCTGTGTCACCGCGTCGGGATCATCAGCCACGGCCGAATGCGAGCGATGGGCACGGTCGACGAATTGCGTGCAGGCGGACATGCCCAACTCGAGGTACACGCACCGGAGGCACCCGTCGGCTGGGCACACCACATCGAGGGCGTGCGCACAATCAGCCACCTCGACGGCAGAACGGTACTGTCGATCGCACCCGAGGTCGATGACCAACTCATCCTCCACGCCGCCCTGAAGACCGGACCGGTCCACGAGTTCTCGTTGCACAGGCCAACCCTGACCGATCTGTTCCGAGAGGTGGTCGCGGCATGAGTGCCCCACTGCACCCCGTACGCGCGATCGGGCTCGTGGCCCGGCGCGAATTCATTACCCAGGTGTCGAAGAAGAGCTTCGTGATCAGCAACGCGATCATATTGCTCGCTATCGTCGGTGGCATCTTGGCCTACTCGGGCGGCGGCGATAATCGCGCCACCATCGGACTGGTTGGCGACCAATCCCTCGCGCCCGCGTTGGTCGCCACCGGCGATGCGGTAGGCACACCTGTCGACGTTTCTTCGGCCCCGGACGAACGGATCGCACGCGACCAGGTCCGCAGCGGTGATCTGGATGTTGCTCTGATCCCTGGCACTGACGGATCCTTCACGGCTGTAACCGAATCCGACATCAGCCCCGGACTACGCACCGTCATCGACACGGCCGTGATGCAGCAGGCGCAGGCCGGAGCGCTGGCCGCTCAAGGTGTCGACCCGGCGCGACTGGCCGAGGCGACAGGTGCGGCAGTCGTGACCGTCGATGTACTCGACCCGCCCGACCCGGAGCGAGGTCAACGGGTGGTCCTGTCGGTGGCGGTCGTGGTACTGCTGTACATGCAGATCATGATGTTCGGCATGTACGTAGCGATGGGTGTGGTCGAGGAGAAGTCCAGCCGCGTCGTCGAGTTGCTGCTTTCGACGCTGCGTCCGCTGCAGTTGTTGTGGGGCAAGGTGATCGGCATCGGTGTCGTCGGCCTCGTCCAACTGACCGCGTACGGCGTGGTCGGGGTAGGGGCAGGGTTGGCGACGGGAGTCCTCACCCTGAAGGGGACTGCGTTCGGTGTGCTGGCCGGAACTCTCGCCTGGTTCGTTCTCGGTTTCGCTTTCTTCGCTGTCCTCTATGCTGCCGCAGGTTCGATGGTGTCGCGACAGGAGGATGTCAATTCGACCGCGTCGCCGTTGATGGTCCTGATCATCCTCATGTTCTTCAGCGCCTTCTCGTCTGTGAACAACCCGGACGGCACCCTGAGTAATGTGCTCAGCTGGATTCCACCGTTCTCGGCGATTCTGATGCCGCTCCGCATCGCAGCGGGGGTGGCATCACCGATGCAAGTGGTCGTCACCGTTGCACTCATGCTGGTCGTCACGGCCGGACTCAGCGTTCTGGCCGCCAAGATCTACCAACGCTCGATCCTTAGAATCGGCAAGGTCGTGTCGTGGAGAGACGCACTCGGACGTTAGAGATCCCCGCGACGCCGATCATGTTGTCGAAGCCGCCAACATGATCGGCGTCGGAGGTCAACCGGCCAGTTCTTCCGCCGCAGTGGCAATGTCGTCGAGATCGCGCTGCATCGCTTTCGCGGTGGCCCTCATCGCGAGTGGTCCGAGCACCTTCATCATGATCTTCGAGAAGATACCGGGATCCACGGCCTTGCCCGAAAACTGAATTGTCAACGTCGTACCGTCACCAGTCGGCGCGAGGGTGAAGACCGTCGAATAGTCCGCACCGGCGGACGACGCCTCGACCACGGTGCGCTTTTCCGGTTCGACCTCCGTAACCCACATTTCCTCGGTTGCCGACTTGCCGAACATCACCCGAGTCTCGCGCCACCGGGTGCCTGTCTCGTAGCCCGTCATGTCGAGCCGTTCGATTTTCTGCACGCCGCTCAGTACCGACTCCGCATTGTCCAGATCCGTGAGCACCTTCCAAACCGAGCCTACTGGGGCAGCGATCACCCTGTTCAATCGAATTTCCGAAGCAACCATCGAGTACCCGTTTCTTCCGAGCCGTGCCCCCGTCGGGCCCGGCGTCCGATCGAGCAGTTCCGGATCAACCCTAGGGGACAGATCTGACAGACTTGTCGAGGACTGACCCGTCTTCTCGCCACTACGCTCGAAAGACATGGCCGCCGAAATCCCCGCGCGTGATCTGCTCGACTTGGTACTGGACACAGGCAGCTTCGTCTCCTGGGACCAGACGCCCCTCGATTCGGAACCGGACGAGAAGTACCGGGCCGCATTGACGAAGGCGGCCGAGAAGTCCGGTGTCGACGAATCGGTGATCACCGGGGCCGGCGAGGTTCGAGGCCGTCCGGTCGCTGTGATCGCGTGCGAGTTTGCGTTTCTGGCCGGATCGATCGGTGTAGCCGCGGCCGAACGCATCGTCGCCGCCGTCGAACGCGCCACCCGCGAAGCGCTCCCCTTGCTCGCATCACCCACGTCGGGTGGAACCCGCATGCAGGAGGGCACGATCGCCTTCGTGCAGATGGTGAAGATCGCGGCAGCAGTGGCGGCGCACAAGGCCGCCCATCTGCCCTATCTCGTATACCTGCGCAACCCCACGACCGGAGGCGTATTCGCATCGTGGGGTTCGCTCGGGCACATCACCGTGGCCGAACCCGGTGCCCTGATCGGGTTCCTGGGCCCTCGCGTGTACGAGTCTCTGTACGGCGAGAAGTTCCCCGAGGGCGTGCAGACGTCGGAGAACCTGTATCGCAACGGTGTCATCGACGGTGTGGTGCCCGCGCCACGTCTCCGGCCGCTCGTGCACAGGACACTACGCGTGCTGATCGATCCCCCGGCTGCCCCGACCGCCTCCGCGGCGCTACCCGTGGCCGATATCCCGGATGTCCCCGCCTGGCAATCCGTGAAGCTGTCGAGGCGCGCCGGCCGTCCTGGAATCCGCCACCTGTTGCGGCACGCGGCCACCGAGCAGGTGCCGCTCAGCGGCACCGGGCAAGGTGAGACCGAGGGAACGGTGTTGCTCTCGCTGGCCCGGTTCCGTGGCGCGCCGTGCGTGCTGCTGGGTCAGGACCGTGCCGGACAATCCGCGCAGAACACGATGGGGCCCGCCGCTCTGCGTGAGGCACGCCGGGGCATGCGATTGGCCGAGGAGCTACAACTCCCACTGGTTTTGGTGATCGACACTCTAGGGGCCGCGTTGTCCAGGGAAGCGGAGGAGCGCGGACTGGCCCCCGAGATCGCCCGCTGCATCTCCGATCTGGTGACGTTGAAGACTCCGACAGTGTCCGTCCTGCTCGGTCAGGGCACCGGCGGCGGAGCACTCGCCTTCCTCCCTGCAGACCGGGTCCTCGCTGCTCAGAATGGATGGTTGGCCCCGCTCCCTCCGGAGGGCGCCAGCGCCTTGGTCCACCGTGACACAGCCCACGCACACGAGATGGCTACCTGTCAGGGCATTCGTTCACTCGACCTGCTACGCGACGGTGTCATCGACGCAATCATTCCCGAACACCCCGACGCCGCAGACGAACCCGTCGACTTCTCCAAACGGGTCGGTCTGGCCATCTCTCGGGAAATTGGTTCCCTGAACGAGGTCTCCGAAAGTGAGCGATCCGCAGCGCGACACGCCCGCTACCGCAGCCTAGGATTCAGCCGTTAGAACTCGTGGCGCCGACACCGACCCTGCGCGGTGCCGCTGGTGAAGAAAGCCATGCCAGAAACGATTTTCCATTCCTCGAACCCCTGGTTTCCACTGTCCGACTCGGCGTCGACCGCATCCCCTGACACCCCGTATCCGCCTACGGCTGACCAGATTTGGCTGTAGCGTCTTCCTCGGTGTGTCCCAGTTGGGGCCGTGACGACGAGGAGAACGTGAATGCGCGTAACACGAATCGGGATCACCGCGGTGGCCGCAGTGGCACTCCTGGCCGGGGGTGTCGCCACCGCCAATAGCGCCCCCGGCTCTTTCGGATCCGGGAGCCCGGACGAGCCGACCATACCCGGCAATGGCACCTTCCCGGTCGGCGATGGGCCGAACGAGGTCAAACCCGGCATCTACCAGAACCCCGGCGTCGAAAACGAGATGTGTGATTGGGCTCGCGGTAGCGGCGAGATCACCGTCGCCTGGGGCAGCGCCGACCCGCAAGATCCTCCCGACAACAGCGTGCCGTCGGCTGTGATCATCGAACCCACCGATACCAGATTCGTAACAGGCCACGCGGAGGGTGACTCCTGCGCCGAGTGGACGTGGGTGGCTCCCCTCCCGCACTCCACCGGGTCAACCGGCTCCACGGCGCTATTGGGATCGTTGGGTAGCCTGGGCAAGCCGACTATCCCCGCCGATGGCACCTTCGAAGTGGGCAATGGCCCAGGCGAGGTCAAACCCGGCATCTACTACAACCGCGGCGTAGAAGGCTCGGCGTGCGCGTGGAAGCGCGATACCGCCGACGGCGGACATGCCGACAGCAACACTTACTCGAGCAGCGGCGACCCCGTGGCGTCGGCAGTGATCATCGAATCCACAGACGTCCAATTCGAGACGAGCGCGGACGGAACTCAGTGCGCTGAGTGGAAGTGGGTTGCTCCCCTCGACCACTCCACCGGCTCGTCCGGAGCTATCGGGTTACCCGAAATATTCGAGTCGTAGGACAAGCTCGATTCGCGAAGGCAACAGCGTCCCCGGCGACAATGTCGCCGGGGACGTTGCAATCTCGACGGAACTCGATGATTGCCGTGTTGGCCTGAGAGGAATCAAGACAGCTTGATGGTCGGTTTGTAGATATCGATCCACGCGGCGAGATCGAGTGTTCGCTCGAGCCCGCGCCGCGAACTCGAAAAGATCTGCGGGGTTTCGACCGACACTGCCTGAGACAGCCAATCCGGGCTGATCAAGTCGAACACCGGGTGCGAACGATCACCGAGCAACTCTTTGCATTGCTGATGCAATACGACGGCATATTCCGGATCCTGGGTGGACGGATACGGCGACTTCACCCGGTCGATCACCGATTGCGGCAGCACATCCCTGGCCGCCGCCCGCAACAGCGACTTCTCCCTGCCGTCGAAGGTCTTCAGCGACCACGGAGCGTTGTAGACGTACTCGACCAACCGGTGATCGCAGAACGGCACCCGAACCTCGAGGCCGACGGCCATGCTCGCACGGTCCTTGCGATCGAGCAGGAGTCGGACGAATCGCGTCAGATAGAAGTAGCAGATCTTGCGCATCCGCCACTCGAAGTCGGACTCTCCGTCCAGCCTGTCGATGCAGGCCACCGAGGAAGCATACGAATCCTGTACGTAGTCATCCATGTTCAGCTGCGAAGCGACATCTGGGGTGAAGATTTCACGGTCGTCGCCGAAGTGTTCGGCATACCGGACAAGCCACGGAAAGGTGTTCGCCTCTCGTACCTTCGGATCGAAGAATTCCTTGTATCCGCCGAAGACCTCATCGGCCGACTCACCAGACAGTGCCACCGTGGAATGCTTGCGAATCTCCTTGAACAACAGGTACAGCGAGGTGTCCATGTCGCCGAGGCCCATTGGGATATCGCGGGCCCTGACCATGTGCCGTCGTGCGGCGGGGGCCGCCAGGTGCTCGGAGTCGAGCACGATGTCCCGGTGATAGGTCCGGGACCGATTCGCCACGTCGTGGACATACGGAGTGTCCGGGGTTCCCCGCAGCTCATCGGGGATGAAATGCTCGGTCTGCCCGACGAAATCAACGGCGAACGAACGCACCGTCTCCCCCACCTCGGCGAGTTGCTCGGCCGCGATCGCCGTCATCGACGAGGAATCGAGGCCCCCGGACAGCAACGTGCAACGGGGCACGTCGGCGACCAGTTGCCGGCGCACGATGTCGTCGAGCAGTTCGCGCACGCGTGCGACCGACGTCTCTTGGTCGTCGGTATGCGGCCGAGTCTGCAGCGACCAGTACACGTGGGTGCGCAGCCCGGACCTCGAAACCGTCACCACGGTCCCTGGATGCACCTCGTTCATCCCGTCCCACACCGCATGACCGGGTGACTTCATGAATGCGAACAACTCACGGATACCGTCCATAGTGACTGTCGGCTGGACCATCGGGTTCGCAAGGATCCCCTTCGGCTCGGAAGCGAACAGCACACCGTCGGGAGTCTCGTAGTAGTAGAACGGCTTGATACCCATCCGGTCGCGGATCATCACCAGCTTGTCGACACGGGAATCCCAGATCGCGAAGGCGTACATGCCGTTGAGGCGTTCCGCGACCGCCTCTCCCCACTCGAGGTAACCGTGCAGCACGACCTCGGTGTCGGAGTCCGTGACGAACCGGTGCCCACGCCCGCGCAGTTCCTCTTTCAGTTCACCGAAGTTGTACGCCTCGCCGGAGTAGACCATCGCCACGGGCCCGTCCGCGGTGTCGACACTCATCGGCTGACGGCCCCCCGGCAGGTCGATGACGGCGAGTCTGCGGTGCCCGAGTGCCGCGTGCTCCACGATCCACGTGCCGCGATCGTCCGGCCCACGGCAACTCATCGTTTCGGTCATCGCATCCAGGGTGGCCTGCTCGATGCAAAGGTCGCGGTCGAACGAAACCCACCCGACGATTCCACACATACGTTCCTCCAGCCGTCGCCAGCGCTCTTCCTCAGCGCGCATGGTCAAGTGCGAGGTGGCGAACCCCAGGCCGCACCGTGGTCGGCATTTATATTTCTTTACTTTGGCTAACCACCTATCTTTCAGGGTATCCCTTTCAGGCGAATTCGGCACAGACGGGTTCGTCTGGAGCGCCGGGGCACTCGGGTCATTCGGGACGTTCGAGCCGTAGAGCGGGCACGATGCAACCGCAACGGAGAGGATGATCGCCGGATATCGAGCTGGAACAGGTCATGACAGCTTGAGGGTCGGCTTGTAGATCTCCATCCACGCCGCGACGTCGAGTGTGCGTTCGAGCCCACGTCGCGACATCTGACTGATCTGCGGGGTATCGACCGCCACTGCCTGAGACAGCCAATCCGGGCTGATCAAGTCGAATACCGGGTGCGAGGGGTCGCCGAGCAACTCCTTGCACTGCTGGTGCAATACGACGGCATACTTTGGATCCTGGGTGGACGGATACGGCGACTTCACCCGGTCGATCACCGATTGCGGCAGCACATCCCTGGCCGCCGCCCGCAACAGCGACTTCTCCCTGCCGTCGAAGGTCTTCAGCGACCACGGAGCGTTGTAGACGTACTCGACCAACCGGTGATCGCAGAACGGCACCCGAACCTCGAGGCCGACGGCCATGCTCGCACGGTCCTTGCGATCGAGCAGGATCCGGACGAATCGCGTCAAATGGAGATAGCAGATCTTGCGCATCCGCCACTCGAAGTCGGACTCACCCTCCAGCCTGTCGATGCAGGCCACCGAGGAATCATACGAATCCTGCACGTACTCATCCATATTCAGCTTCACCACGATCTCCGGGGTGAGGATGTCATGGTCGTCGCCGAATAGTTCGGCATACCGCACGAGCCACGGAAAGGTGTTCGCCTCCCGCACCTTCGGATCGAAGAACCAGCTGTACCCGCCGAAGACCTCATCGGCCGACTCACCGGACAATGCCACCGTGGAATGCTTGCGAATCTCCTTGAACAACAGGTACAGCGAGGTGTCGATGTCCCCTATCCCCTCTGGAATGTCGCGCGCCATGAGCATCTGCCGTCGCGCGGCGAGGTCCGCCACAAGCTCGGAGTCGAGCACGATGTCCCGGTGATAGGTCCGGGACCGATTCGCCACGTCGTGGACATACGGAGTGTCCGGGGTTCCCCGCATTTCATCGGGGATGAAATGCTCTGTCTGACCGACGAAATCAACGGCGAACGAACGCACCGTCTCCCCCACCTCGGCGAGCTGCTCGGCCGCGATCGCCGTCATCGACGAGGAATCGAGGCCCCCGGACAGCAACGTGCAACGGGGCACGTCGGCGACCAGTTGCCGGCGCACGATGTCGTCGAGCAGTTCGCGCACGCGTGCGACCGACGTCTCTTGGTCGTCGGTATGTGGCCGAGTCTGCAGCGACCAGTACACGTGGGTGCGCAGCCCGGATCGAGAAACGGTGACCACGGTGCCCGGCAGTACCTCGTTCATACCGTCCCACGCCACACGACCTGGCGACTTCATGAAGGCGAATATCTCGCGGATACCGTCCATAGTGACCGTCGGCTCGACCATCGGGTTCGCGAGGATGCCCTTGGGCTCCGAACCGAACAGCACGCCATCAGCAGTCTCGTAGTAGTAGAACGGCTTGATACCCATCCGGTCGCGGATCATCACCAGCTTGTCGACCCGGGAATCCCAGATCGCGAAGGCGTACATGCCGTTGAGGTGTTCAGCGACGGCCTCTCCCCACTCGAGGTAACCGTGCAGCACGACCTCGGTGTCGGAGTCGGTGACGAACCGGTGCCCACGCCCGTACAGTTCCTCCCGTAGTTCACCGAAGTTGTACGTCTCGCCGGAGTAGACCATCGCCACCGGCCCGTCCGGGGTGTCCACACTCATCGGCTGACG
The DNA here is from genome assembly GCF_040656415.1 of Rhodococcus sp. NPDC049939. Classification (NCBI taxonomy): domain Bacteria; kingdom Bacillati; phylum Actinomycetota; class Actinomycetes; order Mycobacteriales; family Nocardiaceae; genus Rhodococcus; species Rhodococcus sp. NPDC049939. The sequence continues at coordinate 465,144 of NZ_JBFAMC010000003.1, read as the reverse complement.
GCCCCCCGGCAGGTCGATGACGGCGAGTCTGCGGTGCCCGAGTGCCGCATGTTCCACGATCCACGTGCCGCGATCGTCCGGTCCACGGCAACTCATCGTTTCGGTCATCGCGTCCAGGGTGGCTTGCTCGATGCAAAGGTCGCGGTCGAACGAAACCCACCCGACGATTCCACACATACGTTCCTCCAGCCGTCGCCAGCGCTCTTCCTCAGCGCAGATGATCACTTGCGGGCGGCGAGCCCAACCCCCAACCCTGGCGTTCACATACCATTTCTTTACTTTTGCTAACCACCCGGCTTTCACCATAGCTCTTTCCAGTAGGAAGGGGCACCAGGGCGACAAGCTCCGGCTCATCACCTCGAATCACCTCCGCCATCACATAGGGTGTCCCCCATCACACCCCCAGCGGCGAGAGGACGAACATCGATGAACTCCACGACCCACTCTTCTGGTCGCAGCTATGCCGAGGTCTACCGCCAAAGCGCCGAGTGCCCAGAGGAGTTTTGGCTCGCCGCGGCCGAGGCCGTGGAGTGGGAGAAGCCACCGACTCGCGCCCTCGACGACTCGGCCGCTCTGACGTACCGGTGGTTCCCCGACGCGGCACTGAACACCTGCTTCAATGCCCTCGACCGGCACGTCCGGGACGGGCACGGCGACCGCACGGCGCTGATCTACGACTCCGCGATGGCACGGGCCGCCTCCGGCACATACACCTACGCGCAGCTACTGGACGAGGTGTCTCGGTTCGCCGGAGTTCTCGTCGAGCAAGGCGTGTCCACTGGTGACCGGGTCATCATCTACATGCCGATGATCCCCGAGGCGGTGATCGCCATGCTCGCCTGTGCACGTATCGGTGCGGTGCACTCGGTCGTGTTCGGCGGGTTCGCAGCGAACGAACTTGCGACCCGCATCGACGACGCCGGTCCGATCGTGCTGGTGACGGCTTCAGGTGGCCTCGAACCGGGGCGCATCGTCGAGTACTTGCCAATCGTTGAGAAGGCAATGAAGTTGTCGAGCACACCTCCGCAAACCGTGATCGTCAAGGACCGGCAGCAGATCCCCGGTTCGGCAGCCGACTACCAGGGTCGAACATCCGCCTGGCTCGACTGGGACGCCCTCATCGCGGTCGCATCACCTACACAGCCAGTCCCGGTAGCCGCAACCGACCCGCTCTACATCCTCTACACATCCGGCACCACGGGGAAGCCGAAGGGCGTGATACGCGACAACGGCGGCCATGCCGTCGCACTGACATGGTCGATGAGGAACATCTACGGCATCGGCCCCGGTGACGTGTGGTGGACCGCCTCCGACGTGGGCTGGGTGGTCGGCCACTCCTACATCGTCTATGGCCCACTCCTGGCCGGTGCCACTTCGGTGCTCTACGAGGGCAAACCAGTCGGAACGCCGGACGCGGGCGCGTTCTGGCGGGTCATCTCCGATCACGGCGTGTCCGCATTGTTCACCGCCCCGACAGCGATAAGGGCTATTCGCAAGGCCGATCCGGATGCGCGAGAGATTGCGAAACACGACATCTCCTCATTGAAGGCATTGTTCGTCGCCGGTGAGCGCCTCGACCCCGACACGTACGCCTGGGCGACGAGGATCCTCGACCGGCCCGTGGTCGATCATTGGTGGCAGACAGAGACTGGCTGGGCGATCTGCGCGAACCTCCGGGGCCTCCAACCGCTGCCGATCAAGGCCGGCTCACCTACTGTTCCGGTCCCTGGCTACCGAGTCGAAGTGCTGGACGACAACGGTAATCCGCTACCCGCCGGCACCGAGGGAAGCATCGTGATCGCGCTCCCTCTGCCGCCCGGAGCGCTCGCGGGGCTGTGGCGCGATCCGGAGCGATATTCGCGGGAATACCTCACGAAGTTCGACGGCTACTACCTCACCGGAGATTCCGGGTACATCGACGAGGACGGGTACGTCTTCGTTCTCGGCCGGAGTGACGACGTCATCAACGTTGCGGGACACCGGCTCTCGACGGGAAGCTTCGAGGCCGTCGTCGCCGGACACCCGGCCGTGGCCGAGTGCGCGGTGGTCGGCGTCCGGGACGAACTCAAGGGACAACGGCCCGCCGGCTACGTGGTTCTCAAGGCCGGCGTGGACATAGATCCCGAGACACTGCGCCGCGAACTGGTCGCGATGGTGCGCGATCAGATCGGGCCGGTCGCGGCGTTCCGCGACGTGACGGTCGTACCGGCGTTGCCGAAGACGCGGTCGGGCAAGATATTGCGCAAGACGGTGCGCCAGATCGTCGACGGTGAGAAGTTCACCGTGCCGTCAACCATCGAAGACGTTGCGGTGCTGGAAATCTTGGAGAAGCAACTCCGCAGCTGACGACTGGCCTGTGGGGTCCGTTTCGACATGCGCGCAGTCGAACTGTTTCAGAATTTCTTGATCTCGGCATAGCGCGCCAAGGCCTCTCGCCGCTCGTGGGCATGGTCGACGATCGGTGACGGATAGTCCTCGGGTCGTCCGTCCCGCAGTGTATGGACGGCCTTCCCACGGACGCCGCGCAGTTCGGGTATCCACCGCCGCACATACTCGCCGTCCGGGTCGAACTTCTCCCCCTGAGTCGTCGGGTTGAAGATCCGGAAGTACGGCGACGCATCGGTCCCCGATCCCGCAGTCCACTGCCAGCCGTGCTGGTTGCTGGCCAGATCCCCGTCCGCCAACTGGTTCATGAAATAGCGCGCCCCGCGCCACCACGGAAGATGCAGATCCTTCACGAAGAACGACGCGACGATCATCCGCACCCGATTGTGCATCCAGCCTTCGGCTCTCAACTGACGCATTCCCGCATCGACGATCGGGAATCCGGTGCGGCCCTCGCACCAGGCACGGTACGCCTCCTCCGCGTCCGGCCCTGTGTCGTAACGGATGTGATCGAAACGGCGGTCGTAGTTGCCACGGGCGCTGTCCGGACGATGGAAGAGGATATCGGCGTAGAAGTCCCTCCAAGCCAGCTGACGACGGTACGCCTGCGCCCCACTACTCGAGCAGCGTGCGAGGTCGTGAAGCATCGTCCGCGGATGGATGTTGCCGTACCGGAGAAATACCGACATCCTGCTGGTCGCATCGAGGTCAGGTCGGTCCCTCGTCTCCGAGAAGCCGCCGAGGCCGTACCCGCAGAACTCCTCCCACCGTTTCAGCGCAGCCTCCTCACCCGCGGCGCACCCGCTGGATCCGGATGCAGGGATCGTCGCCCGCCGAACCCGAACCTCATCCGGGTTCAGCCATTCGACGGTCGCAGGCCCCGTCCCGATCGGCGCCTCCCAGCCGTGCTCGAGCCAATGCCTGAAGTACGGGGTGAACACCCGATACGGTTGCCCGTCCGTCTTGAGGACCGTTCCAGGAGCAACCGCATAGGGTGAGCCGCTGGCAACGAGGCGGGTCCGCTCGGCCACTTCCGCGTCACGCTTACGTCCATATGGTCCGTAATCGGCGCTGACATATGTCTCGAGTGCCGCAACTTCCCGCGCGACCGCGGGCACCACATCGACAGGATCACCCTTCACCACGAGCAGTCGGCCATCGAGTTGTTCGTCCAGTTCGGCAAGACTGCGGAACAGGCAGCCGCGACGTGCCTCACCCGAGGACCTCAGCAGCCTGTCGTCGAGGACGAACAATCCGAGCGCGCGGGCCCTGGCCTCGGCCACGGCGCGGAGGGTGGGCAGATCCCCGAGGCGGAGATCGCGCCGAAACCAGACGAGGGCCGTGTCCACGCCTCTGACGCTACCCAGTGCATCGTCCGAGGTCGGGCAATATCAGAGGTTAGGAGGCGTAGAGGACAGCACCGACAAGAACGGAGCCTCGATGCCCTCGTTCTCGAACGCGGTGAGGGCCGCACGGTTCAACGCGCGCTGAACCGCCCATTGACGGCCCGGCTTCACCCGCGCCGTGATGCGCAGCGTCACCGAAGCCGCGGTCACGGAATTCACGCCCAACATTTCAGGCGGTTCGAGAATGTCGTCTGCAATGGCGGCGTCCTCGGCGGCGGCGAGGACGGCGCTCAGTGCCACCTCGCACGCACGGTGCACATTCGCCGAATGCGAGATCGGCAGATCGACCACCGCGACCGCGTAACCCTGGCTCATGTTGCCGACACGCAAGATCTCACCGTTGCGGCAATACCACAGTGTTCCGTTGATGTCGCGGATCGTTGTTACCCGGAGGCCGACCGACTCCACAGTGCCGGTCGCCTCACCGACATCGACCACATCGCCGACTCCGTATTGATCCTCTAGCAACATGAAGATGCCGGACAGGAAGTCTCGGACGAGGTTCTGCGCACCGAATCCGAGCGCGACACCGATCACCCCTGCGGAGGCGATGAAGGGCGCGACGTTGACGCCGAGGATTCCCAGGATCTGCAATACGACCCAGACCAGAATCACTATCGAGACAGTGGACTCGAGAACCGAACCGATCGTCGTCGCACGCTGCGCACTACGCGCGCTGACCATGGCGTCCTTGACACCTCGCGGTGTGCGCTGTCGCAACGACCTCGACAGGGTAGATTTCTCCGAAGAGCCACGCGGACGCGTCATGCGCCGGATCAGCCGGTGCAGGATGAATCTCAGTACGAGCGCCATCACGATGTAGATAGCGATTTGAGCCGGCCGCTGAATTAGCCAGTCGCGGTTGGTTTCGGTCAGTTCGAAGGCCAGCATCGAAGAAAACATCTCGAACGAGTATACGTCTGAGCCGAATATTGCAGATCGGACGCGCTCCTACAATCTGCATCGCCGCACCCAGTGGTCGTTCCCACGGCACAATGCAGGTGTGACAGTCACCGATTCAGCCACCGTCCTCGTGGTCGATGACGACGAGGATGTGCGGACATCCCTCGAACGCGGACTGCGCCTGTCCGGATTCACCGTTCTCACGGCGGTAGACGGGGCGGACGCCCTCCGGGTGATCAGTGAACAGCGACCCAACGCGATGGTCCTCGACATGAACATGCCGATCATCGACGGTACCGGCGTCGTGACGGCGCTGCGCGCCATGAACAACGACATCCCTATATGCGTTCTCAGCGCACGCGATACCGTCGACGACCGCATCTCCGGTCTGGAATCAGGAGCCGACGACTACCTGGTCAAGCCGTTCGTGCTCGCCGAGTTGATCGCGAGAATCCGCGCAATGCTCCGACGGCACGGAACGGCGGCGCCCACCGAGTCGCCCGCGACTCCACCGATCCGCATCGGTGCACTCGAAATCCAGCTGTCCGCACGCAGGGTTTTCATGGCAGGTGAAGAAGTCACCTTGACCAAGAGAGAGTTCGAACTACTCGAAGTCCTCGCCCGCAACGCGGGAATTGTCCTGAGCCGTGAGCGACTTCTCGAACTGGTATGGGGATATGACTTCGTCGCAGACACCAACGTGGTGGACGTCTTCGTCGGCTACCTTCGTCGCAAGTTCGAAGTTGGAAACCAGCCGCGCATCCTCCACACCGTCAGGGGCGTCGGCTTCGTGCTGAGGGAACCGTCGTGAGGCGGTCGTTCTCACTCCGTACCCGTGTGGCGGCCGCGACCGCGCTGGGAGCAACCATCATCGTTGTGGCACTGGGCATCCTGGTATCACTGGCCATCAACCGCAACAACCTTTCGCAGCTCGACCGCCGTCTGGAATCGGCGTCGGAAGTCCTGGTTCCCAACGCGGCCACCGCTGGGCTGTTCCTCGGTGCGCTCGGTGACTACGGCGCATTCGCCATTACCATCCGCTCGGCCAGCGGCGACACCGTGCTCGTCAGCACTCCCACCCAATTACCCGCGCTCGACCCGGGCTGGCAAACCGTCGAAGTCAACGGCACGAAGTACCGAGCGTTCACGGCGGCGGTGCCTCTTCTCGGCACTCGCATCTCGCTGGCCGTCCCCTACTCCGAGGCCCAAGATGTGACGACCGACCAGCAACGCCAGGTCGCAATCGCGGGTGTGCTGGCTGTTGTTGGGGCCAGCAGTCTCGGTTGGTTGTTCGGCGGACGTGCCGTGCGCCCGCTGGTCGACCTGACCGGCCGCATCGTGCGCCGTGAGCGCGAACTGGCCCCCGTTGCCTCCGGTGTCCGAGAAGCGGATGAACTGGCCTCGGCCGCCGAATCGATGCTGCGAGACGTCGCCCGAGCCCAAGAGGCGACTTCTGCGGCACTGTCCGTTGCGCGTGACTTCGCAGCCGTTTCCGCCCACGAACTTCGTACACCGCTCACCGCCATGCGCACGGACCTCGAGGTCCTCACAACGCACAACCTGACGTCCCGACAACGAGACGAGATCCTCCGGGATGTGGCCCGCTCTCAAGACCGGGTGGAATCGACGCTGTCCGATCTCGAACGCCTCGCCCGCGGCGAACTGTCCACCGACAAGGACTTCGTGAACTGCGATCTGGTCGAGATCAGCGATCTCGCGGCCGACGACGCCATGCGACACCACCCCGGGCTACAAGTGAGCGTCGATGCTTCGCCCGTGGTGGTTCACGGAATGCCCGGCGGAATGCGCCTCATTCTGGACAACGCCATCAAGAACGCTGTCCGGCACGGCGGTGCAACCGCGGTGCGGATCACGGTGCGCGAATCGAGTGGGAGAACAACCGTCATCATCGACGACAACGGCTCCGGAATACCCGAAGCCGAGCGGGCGGTGGTGTTCGAACGGTTCCGCCGGGGCTCGAACGCCACGGCGACAGGGTCTGGGCTTGGCTTGGCACTCGTCGCTCAACAGGCTGCCCTTCACAACGGCCACGCACACTTCGAGGTCAGCCCACTCGGCGGAGCTCGACTGGTCGTCGAGCTTCACACCGGCCCGGCACAAAGGATGCGAAACGCAGAAAACCCCGCATCACCAGAAAGGTGACACGGGGTTTCCTGCTGGGAAGACTATCCCTTCACATCGAGCAGGTCGATCACGAAAACCAGAGTCTTACCGGACAGTTGATGTCCGGCGCCGGCGGGTCCGTAGGCTAGTTCCGGCGGGATCGTGAGCTGACGACGTCCGCCCACCTTCATTCCGGGAATGCCGTCCTGCCAACCCTTGATCAGCCCGCGTAGTGGGAACTGGATGGACTCGCCACGGTTCCAGGAAGAGTCGAACTCCTCACCGGATTCGAAATCGACACCGACGTAATGTACTTCGACGGTGCCCCCTGGAACGGCCTCGGCACCTTCACCGACCACCAGGTCTTTGATGGCCAGGTCGGTCGGTGCAGGACCCTCTTGGAAGTCGATCTCGGGCTTGGTCATGTGTGCTCCTTGGTGAGGACTATCTGGGTCGGCACAGGTCCGCGATCAGCGACTTGCAGCGTCCTTGTATTCACGCTCGGTGTAGCCGGTGTAGATCTGGCGCGGGCGACCGATCTTCGTAGCTGGATCTTCATGCATCTCGCGCCAGTGTGCAATCCAGCCCGGCAGGCGGCCGATCGCAAAGAGAACGGTGAACATGCGGGTCGGGAAGCCCATCGCGCGGTAGATCACGCCCGTGTAGAAGTCGACGTTCGGATACAGCTTGCGCTCGACGAAGTAGTCGTCGGTCAGCGCCGCCTCTTCGAGTGCCATCGCGATGTCGAGAAGCTCGTCGTCCCCACCGAGTTTGTCGAGGATCGTGTGGGCGGTGTTCTTGACGATCGCCGCACGCGGGTCGTAGTTGCGGTAGACGCGGTGCCCGAAGCCCATGAGCTTCACGCCGTCTTCCTTGTTCTTGACCTTGCGGACGAAGTCGGCAGCTGTTCCGCCACTGTCCTTGATCTCGTCGAGCATCTCGAGAACAGCCTGGTTGGCGCCGCCGTGCAGCGGTCCCCAGAGCGCGTTGATGCCGCCGGAGATGGAGGTGAACAGATTGGCATCCGAGGAGCCGACCAACCGTACCGTCGACGTCGAACAGTTCTGCTCGTGGTCGGCGTGCAGGATCAGCAGCATGTCGAGGGCTCGGGCGATCTCGGGATCGATCTCGTACGGCTCGGCAGGGAACCCGAACGTCATCCGCAGGAAGTTCTCCACCAGATTCAACGAGTTGTCCGGGTACAGGAACGGCTGGCCCACAGACTTCTTGTATGCGTACGCCGCGATCGTCGGCAGCTTCGCCAGCAGGCGGGTCGTCGACAGCTCGACCTGGTCGGGGTCGGACGGGTCCAGGGAATCCTGGTAGTAGGCCGACAACGCGTTGACCGCACTGGAAAGGACCGGCATCGGGTGCGCGTTCCGGGGGAACCCATCGAAGAACCTCTTGAGGTCCTCGTGCAGCAGGGTGTGTCGCCGAATCCTGTTGGTGAAGGTCTCGAGCTCTTTCGCAGTCGGCAACTCGCCATAGATCAGCAGGTAGCTGACCTCGATGAATGTCGACTTCTCGGCCAACTGCTCGATCGGGTAGCCGCGGTAACGGAGAATCCCGCGCTCGCCGTCGATGTAGGTGATCGCCGAACTGGTGGAGGCGGTATTGACGAAGCCAGGATCCAAGGTGGTGTACCCGGTGCTGGCTAGCAGCTTGCCCAATTCGATACCGGCATTGCCCTCGGTCGCCCTGGCAATGGACATCTTGTGCTCACCGCCGGGATAGGTAAGCGTGGGCTGTGTGTCATTGTCAGGCACGAAGCATCCCTCTCAAGCTCAAACCAATGAGTAACAACTGCATCCAGATAGAAACTAGTCCCACCTAGGCCCGCGCGCCGAGGGAGGGTCTGCACAAAGCGGTAGAACAGACCCCGTCACCCGCAGCGGTACCACCGTGAAGAAATGTCCTCACTGCGTCCCGCGAGTGTCCGAAAGGCCCGCGCGAGGCCTGTACGAAATTGGCGTGCTCTCCTGTCATCGAGACCATTTCGATCTCATAACCTGCACTGATAGCAGTCCGAAGCAAAGAACGCGCACCTCATCTCCGTCGAGGCGACGGGCGCGGAGTCGAGCTGCCCACTGCCCGCGGGCATCACGGACGAACGCCGGCGACACCTCATCGACCGGGTCGCAATCAGCATTGCAGTGTCTCACCAGGTGGACACACCCGCTCGACAGTTGAGCTCCTAGGAAGGTTCCAACGTCATACCCCAGCGTCCGGTCCACTGCTGTCCCGGAGCGAGCACGAGTTGGTCGATGCCCGAATTGAACGCATCGGGCGGACACGTCATGGGCTCGAGCGCCAGCGCCCGCCCCCGGCCGGGGTACGGCCTCCCAGCGTCGGGGTCCGCGACGAACGCTTGCAGCCAACTGAACTCATGGGCCGCCCACAACAGGGTTGCTGTGCCGTCGGGGGCACGCAATTCGTGCCGCGTCCTGCCATCCACGTCGAAGTCGAGCGCGCTGAATGGCGTATCCAGAGCCACGGCGCGGAGCGTGCGCGCAGTAGTGAAGTCGTAGTAAGTGTCTGCGACGGCTTGCGAGCCTGCGTTCGGGAGCATGCGTTCGTCGAGAGGCAGGCGGGTGCCTGCTGACAGGCGCAGAGTGCATTCGTCGAGAGGAAAGTCGCCCACACGGACGAACGAGTGGAATCCCATCCCGAAGGGCGCAGGGTTGGACCCCGTGTTGGTCGCGGTATGTGTCACCGTCAGTCCGTCCTCACCGAGTGCGTAATCGACTGTGAGCCTGAGCGGATATGGCCACCCCTTGTGGAGACGGACTTCGGTCGACAACTCGATCCGGTCGTCGGCACGGTTCTCGACATTCCAGTCGACGAACCGGACGAATCCGTGGATCGCATTGCCGAAGGCTGGTTCGGTGATCTCGAGTTGATGATCGACACCGTCGAAGATGAAATGGCCTTTTCGGATCCGGTTCGGCCACGGAGCCAATATCAATCCGGCCGACATCGGCGGGCGCGTCCCGATCTCCCACGTCTCGGTGAGTGCTATCGGCCCCCGCGGGCCGTCCCACTCGAGTTGGCGAAGCCCGGCCCCCCTCCCCGCTATATCCGCCCGATAGCCGCCTCCCCTGATCTCGAAGGCAGCGGCGGCACGACTGTCGGTCCTCGGCGACTTCGCTTCACCCATGCAATTCAGTGTGCATGAAATATGTGATGGCGCACAGGAACCTAGCGGCTGACCCTGTAGCGCATCAATGCCGGAAACGCGGCCGCGGCGATCACCACACCGATCACGACGAGGACACCACCACCCGCTGCGGCCACGCTGGTACCGACCGCTGCCGCTGCGGCTCCATGTAGGACGTCACCCATCCGAGGCCCGCCCGCGACCACCACGATGAAGACGCCCTGCAGTCGTCCACGCATCTCGTCCGTTGCGACCGCTTGCAGCATCGCGCTCCGGAACGCGGCAGAAATCATGTCGACAGCACCTCCGAACGCGAGAAACGCCAGAGCCGCCCACAACAGGATCGGACTGTCTCCCGGGGCCGCGACCCCCACGACCAAGCCGAACCCGACCATTGCCAGACCCCACAAGACGATGCACACAACCACTGCACGACCCTGACGATGGACTCTGGGCAACCACCCGGAGAACACTCCACCGACCACGGCACCGGCGGACATTGCTGCGAACAGTAGGCCGAGCGCGAAGCCACCGGTGGCCGGGTCGCCGAACGTGTCGTTCGCGATCTGTGGAAACAACGCTCGCGGCATACCGAACACCATCGCGATGATGTCGACGACGAACGAAGCGAGCAGCACCTTCTGCGTCGCGAGGTAGGCGAAGCCGTCGAACACCTCGCGAAGCCCAGCTCGGCGCGACTGGCCCGTCGGCGGAATCGGCGGAAGGCGCAGCACCGCCCACAGCGTGGCGAGCAGGGCGATGGAATCGACGAGATACAGCGTCGGCAACCCGACGGTCGGGATCATTGCCCCGGCGAGCAGCGGCCCGGCTATGGCACCGAACTGCACCACCGTCATGTTCAGCGAATTGGCTGCAGCCAATTGCTTCACCGGGATGAGTCGCGGGATGATGGCACTGCGCGTCGGCTGGTTCACGGCGAAGAAAGCTTGTTGCACCGCAAGCAATCCGAAGACCAACCAGACATTGTTCATACCCAGCGCGGCCTGAATCCAGAACAGCACCGAGGTGAGACCGAGCCCGACCGTCGTCAACGTCAGCAATGCGCGGCGGTCCATGACATCGGCCAGCGCGCCGCCCCACAACCCGAACACGAGCAATGGCGCCAGTGCGAACACGCCCGTCAGACCCACGTACCCCGAACTGCGGGTGATCTCGTACACCTGCTGCGGCACGGCGACGATACTGAGTTGCCCACCGATGACGGTGACGATTCCGGTCAGCCACAACCGTCGGTAATCACGGTTTTGGAGAGGAGTCGTGTCAGCCAGTATCCGGTTCACGGCTGCAGGCGCTCGACGATCCAACCGTCATCATCGCCCCGCGAGGTCCGGATGCGATTGTGCATCCGGTTGGCACGACCCTGCCAGAACTCGACGACCTCGGGCTTGATCAGGATGCCACCCCAATTCGGCCGCACCGGGATGTCGCCATCGACTCCGAACCGCTCGGCCGCATGGCGCAGTGCCGCGTCGAGTTCGGCCCTGGAGCCGATCGGCTGCGATTGATCCGACGCCCAGGCTCCCAACCGGGATCCACGGGGCCTGCTGTGCCAGTACTCGTCGGTGATCTCCGCACTGACACGCTCGACGGGACCACGGACGGTGATCTGTCGGGCAATCGGCAGCCATGCGAACGTCGCTGATGCATAGGGCACGGCGGCCAATTGGTGACCTTTGTCCGATGCGTAATTCGTAAAGAACAGCACGCCATCGGCGCTCAAACCCTTGCAGAGGACGGTCCGGGTACACGGATGCCCCTGCGCGTCGACGGTGCCGAGCGTCATCGCATTGGGTTCGGGAACCTCGGCCTCGACGGCTGCCTCCATCCATTGGCGCATCAACCGATGCCAGCCGTCGCTCAGGTCGTCAACGTCCAGATCGGACTCGTCGTGTGGAGCGCCGAGGCCCTGATACCCATAGCCGACTCGCATCGCGGCGAGATCCTTGTCCACCGATTTCGACGGTTCAGCATCTGAAGGCACAGCGAAGAACGCTACTCCCGGGAATGCACTGATCAACCCTCCGGTGACACCGGCTAGAGTTTTTGGTGACCGAGCCCGCCCCCGGAATGCAGACGCGATTTGCGATGCCTCGGGGAGGGAAGACCTATTGCCCGGAGGAGAGTGCCTGCCGACCCTGCAGGTACGCCCGGGCAATTGTCGAACGCCGAGACAGTGCCACTCTGAACGGGGGCACTCGAATGAGGAGAGCCCACGAGCCATGGCAACCAGCGCGGCAATACCCGACGATTTCGCCAGCGGGTTGGAAGGCGTTATCGCGTTCACCAGCGATATCGCCGAGCCTGACAAGGACGGCGGCGCACTTCGCTACCGCGGCGTCGACATCGAGGACCTCGTCGCAAAGCGCGTCACCTTCGGCAATGTCTGGGCGCTTCTGGTCGACGGACGCTTCGGCGCCGGACTGCCCCCCGCCGAACCGTTCCCCTTGCCGGTGCACACCGGCGACGTGCGTGTGGACGTACAGGCCGCTCTCGCGATGCTCGCGCCGATTTGGGGCTACGAACCGCTGCTCGACATCAGCGACGACACCGCCCGTGAAAACCTCGCCCGCGCCTCGGTGATGGCTTTGTCCTACGTTGCCCAGTCGGCGCGTGGTATCTACCAACCCGCAGTCCCGCAGTCCCGGATCGATCAGTCCGCGACCGTCACCGAACGGTTCATGGTCCGCTGGAAGGGCGAGCCCGACCCCGCCCACGTCGAAGCCATCGACGCGTACTGGGTCTCGGCCGCAGAGCACGGCATGAACGCGTCGACCTTCACCGCCCGCGTCATCGCCTCCACTGGCGCCGACGTCGCCGCGTCATTGTCCGGTGCAATCGGGGCTATGTCCGGCCCACTGCACGGCGGCGCCCCCGCTCGCGTCCTGCCGATGATCGAGGAAACCGAGAAATGCGGTGATGCCCGTGCCGTGGTCAAGGGAATCCTCGACCGCAAGGAAAAGCTGATGGGCTTCGGGCACCGCGTGTACCGGGCCGAAGATCCCCGCGCCCGGGTGTTGCGTGCCACCGCCAAACGTCTGAACGCGCCCCGCTTCGAGGCGGCGGCCGCACTCGAGCAGGCCGCCCTGACCGAACTACGTGAGCGTCGCCCCGACCGGGCGATCGAGACGAATGTCGAATTCTGGGCCGCGGTCATCCTCGACTTCGCCGAGGTACCCGCGCACATGATGCCCGCGATGTTCACCTGCGGCCGGACCGCCGGTTGGTGTGCCCACATCCTCGAACAGAAGCGTCTGGGCAAACTCGTCCGCCCTGCCGCCATCTACACGGGCCCCGCACCTCGCACCCCTGAGTCCGTCGAGGGGTGGGACCAGATCACCCACACGAGCTGACCACATCTTTGAATCTCGAAGAACAGAGAGTTGCCATGACCCCCACACCGATCATCCCCCCAGATCTCCTGCCCGTGGACGGACGATTCGGCTGCGGACCCTCCAAGGTTCGTCCCGAACAGCTTCAGTCACTGGTGAAGGTCGGCTCCTCGGTGTTCGGCACCAGTCACCGCCAGAAGCCCGTCAAGGACGTGGTCGCCAGCGTACGGTCCGGACTCGCCGACCTGTTCTCCCTCCCCGACGGCTACGAGGTGGTGCTGGGAAACGGTGGCACCACTGCGTTCTGGGATGCCGCGGCCTTCGGCCTGATCCGCGAGAAGTCCCTGCATCTCACCAATGGTGAGTTCAGCTCCAAGTTCGCTTCGGTCGCCAAGAACAACCCGTTCATCGGTGACCCGATCGTCGTCTCCGCGGATCCGGGCAGCGCACCCGAGCCTGTATCGGACCCCTCCGTGGACCTCATCGGGTGGGCGCACAACGAAACCTCCACCGGTGTCGCGATTCCCGTCTCGCGTCCGGCAGGATCGGAGAACGCACTCGTCGCCATCGATGCGACTTCCGGCGCCGGCGGGCTTCCCGTGAACGTCACCGATGCCGACGTGTACTACTTCGCTCCACAGAAGTGCTTCGCAGCCGACGGTGGGCTGTGGATCGCATTGATGAGCCCGAAGGCGCTCGAGCGCGTCGAGGAGATCAAGAACTCGGGTCGCTGGACTCCGGACTTCCTGTCGTTGCCCATCGCGGTGGACAACAGCTCCAAGGATCAGACGTACAACACGCCTGCGGTCGCGACTCTGCTGCTGCTGGCCGACCAAATCGACTGGCTGAACACCAAGGGCGGTCTCGACTGGGCCACCTCGCGTACCGCAGATTCGTCCTCCCGGCTCTACCAGTGGGCCGAGGCGAGCGAGTTCGCCACTCCGTTCGTCACCGATCCGGCGCACCGCTCCCAGGTGGTCGGCACCATCGACTTCGACGAGAAGGTCGACGCGGCCCAGGTCGCGAAGATCCTTCGAGCGAACGGCGTCGTCGACACCGAGCCGTACCGCAAACTCGGCCGCAACCAGTTACGCGTCGGCATGTTCCCAGCCATCGACCCCGACGACATCTCGCAACTCACCAAGAGCATCGACTGGGTGGTCTCGCAGCTCGGCTGAGCCCGGGCGATCACCGTAGTCAGCCCCCGCACTTTCGGGTGCGGGGGCACAGGGGGACGTCGAACGTCGAAGCCTCGCTCCCACCTGATCTCGGGGCGGGATATAGTCGCGCGTGTCCTGCTGCACAAGCTGTCACAAATGAATTACAGTTGGCGTCGGCACATAGTCGCGAGCCGGCGCGATGAGGAGGTCAACGTGCGAGAGCTTCGAGTGATCGGTCTCGAGCCAGATGGTTCGCACGTCGTGTGCGCTGATGCAAGTACCGGCGAAAGATTCCGGCTTCCAGCCGATGACAAACTCCGCGCCGCATCCAGCGGGGACATCGCTCGACTCGGCCAGATTGAGATCCAAATGGACAGTCAGCTCAGACCTCGCGAAATTCAGGCCCGCATCCGTGCCGGCGCCTCCGTCGAACAGGTAGCCGAAGAGGCCGGTGTTCCTCTGTCGAAGGTGGAACGCTTCGCTTATCCGGTTCTGCTCGAACGTTCACGTGCAGCGGAGATGGCCCAGGGAGGGCACCCGATGCGCGACAACGGTCCCGCCGTTCCCACTCTCTCCGAAATCGTGACTCGAGCGTTCCGCGCTCGCGGTCACGACATCGACGAAGCCACGTGGGACGCCTGGCGTGACGAGGACAACCACTGGGTCGCCCAGTTGCAGTGGCAGGCGGGGCGCACGACCAACTCGGCTCACTGGCGCTACCAGCCGGACGCACACGGCGGCACCATCGTCGCGCTCGACGACACCGCGTTCGACTTGATCGACCCCGACTTCGGTCGACCCCTGCGGGGTTTGGCAACAGTTGCTTCGGACGAATCGGACCAACTCGAACTCGCCGAGTTCCCCACCGAAGTGGTGGTGCCGTCGATCGAGCCGGAGGAAATCATCGAGGCCGAGGAAGCCGAGGTGGACCTGGAAGACTCCGAGTCCTCCGAGGAAGCCGCGGCCCCCAAGATCGCACCGCACCAGACAAGCAACAAGGACAAGCGCGGTAAACCCGCGCTGCCGTCCTGGGACGACGTCCTACTGGGTGTGCGTAGCAGCGGACGCTGATCCACTCGGGACGGTGAGCTAGCCGAGGTCGTACTCTTTCAGGCAGATACCGAAAGAGGGGGGATGGCCGTGTGGCCGAAGGTATCAACGATCTGGTACACCGACGTTCCCGATCCCGCAGCTGTTCTACGCACTCGACCAATGCCCGATCTCGAGGATGCCAGGCAATTCGCAACGCGCCTGTTCCCCTCTTCGGAACCCACCCCCGCGGGCTCGGTTCCACTGTCGGAGGCAGCCGCTCTCGATGCGACCGGAACCGTCTACATCGGTTGCTACCCCGGTCTCACTGTGGTGTGTGGAATCGACGTGGCGGTTCCGCGCCCGTCCACGCTGCCCGAGACGCACATCTGCCCTACAGGATTCGCCAAAACCTACTACGTGGCTTCGAAACCCGAAAAAGAGTGGGGGTCGTTCGCGATGTGGGACGAGGGAATCCTGACAAGGTCCTTCAGCGCGACGCCGGTCCATATCCACGAGGATCTCGGCATCCCTCTGCTGTGGGAAAAACCCTTCTGGGCGGGCGACTTTCCGCTACAGCACCCGGCGGAGGTGCTTCCCGACCCGCAATCGCTGCCCTTCCATCCTCAGCAGTTCTCAGAGGGCGCAAACCGGGAGTGGCTGGGATTTCGGTACACCGACGCACCTGAGGATCCCGAGGTGGATCCGCACAGCCTCACCGTGTTCGGATTCGCGATTCACCATCCGGGCGATGGCCACGAGAGCGAACCGCCTACCGATGTGCAGCACCTGACGTCCCAGAGGTCGGCACCGCACAACTCTCGCAGAATCGGGCTGCTCCGGCGGTATTTCGGCTTGTGAGCGGGCCCACCCACGCTATACCGCGCCCGTGATCAGCGCGGTCCACCCACCGAGAACCCCTGCCGCAGCGCCGTACACGAGCCAGCGCCAGACGGGAACCTGGCGCAGTCTCCACGCCGACGGCGCAACACCAGCCACCACCACGAGTTCGAGAACGACCGCCAGTACGACGTTGATCTGGGCAAGCTGGGAGCCGAACACAACCACCGCGACGAACACGAACACTGCAGAGAATCCAGCGACGACGAGTCCGGTGAACCACGGAGTTTCTTCCGACTGCGGATACAGGGAGTCAGGGTGCCGCATCCTTACCCACCTGTTCGGACACGCTCGTAGAACGCCATTGCTGCTGCTGTCGCAACATTGAGAGAGTCCGTTCCCGGTGCCATCGGAATGCGCGCACGAATGTCGGTGGCCCGCATGGCATGTTCGGTGAGGCCCGGTCCTTCCGCGCCCAACACCAGCGCCACCCTCTCTCCTGTCATGGCCTCTGCCAACGTCACCGCTGAAGGATTCGGTGTCAACGAGATGAGCTGGAAACCACGCTCCCGCAGAGTCTGAAGGTCGTGTGGCCACTTCGTCATGTGGGCGAATGGAATTCGAAGTACATGCCCCATCGAAACCCGCACCGCTCGCCTGTAAAGAGGATCGGCGCACCCCTTGCCGAATACCACCGCGCCGACACCGAGTCCGGCGGCGTTGCGAAACATCGAACCCAAGTTCTCGTGATCGTTGACGCCTTCGAGCACCACGACCGTCTTGGAATCGGCGAGCACCTCGGATAGTTCCAGAGGTTCAGGACGCCGCGCCGCGGCGAGTACACCCCGGTTGAGATGAAATCCGACCACCTCGGCCATGACCTCCGCCGTCGTCCGGTAGAAGGGCACATCAACGCCATCGAGATCGTCCGCAAGTTCCTCGAGGCGTCGATCGACACCGAGCAGAGAGATGGGATCGAAGCGGGACGCCAGCAAGCGCTGCACCACCAGCACTCCCTCCGCGATCACCAGACCCTTGCCCGAAGGCAGGTCGGGTCGCCGATCCGACGAATTGAGATCGCGGAAGTCGTCCAGCCTGGTGTCGGCGGGATCCGTTATGTCGATGACGTGAACCACTGGTCCATCGTGCCGTATCCACATCGACGCGCCGCACACCGCCCGGAAACCGAATATCGGCAGCAAACGTCGACCTGGGCCGGATGGGCTACCCCAGCCAGGCCGGGTCTACTCGGAATTGGCGATGATGGACGTCATGATGCCGACCGCGTCGCGGAGGACCTTCAGCTGGTCGTCGTCGAGTCCAGACAACTGCTCGTTCATCCATGCCTCGCGAGCGTGGGTCTCGTCGACAATCAGCGTGCGACCCGCATCCGTGAGGGTGACTATTATCTGGCGTCCGTCGGTGGGGTGCGGTGCACGCTCGACCAGACCGAGTTCGACCAGTGAGGCGATGACTCGGGTCATCGAGGGTGGTTGCACCTTTTCCTTGGCCGCCAGATTGCCCGGTGTCATGGCACCCTCCCTCGAGAGGGTGGCCAGAGCCGACAACTGAGTGAGCGAGACCTGGGCATCCAAGCGCCGCCCACGCAGGTGGCGGGTGAGGCGCACAACAGCCAGGGCGAGGTCGCTGGCGAGTGCTCTGGTTTCCGTGGTCACTGCACTGACAATACGGGACAGGCGGGCGTGCGTTTACGTTAACGCCGCGGTGATTGGCTCGACTGTGAAGTAAGCCACGAACAGCGTCGCTACGACCCACATCAGAGGATGGATCTTTCTGACACCGCCACCTGCGGCGTTAAGCACGACCCAGGAGATGAATCCGACCCCGATGCCGTTGGCGATCGAGTAAGTGAACGGCATGACGACAATGGTGAGAAACGCGGGCAGCGCGATCGAGAACTTGGTGAAATCGATATCGCGAACCTGGCTGATCATCATTGCACCGACCACGACCAGCGCTGGTGCCGCCGCCTCGATGGGCACGACCTCGTAGAGCGGGGTGAGGAACATCGCGCCCAGAAACAGAACGCCCGTCACCACGTTCGCCAGTCCGGTACGGGCGCCCTCGGTGATACCCGACGCTGACTCTATGAACACCGTGTTGGACGACGCCGACGCACCGCCACCGACAACTGCGCCTGCTCCCTCGACGACCAACGCCCGTCCAATGTTGGGGACGTTGCCGTTCTCGTTGGTGAGGCCGGCCTCTTTGCCGAGACCTGTCATCGTGCCCATGGCATCGAAGAAGTTCGCCAGCACCAGGGTGAATACCAGCAGACTGGCCGCGAGGACACCGATACGGGTGAAGGCTCCGAAGATGCTGACGTCGCCGACCAGGCTGAGGTCCGGTAGTTCGGCCAGCACATCGGGGGCATCCGGGACACTGAGATTCCAGCCCTGGGGGTTCACGCCCATCGACGGTCCAAGCTTGCCCACGGCCTCGATGATCGCGGCGAACACGGTTGTGACGACGATGCCGATCAACAGACCACCGCGTACCTTGCGCACCACCAGAATGCCCATCAGCAGTAGACCGAACACGAACGTGGCAGTCGGCCAGGAGGAGATCGATCCATTGATCCCCAGTCCCACCGGGACTGTGGTTCCTGCAGCATCCGGGATTCGGCGCACGAACCCGGCATCGACGAGACCGATGAAGGCGATGAACAAGCCGATACCGGCGGCGATCGCGGATTTCAGCTCGGGCGGAATGGCGTTGAACACAGCGGTCCGGAAGCCGGTGAGTGCCAACACGACGATGATGACGCCGTCGATGACCACGAGCCCCATCGCCTCCGGCCAGGTGACCTGCGGGGCAATCGTAACGGCGAGAAGACTGTTGATGCCCAAGCCGGCGGCGATAGCGAAGGGATAGTTGGCGACGACACCGAAGATGATGCTCATCAACCCCGCAACGAGGGCCGTGACGGCGGCCAACTGGTCCACAGGGAGGATGTTTCCGAGGACATCGGTTTTCGCGGCAGCGTCATCCGGGGAGAAGCTGCCGAGGATGAGTGGGTTGAGCACCACGATGTAAGCCATCGCCACGAACGTGACCACTCCACCGCGGACCTCCGCACCTACCGTCGAACCACGCTCTGTGATCTTGAAGTAGTTGTCGAGCAGTTTTGGAGTCGTTCCCATAGTTCCCAATTCCTCGCCTGAAGTCGCGCGTCGCACATGGAGGTTAGGGCACGTCGGCGGGGGTAAGGTTCCCTTCGTGAAGGAGACCACAGGCAGCCCGACCCTGACTCAACGCCTCGCCGACCCGCGACCTGCACTGATCCTGGGAACACTGGCCTGGGCAGCCGCAGCCGGGGTGGTGATTGTCACGGGCGACCGGTGGGCAAATGCACTCCCGACAACCATCGCCGGGGTCGTCGTCGGATGCCTCGGCTACGGATTGTTCGCGTTGCAGAGGCGTGCGGCCCGGCGTGGAAGCCGGGGGGCACAACAGGGACTGCTCTAGACGTGGCTGCGGCGGTCGCGACCAAGTTTGGCGCGACCGAGTAGGGGGCGAGTTGAGAAGATCCAGACCGCCGCCCAAAGCACACCGAATGCCCACCCGGCGAGCACGTCAGTCGTCCAGTGCGCCGCGAGATAGATCCGCGAGAATCCGACTGCGAACGTATACAGGACTAGCAGCGTCACAAGCGCTACCCGCACGTACCGCTCCAGCACCATCCGGAGGGTCAGAGCCATGATTACGCAGACAAGGATGGCCGTCAGCATGGCGTGACCCGAGGGGAACGAGTAGGTCGAGGTCTCGATCAGCCGTTCCGGCAGGGGTGGACGCGGTCTCTCGTACAGATTCTTGAGTCCGGTCATCACGGCGAGACCCGACAGCATGGCGCCGGCCACGAGTATGGCTTCTCGGTTGCGAGCCCGCAGCACAAGGGAGACGGTCAGGACCGCCGACGCGATCAAGACAGCGGCGGTTCCCCCGGTGTCCGTGACGACGAACGCGAAGTCGATCAGCCACGCAGTTCGGTCGCCGACCACACTTTCGAACACGTTCTGATCAAGTGACACCGGAACCACCCCACGTTTGCCCGCTCCACGTCGCAGAGCAATGTACGGTCCCACCTTCGTCCACCCACCAGGGAACCGCCACCTCTGCTTCGATCGCGCCGCTCAGTCGCACGGTGAGCCGTGGATGGACGAACAGGATCCCCTCGGGGAGCGTCCGGCCGAGCATGTCGAACGCGAGGATTGCGGCGGGCTCGCATTCCCACGACGACTCTCGACCGGAACTGCTGACGACTCCGTGGACCGCTGCGGATGCCAGGGGTATGTCGAGGAGATCGGCGAGCGCGTCAGCGGTCTCCATGCTGCCGACCACAAGACGGTCGTGGGGCACTGCGGCGGCGAGCCAGGGTTGGTCCAACACCAGTGCGATATCCGGATCGATCAGCGCGCCGGTGAGACTACGCACATGTGCGGGGAGATGGAGTTCCTCGAGATCGAGAACATGTGTGGCGACAGCGGCGGCGAGAAGCCGATGAGCGCGAGCGATCACCGCCGGGGTCGGCTCACGACGCGAATCCGCCAGTCGGTCCAGGAGCAGTTGTGCAAGGCGAGGAGAGTCGACCGTTGCGGGAGCCAACGCCGCTGACAACACCGAGGACTCCGGGTGGTCAACTTGGTCGAGCAGGCCGGCGAAGGTGCCATCTTCGGCTCCACGAAGCAGGCCCAGGGTCTGACCGCTCAACTCGGCGTTGTGACGCAGCCACCATGCCGTATAGCCGGTGCGATCAGAGAGCAGGGGCCGGATGAGTGGATCGCGGGCGAGCATCGTCAACGCCTGCGGCCAGGAGTTGTCGTCCACCAGGTCGAGGTCTCGGACCGCCTCGATACGCTCGGGGTCGTCGTCGAGCGTCTCCCACCACAGGTCCTCTTCGTCGAGGTCGTGATCGGGACCGCTGGGAAGTTCCACGCGCAACACGGTGAATCCCCAGCCCACACCTACGGCCCGGAGCGCGTCTTCACCTACACGTCCAGCGAACGACGCATCCACCCGAGAAAACGGCGAATCGTCCACCAAGACCTCTGCGAGTGGCGCATTGGGCAACAGCAATTCATCGGCGCTGCGCAGTCCACCGTCGGCGGACGGAAGAAGCAATTGTCCGAGCCACGACGGCAACGACGCGGGATCGGCGCGCCCGGCGAGCGCGAGCACGACGGACGACAGTTCCTCCGCCGCCGGCTGATCGTCGTGGTCGATATCTTCGATCGCGATCCGCAGTGCCGGGTCGCATAGAAGGTCGACCGCCGTCGCGGTCTTCGCGCCGAGCCGTGACAGCAGCGGATGCGCTGCATCAGGGTGTACGAGCCTCGTCCAGGTAACCCCCGAGGCACAGTCGATGTCGCGTCCCACCAACACCGTTCGCGGACCGGTGACGGTGCGGCCGTCGGACAGCGGAACCGGGATGGAGGCCAATTCCTCGGCGGCGACCGCATCGACTGCGAGTGGTTCGAGTGCGCCGTAAAGACTTTGCCACCAAGCAGGTTCGCGATCGATGCCACTGAGGAGCTCGACAATGCGGGCGAGGCCGATTCGGTGGGTGTCGACGGCTGCCAGGGCAAGCGACCACCGTGGGCCCGACAGATCCGGGACGACCAGGCCATCGACGAGCTCCGCGAGAAGTTCGGCCAACTCGTCGGTGAGCCCCGGCACAACCGAGGCCCGGTTGGGTGCCCTGTCCTTGCCTCCCACAGTTGGCAACCAAGGCTTCTCCCGGAGTTCGGCGACCAGGTGTTCACGCAGCACCGAGTCCACTCGACCTCGCGCGAACGCCGGGACCGGAACCATCGACACTCGCTGATCCGGCGGAAGGGCGGCCACGAACTCGGCGTACCCAGAGGCCACCGGGGCGATCGCGACGCCGGGCATTACGCGCCTGCGGTCGGGTTGCATGGTGATGTCGGCAATGATGATCGCAGGTATCGACAGAGCCTCGTCGGACCGCGTCGGTGCGCGCAAGACGTCCTCGGATACCGGCGAGACGACACCGTCGTGGACCGGAACCAGCCAGCGCGCACGCTCGGATTCAGACTGCCACCATCGGTCTTCGCCGATCGCGACCTCAGTCAGCCCAGAATCCAACGAACGCTCGATTCGGCGAAACTGCCTGTCACCCACCTCGATCGAGACGAGCGCCGGAAGCTCGAGCAGTAAGTCGCCGGCCTCGCGTGTCATGTGTGCCAGCAACGACTCCGCGTGTACATCATCGCGCAGAGTCAACACGATCTCCGAGGTCACACCAGGCGTGGGGCGCTTGTCGGTTGGCCACGCCAGTCGGAGGACAGGCACAATCGGTCCGGGGTCTGCCCCGAAGTCCGCTTCGAGGCTGGATCGTGTTCGCTCGGCGGAGAACAGGATGGAACCGGAAGTCGATCGAATCTCGATCTCATCGCTCACCGAAAGCACAGCCGTGAAGCCGACACCGAAACGGCCTACTGTTCCATCGACCTTGTTCGACGCTCGCAATGCCACCAGCGCCTGGACCCCTCGCTCGTCCAGCGGGGCACCGGTGTTGGACACCGTCAGAACACGTCCGTCGAGGCGAACGAACAGCTCACCCGGCACTTCAGCGCGGGCGGCAGCATCAGCGGCGTTCTGCGCCAGTTCGGTCAGAAGGCGGTCACGATAGCCGGCGCGGGCGAGATCGGACTCAGCGGCGACATCCTCGCGCAGCCGGGTGGGGGACGTGCGCCAGGCAAGCAGCGTCGAATCACGCAGCGCCCGGGTGCCGAAAGGGTCGGCTAGCTGGTCGATGCGGAGTCCTCCGCCGACTGGGCAGAAGCCTCGACTTCATCCCGGGGCTGTTCTGCCTCGGCCTCGACCCTGGGCTGTTCTGCCTCGGTTTCAGCCTCAGGCCGTTCTGCCTCGGCCTCGATCTTGGGTTGTTCTGTCTCGAGCTGTTCTGCCTCGATTTCAGCCTCGGGCTGCCCCGCCTCGGCTTCGGTCTTGGGCTGTTCGACCTCAGGCTGTTCGGTCTTGGATTGTTCGACGACTTCGATGGCGCCGTCGTCGTAGGCGCCGTACTGCGGGGAACCCGAGCCCGACGGCAATATGGTGTCGGAGTGCGCTCCGCACCCGTAGTTTGCGTGGACGACATGCCCGTCGGCAGCCATCTCGTTGCCGCACACCCCGAATGAAGAGTGCATCGAACCCGCGAGCGGAAGATAGAACCCACACAGCTCGCACGTCGAAGGCGCAGCCTTGGCCATCTCGGAGTTCGGCCCGAAGTCGCCGTCGTGCCATCGCTGAGCCGCATCCAAACGACCTTCGAGACTCATCACCTGTCTGCGGCCGAAGCCCAGCTCGAGCGCGACCTCGTCGACCTCCGGGTCACCGTTCGCGACGTAACCCGGCACCAGCCGCGGGTCACCGGGTGGAGGTGCCAGTAGGTCACCCGCAGACAAGTCACCTGGGCGGATTCGCTGGTCCCACGGAATCCACTTCGGCGCGACCAGCGCATCGGGTCCGGGGAGGAGGGCGATTTCACTGACAGTGGCCCGATCCGATTCAGGGTGGGCCGCCACAACCACCACCCATTGCCAGCCCCGGTAGCCCGGAAGGTCGGCAACGAAACGGTGAGCCGCGGAGCACTCGTCCTCGTACGACGTATCCAGATACTCGCCGACTCCCCCGTCTTGCAGCTCGACCAATGCGGTACGGGCAAGCTCGACGGAGTCGACCAGTACGGGACGCACCACTGCGTGCTCGTCGGAAGAAGCAACACTCACACCACCAGTTTGCCGCACCAACGCAAGCCCGCACCCACCTGGGCTGTCATGCTGGTGTGATGACCGGTTGCAGGAACCTCGTCGCAGCCCTGCTCACGATGGTGTGGGTAGCCACTGCCTGCGCTCCGCAGAGTCCCGCTTCTTCGGGTGTGTCTGCCGCGGACATGCACGTCGAAATACTCCGAACCCTCGACCATGATCCGAACGCCTTTACTCAGGGGCTCGAGATCGACGGCAACGATTTGCTGGAGGGAACGGGGCGGCCAGGTGAATCCTGGATTCAGGCAACCGATCTCGACAGCGGCATCGTCCGCGCAAGAGCAGACCTGCCGCCGCCGCTGTTCGGGGAAGGCATCACGGTGAGCGACGGCGTCGTCTGGCAGTTGACTTGGCGCGACGGCTTCGCCATCGTTCGGGATCGCGCCACCCTGGCCGAGCAGCGGCGTGTCCCGTTCGACGGCGAGGGATGGGGCATCTGCGCGTTGCCTGATGCTCTCGTCACCAGCGACGGTTCACCAACCCTCACATTCCGCGACCCCGTGACATTCGAACCCTTCCGCACTGTCGAGGCGATGCGGAACGGGATTCCGTTGACCAATCTCAACGAACTCGAGTGCGCCGAAGACGGCTCTATCTATGCAAACGTGTGGACCACGGACACCGTTGCCCGCCTTGATCCAGCCGACGGCCGGGTGACCGCACTGATAGATGCCTCCGCCCTGCGTGCAGCGCTTCCACCGGGCCCACGTCCCATCGACGTCCTCAACGGCATCGCCCAGATTCCGGGGACCGACCGCTTCCTGCTCACGGGAAAGTACTGGCCGCGCATGTACGAGGTGCGGTTCGTTTCCTGACAGGCCGAAGTGACCAGCATCGCCTGGGGTTGCCCCATCATTCATCGCCCGACTAGGACAGAATTGAAGGGTGACCGGACCGCGCGAACCCTACGACTCGGACGGCGGCTGGGCTCCGGACGAGAAGTCCGGGCCCACCGACCATCCCGGCTACGACAAGTATCCTCCTGCGGCCCGTGTGGGAGCCCAACGCTTGCCGCCCTCAGCCCGCGTGACCGGTAGACGCTCGCCGCTTCCTCCCCTTCACCCTGTCCGCGGCGAATCGCGCACGCCGGCAGACGATGACTCCGCGAACCCACCCAAAGCGCCTCCGATGCCACGCAAGCTCACAGTCACGAGGGTGGCGGCGATGCGAAGCCGCGAACTGACCAACAGGGGCATTGCGACATTCCATCGCGCGGCGAAAGCGGATGGTGCGGACAAGTCGGGTCTCACCGCGCTCACCTACGCGGTCATGGCCAACTTCGCAACCGACGCTGCCGTTGCGGTGGCCCTCGCCAACACCCTGTTCTTCTCCGCCGCAACGGGTGAGGACAAGACCAAGGTCGCGCTGTACCTGCTCATCACGATCGCCCCGTTCGCGGTGATCGCCCCGCTGATCGGCCCGATGCTCGACCGGCTGCAGCATGGCCGACGGGTCGCTCTCGCCACGTCTTTCGGACTGCGGACCGTCCTTGTGGTCGTTCTCGTCTTCAATTTCGACAGCTGGGTGCTCTACCCGGCCGCGCTGGGCATGATGGTGCTCAGCAAATCGTTCTCGGTACTCAAGAGCGCAGTGACTCCGCGTGTTCTGCCACCCGAGATCGACCTCGTGCGAGTCAACTCGCGGCTCACCGTGTTCGGACTCATAGGCGGCACCATCGGCGCCGGTGCCATTGCCGCCGGTTTGGCTTTCGTGGCCGATTCGGTCGGCGCACTGTGGCTGGCAGCGGTAATCACCGTGTTCGGCGCTTACCTCAGCATGCGGATTCCGTCGTGGGTGGAGGTGACCGAGGGCGAAGTTCCGGCCACCCTCACGTATCACGGTGACGACCGGGAGACCGAGGTCATCAGCCGTACCCGCAGGATGCAAACCGACATCCCGACCACCACGAAGGCAGCCAAACGCAGACAGCCGCTGGGCCGCGCGGTGATCGCCGGACTATGGGGTAACAGCACCATCCGGATCCTCACGGGATTCTTGACGCTGTACATCGCGTTCGTCGCAAAATCTCGGACAGACCACGAACCTCTCGTTCAGGCAGCGATGCTCGGACTCGTCGGCGCGGCCGCCGCTATCGGTAACTTCACCGGGAACGCAGCGGGCGCCAGGCTGAAGCTCGGGCGTCCCGCGATGATCGTCATCCGGTGTACCGCCGCGGTATGGATCATCGCCGTCATCGCGGCCGTCACCGACAACTTGATGACTGCCGCGCTGGCGACCCTCGTCGCGGCGGCGGCGAGCGCGCTGGCCAAGGTTTCTCTGGACGCATCGCTTCAGCACGATCTCCCCGAAGAGTCCATCGCTTCCGGATTCGGGCGATCCGAGACTGTTCTCCAGTTGAGCTGGGTTGTCGGTGGTGCGCTGGGTGTCCTGCTGCCTACCGAGTATTGGATCGGATTCACGGTGGTGTCAGCCATCATGACTGTCGGGCTCGCCCAGACCATCCTCACTTATCGTGGGAACACCCTCTTGCCAGGGCTCGGAGGAAGACGCCCCAACTTGGCAGAACAAGAAGTGACCGAATCTCTCTCGACCCACAGTGCCGGCCGATCGACAGGAAGTGTTAAGTAAGTGAGCATGCAGGCGCGTACCAAGAGGATCCTGGCGTTGTCCACAGTCGGGCTGTTGGTGGTCCTGGTGGCTGTTGCCGGAGTCGTCTACGCACTCGTCCGCAACCTTCCGCCCAGACTGCCCGAGATCACGGCCTTCGCGCACGACCGAACCGAGCGGGTTGTACCCCTGGGGTACTGCAATCTGTACCTCGAGGACTGCGCAGGCGGCGGGATCACGGAACTCGACGTTCCCCCTGGGTATCCCCTGCAACTGTCGATGCCACCAGAAATCGTCAACGCTCCGTGGCGCCTCTTCGCCATCTACGAGGATCCGTCTGGGAACGCCATCATCATGGAACAGACGCACCGCGCCGGTGAGACCCATGCCGTCACTGTGCCGTCGTCGGAAGAACTGCAGCTGGCAGGCGTCGAGATTCAGTTGCCCTCTGCGGTCGTCGACGAGGAGGGACTCCCGCATGCCCGGGCCGTCTGGTCGATCAAGACGGCCTGAACACGCTTGACTGGAGTTGGTGCCGACTAACTGCGGTCAGCTGTCGAGTTCGCGGGCGACAGCCCGAACTACCTCGGAGATCCGTTGGGCCGTCTTGCGGTCCGGGTACTTTCCCCTGCGTAGATCTGGTTGCACCTTCGCCTCGAGCAGGGTGATCATGTCCTCCACCATGCCGTGGAGCTCATCCGGCGAGTGTTTCTTGGCAGCAGGCTCTTTGCGCGCAGCGTTCTGGCGCACCGAAGGTGCCGGGCCCAGCACCTTCAGGCTCAACGCTTGAGGGCCACGGCGTCCGGCTGCCATACCGAACTCGACACGTTGACCGGCTTTGAGGCCCTCGACGCCGTCGGGCAGGGCGGACGAACGCACATAGACGTCCTCGCCCTCCTCCTGCGACAGAAAGCCGAAACCCTTTTCGACGTCGTACCACTTCACCTTGCCGGTCGGCACCGCGTTCACCCGCTCATCCCTTGAAGTGCATTTCGTTGTACTGGTATGCAGTATGCAAAACAGCGCGCCCCACCTGTGGTGCGGGACGCGCAGCAGTCACAGTCTACCTCGCACTGACCCTATCCAGCATTCGACTTTCCAGGCACTATCGTTGCAAATTGTGGCTCACGAACCGACTCCTGAAAACACAACTGCCCCGGTTCGAACCGGCGCCGGCCTTCTGCGGGTCGCGATCATCCTGTTCGTGCTCGGCTTCGTGGCCATCGTTGCCATCTTCCTGACTCCTATCTTGTCCGACAGCAAGCCTGGCCTCGTTCTGTATCTCATCGCCCTTGCCTGCCCGATCGGATTCCTACTCGGGATCGTCGTGGCGTTGATGCAGGGCAGGCGCGCACGTTGAACGATCCCCGCCCACCGACGCCTACCACCGACCAGGGGGAGCGATCATGAGACTGCTACTCAATGTCATCTGGCTCGTCTTCGGCGGCCTTTGGCTGGCACTGGGATATTTCGTCGCCGGCATCATCTGCTGCCTCTTGATCATCACCATCCCTTTCGGCATCGCATCGTTTCGGGTGGGTGTCTACGCGCTGTGGCCGTTCGGCAAAACCGTGGTCAACAAGCCCACGGCCGGCGTGGGATCGCTGATCGGCAACGTCATCTGGTTCATCGTCGCGGGCCTGTGGCTCGCGATCGGCCACATAATCACCGCGTTCGCCATGGCAATCACCGTCATCGGTATTCCACTTGCCGCCGCGAACCTCAAGATGATCCCCGTTTCACTCATGCCCCTCGGCAAAGACATAGTCGACATACGTCATTGATGTGAAACTAGTCACATAACGGCGGGATAACAGAAGGGTGACGAGCCCTTGGGTAATCGCGTGCACCCCGACTAGCAGGGCAGAGTCCGGATTTACCCAAACGAGACCGGACAGCGGCCGCAGACATGCGGCGTTATCAAATAGTGACATCGCGGCTTCCTCCGATTACGGTCATCCCCGGTCGAGGAAACATCGGCCACGTCCGACCCGCCGCGCCAAGCCTCGTCCCGCGGGTATCGGATTCCCGACGAAGCATTTCAGGGACGAGGACGGGGGACCCACAGTCCTCCAGGGAACGCAAGTTCTCAGATGGACACCGGCCCGAATGTGTCACGCATATTCGGACCTTGGGGTGAAGCCAGAGCCTCTCCAGCCAGTGAGGGGCGAGGCCGGGCGACCTCTCAGCCCGAACCCGACAGCTGACCTCGCAGGCGCGTGTAGAGAGGATCTCGACCACAATGAGCGGACGTCATCGCAAACCGAGTAACACCGGTCGCACCGTCGCCAAGGTCGCAGTCACCAGCGCGATCGTGGGTGTGAGCGGAGCAGCATTTTCCGGAACCGCGAATGCGGCGCCAGACTCCGACTGGGACCGCCTTGCACAATGCGAGTCCGGCGGAAACTGGGGCATCAACACCGGAAACGGTTACCACGGCGGCCTCCAGTTCTCGCCGACCACCTGGGCTGGACACGGCGGAACCGAGTACGCCGCCACCGCATACCAGGCCTCGCGCGAGCAGCAGATCGTCGTCGCCGAGAGGGTTCTCGAAACCCAGGGCTGGGGCGCATGGCCATCATGTTCCTCGAGCCTCGGCCTGAACAGCGCCCCCACCCAGCGCAACGCCCCTGCGCCGGTGGAAGAGGCCCCCCAAGCCCCAGAGCCGCTGCAAAACGCGCCCAGGGCATTGCAGTTCTCAGACATGATCGACTCCGCCATCGAGGCCGTCCAGGCTCAGGGCTTCGAGATCGATCCTCAGATCCTGGACTTCATCGAGACGAACAAGGCGCTGCTTCCGCAGTAGTTCTGACAATTCGCTCGAAAGGGGCCGTGCACCGATCTGGTGCACGGCCTTTCTTCGTCGGACCGTGGGCTCGCTATCAACCGGGAGCCGACACGACATTCGCACCGATCCTTCAAGTGTGACCTTCCTCACAGAACCGAGTGGCCGGTGAGAACGTCGATGAGCACGCCTCGCCATTGCAACTAGCTGGAAAGAGCTCGGTGTACCTGAACGGCACTTCGCGTGGAGAGCACAGACACGTTGCTCAGTCGAGCTGGTGACACTGCAGCAGCGCCGTTACCTTCGTCACTGGTCGAGGAGATCGGCCACATCCGAGCCGCCGCGCCAAGCCTCGTCCGGCGGGTGTCGGATTCCCGACGAAACTTTCCAAGGACGGGGACGGGGAACCCAATGTCCTTTGGGAACAATAGTTTCCAGATGGACACCGGTCCGAATGTGTCACGCATGTTCGGACCTTGGGGTGAAGCCAGAGCCTCTCCAGCCAGTGAGGGGCGAGCCGGGCGACCTCTCAGCCCGAACCCGACAGCTGACCTCGCAGGCGCGTGTAGAGAGGATCACCAGACCACCATGATCTCGACTATCACCCGTGGACGCCATCGCAAGCCGAGCTGCACCGGTCGCACCGTCGCCAAAGTCGCCATCACCGGCGTGATCGTGGGTGGGGGCGGAGCAGCATTTTCTGGCACCGCGAACGCGGCGTCAGACTCCGACTGGGACCGCCTTGCACAATGCGAGTCCGGCGGAAACTGGGCCATCAACACCGGAAACGGTTACCAGGGTGGCCTCCAGTTCGCACCGTCCACCTGGTCCGGGAACGGCGGAACCCAGTACGCGCCCACCGCGAACGAGGCCTCACGCGAGCAGCAGATCGTCGTCGCCGAGAGGGTTCTCGAATCCCAGGGCTGGGGCGCATGGCCATCCTGCTCGTCGAGCCTCGGCCTGAACAGCGCCCCCACCCAGCGGAGCGCCCCCACAACCGTGCGCGAGATATCCGAGACCGAGGAGTCCGGGACCTCCACGACCCAGAACCTGCTCAACCAGGCACAGAACACCCCCGGCACCTCAGCGCTGGAGGACACAGAAAACCAGGATCCACCCGACATCCAGATGGGGGGCCCGGCCGACACCGCGGACGCATTCCAGAGTGCAATCGCGATCGCGGAAGAGATCGGCAAGATGCTCAGGGGTTTCGGCCAGTAATTCAGGCGCCGAGGTGGAGTGCCGAGGCGTTGGTGTCGAACAAGGTCGATTGACGAGGCGAACCTGGGTCCGGGTGTGGCCGACTCGAACAACACCCGCCGACTGCCCGTCCTCGAGGGAATCAGGCCTGTCGAAGATTCTGCAGCGTGACAAGACACGTCATTTGGAACGCGTCCTCGCAGAGGAGAGGCCCGCACCAATCCCGTGCGGGCCTCGCTTCATTTTCTGGGTCAGCGGTTGATCACTGTGTACGGGTGTGCGTACGGCAGCGACTCCGGAGGCAACGGGAATTCGGTGTCCTCACCGAACGGGGACAGTCCGCCTGCACGAGTCGACGACAGCTCGGTCACGGCCTGATCCCCATCGGCGGTTTCAGGCCACCCGGGATCCACATATTGCTTCTTCGAATTGTTAGCCACGGAGTCATTTTGACAGGGGCGCGCGCAGGCGTACAGCCCAGGTCTCGACTTCGGGCCCTCAGCGTGTCGGGAGCAGCATGTTTTTTGGCCCAGGACGGGGTACGACCGCTCTGGAGAACTAATCTGATAGTCGATGACCGACACCGATGACACCACGAACACCGCCGCCGCCGATGTGGGCCGCGGTGTGAGCTTCGCCGGGTGGTTGTCCGCATTCAGCGATGCCGAACTGATGGATCTGCTGCGCATGCGTCCCGACCTGACGGTACCACCGCCCGCGACCATCGAAGTTCTTGCCGGACGTGCCGAACAGCGGGCCTCGGTGGCACGCGCGGCAGACGATCTCACCGCCGTGGACTTCGCCATTCTCGAACTCCTCGCCCTCGAACACGCCGACGAGTCCGGGGTGTCACGGGACACTCTGCAGGAGGCCGTGGGTTCTCGGGCGACGAGGAAGTCCGTCGACTCAGCCCTGCAGAACCTCCGGTCGCTCGCACTCGTCTGGGGCGACAAGACCGCGCTTCGCATCGTTCCTTCGGTAACGTCCACCATCCCGTGGCGCATCGGGCACGGAGCCGAACTCCCAGCGACACTCGACGAACCTGAGATCAATGCGGCGCTTGCCGGGTTGCAGACCGTAGAGCGCGAGATCCTCGAGACGTTGTCGAAGTCGAGTCCGATCGGACGCACCAGGGACGCTGCCCCCGGAACTCCGACGGACCGACCCGTCCAGCGGCTTCTCGCTGCAGGGCTGCTGCGCCGGATCGACGACGAGACCGTCGAACTGCACCACCAAGTGCGGCAGGTCCTACGCGGGGAGGCCGTCTTCGACATCACTTCGCTCACTCCACCGAAGGTGACGGGGCGCAAGCACAAACCAGCCGACGTCAATGCAACGGCTGCAGGCGAGGCACTTGAACTGGTTCGCCACTGCGAGGACGTGGTCAAGGCTCTCGGCCAGGCCCCGGCCCCCGCGTTGCGAGCCGGCGGCCTGGGGGTTCGTGAGCTGCGGCGCATATCCAAGACGACAGGCATCGACGAGAACCGACTGAGCCTCCTCGTCGAAGTTCTCTCAGCCGCAGGACTGATCGCCCACGGCATCCCAGACCCGGTACCGGCACAGGACGGTGCGGAGAGTTACTGGGCCCCGGCCGCGCCCGTCGACAACTGGCTGCATTCGCCGGCCGCCCGGCGGTGGCACGCCCTCGCCGAAGCCTGGCTGGCGATGCCGCGCATGCCATGGTTGATCGGGATGCGCGATGCCAACGACAAACCGGTGGCCGCCCTCTCCGAAGAAGTGCGCGTGCCCTCCGCACCTCGCGATCGGCAAGCGATCCTGGGACTGCTGGCCGACTTCGACAGCGGACAGTCGGCGGACGCCGCTGAGGTAAGTCGACTACTGGCATGGCGTCGTCCTCGCTGGGGCGCCAGGATTCGGGTCCACGCGGTGGAACGCACCCTGGAGGAGGCCGCGACGCTCGGATTTATCGCCCGCGGGGCCCTCAGTTCACCGGGCCGGGCCCTCTTGCACGGCGGCGATGCAGTAGCCGAAATGCACTCGTCCCTCCCCGAGCCTGTCGACCACGTGCTCGTGCAAGCCGACCTGACGGTAGTCGCCCCAGGTCCGCTGATCCCCGAGCTGCTCGAGCAGATCACCCTGGTCGCCGACATCGAGTCAGCTGGTGCCGCGTCAATGTACCGGGTCAGCGAGTCCAGCATCCGACGCGCGCTCGACATCGGCATGACTGCGGCAGAACTGCACAGCCTGTTCTCCACTCGGTCACGCACACCTGTCCCGCAGTCGCTGTCGTACCTGATCGACGACGTCGCGAGGCGACACGGACGATTGAGGGCCGGTGTCGCGGCGTCATTCGTGCGCTGTGAGGATCCCGCACTGCTCGCGGAGGTCCTCGCGTCGCCAGTGGCCGCCTCCCTGGCTCTGCGGGCGTTGGCACCGACCGTTGCGGTCTCGCAGGCGCCCCTGCGTTCGGTGCTCGGCGAACTGCGGGCAGCAGGCTTCGCGCCTGCAGGTGAGGATGCGTCCGGCGCTCTCGTCGACCTACGAGTGCGTGGTGCACGCGTGTCGACGCGCCGCAGGGCCACGACCGGCAGAACACCCGCAACCCCAACCGATGCCCAACTCGCCTCCGCGGTCCGGACTTTGCGGGCAGGCGATCTGGCCGCATCGGCTCAGAGCTCGGGCGGCATCCGCTCCGACGGCTCTCGAGAAGGCAGCGCCGCGACCGTCGCCCTTCTCGCCGCCGCAGCGCGAGAGCGAGCCAGTGTCACCATCGGCTATGTCGATGCGCAGGGCATCGCGTCGCACCGCATCGTCGATCCCGTGAACGTCGGAGGCGGCCAACTCGACGCGTTCGACCCCTCTAGCGGCAGCCTTCGGCGATTCACACTCCATCGCATCACGTCGGTTGCTCGAGTCGACTGACCCGAGCATGCGGACGTCCGGCGCCTGGAGAGACGAGTGTCGTGGCACCGAGGCGTACAAATCTGGACAATGGACAGGCTGACCGCATCTGGGACCGCATACGAGGAGGCTTTCCGTGACCGACGGACCGTTGATCGTCCAATCCGACAAGACCCTGCTGTTGGAGGTCGATCACGAACGCGCGAACGACGCCCGCCAGGCGATCGCGCCGTTCGCGGAACTCGAGCGCGCACCCGAACACGTGCACACCTACAGGATCACTCCCCTGGCCCTGTGGAATGCACGCGCCGCCGGTCACGACGCAGAGCAGGTGGTCGACGCTCTCGTCACCTACTCTCGATACGCGGTTCCGCAACCGTTGCTGGTCGACATCGTCGATACGATCGCCCGCTATGGCCGCCTCCAACTTGTCAAGAATCCCGCCCACGGGTTGACCCTGGTCAGCCTCGACCGCGCCGTTCTCACCGAGGTCACACGGCACAAGAAGATCGCGCCGATGCTCGGTGAGCGGGTCGACGACGACACCGTCGTAGTCCATCCGAGCGAACGTGGGCGTCTCAAACAGATGCTCCTCAAGGTCGGCTGGCCCGCCGAGGACCTCGCCGGATATGTCGACGGCGAAGCCCATCCCATCGACCTCGACTTCCACAGCACCTCACCGACGCCGGCGGGCGGTCAATGGCACTTGCGTGACTACCAGGCAATGGCAGCCGACTCGTTCTGGGCCGGCGGTTCCGGAGTCGTCGTTCTCCCGTGCGGCGCAGGAAAGACGATCGTCGGCGCGGCGGCAATGGCCAAAGCCAAGGCCACCACCCTGATCCTGGTGACCAACACCGTCGCCGGACGGCAGTGGAAGCGCGAACTGATCGCACGCACCTCGCTCACCGAGAATGAAATCGGCGAGTACTCGGGCGAACGCAAGGAGATCCGTCCCGTCACGATCGCCACGTATCAGGTGATCACCCGACGCACGAAGGGCGAATACAAGCACCTCGAACTATTCGATTCCCGCGACTGGGGACTGGTTATCTACGACGAGGTCCACCTCCTTCCCGCACCGGTGTTCCGCATGACTGCCGACCTGCAGTCGCGACGACGTCTCGGCCTCACCGCCACCCTGGTACGCGAAGACGGCCGCGAAGGGGACGTGTTCTCCCTGATCGGACCCAAGCGGTACGACGCCCCGTGGAAGGACATCGAGGCACAAGGGTGGATCGCACCTGCCGACTGCGTCGAAGTGCGAGTGACGCTCACGGACGCCGAACGCATGTCATACGCCATTGCCGAACCCGACGAACGCTACAAATTGTGTTCCACGGCGCGCACCAAGACTGCGGTGGTGAAGTCGATCCTGGAGCGGCACACCGACGCACCGACTCTGATCATCGGTGCCTATCTCGAACAACTCGACGAGTTGGGTGAGACCCTCGACGCCCCGGTTATCAAGGGCTCCACCAAGACCAAGGAGCGCGAGGAGCTGTTCGACAAGTTCCGCGCGGGCGAAATCGGGATTCTCGTGGTCAGCAAGGTCGCCAACTTCTCGATCGATCTCCCGGAAGCATCCGTCGCCGTCCAGGTTTCGGGGACGTTCGGTTCGCGACAAGAGGAAGCCCAGCGACTCGGCCGGTTGCTGCGACCCAAGCAAGACGGTGGCCAGGCCCACTTCTACTCGGTGGTGGCCCGCGACACCCTCGACGCCGAATATGCCGCACACCGACAGCGCTTCCTCGCCGAACAGGGTTACGCCTACCGGATCACCGACGCCGACGACCTCTTGGGCCCAACGATCGGGTAACCCTACGGACACCGAAGGCAGGGCTCTAAGCTGAGCCCGTGCGACATTTCGAATTCACTGTCGACCGGCTGTACGCGAAGTCGGTCAACCAGACCTGGGCCGATGTACGACGCCTTCAGGTGGCCGCGATCCTCGTGGGGTTGCTGTTCGCCGCTGCCGCAGTCGGTCTGATCTTGTTGGGCCATCCTTGGTCGATCGCACTCGGCGTTCTGGCCGCGATCACTGCCCTCGCGTCGGTATGGGTGTCGCTCTGGGTTCCGAAGAAGGTCGGGAGCATCGAGGATTTGTACGCCAAGGGCCCATTGGTGCCGGCCATCATCTCGGAAATCCATCCGCGCGCGCTGACGCTGCTGTCGCTGATCGATATCGCAAAGCCCGGCAAGGGCGGTCCGTCATACGCGCTGGTCACCCGCAACATTCCGATTCGCGCCGGTCAAAAACAAGCCATCGGAGACAAGGTGCCGTCCATCGCGGTGCTCAGCGACCGCCGCACCCACAGTGACGCCGACACCTGGGAAATGGTCAGTCCGATGCCAATAGAATGGGGTACTCGCGACGTCGCCGTGCGCTCGCGTGCGGTGACCGCCATCGACAAGGTCGAATGGAACTTCCTGCAGAGCCGGATCGCCGAGTCGAAGCAGATCCGGACCAGCCGCGACCAGCGAGTCACCTTGTCCGAGGACGAACTTCCTGAGGCCCTACGCTGATCCGCCGGTAACCGGCCAGCCGTCGACGGGCCGCCGTGGATCGTCGGCAAGCAGGCCGGCCATCCACGTATCGCGACGGACGCCGCGCTGCACCAACCCTGCTCGCTGGACTCCCTCGAACCGAAATCCCACGCGCCGTGCGACCGCCGCCGAGCGCTGATTGCCGACGAACGCGCGCCAGTCGATCCTTTCCATCGCCATTCCATCGGACCGAAACGCGAAATCGCACACCAACCTCACTGCGGCTGTCATCAGTCCCCGCGATCTCGCTGCGGGCGAGAGAAAGTATCCGATCGCCCCCGCGGTGGCGTCCCTCCCGATGAGGCCGATCATTCCCACCACGGGCCCATCACTTGATTCTCGAAGTGTCCACGTGGGACTTCGATCCGCCCAACCACGGGGCGCCGAATATCTGACGAACCGCTCGGCGTCCTTGCGCGTATATGGTGCGGGTAGGGTCGTCCACTCTGCGATGGAGCGGTGTTCGCACACCGCGCAGATCTCATCGATGTCGGTCGGTACCGGTGGCCTCAGCCACACCGTTTCCGAATCGAGGGCGACGACGAACATGCTTGCTCCTTTGTGCCCGTGCGGATTCGGATATCACCGCAGTGCGGGCAGGACTTCCTGCTCGAACAGTTCGACGCCGGATGTGTCGTACGCGGCTTCAGGGAAGTAGAAGATTCCGTAGGTCATTCCCTTTTCCTTCAACGAGGACAACTTCTCGATGATCTGTTCGGGCGTTCCAACAGCAGGCAACCCGCGGAACGCTCCGAGCGATCCCTCAGCGGCGGCGGTACCGACGTAGGGCGTGAGACGTTGCTTCAGCGTCTCCAACCGCCGCTCGACCTCGGCCTCGGTGGCGCCGATCGCAACGTTGTAGTTGGCGGACCGAACGATGGCGTCGAAGTCGGTACCGACGGAATCGCAGTGATTGCGCAGCAGTTCGGACTTGCGCACGAATACGTCCGGGGTTCCGTCGAAGTTGGTGTATTGGGCGTACTTTGCCGCGATCTTCAGCGTCACCTTCTCGCCGCCGCCGGCGATCCAAAGCGGAATGCCGCCTTCCTGTAATGGACGTGGGCGGACAATGGCGCCGTCCACCTGGTAGTGCTTGCCTTGGAAGGTCGCCGATCCTTCAGCCCAGGCCTGGCGCATGATCTGCACACCCTCGTCGAGCCGTGCGAGACGTTCTCCGGCAGAAGGGAATCCGTACCCGTACGCCCGCCACTCGTGCTCGTACCAGCCGCCGCCGATCCCCATCTCGACGCGTCCGCCGGAGATGATGTCGGTGGTGGCGGCGACCTTCGCGAGGTACGCCGGGTTGCGGTAGCTCATCGCCGTACACATCTGTCCGAGGCGTATCCGTGAGGTGACGGCCCCAAGAGCGGACATCAAAGTCCATGCCTCGTGTGTGGCCTCTTCCGTGGGCATCGGAACGGTATGGAAGTGGTCGTAGACCCACAGCGAATCCCAGGAACCCCGGTCCGCACGCAGCGCGAAGTCGCGCATCACCGACCACTGATCCGCGGGGTCGATTCCCGCGAGATCCAACCGCCATCCTTGGGGAACGAACAATCCGAAGCGCATGAAACGAATGTACCCGTGTTCTTCACTCCGGGCCGTGGAGAACACTGGAGAGGAGCAAACCCAACCCCTGAGCCAGTCACCGCAATCAAGGTCTCGTGCACGCAGAGGTCGGGTCCGGACAGCTAAAATGTCCAAATGGCCGTAGCCGGACTGGTAGACGAGTTCGAGGCTCACCGTCGGCACCTGCTTTCCGTCGCATACAGGCTGACGGGGAGTGTCAGTGACGCGGAGGACGCAGTGCAGGAGTCGTGGCTCCGACTCGACGGTGCGGACGCCGAGAACATCCGCGATCTGGGAGGCTGGCTCACCACGGTGGTCGGCAGGATCTGCCTGGATCGGTTGCGATCGGCTGCTGTACGCCGGGAACAGTATGTCGGCCAATGGCTTCCGGAGCCGATCGTCACATCGTTGTCTCCGTCCAATGAACCGGATCCATTGGAATCGGTTGTCCAGGAGGAAGACAACCGTTTAGCTGCGTTGATCGTGCTCGACACGCTCACCCCGCAGCAGCGGGTCTCCTTCGTCCTGCACGACGGATTCGGGGTCCCTTTCGACGAAGTCGCGGACATCCTCGGTATCGAAGTGCCCGCCGCGCGGCAGCTCGCGTCGAGAGCCCGCAAGGCCGCTGCCGCAACCGTACCCGCGGTTCCCAACCAGGAACATGCCCTCGCCGTGCAGCGTCTGCTCGACGCCATCGCCGGCGGAAACGTTGACGCCGTGGTCGCGGCGCTGCACCCGGATGCCCTGTTCATCGGCGATGCCAACGGCACCACGAGTACCGCGATCAACATAATCCGTGGTGCAGACAAGTCTGCACGCTTCTTCCTCGGCCTTGCCCGGCGTTACGGGCCGGAGTGGCTAACGGCCATCCGGCCCGTCTTGGTGAACGGGCAGCTCGGCGTTTTCAATACCGGAATCACCGGTGAAGGAACTCACCCGAGCTCACCGCCACGGGTCAGCGCGTTCACCGTCAGAAACGGCGTCGTCTACGCCGCGTACGACATAGCCAATCCGGACAAGTTTGCCGGGATCAGGCTCCCAGGCCTCACTTCTTGACCCCGGAATCGTCATCCGCCCACGGCACCCGGCACGAGTCGGTACTGAATCCTTGCTCCGTGATGCCCAAGGCCGAGTACATCCTGGCCCTCATATTTTCCAGGCCGATGTGATAAGTCAGCTCGACCAAGCCGTCGCGGCCGAACCGGCGCTCCAGATCGGCGACTTGCTCATCGGTGACCGCGCTCGGTGTCGCGGTCATCGCGTCGGCGTATGCGATTGCCGAGCGTTCGTCTTCGCTGTACGCAGGTGAGTCCTCATAGTCGCCTATGCGTTCGAGTCGCTCGACGTCCAATCCGTCGAGGCGTTGCAACATCTTGCCGAAATCCACGCACCACGAACACCCGATGGTCCAGGCCACGCGGTAGACCGCGATCTCACGCACGTTGGCAGGGAGCACAGTCGATGCCTTCTGTACCGCCATCTCGTGGCGGGCCGTTGCCACGAACAGCTTGCGGTGGTGAGCGAGTACGGTGAACGGCTCCGGCACCTCGTCGAACT
This sequence comes from Rhodococcus sp. NPDC049939, assembly GCF_040656415.1. Lineage (NCBI taxonomy): Bacteria > Bacillati > Actinomycetota > Actinomycetes > Mycobacteriales > Nocardiaceae > Rhodococcus > Rhodococcus sp. NPDC049939. The sequence continues at coordinate 425,894 of NZ_JBFAMC010000003.1, read as the reverse complement.
TGTGGGCGGCGTACCTGTACGCGACTCTGACCAGCGGGCTTGCGTCCGCTGGGGCCACTGTCGGAATGCGGGGCATTGTGTCCTCCATCGTCACCGGGCGCCCTTCGCGCGCCGTCTATAGATGGAACGAGAAAGGCCCACCAAACGTGACACGGCCGTCTGCAACATCCGGCATCACACGGACTACGCTGCAGTAATGCCCGTAACGCCGCGCAATCGCACCGTCCAGCGCTTGCAGCCGTTCGCGTCCACCATCTTCGCCGAGATGACTGCGCTCGCGGTCAGCCAGGAGGCCATCAACCTGGGTCAGGGTTTCCCTGACACCGACGGGCCCGTGTCGATGCTCGACACCGCACGCCAGGCAATCGCAGATGGCCTCAACCAATATCCGCCCGGCCCCGGTATGCCGGTGTTGCGCCGGGCTGTCGCCGCAAATCGGTTGGCCAGATACGGCCTGGACCACGACCCCGATTCGGAAGTACTGGTAACCGTTGGCGCCACCGAAGCGATCAGTGCCGCCATATTGGGCCTCGTCGAACCCGGTGAGGAGGTAATACTCTTCGAGCCGTACTACGACTCCTACGCGGCCTCTGTTGCACTCGCCGGAGCGGTACGTCGCAGCGTGCCGCTCGCCCGTTCGGGCAAGAACTTCGTCGTCGACCTGGACGCTCTGCGGGCTGCTGTCACGTCGAAGACCAGGATGTTGGTGGTCAACACACCGCACAACCCCACCGGCACTGTATTCACCCCGGACGAGGTCGGCGCCATCGCAGAAATCGCCTGCGAGCACGACCTGCTGGTTCTCAGCGACGAAGTGTACGAGCACCTGGTGTTCGACGGCCTTACGCACACGGCCCTGGCCACGCTGCCCGGGATGTACGAACGGACCATCACCGCTTCGAGCGCCGCGAAGACGTTCAGCGTGACGGGATGGAAGATCGGCTGGGCGTGTGGGCCTGCCGAACTTGTCGACGCGGTACGGACCGCCAAGCAATACCTGTCGTTCGTCGGCGGCGGACCGTTCCAGCCCGCGGTGGCCCACGCGCTGACGCATGAGGGGCAGTGGGTGAAGGAAATGCGGGACGGCCTTCAGGCCAAGCGCGACGCACTCTACGGTGCGCTCACCGGATGCGGACTCGACGTCTACTCGAGTGGGGGCACGTATTACCTGTGCGCCGACATCAGTGCGCTCGGCGAACACGACGGCATCGAATTCTGTCGTGCACTTCCCGGGCGTATCGGTGTCGCCGCGGTGCCGGTCAGCGTGTTCACCGACCATCCGAATCAGTGGAATACCCTGGTGCGCTTCGCATTCTGTAAGCAAGACGCTGTTCTCGAAGAGGCCGTACGCCGACTCCAGACTCTAGGTGCGTCCGGATCGTGACGGCTGCGATCATCCCCGCCGACTTCGTCCGGCGTGCGCTCGAAATGTCTTCGCGCAGCGGGCTGGACTTGTCTCCCGCACTGTCGGCAGCTGGACTCACATCCGCTTCTCTTACAGACCCTCTGAGCCGGTTGACGCCGGCACAGGTCACTGCGTTCACTCAAGCGGTGTGGCAGATCACCGATGACGAATTGTTCGGACTTGGTCCCGCGCCCGTACCTCGCGGCACATTTCGGCTGGTTTGTCTCGCCCTGATCCATACAGAGGATCTGTCGGCAGCCCTCGAGCGGATGGCAGACATCCTCCATGCATTGCCGACACTGCCCGCACTGCACATCGGTGCCGGTGCCAACGGCGGAACGAGGATGACCATTGATGTTCGTCCCAGTGCGGCGCAGACCGAGGATGCCCTTCTGTCGCTCGAAGCTACCCGGCTCATAACCGACTTCCTGCTGATTCTGCTCCACCGATTCGCGGCATGGCTCGTGGGCAAACGAGTGCCGCTGCTGGCGGTAGAACTGCCCTATCCTCCGCCGCTTCCGCGCCTGGCCGAGAACTATGACCACATCTTCGGCATCCCCGTCACCTTCGACTCGTTGATCCCGGCTATCGAATTCGACAACACGGTGATGCGGGCGCCCATCATCCAGAACGAGGAGACGCTCGAGAACTACCTCCGTGAGTCGCCCACACTCCTGATGTCCGAGCGTGACTACGACAGTGCAGCCTCGGCGCAGGTACGGCGCGCGCTCGAACTAGGACTCAAGGGCCGCACGTCCACCGCCGAAGACATCGCGGAGATGCTGTCGATCAGCGTGCCCCACCTTCGACGGCTCCTCCGGCAGGAGGGAACGTCACTCAACCAACTCAGAGAGGAAGTCCTGCGCGACGCTGCCATCGCGGGGCTCCGGCGCGGGGAGACAGTCGAGGACTTGTCGGCACGGCTCGGCTTCTCCGAGTCCAGCGCGTTCCGGCGCGCGTTCAAGCGCTGGACCGGCGGTACACCGAGTTCCTACCGCTGAGCTGGTCTCCTCAGCTCACGCAAAACTCGTTCCCCTCTGGATCGGCCATGGTGATCCACTCGTTCGGCCCCTGACTCCCGCGGTGAAGCAGAGTGGCGCCCGACCGCTCGAGTCTCTCGACAACTGCGTCACGCCCGTCCCCGACGCGAACGTCCAGATGAAGCCGGTTCTTCACCGTCTTCGCTTCGGGAACCAGCTGGAACAGAACACGAGGGCGCTCCGAGTGCTCCGGGTCTCGGATCGCGGCACCCTCTCGCCAGACCAGGACTCCCTCGAAGTTCATCGTTTCGGACTCCTGGGCATGACCCGCCTCGACGAGTCCTCGAATGAAGTCCTCGTCACTGGGTTCCACCTGCCAGCCGAGCGCCTGAGCCCACCATTTAGCCAGGTCATGCGGATTTTCCGCGTCCACTGTGACTTGAAATTCGTATCCCATGAGCCGACGGTAGCGTGGGGCTCCGACAGATCCCGGCCACCGATATGGAGTCGTGGAGGCGTCGATACCAACAGGAATCGCGCAGCTGCCAGGATGCCCTCGTCGGCGGCGCGTCTCTGGGCGACGCATGACCTATTCCATCGGTTGAGCGTCTTCGAGCAGCCCATCCGGACACACCGACGTTCGGCTCGGCCTGGCCGCACAGGCTGACCAGCACCGCCGCTCGGGGGATACTCGAGGAAGACCGCCGCCTGCGGGGCGGAGTCCAGCCCTTTCGAGGATGCACTCATGACCGAGCCCGAGTCCGTCGACGGGAACACGCTCGTCATCGATGCGCTCACCGCCAATGGCGTCTCGACGATCTACGGGGTAGTCGGAATCCCGATCACCGATCTCGCCCGCACGGTCCAGGCCCGGGGCATGCGTTATCTCGGGTTCCGCAACGAGCAGGCCGCCGGGCATGCGGCCGCCGCCGCGGGCTATCTGACCGGGCGCCCCGGCATCTGCCTGACGGTGTCGGCGCCGGGCTTCCTGAACGGGCTGGTGGCGCTCGCGAACGCGACCGTCAACTGCTTTCCCATGATCCAGATCAGCGGATCGAGCGATCGCTCGATCGTCGATCTCGAGCAGGGCGACTATGAGGAACTCGACCAACTCGCCACGGCACGGCCGTTCGCGAAGGCCGCTTACCGCGTCGACTCCCCCGAGCTGATCGGTGTGGGCGTGAGCCGAGCGATCCGCGCTGCAGTCTCCGGGCGCCCAGGCGGCGTGTACCTGGATCTGCCTGCCGAAGTCCTGGCTCGCACCGCCGCACGCACGCCACGTCCACCGATTGTCGATCCTTCGCCGCGCCAGATTCCGGCACCCGAGTCGGTGGACCGAGCGGTCGCCCTGCTCGAGCAAGCTCGGCGCCCGCTGATCGTTCTCGGAAAGGGGGCGGCGTACGCACGCGCCGACGCCGTGATCCGCGAGCTCGTCGAAGCCACGGGTGCGCCGTTCCTGCCGATGTCGATGGCCAAGGGACTTCTGCCCGACGACCATCCTCAGTCGGCGGCGGCCGCACGATCGCTGGTGCTCGCGGACGCCGACGTCGTAGTCCTGGTCGGTGCGCGCTTGAACTGGCTGCTCGACCACGGGCGCCCACCGCGGTGGTCGGCGGATGCACGGTTCATCCAACTCGACATCTGCGCAACCGAGTTCGACAGCAACCGCCCGATCGAGGCACCGGTGCTCGGGGACATCGCTTCGTCGGCGGCCGCACTGCTCGCCGCAATCCGCCGGAGCCGGGTCGCCCCGGTGCCCGAGTGGCTCGAGCAGATCGACGCTAGCAAGCGAACGCACATCAAGAAAATGGACGCGCAGTTGCACGCCGACGTGCACCCGATGAACTTCGCTGTCGCGCTGCGAGCGATCCGAGACGTCCTCGACGACCACCGTGACGCGATCGTCGTCAGCGAGGGTGCGAACACCCTCGACAGCGCGCGCAACATCATTCCGATCTACGCACCCCGGCACCGTCTCGACGCCGGGACCTGGGGCGTGATGGGCGTCGGCCCCGGGTACGCGATCGCCGCGGCCGTGGAGACGGGCGAGCCCGTCGTCGCGATCGAAGGAGACAGCGCGTTCGGCTTCAGCGGCATGGAGATCGAGACGATCTGCAGGTACAAACTGCCGGTCGTCGTGATCGTCTTGAACAACGGCGGAATCTACCGCGGCGACGAGGTCAACGCGTGCTCCGGCGACCCGGCACCGACGGTGCTGCTGCACTCGAGTCGGTACGACACGCTGATCGAGGCATTCGGTGGCGTCGGATACCACGCCGAGACACCCGCCCAGGTGGCGACGGCACTCCGGTCGGCGCTCAGGAGCGCGACCCCGTCGCTGATCAACTGCGCGATAGACCCGGCCGCAGGCACCGAGAGTGGCCACCTGCAGAAGCTGAATCGACCGGTTCGCGAGGAGGAACCATGACCGTACACGACCCCGACGGATACCTCGAACCTTCCAAACCGCAAGCACTCGAGGGGGTTACGATCGTCGACTTCACCCGGGTGCTCGCCGGGCCGACCTGCACACGGATGCTCGCCGACGCGGGCGCCCGGGTAATCAAGATCGAACGACCGGGGGTTGGCGACGACACCCGTCAGATGGGCCCGTTCGCCGACGACGGCAGCTCCGAGTACTACCGGCTGGCCAATGTCGGCAAGGAGAGCATCGCGGTGGATCTGAAGGATCCGGATGGCATGGCACTCGTGCGGTCGATGATCGAGCACGCCGATGTGGTGGTCGAGAACTTTCGCCCCGGAGTGATGGCCGGGCTCGGCCTTGCGCCCGACGACCTAGTCGCCCAGCATCCCCGGCTCATAGTGTGCTCGATCTCCGGGTTCGGCCAGTACGGCCCGATGCATCAGGAACCGGCCTACGACACGGTCGTCCAAGCCCTCTCGGGAATCATGGACGCCACCGGTTGGCCGGATGATCGCCCGACGAGAGTCGGCACGTCGATCGCGGACATCACCGCCGGGATCATGGGCTATTGCGGCATCGTCACTGCTCTGGTCGCGAGGGAACGCACCGGCCGCGGAACCACCGTGGACATTGCGATGCTCGACAGCACGTTTTCCCTGATGCAGCACGGCCTGATGGACGTCCTCGGGAACCGGGTCCGCCCGACGCGCCTGGGCAACCGGCATCCGTTCATGTACCCGTTCGACACGTTCGAATGCAGTGATCGACCGATCGCGATCGCCGTCGGCAATGACCATCTTTTCGAAATCTTGTGCAATACACTGGGTCTGGCACACATCCCGACCGACGCGCGGTTCGCCACCAATGTCGACCGGTGCGCCAACCACGTCGAACTGAAGACTGCGATGGAGGATGTGCTGCGCACCGACACCGGCGAAGCCTGGCGCGCGCGTCTGATAGAGGCGGGCGTACCGGTCGGCATGGTCCTCAATGTCGCCGACACCTGCAAACTCGACCAGATCGCGGCACGCGACATGATCAAGAACGTGGGCGGGTTCGACGTTCCGGGAACACCCATCAAATTCGGCACCTGGGATTCGTCCGGCGCGACGATTCCTTCTCCGGACCTGGACAACTGCGGGGAGGCACTCCGGCGGGAGTTCACGCCGCCCCCCGAAACGTGAATCGGGTGGAGGAGTCACGACGTGTCAAAAACTCTCCTAACGCTCGGCTGGGATATCCCAGCCGAGCGTCCGCGTGATCTACTGATCCCCGCCCAAACCGACCCGTGTTTCGACGACTACTCGAAACCACCCAAGACTTGGTGGGGTTGAACTCGGCGCGCGGGAGGCTATTTCACGAACCCGAGGTGCCTGACACGAAGGCGAGGCCAACACTCGGCCCACCACCAGGTAATTGGATGAGCGGGCTCTTGTTGAAGTTGTATGGCGTGGTATCGAATACTATTGCCGGATTGATGCGGTTCTCCTCATGCACCTCGCGCCGATTGACGAGAATGGGGCGAGCGCCAGGAAGATTAGAGACAAAGAAGACGTCCGGTGGGAACTCCCCCAGCACTACGAATTTCGGCGTAGGCGAGCCTAGTGCGTTGGAGTCATACACGCGCCGATACTCGCTTCTGTCAAGATAGCCGGTTTTCGGAACGGAATATGTCTTGACTTCTGCCAGTTCGTAGATCGAGATTCCCGCGTTGTGGGCCGTGAGTAGCGCCTGGCCGGTCATTCCTTGCGGGGCAGCGATGTCTACCAGCCCGGTGCCCGTCGCGGATGCGGCGTCGGCCGCTCGGGGATCCTGACTCGGGGCGGCAAAGACCGGAGACGCTGTGCCGACGACGACAGCAGCAGACAGTGCGGCCGCAGCAGCCCACCGCTTGGGCGTACCTACGTTCATGCTTTGTGTTCCCCCTCCTCGGTGAGCGTGATTGCCGATCATGTTAAGTCACCCAGGTCGGCTGTCACGCAATATCGCTCCCCCAGTTCTCGGTAATCGCCCGCTCGTCTTCATCGGTTCTATTTGACAACTTGACTTACACCCCAACACCACAGCCGATATCGTCGGTGATGCGCTGAGCCATTGAAAGCAAGCTTGTTTGGGCATCACCGACACATCACAGCTACCAGTATGCTGTCCCGGTGATTCAGCAGCCCCCAGCCCTCCCGCCACCGCGCGGGGCTTTCGGGGGTAGAACCACGCCGCTGCGGGGCGCGTTCGTCGGCGGCGCATCTGGCGCGGTGAGCATTGCGGCGCATGCGGCAGGCGGCGGTCTCACGTCCATCGGCCAAGGGCCGCTGGCCCTCCTGATAATCGCCTGCGCGGCTGTCGGTGTGGTCGGCGCATCCCTGAGGACCACACGAAGCCCGTTGTCGACCTTGATGGCGGTCCTCGTCGCAGGCCAGGCCGTCGGGCACTCGGCGCTCGCCGCCGCATCTGCACATCCCCTCAGCCTGCCATCCGTACCCATGACCTGCGCACACGCGGCCGCAGTGCTGATCACCGCCTTGCTGATTCGCGCGGCCGAACACGGAGTCTCGATAGCGACGTCCACCGTGAGGCGCGTTACACGGGTGCTGTTGGTAGCGCTCAGCGACGATTCCGAGGGGTCGGCGGCGCCGTCCCCCGTCTACCACGCACGGGTGATTCTTCGCCTACTCGCCTCCTCGGGTGTCGGAACCCGCGGGCCACCAAGGACTTTCGCACACCTCTTCTCGTAGCGACGCGCACCGGCAGGTGGGCGCCGCTGCGCTTCCTCCTGTCCGCTCAGGCGAAACGAGTTCTGCAGTGTCCATTTCCATGCCCAAACGCGCACCGTTGCGCGCACCTGACCCCGCCGGTTCACCCGGTAACGGTTCCCCATTCCGCGCGCTGATGCTCCGACTGCACTTCTACGCGGGAATCCTCGCCGCACCGTTCATCCTCGTTGCCACCATCAGCGGCGGTCTCTACGCGGCCGCCCCAACCATCGAACAGTTCGTCTACCGCGACTACCTACACACCGAACCGACCGGCGATCCGATACCTGTGGAGGAGCAGATAGCCTCCGCTCAGCGGGAACGACCGGAATTGACGCTCGCCGTCATCCGTCCGGCACCAGCGCCGGGAGATACGACGAGGGTCCTGTTCACCGACCCGACGCTGGGCGAGGGGGAACACCTCGCCGTATTCGTCGATCCCTCCACCGGGGCCTCGTTAGGTGAGACCACCGTCTACGGCAGAGACGCACTTCCGGTGCGGACGTGGATCAGCCAGTTGCACCGCGACTTGCACCTCGGCGAGCCCGGCCGCCTCTACAGCGAATTGGCGGCGTCGTGGCTGTGGGTCATCGCGCTCGGCGGAATCTATCTGTGGGTCGGCCGATACCTGCGCGCACGCCGTCGTAACTCGGCTGCGGCTCGACTGCTGACCCCCGACCTGGCAGCGAAGGGGCGACGACGCACACTCAGCTGGCACGGAGTCGTCGGCCTCTGGATCGGCGTCGGCTTGCTCTTCCTCTCGGCGACCGGACTGACCTGGTCGACCTACGCAGGGGAAAACGTCAGTGCTCTGCGTGAGGCACTCAATTGGACGACGCCCGCGCTCACTACGTCGCTCTCGTCCGCCACGCCATCCGACGGCGATCGCCATTCCAGCCCCTCGAGTGCCAGAGGCGAATCACCCTCCGCAGCGGAAGACGGAACCGAGGTCTCTGGTATCGATTCGATTCTGGCGATCGCACAGCAAAACAGACTCGACGGAGCCGTCGAGGTCAGAATCCCGGAGACCACCGACACCGCCTACACCGTCACTCAGGTACGGACACCATGGGTGCTCGGTACCGATGCGATCGCAGTCGACGGCCAGACGGGGGCGGTGACAGACACGCAGCGTTTCGCCGACTGGCCACTCGCGGCCAAGCTGACCTCCTGGGGAATTGCGCTGCACATGGGTCTGCTTTTCGGATTCGCGAACCAGCTAGCCCTTCTCGCTTTGGCTGTCGCGCTCACGACGGTGATCGTGCGCGGGTACCTCATGTGGTGGCGCAGGCGCCCGACGGGTGGTTCACGGTGGTCCGCCGGACGACCGCCCGCCAGTGGAGCGATTCGGCGCCTGCCCGCATGGCATGTCGCGGCTGGGGTCACCGTCGCCGTAGCCGTCGGATGGTTCGTACCGCTCCTAGGAGTGAGCCTGCTCGGTTTCGTATTGCTCGATGCATTGATCGGCGCATACAAGCGATCCCGAGTAGAGGCGTGAGTTCGGCCGGTCGGGAGGGCTTGGGCAGCATCCCGACCGGCGCTTCATGTACTGAGAACTCTTCGGCCCATCAGAGCCCGCTCAATTGACTGCCATATGGACGGCGAGACCGCCGAGGACCGTGCCCATCAACATTTTCTGGGCGCGAGCCCACACTGGCCGATTCGACAGGAAGACCGCGACAGAACCGGCCAGACAGACGAGCACTGCATTCAAGGTCAGCGCGACGGTGATCTGCACACTCCCTAGCAACAAACTCTGTAACCACACAGACCCAGAGTCGGGTTGGACGAACTGCGGGATCAGAGCCAAATACATCACGGCAATCTTGGGATTCAGAAGGTTGGTGGTCATACCCATCAGAAAGAGCTTTCGGGAAGATTCATTTTTCACCGCTCCGGACCCCGAATGGTCTGCGGCAAAGATCGCCGTGCTACCGGGCTTCAATGCCTGCCAGGCAAGCCACCCCAGATAGCATGCCCCCGCCAGTTTCAGCGCCGTGTACGCCTGCGGAACCGCCGAGAACACCGCCGAGATCCCCAGAATCGCAGCGGCCAGATAGCACAGAAATCCGACAGCGACACCAGCCAGCGAGATCAAGCCTGCCCTTCGCCCCTGAGTAATGCTGCGCGAGACCAGATACAGCATGTTGGGGCCTGGAGTGAGTACCAAGCCGAGAGAGATCGCCGCTACACCGAGTACTGCTGCCGAGTTGACCATGCCGGCGAGGATCTCACCGCAACGCCTCACCGTCGCGGTCCAGTCCAGCTTCAGTGGACCTTTGTCCGGTTGCATTCGCCGACGACCAGTGGGAACGTCGGGAGGGTAGACCGTTGTCCAATCCGAAAGGGTGAAACACAAGCTATGCGTACGGCCGTCGCTGACAGTTACCCCACACGGGACCGCAACGAATGCGCGATGTTGATCCGAGAAGACCCGGTTACCTGGTCTGATCCTCTCGGTGGTGATTCGAAGCCCGGGCCTCTCTCTGCCGCCCAGCTCGCCGACTACGACAGGCGCGGATACCACTGCGCCGACCAGATCATTCCTCCGCAGGACGTTTTCGATCTCTTGGACGAGATGACGCGCCTGGCAGAGGCGGACAACCTGCGCGGTGACGCCCGCGTGGTGCGTGAGAACGAGAACGGCGACGTTCGTTCCGTCTTCGACGTCCACCGCCTCAGCGACGTCGTCGACGAGATCGTCCGCCGACCCGAAGTCGTCGGCATCGCCAGGCAGATTCTGGGTTCCGAGGTGTACATCCACCAGTCTCGGCTGAATTTCAAGCCCGGCTTCACCGGTGGACCGTTCTACTGGCACTCCGACTTCGAGACCTGGCATGCAGAAGACGGAATGCCGCGACCCCGTGCGGCGAGTATCTCGATCGCGCTGACCGAGAACTACGGCCACAATGGTGGGCTGATGATCATGCCCGGCTCGCATCGAGCCTTCGTATCGTGCGCGGGTCAGACCCCCGACAATTACTACAAGGAATCGCTGGTCAGTTACACCCCGCCCACCGGATCACCCGACCGTCCCACCCTGACGCGGATGGCCAACGAGTACGGAATCGACGTAATGACCGGTGAGGCAGGCTCGGCCACAGTATTCGATTCCAACTGCATGCACGGCTCGAACGGCAACATCACACCGTTCTCCCGCTCCAACCTGTTCATCGTTTTCAACAGTGTGGAAAACACACTGACGGAACCGTTTGCCGCGCCGGCGAGGCGCCCCGACTACCTCGGTAGCCGGGATTTCACCCCCTTGCGGTAACGACCACCACGGCTCGCGACTCGAGCTTGCTCATCTGAAGCTCGAGTCGCGGTCCGCCGGACACAGCTACGTTCATTCACACCTTTTCAACCCCTGACGTGCGACGATAACGAGGCAGTGTGCGGCCACCCTGCTCGGGCGGTCGAACCTTCGTCTCCCGGGGGAATGATGTTCGCATTCATCGCTCGCACGGTCGTCGCCCATCCCTGGCGGACCATCGCCGCTTGGGTGGTCGCCGCGATCGCCGTCGTCGTGTTCTCTCCGAGTCTCGACGACTACACGAGCGCCGACCAGCAGTCGTTCCTGCCCAGTTCATTCGAGTCCTCGGAGGCTCAGAACATCGGCAACGAGTACTTCCCCACACTGTCGGGCGCAACGGGAAGCCTGGTCGTTACCCGAGCAGACGGCGGAGTCCTGTCCACCACCGATCAGCAGACGGCACTGAATCTCGCTAGCTCGCTGCAAGATTCGGCGATACCAGGTGTGCTGAGTGTGCAGGAGACACCGGACTCGTTGTCGCCCGACGGGAAAGCCGCCGCCCTTCAAGTGATTTTCGATGGACAACCCGGTGACGAGCAGGTCGATTCTGCCGTGCCGATCGTCCGTGACGATGCCCAGACGCACCTCGAGGGCAGCGGCCTCGTCAGCGGGCTGACCGGAAACGCAGCCATACAGGTCGACACCACCGCGGCATACGACAACGCGGACAGGGTCATCACGATCGCCACCATCATCATCATCCTCACCCTGCTCGGTCTGATCTTCCGTAGCCCGCTCATTTCGCTGTTGCCGGTACTCGTGATCGGAGCCGTGTTGGCCGTCGTCACCGGGCTGACCGCAGTGCTCGCGGATGTGTTCGGATTCGAAGTCAGCACCACGTTGCAGCCTCTGCTCGTCGTTGTTCTGTTCGGTATCGGCACCGACTACATGGTCTTCCTGCTGTTCCGCTATCGAGAACGTTTGCGGCAGAACGCGCGCGAAGGAAGCCCCACCGCCGGCGGGATGTCCGGGCACGAGGAATCGCTGATCTTCGCGACCGGCGTCGTAGGCAGAGTGATCGCCTCGTCCGCTCTGACAGTCATCGTCGCGTTCGCCGCCCTGCTGCTCGCGCAACTCGGCTCGCTCACGACACTCGCACCCGGTCTCATCGTGGCCGTGGCCGTCATGCTCGTGACCGCGTTGACGCTCATTCCCGCGGTGTTCACCGTCCTCGGTAGGCACTTGTTCTGGCCACTCGGACCGGGTCACGACAGTCCACGCACACCCTTCTCGTCGATCGGCGCCGCGATCGGGCGACGTCCGGCCGTGTTCGCATCCGCCGTCGGTGCAGTCTTGCTCGCCCTGGCCGCCTTTGCGCCGAGCTACAGTTCGACATACAACACGTTGGGCGAGTTACCCTCCGACACACCATCACAGCAGGCATACAACACACTCGCGGAGTCGTTCCCCGCCGGTGCGCTCAGCCCGACGCAGATATTCGTCCTAGCGCCGAATCCGCTCGATCCCGATTCCCTCACTCCCCTCGTCACGGCAGTATCGCAGGTACAAGGTGTGTCCTCCGTGGCGCCGCCGCAGCTCAGTCAGGATGGCCGCGCAGCATTGGTCGATGTGGTCCTGAGCGACGACCCGTATTCGAATTCGGCCCTCGACTTGGTTGAAGGGCCGATCCGGGACGCGGCTCACGGCTCGGTCCCTGGCGCGGAAGTCGTTGTGGGAGGCGAAACATCCACGTTCGCCGACGTCAGAGCACAGCTAGCTGCCGACACCCGCCTCGTGTTCCCGGTCGCCGGGATCGCGATCGCCGTGATTCTGGCCCTACTCCTGCTTGCGGTTCTTGCTCCGATCAACCTCTTGCTCTGCGTCGCACTGACATTCGTTGCCACACTCGGGTCGGTTGTAATCGTGTTCCTGCACCTCCTCGGATACGAAGGCATCGATTTCTCGATTCCCATCGTGCTCTACCTGTTCGTCGTCGCCATCGGAACCGACTACAACATCCTGCTCGCCTCACGGTTGAGGGAGGAATTCCGCAATGGCTACCGCGCCCGTGACGCGGCACGGATCGCCGTTACCAACGACGCGAGCACGGTGGCTGCGGCGGGGCTGATCCTCGCACTCACGTTCAGTTCACTGACCCTCACGGGGCTGGCGAACCTCGCCCAACTCGGATTCGGTGTGGCAATCGGCGTCGCGCTCGCCGCGTTCGCCATGGCTCCGCTGTTGGTGCCGAGCCTGTCGGCGCTCGAAGGCCGGGCCTTCTGGTGGCCGGGTCGCCAGAGGCCGGCAGACGGTAGCGGCGACGGGCGCGAGACCGAACTCACAGATATCGGGTGACCCGACACCGCCTCGCGTCGAGAAGTTGCCCGGGCCTTCGGCTTGTCCGGGTCTGCGCGTAGGGATAATCCGAGGGTGACTCAACCCGGGTACGACGCTGTCGCAGATCACTATTCCGAGACGTTTCCGACTCCGTACCAGAGCCCACTCGAGCGCCACGTCGTCGCTGCGTTCGCAGACCTTGTACGCCGGCGCCCACGCGAAGCCGTCGTGCTGGATGTCGGGTGCGGGCTCGGACACATCACCGCGGATCTCGCGGCAAAGGGACTGGACGTGGTCGGCGTCGATCCAAGTAGACAAATGCTGGAGATCGCTCGGCGCAACTACCCCGAACTGCGCTTCGTCCACGACGATGCCAAGCTCGAGTCCACGAATCTCGGCGGACGAAGCATTGCGGCCATCTTGGCCAGATGCAGTCTGATTCACCTACCACCATCCGATGTCCCAAACGTCCTCGCCGGTTGGGCCGCCCGGATGGCCCCCGGCGCACTTGTCGCGGTCGCAGGCCAGACCACCGACACCGTCAGCGAGATCTCCGAGTTCGATCACGCCGTTGCACCTGCGTGGCGCTGGCATCCCGACAGTCTCTCCGAAGCACTCTCGAGGGCAGGCTTCGACGAAGTTTGGAGGACGATCAGTCGCCCGGACGTCCACCACCGGTTCCCTGAAGTCCATCTCGTAGCTCGCCGTCGCTGATGCTCGAAGTCCCGGCCTGTTTCCGCAGCCCCGGCTACGAATGGGAACATATGTTCGATATTCGATAGACTGCACTCATGTCCTCCGCGAATTCGGGGTACGAGCTGCAGGCCTCACTGTTCGACGACGCAGGGTTCGGCGTCGAACTGGGCGAACTCGGCACATCGGTCACACGGCGCACGCTGACGTCGGGCGCGTGGGTCGACGTACGTCCGAATTGGATGACCGGTTCGGACGAGTTGTTCGTAGCCCTCGCCGACACCGTGCCCTGGCTGGCCGAGCGCAGGCGAATGTACGACCGGGTGGTGGACGTCCCTCGCCTGGTCCGCTTCTACGACGAGGACGACCCCCTCCCCGACCCTCTACTGCTCACCGCCCGGGATGCCTTGAGCGAGCATTACGGGCCGGAACTGGGCGAGAGCTTCGTGACGACAGGCCTGTGTTTCTACCGCGACGGCTCCGACAGCGTCGCATGGCACGGCGACGACACCGGCCGCAGCCGTACCGAGGACACGATGGTGGCGATCCTGTCTCTCGGCACGGCACGGGCGCTGATGTTGCGCCCGCGCGGTGGCGGGCACTCGATCCGGTACTCACTCGGGCACGGCGATCTTCTGGTGATGGGTGGATCCTGCCAACGCACCTGGGAGCATTGTGTGCCGAAGAGTACCCGCCCAGTCGGCCCCCGGATCAGCGTCCAGTTCCGAACGCGAGGCGTCCGGTAACTATCGGCGGCGGGAGGCTACCGCCTGAGCCAAGCGATCCAACTGCGCTGCCGTCGTGCTCCAGTCGATGCATGCGTCGGTGATCGACTGACCGTAGGTGAGTTCGTCGGCCTTGCCCAGGGTGAGGTCCTGGCGTCCGGATTCGATGAAGCTTTCCAACATCACACCGACGATGCCGCTCTCGCCCGTCTCGAGGCGGGCGGCGATGTCACCGAGGACTTCTACCTGCTTCTCGTGGTTCTTGCTGCTGTTGCCATGGCTGGCGTCGATCACGACTCGCTTCGGCAGCCCGGCCTTGTCCTGGCGCGCCAAGGTGTCGGACACCGTCTCCGCGTCGTAGTTGGGGCCATCACTTCCGCCACGCAAGATCACATGGCAATCCGGGTTTCCTGCGGTGCGGATGAGAGCCGCCTGTCCGTCGAGGTCGGTTCCGGGGAACACGTGGCTCGCTGCGGCCGCCCGGGTGCCGTCGACGGCAACCTGGACGTCACCCTCGGTGGAGTTCTTGATGCCGACCGGCATCGACAGGGCACTGCACAACTGCCGGTGCACCTGGCTGGCGGCGGTCCGTGCTCCGATCGCACCGTAGCTGACGAGGTCCGCGATGTACTGCGGCATGATCGGATCAAGGAATTCGCACCCGACCGGGAGCCCGAGCGACGACACGTCGAGAAGGAGTTTGCGGCCCATACGGATTCCGGTGTCGATATCGAAGGTGCCATCGAGGTGCGGGTCGTTGAGCAGGCCCTTCCAGCCCAAAGTGGTGCGGGGCTTCTCGAAGTAGACCCGCATCACGATGTGCAGGTCGTCTCGAAGTTCCTCGGCCTTCGCGGCCAGTCGGCGCGCGTAGTCCATCGCGGCGTCGGGATCGTGCACCGAACACGGCCCCACCACTACGAGCAGGCGGCCGTCCTCGCCGTTCAGCACGGAGACGGTGTCGGCACGTCCGGCGCGGACGGTCGCGGACGCTACGTCGTCGGGGGCGTATTCACGACGCACGACGCTGGGGGCGACGAGAGGACTGATGCTCACTGTTCGTTGGTTGTCCAGGAGATCGCTGTCGGTAGAGGTGTCGAGAGTGGCAGTCATGAATTCGGGTTCCTGTTCTCAGGCCGGCCCTCGATGACTGTGCAGATTCCCGCGAGCCGGTCTGTAATCCGGCTCTGGGGTGGAAGTCAGCGCGTGGTAACGCCGACCGACCCACCCGGGGCCGGCCTGCTAAACCAAAAATAGGCGCGCTGCATGGCTGCCACAGTAGCGGCTTCCCCTTCGACTTGCCAACGGCAGCTCGTAGCAGTGATCTGCGCCACCCCTGCCGCGCATGTCACCATGGAGTGATACCCGTCACCATGCGCGCAACCTGGCGGCCTCGAGTCGAAACCATGCGGAGAAACTAGTGACATTCACCTTCACAGCGACAGTGCTGGGTTCACCTCGTATCGGTCCGAACCGCGAACTCAAGAAAGCCGTCGAGTCCTACTGGGCCGGCGGCTTGGACGCGGTCGGGCTCGAGTCGGTGGCAAAGGACCTACGCCGACAGACTTGGATCGATCTGCGCGGGGCCGGCCTCGACTCCGTACCCGTCAACACGTTCTCGTACTACGACCACATACTCGATACCGCAGCGATGCTCGGGGCCCTTCCCGATCGCGTCGCCGGGATCGCGGACGAACTCGATCGCTATTTCACCGCCGCTCGTGGCAACGACACGGTTTCCCCACTCGAAATGACCAAGTGGTTCGATACCAACTATCACTACCTGGTTCCGGAGATCTCCCCGTCGACCACCTTCTCCCTCAACCCGTCGAAGGTGCTCAGCGAACTCGAAGAAGCTCTGTCCCTGGGCATTCCGGCCCGCCCGGTCGTAGTTGGTCCGGTGACGTTCCTACTCCTGTCGAAGTCGGTCGACTCTGACGCGCTTCTTCTCGACCGTCTCGACGAAATCGTCCCTTTGTATGCGGACCTGCTCACTCTCCTCGCCGAAGCAGGCGCCGCGTGGGTGCAGATCGACGAACCCGCACTGGTCGCCGACCGCACGGCTGACGAGATCGCCTGCACGAAGAGCGCTTACGACCAGCTATCCGCGGTCGATCCGCGTCCGGCGATCCTCGTCGCGTCCTATTTCGGCAGCCTGGGCGACGCACTTCCAGCACTCGCGTCGACCGGAATCGAGGGGCTGGGAGTCGACCTGGTGGCCGGATCCGATTCGCTCGCTTCGGTTCCCGGTCTGGCGAGCAAACATGTCGTCGCCGGTGTGGTCGACGGACGTAACATCTGGCGTGCCGACCTCGACCAGGCATCCGCCACGCTCGCAGCCCTGGTCGAAGACCTCGGCTCGGTCGCCGTGTCCACGTCGTGCTCCCTGTTGCATGTCCCATACACCCTTGACGCGGAGTCCAGCCTTGACGAAACACTGCGGTCGTGGCTGGCATTCGGCACGGAAAAGGTCCACGAGGTGGTGGTTCTCGGCTCCGCCCTGACCAGCGGTCGCGAATCCGTCGAGGACGAATTCACTCTCGCTCGTGCGGCGGCGTCCACCCGCACCTCCGACCCGCGCCTGCACGACGGCACCGTCCGTGCCCAATTGGAAGCTCTCATGGCTCCCAACGTGGGACGCAGCCCTGCACTGGAACGGCGGAAGGCGCAATCAGGGTTGTCGCTGCCTCTTCTCCCCACGACGACCGTGGGTTCGTACCCACAGACCACGCGGATCCGGCTGGCCCGGGCGGCGCTGCGCAGAGGCGAGATCGACCAGGCCGAGTACCTGAACCGGATGCGTGCCGAGATCGCCGATGTCGTTGCTTTGCAAGAGAAGCTGGATCTCGACGTACTCGTGCACGGCGAACCGGAACGCAACGACATGGTGCAATACTTCGCCGAACAACTCGACGGTTTCGCCGCCACCGAAAACGGCTGGGTACAGTCGTACGGCAGTCGCTGCGTACGGCCACCGATCCTGTACGGCGACGTGCGCCGCACGAATCCCATGACGATCGACTGGATAACGTATGCACAGTCGCTGACTCGGCGGCCGGTCAAGGGAATACTCACCGGTCCTGTCACGATCCTGGCGTGGTCGTTCGTGCGCGACGACCAGCCCGTGGCCGACTCCGCCTACCAGGTCGCGATGGCGATCCGTGACGAAACCATGGACCTACAGAGCGCAGGCATTCGAATCATCCAGGTGGACGAACCCGCGCTGCGCGAACTACTGCCCCTGCGGGCGGTGGATCGGCAGACCTATCTGGATTGGTCGGTCCGCGCCTTCCGGCTCGCGACGTCGGGTGTCGCGGACTCGACGCAGATCCACACCCACCTGTGCTACTCGGAATTCGGAGACGTCATCGAGGCCATCGTCGATCTCGATGCCGACGTGACGTCCCTCGAGGCCGCCCGCTCACACATGGAGGTTCTCGATGACCTGAAGGCAGTCGGCTTCGATCTCGGAGTCGGCCCCGGCGTGTACGACATCCACTCACCGCGCGTCCCCGGAGTCGAGGAAATCGCCACGTCGTTGCGTAGAGCGCTGAAAATCGTCCCCGTCGACCGACTCTGGGTCAACCCCGACTGCGGATTGAAGACCCGCAACCGGACCGAGGTCGAGGCGTCGCTGCGCAACCTCGTCGACGCGGCAAAGCTGGTGCGCACGGAACTGTAGGCAGCTTCGCCTCCCACCACGGTTCGCCGGCCATGTGGCGCGGATTCGCGGCAATTTCGCCAATCGGTGACGGGTCGGCCGTCACATGGCACGCTGAAGACGTGTTCGGCGAGCGGCGGTGGCATCGGCAGCGCTGATACCCCTCGTCCCGGCCCACGAGCCTCGTCCTCTCGAGATACGACGACAGCTAAGGAAGATCATGGTCTCCGACAACACCATTCACCCACTCAGCGGAGTACGGGTATTGGAACTCGGCAACTACATCGCCGCACCGACCGCGGGGCGCCTTCTCGCTGACTTCGGCGCTGAAGTCATCAAGGTCGAGCGCCCGAAGACCGGCGACGAACTGCGCAATTGGCGCCTCTACTCGGGCGACACCTCGATGCTCTATCGCACGATCAACCGCAACAAGAAGTCCATCGTTCTGGACCTGCGCAGCGAGGAGGGTCGCCAACTCGTCCTCGACCTGGCCACCGAATGCGACATCCTGCTCGAGAATTTCCGGCCCGGCACCCTAGAGAAGTGGGGTATCGGACCCGAGGTGCTCAATGATGCCAACCCGGAACTGGTGATCTCTCGGATTTCCGCGTTCGGGCAGACCGGCCCGATGTCGCAGCGACCCGGATTCGCCGCGGTCGCCGAAGCTGCTGGTGGATTCCGTGAACTGGTCGGCGATCCCGATCGTCCACCCGTACGGGTCGGGGTGTCGATCGGCGACTCGATCGCCGGTCTCTACGCCGCCTTCGGCGCGGTCATGGCACTGTTCCAACGCGAGGCGGCAAAAGTCACCGGCGCTACGGGCCCGTCCCTGATCAACCGGGTCATCGACGTCGCCCTCAACGAGTCGATCCTGTCGATGATGGAGTCACTCATCCCCGACTATCTCGCCTACGGCATCAAACGCGAACGGGTCGGCGGACGCATGGAAGGCATCGCCCCGTCCAATGCCTACACCTGCAAAGACGGTGACAGCATCATCATCTCCGGCAACGGTGACGCCATCTTCCAGCGATACATGGACACCATTGGACGTCCAGACCTAGGCGCAGATCCGGACCTGTCGACCAACGCCGGGCGTTGGGCCCGCCGCGACGAACTCGACGCGGCGATCGGCGAGTGGACCGCCCGGCACTCCCGCGACGAAGCACTGAAGATCCTCGACGAGGCGCAAGTGCCGTCTGGTCCGATCAACACCGCCGCCGACATCTGTAGCGACGAGCAATACGCCGCCCGGAACATGATCCAGCAGTTCGCCGTCGACACCGGAGAAGCGCAGCAGAAAGAGGTCGGGTTCCCTGGCATCGTGCCCGTGATAGGCAATGCGTCCCTGCCTATCCGCAACATCGGACCAGACCTCGGCGAGCACACCCGCGAGGTTCTCGAATCAGTGCTCGGGAAGACACCTGATCAGATCGACGCCATCATCCGTCGCACCGAAGGCTGGACAGAATGACTCTCAGTTTTGAATCGCGCGCACTCTTGAGGGATGTTACCCTCCGCGACGGCCTGCAGTTGACCGGCAAGATGCTGACTACCGACCGCAAACTCGAGATCGCTCGGCGGCTTCTCGAACTCGGAGTTCCAGCCCTCGAAGTCGGATCGATGGCCCGCCCTGACCTCGTCCCGCCCATGGCCAATACCGTCGAGGTGATCACCGAACTCACACCGGACGAACTCGACCGCTGCTGGGTATGGGTTGCCACTCCGCGGCACGTGGAGAAGGCGGCCGCCGCCGGCGCCAAACATTTCCAGTACTGCTTCTCCGCGTCGGACTCGCACAACCAGGCGAACATCGGAAGGACCACCGAGGACAGCCTGGCTGCGATGCCCGCCGCGATCGAACTCGCGAACGAGATCGGCGGCAGTATCCAACTGTGCATCGCAACCTCGTTCACCTGCCCGTTCGAGGGTCGAGTGCCCCAACGGCGGGTGATCGACATCGCGAACGATCCCCGCACGGTTGGCGCCATCGACATAGTGATCTGCGACACTCTGGGCCAGGCGATCCCCGCCGAGGTGAGCTCGCTGATATCGCGAGTGCAGTGGGAAACTCCTCAGCGCGGCATCGTCTTCCACGGCCACGACACTTGGGGGCTCGGGGTCGCGAACAGCCTCGCCGCTGTCGCAGCCGGGGCGATGACCGTCGACGGCGCGCTCGGCGGACTCGGCGGCTGCCCGTTTGCCCCTGGCGCGAGCGGCAACACCGCAAGCGAGGACCTCTTGTTCGCAACCCGTCCCGAATGGCTCTCCCCGAGCACGTTCGAGTCTTTGGTGCAATTGTCGGAGGCGACACTCGCCGAACTGGGCGAGCCGAACCGGTCGAAAGCCGCCGAGGGCGCCCGGTCGAAGGCCAACGCCTTCGAGTGGGTCATCCGCGAGTGAGCACGACGACCCGAACGCCCCTCTTCCAGGCATCTCACGCTTCAGCGGCGAAGGGATGCATCCAGATCCCGTAGCAGCTCCCCGACACGGCCGCCACCGAGCGGTGCCGCAGGATAGCGCTCGAGAACTGCGACAACGGTCGAGGTCGCGCGCAGTCGCGCGTGCTCTAGATTTTCGGCACCAGCTCTCTCGTTGTCACTGACGGAGAGCTCGACCGCCCTCGCTGCGTGAGCGCCAGCCCCAAGAATGTGCTTCACCTGGTGAGCATCTGCCAGTGGATGCAAGTACGCAGCGGCAGCGGCATGCGCCGCTGCCCGCGCCGCATGGCGGGCGGCTGCGGCGTCCACCTCGCGCGCAGCCTTGTTCGCTGCCCATGCACTGTCTCTCAGAGACTTGCTGCGTTGGCCGCCGCTTGCGAACATTGCTGCGGCGTAGACCGCTTCCCGGCAACGAGGGTCCGCCGGCCGATTGCTTTCGAAGATCGGCAACACGTGACGAGCGCATTCTGCGGCGTAGCCCGCCACCTCGCGAAGCTCCTGCTTACTCAGGTCAATTTCACTGGACTCGTTCGTCACGATCTCGATCTTTCCGCAGTGACAGCTCATCTGCGACGTATCGATGAAGGACGGCCGATCACCCTTCGGCAACCAGATCGGGGCGAGTTGGGTGTCGCCACACGAGCAGCGATGTGGTACTCATTAGAGATGTTCGATTTCAACTCGACGAAAGGCGCATGAGCGCCCGCAGAGATTTCTCTCCGACACGATGGTCCGGGGAATTCACCCACGAGTTCGGTACGCTTCGCTCTGTACCCACTCGGTGCCGCGACCCTTCCCTTCCCGTTCGTTATGTCCTACAACGAATTCAGGAAGGGAGGTATACATGAAGCTGGCTGAGGCACTAGCCGAACGTGGAGATCTGAACCGCAGGGTGGAGCAACTGAACTCGCGTATCCTCACGAACGCACGACATCAAGAGGGCGAGTCTCCCGCGGAGGACGCTGCGTCGCTACTCCTCGAACTCGAGGGCGTACTGGACCGAATGGAGGTCCTCGTCCGAAGAATCAATCGGACGAATGCCGCTGCACCACTGGGCGATGCGAGCATCACGGACGCGCTCGCTCGTCGGGACATGCTGCGAATCCGACATCGGGTGGTGTCCGCAGCGGCGGATGCCGCCTCGGGGCGTGAGCAGGACCGATACGGTAGGCAGCTTCGCTCCGAACTCGTTTTCGTCGCTGCGTTGCCCGTCAGCGATCTGCGGCGAACGGCAGATGATCTCGCGCAACGGATTCGAGGAATCGATCTTCAAGTGCAGAAAGCAAATTGGGAAGTCGAGTTGCTCGACTGACTGCTTCGGGTAGCAGGTAGCCGTTCCTGAGGCGAGCACGCACCGCGGTCGGCGGCAATCCGGCCACACCTCTTGCGCGGAGGGCAGCGCACCCCGGACACCCGGATCACAGTGCAGCCCTGCACAATGCACAGGGGACGGTATACGGTGCAAATCTCATCACCAGGTGCTGATCGGGAACGGTGAGGGCGGGTAAGGGGCTACTCACACACGTGAGTGGCGAAGCGTGCCGGGGCACGCTTCGCCACTCACGCCGTGTTCAGACGACTACGAGGTCGAGCTCGTCGTCGGACACTCCGACTGTGACAGTGCCACCCTCGACGAGGAGATCGTCGAGGAGTAGATCGGCGATCCGATCGTCGATGACCCGCTGGATGGAACGTCGCAACGGACGTGCCCCGAACTCGGGTTGATGCCCGTGCTCAGCTATCCAGTCGATGGCGGCGTCGCTGAACGAGATGTCGATACCCTTGGACTGCAGCCTCTTCCGGCTGTCGTTCAACAGCAGGTCGGTGATCCGGTGCAGCTGTTCGGAGTCGAGCTTGCGGAAGATCACGATCTCGTCGATCCGGTTGAGGAACTCTGGCCGCATCGATTCGCGCAGTCTGCCCATCACCCGGTCTCGCAAGGGCTTCTCGGACGCCTCGGCGTTACCGGTGGTAAAGCCCAGGACACCGGACTTGCTCGAAATGATGTCGGACCCAAGGTTGCTGGTCATGATCAAGACGGTGTTCTTGAAGTCCACCGTCCGACCCTGGCCATCGGTGAGCCGGCCGTCGTCGAGCACTTGGAGCAGCGTGTTGAACACGTCCGGGTGTGCCTTCTCGATCTCGTCGAGCAGAATCACCGAGTATGGGTTCCGCCGAACCTGTTCGGTGAGCTGCCCCGCATCCCCGTATCCGACATAGCCGGGAGGAGCCCCGACGAGTCGGCTGACCGTGTGCCGTTCGCCGAACTCGCTCATGTCCAGTCGCAGCATCTTGGTCTCGTCGCCGAACAGTGTGACGGCCAAAGCCTTCGCGAGCTCTGTCTTTCCGACACCCGTCGGTCCGAGGAACAGGAAGCTGCCCACGGGACGGTCCGGATCGTTCATGCCGGTGCGACTGCGACGGACAGCCCTGGCGATAGCCTTCACGGCGTCGTCCTGGCCGATGACGCGACTGTGCAGTTCATCCTCGAGGCGGCGCAGGCGTTCCTTCTCCTCCTCGGTCATCTGGCTGGCCGGAATACCGGTTGCCCGCGACACGACCTCGGCGATGTGCTCGGCAGTCACCTCAGATGACGTGTGGCTCAGGTCCTTCCCGCCGTCGATCGACGCCTGCGTTCGAGCGATCTCGTCCCGCAAGACTGATGCCTTCTCGTACTGCTCGTCGGCGACGGCCAGTTTCTTGTTCTGTTCGAGTTCCTCGACCTTCTTCTTCAGCGCCTCGATGTCGAGGCTCGGTGTCCGTAGCCGCAGGCGGGCACCGGCCTGATCGATCAGGTCGATCGCCTTGTCCGGCAGGAAGCGGTCGCCTATGTAGCGGGCAGACAACTCGACAGCGGCGGAGATCGCCTCGTCGGTGTACCGGACGCCGTGGTGCTCCTCGTACCGATCTCGCAGACCGGACAGGATCGCGATTGCGTCCTCGGTGCTCGGCTCCGCGACCGTCACCGGTTGAAATCGACGTTCGAGCGCCGGATCCTTCTCGATGTGGGTGCGGTACTCGTCGAGCGTGGTAGCGCCCACGATGTGCAGCTCACCGCGGGCCAGCTTCGGCTTGAGGATGTTGCCCGCGTCCATCGCGCCCTCGGCACCACCTCCGGCGCCCGCGATGGAGTGAACCTCGTCGATGAAGACGATCAATTCATTTGAGTGGGCAGAAATCTCGTCGATTGCCTTGTTCAAGCGCTCCTCGAAGTCGCCGCGGTATCGAGTGCCCGACACCATGCTCGACAGATCGAGTTGCACGATGCGCTTACCCGTCAACCGGTCGGGCACCTTGCCGTCGACGATGCGCTGCGCCAGCCCCTCGACGATCGCCGTCTTACCGACTCCGGCTTCGCCGACCAGTACGGGATTGTTCTTCGTGCGGCGCGACAGGATCTCGATGGTCTGCTCGATCTCGTCGGCCCGGCCGATTACAGGGTCGACTCCCCCGCCGCGCGCACGCTCGGTGAGATCGAAGCCGTACTTGTCCAGCGTCGGCGTCCCACTGCCTGAATTCTCCTCGACCGGACCGCCCTGTATCGCAGTCTGCAGGCGTTCCGGGGTGATGCCCTCGGATGCGAGCAACTTCCCTGCCGCGAGGTCGTGGTCAGCGGCAAGCGCAAGGAAGAGGTGCTCGGGGTCGATGTAGGTGGACCCGAGGGCCCGACCGAGTTGGTGAGCCTCGAGCAGGGCTGTCTTGAGCGCACCGCTGAGTGTGGGCACAGCAAAGTTCGACGCGTTCCGGCTCTGGGGAAGCCGCGATTCGACGGCGGCTGAGACTGCCGAGGGGTCGGCTCCGGCACGCTGCATCAGGGACTTGACGGGGTCCTGCTCTGCCATGACACGCAGAACGTGCAGTGCATCGAGGTCAGAGTCACCACGACCTGCGGCAAACCGTGCCGCACCTGCCATGAGCTCCTGGGTGGCCTTGCTCATGAGACGGCTGATATCGATGCGTCCGGGGCCCTGTGGCCCGAAGAATGCTGGCATTCCGAGTGCCTCCTGTGGGAAGTTGAGCAATATTGACTCAACTAACGTGCCCGATAGTCAATCAATTCCCAGATTTGTGGGGCATTTGTCACAGGCATGATTACTCGCTTCCACGAAGGTGGGCACGCAGCGTCTTCGTTTCGTACCGGGCACGGAACAGACCCCGCTTCGCCAGCACGGGGATCACCTCGTCGACGAAGTCGGCCAGGCCGCTCGGGTATAGCGGCGGCATCAGGTTGAAGCCGTCGGCCCCGCCGCGGCGGAACCACCGTTCGATCTCGTCGGCGATCGACTCCGGGGTGCCGATCATCGTGCAGTGGCCGCCACCGGCCGCCAACGTGCCCAGCAAGGCCCGCACGGTGGGCCGGTCCTTCTCGATAATCCGCAGGATCGTGTCGTACCGGCCCTGCGGCCCGGTGAACTCGGACAGCGGCGGAAGCGCTGGAACCGGCGCGTCCAGTTCCCACCCGCTGCAGTCCTGCTGGACGAACATCGACAGCTGCGCCAGCGACTGCTCTACCGGTAGGAGCGCGTCGAGTTCCGCCTTCTTGCGCCGGGCCTCCTCGGTGGTCGATCCGACATATGTGACCAGACCTGGCATGACGATGACCTCGTCCGGGTCGCGGCCCACCCGACGGATGCGCCTCTTGACGTCTTCGTAGTAGCTCTGTGCGGCCGCGAGGTCGTAGGCGACTGCGTATATTCCCTCGGCATACCGGGCAGCCAGATCACGCCCCTGATCGGACGCGCCTGCCTGGAACAGCACGGGGCGGCCCTGCGGCGAGTGCGGCACGGTCAGTGGTCCGTCGACCAGAAAGTGATCGCCTCGATGATGGATCGGATTCACCTTGGCCGGATCCGCGAAGATTCCTTCTCGGTCGAGGACGAGAGCATCCGGCTCCCACGAATTCCACAGGGCCAGTGCCACGTCGACGAACTCTGCCGCACGCGAATACCGCTCGTCGTGCGACGGCATCTCTTCTAGACCGTGGTTGCGAGCCTCTGCGTCGAACATCGACGTCACGACGTTCCAGCCGACGCGGCCGCCGCTGATGTGGTCGAGCGAGGCCAGCATCCGGGCCGCGTGGAACGGCGTGTAGAACGTGGTCGACACCGTGCTCACCAGGCCGACCCGCTCGGTGGCGCGAGCCATCGCCGACAGTGCGGTGAGCGGCTCGAAGAACCACCACGAACCTGAAGCAGGATCGCGCACCGAGTGCCCGTCCGCGAAGAACACCGCATCGAGGCAACCACGTTCGGCGGTCCGCGCCAGTTCCTCGTAGTAGGTGATATCGCCCAGCCGTTCCACCGGCGACGCCGGATGCCGCCAGGACGCACCGTGATGACCGCACCCGAACAGAAAAGCGTTGAAGTGCAGTTGCCTGATCACTTCAGTCCTTGACCAGTCCGCCGTCGACCACGAGGTTCTGGCCGGTTACCGCGCGCGACCACGGAGATGCGAAAAACAGTACCGCGTCGGCGAATTCGTCCGGAGTGGTGACGCTCCGCAACGGAGTGCTCTGCGCAATCAAGTCGAACACCTCGTCGGGCGTCGCAGCGCTCGCATCGGTGGTGCGCAGCAGGCCACCAGACACCATGTTCACGGTGATGCCGTCCGGACCGAGGTCGGCGGCGAGGGTGCGCGTCAGAGACAACACCGCGGCCTTGGCGGCGGTGTAGTCGTGGTAAGGGACGACCGGGTTCTGGAACAGGTTGGTTCCGACGTTGACGATCCGGCCGAACCCGAGAGAACGCATACCCGGCAGCGCAGCCTGTGTCGTGTTGAGAGCCGCTTGAACGCTCCCCCGGAACTGGGTATCGAACGCCTCCCACGCGATGGCATCGGCCTCGTCGCGGGCATCCCCGTTGAAGGAGTAGTCGATCAGCGCGTTGTTGACCACCGTCGTCACCGGAGAGCCGAAGTGCTGCTCGGCTGCGGCGTACAAACCTCTCACTTGCTCCGCGTCCGTGACGTCGGCTTGCAGCGCAATCGCGATGCCTGCACCGAGAGACGACGCCAGTTCCTCGGCCGCATCCCGACTGTTCCGATAGTTCACGATTACGCGAGCACCCTCGCGCGCGAACGACCGCACGATCGAGGTTCCGAGACCACGGCCTCCCCCGGTCACGAGGACGATTTGCTTGTCGAACTGCATGTTTCACCTTCCATTACGCCGGTGAACAGACGTCTCATGAGCGCACGCGTCGACTCCGCGACATCCCTTCGCCGGAATTACCCAGTTCAGGTTCAATGGGTGTGTTCTCAGCCGCCCGGCATTCCGACCGGACAGCACCCCACGTCACTAGGCCACAGTGTAGGCGTCGCTCCAATAGGTTGTGCGCAACTAAGTTGTGTGCAACTATTCAGCGGTGACCGATGACCTCGCACTCGACCGCCAGGTGTGCTTCGCCCTGTACTCGGCTTCCCGGGCCATGACTTCCACCTACCGGTCGATTCTCGACAAGTTGGGAGTGACCTACCCGCAGTACCTTGTGCTGTTGGCGCTGTGGGAACAGGACGGTCGCGGAGTGAGCGAGCTCTGCGATGCTCTCGATCTCGACACCGGCACACTGTCCCCCCTACTCAAGAGGCTCGAAACCCTCGGGCTCGTCGAACGCCGGCGTGAGTCTGCCGACGAACGCAGGGTCGGCATCCACCTCACGGACGCGGGCGCCGCGCTTCGCAGCGAGGCCGTGGGCATCCCGTCCGAACTCACACACTCGACGGGCATGGGCGTCGACGAACTCGGCACCCTGCGCGACACCCTGACCCGCCTCACCGATTCGCTCCACCGTTGGAACGCTACAACCCCCACGAGAAAGAACTAGGCCATGAACATTCTGTACACCGCAGAGGCCCTCGCCACCGGAGAGGGCCGCAACGGTCACGCCCGAACGTCGGACGGAAAGCTCGACCTGAACCTCTCTATCCCCAAAGAAATGGGTGGGTCTGGCGACGGAACCAACCCCGAGCAGTTGTTCGCCGCCGGGTACGCGGCGTGCTTCCACTCGGCGCTGCAGCTGATCGCCCGTCAGAGCAAGGCTGATGTCACCGACTCGGCGGTCGGCGCCCGCGTCGGGATCGGTCCGATCGATGGCGGCGGGTTCGGTTTGGCCGTGACCCTCGAGGTCTCACTTCCCAACCTGCCGCGCCAGGAAGCACTCGACCTGACCGAGAAGGCGCACCAGGTGTGCCCCTACTCCAACGCAACTCGCGGCAACATCGAGGTCAACCTCGAGGTAACCGAAGACTGAGTAGCGGACTGATCGGGCGTCGGCTCAGGTGAACTTGTACTCGACGCCCGTCAAGTCCTCCGACAGCGACCACAGAGCGGCTGCGGTCCGCTCGTCCCGCGATTTCTTGTTCGAACTGACCACCTTCGGGTAACCACGCTGCTCACCCAGTCCATCCGGCCCGATGTAACTGCCGCCCTTCACATCGGAAACGGTGGCCGCATACAGCATCGGCAACGTACCCATCTCCGCCGACTGCGCGAAGACCGCGTTGCCGACCCCCATCACCCTGTCCAGAATCGACTCGGTGTGTGACTGCAGGTTCGTCGCCGCGTAGCCAGGATGTGCGGCCACGGCCTTGACCGCCGAACCCGCCGCCGATAGCCGGCGCTGCAACTCGTATGTGAACAGAAGATTTGCAAGCTTCGACTGCCCGTACGCTCCCCACCGGCTGTACCTGCGGGATTCCCAATTGAGATCGTCCAGATCGACGGATCCGATCTGGTGCATCCCACTCGACATCGTGGCGACGCGATCGGTGATCTTGTCAAGAAGCAGCCCGGTCAGCGCAAAGTGTCCCAGATGATTTGTGCCGATCTGCATTTCGAATCCATCGGCGGTCTTGCTCTGCGGCACTGCCATCACACCTGCGTTGTTCACCAACACATCGAGAGAATTGATGCCTGCGGCGAACTCGCGCACGGACTTCAGATCCGCCAGATCGAGACGACGAACTTCGGCGTTGTCACCGATCGATCGCGCGACCACTTCTCCCTTGTCGGTGTTGCGGCAGGCGAGGACAACGTGCGCACCGGCCTTACCCAGAGCTCGCGCAGCTACCTCGCCCAGGCCACTGTTGGCGCCGGTAACGACGAATGTGCGGCCGTGCTGATCGACGATGTCCGATTCTGTCCATTTGGTCATGGCTTCAGACTACGGACGGCGTCGCTCGCGGCGAAACTCGTCACCACACCTGCCCCCCGACCAGCGGAAGATTGACGAAGCTCGGCCGGTCCGCAGCGAGTTGAACGTGCTGTGGCCTCAATTGACTCTCGGCGAGCACCGGTCCGATCGGTAGGTACCGGGGAACACTGCTCGCGTACACATCGACGCGTAGCCGATGCCCAGGTGCCAAAACGGCATCGGTGGGAATGAGATTGATGTCGATTGGAGTCACTTCACCCGGAGCCTGGGGCTGGCGGGTTTTCAACGTCAGAAAGTGTTGGGCGTCAGTGTAATCGCCGTTCGCCGACTTCGTACTCTTCGAGTCGTCCACAGCTCTCATCGATGCGGTGAGCGCCCCATTGGTGAGAGTAGTCGAAGTGCCATCGGGAGAGACGTCGTTGAGCGTGACCGCCCAGAATCCATCTGTGGCGTCGAGTACCGTTTCGAGGTGCAGGTTGATCGGTCCCGACAACGCAGTGGGCTGCTCGACTGGAGCGCTGGTGAACGTCAATCCCTCGGCTTCCTGAAACCGGGAGTCCTTGCTGCACACCGACCCGAGGACGACGGCCGCGCCCGCCGTTCCCTGTACCGCGTCTCTCGAGCAAAACCCGCGCAGGCCAGGCGAGACGGTGAGCCGGGCCGATTCGACGGGCTCCGACGGAATCAGGCTGCCGTCGTACGCCGCGTGACCGGCCGTGCCGCTGGGGGCTCCGGACAGGTACATCCGTTGATAGTCGACACCGGCTCGCGGGAACTGATCGGTGGTCGTCCAGCCATTGCCCTGCTGATACAGGGTGAGTGGGCCGTACGCCTCGATTCCGTTGTCAATACCCTTGAGCCACTTGTCGAACCACGCGCGTTCGAGAACATCCAGCCGCGGTGGCGCACCAGGTTCTCCGAGACCGCTCCCTAAAGTGATGTGGTAGCCGTTACCCATGATCAACTGCTTCTCGCCGGCAGGCAGCGGGATCTCGTTGTACAGCCGTGGCTCACTATCCGCGAAGAGGTCGTGCCAAGCGCCGTAGAGCATGGTCGGAACCGCTATGTTCTGCGTCTGCGTCTTGCGCTCCTCATAGAACTGACCGTCCTGCACCACCTGCAGCGTGTTCGAATCGAAGTCACTCCACTTCTGCGCTGTTACGGCGTCGATCAGTTCGGGGAACAGCGTCAGCGGATCGCGCAACCGGTCCTGCAGCCATTGCTGGTCGAAGCGCCCCTGCGCTAGGTCTTGCACGTTGGGAATGAACTTGAGCCCGTTGACCAACGCCAGCCACGCCGGCATGAAGCCGACCCCCAGAGCACCGCCCGTACCCACGATGTCGCGGAGTAGGTCGTCACCCGGCTCCGTAGGAAAGATCGCCTTCAATGCGGGCGGCCGATGTCCGGCGGCCTGCAGAGAGTTGACAGCCGAATACGACACTCCTGCCATCCCGACCTGACCGTCGGACCAACTCTGCTTGCTCATCCAGTCGATCACCTCGACCGAGTCCCGCTGCTCGACGGGGCCGAGCGCCTGCCATTCGCCTTGGGAGAACCCGGTGCCGCGGGCGTCGACCACCACCTGGGTGTAGCCGTTCTGAACGAGGTCACGGTTGACTGCGAACACCCGCAAGCCGCCCCCCGTCAGCACTCTCGCCAGCTCATCGACTCCGTCGAGCGGCGTTCCTGCCAGGTTGTATGAATTCACCAGGTTCACGACCGTGTCTTGATAGCCCGGTACCGCGAGCAGAGAGTCGACGACATTGCTGATCAACTTCGTATACGGGGTGATGTTGAGGACCGAGGGCATCTCGGTGTCGATCGGCTTGCCTGACGCATCTGCCGGGCGATAGACGTTGGCCTTCAAGACCGTTCCATCACTCATGGTGATCGGAACGTCCCAGTCGATGGCGATCACCGGGTAAGCGGGCGGCGCATCGACCGCGGCCGTCCATTGGGCGCCCGCCGCCCCGCCTGTCGGATCGGCCGACGCGGTTACGCTCGAAACTACCGCGAGCCCCAAGGCCACCATGAGAGACATCGTTGCTGTAACCGGTCGAAATGTCCGCTGATGCACCATCACCAAGACCTCTCGCGAGTTGCTCCGATGACGCGCCCGTTCGGCCAGCCGAGAGTGGCCCACGTCACAAGTAATAACAAACTTAGCGGATGCACCCCCGACTGTCCGTGCGGTCAACGACGAGTCGGGGCCTCGACTACCGTGGCAGAGTGCCCGACGCTCCGCTTCCCGTCCGCAACGGCCTCAACCCGACTCGACTGAGGATGCCGGACGACGGCGCGTGGTCCACGATCCTCGAATACCTCGTCGCACGATTTCCGAACGACGAGATCCGGCTTCGAGAGAAGGTGGCCGCCGAGGAAGTAGTGGAGGAGCGCGGCCTGCCGATCACCGAATCCACCCGGTTCACGCCCCGCAAGTTCGTCTACCTGTACCGGGATCCGCCAGTCGAGAGCCGGGTGCCCTTCGAGATCGAGATCCTCCACCGCGACGAGAACCTGGTTGTCATCGACAAACCCCACTTTCTTGCCAGTACGCCCCGCGGTGCGTACGTCGCGGAGTCGGCACTGGTCCGCCTGCGACGCCTTCTCGATCTCCCCGAACTGACTCCTGCGCACCGATTGGACCGGTTGACTGCCGGGGTTCTGATCTTCACCGTGCGACCTGAGGTGCGACGCAGCTACCAGTCGCTGTTCGATCAGAAAAAGGTTACGAAGGACTACGAGGCGCTGGCCCGCTACGACCCCGCCCTAGAACTGCCTGCCACGGTCCGAAGCCGGATCATCAAGGAACGCGGCATCTTGAAGGCTTACGAGGTAGACGGGCCGGCCAACAGTGAGAGCCGCATCGAACTGGTCGAGGTGCGAGGCGATTCCGCCCGGTACCGCCTCAGGCCCCACACCGGCAAGACGCATCAGTTGCGCGTCCACATGAGCTCGTTAGGCATCCCGATCTACGGCGACAACTTCTACCCTGACTTCTATGATGTTGATGCCCAAGACTATTCGACACCGCTTCAGCTGCTTGCTCTATCGGTGGAGTTCCAAGATCCGTACTCCGGTGCACGACGCCGCTTCACCAGTAAGCGCTGCCTCGACTGGCCCACATGACAGGGCTTCCCATTCACCAGCTCCAAAATGAATGATGGTGACATGAGTACACCAACGCCTGAGGCCCTCACCGAGGTGGAGCGGAAGTACGAGTCCGGCTCGGATCAGCAGATTCCAAGCCTTTCCGGACTGCCGGGCGTCTACAGGGAACCGCTGATCGATTCCATTCAGCTTTCAGCCCTCTATTACGACACCATCGACCTCCGACTCCTGGAATCCGGGATCACACTCCGCCGCAGAGAAGGCGGAGACGACGCAGGATGGCATCTGAAACTTCCCGCCGGGACGGACTCGAGAACCGAATTGCAACTACCCCCCGACGCCGCGGAATCCGGCGTCGAGGTTCCCGCTGCCTTCACCGATCTGCTCATCGCCATCACTCGCGGCGCCACTGTGAACCCGGTTGCCCTGATCAGCACCGACCGTGAGCGTCATCGCCTCTTGGACTCGTCGGGCACGACGCTGGCGGAAGTCGTGTCGGACGTCGTCATTGCCGCTGTCCCCGACGGCACCTCAGGTCCCGACGAGCGGGTGTGGCGTGAGATCGAGGTGGAGAAGGGTAAATGTGATCAGAACCTGTTGGACGCCATAGACTCTCGCCTTGTCGAATCCGGAATGACACGTTCGGGCAGTCCCTCCAAACTCCGGCGGGCACTCGGTGACGCCGTCGCCTTGCCGTCACGCCGTGCGTCTGCGAAAGCGACGACGAAGAAGCCCCGCCCGCGACGCCTGCTGAGCGAGTACCTCGATACACAGGTCCAGGCTCTCATTCGCGCAGACGTCGAGGTCCGACGCGGCACAGACGATTCCGTCCATGCCCTCAGGGTGGCGGCGAGGCGCATCCGCAGTGTGTTGCGGGTATACGGATCCCACCTGAGCTCGAGGGAAGCCACGGAGAACCTCATCGACGAACTGCGATGGTTGGGACGAAGCCTGGCTGATCTACGAGACGCCGAAGTGCAGTGGGACAGGCTCGTCACTGCCGTCGACGAGATCGACGAGATGCCCGACCGGGAGATCGTGCGAGCGCGA
Source organism: Rhodococcus sp. NPDC049939 (assembly GCF_040656415.1). Classification (NCBI taxonomy): domain Bacteria; kingdom Bacillati; phylum Actinomycetota; class Actinomycetes; order Mycobacteriales; family Nocardiaceae; genus Rhodococcus; species Rhodococcus sp. NPDC049939. The sequence continues at coordinate 392,916 of NZ_JBFAMC010000003.1, read as the reverse complement.
CTCGACGAGTACTTCTCCGGTCTTGTCGCCTCCACACGGCTCGAAGCACTCGCCACGCTGAGTTCAGACCGCTATCTGGCATTGCTGTCCTCCTTGGATGCGTTCGGCGTCGGCATCGAGTCCGGCAAGGGCGCACCCTCTGCCGCGGAGGTCAAGAGCACTCTGCGGAAGCTGACACGCTCCGTCGAGCATCGGGTGAAGCGGGCGCGACAGTCCGAGGCACGTGTAGATCGCGACGTGCTCATTCACCTGGCGCGCAAGCGCTCGAAACGGATGCGCTACGCCATCGAAGCGACGCAGCAACTCAGCCCGGGCAGGTCGGAGCATGCCCTGGACACATTCAAGGAATTCCAGGACGTCCTCGGCGACTATCAGGACGCGGTGATGTCACGACAGCATCTTCTCCGCATGGCGGCCGAAAACCGGCATTCGTCCCAATCGAGCCCAGGTTTCGGCTTCGGGATGCTCTTCCACCGAGAACTGACGATCGGTGACTCCCTCGCAGCGGAGTTGAAGCCGTACTGGAAGAGAGCAAAAACCGCGGCAGGAAAGATCTTGAAGTAAGAAATAGCTTGGAATAGGAAAGTGCAGGAACAATCTTGAAGTAGGAAAACATCGATGAGAAAAATCTTGAAGTAGGGACCGGTCGCAGGGCAGTGTGGAGCCAGGAATGGTCAGTCGCGCACTAGCGTCATAAAAGGGAACCAATATGAGTACACCCCACGGTCACTCCGTTGTCGTCGGCATCGACGGCTCCGACACCTCCACCAGCGCAGCCCTTTGGGGCGCGGAGGTCGCGTCCAAGTGGGAAACCCCACTGTCCCTGGTCCACGTGCTCCCGCGTGAAGGCCCGCTGTACCACGCGAACCAGTACAGCCCCGCGGCGGCCGGCACGATGGAAGAGCGGGCTCCTGGGGAGATTCGCGAGGATGGCGAGGCCATTATCGACAAGTCGCGAAAGATGCTGGAGCAGCAGTTTCCCAAACTCGATATCGACATCACCATCACACCGGGTTCCGGTGGCAAGAACTTGCTCGCAGCCGCCGAACGGGCCAGGTTGATAGTTCTCGGATCCACCGGTTCGGGAACGATCCGCTCCGCGCTCGTCGGCTCGACCGCACTGCACGTCGCCAACCACGCAAAGTGCCCGGTCGTCGTTCTCCGGGGAGAAAGCGGTCCCCCGGACCAGCGCCCGGTGGTCGTCGGCCTCGACGGAAGCGATCTCAGCCGGGAGGCGGCGAACCACGCATTCGAGTTCGCGTCGTTCTTCGATGCACCACTGATCTGCGTCCACACGTGGCAGGGCAACCCCACGCTCGGGAGCGGAACGAGAAAGCTGATGATGGACTGGGAAGCCATGAAAGAGGAGGAAGTGGCCCTCCTGTCCGAGTCCCTCGCCGGCGAGTCGGAAATGTATCCGGACGTACCCGTAACACGGGTTGCCGAGCAGAGTGCCCCGGCAACTGCGCTGATGAAGCACGCGGAGGGCGGACAGTTGATCGTCGTCGGCAGCCACGGCCGAGGACGGGTGCTCGGCGCGTTGATGGGTTCGACGAGCCAGAACCTGCTCCACCACGCCCATTGCCCGGTGATGATCTGCCGCCGAGAGCACCACTGACCACCTGGCAAGACTCTCGATGGCGCCCGGACACGATGGGCGCCATCGAGAGTCGTATTTTGCATCCCGTCAGAACCGTATTTTCCGTCCCGGCAGAATCGTATTTTCCGTCCCGGCAGAATCGTAGTTTCCGTCCCGTCAAGGGATGGCGTTGGACTTGAAGGGGGTAAGGAAGTCGGTCCGGAACGCTGGAAGTAGAGACAGGACGTAAGGCACTGTGGGAGCAGGGCACATTCAGTCGTGCACCGGCGTCACGGAAGGAGCCCACCTTGAGCACACCTGCAGGCCACAGCGTCGTCGTCGGCTTGGACGGCTCCGACACCTCCACCAAAGCGGTCCTGTGGGGCGCGGCGGTTGCGTCCAAGTGGGACGCCCCACTGTCCCTCGTCCACGCGCTCCCCCAGGACGGCCCGATGTACAGTCCCGCGGCAGTGATGCTGGAGTCGCGGTTTCTCACTCAGGTCCGTGAGGATGGTGAAGCCATCATCGACGCAGCTCAGAGCCTACTGGGACAACAATTTCCCGATCTCGAGATGGACACCACCATCAGCCCAGGTCGCAGCGGTGCCGCTCTGCTCGAAGCCTCAACCCGAGCCAGACTGATAGTGCTCGGGTCCACGGGTGCGGGAGCCTTCCGCTCTGTGTTCGTCGGCTCGACCGCACTCCACGTGGCCAACCGCGCGCCGTGCCCGGTCGTCGTTCTCCGGGGAGAAGGTGCCCCGCCGGACCAGCGTCCGGTCGTGGTCGGCATCGACGGAAGCGATCTCAGCCGGGAGGCAGTGACACGCGCATTCGAATTCGCGTCGTTCTTCGACGCACCCCTTGTCGGTGTCCACACGTGGCAGGGCTCCCCCTCGATGGGTGGCGGAACGAGAGGTTTGCTCGTGGACTGGGACGCCGTGAGACAAGAAGAAGAGGCTCTGCTCGCTGAGGGCCTAGCCGGCGAGTCGGAAACATTCCCTGATGTAGTCGTGACACAGATTGCCGAGCAGGGCTCGGCAGCAGACGCAATGATGAAGCACGCGAAGGATGCACAGTTGATCGTCGTCGGCAGTCATGGCCGAGGACCGGTGCTCGGCGCGCTGATGGGGTCGACAAGCCAGAATCTGCTCCACCATGCAACCTGCCCGATCATGATCTGCCGAAGCGAGTGACAAATATCGCCCGGACACGCTGGGCGCCAACGAGAGTCGCACTTCCACGTAGGCAGCGAACGCTACGCTCTCGGTGAGTTCGCGAGCGACCGGGTGGGCGGTGGTCGCAAGTCGGACAAGGCCGTGTTGTTCAGGACACGAATCGTCGCTCACATTCGCGGCCCACCAAGACGAGAACACGATGCCGATGGCGGGTATACGGTGTAATCACCTGCCACGCGTAATGGACTCGTATGACCGACGCCGAAGACAATCACCGGAAGCCGCGCAGACTGCGGACCGAATGGGTAATCGGTGGCGTACTCGTCGCCGTGCTCACGGTCGAGCTGATCCTGATCTGGCCGGACCTGTCCGATAGCGTCCGCAACCTCGGCGACCTGCATTGGGGATGGGTGGCCGCTGCCATCGCTGCATCATTGGCGTCGATGTCCAGCTTTGCGCGTGTCCAGAGGTGCCTGCTCGGGGTCGCGGGTGTGCACGTGCGGCAGCGGCAGTCTCTGGCGGTCACCTACGCCGCCAACTCCATGAGCGGAACACTCCCGGGTGGGCCGGTGCTGTCCGTAACCTTCATCTACCGGCAGACCCGAATCTGGGGCGCGACACCTGTCGTCGCGACATGGCAACTCGTGATGGCCGGCGCACTCCAAGCTGTCGGGCTGGCGATCGTCGGGCTGACAGGGGCTCTGCTGGTGGGCGCCGCGACCAACCCGTTCTCACTGATCTTCACGTTCGGCGCCCTGTGCGCCTTCATCATCCTCGCCCAGTATGCGGCGACTAGACCGAACGCTCTCGAGGGCGTGGGCATCACCGCCCTCCGCGCCTTCAACTCGCTGCGAAAAAGGCCTCCACTGACCGGGGTTCGCCGGTGGAAGCACACAGTGAGCCAGTTGAGCGCCGTCCGGATGAAGCGTACTGACACGGTGCGCGCATTCGGTTGGTCGCTGTTCAACTGGATCGCCGACGTTTCCTGTCTCGCATTCGCGTGCTACTCGATCGGGGGGCACCCCGGCTTCGCCGGACTCGCCGTAGCATATGCGGCCGGCAGCGCGGCCGGCTCGGCGATCCCGCTTCTGCCCGGTGGACTCGGCGTCATGGATGCAGTTCTGGTCCCTGCACTTACCGCAAGTGGGATGACCGGTGCCGAAGCGGTGTCTGCGATCGTCGTCTACAGGTTGGTGAGCTTCCTGCTCATAGTCGCCATAGGATGGGTCGTCTTTGCGGTGCGATATCGGGGCACGCAGCAGAACGGTGACGGCCCTGATCTCGAACAGCTGTGGCGTCGCCGGTAGGTTGAGTCCCCCCGCCCACGCACTACCCCCCCAGCCTCCGGAAAGCCAGGCGGACGGCAAGACTGAGATGGGCCATAACCTCGTCGACGGAAATTCGGCCCGCCACCCATGACACCAGACTCGACATCCACACGTCGCCGATCACCCGGATCGCATTGAGTTGGTCGTCGGAGACCTTGTCGACGCCGATGGCCTTGGCGAACATCTCGGTCATCAAAGCACCGAAGGCATCCAACTCTGCCGTCGCGGACGCGTCGGCGAACATGAATGCGCGCACCATGGCTTCGTACCTGAGGCGGTCCTTCTCGAGCACTTCCGTGTTCTTCCTGAGAACGAACAGAATGCGCTCGGACGGCGTCGCACCCGGGATCTCGACGTCCTCGAACCGGGTGCGCATCTCCTCGAACACCATCAAGAGCCCCATCACGAGCATGTGGTTCTTGGAGGGGAAGTATCGGTACACGGTTCCAAGCGCGACCTGGGCGCGGTCTGCGATGGCACGCATCTGCACACTGTCATACCCACCCTCGGAGGCGAGTTCCATCGCAGCTGCGACGACACGTTTATAGCGATCCCGCTGCGGCGCCTTGGCACCGCGGGAAGGTAGTTGGCCATTGCGTAGCAATGTCAGCAACCCGTCGCTACCCGCCACGATGGGCTCTCCTGCACTGGTCATGGAGGCTAGCCTAGCCACCCGTGTATGGCTGCAGGACCACGGACTGCGTCACCTACTTGGCATACGGACCAGAGAAAGCCCGCTGCCGACGCGTTCGACAACGCCGGTTTCGACATCTTGTGGTGGCCAGGGCCGGGATCGAACCGGCGACCTTCCGCTTTTCAGGCGGACGCTCGTACCAACTGAGCTACCTGGCCGGGCGGCACCCGAACCGAATGCCAATCGCAATATGCTGCCAACGGTGAACGCCGGCAACACTCCTGCGACCCTGACGGGACTCGAACCCGCGACCTCCGCCGTGACAGGGCGGCGCGCTAACCAACTGCGCCACAGGGCCTTGCTTTGTCCTGCTGTGTATTACGAACGTAGAGCGCCTATAGAGCGCAACACGATCCTAATTGTCACATTTGCTGCTGCCGAACCATACCGCATGCTCGACACCGGTCAAACGTACCCCCTACGGGATTCGAACCCGCGCTACCGCCTTGAAAGGGCGGCGTCCTAGGCCGCTAGACGAAGGGGGCCCGTCGGATTTCTCCGAACCAGTACCTCAACGGCATTCCGTTGGGAGCTTGGATAGCTTAGGACAGAAAGCGAGAAATCCCCAAATCGCCAGTTCAGACTACAATTCGGGCAGTTCCGAGCCGCAATCTGGCCATCCCTCCCTCTCGAATTTCTCCAACCATTCCTTCGAGGCCATCGCCGCGAGGACCACGTCGAGTGATTCCTCGAACCGTGTGCCGAGGTCTCCCTCGAGCGCAATCATGTCCGACATGTACCTCTGGCCGGCGAGAGAGGCAGCCAGGACGCGGGTGAACTTCTCGGGATCGGCACCAGCGCGCAGCAGCCCCTGCCCCTCTGCACGGACGGCAAGCTCATGCGCCGTGCGCCCCCACACCTGCGAGCCACCGGAGAGTACGTCGGGATAGAACTCGGGCTCGACGATCAACCGGAACTCTGCCCGAACGATCACAGATGTATGGAACAACTTCGCCAGATCCACCACGAAGCCGTGGAGGGCGTCGAAAGGCCCGATATCGGTACGGCGTTTCCAGCGCTCCGTCAGGGCGGTGAACTGCTCCACTCCGGCCTGGAGAACGGCGCGGGCCAGGTCTTCCTTGGACTGGAAGTGGAAGTACATTGCCCCCTTGGTGGCGTTCGACCCTTCCAAGATCGTGTTGACCGACGCGGCGGCATACCCGCGCTTGGCGAACTCGATCGCAGCGGACTCCACCAGCGCGGCGCGGGTGCGCCGCGCACGTTCTTGTTGACGTGCCATGACGATGCATCCTTCTTCCAGGTGTGGTAGTCCCCACCATCGCCCTGGTTGGACGAGGTCGGTGACATTGCATAACAGTATCCCCGTTTTGAAAAAACCTACAAAACAGTCCAGAAGTATTAAACCTGTCTGTTTAACGGGCTGCAGGATCAAGTTGTAGTTGAATATGTAGTTGAATTCGATAACCTTCGAAAACACACCAAGTGGTATAATTTGCTGTCGGCTCGGGTGCACTGCAGGGGGTGCGCACCCGAGCCGACCTTTATCTCTTCCACTCAACACACCGTCTCAGGGGTGCTGTGCCAGCGCTTGCCCTTGGCACATTAGACTCTCACCCCGCGCCCCTATAGCTCAGTTGGTAGAGCTACGGACTTTTAATCCGCAGGTCGTAGGTTCGAGTCCTACTGGGGGCACCGTTCTGACCAGTTTCGCCCTGGTCGCGATGCTCGTTCGAAGCCCCATCGGGAAGCCAACCGCGACCTCGCGAGCGAACACAAGACCGTGATGGATGTACCCGGCACCTTCGATGCGCGCTCGGAGTCCGAGATTGCCCGCCAGTACGACTCGGTAGCGGCCGGCTCCTCCGGGCGCCGGTCAATTCGCCGTATCCAGGTCCCGGGCTTTGGTCTCGGGCATCAAAACGAGCGTGACGACAGTGATGGACATCACCCCGATCGCATACCAGGTAAAGGCACTTGCAATCTCCTTGTCCGCGAAAAATGTCTGCAGGTATGGCGCCGTACCGCCGAACAACGCGACCACGAGAGAGTAAGGGACGCCGACCCCCGTAGCCCGGATCCCTGTCGGGAACAGTTCCGCGAAGACGGCAGGCAGAAGGGAGGTGATGCAGGCGATCAAGATCATCGCGATCGCCATCGCGATGAACAGCTGCCACGCTTGCCCTTTGACGATCGAGTTGAGTGGGTGCAGCAAAAACATCAGCGCCACCGTACCGAAGATCAGGACGGGCTTTCGCCCGATCTTGTCGGAAACGATCCCCCAGAATGGAAGCGCAGCCAGAAACACCAAGTTGGCGAGCACGCCGGCCCAGAGCGCTCCGGTCGCGGGCACCCCCCGCACGGAAATCGCGTAAACGGGTGCCGACACCGCCCACACGTAGTACACCACCGTCGCACCCACCGTCACGCCACAGACGCTCAACAGCAGTCTTCGGCGCTGCCACATCTTCTTCCACGCCGATGCGCACTCGGGCTCAGCCTTCGCCGCTTCGATTGCCCGCGTGAAGGTTTCGGTTTCCGCCATCCTCCGACGCATGTGCAGAGAGAACAGGGCGAACATACCCCCGAGGATGAAGGGGATCCGCCAGCCGAAGTCGCGCATCTGCTCGTCGGTCAATGCCGACGACAAGATTGCGGCCAGCAGAGTGCCTGCTATGACCCCGATGCCGCCGGAGAAGTAGATGAGGCTGGACCACAGCCCTCGCCGCTCGCGCGGCGCCACCTCGCTGAGATATGTCTGCGCGACTGGCAGCTCGCCGCCCTGCGCGAGACCCTGAACCAGCCGGGCTGCCACCAAGAGGACAGCCGCCCAGATTCCGATGGTGTCATAGGTAGGACTGGAGCCTATTGCCAAGCTGCCCGCAGCAGCCAAACCAACCGTCAGGCTCATCGACAGTTGACGGCCTCTCATGTCCGCCAACCAGCCGAAGAGGAACCCGCCGAAGGGGCGTGCCACAAACCCGACTGCGAAAACGGCCAGCGTAGCGAGGATGTTGGAAATCGAACTGCCGCTGTGGAAGAACTGCGGCGCAAAGAACACCGCAAAGGTCGCGTAAATGCTCCAGTCGAAAGACTCCATCGCATTGCCTGCGCCGATTCCGAACAACGTCCGCAGCCGGTTCGGTGAATCGGACCCCGAGCGCGTGTTGCTCGCGAAGCCCCTTGCAGTTCTGCTCATGCTCGAGTCCGGGCAGCGAGAGACCATCGGGGGCGATGTTTCGACACCCGCAGGAGCACGCCGCCATGATGATCAACATCGAGGCTGCGCGATGCGGACAGCATGAACTCGGGTCTACCTGCGAACGGTTCGACCGGCAACTGATTCGAACGCAAGTGAGTCCCGTGCGCGTTGTCGGCACGAGACGAGCATGCACCGACATCCCACCGGAATCCGGTAGACGACTGGCTTACTTGTCGTTCACTTCTTTCCGAATTTCGGCGAGATCCTCACCTCGCTTGCGGTACGTGTAACTGACGCCGATTCCACCGAGGAACAGCACCAAACCGATGATCGCGCCTGCCAGCGACGCGCCGCGGAATCCGGGTGCGTCCACGTCCATGATCCGCTCCCCCGCGTGCGCGGCACTGTTGCCACCGAGCACGACGCTCAACGTCAAGACATTGGGAAGCAGCACCAAGATCCCCAGGATCAGCAACACGACCTGCATCGGCTTGAACCGTCGTCGCCGCAGCAACTTGTACACCCCGTAGAACAGCAGCAACGGAAAAAGCGTGCACACGAATCCGAACAACAGACCCCACAGAATTCCGCTGCCGAAACTACCGTTAGCCAGATCCCCAACGCGCTGAGCCCATGCACGCGGCAGGTAGGCCGCGAGGATGAAGTAGGCAACGACCAACACCACCAAGAGAACGGCGATGCCGATGGCCTTCCTCCCCCAGGCCGGCAAACGCGATTTCTCCGTTGCAGGGGCGGATGAACTGTTCCCAGCCGTCATGACCTGTCTCCCTAAGTTGGCAACGCTTCTCGATCCTTACCCGGAAAGTCTGTTGACTTTCCCATTGTTCGACGTCCACACGCATGGCTTCGGGCAACCTGGTGACGAATCCTTCCGATCGACTCATGTCGTTGCCCATGTAACGATTCTCGGGAGCAACCAACCGGACCGCAACAGACGTATCGCCGCCCTCTAATTCACAGAGCAGACGCGGCAAAGCTGGTCGATCCGAGTCGATGGCACCCGTACCCGGCAGCCAGACACAAGTCCTTCAGCAGTCTTTCGGAACATCTTGAGCGACACAACATCACAACCATCAGCAGCACGAAGCAGATCTCCACGGCAAGTCTGCCATTGGCCCGCATGGCGCCAACTCGTATTCGTGCACCAGGCAGAGTCGCATCAGGGTTGAATGCTAGGGAACAACAGTGTCTCGATTATCCGATCACGCAGGCGTACAGGCATATTCGGCACCATTGAGGGCACCGATACTCGACGACTTGGCAACACTCAGGACTCGATTGCGGGCAATCACCTGGTCCAGATCTGTATGAATCGGCGGACCAACACGTCGAAAAAGGGGTGATCGGTGCTTCGCAAACACCCCCGAGGTAAAGCGCCCAGAAAAGGCTAGGCGCGTTGGAAGCCCCTCGAACGGTTCTTCCAAGGGCGGCGGATTCCAACCATTTTCCGGGCTTCTCAAATGCACTTACCAATCTACCTACGGTGCCGTAGGCTGGGCCACGTCCGACCGAGTTCAAGTCAATTCGAGCTACTGGAGGCATTGCGCATGGCGAGGGATCTGACCCAACTCGAGCTGCTCCACGAGCTGTCGCCGGTTGCAGAAGAGAACGTGAACCGTCACCTCTCCATGGTCAAGGAATGGCACCCCCACGACTACATCCCATGGGACGAAGGACGCAACTTCGCTGCGATGGGCGGTATCGACTGGGATCCCGGACAATCGCAGCTCGACGAGGTCGCCAAGGCAGCGATGATCACCAACCTCCTCACCGAGGACAACCTGCCCTCGTACCACCGTGAGATAGCAGAGCACTTCTCGCTGGACGGCGCATGGGGCACCTGGGTGGGTCGCTGGACTGCCGAGGAGAACCGTCACGGAATCGTGATGCGCGACTACTTGGTGGTGACACGCGCTGTCGACCCGGTCGAGCTCGAGCGCTTCCGCATGGAGCACATGACCACTGGCTTCGCCTCCCCGGCCAGCGTCGACGCGGGCTTCCTCAATTCCGTCGCCTACGTGACCTTCCAGGAGCTGGCCACTCGCGTCAGCCACCGCAACACCGGCAAGGCGTGCAACGAGCCGATCGCGGACAAGATGCTCCAGCGCATCGCAGCCGATGAGAACCTGCACATGATCTTCTACCGCAACATGTGTGGTGCCGCTCTCGATCTCGCACCCGATCAGGCGCTCGAAGCCATCGACATGGTCATCCAGAACTTCCGGATGCCCGGGGCCAACATGCCGAACTTCCGTCGCAACGGGGTGCTGATGGCCAAGCACGGCATCTACGACCTCCGTCAGCACCTCGACGAGGTTCTCATGCCCGTCCTGCGCAAGTGGAACATCTTCGAGCGGAGCGATCTCACCGCCCGTGGCGAAGAGACCCGCGAAAACCTGGGCAAGTTCCTGGAGAACCTCGACGCCCAAGCCACCAAGTTCGAGGAGCAGCGCGACCGCATGCTGGCCCGTGAGGCCGAGAAGCAAGAGCAGCGGGTTTCGTAGCGCAACAGTTATCCTGAGCCCGGTACCGAATTCGGTACCGGGCATTTTGTTGTTCCAGCGCTTCCCAAGAGGTTGTCAATGTCATCGCTTCGTATCGGATCACTAGAGCTGCGCAGCCCGGTGGTTCTGGCTCCCATGGCCGGCATCACCAATGTGGCGTTCCGCACGCTGTGTCGTGAACTCGAGACGGCGCGCGCGGGCAGCACGTCCGGCCTGTATGTCTGCGAGATGGTGACCGCACGCGCGCTGGTCGAGCGTCACCCCGCGACCCTGCACATGACCACGTTCGGCCCGACCGAAACCCCCCGTTCACTGCAGCTGTACACCGTCGACCCCGACACCACGTACGCCGCGGCCAAAATGATCGTGGACGAGGACATGGCCGATCACATCGACATGAACTTCGGATGCCCGGTCCCCAAGGTCACGCGCAAGGGCGGCGGCGCGGCCCTACCGTACAAGCGTGCGCTGTTCGGTCGGATAGTCGCCGCCGCAGTGAAGGCCACTGAGGGTACAGACATCCCGGTTACCGTGAAGTTCCGCGTCGGAATCGACGACGAGCACCATACTCACCTCGACGCCGGTCGGATCGCCGCAGGCGAAGGCGCCGCGGCAATCGCATTGCATGCACGCACTGCCGCACAGCGGTACTCCGGCACTGCCGACTGGAACGAGATCGCCCGCCTCAAGGAGTACGTCAGCGAGGTTCCGGTGCTCGGAAACGGCGACATCTTCGCGGCCGAGGATGCCGTTCGGATGATGACGCAGACCGGCTGCGACGGTGTCGTGGTCGGCCGCGGCTGCCTCGGACGACCGTGGTTGTTCGCCGAATTGAGCGCCGCTCTGAATGGAAACCCGATACCTACCCCTCCCACCCTCGGCGAAGTTGCCACCATCATCCGCCGGCACGCTGAGCTTCTCGCCGCCCACCACGGTGAGGACAAGGGACTCCGAGAGCTTCGCAAGCACGTGTCCTGGTATCTGCGGGGCTTCCCCGCCGGGTCCGAACTGCGAGTTGCGATGGCCCTGGTGAGCACCCTCACCGAACTCGACAGTCTCCTCGAGCAACTCGACCCCACCGTCCCGTTTCCCAGGGACGCAGAGGGACCGCGCGGGCGTCAGGGATCACCGGGTACCGTCGCGCTCCCCGAGGGCTGGCTCGACGACCCCGAGGACTGTCTGGTCCCCGCCGGCGCCGAAATGATGCATTCCGGCGGCTAGTAGATAAAGAACACATCTCACACCGCTTCATTTGCGAAGCCTTGAACATCACTAAGTATCATGACTGGAATCGTCAGGGCCGACGAACGGTCGAGTAGGCAAGAAGGGGCAGGTTGAATCGGTGGGTGATGATCAGAATTCGGAACCACCGGCTCCCGGATCCCGCGCCCCCTGGGAGCGCCCGCTCGCTGATCAAAACTATCGAGATGCCCGCATGGGTCGTCAACGCCCGGTTCCGCCGCGACAGCCACCACCCGAACGCCCTGCCCCGACCGAGCACCCCTTCCGGGTAGAGCGCCCCGAGCCTCGCAACCAAAACAGCGATCCGGACACCACCGAGGTCATTCCCAACGTCGGCACACGACGATCGCCGACACCGGTTCCGCCGGGCGAAGGTTCTGCACCCGAGTGGCTCACGGAAACTCCGGGAAGCGCATCTGCACCCCGCGCAGTCGGCAATCCGGGACTCACGCGTGTGGCGCTGAACCGGTCTCGCCGGCGCAAACGCCTCCGCAAAGCTGGACGTGCCATCGTCGCCCTGGTGGCGGTGGGCGCGCTTGCCGGAACAGGTACTGTCTGGGGCTACCTCAACTCCACAATGGGCAAGTTCGGCCAGGTCGCGGCCCTCGACACAGAGTCGGAGGACATCGTCGACGCGCTCGGGCAGATGGGCGACGAGACGTATCTGATCGTCGGTACCGACACCCGTGCAGGCGCGAGCGGCCAGATCGGCGCAGGAACTGTCGAAGACGCCGAGGGTGCGCGGGCCGACGTTGTGATGCTCGTCAACATCCCCGCCGATCGCAGCAGGGTGGTAGCGGTGTCCTTTCCCCGCGACCTCGACGTCGAGCGTCCGGCCTGCCAAGGCTGGGACAACGAGACCGGAACCTACGTAGACACGAAGTATCCGGCAGCCTATGGCGACAAATTGAATGCCACCTACGCGCTGGGTGGGCCGAAATGCCTGGTCAAAGTGATTCAGAAGATGTCCGGACTAAAGATCGGACACTTCGTGAGCATGGACTTCGCCGGCTTCGAGTCCATGGTCGACGAGATCGGCGGTGTGGAGGTCTGTACCGAGCAACCGCTCCATGACGGAATCCTCGGCACCGTCATTCCTGAAGCGGGGACTCACTTGCTGGATGGAAAGACCGCGCTGGATTTCGTTCGCGCCCGGCACGTAGCGACGGAGGGCACTGGCGACTACGGGCGGATCAATCGGCAGCAGATATTCCTGTCCTCCCTGCTAGGCGGAGCACTGTCGAGTCAGGTGCTGCTGAATCCCGCGAAACTCAACGGGTTCATCAACGCGTTCACCAGTGAAACGTTCGTCGAGAACGTCGATGCCGAGTCCCTGATCACACTGGGGCGCTCCCTGCAGAATGTCGACGCAGGCGCAGTCACCTTCCTGACGGTGCCCACCGCTGGCACCAATGACTGGGGAAACGAAATTCCCCGAATGGACGACATCAAGGCAATATTCCGCGCGATCATCGACGACGACGACCTGCCCGGCGAGAAGCGCGCTGAACCAATCCTCGAGGCGGCACCGGAACCGCAGCCACAGTCCGTTCAGACCGTCGACCCGTCCAGTGTGAACGTTCAGGTCTCGAACGCGACAGGCGAGGCGGGGTTGGCCGCAACGGTAGCGGCGGACCTGGAAGCCGAGGGATTCCAGATCTACGATGTCGGCAACTACTTGGCGGGCAATACCGACGACACCGTCGTGCGGTTCTCGCCGACACACGAGGCCGAGGCAGCCACCCTCGCGTCGTCATTTCCCGGGGCGGTCCTCGAGTCCGCCAAGGGACTTGGCACGGTCATCGAGGTCGCACTCGGCTCCAACTTCTCCGGAAACGTACAGACACCGATCGCGTCCGACACTCCGGTCAATGTGTCAGATGTTCGTATCGGCAAATCTGTCGGAGCGGAGATCCCGACCGATCTTGCCGTGGTGAACGCGGGTGACGTGTCCTGCTGACAAGACCGCCTATCAGCGCATTCATTCACCCCGCGTTCATCGCAAAATCATGACTTGGTTTATCGGACACCGTAATGTATAGCCCCATGCGAGTGGCCTATACAGAACAGATGACCGAGCTTGCCGATCTGCTCGGTGAAATGGCGGGCCTCGCGGGGGCCGCCATGGACCGAGCCACCCAGTCGTTGCTCCAGGCCGACCTCTCCTTGGCCGAGCAGGTGATCAGCGAGCACGACAAGATCACTGAACTGAGCACCGTCTGCGAGGAGCGGGCCTTCGCGCTCCTCGCCCTGCAATCACCGGTTGCCGGTGATCTCCGCTCCGTGGTCAGTGGAATCCAGATCGTTGCCGACATAGACCGCATGGGAGCGTTGGCTCTTCACGTCGCCAAGATCGCACGCCGCCGGCACCCCAACCATGTACTTCCGGAAGAGGTCAATGGTTACTTCGCCGAGATGGGCCGCATCGCCGTGTCCATCGGCGCCGCCGCCCGCGAGGTTCTCGAGACCCGCGATCCGGAAAGGGCTGCGCGCCTTCGCGAAGAGGACGAGGCCATGGACGACCTCCATCGTCACCTGTTTACGGTGCTGATGGACCGTGAGTGGAAGAACGGCGTGGCCGCAGCCGTCGACGTCACCCTGCTCGGACGGTTCTACGAGCGTTTCGCCGACCACGCCGTCGAGGTTGGTCGTCGGGTTATCTTCCTGGTCACCGGCAAGCTTCCCGACGAGACGGAGACCGTCAACGCCGACGCCGACAACCTCACGGCATACCCGGAACCGTAGTATTTCCAAGCCATTTCGCGTCGAGACGCCCCGACCGAACTCGCGGTCGGGGCGTCTCGACGCAATTGCCTTCTATCCGAACCGGCCCGAAATGTAGTCCTCGGTGGCCTTCTGCGCCGGGTTGGAGAATATCTTTTCCGTGTCGTCGACCTCGACGAGCCGACCCGGCATACCGGTGGCCTCGATGTTGAAGAACGCGGTCTGGTCGCTGACGCGCGCTGCCTGCTGCATGTTGTGGGTGACGATCACGATCGTGAAGTCCTTCTTCAACTCCGTGATGAGGTCTTCGATCGCAAGGGTCGAAATTGGGTCGAGAGCCGAACACGGCTCGTCCATCAAGAGCACGTCGGGTGAAACGGCGATCGCGCGGGCGATGCACAAGCGTTGTTGCTGACCGCCGGACAGACCTCCGCCCGGCTTGTCGAGGCGGTCCTTGACCTCGTTCCAAAGATTCGCTCCACGCAGGGATTGTTCGGCGATCTCGTCGAGCCGCTTCTTGTTGCGCTCTCCTTGCAGCTTGAGCCCAGCCACCACGTTGTCCCTGATGGACATCGTCGGAAACGGATTGGGTCGTTGGAAAACCATACCGATGGTCTTGCGGACACCGACTGGATCGACGGCGGGATCGTAAATGTCCTCACCGTCAAGCAGGATCGAACCCTCAACGCGTGCACCAGGAGTCACCTCGTGCATCCGGTTCAGCGACCGCAGGACGGTCGACTTTCCACACCCGGAAGGGCCTATGAAGGCAGTCACATTCCGCGGCGGAACAGACAGCCTCACATCTGCGACGGCATGAAACTTGCCGTAGAAGATGTTGACGTCCTTGAGATCAAGGCGCTTGGCCATTACCGGCTCCCTACTGATCGGTGATCAAATTCAAGTCTATGCATCACTTGGTGCGGATCTGTGAGAAGTGGCCGACAATCTTGGCCACAACGTTGAGCAATGCGATGAGGAGGATCAACGTCAGCGCCGCACCCCAGATTCGGTTGGTGCCGGCCGCAGTGGGATTGTTCATCTCGGCCACCATGACACCGGGAAGCGTGCCCATCTCGCCGTTGAACAGGTCGAAGTTGATGAAGGGCGCGTATCCGACCAGGATCAGGAGCGGAGCTGCCTCGCCCATCACCCGAGCGAGTGCAAGCATGACGCCGGTGATGATTCCAGGCAGTGCGGTGGGAAGCACGATCCTGACAACGGTCTTCCACTTCGGAACTCCCAGAGCGTACGACGCTTCGCGCAGATCCTGTGGAACGACGCGGAGCATCTCCTCCGTGCTGCGAGCTACAACGGGAACCATCAACAGGACCAGTGCGAGCGACACGGCGAATCCCGACTTGGAGAAGCCGAACGTCGTGATCCACAGCGCGTAGATGAACAGGGCCGCAACAATAGACGGGACACCGCTGAGGATATCGATCATGAAGGTGGTCACCCTGGCCAGGCGCGACTTCCGGTCTGAATACTCCACGAGATAGATCGCGACGAACAGTCCGAGTGGGATCGACATCACCGCACATACGAGCCCTTGCAGGATCGTACCGACAAGCGCGTGATAGATACCACCGCCCATCGACGAAGCTGCGAGCCCACTGAGCGAGTTGGTGAACCACGTGGCGGACGTCAAAGCGGGCAAGCCCTTGACGATCGCGGTGAGCAGCACCCACAGGAGTGGGATCAGCGCCACCACCACTGCCAGAGTCACCATCGCTGTTGCCGCGAGATCCGTGATTCGTCGGCGGACGCCGACCCCCCTGAACGTCGGCGTCTTGACTGGCTTCTCGAGTATTGCGGTCATCGGTCAGCCCTTCTTTCCTACGATCACAGCACGCGCTGCGGCGTTCACGGCGAACGTCAGCACGAAGAGCACCAGGCCGGCTGCGATGTAGGCGCCCGCCTGGATGTCGTTGTTGAACTCCGCGTACCCAAGTGCGATCTTGGATGCGATCGTGGCGCCACCATCGAACAACGACCATCCGAAGGCCTGCGAAGTGGTGCGCAGGATCATGTAGAGCGCCATCGTCTCGCCCAGAGCGCGACCCAATCCGAGCATCGAACCGCTTATGTAGGCGGACTTGCCGAACGGAATGATCGTGGTGCGCACCACCTCCCACCGGGTGGCGCCCAACGCGAGCGCAGCCTCGATGTGCGAGGTGGGCGTCTGCACGAATACCTCCCGGGTCACCGCGGTGATGATGGGAAGGATCATCACTGCGAGCACGATGCCCGCAGTGAAGATGGTGCCGCCACCGGTGATCGAAGTATTGCCCGTCGCGAACAACGGGAACCAGCCGAGATTCTCGTTCAGCCAGATGGCGAATGGCTCAATCACCGGTTCCAGCACCAGCAATCCCCACAGCCCGTAGACGACGGAAGGCACTGCGGCCAGCAGGTCGATCATGTACGCGAGGGGGCGCTTGAGCCACTCCGGCGAATACGCGGCGAGGAAGATCGCGATACCGAGTGCGACCGGCATCGCGAGAGCCAGGGCGAACAGCGAGACCATTACGGTGACCTGGAACAGGTCGAGGACGCCGAACGACATGTCGTTGATGTCGATGGTGAACCACTCATGGCTGGTGAAGAAGTTCGCCTGGTTGCGACTCAACGCAGGGATCGCGCGCCAGATCAGGAACACCCCGATCGCGGCGATGAGCAAGGAAATGAAGACCGCCGCAGTCCTTGCGGCCGACGAGAAGACGCGGTCCCCGAGGCGAGTCGCCGACTTGCCGCGCAGCGCAACCTTCGGTCCCGGCGTCTTGGTCTGTGTCTGAGGGGAACTCAACTCGGCCTCCGGGTGCCGCTCGGACCGCCACCTCCGGACCCGCGGAAGGCGGGGCCGGAGGTGGGCGGTACTGACTCGATGGGCGCGTAATTCATCCGCGCTGGCATTTCTTTCTCATCAGAATATCTAGGGACCCGGGCGACCCGAGCCGACGGTGGGCGATCAGGCGATCGCGTTGATCGACTCGGTCAGCTTCGACTGCATAGCCTCGGGAAGCGGGACATAACCCAGCTCGGCAAGATTGGCCTGCCCTTCGTGCGCAGCGCTCGTCAGAAAGGACTTCACCGCGGCGGTGGTGTCAGCCGGGTAGCCGTTCGAGCAAACGATCTCGTAGGTCACGAGCACCAAGGGGTATGCCCCGGGCTCATTGGTACCGTAGATCGAGGTCAGGTCGAGGGTCAAATCGCCCCCATCCGCATTCACGAACTGTGCGTGCTCAATGGATTTCGACGCGGACTCGGTGGTCAACTCGACGGGACCGGAACCGTTGTCGATTTGCGCGATCGACAAGTTGTTCTGGTCCGCGAAGGACTTCTCGACGTACGTGATCGAGCCGCTGTCAGAGGCGACCGCCTGCGCGACGCCCGCCGAGCCCCTGGCTCCCTCGCCGGCGCCACCGGTGAAGTCGGAACCCGCACCAGAGATCCACGCGCCGTTGGACGCGGCCTCCAGGTACAGCTGGAAGTTGTCCGTCGTGCCCGAGGAATCGGAGCGAACAACCGGGGTGATGCGTTCGTCGGGCAGTGCGACGCCCTCGTTGAGCGCGGCGATGGCCGGGTCGTTCCAGTTGGTGATGGTTCCGTTGAAGATGTTCGCGATGGCCTCGCCGTTCAGTACCAGGTTGTCGACACCGTCGAGGTTGTACGCCATTGCAACGGGACCGAACACCATGGGGAGGTTCCAGGCCTCGCCGCCGACGCAGCGAGCTGTCGCCAGCTCGGCCTGCTCGCCCTCGATCGGTGAGTCGGAGCCGCTGAAGTCGGTCTGGCCGGCGATGAACTGGGTGCGTCCGTCACCCGAACCAGTCGGGTTGTACGCGACGTTGACTTGCTTACCCTTTTCCTGGCAGACGGAGATGTAGGTGGACACGAACTGGTCCATGGCATTCTTCTGCGCCGTGGAACCAGCCGCAGAGAGGTTGGCTGTGCCTTCACAGGTGGCATTCGACGCAGAGGCGTCGATGCCGCTCAACGTGGCGTTGTTGTCACTTCCACACGCGGCCAAGGTCAGTGCTCCCACGGCCACTGCACCGAATACGGTTCCGCTGCGCTTGAAATTCACCTAGTCCTCCGGATTTACCGTCACGCCCTGGCACGGGCGGCGACTTGGGGCGCGGCACAAGACAGTCCTGTACCGGGCAACACGGCGTTGCCCACGAAGAAACCTAGGGGTATCCGATTACCAGATGGACCATCACCGGTGAACGGAAAGTGAACAGAGAAAGTACCTGTCCACCTAGTGCGCCACTGACGTCCAGGCATCCCGAGACCAGCGCGGCCAGACCCCCGAAAACGTTCCGGTGCAGTACGTCACACTCGTGCATACGCCACGTCGACGTGGTACTTCTCGAACCCGAGCCGCTGGTATGTCCGCAGTGCGGATATGTTGTCGCCTTCCACATAGAGCAGCACCGAAGCGAGCCCGCGGTCGCGGAGATAGTGCAACCCGGCGAGTGTCAGCAACTGGCCGAGACCCCGTCCCTGCGCGTCGGGATCGACGGCCACGACATAGACCTCTCCGATTGCGGGGTCCTCGCCCTGCTTCGGGTGCACCTTGGTCCAGTGGAACCCGAGGAGACGATCCTCGTCCGAGGTGGCGAACGCCATGAACAACCCGGCTGGATCGAACCAGGCCGCGGCGCGGCGCTCGGCCATCTCACGCTCAGTCCACGACCCCTGCTCGGGATGCCAGGCAAATGCGGCCCCGTTGACGCGAAGCACCTCGGAATCGTCCTGGACCCCCCGATAGACGCGAAGTGAGACATCTTCCGGTACAACGAGCTCCGGAAGCCCAGCGTCGACAAGCGGGCGTCGCAACTGCAGCAGCTCGCGGGCGCCGGTGAGCTCGAGGCGCCGCGCTACCGCCTGCGCCGCGGGCAGGTTTCCGTGTGCCCATACCCTCGCATCCGGCCCTCCCTCGGATATGGCTTCGGTCACGAGCCTTCCGCCGATCCCGCGACCGCGCGCCTCGGGTGCCACCGCGAGTTCGGCCATAGCGGGATGGTCCCCGTGTCCTGGCTGCAGTTGGGCGTATCCGATGATCCGCTCGTCATCGGTCCAGACCAGATGACGTACGCCATCCAGGCCACCGGAGCCGGACACAGCGTGGACTCCCTGCTCCGAGACAGGGTTGGTACCGTCCGCTGCCGCCGCCCGATCCAAGAGAGCGGACACGCCGGCCACCTGTTGGGGCTCGAGTCGTGTCGACCAATACAACGCCGGACGCTCCATCAGATCGACCCTTCAGCGCCTTCGAATTCGGCACCCTCGTCACCGTGGTCGTCGCCGAGCTCCGCACCCTCCGCCGATTGACCGGGCGCGCCCGGTTTGGTGCGCGCGGGACGAACTGCTTTGTAACCGACATTGCGCACTGTGCCGATCAAGGATTCATACTCGCTCCCCAGTTTGGCGCGCAGACGACGAACGTGGACGTCGACCGTGCGCGTACCGCCGAAGAAGTCGTATCCCCACACCTCTTGCAGCAACTGCGCGCGGGTGAAGACTCGTCCCGCGTGCTGTGCAAGGTATTTGAGGAGTTCGAACTCCTTGTAGGTGAGATCGAGGGGACGTCCACGAAGTCGGGCCGTATAGGTGCCCTCATCGATGACCAGTTCACCGAGTGTGATCGTGCCCGAAGACTCCGGACTCGCGCCGCCACCACTTCGTCCCACCAAGAGTCGGAGACGGGCATCAACCTCGGCCGGCCCGGTGTCCGGGAGCAGGATGTCGTCGAGTCCCCAGTCGGAATTGACGGCCACCAGGCCGCCCTCGGTCAGTACTGCCACCACCGGAACCGCAGAACCCGCGCTGCCCAACAGCCTGCAAAGACCACGCGCAGCTGCGAGGTCGACGCGCGCGTCCACTAGAGCGACGTCGGCCGAGTGGGCTTCGAGGAGTGACGAGACCTCCTTGGGAGCAGGTCTCACCGAATGCGCCAACAGCGCGAGAGCAGGCAGAACCACCTCGGGGTTGGGGTCGGAGGTTAGAAGCAGTAACTCCACACGACCTCCCATCGCGACTGTTTTGTCCGTGACAGACTAACGCGCCACGGTCCAAATTCGGTACGCCGAACCCGGCAAGCCTGCACAAGCACATCGCGCCGACACCTGATATGAGCGTGTCAGCCACAATGGGGCCGTGCGGAAACTCATCATTGGAATCGTTTTCCTCGTTGCTCTCGGTCTCGTCGTCGACTTCGGTTCGGCGGCGTACGCCGAGTACCGGGTGTCGAGAGAGCTGAGGGCGGGCGCTTCGCTCACGGCAGACCCCGAGGTAACGGTCCACGGTTTCCCGTTCCTCACCCAGGCGTGGGAAGGCAAGTACGGCGACATCGAGATTCGAGCCAGAGGAGTGCAGACGGACGAAGTCGGTGAGGTGACGATCGAATCCAGCTTGCAGGGTGTCTCCGCGCCGCTGTCGGAACTGGTGAACGGCAGCGTCACCACGATTCCGGTCGATCATCTCTCCGGCAAGATGCTCATCGACGCTACCGACCTGGGCCAGTTCCTCCAGATTGCAGACCTACAAGTCTCGGCCCCGCCGGCCAACATATCGGATGGCACGGGCGGTTCCGGCGGTTCGGGATTGCCCACCGCCGGCGGTGTGGTCCTCACGGGCACTGTCCCGGTGGGGCCCGTCGAGACCAAGGTCAGCGTTCAGGCTGACCTGGTGCTCGACGGTCCTCAGGTGGAGATTGTCGCCAGCAACTTCTACTTCGGGCCGGAAGGTGCCGCCGACTTCTCGATTCCGGATCCACTAGCTCACTCGATCCTCGGACTCTTCACTCTGACGATCGACCCCAGAGAACTCCCGTTCGGGGTGCAGCCGACAGAGGTCTACGCGCAGGGGTCGCAGATCGTCATCGAAGGCGTGGGTGACAACGTCACCATCAACCTCAACGGGCTGTAGAAGACGCAACCGACGACCACTGCCTAGCAGATGGCGGGCAGTGAATACTTATCTCTCCCTTTGAAACTCGGCGCACGACGAAGCGCGCAACATCCACGCTCGACCGCAGCGAAGTATCCGACCCGACCGCTGTGTGGATCGCTGAAGAACTCCCGCATTCGGCCCCCGGCTTCGAAGTCGTGGAAAACCAGGTAAACTGACGGCCGTGCAATCCAGCCAGGAGCTAATGCTCACCCGACGCCGCACGGTTGACCTGTGTCGCCTCGGGGCTTGTTGCTGTACCTGCCGCTGATCACCAGGGCTGTCGCTTTCTGCTGACTCCGCGGACTTCATGCACGTGATCAAGACGGCGATGACGACTTACTTCCATCGTTTCTCGGCACCCGAGCCCGTATAACGGACGTCAGCAGAATCGCTTTCTCACTTATCCACATCACACGACACCCTGAAGGTCGGCGTCCGTGGCCGTCGTTTCGTGACGTTGGTCACCACTACCCGAACCGAGCAAGTACACCGAAGTTATTTCACCGAGAGGAACACCATGGCCCGCTCCGATGTCCTAGTCTCCGCCGACTGGGCTGAGCAGAACCTCAACGCCCCCAAGACGGTTTTCGTCGAGGTCGACGAGGACACCAGCGCATACGACGGTGGCCACATCGAAGGCGCCATCCGCCTCGACTGGCGGAAGGACCTGCAGGACGGCGTCCGTCGCGACTTCCTGAACCAGCAGCAGTTCTCTGACCTCCTCTCCGCCAAAGGAGTGGCCAACGACGACACGATCGTCCTTTACGGAGGCAACAACAACTGGTTCGCCGCCTACGCGTACTGGTACTTCAAGCTCTACGGCCACGATGACGTCAAGCTGATCGACGGCGGCCGCAAGAAGTGGGAACTCGACGGACGCCCGTTGTCCAAGGAGACTGTTTCCCGCCCCGCCACCAAGTACCAGGCCGAGGCCCCCGACCTGTCGATCCGCGCGTTCCGCGACGAGGTCATCGACGCCATTGGGAACAAGAACCTTATCGACGTCCGTTCGCCCGACGAATTCTCCGGCAAGATCCTCGCGCCTGCGCACCTGCCGCAGGAGCAGGCTCAGCAGCGTGGACACGTCCCCGGCGCGATCAACATCCCGTGGAGCACCACCGCTAACGAGGACGGCACGTTCAAGTCCGACGACGACCTCGAGAAGCTCTACGCAGAGAAGGGCTACGACGAGTCCAAGGCCACGATCGCGTACTGCCGTATCGGCGAGCGCTCTAGCCACACCTGGTTCGTGCTCAAGGAAATCCTCGGCAAGCCGAATGTCAAGAACTACGACGGCAGCTGGGTCGAATACGGCTCACTCGTCGGCGCACCAATCGAGTTGGAGGTTCACTGAATCATGTGCGGAGCACCAGTACAGACCCAGACCCTGCCTGCAGGCGTAGACGTGGAGAAGGAAACGGTCATCACCGGCCGTGTCCTCGCCGCTGACGGCCAGCCGATCGGAGGCGCGTTCGTCCGCCTCCTCGACGGTGGCGGAGAGTTCACCGCCGAGGTCGTCGCGTCGGGCACCGGAGACTTCCGTTTCTTCGCGGCCCCCGGTAACTGGACCGTGCGCGCGCTGTCCAGTTCAGGCAACGGCACCTCCACGGTGAGCCCGACCGGCGCTGGCGTCGTCAACGTCGACGTCAACGTCGCCTAGTAGATCACCCCAACCGACCCAAGAAGGGCCCGCTCCGAGTCGGAGCGGGCCCTTCTGCCACGTGGGCCGCGAAATCGGTACGACCGCAGTCTCGGCATACTCTCCCGTTTCGACCGCTCGGCAGCCTCGGTTTAAGATGTCACCGTGGTTGTCTTCTTCGAGGTACTTCTTGTCCTTGCCGCTGTGTTGATCACGTGGTTCTCCGTCTACATGATCTACCGTCTGGTGACCGACTAGCCGTGAGTCACACCCCGGACGCAGGCGCAGATCCTTCCCCCGAACATCCGGCGTCCGATGCTTCGGCCGGGGACACCCCAGGTGTGCGTCGCGGTAGCGGCGATGCTGCCGTCGCAGATGCCATCGAGCGCTCCAAGACGACCGCGTCGCGGAACATACCGCAGCTTCCCGACCTTCCGTTGCCGGAGGACACCGCCAATCTCCGCCTCGGCCCTGATCTGAACAACGACCTCCTCGCACTTCTGCCTCTCGTGGGTGTATGGCGTGGCGAAGGGGAAGGTCACGACGCCAGCACAGGGGACTACCGCTTCGGGCAGCAGATCATCGTGTCCCACAACGGTGGCAACTACCTCAGCTGGGAATCTCGGTCCTGGGTTCTCGACGACGAAGGCGCGTACGTACGTCCCGACCTTCGCGAGTCCGGCTTCTGGCGGATGAGCGGAGACGGGGCCCCTGGCAGCACCAACGAAGAAGTCGTCGAACTACTCCTCACCCACAGTTCCGGCGTAGTCGAACTGTTCTACGGCCGTGCCCTCACCCAGTCGTCCTGGGAACTAGCGACCGATGTCGTGATCCGCAGTTCCTCCGGTGCCCTCGTCGGCGGCGCGAAGCGTCTCTACGGCATCGTCGAGGGTGGCGACCTGGCCTACGTCGAGGAACGCGTCATTGCCGACGGTGAACTCCTCCCCCGCCTCTCCGCGCGGCTCTCGCGCTACATCGGCTGAGCCCTCGGGCGTGCTCGTGCAGGGCGAGCGTCGATCAGTCCCCCGGTCGATCACGTCCCCCGGACGCCGAACGGCCCCCGAGCCGTCGGTGCTTGTGGCACCGGTTCCGATCTGGACAAAGACCGGGGCTCGAGGGCCGGGTAGCTGCATGGGATTCGCCGGCCGCTCGCGAGGTCAGTGAATTCCGTCAGCGTTAGCGGCTAGCCTGCAGCCACCTCACGTGTCCGTTTGTCATTCAACTTCAGACCACCTCCTTCCTCGTGTACAGAAGAAGGTACGCCGCCCTCACGGAGTCGGCAACGGATTATTTCTCTGCGATTTCTCAAGCCGTATCACCTGGTCAGCGCCGGTATTTTCCGGAAGCTGGTGCGTGACCACCACCACGGTGCGCTGGGGCGAGACAAGTCCGCCGTCGCCGGCGAGAAGTCTTCGGATCAGGTCCGCACCCTCGTCTGCCTCGAGGTGTTCGGTCGGTTCGTCGAGCAGCAGCACACGCGCCGGCGACAGAATCGCCCGGGCGAGGAGCAGTCGGCGGCGCTGTCCACCCGATACCGCCCTGGCACCGCCGGCGAGCGTCGTATCCACCCCCTCCGGTAGCCCGGACACCCAATCCCCGAGCCCGACGGCACGAAGAACCTCCAGCGCCTCGGATTCTCGAATGTCTCCACGCGCCACCCGCAGATTCTCGAGCACCGACGTGTCGAACAGGTGCGCGTCCTCAGCGAAGAAGCCGACGTTCCGACGAAGAGCGCCCGACTCCACACTGCTCAGATCCACGCCGTCTACTCGGACGGTCCCTGAAATCGGTGGAAGCAGTCCGGCGAGCGTCATCAGGGTCGCTGTCTTTCCGGCACCGCTGCGTCCGACCACCGCGACGCGTGCTCCTGGCCGGAGTTCGAGATCGACGGGTGCGGTGACAGCGTCGGCTGTCCACCCGGACCGCAGCGCACTCGCAACGATCTCGGCCGGGCCGTCCAGATCCCGGTTCCCGGTGCTCGATTCGGCGACCGCCGCGTCCAAGACCGCGAGGATGCGCCTCGACGCGATTCTGGCCCGGGTCAGTGCCACCGCTGCCGCGGGCAGTACGGTCGTGGCCTCGAAAGCCGAAAGCGGTAGCAGCACAAGGATTCCCATCGCCATGGGGCTCATCGTCCCGGACGAGTAGAGGTTCATCCCGATGAGCAGCGCCGCGATCACGCTCACTCCGGTAGCGAGGGGGGTGGCTGCGTCCGCGAAGGCGACCGGTACAGCGGCACGATCGGTGCCGACCACCGCGTCACGGTCGGCATCCACGGCCTGCGACACCGTCCGGTCGAGCCGGCCGGCCACCCGGAGTTCCGCCGCGTGATCGAGGGCGGTGACGGCGTTCTCGCTGAACTGCGCTCGTGCCTGCGCGCTCGACGTCTCGGCTGTGCGAGCGGCACGAGCAGACAGCCAAGGCGCCGCAACCCCCGACACCGCGAGCGCGACAGCAAGCACCAACGCTGCAGCAGGGGAAATGAAAGCGAGTACGCCCACGGCGGACAAGGCCAGGATGAAGGCGACGGCGATGGGGACGAGTGCGCGCACCACCACGTCACCGAGGGTGTCGACGTCCGCGCCTGTACGGGCGAGGAGCTCACCGCGACGCAGACCTGCCGCAGCAGCGGGTTCTCCGTCGGCCAGTCGTTGGTACAACTGCGTACGGGCGGAGGTCATCCCACGCAACGCGGTGTCGTGCGTGGCCAGCCTCTCGAGATACCGGAACACTCCGCGAGAGATTCCGAGAGCCCGCACCGTCACCACGGCCACGCTGAGGTCCAGGACCGGCGGCATCTGCCATGCACGCGTGATCAACCATGCCGACAATGCGGCCAATGCGAGCGCACTGCCCAAGGTCGCGACTCCTGCGGCGACGGCGCGCAGTACGCGGCCGGGCTGCAGAGCCAGAAGTGGCAATGCGCGCAACAACGGATCACCCGACATCGGCCCTCACCTCGATCACACGATCAGCGGCCGCCAGCAGAGACGGGCGGTGCCCCACGATCACAACGGTCCGCCCCTCGGCAGCCAAACGCCGTAGGGAGGCGAGCACGGTCCGCTCCGAATCCTCGTCCAGATGTGCGGTGGGTTCGTCCAGCACCAGCACAGGGCGGCGGGTCGCGAGCACCCGAGTCAGGGCGAGTCGCTGACGCTGGCCGAGCGAGAGCCCCACTCCCCCCGCTCCGACCCGGGTGCCCCACCCGTCGGGAAGCTCGGTGAGAACCGAATCGAAACCAGTTGCGGTGCAAGACTGCTCGAGATCGACAACCTCACCGATGAGCCGAAGGTTCTCGTCGAGGGTCCCGGGAACGAGAACCGGGTGCTGCGGGAGCCACGCCACCTGAGCCCACCACGCAGCCCGGTCGAGCGCCTCTACTGCCACGCCGGCAACCCGCACCTTGCCATGGTCGATGGCAACGAGTCCGAGAAGAGCTTGCACCGCAGTCGATTTCCCGGACCCGTTCGGGCCGGTCAGCACCGACACCATTCCGGGTTCGAGAGTGCCGGTCAAGCCGCGAGGTGCGCACCCGTCACGCGATCGAACATCCACATCCTCGAATTCGATACGCGCACCATTGGCCTCGACGACTTCACTGCCGTGATCAGAAACGCTCCGGTCCGATTCGATGACCGCGAAGGCCTTGTTCGCCGCGGCTATCCCGTCTTCTGCGGCATGAAACTGGGCACCGACCATCCGCAGCGGGAGATACACCTCGGGCGCGAGGATCAGTGCCACGATCCCCGCTTCGAGACCCATGTCCCCGAATACCAGCCGCAGCCCGATGCTGACAGCGACGAGTGCCACGCACAGGGTCGCCAACAATTCGAGCACCATCGCGGACAGGAAGGCCACCCGAAGCGACGACATCGTCGTACGACGGTGAGCATCACCGAGTTCGCGTATCCGCGTCGCGGGCCCCTGTTCGCGTCCGAGTGCGCGAAGTGTCGGCAGCCCAGCCAAAAGGTCGAGCAGCTGCGAGGACAGCGTGGTCATTGCAGTCAGGGTCTTCGCGGCCTTGCCCTTGGTCAGCAGGCCGATGAGGATCATGAAGATCGGAATCAGAGGCAGCGTGACGAAGATGATCGCCGCGGAAGTCAGATCTTGAAAGGCGATGACCGCCAACGTTGCCGGAGTGAGTGTCGCCGCAAGGACCAGCGCGGGTAGGTAGCCCGTGAGATATGGCAGCAGTCCGTCGATTCCGCGGGTGAGGACGGTCGCGATCTCGTCTCGTCGGGGATCGAGGTCACGCGAATGCATCCGGGTTGCGACACCGAGAACCTCACCTCGCAGTTCTGCGACGACGCGCGTGGCAGCGCGGTGCGCGAACCGGGACTGTAGCCACGTACCGACCACCCTCACACCCACCGCAAGTGCGAGTACGACCAGTTCGGTGGACCACTGCCGGGGATCGGTGACGTCAGTGACGATCACACCACCGAGCACCCGCCCGATCATGAGCGCGGACACTATGACCATCGCGACGTTGACCAGCGACAACCCGACCGTCAGTACGAGATACCCGCGCGCAGCGGCCGAGTAACGCCACAGACGTGGATCGATGGGCCGCCGGGAAGCGCGCTCCCGACCGGGACCGATCTGTGCCGGTACGGGAGCGTCACCCACCTCGATTGTCATGTGCGCTTCGACGAGAGCCCGATTGACGGCGGGATGTGCTTGGTCGAAATCCTTTGACGGAACACCCAGTACGTCCAACCCTGGTAGATCAGCACCACGGGGGTGAGGAAGGCTGCGGCCCACGTCATCACCTTCAACGTGTACGGGCTCGACGACGCGTTCTCGATGGTCAGGCTGTAAGCAGCATCGAGCGTGGACGGCATGACGTTGGGGAACAGTGAACCGAACAGCAGAGCGACCGTACCGATGACAGCCACCGATGTGAACAGGAAGGCCCATCCCTCACGTTCGGCGCGGGTGAGCGCGACGACCGCGAGGAGCGCAGCGGCGGCGGCTACGACGAGAATCCATGTCCACCCCTTGCCATACGCCAACTGGGTCCACAATACGAACCCGCCGGCGACCGGGACGGTCGGAAGGGCCAATCGGGACGCCAATGCAACCGCGTCCGTGCGTACTTCGTCCGCCGTTTTGAGTGCCAGGAATACGGCACCGTGCAGCGCGAAGACGAGAGCGGTCGTGAGACCACCGAGAAGCGCGTACGGATTGAGCAGGTCGAAGAATCCCGAAGTGACCTGCTTGTCGGCGTCGATAGCAACGCCGCGCACGATGTTCGCGAATGCGACACCCCAGAGCACCGCGGGTACCCAGGAGCCGAAGACAATGCCCCAGTCACAGCGCCTTCGCCATGTGTCGTCGTCTATCTTGCCGCGATACTCGATGGCACAGATTCGGACGATCAGCGCCACGAGAATGATCAGCAGCGGTAGGTAGAAGCCCGAGAACAAAGTCGCGTACCACTCGGGGAACGCCGCAAACAACGCACCGCCGCCAGTGATGAGCCATACCTCGTTGCCGTCCCACACGGGGCCGATGGTGTTGAGCACCACCCGCCGGCGGGTGTCACCCTTCGGGTCCTTCCGCCTGCCCAGGACGGGCATCAGCATCCCGACGCCGAAGTCGAACCCCTCTAGCACGAAGTACCCGATGAAGAGCACCGCGATCAGGATGAACCATACTTCTTGAAGTCCCATGACCGACTCCCCCTAGTACGCGAACGACAGTGGCTTGGGCGAGTCCGGCTCTTCGGGCTCGTCATGGTCTTCGCCCGGCGGATGCTCGTCGTGTTCGAGCGGACCCTCGATCGTGTAGCGCCGGATGAGTCCGAACCACACGACGGCGAGTGCGCCGTAGACGATCGTGAACGTGATCAGCGAGACCCAGACAGTCCATGCGGAGTGATTCGAGACACCCTCGGCGACCGTCAGCCGGATCATGTCCACGCCGGTCGGGTTGGGTGCCACGACCCACGGTTGACGGCCCATCTCGGTGAACACCCATCCAGCGCTGTTCGCGAGGAAGGGCGTCGGGATCACCAGGATGGACAACCGGCCGAACCACTTCTTGTCCGGCACGCGGCCCCCGCGCGTCATCCACAGCCCGACGACCGCGAGTAGTGCCGAGCCCGCTGCCCATCCGATCATCGCCCGGAAGGTCCAGTAGGTGACGAACAGGTTCGGCCGGTAGTCCCCGGGCCCATACATCTGCTCGTACCGTTCCTGGAGCTCGGTGACCCCTTCGATCGTGGAATTGAAGTCGCCGTCGGCCAGGTAAGAGGTGAGCCCTGGAATCTTGATGAGCTGAGTGATGTTCTCGCAGTTGTTCTGGGTGCCGACGGTGAGTATCGAGAAGTCTGCCCCGGTCTCGGTGTGGCACAGCGATTCAGCGGATGCCATCTTCATGGGTTGCTGCTCGAACATCAGCTTGCCCTGGATGTCACCCGTGATGGCCAGCCCGATACCGGACGCCACCATCACCCAGAGCGCGAGGATGGTGACCGGACGGAACATCGTTCGTGCGGTTTCTTCATGTTTCTGCGCAACAGCCGGTTCGGTGGCCTCCTTGGACTTGCGCATGCTGCGCACCATCCACCAGCCACCGATGCCTGCCACGAAGGTGCCTGCGGTGAGGAATGCGCCGGCCACGACGTGCGGGAAGGCCGCCAGCGCGGTGTTGTTGGTGAGCAACGCCCAGATACTGACGAGTTCGGCGCGCCCCGTCTCTGGATTGAAGTCCGCCCCTACCGGGTGCTGCATGAAGGAGTTGGCGGTGATGATGAAGTACGCAGACGCGTTCACCCCGATCGCCACCAGCCAGATGGTGGCGAGGTGGACGAGTTTGGGTAGCCGTCCCCAGCCGAAGATCCACAGTCCCAGGAAGGTCGACTCGAGGAAGAACGCGACAAGACCTTCGAGAGCGAGCGGAGCGCCGAACACGTCACCGACGAAGCGCGAGTATTCGCTCCAGTTCATTCCGAACTGGAACTCCTGGACGATGCCGGTTGCGACACCGAGAGCGAAGTTGATCAGGAACAGCTTCCCGAAGAACTTGGTCAGCCGATACCAGTGGTCCCTTCCGGTGACCACCCACATTGTTTGCATGACAGCGATCAGCGGCGCGAGCCCGATCGTCAGCGGGACGAGAATGAAGTGATAAACGGTGGTTATGCCGAACTGCCACCGGGAGACGTCCAAGGCATCCATGGCTACTCCGAAGTTAGGCCCGTAGGACAGGCTCCAGGGCCGGTACGAGGGCTTGCGCCCGGACCCTGAAGGCAACGCACTGCGGAGCCATTCTGCCCCCGGAGCGTTACTACTACGAAATGTAGTAGAAGTGTCAAACCTCGGTGAACTCGGTACCCGCTGTCTCGATCGCCAGGTCTACCAACTCAACGATTTCATCGCCGAGGGGGGCGGCCGGCAACACGAGTCCGTCGATCTTTCGCACACGGGCAACGGTGGTGACGCTCGAGATCAGCCATACCCCGTCCGCTGCAATCAGATCTGCCGGGCGCAGGGCGGCGTACTCGCACCGGAATCCTCTATCGGACGCCACTTCGTAGAGGGCCTGTTGCGTAGTGCCGGGCAGGATTCCGTGATCGGGGGGCGGAGTGAGAAGCGTCTTCTCACGAGCGATGAGCACCGTCGAACGTGGCCCTTCCAACACATTGCCCTCACTGGAGACGAAGATCACATCGTCAGCGCCCAATGTGGCCGCATATCGCAGGGCGGCCATGTTCGTGGCGTAGGACAGAGTCTTGGCACCGAGCAGTTGCCATGGCGCACTCGCCGACAAGTCCACCGAGAAACCCCGGGCCAGCATGAGCACAGACACCCCGGTTCGCCGCGCCTGAAGGATCCGTTCGGACACCGGTGCGACGGTGACGAACGCCGTCTCGGCTCCGCCGGACTCGCGTCCGCGACTGAGCACGAGGCGCATCGCACCCTCCCGCTCATCTCCCCACTCCTGCTCCGCGATCTTCACGGCCTCTCGCCACTCGACCGGATTGGGGTTGGGCAATCCCAGAGCACGAGCCGATGTCTGGAGACGGGCGAGATGTGGCTCCAACTTGAGGGCACGCCCTCCACGTACCAGCAGTGTCTCGAACACCCCGTCGCCGCGGACCACCGCTAGATCATCCGCGTACAACAGCGGGGCATCGGCGTCTCTCACCTCGCGGTCCAGCGTCACCAGCACTTGCTCAGACATATGGCCAGCCTATCGACCCTGCACTACACCGCCGCCAGGTCGTTGTCCCTAGACTGGTGCAGTGGCCGACATACTGCCCGTCTCACCCAGCCCACTACTCAGCTTCGAAGGCGCGGTCCCTGCACCGGCTGACTCCCCCGACACCGGTGTTGCGTGGCACCACGGCGACCCACTGGGTGAACAGCGCAAAGCCGAACGTTCCGCGGTAGTGCTGGACCGGTCGAATCGGTTCGTCATCGCGATCGGCGGACCCGAGCGGCTGACTTGGCTGCATACCATCTCGAGCCAGCACGTTGCTGAACTCCCCGATGCCTCCAGCGCCGAGAACCTCAGCCTCGATGCCAACGGGCGCGTCGAACACCACTTCGTCCAGACCGACCTGGACGGCATCACGTGGATCGACACCGAGGAGGGCCGCGGCCCGGACCTGCTGCAGTTCCTCACCAAGATGGTGTTCTGGGCCAAGGCCGAGCCACGTGACGGCAACGAACTGGCAGTCCTCAGCATGATCGGCCCCGATGCAGCATCCGTGCTCCACCGAGCAGGCGTCACCTCACCGGAGGAGCCGTACGCAGCCGTCTCGGTGCCCGGTGGGGGCTTCGTCCGCCGCATGCCCTGGCCGACGGCGTATTCGTTCGATCTGCTAATTCCGCGTCAGCATCTGGGCGACTGGTGGAATCGACTCACCGCAGCCGGAGCAGCCCCGGCTGGAACCTGGGCGTTCGAGGCGTTGCGGGTCGCCGCCCTGCGACCCCGGATCGGTCTCGACACGGACGATCGAACCATCCCACACGAGGTGCGCTGGATCGGCGGCCCGACCGAACACGGCGCCGTCCACCTCGAGAAGGGCTGCTACCGAGGACAGGAGACGGTGGCCCGGGTTCACAACCTCGGCAAGCCGCCTCGCCGGCTGGTTCTGCTGCACCTCGATGGCAGCGCAGAGGGCAGGCCGACGACCGGGGAACCGGTCACCGCCGGTGGCCGCGCGGTTGGTCGGATCGGCACGGTGATCGACCATCACGACCTCGGACCCATCGCGCTCGCCCTCGTCAAACGCTCCATTCCCGTCGACACCGAATTGGTAGCCGGCCCCTGCGCCGCCTCCATCGACCCCGACTCCGTACCCGAGGACGACGGGATCCAAGCCGGCCGCGCCGCTGTCGATCGGTTGAGGGGCCGATGAACACCGTCATTGGCGATCCGGGAAAGGTGCTGGCCGTCTGCGTCCTGTACAGCGAACGCGACAGCGGGAGCAAGCGTGTGACCCGCACCGCGATCGACAAGCGGCCCGTCGACGGCGCTGTGCGTGTGACGACGGCTGGGCTGTCGGGTGACTACGTCTGCGATACCGTCAATCACGGCGGCCCGTTCAAGGCGGTCTACGCATATCAGGAGAACGAGGCGAGGCGCTGGGAATCGGAACTCGGGCGCGAGCTTCCGCCAGGCTGGTTCGGCGAGAATTTGCGCTTGGACGACATCGCCACGACTGACGCTGTGATCGGTGAGCGCTGGCAGATCGGCACAACCGAACTGGAAGTGACGGGCCCCCGCACGCCGTGTGCCACGTTCGGCCGATGGGCCTCCGAACCGAAATGGGTCAAACGCTTCACGCAGCGCGCCGACACGGGTGCGTACCTGCGTGTGGTAGCCGAGGGTTCCGTCGCTGCAGGCGACGCCGTCCACCGCATCCACGTGCCCGCCCACGGTGTCACCGTGCGCGACCTGTTCACGGGCCGCGACCCACAGCGACTCGTCGCACTGCTCGAGCAGCAGGAGAACCTGGCGCCGACCGTCGCCGAGAAGGCCCGGCGGCAGATCGCCGGACTGGAAGCGCGAGTGCGATAGTGAGTACCGAACTGGTCGAGGTCGTGCGTTCGGGATTCCGTGAGTGCGTTCACCGTGGTTCGGCGGTGATCCTGCGCGCGGACGGTGAGATCGCACTCAGCCTCGGTGAGGTGCACACACCGATCTATCCACGATCGTCGAACAAGCCTTGGCAGGTTGTGACGATGCTGCGGAACGGTTTCGCGCCGTCCAGTTCCGAAGAACTCGCGATCGCAGCGGCCTCCCACGAGGGTGAATCAGACCACATCGAACTCGTCGAGCAACTCCTCATGCGCCACGGTCTCGATGAGTCCCACCTCCGGTGCCCTGCAGATCTGCCTTCCAACGAGCTCGCACGTGCCGAACTGCTGGCTGCGGGTGAACTCCCCCGACCGGTGTACATGAACTGCTCGGGCAAGCACGCAGCGATGCTCGCGACCTGTCTTGTCAACGACTGGCCCCTCGACAGCTACCTCGAGCCGACGCATCCGCTGCAACTCGCGGTCGTGGAAACTCTTGGCGCCATCAGCGGTGACGTCGATGCCGAACTCGGAATCGACGGATGTGGGCTGCCGATCGTGCCGCTGTCGTTGACGCACCTGGCTCGGGCGTTCGCGCGGCTCGTGACGGCCGAGTCCGGCACTCCCGAACTCGCCGTCGCCGACGCCATCCGTGAGCATCCGTATCTCGTGTCAGGGACCGGCAAAGACGATGCACGACTGATGCCGGTCGTGCCCGGATTGCTTTCGAAGGTGGGTGCCGACGGTGTCTACGCGGGCGCGCTGCCTGACGGTTCGGCCTTCGCGCTCAAAATCGACGATGGTCACGAGCGTGCCCGGTTGCCCCTCGCTGCAGCACTTCTCCGCCACATGGGCGTCCGGTGGACGGAGGATCTGGCGGCTCTCGCATCGCAGCCCGTACTCGGAGGCGGGGTCAGGGTGGGCACTGTTTGCGCGATTCCCGGAGTCTTCTGAACGCGAATTGCCTTCATCGGGGCCATTTGCGGACAGGGTGAGACTTAACTGACACGCCTTTCGGGTGGGGATGGAAGCGCGAGCGACTTTTCCACGCTAGAGTGTGGGGCAGGAACATACACACTCAAACGGGGCCGCCAAATTCCCCAGGCCGCCCCGCGAAAGCGCGAGGGGGTCAGCCATGGGCCGCGGCCGGGCTAAGGCAAAGCAGACCAAGGTTGCACGCGAGCTGAAGTACAGCGTACCGACCACGGATTTTGACAGCCTGCAAAGAGAGCTCTCAGGTGGGTCGTCCAACTCGCGTCGGGACGAGGTCTTCGCCGACCAGCGTGCCGACCGGGACGGTTACTCCCAGGAGGACGACGACGACTGGCGGCGCTGAAATCCGTACACAAACCAAATGAGGGGGAGCCGACGGCTCCCCCTCATTTCGACCTGAGCGTCGGCTGGGCGTAGACGTTTCGGGAGCCGATTCACCTCGGGTTCCCCACGAACGGTGTCAGCCCCCGAAACGTTGCGCGATCAGAATCTTGGGTGATCGCCGGCAAGAACCGCGCGAGCAGCCGAAACATCCTGCGACTTCTTGATGCTGCCGAGGGTCCAGCAGTCGATGTGCCGTGCCGTCAGCACGGCCAACGCACGATCGACGTCCTCAGGTGCCACAACTGCGACCATGCCGACGCCCATGTTGAAGGTCTGCTCCATCTCCGCTCGCTCAACCCTTCCGCGCTGCGCGATCATCGCGAAGATCGGGGCGGGACTCCAGGTTCCGCGGTCCAGTTCGGCGACGAGGCCCTTGGGCATGACGCGCGCAAGGTTCCCGGCCAGTCCGCCCCCAGTGACGTGGCAGAACGTTCGCACCTCGGTCTCGGCAGCGAGCGCCAAGCAATCTTTCGCGTAGATCTTGGTAGGTTCGAGCATCTCCTCGCCCAGCGTGCGACTGAACTCGTCCACATGCGCCGTGAGACTCATGTGGCCGATCTCGAGCAGGACCTTGCGGGCAAGCGAGTACCCGTTGGAATGGAGT
Organism: Rhodococcus sp. NPDC049939; assembly: GCF_040656415.1. NCBI lineage: Bacteria > Bacillati > Actinomycetota > Actinomycetes > Mycobacteriales > Nocardiaceae > Rhodococcus > Rhodococcus sp. NPDC049939. The sequence goes on along the minus strand of NZ_JBFAMC010000003.1, from coordinate 357,875 downwards.
CCCGACGACCCCATGGCGATCACGACATCGCCCGGACGGACGCGGTCGGGTCCGAGTACTTGATCGGCCTCGACGACGCCTACTCCTGTCGCCGAGAGATCGTAGTCGCCATCGGCCATCACGCCGGGATGCTCGGCCGTCTCACCACCGAGCAGAGCACAACCAGCCTGGATGCAACCTTCAGCGATGCCGTTGACAAGTTCCGCGACACGTTCCGGAACGACTCGGCCAACGGCGATGTAGTCCTGCAGGAATAGCGGCTCGGCACCGCACACAACGAGGTCGTCGACCACCATTGCGACCAGATCCAGGCCTACGGTGTCATGCTTGTCGAGCGCCTGCGCGACTGCGAGCTTGGTGCCCACGCCATCGGTTGAGGCTGCGAGAAGCGGTTCCTTGTAGTCACCCTTGAGCGAGAACAGACCCGCAAATCCGCCGAGACCCCCGAGAACCTCGGGACGACTGGCCCTCTTGGCCAGGGGGGCGAAGAGTTCAACCGCCCGATCGCCCGCGGCGATATCCACTCCTGCGTCAGCGTACGACGCGCCAGAACGAGTTGTCGGATCCTCGGTCATTTGGTTGCTACTCCAGCCTTCTGTTGCTCGTCAATAGTCTTTTCGGTCAAGCAATCGAGTGCTGTGATTGCGTCCTCACGGTACCGGAATCGACAGATCAATCCCCAGTTGAGGGTGCGGATCCGGATCAGCAGGCAGCAGGAATGAGCACATGCGACCTCCCGATTCGAGACTCCTCGATCCCGATCAGCGAGGCGGTTCCCCGTCAGCCGGAGCCACCGCCAATCTTCACCTGTCTATGGCCGACTGAGGGCACTCGCATTGTCGTTGTCCCGAGTCGCGGGGCTCCCCGCCGCGCTCTCCAGCATGCCTTCGAGAACGTTCTTGCCGATTTCCGCGGGGACCGCGATGGGATACTCGCCATCGAAGCAGGCTGCACACAGTCGCGACGCCGGTTGCTCCGTGGCGGCGATCATACTGTCGATGGAGATGTAGCCGAGGGTGTCGGCGCCGATGGAGCGGCGGACACCCTCGAGCATCTCGTCGAAGCTGCCGGGTTCCGCACCGCCGGTCGCGCCGTTGGCAATCAGTTCGGCCGGGGAGGCGAAGTCGATGCCGTAAAAGCAAGGCCACTTGACCGGCGGAGACGCGATCCTGACATGGATCTCCACGGCACCAGCCTCCCGGAGCATACGGATGAGCGCGCGCTGGGTGTTACCGCGGACGATGGAGTCGTCCACCACCACGAGGCGCTTGCCGCGAATGACTTCCTTGAGTGGGTTGAGCTTGAGGCGGATACCCAGCTGGCGAATCGTCTGCGACGGCTGAATGAATGTACGGCCGACGTAGGCGTTCTTCATCAGACCCTGGCCGTAGGGAATCCCCGACCCCTGCGCATACCCAACCGCCGCGGGGGTGCCCGACTCCGGTACCGGGATGACCAGATCACCGTCGACGGGATGCTCGGCGGCGAGGCGGCGACCGATCTCCACACGAGTGGCGTGTACGGACCGTCCGGCGATGACGCTGTCCGGACGTGCGAGATATACGTACTCGAACACACAGCCCTTCGGCTCGGGGTTCGCGAAACGTGAGGAGCGGACGCCGTCAGCATCGATAGCGAGGAGTTCGCCAGGCTCGATCTCACGGACGAACGATGCGCCCACGATGTCGAGGGCCGCGGTCTCGCTCGCCACAACCCATCCGCGGTCCAGGCGTCCCAAACACAACGGGCGGATGCCGTACGGGTCACGAGCGGCGTAGAGCGTGTGCTCGTCCATGAACGTGAAGCAGAACGCACCCCGCAAGGTGGGCAGCAACGTCATGGCCGCCTGCTCGACAGTGGTGTCTGCGGCAGCGTCGGCAAGAAGCGCGCCGACGATGTCCGAGTCGGATGTGGCACCGCCGGGGTGCCTGGCGTTGATCAGCCCCGCTGCCCGCGCACGGTCGGCGAGCTCTGCGGTGTTGACGAGATTTCCGTTGTGCCCGAGAGCAATACCACTACCGGCAGCGGTGGTCCGAAAGATCGGCTGCGCGTTGTCCCACGTCGACGAACCCGTCGTCGAGTAACGACAGTGGCCCACCGCGACGTGGCCGGGCATTGCTGCCAGAGTCTGCTCATCGAACACCTGGCTGACCAACCCGATGTCCTTGAAGACCAGTACTTGCGACCCGTCGGCGACTGCGATTCCTGCAGCCTCCTGCCCACGGTGCTGCAGCGCATAAAGTCCGTAGTAGGTGAGTTTCGCTACATCTTCTCCGGGCGCCCAGACGCCGAATACCCCACACTCTTCGCGGGGCTCGTTCTCGTCCTCGTCGGACGGGCTCGAAGATTGGAGATTTGGACTCTGGACCGACATATCGGCTCTGGTCACCAGCGTGCTCCCTGGGGATGGGCGTGTGATCGGCAAGGTCAGTCTACGTGCCATCCACCAGTGCTTCGTCCACGGTCCCGATCCAACACGCCCTGGTTCCCCGACGACCGAGAAAACTAGGATGGTTTTCAGCACGGATAAGCAGCCTCGAACTACAGAGCGGGGGCTTTCTGATGATCACCCCTTGCACGGCTCCGACCGCAGCGCAGCGCCTGTTGACCGCCTTCGAGGGTGTGATGGGCATTCCCCCGCCCGTGCATGTCCGCTGTTGGGATGGCTCCGAAGCGGGACCGGAATCGGACGTCACGGTCGTCTTCCGCAACCGCCGTGCAATCCGACGGGTTCTGTGGTCGCCGAACGAGCTCGGCCTCGTTCGGGCGTATGTGGCCGGTGACCTCGAAATCGAAGGCGACGTCTTCCGTCTCCTGGCTCTTCCCGGCCTCGTCAGCCGATTGGAAACCCTCAGCCTGCGCGGAGCCGAGCGCCGAACGGGCGTCCGGTCGCTGCCGACGGTCGTCCGCCTGGGCGGTCGCCGAACGGTCGTGCGGTCGCTGGCGACGTTCGTTCGACTCGGCGGACTCGGATTGCCACCCCGACCGCCATCTGTCGAGGTGCCCCGGCGGCGCGGCACCAAGCACAGTAAGCAGCGGGACGCATCGTCGGTCTCACATCACTACGACGTGGGAAATGATTTCTACCGACTGTTCCTCGGGCCGACGATGGTCTACTCGTGTGGGTACTGGGACCAGCGAGCCGACGATCCAAGCGCGCGCGGATCGCTGGACGAGGCCCAAAACGACAAGCTCGACCTGGTCTGCCGCAAGCTGGGGCTCGAGTCCGGGATGCGACTACTGGACGTGGGCTGCGGCTGGGGTTCGATGGCGATCCACGCCGCGCAGAAATACAACGTCTCCGTCGTCGGTGTCACCCTCAGTCATGAACAGGCACAATGGGCCCGGTCCCGGGTCGCGGAGGCCGGACTCTCGGACCAGGTCGAAATACGGGTGCAGGACTATCGCGACGTGATGGACGGACCCTACGACGTGATCTCGAGCATCGGCATGTCCGAGCACGTCGGCGCATCGGCCCTTCCCGTATACGCCGAGCGACTCTTCGGTCTGTTGCGTCCGCGCGGACGCCTGCTCAACCACGCCATCGCCTCGGTTTGCTCTCGCACCGATGCGGGCAACTCGCCGGGACTGATCGAGAACTACATCTTCCCGGACGGCGAGGTGCTGCCGCTGAGCAAAACCATCGACGCATTCGAGCGGGCCGGGCTCGAAGTCCGCGACACCGAGGCGCTGCGCGAGCACTACGCGCTCACCCTGCGGGCGTGGGTGGACCGACTGCGAGGCTCCTGGGACGATGCGGTCGAGCTCGTCGGAGCGGAGCGCGCCCGCACCTGGTTGCTCTACCTCGCGGCCAGTGCTTTGGGGTTCGAAGAGAAGGGCCGTCTGACGATCCATCAGGTGCTCGCCGTACGCCCCTCGGACGACGGCTCGAGTGGCCTGCCACGCACCCGCGCGATGTGGATGGGCTAACGCTGCTGGACGCTCAGCAACGGCAGCCAATGAGAGATCTCCCCCGCACGGCTCCCCGAAGCCGTAACGTCACCCCGAGCGCTGGCGTCGTCGAATTCGAGAAGTCCCGTCACCAGTAACAACCACGTCTTGGGGTCCGTCTCCACCACATTGGGCGGGGTACCGCGGGTATGCCGAGGTCCTGCGATGCACTGCACCGCGACGAACGGTGGGACCCGGACCTCGACGCTCGAACCGGGAGCGACCTGCTCGAGGGTCCGTGCGCTGAGCCGGACGGCTGCGGCCAGCTGTGCGCGCGCCGGCTGCTCGTCGGTGTCGCCGAGCAGCCATGAACCGACCTCGAGGACGGCGGCTCTGAGTTCGGCGGGATCTACAGCACGACGCGAGGGCATGAAGTCAATCTAGTGGGCGCGTCTGCGCATCGATTCGACCACGATTGCTCCCGCGACATTGACGGAAAGATGCAGTAGCGCGGGAGCTACGACGCTGCCGCTGCGTCGGCGCAACCAATCGAGGAGCCATGCGAATGCACAGGTGACCAACAGTGTCCCGGCGACCGAGTCCTCCGATATCCGCGCAGCGCGAATGTGCCACAACCCGAACGTCGTCGCATGCAGGACACGAGCCGTTGCGGATGGCCAGGATCGGCCGAGTATCGCCGACAGAGCACTGCGGAACACCAATTCTTCATGGACTACGGTTCCGACGGGAATGCGGAACAGCACCCAACCGGCGAGGTCCGGGGACGTCTGCCTCGGCGGAACCCGCTTCCGCAACGCCGAAACGCTAAGTGCAGTCACGTATCCGGCGATCGGGAGGGCCGAGGCGGCAGTACCGTATCTCAGCCCTGCAGGCATCTTCGTCACAGACAGCCCGAGTTCGTCTACGCCATACCCCGCCGACCGTGCTGACGCCACGGCTGCAAGTCCGAACGCGCCGCCGGCGACGGCCCGTCCGGTCGGACCCAAACCCGACCGCGGAAGTATCACGTTGTTCCACACCACTGTCGCCGCTGCGCCCGCAACGGAAGCCAATTTGGTCACTTCTCGGGACCCTCTGTACCGGCGACGGATTCGAGAGTCGACCGGACCCGTTCGGTGTCGGCAGCGGTCCACCCCTCTGGCTGTACGACGGCGATCCATCCGTCGAGGACGAGCGTCCCATAGTTGTGTCCGTGCCCGTCCGGTACCCCGGCGGCATTGGTGAGATCGGCCGACACCTGCCAAAACGTCACGAACGGAAACCATTTCATAGACGGAGACCGATCCTGGCCGGGCGGTTCCCTCAGCCAGTCCGGACGGGTGAACGCGAGGTCCGGTGACCACCACACCACTGGGTCGGACGGAAACTGGATGTACAGGATGCGCGGCGAACTCCACTGATCGGCGTTCTCGGTCATGTCGGTGGTGTTGTCTGCGAACCGCACCACCAGACCTCCCCCGTACACAGGTTCGATCTCGGTGCTTCCCGCATCTCTGTTCCGAACCAGTTCTCCCCACAAGCGATTCCCGTTGGGAGGCCCGACCCACAGCACGCCGTCGACGGTCTGCCGGATATCTGCCAGAGTGCTGAAGGCTCCTTCCCCCGCTTGGGTGCCCAGACTCTCGCCGTACACGATCAACTTGGGGCGGGTCGCCTCGGGTTCGCGCAACCATCGCTCGTGCACCCGGTCGATCAGCATCTTTCCCGCCTCTTCGGCCTTGTCACGGTCGGCGAGGAACGAGATCCAGCTCGGCAGGAACGAGTACTGGCTCGCCACCAGCGCCGTGTCACCGTTGTGCACCAACTCGATCGCCTGGGCCGCAGTCGGGTTGACCCAGCCGGTGCCGGTGGTCGGGATGATGGCGAGAATCTCCCGGTCGAATGCTCCGGTGCGCTCGAGTTCGTCGATGACGATATCCATCCGCTCATCGGCGTCCTCCGCCGTATCCAGACCGGCGTAGACGCGAATCGGATTCTTTGCGGGTACACCATTCGTCGCGGTGAGTTCGTCGGCACTGAGACCCCGGGAAACGAAGTTCCGGCCCTCGTAACCGAGTGTGTCCCAAGGTGCGTACGACTCGGGGCTACCCGACTTCGCTGGATCGAGAGGTTGTTCGGCACCGTTTCGGGTGGACGAGTTCTGGAGGCTGAATGCCGCGTTGGTAGCTGAGTAGACGCCTCGCTTGAAGACGCCGTCGACGAGAAGGAAGAACAGCACCGTCACTATGAGGATGCCCACCGTGGTAGCTGTCGGGATCGTGAGGCGCCAGCGTCGGATGAGTCGTCCCGCGATCCACCGCACCAGTTCTCGCAACAGTCGCCACACCGAGATGATCGCGGCAACCACGAGGATGCTCAAGCCGCCGGTGCGTATGTACCCGGTGGTGGTCGTCCCCTCGGCACCCATCAGCGCGGCGAGTTCCCGTTGCCACGCCGCGGAGTATGCGAGCATCACGATGCTCGCGAGTACACAGACGAGAACGACGATCGCCTTCAGCGCTGTCGCCCACGGTTCCGGTGGCGGCCACCAGGATCGGCGCCGCAGGAGGAACCGCCGCACAACCCAGCCGATGGATGCTCCGACCGTGTACCCGATCGCCCCGTTGATGCCGCCGATCAGACCCTGGAACAACCAGTCGCGGGGAAGCAGCGAAGGCGTCAGCGACCAGCAGAAGAACAGTGTCGCGAAGGCGATACCAGTGAAGTCGAGGCGCAGGAATCGCCACATCCGGTCGAGCCGAGGGCCGTGGAGGACAGCAGGGTCCACCAACCGCGGGCGCCCCCGCGGCCCTGTCTCAACCCTGTCCAGAGCTCCCGATTCGACCATCCATCACCCGAATAGTGCCGGTAGTGTTCCCTCGAAGGTCTCACGCAACTGTGTCAATGTAACCGAGAACTGTCCCTGTACCTCGACGGAATCGGAACCTTCGTCGACCACACCGATGCGTACCCATGGAAGGCCGCGGGCCGTACACATCCCGGTGAATCGGGTTTCCTCTGTCCGCGGAACAGCGACGAGCACACGGCCCGTCGACTCCGAGAACAGTGTGACAAACGGGTCGGCGCCGTCGGGAAGCAGTATGCGACAACCGGTCTCACCTGCAAGCGCAGCCTCCACTACCGCCTGAGCGAGCCCCCCTTCGGACAGGTCGTGGGCGGCTGAAACCAGGCCGTCTCGCGACGCGGCGAGGAGGATGTCGGCCAGCAGTTGCTCTCGCTCGAGGTCCACCTTCGGCGGCACTCCGCCGAGGTGCCCGTGCTCGACCTGAGACCAGATCGAGCCGTCGAACTCGTCGTGTGTATCGCCGAGGAGGATCAGCGTCTCGCCCGGCTCGAGGCCTAGGCCGGTAGGGATGCGCCTGTGCACATCGTCGATGACCCCGAGCACGGCCACCACCGGGGTGGGCAGGATCGCGGTGGAACCGGTCTGGTTGTAGAAGCTGACGTTACCGCCGGTGACGGGGATGCCGAGCTTCGCACAACCGTCCGCCAGACCGCGGACGGCCTGCTGGAACTGCCACATCACGCCCGGATCCTCCGGCGAACCGAAGTTGAGACAGTTGCTGACGGCCTTCGGGGTTGCCCCGGTGACAGCGACGTTGCGGAACGCCTCGGCGAGTGCGAGTTGCGCGCCGGTGTAGGGATCGAGGGACGTGTAGCGACCGGACGCATCGGTGGCGAGTGCAATTCCGCGACCGGTCTTTTCGTCGACACGGATCACACCGGAGTCGGCGTTCTCGGCGAGGACCGTGTTGCCGCGCACGTAACGGTCGTACTGCTCAGTGATCCACTTGCGGCTACAAAGCGCCGGAGAAGCAAGCATCTTCAGCAGAGTCGCCTTCAACTCCTCCGCTGACTCGGGGCGTGTCAAACCCGCGGTGGTGTTCGTTATCAGGGCGTCCTGGCTCTCCGGACGCTGGACCGGCCGCTCGTACACAGGACCCTCGTGGGCGACGGTGCGTGGCGGAACGTCGACAACGGTCTCGCCATGCCAGGAGATCGTCAGGCGCTCACCGTCGGTGACCTCTCCGATCACGGTGGCGAGGACGTCCCACTTCTTGCAGACCTCCATGAACGCGTCGACGTTCTCAGGCGCGACAACAGCGCACATGCGCTCCTGCGACTCGCTGGAAAGCACCTCGGCGGGGGTCATTCCGGTGGCACGCATCGGAACCTGCTCGAGGTTGATGTGCATTCCGCCGTCACCGGCCGCGGCCAGCTCCGACGTGGCGCAGGACAGGCCGGCACCGCCGAGGTCCTGGATGCCGACCACGAGCTTGGCCGAGTACAGCTCGAGGCAACACTCGATGAGTACCTTCTCGGTGAACGGGTCACCGACCTGCACAGCCGGGAGTTTCTTGCGTCCCTGCGCCTCGTCGAACGTCTCCGAGGCCAGCACGGAAACACCGCCGATGCCGTCGAGGCCGGTGCGGGCGCCGAACAGGATGATCTTGTTGCCCGCTCCTGACGCGAATGCCAGGTGTAGGTCCTCGACCCGCATCGCGCCGGCGCACAGCGCGTTAACCAGGGGGTTGCCCGCGTAGGACTCGTCGAACACAGTCTCGCCACCGACGTTGGGCAGACCGAGGGAGTTGCCGTAGCCGCCGATGCCGCGGACCACGCCGTCGACGACCCGACGGGTGTCGGGGGCATCCGCCGCGCCGAAGCGCAGTTGGTCCATGACTGCGATGGGTCGCGCGCCCATGGCCATGATGTCGCGGACGATGCCGCCGACACCCGTGGCCGCTCCCTGGTAGGGCTCGACGTATGACGGGTGGTTGTGGCTCTCGACCTTGAAGGTGACCGCCCAGCCGTCGCCGATGTCGACCACACCCGCGTTCTCACCGATCCCGGCGAGCATCGACGAGCGCATCTCGTCCGTCGTGGTTTCGCCGAAGTACCTCAGGTGCACCTTGGACGACTTGTAGGAGCAGTGTTCACTCCACATCACCGAGTACATCGCGAGCTCGGCGTCGGTGGGTCGACGACCCAGTATCTCCTTGATGCGGGCGTACTCGTCGTCCTTGAGGCCGAGTTCCTTGAAGGGCTGTGCGACTTCAGGAGTAGCGGCTGCGGCGCTGACGGTATCGACCGGGTGTGCTGACACTGGAGGTGGAGTCCCTTTCCTGCGGGAGTCGAAACGGCACGCCCTGGTGATGGCGTGCCGTTCGCCAGTCTATCCGGCGGCCCGCCCACGTACGGACTGGCCGCAGTCGATCAGCTGCGTCGGCCGATCACTGTTCGTCCGGGTATTCGATCTTCAGCAGCTGCGCCTCGCCGGTCGTCGCGGGGTCCGGCCGGTCAATCTTGTCGGTCGACGCCATCTGCAGACCGTCGAGGTCAGTGCGCATGTAGATAACGTTGTAGCGGTCCCAGGTGGTGGCCACGAAATAGAGGTATTGCCCGCTCGACCAGGGATGCATGAAGCCGCCGTAGAGCGACGGAACCAGATGCCCGCTCAGAATGGTCTGGGTCCCACTCCACGGGCCTTCGAGGCGGTCCGCCTGCCGGATCACTAGCGAGTTCGAGGCGTCGGTGTACATCGCCACGTACTTGTTCAGATAGCCGTTCCACTGGACACCCAGCTCGCTGACTGGCGATTTGATCACCGGTACCGCGAGCTTCAGGTCAGGGGTCCAATCTTCGCCGTCCCAGTACTCGTACGCGTTCAGGTCGCGGATCTGCGGACCGAGAACCCGGGCGAGCAGCGCGCTACCCTGTCGGCCTGACGGGGTACCGAACTCGTAGACGTAGCCGTCGTCGCCGTGGACGAAGGCGCTCTGCTGGAAGTTCGAGTTGCCGGGGGTGACCGCCGCGATTCCCGGAATGTCGATGCCCTCGATGTTGGCGCGGACGGTCGTGGGCTCCAAGACCCAGTTCTCGCCGTTGTCGATCGAGGACGCGATGGCCGAATAGTTGGTGGTCCAGTAACCCGGCTGGTCCCAGGACTTCACCGACATGAACCGGACGTACTGCACGCCGTCCACCGCGATGCCCGCGGTGGGAATGGTCGTGAACTCACCCGGGATGCCGAAACCGGGGATGATCTCCTTCGAGTTGTTCGGCCCGTTCAGCGGTGAACTGTCGATGCGCATGCCGTCGGACAAGTCCATATCGGAGCTGCGGAAGAGCACGTTGCTGCGCCAATCGTCGCCGGGGGCATCGCAGTCGCCGACGGTGTCACCGAAGGCCATCAGCACGTCATTCTGACCCACGGCGTTGCCGTTGTCCCACATGATGCCCAGGTCGGTGCCCGAGACGTTGAAGCGTTTGATGGTGTCGTTCGGGCTGCCCGGACCGGTGACCATCTCAATCGCCTTGGTCCTGCCGGTCAGTTGAGGGACGCCGCCGTCCGGAGGGCCGATGATCCACGGCATCGCCGCGGCCAGCACGCGGAGACTGCCGCTGGAACCACTGCTGCCGCTCGAACCACTGCTGCCGCTCGAACCACTGCTGCCGCTGGAACTTCCCGATCCGCCCTGACCGCAAGGTCCGCCCGCTGCCGAGGCAGGCGCGACCGCCGACGCCGAGAGGGTGATTGCGACCACAGCCGCAGACAACGTCACAGGCCAAGACAATTTCGGTGGGCGCACAGGCAAGGTCCTCTCGGGGTTCGACAAATGGGACAGAAGAAAGCCAGGCCCAGCCTGGCACGAACAATCAGTTACTGTAGTGTCTGATGTGACAATTGTTATTAACTGTCAACAGCATCGGGCACACTTGATGCCCGTCCTCCTCGGCGAGCACGGGCCGAGCCATGCTAGTCCAGCGGCGCCAGAAAGGCCGCAAGGGCATCGGAGTATGCCCGTATGTCACGGGCGCCCATGAGTTCCCTCGACGAGTGCATCCCCAGCTGGGCAGCCCCGACATCGACGGTGCTCAACCCGGTTCGCGACGCGGTGATCGGACCGATGGTGGATCCGCACGGCAAGTCAGCCCGGTGTACGTACTTCTGCAGAGGCACCCCCGCCTGGTCACAGGCCAAAGCGAACGCGCCTGTTCCGGCCGCGTCGGTGGCGTATCGCAGGTTCTGGTTGACCTTGAGTACCGGCCCGCCATTGATGGCGATCCGGTGGGTGGGCTCGTGCCGGTCCGGGTAGTTGGGGTGAGTTGCGTGCGCCATGTCGCCGGACGCACACACCGACCCCGCCATGGCTTGCAGAAATTCTTCTCGTCCACCGCCGCGCCCGAGGACGATCCTCTCGAGAACCGTGTTCAGCAGATCCGAGAATGCCCCGCGATCCGACATGCTGCCCACTTCCTCATGGTCGAACAGCACGAGGACTGGGGCGTGGACGCCCGGATTCTCGGCGGCCGCAAGCAATGCCAGGGTTCCCGCGTAGCAGGTTCCCTGGTTGTCGAGCCTCGGAGCGCTGACCAGGTCCTGTTCAGCTCCGACCAGCGCGCTGGGTGCAAGGTCGTGGGTCATCAGCTCCCACCCGAGCACCGAGTCGGCCGGCACCTCTGCGTGACCTGCCACGAAGTCGATGAACGACCGCCGCTCGGTCCCGACACCCCATATCGCGTTGAGGTGGCGTTGCGGGTCCAGATGCACACCCTTGCGGTCCTCGGAAAGGTGGATGGCCAGTTGCGGCACCCGCAGAATCGGTTGGTCGATCCGGACCAGCTTCTGCTCCACCTTGTTGCCGACCCGCACACTGAGCCGACCCGAGATACCGAGGTCGCGGTCGAGCCACGAGTTGAGCCAGGCGCCTCCGTACGGTTCCAGGCTCACCATCTGCCATCCGGCCGACGTCAGATCCGGATGCTGCTTGACACGCAGGTTCGGACTGTCCGTATGCGCACCGACGATACGGAACGGCGCTGTCCGACCGACGTGTTCAGTACTCCACGCGATGAGCGATCCGCCGCGTACCACGAAGTAGCGTCCAGGTTCCCCCGGCCACGAATCCGTTTCCTGCAGCTCGGTGAACCCGTTGCCGCTGAGCGACATCGCCACCGTCGCGCACACGTGGAACGGCGACGGTGACGCGTCGATGAAGGTACACAGTCCCTGGGCGTCGGCCCACGTTGTGGAAGGCATGGCGCCAATCATGCCTTCCTCGTGACTGTCTAAGCCTCGTGACCCGCGATACAGAACTGGTTACCGTCCGGATCGGCGAGCGTGACCCAGCGGAAACCGTTCATATCGTGCTGATCGACCATGCTCGCGCCGTCCGAGGTCAGTCTGGTCACCTCGCCGTCGAGGTCGTCGGACCCCAGATCGAGATGGACGCGATTCTTTCCCGGGGTGGGGCTGTCGACCTTCTGGAACGCAAGTTTCTGCGGAGACTTCGGAAGGCCGACGACACAGAACCAACCCTCATTCTCCTGCTCGATCGTGCCGCCCATCTGCTTCGCCCACCAAGCCGCGAGCGACCTGGGATCCGTTGTATCGAACGTGATCATGCCGAGTGTGATTGCCATGCCTGCACCGTAGAGATGGCCACCGACACACTTCGGCCAGAGCCCGATGCGTCAGGCGGTGATCACCCCGCCTGCGTGGTCAGGCGGTGATCACCCCGCCTGCGTGGTCAGGCGGTGATCACACTGTCGAGGACGGAGTAGAACATGCCGAGTCCGTCGTCACTGGGGCCCGTGAGCGCCTCCGTGGAATGCTCGGGATGCGGCATGAGGCCCACGATTCGGCCATCGGCTGACGCGATACCGGCGATGCCACGCTGTGAACCGTTGAGATTGTCGCCCGCATACCGAAACACCACGCGGCCGTCGCCCTCGAGTTCATCGAGGACATCCTCCGAGGCCTGGTAACGGCCCTCACCCGACTTGAGTGGGATGAGGATCTCAGCACCCGGCTCGTAGCGGGACGTCCACGCCGTAGAGGTCGACTCGACCTTCAGCCATTCGTCGCGGCAAATGAAATGCAGGCCCTGGTTGCGGGTGAGTGCGCCGGGCAGGAGGCCTGCTTCGCACAGAATCTGAAACCCGTTGCAGATGCCCAAGATCGGCATACCACCCCGCGCCGCCTGAATGACTTTCCCCATGACGGGAGCGAATCGAGCGATAGCGCCCGCACGCAGATAGTCGCCGTAAGAGAAGCCGCCGGGCACGATGACAGCGTCCACACCCTCGAGGTCGGCGTCGCCGTGCCAGAGGCTGACGGCCTCGCCGCCGGCGAGGCTCACCGCTCGTGCGGCGTCGACGTCATCGAGTGTGCCGGGGAAAGTGATAACTCCGACGCGGGCGCTCATGCCTCGACTCGCCTGACGGTCCAGTCCTCGATCACGGTATTCGCCAGCAGTGCCTCAGCGATCTTCTCGAGTTGAGCGTCGTCGACGCTGCCGTCGACCTCGAGCTCGAACCTCTTGCCCTGACGGACATCGGAAACTCCAGCGAAGCCGAGGCGGGGCAGCGCTCCAGCAATGGCCTGGCCCTGAGGGTCGAGAATCTCGGCCTTGGGCATGACTTCGACGACGACACGCGCCACGTGCTCTCCTCGGTAGTTGTACGCGAGCCCAGAGCGGAGCACCGGGCACCCGGAAGTTTACCGGGCTGGCCGACTGACCTCCTCATCGGACGAGCGGGACGAGGCATGCACACAAGCGCATACTCGAATACATGAGACTGACTCACTTCGGCCACAGTTGCGTTCTCGTCGAGTTGAACGGATCGACAATTCTCATCGATCCCGGCAACTTCTCCCACGGATTCGAGGGCATCACCGGCCTGGACGCGATCCTTGTCACGCACCAGCATGCCGACCATGTCGACCAGGAGCGACTACCCGCACTCGTCGAGGCGAACCCTGAGGCAGCGCTCTACTCGGACCCGCAGACCGCTGCCCAACTCGGTGGTGCGTGGCGGGCAGTGCACGCCGGCGACGAATTCGACGTCGGCAATGTGCACATAACTGGAACCGGAGGGACGCACGCTGTGATCCATCCCGACATCCCGGTAATCGACAACACGGCATTTCTGCTCGGCGACGCCACTGACCCCGCACAGCTCATGCATCCGGGCGACTCACTGTTCGTCCCCGAGCAGAAGGTTGACGTCCTCGCACTGCCCGCGGCAGCTCCGTGGATGAAGATGTCCGAGACCATCGATTACCTGCGCGCCGTAGCACCACGAGTGGCGGTGCCCATCCACCAAGCCATCATCGCGAACGAGGCCACCGGGATCTTCTACGCCCGCTTCGCCGACATGGCGGGTAGCGGAACCGACTTTCGCACCATGCCAGAAGAGTCGAGCATCGAGGTCGCCTGATCACAGCTCGCGGTACTCATGCGACGCCGATACGCGGGCTTCGAGGCTTCCAGCGATAAACCGTCGGCTGCGCACCGTGGTGGAGTGCGAGGTCGACGGCATCGAGCAGAGCCTGCCGGGGGCCGGAGGTTCCCAGCTGTTTGGCGGTGATCGAGAGGCGCACTATTCCTCCGCGCCGGGCAGTCCGCCCGGCGGCGAGTACGAGTGTCCTGCACCACCACGGTTCGGTACGAGATCCCCCACCGATACTCAGCACGCGTGAACGAACCGACGTCTCACGCGTGAGGTCGTGTATGGCCGTCATCCCGGCCAGCAACCGGAAGCCCACGGACGGAAGTGCCGCAACCGCGCCCGGCGATGCCACCCAGCGCGGCGGGGCGAACAGTCGCGTGCGCAGACCGACCTGCTCCATGACACGATCGGCCGCGAGCAGACGCAGTCGCGCCTCGTGCTCGGGCAGCGCCGCAAACTCGGCCCGCCGACGCTTCGTTGCCGCCTGGTCGTATCCGTGCAAGAGGACGGCGTCACCCAGAGACCGACGCGTCCGAAGCCAATTCTGAGTCGCCGGGTCCCTCACCAGTCGATATTTGTCCTTCATGCGCGGGGCAACGAGCAACGACAGCGGCACTCCGCGCGAGTCCATCTCCTCGGCCATCGACGCCGCGAACTCACGCGTCTCGTCCCTGATGCCTGACACAGAAACGATCAGTTGTCCGGTCATGAACCCACTCTCACCGAAACACGTGAACGAGGACCCAACCCAGGTGGTCGCCGTGGGAAATTCTGCCCGGCGGGGCAACCATCTACCGAGGCAGAACGGCCTCGATCGCGGCGATGACCTCCGGAGCATCAGGTTCGGTGCGGGGACGGAACCGGTTCACGACGGTGCCGTCAGGAGCGACGAGGAACTTCTCGAAGTTCCATTGAATGTCGCCCGCCGCACCCTCGCTGTCCGTTGCCTTGGTCAACTCGCCGTACAACGGATGCCGATTCTCGCCGTTCACCTCGATCTTCTCGAGCAACGGGAATGTGACCCCGTAGCTCGTGGAGCAGAAGGTCGCGATCTCCTCCGCAGTGCCTGGCTCCTGCCCCATGAACTGGTTACACGGAATCCCGACCACGGTCAGTCCACGGTCGGCGTAGTCGGTGGCCAGCTTCTCCAGGCCTTTGTATTGGGGAGTGAGCCCACACTTCGAGGCGACGTTCACCACGAGCACGGCGCGGCCGTCGTACTCGCCGAGTGAAGTCGGCTTGCCATCGAGGGTGTTGATGCCGATGTTCTGCAAAGGAGTGGTCATGCGGACCAACCTAACCAACGAGCCGCCGTACGCCCAAGGTTGCGAATCGCCAGTGCGCCCACGGCTTGCTCGGGACAGTAGTTGTCAAACCTTCGTGAGTACACGCCTGGCGTCCGCGACGGTGGCATCGACCGCCGACCCTTCGGAGACCTCACCGTGGTCGTCATCGACCATGGTCTCCTCGTCGAACGGCAGCTTGCCGTCCAGAACGATGCGGACACGTTCTTTGTCGACGGTATCGGTCCAGGAGCCGACGAGAAGGGCGGCAACGGCATTGCCGGAGAAGTTCGTAACCGCGCGGGCCTCGGACATGAACCGGTCGATACCGACGATGAGGCCGACACCGTCGAGTAGCTCCGGGCGGTGACTCTGCAGCCCGCCGGCGAGGGTGGCGAGACCGGCGCCGGTGACTCCGGCAGCGCCCTTGGATGCGATGATCATGAACACCAGCAGCGAGAGCTGTTCACCGAAGGACAGCGGCCTGCCCATCGCGTCCGCAATGAAGATCGACGCCATGGTCAGATAGATCGCGGTGCCATCGAGGTTGAACGAGTAGCCGGTAGGAACGACCACGCCGACGGTGGTGCGCTCGACGCCGACGTGCTCCATCTTCGCAATCAGCCGGGGCAGGGCCGATTCGGACGAAGACGTGGCGAAGATCAGCAGGTACTCGCGAGCCAGGTACTTCACCAGCTTGAAGATCGAGACACCTGCTACGGCACGGAGGACCGCTCCGAGTACTCCGAACACGAAGATCAGGCAGGTCAGGTAGAAGCCCAGCATGAGAGTCGCGAGCTGGACCACAGCGGAAAGACCGGTCTGCCCGACAACATTGGCGATCGCACCGAAGGCACCGATCGGCGCCAGCCAGAGAATCATCGACAAGATCTTGAACACGAGTTTCTGGACGTAGCCGACACCTCTCAGGATCGGTTCACCCTGTATGCCCAGGGCCTGCACGCCGAAGCCGACGAGCAAGGCGACGAACAGTGTCTGCAGAACGCTGCCCGCGGTCAGCGAAGACAGCAATGAGGTCGGGATTATCGACGAGATGAAGTCGACGGTGCCACCGGCGCCATGAGCTTCCTCTGCCAGTTGCGCACCGCTTCCTGCGACGTCCGCATCGATGTTCAGTCCGGAACCGGGCTGAAGCAGGTTTCCCACCAGAAGCCCTATGCCGAGGGCAACGGTGGACATACCGATGAAGTAAGTCAACGCGAGCCCGCCGACCTTGCCGACCTTGGCTGCAGCCTTCACCGATCCGACGCCCAGCACGATCGTGCAGAAGATCACCGGGCTGATCATCATCTTGATCAGGTCCACGAACATGGTGCCGAGCACGCCGACCGACCTGCCGACCCCGGGCGCGAGCCAGCCTACGAGGATCCCGGCGACCACAGCGACGATGACCCCGATGTACAACCAGTGGGTCCTGTCCTGTCTTTTCTTCGCTGTGGCACTGATCATAGAGTCCTCCTCGAGTCCGAATGGCAAGCTGATCGGCGAGCCGGGTAGTGACCGCGATCACGTCTCGGGGAATCTTGCAGGCGATCGGTGGGCTCGAGAAGTTTGTGTTCATTTCGTTCAGGAGAACTGCAGTGCCCAACCATCCGACTAGATGGCCCACGAGCATGGCCGGGCAGCTCTTTCTCCTACAACTCGTCGTATTGATACTGGTCATCGGGGCGGGGACGGCACTTGCCGTGATCGATCAGCGCCACGAGAACGATGAGTCCGCCGAGCGTGCAGTGACGACTGTCGCGACGACACTCGCGCTTTCGAACAGCACAGTCGAGGGTCTGCGGGCCCCCGATCCGACTGCGGTCCTGCAGCCCGAGACAGAGCGAATCCGTCTCGCTACCGGCATCGATTTCATCGTGGTGATGACACCCGCAGCCGTCCGGTACACCCACACCAATCCACAGTTGATCGGCGGCACTTTCTTGGGCAACACCGTACGTGCGCTCGCCGGAGAGACATTCACCGAGACGTACACCGGCTCGCTCGGCCCGTCGGTCCGGGCGGTCACGCCGGTCTACGACGACAGCCGGATCGTCGGCCTGGTCTCAGCGGGAGTCACTCGCGAGAAGATCGGCTACCAGTTCGTCAGGAGTCTGCCGACCATTTTCTCGGTAGCCGCGATCGGGCTGGCGGTATCGGCGCTCGGAGCGTTCATGCTGAGCCGGCGCCTGCGCAGTCAGACGCTGGGTATGGCGCCCGACGAACTGCGTCGAATGTACGAGCATCACGACGCTGTTCTCCACTCGATCGGTGAGGGCCTGGTGGTAATCGGCCGCGACACCGGTGATTACGCGGAAGCCGAAGTCGTCAACGACGAGGCTCGGCGGCTGCTCGACCTCCCCGAAGGCCCGATCCGGCTGTCTGCACTACCCGAATCACTGCGACACGCACGCGCAGGTGACTCTCGGGACGAAACGCACCTGACCGCCGACCGCGTACTGCTGGTCAGCCGAGAGCCAGTCGAACGGAACGGCCATCACGTCGGTACCGTGCTGACGTTGCGCGATCGCACCGAGCTACAAAGCATCATGGGCGAACTCGATTCCATGCGTGGATTCGCGGAATCACTCCGGTCGCAGGCTCACGAATCCGCAAACCGCCTGCACACGATTATCACGATGGTGGAACTGGGCCGCTATGAGGACGCGGTCGCGTTCGCGACCGAAGATCTGCGGTTGTCGCAGGAACTGATCGACCGGCTCATGGCGGCCGTGCACGAGCCCGCGCTCGCCGCACTTCTACTCGGCAAGGTCGAAGCGGCCGCCGAACGCGGAGTCGACCTGACAGTCACCGACGACACCGCCCTAGGTCCTGTAGCGCAACCCAGTGCGCGTGAACTCGTAACGCTGGTAGGCAATCTCGTGGACAACGCCATTGATGCGGCCCACGTTGCAACCGATTCCCCATGCGACGACGCATGGGTGGAAGTGACTGTTCGAGAAGAAAGCTCGATGATGGTGGTCCGCGTGGCGGACAGCGGACGCGGCTTCCCAAACCGAAATCTCGACAAGTTTGCCGCTAGAGGCTATTCGACGAAATCCGGTTCGCGCGGACTGGGACTGGCGCTCGTTGCGCAGGTGGTGGCCCGGCACAGTGGAACGATCCGTAACGAGCCGTCACCGTGGTCGACGGTCGTCGTCGAGATTCCCCTCGAGGGAGCGACGTCGTGATCCGGGTGATGATCGTCGAAGACGAACCACTGATCGCCGAAGCCCATCGCGCCTATATCGAACGGGTACCAGGGTTTTCCGTGCACACCGTCGTCCACGACGGGAGCGGAGCCATCCGCACGGTCGCGGCCGCAAGCGGCAGCGACGTCCCGATCGACTTGGTCCTGCTCGACATCGGATTGCCGGACGCCAGCGGACTCGACGTCGCCGCGGCACTGAGTGCGATTCGGCCGAGCCCCGACGTCATCGCCGTGACATCGGCCCGCGACCTGGAGATCGTCCGGACAGCAGTGACGCGGGGAGTCGCGCTGTATCTGCTGAAACCATTCACATTCGCCGCGTTCCGCGACAAACTCGAACGTTACCGAGAATTTCGCGATGCATTACCTGCCGACGGTAACGCACTGAGCCAGTACGATATCGACCGCGCGATATCAGCACTTCGCACTTTCGACGAACGCGCAGTATCGCCGAAAGGTGTTGCACCACAGACACTCGACAACGTTTCGAATTGCATCCGCGTGGCGGAAGGACCGATGACGGCGGCCGAGGTGGCCGCTGCCGTCGGTGTCTCGCGGGTCACTGCCTGGCGGTACCTCGAACGGCTCGCCGACGCCGGCGTCCTTGCCCGGCACACCGAGTATGGCCGTGCAGGCAGGCCGAAGATCAGGTACACGATCCGCTGACTACCGCCCACCGGTTCCGTTTGCGTTGCCTACGGACCCACTCCAAGGGTGGAATCTGCACATCGACATCGCCACCCCTAGGAAGGTGACACTCGCAGTGAACATGCCCAGGGTTGTGATCGACGTCACATCGGTGTTCGATTGAAGTGAGCCACCGATGGCTCGAATTCACTCACACAAGGATCTTCGCAATGTCTAGGAAAATCGCCACCTCACTCGCGGCGATCGCAATGGCCCTGTCCTTCAGCACCCTAGCCGCTCCTACGGCCTCAGCCGCACCTGCGGAGGCCACCCCGGCCGTGGGTTCGCTTGCGATCTGCTTCAGCGTGCCGGTGGGATCGCTCTTCGTCGGCTTCTGCGTCTGAACCCGCTGAGTCAGCACGTCGTCTCACGCTGCGAACTCGCTTCGCCGCAGCGGTAATTGACGCCGATATAGAACTTTCTGTGCGGGGCACCATGGTGCCCCGTCAGCTGATCGTGTCGAGCACCCACGCGAATTCGAACGCTACTTCCTTCCATTTCTCGTAGCGTCCGCTCACTCCACCGTGTCCTGCGCTCATCTCGGTCTTGAGGAGCAATGGTTCGTCGCCGGTCTTGGTGGCACGAAGCTTCGCGACCCACTTGGCCGGCTCCACGTAGAGCACCCTCGTGTCGTTGATGCTGGTGATCGCCAGTATGGCTGGGTAGCGTTTGGCCTCGACATTTTCGTACGGGCTGTACGAGCGCATGTACTCGTAAACCTCGGGACTCTCCAATGGATTGCCCCACTCGTCCCACTCGATGACGGTCAGCGGCAGTGACGGGTCGAGGATCGAGGTGAGCGGGTCGACGAACGGCACGTTGGCGAGGATGCCTGCGAACAGTTCGGGAGCCAGATTCGCCACTGCACCCACCAGCAGGCCACCGGCGCTGCCACCGTCGGCGATCATCTGCTGCGCCGTGGTGCGGTCAGTTTCGATCAAGTGGCGTGCGCACGCGACGAAGTCGGTGAAAGTGTTCTTCTTCGTGAGGGTCTTGCCGCTCTCGTACCAGTGTCTGCCCATCTCGCCGCCCCCGCGCACATGCGCGACCACGAACACGACTCCGCGATCGAGCAGCGAGAGCCGCGCGACGGAGAAGGCGGGGTCCATGCTCGCCTCGTACGAGCCGTACCCGTAGAGCAGTAGTGGGGCAGGACCGTTGGCACGATCCGACTTCCGTCGCACGATGGACAGCGGAATCCTGGTCCCGTCCTCAGCGGTGGCCCAGTCCCGCTGCTGCTCGTAGTTGTTCGCATCGAAGTCGCCGAGCACGGGTTGCGACTTACGTAGTGCAAGTTCACCCGTCGCCGGCACATAGTCGTACACCTGGCCGGGGGTGATGAAAGACGTGAAGGCCATCCGTAGCGTCGGCTGCCGCCATTCGGGATTGGCGCCGAGGCCGACGCTGAACAGTTCCTCGTCGAATTCGATCTCCGTCAACTCGCCGTAGCCATCCGCGGTGAGCGGCCAGATCGCGAGCCGAGTCAGCGCTTCGCGGCGGTAGCTGAGCACCAAGTGATCGGCGAACGCGTCGACCTCCTCCAAGCGGACATCGGACTTGTGTGCGATCAACGTCGTCAGTGATGCCGGATTCGAGACAGGCGCCTCGGCGAGGACGAAGTTCTCCGCCTTCTCACCGTCGACCGTATCGTTGTGCAGGATCAGAAAGCGATCTTCCCCTGCTACCACCGCGTGCTCGACCGTGTATTCGACGCCCTCCCGTCGAGGCATCACTACTCGGAACTCGCCCTCGGGGTCGTCCGATTCCAGTACCCACCCTTCGGTGGTGATCTTCGACCCCACCCAGATCATGAGGTACTTCTTGCTCCTTGTGGACCCCACCGATACCCAGAACCGCTCATCCGGTTCGTGGAACACCGAGATGTCGTTCGCGCGGTCCGTGCCGAGTTCGTGCCGCCACACGGTGTCTGGACGCCAGGACTCGTCCACCGTCAGGTAGAAGACGTGATTGTGGTCGATGGCCCACGTAACGCCGGGCGCAGTGCCGGTGATCTCGTCGGGTAGGAGTTCACCGGTCTCGAGGTTCTTGAAGCGAAGCGTGTAGCGCTCGTCGCCGACCACGTCCACCGAATAGGCGAGCAATGTGCCGTCATGACTGAGCGCGAAGGCACCCATGGAGAAGAAGTCGTGGCCCTCTGCCTCCGCGTTTCCGTCGATCAGGATCTGCTCACCCGGGAGCTCGACACCCGGAGTCAACTCCGGTGGAGTCCAGTCCTCCGAGTCGGTGATCGGCGCCCGGCATTGCACGCCGTACTGTTTGCCCTCGATGGTGCGCGCGAAGTACCACCAGTCGCCCATCCTGGTGGGTACCGACATGTCGGTTTCCTGAGTGCGAGACTTGATCTCCTGGAAGATCTGATCCCGCATCGGTTCGAGGTGCGCGGTCTCCTGCTCTGTGTAGGCATTCTCAGCCTCGAGATACGCGATCACTTCGGCGTCGTCTTTGTCACGCAACCATTCGTACTCGTCGACGAAGGTGTGACCGTGATGAACGCGTTCGCTCGGAACGGTCTTCGCCACGGGAGGGGTGAGCCCAGAGCTTTCAGCCGTCATGTCTATCCCAACCACTCGTCGAACGACTGTCCCGACAGTCTTTCGTAGGCCTCGATGTAGCGGTCTCGTGTCGCTGCCACGATCTCTGCCGGCAGAGGCGGAGGTGGGGTGTTCGAAGCCCGATCCCAGCCGGATTCCGGGCTGGTGAGCCAGTTGCGGACGAACTGTTTGTCGAAGCTCGGCTGAACCTTGCCTGCCTCGTAGCCCTCTATAGGCCAGTACCGCGAGGAGTCGGGCGTGAGGACTTCGTCGGCCAGCACCAGATTTCCGTCCTGGTCCAGGCCGAACTCGAGCTTGGTGTCAGCCAGGATGATGCCGTGGTCGGCCGCGAAGTTGGAGGCCCGGCCGTAGATGTCGAGAGTGTCATTGCGCAGTTTGACGGCCAGGTCCTGACCCACCTTCCCGACAACTGCGTCGAACGTGATGTTCTCGTCATGTGCGCCGACGTCCGCCTTGCTGGCAGGGGTGAAGATCGGGTCGGGTAGCTGGCTCGCCTCCACCAAACCTGCGGGCAATTCGACTCCACAGACCGCGCCGGACTCCTCGTAATCGATCAGCCCCGACCCGGTGAGGTACCCACGAGCGACGCACTCGATCGGAATCATGTCCAGCTTGCGGACCACCAGTGCGCGACCGAGCACAGCCTCGGGGATCCGGCTGTCGTCGGGCTCCCCCGCCAGGTGGTTGTTGGCGTCAAGGATGCCGAAGAACAGGACGCTCATTGCAGTGAGCACGCGCCCCTTGTCCGGAATGGGCGTACTGAGGACGTGGTCGTATGCGGAGATCCGGTCGCTCGCAACCAACAGCAGGTGCTCGTCGTCGATTGTGTAGAGATCGCGGACCTTTCCACCGGCCAGATGGGGATATGAATCGAGTGAGGGGCGCACGGTGAACCAGCCTATCGCTCAGGCGGGCTGTGGCGGGACGGGCACCGATCGGCGCCCGGAATAGCGCAGACATTGATTTAGTTAGCTTAGGAAGGGAGTTTGTGATGTGGACGACCACGCGACGGGAGCATCATGGCGGTGAAAACGGCCAAGGCCAGAATCGGCTTACGCTCGGACCGCGGGCCCGTCCTCGTGTCGCTCATGCTGGCAATGGCTCTGGTCGCGCTCGATTCGACGATCATCTCGACCTCGGTGTACATCATCGCCGGCGAACTCGGTGGATTTGCGCAGTTCCCGTGGTTGTTCTCGATCTACTTACTTACCCAGGCCATTTCGGTGCCGATTTACGGCAAGTTGGCGGATATCTTCGGCCGCAAACCGATGATGCTGCTCGGCATCGCTGTATTCAGTATGGGTTCCATGTTGTGTGGGTTTGCGTGGAGCATGCCCGCCTTGATCGCTTTCCGGGCACTGCAAGGCCTGGGCGGCGGGGCCCTGCAACCGATGAGCCTGACCATCGCCGGAGACATCTACTCGCCCACGGAACGCCCGAAGGCCCAGGCCTACCTGTCCAGTGTCTGGGCCATATCTTCGGTGATCGGCCCGACCGTCGGTGGCATGTTCTCCGAGTACCTGTCATGGCGGTTGATCTTCTTCGTCAATATCCCTGTCTGCTTTCTCGCAGCGGTGATGTTGATTCGCAGCTTCAATGAGAAGCCGGTGCGGGTGCAAAGGTCGATCGACTACGCCGGCGCGGCCATTCTGGCCGCCGGCACCACGCTGATCATCCTGGGCCTACTGTCAGGTGGACACGAGTGGGCGTGGAGTTCGCCGACCAGTCTCGGGATCTTCGCGGCGGGCGGCGTCTTCCTGGTCCTGTTCGTGTTGGTTGAACGGCGCGCAACCGAGCCGATTCTGCCGCTGTGGGTACTCACCCGGCGCGTTCTCGTGGCGAGCACCCTCTGCTCGCTTCTCGTCGGCGCAATCGTGCTCGGCCTGACCACATATGTCCCGACCTTCTCGCAGGGTGTGATCGGTACCGGTGCTGTGACCGCGGGCTTCGCTGTTGCCACGCTGACGATCGGCTGGCCCCTCGTCGCAGGGCAAGCCGGACGGGTCTACCTTCGCTTGGGATTCCGCTTCGCCGCCACCGTGGGAAGTCTGATCATCGTGACCGGCGCTGCACTCACCTTGTCGCTATCCTTCGAATCGCCGGTGTGGCACGCAGCGATATTCTGCTTCGTCATCGGCTGCGGCCTCGGACTGGTGGCGAGCCCGACCTTGATCGCCGCACAGTCGAGCGTGGGCTGGTCGGAACGAGGTGTCGTGACGTCCACCAACATGTTCGGCCGGGCCATCGGCAGCGCGATGGGTGTTGCCCTGTTCGGCGCGCTCGTCAACACCCGACTCGGAGGCGCCGACAACCCCGCACCCGCACCCCTGGCCGGGGCCTTGCACCTGGTGTTCGTGGCCATCCTGGGTGCGGCCGTCATGCTCGTTCTCGCTTCGGCGTCTATGCCGAAGTTCCCCCCGAAGCCCGACTCGGTGTCGATCGCGCCGGTGTCAGAGAGTTCACACTGACCAGTCGAGTTCACGTGGAAGGACCCGAGTTCACACGGACGGAAGAGTCGTTTCGTGGAACGTTCACGCAGGGCTAGGTGATACATCCATACCATTTATGTTATATGTTCGTACCATCAAAACTGGTTGAAGGGACGTTCATGGCAAAGATCGGACAGTTCAAGAATGACCGCGCTCGTGAGCAGTACTTGCGCGCATACGACGAACTCGAGAAGTTGTGGCCGGCCGCGCTGCCGACCACAGAACTCGAGGTCGAGACATCGTTCGGGACGACTCATGTACGCAGGTGTGGAAGCGGGCAAGGCGTCCCCCTGGTGCTGATCCATCCCATCTCCGGAAACAGCCTCGGCTGGCACCGGTTCATCGAGGAACTTGCCGGCGATCGAGTCGTCTACGCGCTCGACACCATCGGAACAGCAGGCAAGAGCGTCCAGACCGCGCCGATGACGACCGGTGCCGACTACGCAACGTGGGTCGACGACGTTCTGACGGGCCTCGGACTGGAACGGGTTCACCTGCTCGGCTACTCGGAAGGCGCATGGCACGGGGCGCTTGTCGGAGCCGGCATCTCTCACCGTCTCGCGAGCTTGACTCTGGGTGAGCCCGGCGCAGCCGTTTCCCAGGTTCGAAAGAGCATCTTGTTCAAGATGCTCTGGCTGGCAATCCGGCCGACCGACAAGAACTTCGCGAAGTTCAACGCGTGGTTGTCGCCCGGTCTGGTCCTGACCGATTCGGAGACGAGATGCGCGAAAGCCTCCCTGGGCTATCGTCGTCGAACACCCTGGCAGTCACCGCTGACAGACGCCGAGTTGCAGTCCATCAAGACTCCGACCTACGCGTTCTTCGGATCCGAAACAGTCCTGGCGGATCCCGAAACGGGGGCAAAGCGGATATCGGACAACGTCCCCCACGCCGAGACCGAGATATTCCCCGGAGGCGGGCACAGTTTGCTGTGGCAGATGCCGGAGACCGTGGTGCCCAGAATCATGCGCTTCATCCGCTCACACGACAAGTAGATTGCCGTTCGAAGCAGGGCCATTAGGGGCCAACGTGATTGAGAAAGCAGGACTTACCGAATTCCGGACTCGAGGTCATGACGGAATGTTCATCGCATTTGCAGTTCGTCGAATCGTGACTCTGTAGATGCCACTGCTCGAGAACCTACCGAGACAGCCTGCCCAGAAGCAACGAGGCAAGCGCGATACCGAGCACCGCCGCCACGGCAAGCACCCCGAAGTCCACCCAATAGTTGGTGGGCTGACCGATCAACAGACCCCGCAGCGCGGACACCTCGTAACTCAATGGATTCATGTGGCTGACCACCTGCAACCAGCCTGGCATGACATCCACCGGGTACAGCGCGTTCGACGCGAAGAACAGCGGCATGGTGATGGCCTGACCGATTCCCATCAGCCGGTCGCGCTTGAGCACCACCCCTGCGATGGCAACCGACAGGCAGGAGAAGAACGCGGCACCCAGCACCACAGCGACGACCACGGCCAACAGACGCAACGGATTCCATGTCATACCGACGCCGAGCAGCGCTGCCACGATCACGACGACAACAGCCTGCGACACCGCACGGATGCCCGCCGCGAAGGCTTTGCCCGTCACCAAAGCGGCGCGGGGAGTGGGGGTGACGAGAAGTTTGGTCAGCACCCCTGCGTCCCGTTCCCAGATGATCTGGATGCCGTAGAAGATGGCGATGAAAAGGGCTGACTGGGCGATGATTCCCGGCGCGAGGTAGTCGAGATAAGGCACGTCGCCGGTCGGAATGGCACGAATGCGGGTGAAGGTTTCACCGAATATGACGAGCCAGAGGATCGGCTGAATTGCTCGGGTCATCAACTCCGATCGGTCATGGCGAAGCCTTTGCAACTCGACCAGACAGAACGTGGCGATACGTGACAGCAGACGGGCACCTCGGGTCGATGCATCAACCCAGACGTCGTGCGACATTGCGGGTGCTACGGACACTGCGCAGCCCTCCCTTCTCCGACTCGATGAGGCTGTCACCGGTGAAGTGACGGAAGACGTCTTCGAGCGTCGAATTCGGTCCGAGTTCGGCCACGAGTCCAGGCGGCGAACCGAGTGCCCGTAACTTGCCCCGGTGCATCAACGCAACCCGATCACACAGCGCCTCGGCTTCTTCCATGTAGTGAGTGGTGAGCAACACCGTCACCCCGTACTGCTCCTGCATGTCGGTGACCCGGGCCCACACCGACTCCCGCGCGACCGGGTCGAGGCCAACCGTCGGTTCGTCGAGAACCAGCAACGACGGACGGTTGACCAACGCCTGCGCGAGTTCGAGGCGCCGGACCATGCCGCCCGAGAAACTGGACGCGAGCCGGTCGGCGACGTCGCCGAGGTCGACCATCTCGAGCACCTCGTTCACCCGACTGCGCCGCTCCGATCGAGGCACGTCGTACAGCCGCGCGAACCAGGTGACGTTCTCGCGTGCGGTCAGCGCGCCTTCGATCGACAACTGTTGGGGCACATAGCCGAGCAGTCGGCGTACCGCCATGGACTGTGTGCGCACGTCCTTCCCGAAGACGCGCACGTGACCGTCCTGCAACGGAAGCAGGGTAGTGAGCAGCCTGATGGTCGTGGTCTTTCCCGCCCCGTTCGGGCCGAGTAGTCCGAAGCACTCCCCCGCCTCGATCACGAGGCTCAGATCCTCCACCGCCGTGAAGTCGCCGAAGCGGTAGGTCACGTTCGACAACGACAGTGCATCCTGCGGCGAACCCGAGTGCATCAACTGCCGTGACCGATTGCCGCGGTGCTGAAACCTCATATTCCGACCTCCTGTGACATTGATTGCCCGGCGTCGTCCTGGTCCGGATGAAGTGCGTCGGCAAGACGTGTAATCGCGGGAATGGCGGATTCGATGGCGGCCCGATCCTCGGGACTCAAATTGGCGAAGGCTGCTTCGACCTCCACATTGCGACGGTCACGCCAGTGTTCAACTCGCGAACGCGCCGCGGCGGTCAACGCGAGTCTTGCGATCCGACGGTCGTACTCGTCCTGCACGCGTTCGACGAGTCCCGCATCGATGAGTTGGCGCACAAGCGTAGAGACAGTGTTCGCCGCGAGACCCAAACCTGCTGCCGCCTCGGCGACCGAGGTCCCCGGCCGACGCCGGAGCAACCGCACCAACTCCATTTGAGATTCGGTCAACGGGGTTTCCGTCCAGGGCTGACCCACTCTTCGCCGGGTATGCCGCCGCAGCAGTCCGATTGCGGCGAAGAGTTGCTCGCCTGGTGGCATCTTCGAGTGGTCGAAAGTCTCTGCCTGTGCCATGCCAATCAATATAACTCTGTTTCAGAGGTAATACGAGGGCGACTAAGCTCGTAAGTCCTAAGCCGTGTCCGGATAGCGGTCCGGGCAGCCGAGTTCACCGAGGGGATGTTCATGTGCCTGGTTCTGTTCGCCTGGCATACCCGTCCCGATCTTCCCCTCGTGATCGCAGCCAACCGCGACGAGTTCTACGCCCGTCCCACCGAACCACTCCAACGCTGGGACGACGGTTTCCTGGCCGGTCGCGACCTGCTCGCCGGGGGAACTTGGATGGGCATTACCGACAGCCTCCGATTCGCGGCCGTCACCAACGTCCGTGACGGCGACCTCACCCAAGGACCCCGCTCTCGGGGCGCATTGCCCGTCGAGTATCTCCGCGCCCAGTCGTCCCCCGCCGACTATGCCGCGCAGCTCACCGCTACCGGCGCCGACTACGGCAGTTTCAACCTTCTCGTCGGCGATCGCGACGAGTTGTGGTGGACCACCAATCGGCCGAGCGGTCGCCGTCAGCGAGTCGAACCAGGAATCCACGGACTGTCCAATGCCGAACTCGATACCCCGTGGCCGAAAGTTACCGGTGGTACGAGTGCCCTCGCCGCCGCACTCGACGCGGACGACGGCACCGTCGACTCGGATCCTGAGGCGTACTTCGAGGTGCTCGCCGATGCCGAACCCGCGCCGTGGGAGGCGCTACCCGACACCGGCGTCGGACCGGAACTCGAACGCGCACTGTCGTCCCGGTTCATTCGCCACTACGCCTACGGGACACGCGCCAGCACCCTGCTGAGGGTCCGGTCGGATGGCACCTACGACATCACCGAGCGCCGCTTCGACGAGAACGGGTCGACCGGCGAGATCCGATTTCCGAAAGGGTGAGTCAGGTGAGGGACGAGCGGATGACGCCCGCCATCTGATCGAGCGAAATCCGGCTCGGCGAACTAGGTGCTCCGCGTAGCCCGAACCCGTCGCCCACCTTCCGCGGGACCACGTGCAGGTGCACGTGGAAGACCTCTTGGCCGGCCACCACCCCATCGGCCAGGAAGAAGTTGATCCCCTCCGCTGCAACGGCGCTCTCCCGTAACGCCGCCGCCACCCGCTGACCCACCTGGAACAGGCGGCCACCGTCGACGGGATCCAACTCGGCCAGGTTCGCCGCGTGCGTCTTCGGGACCACGAGCAGGTGCCCGCGAGTAAACGGGCGGATGTCCATGAAGGCGATGGTGTGCGCATCGTCGTGCACGACGCTCGACTCGGCCTGGCCCGCAATGATGGAACAGAAGACGCAGTGGCTCATGCTGGACGATGGTATTCGGCGGGCAAGCAGTTCAGAGACCGAACAGTTCAGAGACCACGGCGACGAGCAAGACCCCGCAGATGATCCAGTTGGACGTGGCATGGGCCGCGGCCGCCGTCGTTACCGCGGAGGCCTGGAGTGCGGCTTGCTGCCCCCGCGGCCGCCGACTCTCCTTAAGGACGCTGACCTCCCAGTCCAGGCGACGTTGCCGATTGCGTGCCCGAACCTCGGATCGGAGCATCTGGATGCGGTCCCATTCTTCTGGGTCGTACGGGGCACCGACAGGCAGCGGAGGACAAGCCTCCTCGGCAGGGGGCGGCACGTCCCGCAGGGCATCGATCTCCGAACGGTGACGCCGTACCGAACGCAAGTACACCCACTCGAAGTAGAACCCGCTGATCACGAGAGCAAGCCCGGCCGCCACCGGTATACCCATCGTCAGATGGATCAGGCCGAAGGTGACCTGCTTCCGAATCCGACGACCGGCGGTCCACCCTTCGGCACCGGCACGGAACATGCGCTCCTCATTAACGGCGAAAAGGGGAATCAGCAACGTCACGCCCAGGGGGATGGCGACCGCGAGCAACATCCAGCCGATGCCATCCTTGCCTGTCTGACCGAGCGCTACGTTGCCGCTTCCGCCAAGGGCAATCCACCAGCCGAACCTCGTGAACGGCACGAAGGTGGTCAGCGCCCAAAAGGTCGTGCCCACCAGAGTGAGCTGCGCGATCGCCCCCGGCACCATCCACCAACGTATCGCTCGCACAGTCCCCACGTAATCGGCGCGGTGTACAGAGTTGCGAGCCAACCGCCGGACCCACAACGCCAACGATGTGATCACAAACAGCAGAACGATCGCGGAAAAGATATCCCCCACGTATTTCTCTTGCCTCCCACATATGCGCCGATCCCGTCGAAAATTGGACTCGGCCGTTCTCTCGGGGGAAGAGAGTCACACACGGCACCGACAAACCGGGCGGAGACAGGGCGACACCAGGGAGGGTCGGCTGCAGTCCTGTGGACGCGACGAGGTGCCGCGGACGCCGCCGGGGTCAGCCCGGAGTCGCCCTCACGAAGGCCAACCCTCGCGGCCGGCACAACTCCCCGGCCGTCTTGTTCACTAGGTTGTCGTGCCGGGGGGCGCTCAGTGAGTGCGTCGGCGAGTCTGAGGCGAAATCGGGATATCCGTTGTTAGCCTCTGACGGGCTGGTGATCGGAAACTGATTGCGAGCCAGTGTCGCTACAAGGTCGATCCGTTTGTTCTTCTGGGCCAGGAGAGAAATGTGAATCACCACAGTAGTTTCCGCCGGTACCCCACGTTTCGGGCACGTGTTCGGCGTCTGGTACTCGGGCTGACAGCCACTGTCGCGATGGTGCTGGGTATGGCCGGTGTGGGGACATCTGCAGCAGAGGCGGACACCGTCATCGCCACCATCCCGGTCGGAATCGACCCGTTCGGGGTGGCGATCACCCCGGACGGGGCTTTCGCCTACGTCGCCAACGCTGGTGCCAACACGGTGGATGTGATCGACACCGCCACCAACATGGTGGTCGCCACCATCCCGGTCGGGGCCGAACCGGTCGGGGTGGCGATCACCCCGGACGGGGCTTTCGCCTACCTCACCAACTTCGGTGCCGGCACGGTGGATGTGATCGACACCAGCACCAACATGGTGGTCGCCAACATCCCGGTCGGACTCGCTCCGGTCTTTGTGGCGATCACCCCGGACGGCGCCTTCGCCTACGTCACCAACTTCGGGGCTGGCGGCACGGTGGATGTGATCAACACCGCCACCAACATGTTGGTCGCCACCGTCCCGGTCGGACTCGCCCCGTTCGGGGTGGCGATCACCCCGGACGGGGCCTTCGCCTACGTCACCAACTTCGGGGCTGGCGGCACGGTGGATGTGATCAACACCGCCACCAACATGGTGGTCGCCACCGTCCCGGTCGGACTCGCCCCGTTCGGGGTGGCGATCACCCCGAACGGGGCCTTCGCCTACATCACCAATTCTGGTGCCAACACGGTGTCGGTGATCGACACCAGCACCAACATGGTGGTCGCCACTATCCCGGTCGGAGTCAACCCGGAGGGGGTGGCGATCACCCCCAACGGAACCCGCGCCTACGTCACCAACGCCGTCGACGGCACGGTGTCGGTGATCGACACCGCCACCAACACGGTGATCGAGATCGTCCCGGTCGGGAACGACCCTCGCGGGCTGGCGATCACCCCGGACGGGGCCTTCGCCTACGTCACCAACAACAATGCCGACACGGTGTCGGTAATCGCCATCGACCAGTGCCTCGGCTCGCTGTGCCTTGACCTCGGCTCGCTCACCGGAAGCGGATCCGGGGCTGGCAGCGCCTTCAGCTGACACTCGCACAGCGCACGCCGATGATGCCATCACCGGTGACCGTACCGGTGGTGGCGTCATCCGGTTCGTCCACGCGCATGAGCGGCGAAACAGGGCTCTGGGTACGGTCCCGGCGCTCGATCCAGCCTCGTGTGCGTTGCGACCGTGGACGTTCCGGCGTGTCCGAGATCGAGATAGCTATCTGATGGTTAACATCTGATGGGCTGCCGGTGCTCGCATTCCGACCGCCGGCTCTCCCCTCTGCACGGTTGATCCGTTTTGTTCCTCTCAGGCAGGAGAAAATGTGCATCACCACAGTAGTTTCCGCAGGTATCCCACGTTTCGGTCACGTGTTCGGCGTCTGGTGCTCGGGTTGACCGCCGTCGTTGCGATGGTGCTGGGTATGGCCGGTGTGGGGGCGGGGGCCGCGGCAGCCGATACCGTCATCGCCACCATCCCTGTCGGCTCGTTCCCGCAGGGGGTGGCGATCACCCCGGACGGTGCCTTCGCCTACGTCGCCAACACTGGTCCCAACACGGTGTCGGTGATCGACGCCGCCACCAACATAGTCGTCGGCGCACCCATCCCGGTCGGGGCCGCCCCGCAGGGGGTGGCAATCACCCCGAACGGCGCCTTCGCCTACGTCGCCAACTTCGGTCCCAACACGGTGTCGGTGATCGACACAGGCACGAACATGGTGGTCGCCACCGTCCCGGTCGGGGGCGGGGCCGCCCCGTTCGGGGTGGCGATCACCCCGGACGGGGCCTTCGCCTACGTCACCAACTTCGGTGCCGACACGGTGTCGGTGATCGACACCGCCACCAACATGGTGGCCACCACCGTCCCGGTCGGGGGCGGGGCCGCCCCGGCCGGGGTGGCAATCACCCCGAACGGGGCCTTCGCCTACGTCACCAACTTCGATGCCGACACGGTGTCGGTGATCGACACCGCCACCAACACTGTAGCCACCACCGTCCCGGTCGGGGCCGACCCGTTCGAGGTGGCGATCACCCCGAACGGCGACCGCGCCTACGTCACCAACCGTCTTGCCAACACGGTGGATGTGATCGACACCGCCACCAACATGGTGGTCACCACGGTCCAGGTCGGGGTCGCCCCGGGGGGGTTGGCGATCACCCCGGACGGGGCCTTCGCCTACGTCACCAACAATGGCGACGACACGGTGTCGGTAATCGCCATCGACCAGTGCCTCGGCTCGCTGTGCCTTGACCTCGGCTCGCTCACCGGAAGCGGATCCGGGGCTGGCAGCGCCTTCAGCTGACACTCGCACAGCGCACGCCGATGATGCCATCACCGGTGACCGTACCGGTGGTGGCGTCATCCGGTTCGTCCACGCGCATGAGCGGCGAAACAGGGCTCTGGGTACGGTCCCGGCGCTCGATCCAGCCTCGTGTGCGTTGCGACCGTGGACGTTCCGGCGTGTCCGAGATCGAGATAGCTATCTGATGGTTAACATCTGATGGGCTGCCGGTGCTCGCATTCCGACCGCCGGCTCTCCCCTCTGCACGGTTGATCCGTTTTGTTCCTCTCAGGCAGGAGAAAATGTGCATCACCACAGTAGTTTCCGCAGGTATCCCACGTTTCGGTCACCGTCGGACTCGCCCCGGTCGGGGTGGCAATCACCCCGGACGGGGCCTTCGCCTACGTCGCCAACCGTGACGATGGCACGGTGTCGGTAATCGCCATCGACCAGATCGACCAATGCCTCGGCTCGCTGTGCCTCGACCTCGGCTCACTCACCGGCAGCGGCTCCGGGGCCGGCAGCACGTTCAGCTGACACCCCACCGATTGACCCGGATGATGCCGTCACTGTGAGGATGACGGTGTCGTCCGGTGTGGAGGGAGTCGGCGGTGGTCGGGTGGACTGGAGGGCCGACCGTGTCACAGGCCGGTTCTACATTGCTGGCTGCGACGATCAGACGAGCCGATTTCGAAATTCGTTGTCACAGAATAGCTCCGGGAACGTATCGAGCGGCGTCGGGATTGGCGTCGACGAGCTTCTGCACCTCGGCGACCACCGAATCGACCTGTGCACCCGCAGCACCGACGAACGCGCTCCTGTCCGCAAGTGCCTCGTCGAGTGCGGCCCGATCCAGCCCCAGACGCTCGTCGGCGGCGAGGCGGTCGAGCAGGTCGGGCTCCCTGCCCTCCTCACGCATCCCGAGCGCGACGGCGACGGCGTGCTCCTTGATGACCTCGTGCGCGGTCTCGCGCCCCACCCCGGCGCGAACGGCCGCCATGAGGACCTTGGTGGTGGCGAGGAACGGCAGGTAGCGGGC
This sequence comes from Rhodococcus sp. NPDC049939, assembly GCF_040656415.1. Taxonomy (NCBI): domain Bacteria; kingdom Bacillati; phylum Actinomycetota; class Actinomycetes; order Mycobacteriales; family Nocardiaceae; genus Rhodococcus; species Rhodococcus sp. NPDC049939. Next base: position 324,251 of record NZ_JBFAMC010000003.1, on the reverse strand, counting down.
CAGCTCGTTCTCGATGACGGCCGGGTAGGCGCCGAACTCAGCGAGCACCGTCAGGAACGTCTCCATCTGGCCGTCGATCGCGAAGAACGCGTCGGGCAGCGCGACACGGCGGACGACCGAACAGAACACGTCGCCCTCGTTCCACTGGGCACCGGCCAGCTCGGCGGCCATCGAGGCGTAGCCGCGCAGCACCACCTGCAGGCCGTTGACCCGCTCGCACGAGCGCGTGTTCATCTTGTGCGGCATCGCGGACGAGCCCACCTGACCGGGCTGGAAGCCCTCGGTGACCAGCTCGTGGCCGGCCATCAGGCGGATGGTGTGGGCGAGCGACGACTGCGCGGCACCGACCTGGACCAGCGCGGACAGCACATCGTGATCGAGCGAGCGCGGGTACACCTGGCCGACGCTGGTGAACACGTGCGCGAAGCCGAGATGCTCGGCGACCTTGGCCTCGAGCTGCTCGAGCTTCGCGGCGTCACCGCCCAGGAGGTCCAGCATGTCCTGGGCAGTGCCCATAGGCCCCTTGATGCCGCGCAACGGGTAGCGGTCGATCAGCTCACGCACACGGGTGAGAGCGACCAGCAGTTCGTCGGCCGCCGACGCGAAACGCTTGCCGAGTGTGGTGGCCTGCGCGGCGACGTTGTGCGAGCGTCCTGCCATCACGATGCCGGTGTACTCGGCGGCCCGCTCGCCCAGACGGGCGGCGACGGCGACACCGTGGTCGTATACGTGCTCGAGCGAGCGAAGCACCTGCAGCTGCTCGACGTTCTCGGTGAGATCGCGGCTGGTCATGCCCTTGTGAACGTGCTCGTGGCCGGCGAGGGCATTGAACTCCTCGATGCGCGCCTTCACGTCGTGACGGGTCACGCGCTCACGAGTGGCGATCGACTCGAGGTCAACGTTCTCCAGCACCCGCTCGTAGTCGGAGAGGGCCTGGGCGGGCACATCGATCCCGAGTTCGGCCTGAGCACGCAACACGGCCAGCCACAGCTGACGCTCGAGCACGATCTTGCGCTCCGGCGACCACAGCTCGTTGAGATCGGGGCTGGCATAACGGTTGGCAAGGACATTCGGGATGCGGCTCACGAGTCCTCAGCTTACGGCGACCCTACGGTCGAATGTGGTCCGGCTTGTCCACCGAGGGCGCCACGATGTCGACGACGTCGAGCAGCATGGTTCGGGCGAGTGTGCGCAAGTCGGCGTCATGCTCACCGAGCGAGGTCAGCATTGCGCCGTCGACCACCGCGACGAGTCTGCGCATCTGCTCTTGCCGGACGTCCCGTTCGGAGCGGCGCAACGCCTCGGAGAGTAAGTCATGGAGTTGCACGCCCAACCGCACCTGGACGTCACGCAACTCGGGGTGGCGCGCACACGCGGTGAAACGCTCGTACCGCGAAATCAGCCGATCACGGCAATCCACGCTGATCAACGAGGGTCCGATAAGAAGATCGAGGAGGAGATCAACGGTAGATTCCGGCCCACGGGGACGGTGCGTGACATCCTCGACGCGTGACCGCATGACTGCGAGGTCGCGGTTTCCGTTGCACTCGACTGCCTTCGCGATGAGGTCGTCGAGGGACTCGAAGTAATAGGTGGTCGACGCCAGCGGCAGGTCTGCGCGTGTCGCGACCGAACGGTGGCGAACCGCGTCGAAACCACCCTCGAGAAGCAAATCGGCGGCAGCCTCCACGAGCGCCTGACGGCGTCGTTCGCCTTTGGGAGTTACCGCGGTAGACACAGATTCATCTTCCCAGCTGAGAGCGTCGCACCAGGGCAAATTCGAGCACAGACTGCAAAGTCAGTGGACGTGCTCGGGGTTAGCTCGAGTTTTTCCCCTCACCCCGCACCGCATGACCGTCGGCCGACGTAGACCCGGGCGAGAACGAGCCAGACTATGGGCAGGAACACGAGTGGCGGCACACGGACCGTGACGACCCACAGGATGGCAGCGAGCACGGCCAGCACGAACACCAGCATTCGTAGTGGTGCGGTATCACGTTCCGGACTTCGCTTCACCTGCTGGGAGTCGGCGCCGAAGTGCGGTCTGTCCGGCAGATCCGCAAACAAGGGCGTGAGATCCCCGACTGTCTTGGCGAGGTACGCCTTGCGCACTCGGGTGTCGAACTCGTCGGTGTCGAGGCGCCCGGCAGAGTAGTGCTCGGCGAGAGTGGCCGCGGCCTTCTCCCGTTCCACTGTTCCGATACGTACTCCACCAGGAACGGGTGGCTGTGGATGACTGCTGTCGCTCATGTCGTCGCCTTTATGCCCGAGGTTCCTGTAATACTGTAATCATACTCACGGTCGCTTCTTCTGCGGCAGGTCACGTCGACGTTTTCCGTGCCTTCCCGGCCCTCCCGGCCTTCTTCACCGCCCGAAAATGCGCCCGTCTCCATCGAACAACCTCGCAGATTGCACCGCAAGTACTGGCGTCGCCGACTACGGCTGAATCCAGCGGCCCAGCCGGACCAACGCTTCACGGATCTCCGCGGTGGCGCCGGCGAAAGACAGCCGGACCGTGCGATTGCCACGGACCGTGTCGAAGTCGACGCCGGGCGCCAGCGCCACACCGGTGTCCTGGAGCAGGCGCGAGCACCACTGAGTCGATGTCTCGGCGCGGGTTTCGTCGAGCAGGTGTCCGATGTCGGCGTACACGTAGAACGCACCATCCGCAGGGGCGAGATCGCTGATACCCAACTCCGGCAGGCCTGCAAGCAGAAGTTCACGATTGACGGAATAGCGCTGGACGTGACTGTCGAGTTCGGACCTCGACTCGGGGGTGAACGCGGCGATCGCCGCGTACTGGGAGATGGCAGGCGGGCACACGGTCATGTTCGACGAGAGGCGCTGCAATGCCGGGCGCAGTCCCGACGGCGCGAGCATCCAGCCCAGTCTCCAGCCCGTCATCGAGAAGTACTTGGACACCGAACCCACGGCAACGGATTCGCGGGACGTCTCCCATGCGCTGGTCATCACCTGGTCGCCGTAGCCGATGCCGTGATAGATCTCATCGGAGATCAGCAGTGTCCCGTGATCGTCACACCAGCGAGCCAGGGCGGCCAACTCATCGGCGTCGATCACAGTGCCGGTCGGGTTGGCGGGGCTCGCGACGATCAAGCCGGCGGGTGGCTGTGGCAGGTCCTCGAGCATTGCAACCGTCGGCTGGAATCGGGTGTCGGGTCCGCAATCGATCTCGATGACCTTGCAGCCGAGGGCGGCAAGCGTATTCCTGTAGCCCGGGTAGCCGGGGCGAGCCATCACTACCGTGTCGCCGACGTCGAAGGCCGCGAGGAACACCAGCGTGAAAGCCCCCGACGAACCTGTCGTCACGACCACGTCGTCCGCATCGACATCGATGCCCGACTTGCTGGAGTGGTACTCGGCAATGGCCTCGCGCAGCGGCACGATTCCGAAGGTCTCCGTATAGCCGAGTAGGTGCTTGCCGAGCGCTTCGCGCGATGCTCGCAGAACCGGCTGAGGCGCCGGGGTGGACGGCTGCCCCGCAGCTAACGTAAGCACGTCGCCGTGAGTGCCTTGCCGCTCGATCGCCGCCTTCCACACGTCCATGACATGGAAGGTTTGAATGTTGGACCGCTGAGATTCGTGGTGCACCCATTGACGCTATCGCGGCTCGCCTACGTGTGGACCAAAGTGTCTCGATACAGCTCGACTGTTGGGCTGATCGCCCTGGGGACTGTCCACAGCGACACGTTGAGACGACACTGGAATGATGGTGCCCGCATCGACGTCGCTGCGCGTTCTGGCGGTCGTTCTCGTGCTGGTGCTTGCACTGATCGCGGCGCTGTGGGTGTTTCAACGGCGACTCATCTACTTTCCCGACTCCACGCCCGTCCCTCCGGCATCGCAGGTGCTGCCCGGGGCCGAGGACGTCCGTTTGACCACATCCGACGGGCTCGAACTCGGCGCCTGGTACGTGCCGCCGACCGCCGCGGACCGTGATGTGACCGTACTGATCGCGAACGGAAACGGAGGGAACCGCTCTGATCGAGCACCATTGGCCGGCGAACTCGCGGCCGAAGGATTTGCGGTGCTGCTGTTCGATTACCGGGGGTACGGCGGCAACCCCGGACGACCGACCTCGGCGGGGCTCGCGTTGGACGCGCAGGCGGCATACCGATTTCTCGTCGAGCAGAAGCAGGTGTCACCTGCCCGAATGCTGTACTTCGGGGAGAGCCTCGGCACAGCTGTGGTGAGCGAACTAGCGCTGGAGCACCCCCCTGCTGGACTGTTGCTCCGGTCGCCGTTCACCGATCTCGAGTCGCTGGCACGGCGAATGTTCTTCGGACTGCCCATCGGGTTCCTCTTGCTCGATCGATTCGAGGTAGCCGAACACGTGGCGCAAATCGACGTACCGACGACCGTCGTGTACGGCAGCGCCGACGAACTGGTGCCGCCCGCGCAAAGCATCGCCGTCGCCGAAGCGGCAGGCGGACCTGTCGACCTCGTCAGGCTCGACGGCGCGGGCCACAACGACCCGGTCATGTTCGGCTCCGAAGTCGTCGACGCGGTCAAGGCCCTGGCAGACAGATCGATCGTGCAACGGTAGCTGGCGCACACCCCGGACTTGCCGAACGGTTGCTTCGTGAGAGCGGATGCACCGAAATGGAAGCAACTCCTCCTCGTCGAGGAGGGCGGTAGTGAAGAGATCGAAGAGTTTACGGCGGTTCGCCTACCTTCCCGATCGTCCCAGGCAGCACAGCTTTTTCGAGCGTAGGGTGGGGGCGGCGGTTATGCCCGGAATAGCCCAGAATGGTCGGCCGCAGTCGGCACAACCGTAGCCAGATTCGGAAACCGGACAATCGGGAGCACAACCATCATGAACCAGTCCCTCGCCGTGGACAATCTGCGGCGTTCCGTCAGCGACTATTACGGTCGACAGCTTCAAGGCACCGACGACCTCAAGACCAGCGCCTGTTGTGACGCGGAAAACGTCCCCGAATGGCTGAAACCGGTCCTCTCCGCCATCCACCCCGAAGTGCTCGCCCGCTACTACGGTTGCGGACTGGTGTCCCCTGCTTTGCTGGATGGCCGTCGCATTCTCGATCTCGGCTGCGGAACCGGGCGTGACGTCTATGCCCTGGCCCAACTCGCGGGCAGTGAGGGTCGTGTCACCGGCGTCGACATGACTGATGAACAGCTCGATGTGGCGCGCACATATCAGGACTGGCACAGCCAACGTTTCGGCTTCGACAACACACAGTTTCTGAAAGGCTATATCGAGGAACTCGACCAGCTTCCCCTCGAGCCCGGCAGCTTCGACGTCATCGTTTCCAACTGCGTCGTCAACCTAGCCGCCGACAAGGAGGCCGTGCTTCGCGGTGTGTTCCGACTGCTCGAGCCCGGCGGTGAGTTCTACTTCTCGGATGTCTACGCCGATCGCAGGGTGCCCGAAACACTTCGTGAGGACGAGGTGCTGTACGGAGAGTGCCTGAGTGGCGCCTTGTACTGGAACGATTTCCTGACCCTGGCCAAAGCCTCCGGATTCGCCGATCCTCGCCTGGTGACCGATCGTCCGCTCGACATCACCAACGCCGAGGTGGCCTCCAAGATCGGAAACATCGGCTTCCATTCGGCGACTTACCGCCTGTTCAAACTGGACGGCCTGGAGACCGCCTGCGAAGACTACGGCCAGGCGGTGGTCTACAACGGCGGTATAGCCGGGCAGCCGGGGAGTTTTCTGCTCGACAAGCATCACGAGATCGAAACCGGCAAAGTGTTTCCCGTGTGCGGCAACACGTGGCGCATGCTCGCCGACACGCGATTTGCTCCGTACTTCCAGTTCCTTGGAGACTTCTCACACCACTACGGCATCTTCGCGGGCTGTGGCACCGACGTCCCGTTCACCACCTCAGCTGAAGCCGCGGGAGCGCAGGCCAGCTCCTGCTGCTGAGACATTCGCCGTCACGGCACAGCAATTCGCCCTTCGACTGCGGCGAGGCCGATGTCCTTGCGGAAGTGGCTTCCCGGCAGTTTGATGGTGGCGATCTTGCTGTAAGCCTCGTCGCGTGCGGCCGTGAGATCGGGGCCGACCCCGACAACGCTGAGAACCCGGCCTCCCGCCGAAACTACTTGATCTTCAACTATTTTCGTACCAGCGTGCAAAATTCCGTCGCCATCCGACCCTGTGATGACATCGCCAGTGCGCGGCGTTGCCGGGTAGAACTCAGCTGCGAGCACCACGGTCACCGCAGAGCCGTCGTGCCATTCGAGCGGTGCAACCTGATCCAATGTTCCGGTCGCCGCCGCGTTCAGTAGTTCACCGAGCGGGCTCTCCAGAAGCGCGAGAACCGCCTGAGCCTCGGGATCGCCGAACCTGCAGTTGAACTCGACGACGGCGGGGCCTTCCCTGCCGATCGCCAGCCCGGCGTAGAGCAGACCACTGAAGGCACAACCGCGTGCGACGAGTTCGGCGGCGACCGGCTTGACCACCTCGTCGACGATGCGAGTCACCGTCTCGTCGCGCAGCCACGGTAGCGGCGTGTAGGCGCCCATGCCTCCAGTGTTGGGTCCTGTGTCGCCGTCGCCGACGCGCTTGTGATCCTGGGCGGGAAGCAACGGCACCACGGTCTCGCCGTCGACAACACAGAACAGCGACACCTCGGGCCCATCGAGGAAGGATTCGAGGAGGACGGGGTGGCCGTTCTCGAGCAATTCGGCCGCGTGATCTCGGGCGGTGTCGCGATCGGTGGTGACCACGACGCCCTTGCCCGCCGCCAGGCCGTCGTCCTTGACAACCCAGTTGGGTCCGAAGCGATCCAAAGCCTCATCCAGCTTGGCCGGATTGTCGACGATTTCACTGTGTGCGGTTCTGACGCCGGCTGCTGCCATGACATCCTTGGCGAACGCCTTGGACCCCTCGATACGAGCGGCGGCGGCGGACGGACCGAAGCAGGCGATCCCGGCCGCGCGGACAGCGTCGGCGACACCGAGGACGAGGGGTACCTCGGGGCCGATGACGACGAGGTCGGCCTGCACCTTCACTGCCAGATCGGCCACTGCCTCACCCGACGCGATGTCAACGGGGAGCTGCTCGGCAACCTTGGCGATCCCGGCGTTGCCGGGTGCGCACATCAGGGCAGTGACACTCGGATCACGACTGAGAGCGAGAAGGAGGGCATGTTCACGGGCTCCGGAACCGATAACAAGTACGCGCACGAGGTCAGCCTACGGCCCACGCCCTGGCGAGGGGAGGCCAGGGCGTGGGCCTCGGGCGGGCTACGTTGTCGGCGTAGCCCGCCCGCATCCACTTGGGCTGGGAAGGATCACCAACTACCCACCGTCGGTAGTGAGGTCATACAAAGTCACCCCTTCGACGGTGGTCGCTGTGAACTGCTCCGCCACCCAAGCGGAGATCTCCGAGGCCGGTCCCTGCCCTCTCAGCCTGCCGGGGTTTGCGATGAAGTAGTGGATCTGCCCCTCCTCGACGTACTGCTGGAATTGATCCAGTGTCGGCGACGGGTCGGTGCCGTTGAAGCCACCGATCGGCATGACCGGGTCCAGCGTGGCCAATTGATAGCCGGACGCGGTGTTGGATCCGATGGTCGCCGCCACCCACGTGTACTGATCCGAGTCGGCCTCTAGTAGTGCGACGACCTCCTCGCCCGGGGTGCTGGCGTTCAACAGGCCACCAGCCGCTCCGCTGCTCGGGGCTCCCATTCCCCCGCCCTGGATTGCGGTGCCGCCGTCGGGTCCCATGCCGCCGGGCGGGGTAGGCATGCCGGCACCGTCGGGTCCCATGCCACCGGGTGGGATAGGCATGCCGGCACCGTCGGGTCCCATGCCACCTGGCGGGGTAGGCATGCCGGCACCGTCGGGTCCCATGCCACCTGGCGGGGTAGGCATCCCGGCACCGTCTGGTCTCGTGCCGCCGGGTACCCCCGTGGCGCCCCCCGGCATCCCCATGCCGTCCGTCGTCGCAGAACCGCGCATGCCGCCGAAACCCCTGTCATCGTTGTCGACTTCGGGGCCGGCCGAGACGAGCGACCCCTGCTGCGCGTCGGCAATCGTGTAGAGCGTGTACGCGGTGGGTCCGGCGAGACCGGTGAACAGGGAACACAGCACGGCGACTACTGGGATTCGACCACGTGTCGACGCGGGGATCACCACCAAGGCGGCGGCCACGACACCAGTGGCGACCACGACCCACTTCAGCCACGGCATGAAGGATGCACTGCGGTTCAGCAATATCCATGCGGTGGTGGCCGTGACGAGCAAGGTCGCGGACATCACCGCACGCACCCACGGTGTGCCACGGTGTCTCCACGCCGTAGCCGAGCCGATCGCGACGAGAGCCGCGACTGCCGGTGCGAGCGCGACGGTGTAGTACGCGTGAAAGATCCCGGCCATGAAACTGAAGGTCAGACCGCTAACGAGCAGCCACAGCCCCCACACGACGAACGACGCCCGCTGGCCATCGACGCGCGGAGCCTTGCCGCGCAGAACGAGTCCGACTACCAGCAGAATCAGCGCGGCCGGGATCAGCCAGGCGATTTGCCCACCCTGCGCAGGGTCGAACATTCGAGTGATGCCAGGGCCTTCCCACATCCTGTCCATCGGGCCGCGAGCCGGAGCGCCTGTCAATGCGGCACCGGCACCGCCCGCCCCATTCGCGCTGCCGGGCCCGACACTGCCGATCTCGTTGCCGTTCAGCCGGCCGAGGCCGTTGTACCCGAGTGTGAGTTCGATGATCGAATTGTTCTGTGACCCACCGATCCACGGCCGGGAGGATGCCGGCCACAGCTCCACAGTCAGCACCCACCAACCTGCCGAGACGATCATGGCGCCGAGCGCGGCGAAGCACTGGGCAAGGCGCTTGCCGAACTTCGGCGGTCCGGCAATGAGGTAGGTCAAGGCAAGTGGTGGCACGACGAGCATCACCTGCAACTGCTTGGTGAGGAAGCCGAAGCCGACGAACACACCGGTGAGGACGAGCCACCGAGTGCGCCCGTCCTGGACGGCCCGCAGCATCGCCCACACGGCGGCGATCATCAGCAGCACGAGCAGTGCGTCGGGGTTGTTGAATCGGAACATCAGCGCCGCAACGGGAGTCAGCGCCAGCACCAGGCCGGCGAGAAGACCGGCGGATACACCGAACCACCGCTTCACGGTCGCGTAGAGCAGCGCAACCGATCCCACACCCAGCAACGCTTGTGGCAACAGCATCGCCCAGGAGGACATCCCGAAGATCCGCGCCGACAGCGCCATCAGCCACAACGACATCGGCGGTTTGTCGACGGTAATCGAGTTGGCCGCGTCGGACGAGCCGAAGAAGAACGCCTTCCACGACACCGAACCCGCCTGCACGGCGGCGGCGTAGAACGGGTTGGCCCAGCCGGAGGCACCGAGACCCCAGATGTATGCGACGGCGGTGCCCAGCAGCAGCGCGGCGAGTGCCCAGCGCTCCCAGCGTCGACGCGTCTGGGCCTCCGACGCCTCGGTTGCGGGCATCTCCAAGGTTGTGGTCATGCAGGGGCTCCTTCGGATCGAGCGTTCCGGAACACCCAGCGAAGGGCGATGAAACGGGTCACGGTGGCAACAAGATTGGCGACGACGAGCACCGCGAGTTCGACGTGCTTGGATACGTCGGGTGCAGCGGAGTGAAGCAGGAACAGGGCACCGCTGGTCAACGACAGGCCATAGGCGAAAATGATCAGACCCTGGATCTGATGTCGTGCGACGCCCTCGGGTCCGCGGACAGAGAAGGTGAAGGCTCGGTTCGCAGCCGTGTTGAGTACGGCAGTGATCAGCAACGAGACGGCGTTGGCCCACTGCGCGCCGACCATCGGGTGCAGACTGATGTACAGCAGCACGTACGCGATGGTGGACACGAGGCCGACAACCGCGAACCGAACCAGCTGACCGACCATTCCCCGCGGCACACCCGGCACCAGCGGCTCGCGACCGAAGCTCCTACGCAACGCTGTCAGAGGCAGTGACCCGGTGGACAATGCCCGGCCAACTCGCCAGACTCCCTTGAGGTCCTCGACTGCTGTGGTGACGATATCGACGCGGCTGTCCGAGTCGTCGATCCAGTCGACAGGGACCTCGTGGATGCGAAGTCCCGCACGCTCGGCGAGTACGAGCAATTCCGTGTCGAAAAACCAGCCGTGGTCCTCGACCAACGGCAGCAGTTGCCGCGCAACATCGACGCGGATCGCCTTGAATCCACACTGCGCATCCGAGAAGCGTGCGCGCAGTGCGCCGCGCAGAATGAGATTGTAACTGCGCGAGATGAATTCACGCTTCAACCCTCGCACCACCCGTGACGAGCGTGCAAGCCTGGAGCCGATCGCGATATCCGAGTGACCGGACAACAGGGGAGCAACCAAGGGCATGAGGGCATTGAGGTCAGTCGAGAGGTCGACGTCCATGTACGCCACCACCTCGGCGTCCGAGTCGCTCCACACGGCGCGCAGCGCCCGACCCCGCCCCTTCTGTTCCAGGTGAACCACCCGCACCCCATCCAACTCTTCTGCCAGCCGTGTCGCGATCAGGAGCGTGGAGTCGATGCTGGCGTTGTCCGCGATGGTGATGCGCGAGGTGTAAGGAAAGCTCCGGTCGAGGTGTTGCTTGAGTTGGCGTACGCAGTTCTCGAGTCCAGCTTCCTCGTTGTAGACCGGCACGACGACGTCGAGCACAGGTGCCGTTGCGGAGGTCTCGGGAATCTCGAGTCGACTCGTATCGCCCACAGCGCGGGGAAGGGAGTTCGTCGTCATGGAAACAAGATTCGCCTCACAGGCTCCCAGAACCCTGGATGCTGCCTGCGAACTTCCTGTGAGTCCGCCACGGGCATATTCCCGGCCGCCTGGAACGCACTCTCGGGCGCGAGCGCATACGCTCGCCTCATGGCATCTGTATTCAGCGCAATCATCAACGGAGATCTGCCCGGTCGGTTCGTGTGGGAGGACGAGGATGTGGTCGCGTTTCTCACCATCGCACCGGTCACCCAGGGTCACACACTGGTCGTCCCGCGCAAGGAGGTCGATCAGTGGCAGGACGTCGACGCTGAACTGTGGAACAAGGTCATGGATGTAGCCCGCACAATCGGCCGTGCCGTCCGTCCTGCATTCGCGGCGCCTCGCGCGGGTCTGCTGGTCGCCGGAATGGAGGTCCCTCACCTACACGTCCATGTGTTCCCCGCCTACGGTCTCGGCGACTTCGACATCAGCAAGGCCGACCCGCACCCGTCCGCGGAGTCGCTGGACGAGGCCGCCTCCAAGATCAAGGCCACCTTGCGCGAACTCGGGCACGTCGACACCGTTCCGGGCTGAAGCGCGCAGCCGTGTCTTGCGTCTAGCGGGACCGCGGCAGTTCGACCCGGAATGTGGCCCCTTCGCCAGGGGCGGTCTCGACGGAGACGGTGCCCTTGTGCGCGGCAACGAGCGCCGCAACGATGGACAGCCCCAGCCCGCTGCCACCACTCTTACGGGTTCGCGAGGCATCGGCGCGGTAGAAGCGTTCGAACACCCGCGCCGCGTCTTCCTCGCTGAGGCCCGGACCGGTGTCGGCGACCTCGAGGATCACCGATTCCTCGGTGGGGCACAGGCGCACAACGACATCGGCAGTAGTGGGCGTGTGTTTGGTCGCGTTGGCGACCAGATTACCCAGAACTTGCCTGAGCCGGGCCTCGTCACCCGACACCTCGAGGGTGCCGGGTCCGGGCCGAACGTCGAGTTCGATGGACCGCTCGGGGGCGACGGCACGCGCACCGTGAACGGTGTCCACGGCCATTGGCAGGAGATCGACAGGCCTGCTCTCGAGCGGTCGCTCGGTGTCGAGCCTGGCGAGCATGAGCAGGTCTTCGACAAGCAGGCCCATCCGGGACGCCTCCCCCTCGATGCGACTCATCAGAGATTCGGCGTCGGTCACCGCGCCCTGCCGGTACAACTCGGCGAAACCGCGGATCGTGGTCAGCGGCGTGCGGAGTTCGTGACTGGCGTCGGCAACGAATTGCCGCATCTTCTCCTCGGAGCGTTTGGCCGACTTCCCAGACGCCTCGGTGGCGGCGAACGCTTGCTGGATCTGTGCCAGCATGCCGTTCAGTGCCGCCGACAGCCGCCCGATCTCTGTGCGGTCATCGCGGGCCGGGATGCGCCGGTGTAGGTCGCCCGACGCGATGGCGGCAGCGATCTCCTCCACTTCGACAAGTGGGCGGAGGCTGCGTCGAACAACGAAGTACGCGGCAACACCGGCGACGATCAAGATGACCACGCCCATGCCCAACTGGAGCGCAATGAGCTGGGACACTGTTTGATCCGTCGGGGTCAGTGCAATCGCGATAGTGGTCTGAGCACCGTCCGGTGCGGTGGTGGTCAGAGCACGCCAGCGCACGTCGGAACCGTCCACGGAACCCACCGTCACGGGGCTGTTCCCGGGATTCGCCAGTAGATCGGGTGATGCGGATTCGTCGTTGATCTCGCGCACGACCATGCCGTTCGGCAGCACACTGCGCACGAAGAAGGGGCTCGGGGGCCGGTCCGGATCGGGTGGGACCCGCCGCGGCGCCGGGCGCGCCTCATGTGATTTCGCCCACCCCTGCGCTGCATCCTCGAGCTGTTGATCGATGCGGCGCATGAGGGAATTGTCGAGCGCTGTCGTCACCGCCACTCCCGACGCCAGGAGGCCCAGTGCGGTCACCAACAGGACAGCGCCGACGAGGGTGATCCGCAACGGCAGGGCCCTGATCCCGCGACGGGGCCGCGAACTCTCGGCGTCAGGAAACTCCGCCGGTGAATCACCGTCTACAGGGGTGGTCATCGTTTCGATTCGCGCATGACATAACCCACACCCCGGAGGGTGTGGATGAGGGGCTTCTCACCGGTGTCGACCTTCCGTCGCAGGTACGACACGTACGACTCGACCACGCCGACCTCGCCACCGAAGTCGTAGCTCCAGACGTGGTCGAGGATGCGGGGCTTGCTCAGCACGGTGCCCGCGTTGACCATGAAGTAGCGGAGGAGCGTGAACTCGGTGGGCGACAGCGATACTGGGTCGCCGGACTTCCACACCTCGCGGGTGTCGTCGTCAAGTTCTATGTCGGCGAACTTGATACGCGAGGACCGCTCCTCCTCCGACAACTTGCCTGCGCGGCGAAGGATCACTCGCAGACGCGTGACGACTTCTTCGAGGCTGAACGGCTTGGTCACGTAGTCGTCGGCACCGAGCGTGAGGCCATTGATCTTGTCCTCCACTGCGTCCTTGGCGGTGAGGAACAACACCGGCACATCGACGCCGTCGGCGCGTAGTCGCTTGAGAAGCCCGAACCCATCCACACCCGGCATCATCACGTCGAGGATCACGGCGTCGGGTCGGAACCTGCGAGCAGTGTCCAGACCTTCTGCGCCAGTCGATGCGTTGGCGACCTCGAACCCCTGGAATCGCAAGCTCACAGTCAGTAGCTCGACGATGTTGGGCTCGTCGTCCACGACGAGGATACGAGCTTCGGCAGGCTTCTCATTCACGGCCATCATCGTCACCCACAATGCTGCCCGCTCACTGGCAGGTCCCTGGGAACTTCCTGTGAACTCGAGAAAATCCAGTCCGCGGCGCCTAGGCCGTCGCGGACACCCCTCGTATCGGTTGTGTAGCATAGGGCTCGTCGATACGACATCCGGACGAGCGCACCGTACCCGGCCAGCGAAAAGACGGTGCACGGGAGCTTGTCATGGCATGGATCGTATTAGTACTGTCGGGAGTTCTGGAGGCCGTCTGGGCCACTGCTCTCGGCCGATCTGAAGGCTTCTCCAAACTCGGCCCCAGCGTTGTCTTCGGCGTCGGGCTGATCCTCAGCATGGCGGGTCTGGCATACGCGATGCGCGAACTTCCCATCGGAACCTCCTATGCGGTCTGGGTGGGAATCGGCGCCTCGTTGACTGTCGCCTACGCGATGCTGACGGGCAGCGAGAGCGCATCGCTCGTGAAGGTCCTGCTGATCGTAGGCATCGTGGGATGTGTGGTTGGCCTGAAGGTTCTGCACTGACCTGTCTCAGTCGAGGGGTTGTGGCAGTGGCCGGCAAGAAGGTGAGTATTGCGCATGGTATGAATTTGCGCATGATGCGAACCGTCGTTGCAATGCTGGCCACTGCCACTGTTCTACTCGGGGCATGTAGTTCCGAACCCGACAACGACACCGAGAGCGCGGCAAATGCAACCGCCGAGGCGTCAGCCGATTCCCTCGCCGAACAAGCCCTGTGCGAGAGCCTGCTTCAGTACGCGAGTGCTGCGGAGGAGCATGCGCAACAGAACGGGGAGACCTTCGACCGGACGACGGCCCTCGACAACCTCTTCGATCAGTCAGCCGAGACACCGGAATGGCAAGAAGCTACACCGGAACGCAAGGATCAGATGATCAAGGCGTACGACGCCGCGAAAACCGGCGTCTGCTGAATCTGCCGAGGACTTCGCGCCGCAAGGTAGCGGGTTCAGGGTCGGAGTGCCCGTCAGGTCAACAGATCGGGCTGCTCGTGGACAAGACTGTCGTAGATGGGCTGAAAGTTGAGCCACCCCATGTACGGGGTCCCGAAGTGTTGGCGGGTGTGCCTCGCTGCGTCCGGTGAGACCGGTTTCGGCGGCGTTGCCGATGCCTCGATCAACAGCTGTACCCGGCAGGCGTGTTCGAGGGCGATGAACCACCAGGCCGCTTCGTCAATGCTGTGCGTTCCTGCCGAAAACAGCCCGTGGTTCTGGTGGATGACGGCCTTGTTGTCGCCGAACCTCGAGCCGACAGCCTTGCCCGCCTCGACTTCGACCACGATCGCACCGGCTTCTTCCTCGATGACGGTGTGGTGCTCGAAGAACACACAGACGTCTTGGGTGTTTGGCGGTAGCAGTCGCCCCATGGCCGCCCATGCCGCTCCATGAACCGTGTGGGCATGGCACGATGCCACGATGTCAGGGTTGGCCTCATGTATTGCCGAGTGCAGGACGAAGCCGGCCCGGTTCGCAGCGTAGTTACCTTCTACGACCGTGCCGCTGTGATCGACGAGGATCAGGTTTGACACCTTGACCTGCGCGAACGGCACAGCGAAGGGATTCGTCCAATAGAGATCGGGGTTCTCAGGATCGCGGACCGTGAGGTGACCGCCGGTCCCGTAACTGAAGCCGAACTTGTCGAAAGCGCGGCACGCTGCCGCCAGGCGTTCCTTTCGATGACGACGGTCTTCCTCCGCAGACTTGAACGTAGGTAGGTCGGGGAACTTCAGCCCCGGTTGCACGGGTTGGTAGATGGATTGGCGCACCGCCGTCTTGGTCATGACGTCTCTCCTTTTCGCCGGCTCGATGTCGTGTTCGCAACCTGTCTGGATGCCTACCGCAATCGTCGGCGCGAGAGGTGGGACGTACCACCGCGTTTTGTCGCGAGATGGGGACT
Source organism: Rhodococcus sp. NPDC049939 (assembly GCF_040656415.1). Classification (NCBI taxonomy): domain Bacteria; kingdom Bacillati; phylum Actinomycetota; class Actinomycetes; order Mycobacteriales; family Nocardiaceae; genus Rhodococcus; species Rhodococcus sp. NPDC049939. The sequence goes on along the minus strand of NZ_JBFAMC010000003.1, from coordinate 308,866 downwards.
GCGACTTCCACGGTTCGTAGCAATGCCCTCGTCGATCCACATTCACTTCGGTTGTGAAGTCGATCACGAAGGTGGCTCTCGCGCTTACTTTTCTTGCAAGCGGGAGTACGCGTCCAGTAGTTCCATCGCCTTGAGTCCGAGGTGAAGAATTTGGCGTGCTTCGCCATCGTGGAGGCTCAGCTCGAGCTGCATTTCAATCTGGTTCAGCCGGTAGTAAAGCGACGTCCGGTGCAACCTGAGGCGATGGGCGGTGGCGGGTATCGATCCGCCCGAGGCCAGGTACAGCGTCAGCGTCTCACCGAGCACACCGTGAGGGTCGTCCTCGAGAAGTCGGCGCAGACTCGACGGAACTACGTCCTCGAGATCCTCGCGCCGCAGCCGCAAGAGGACGGAAAATACACCGAGATCGGAAAACGCCGCCAACGGTCGGAACTGCGGGAGCACAGTTGCGGCCTCAGCGGCCAACCGTGATTTTTGCTGCGCCGTACGCATCATGCTCAACCGTGTCGGATCATCGCACAATCCCATTGTGCAACAAACACTCTCGTTGAGAAGTGAGCTCACCGAGCCCAGGATGCGCCTTGCTTGCTCGCGAATGCCGGCCTTGCTTGGTGGTTGTTCGGCAACTGAGCAAATCGTCGCAATTCCGTCCTGGCACATGTGAGCCAGTCGAGAGCCCTCTCTCAGCTCCACGTTCGCCAGTCCGGCGTCGACCTCTAGAGCAAGCTCAGCGCCGTATTGCGAAGGGCTACCGATCTTCATCGTCATGACCACGGCATGTTCGACAGGACCGCCCATGATCTGGGCTGCCTGTGAGCGAGCCTGCTCTCGGGCGGCGTCGTTGTCACTGAGAAGGTCGGAGAGGAGTTTGGACCGGTGCGCCCGGCGGCGCTGCAGGTCTGCTTGGTCGCGATCGAGAATGCCGACCATCGTTCGAGTCGTCTGCATCGCCGTATTCAGTTCGACGTCGGTGAGGCCGCTCTCGGCTCGATCGATAATCATGAGCAGCGCCAGCAGGGTTCTTCCCTGCCGGATCGGGATCACGAATCGCTGCTTGAAGCCCAACGCCGGCGCGGCAGCAACGGTACCGGGCTCGCTCCAACTGCGGACCCCGAAGGAATGGATGTGTCGATAGACCTCGGGTACGGCAACCCGAGCCAGCACGGCCCGAACCCGGGCCTCGTCCTCGTCGCCGAAGTGGGCGCTAGTGGCAAGAATTCGAATCTCCGGGTCGGTGACAGTGACGGATCGCTGCAGCCGCGCCGCGAGACCATCGACCAACTCCTGTAAGTCGTGCGTCCGCAACACCTCACTCCTCAGACAAGCTGTGGCGCGCGAAAGGGAAGCAAACACCCAACGCCACCCGGCCGGCAATCAACCCACAATCGACTTTGGGTCGAAGCACGTTTCGGATCATCTGATATCTGGTTCCAACTATTGTCAATAGTCTGCAATCACGGCTCCTACTGCCAGTGACCAGCCGGATACGGCGTGGGAGGCATCGAAGATGACTTGACGCTCTCATTTTCCCTACGACGTAACAGGACACATGGTTTGATACGCGCATGACCGAGACTCGAGGCGATCCGGGGAAGAGACGTCCGATCTGGCAGAAAGTACTGTTCGGTTTGGCAATCGCGTTTTCGATCTTCGCTATCGTCATGCTGATGGCTGACCCGCCGGTGGATGACACCGACGCCGCGGCACAGGCTCCTGATTCAATGTCCGATCCGCGATGCAAACCCGCAGACCAATCACTCGTCGACTTCGTCGCGTCTGGTCTGACGAAACCTAATCAGAGTCTGACCAACGGAACGGTGATCGAAGACGGACGCCTCACTTTCTTCGGCGCAACGATCGTGGACACGGGCGGGAACATACAGAGTCGAGGGGATGTGTGGGTGGTGTTAGAGGGCCAGGCCTACTCGTCGACACGTTCTGCACGAAGCGACTCGAACTGGCCTGACGCAAGCGACTCGCTGGGTATACAAACGAGTGACCCGCGCGTACAGGCGGTCGATCGGTGCGTGGTCGACCTCGCGGGGTACTGAACCCCGAGCCGCCGAAGCGCCCCAACCGGTCCGCTTCCGATGGTCGTCGAAACTCCGAACCTTCCTGGGGGTGAGGCATTCACAGGTTCCGAGAAGGACGCGCAAGGCTTCACGCGCCAGATCGCGAGGGGAGGATAATCGTGAGGGCAGACCGAATGGTTTGATACCCGGATGAAACGGACAATTTTCGCACTCCTCGCCCCCGCAGCACTGCTCCTCGCGGGTTGCTCGTCGGGTGGGGCCGACGACGTGGCTGATTCCAGCGCTACGCCCGTCGCAGCGACAACCACCGAGTCAGTGACTACGAGTGCGACTCCGCCCGAGGAGCCCACGGGCATCTATGAGGTAACGGAGGCCGGCCTCACGACAGCGGTGAACGCGCCAATCACCGAGTCGGCGGACAAGATGGCGGAGGTATGCACCGAGGCGAAGGCCACGTTGTCGGCCTTGAATACCAACGACGTCGAGATGGTCCTCGCGCTAATTCAGATGACGGCGGAAGATTCGACGGAGAACTTCACGGTGCATACCGAGGGCGATCCGTGGGGCGACAGTACGCCCAGCGAGCAGGCTGCGATCATTGCGTCGCTGCATGCGGCCGCGAATGGCGAGTGCTGAACCTAGCTCCCGAGACTCGAAATAGCCCGCCGCCTCGGGTGAGGTGGCGGGCCGCTTGTCATGTCGACGGCCTGGGTCAGCAATGTGTGGCAGAGAATGCGTGAGGCCCGGTCTTCCTTGTAGGAAACCGGGCCTTGACTGCGGATTTTCTGCCGCAGAAGCGGAGCCCCCTGTCAGGATTGAACTGACGACCGCTCGCTTACAAGGCGAGTGCTCTACCACTGAGCTAAGGAGGCGTACGTGCGCTGGAGGCGTACGTGCGCGCCCATCATATCCATAGCAACAACGTCGCCTACTTTCGCCCATATTGGATAGCGTTGAAGCCATGACTACCTCGGAAATCGCCACCGTTCTCGCCTGGCACGACGCCCTCAACGCCGGTGATATCGACACACTGCTTTCCCTGTCGAGCGATGACATCGAGATGGGTGGCCCGACGGGCGCCAGCCAAGGGCTTCCCGCGCTGAGAGAGTGGGCATCGACGGCCGGAATTACCTTGATTCCCAAGAGGATGTATTACTACAACGGCGTTCTGGTGGTCGAGCAAGAAGCCACGTCAACCACCAATCCCGCAGAATCGCGTATCGTGGCGTCCGCATTCCGTGTCGTCCATGATCAGGTGATTTCCACGTTTCGCCACGACACCCTCGAGCTTGCACTCTCCAGCACCGATTTGACCGAGAAAGATCTTGTCTCCGACGCATAGTATGGCAAAACTCACAGAATCTCTTCAGTGCCTGACGGGTAACAGTCGCGCCACCGTCGATGTGGTCACAGCTGCACCGTCTCCTCTGCAACCGATCGATCTCACCGATGACGCGGCGGTAGCCGAAGTGCTCGACCTCGCCGTTCGCATCGGTGAGGTGTCGCTCGCGTCGGGCACCGGCGCGATGGACACCGCTGAGCACGTGCGGTTCATCGCCGCGACCTACGGGCTTGCGAAGTGCGACGTAGATGTCACGTACAACTCCATCGTGCTGTCCGCGCATCGCGGGCAGACACTCCCCCCGGCGAGCACCATGAGGATCGTGCGCTACCGGTCGATGGACTTCACCCGGCTCGCGGCCGTCGACCGACTCACACGACGGATCCGCCGGGAAGCCGTCACTCCGAGAGAAGCGCTCGAGTCCCTCAACAGGTTGACGACTGCCCCACACCCGTACAACCGGTGGATCGCAACATTGGCCTGGTCATCGATGGCGGCGTCGATCTCTGTGTTGGTCGGTGGTGGCGCGCTGGTCGCATCCGTCGCCTTCCTGACGACGATGGTGATTTACCGGGTCAACCTAGTACTCAATCGCATTGGTCTGCCGTTCTTCTTCCAGCAGGTGGTGGGAGGTCTCATCGCAGCTACCCCTGCCGCGACGCTGTACACGTTCCAGGAACAGCTGGGTGTGGATATCAGACCATCGCAGATCATCGCCGCGGGCGTGGTAGTGCTGCTGTCCGGGTTGTCATTGGTCGGCTCCGTACAGGACGCGATTACCGGCGCACCGATCACCGCGTCGGCCCGGTTCTTCGAGGTTCTCATGATGACCGGCGGCATCATCGCCGGTGTGGCCCTCTCGCTTCGTCTGACCAGCTTGCTGGGCTCGACGCTGCCACCTGTCAATGTCGAGGTCGCTGAGCCCGCTCGGTTGCCCATCCTGGTGATGTCTGGTGCATTCGCATCGCTGTTCTACGCGCTGGCCTGCTATGCCGAGAAACGTGCGCTCACAGCCGCGTGGATCGGCGGTGCCGCCGGTGCTCTGGTCTTCATGGTGTCGCAGCGGTTCGGTGTCGGACCGGTCATCGCTTCCGCACTCGCTGCCACGGTAGTTGGATTCGCCGGTGGTCTGATTGCCCGCCGCGCACTGACGCCGCCTCTAGTGGTCGTGGTGGCCGGGATCACGCCACTACTGCCTGGGCTGTCTCTGTATCGGGGTCTGTACTCCCTGCTGAACGATGAAGTGCTGATCGGACTCAGTGCGTTGCTGTCTGCGTTCGGTATCGGCTGCGCTCTGGCAGCGGGTGTCACATTCGGCGAATGGATTGCCCGGACCATGCGGAAACCGCGCATCTTGCGGCGAGTAGACGACATCCGGCGCCCTGTCTTCAAGAACGTCGACGGAGACCGCTCGAAAACCGAATCGTGGTATGAACAGCGACGCAGCTTCCCCGTCGTGACAAATCGGACTCTGCCGCCCCACAAATGAACGCAAACGACCGCCGGTGTCTAACCCGACGGTCGTCCGACGACGTCGAAGCGAGGCGGCGTCGACAAGAACTCAGCTCTTGTCGACTCTGGATTTCTCGTCCGCCTCCATGGCCTCACGCAGGCTCTTCGGCCGCATATCTGTCCAGTTCTTCTCCACGTACTCGAGGCACGCGGCCCGACTTTCTTCCCCGAAAACCACTCGCCAGCCTGCTGGCACCTCAGAGAACGTGGGCCACAGGGAGTGCTGGTCCTCATCGTTCACCAGCACGTAGAAGCGGCCTTCTTCGTCATCGAACGGATTGGTGCTCATCTCGCCTCGCTTGTCGCGTACGTGTCCTGTGCATTCACAGTAGCAAGCGTGCCGCTACGACCACGCCTTCTTACAACAGATGTAACGATCTCTCCTGCCCGCACGGCCACGTTCGACAGGAGCGACGACGTAATTCCGTGCGTTTTCTCGGTCCCGCCTTGCATATAGATTCCCGCTTCGATCTCACGCGAAACCGCCAACCGGTAATCGCGGCCCACGGCGTGTGGCGGCTCGGTTCTCGGCGCCAGGTCACCGAGAAGAGGCTCTAGAGGTGCAGGCGCAAACCCGGTAGCCAGGATCAAGGCATCACATGTGAGCGTGTCGGTCAGGCCGTCGAGTGCGCTGTGCACAGCCACCTCGATCCCGTCCGACGTTTCCTCGACAGCTACCACCTCCGAGGCACGCCGCATGAACAGACGCCTATGTCCGCGGACCCGTTCCTGATACTCGGTCGCGTAGATCTCGTTGATGAGTTCGATGTCGACAACCGAATAGTTGGTTCCCCTGTGAGTGTCCAGCAAGCGCAGCCGCTCTGCCTCGGGCGCGCCGTGCAGATCGTCGACGGCCTGGGGGTCGAAGATGCGGTTTGCGTAGGGGCTGTCGTCGGCCGGGCTGTAGCCGAAGCGCGAAAAGACGTTGTGGACTTCAGCTTCGGGATAGTTGCTGTGCAGGTACTGAACAATTTCCGCTGCGCTCTGCCCTGCACCGAGGACGACGAACCGCTGATGGACTGGGGCCGGCATCTCACCGACACGAAAGAGGAACTGATGGTTGTGGAAACAGCGCGCCGAGAGATTGGCCCACTCGGGGACTCGCTCCTGAAGGCCCAAGCCCATCACCACGTTGCGCGCGACAACCGAGGTGCCGTCGGCTGCCCTGACCTCGAGCCGGTCCACGACCCCGCGCTGATCCCGGATTCCGCGCACTGCCTCCACTGCGGTGCTGTAACGTACGTCGGCTTCGACTCGCCTCGCCGCCCATTGCAGGTAGTCGTTGAACTCGTGCCGCGTCGGGAAGAACGTTTGGTGATTGACGAAGTCGACGAGACGTCCCTGCTCGAAGAGGTAGTTGAAGAACGTGAACTCACTACGGGGATTGCGGAATGTCACCAGATCTTTAGGGAAAGCGATTTGCATCGTGGCACCGTCGAGCAGCATTCCTGGATGCCAGTCGAATCGGTCCCGCGCCTCGAAGAACTGTGCGCTGATTCGCTCGCTGAACGCGCAGGAGGCGTTGTGTTCCTCGATGGCGATGGCCAGTGCGAGATTCGCGGGCCCGAACCCGACACCGACGATATCCCGCACTGGAAGATGATCGGTACCGACAATTCCCGGTGATTCACTCATAATTCGCAATCCGTCCTCGACGCCGTGCCGCACTGGGCCCAGCCACCGTCCGTTGGAAACTGTAGCGAAGCCTATCCTTATTTAGGGTTCAGTAACAAGCCGCAAATCGTTCAACTCAGACCCAATTCTTCACAGGAATTGAGGCTTCGATCACCCTCGATCATCCACAGTCTCCAGCCCACTCCACGACCAGCGCCGACAGCTCCGACGCCCAGCAACGGACCGTCTCGACGTCCAGGACTTCGGAGGAGAACGAGAAGTATGCGTGCACGGGTCCGTCGGCGACCGGTTCGTAGAAGCTCAGCGTCAGATCCGCATCCGGAACACCCACCGGCACAGGCATCAAGGCACCTAGCGCGTCGAGATGACCGAGCCTCGCTTGCTCGTGGTGGATGAGCATGACTTGCGGGCGCAACACCGGTGCGATCTCACCCATGGCATCCACGACGTCCGCGAAAGCCACGTCCTGGTTGTCCAGCGCTTCGAGGTTCGACTCGCGGATTCGCCGCAGAAGCTCCAGCGGACCGGGATCTCCGCTCGTATCCGTCCGCAACACAACGATGTTGAAGAAGCAGCCGACCATCGCATCGAGCGCTTCCTCGGAACGGCCTGCGACGAGCGATCCCAGCGGAATGTCCGTGCCGGCACCGTGGCGGGTCAGCACGGTCGCGAGAGCCGCCTGCAGCACCATGAACAGGCTGGTTCCCGTATCGCGCGCGAACGCTTCGATCGAAGTGCGCAGTTCTGCATCGATCTCGACCGGAACAATCTCCGACGTCGGGGTTCGCGACCCTTTCGGTTCCGGTAGCGCAAGCCGGGGCGGCATGCCCTCCAATCTTTGACGCCAGTAAGCGAGCTGGCGAGACCACCGGCTGCCCGGATCGGCAGGGTCGCCGGACAGTGCCTCTTGCCAGACGACATAATCTCTGTACTCGACGGGCAGTGGCTCCCAGTCGGGTTCGTGGCCATCCGATCTGGAGACGTACGCGCCCATCAGGTCACCGAGCAGCGGCACCACCGACCATTCGTCCACGGCGATGTAGTGCATCGCAAGAAGCAGCGCCTGCGTACCGTCCGCAGCCCCCACGAGATGCGCACGCAGCGGTGCCTGTTCGGTGAGGTCCATCGGCTCCTGCGCCAACTCGAAGACCGCCCTGTGCACGTCACCGTCGCCGACGTCGACGATTTCGAGAACCGGACGAGCCCCTTCTTGCGCGACCACGGAGTCGCCGACGTCGACATACACGGTGCGCAGGGGTTCGTGCCGCGATACGACATCGTCGAGCGCCCGCGCCAGGGCCTCGGGATCCACCGCACCGCGAATCTGCACCGACAGAGCATGGCTTGCCTGCGCCTCTGCGCCGTCCGCACGGAACTGCTTCCAGAACCGCCGTTGCGGTCCGGACAGCGCCGGCGCGTTCGGCCTGGGGTTTGCGGGCGACAACACCGGCAGGCCGGATCTGCCCGCGTCGGCGACGATCGCCGAGAGACCAGCCACAGTGGAGCTGTCGAACACGTCCCGGATACTCAGTTCGACACCGAACCGCCGACGAAGGCGGCCTACCAGCCTCATCGACGCCATGGAGTTTCCGCCGAGTTCGAAGAAGTTGTCGTGGATTCCGACCGACGGGAGGTGAAGGATCTCGGCGAATACGTCGGCGATCTCCTTCTGCTCCGGGGTCTGCGCGACGCCGTCTCCGATCAGCGCCGACCAGTCCGGGCGCGGAAGCGCCTTGCGGTCGAGCTTACCGTTGGGTGTCAGCGGCAGATCGCCATCGAGAACGACGACCAGGGTCGGGACCATGTAGTCGGGCAATCGGGTGGCGGTGTGTTCGCGGACTGCCTGAGGATCCACCTGCTCGGCACCACGACCATCGGGCACGGTCACGTAGCCGATGAGCCGGACTATGTCGCTCTCTCGATCTGCCACCACCGCCGACTGTTTCACATCGGCGTGGCTACCGAGGGCCGCGATGATCTCGCCGAGTTCGATACGGAATCCGCGAATCTTCACCTGATCATCGACACGTCCGAGAAAGTCGATGTTTCCGTCCGCCCGCCAACGCGCACGGTCACCGGTCCGGTACATCCGAGATCCAGCCTCACCGAACGGGTTCGATACGAATCGTCCGGCTGTGAGGGCAGACTTTCCCAGGTATCCGCGTGCGAGACCGCGTCCGGCGATGTACAACTCGCCCGCCACTCCGGGCGGAACCGGATTCAGCAGATCGTCGAGTACGTACGCCTGCTCGTTGGGATCAGGAATTCCGATCGGTACTGCCGAGTCCCATCCAGGCCGGGCCTGCCACAGGGTGTTGTTGACGGTGGCTTCGGTGAGACCATATGCCGCCAACAGATTCAGCCGCTCGGCCCAGCGGCCGATCAGCTCGGGCGGCACGGTCTCCGTACCCACCAGCACCGTGCATCCTGCCGGGACGTCACATCCGGGCGGTAGCGCCGCCATCAACGACGGCGGAATGATCGCGTGCGTCACAGCGTGTTCGGCCATGAAGTCGGTGAGCTCCGGGCCCGCCACACGGGACTCGTCCGGCACGATCACCAAACGCGAACCCGTGCACAGCGCCATGGACAGCTCGAATACGGCGACGTCGAATCCGATCGAGGCGAACTGCATCACCACCGAGCCGCGAACCAGTCGCATTCTCTCCTCGGCCGTGGCGACGAGGCTGGGAATTCCGTCGTGAGTAAGGACCGCGCCCTTGGGTTTGCCGGTCGAACCAGATGTGTAGATGACGTACGCGGCATGGTTCAGGCCGCTCGGCGGCTGTGGCAGGTCCACACCACCGGCGGCGTCGAGTTCGGCGATGATCGACGGATCATCGAGGAGAACACGGTCGAGTGTGTTTGCCTCGGTGATGTAGGTGCTCTCCCGCACCGTTGTCACCAACACCTGCGCGGCCGAATCGGCAAGCATGTAGGAGATGCGCTCTGCCGGGTGGTTCAGATCGAGCGGCAGGTACGCCGCTCCGAGCCTGAGCACACCGACGACTGTCGCCACCATCTCGATCGACCGCGGTAGCGCCAATCCCACCACGCTTTCGACGGATACACCGCGCCGATGCAACAGTGCGGCAATGCGCTCGGCTCGGTCACTCAGTTCTGCATATGTCACCTGACCGTGCGAGTCGATCACAGCGACAGCCTCCGGGGTCGACGCGACGTGGCGCATAAACGCCTCGAAGAACGTCTCCTCCGGTACCTCCTGCCCAGTGTCGTTGAACCCGTGCAACACCAGATCACGCTCGTCGTCGACAAAGACGTCGAGATCACCGATCACCACACCGGAATCGGACGCCAGTGCATCGAGCACCGCGATCTGACGGCGCGCGATCTTCGTCGCGGTATCGCGATCGAAGAGGTCGGAGCCGTACTCGAGGCGCAATTCCACCCGCTCGGCGTCCAGATACTCGGTGTAGTTGAACACCAGATCGAACTTGGCCGTGCGCTCTTCGAACGAGACCGGGACGGCCCCTTCCGCAACCACCGAGTCGGACGCCCGGGTGTGGTAGCCGACCATCACCTGGAACAGCGGGTTCCGGGCCGGAGTGCGTGCGGGATTCACCCTCTCCACAACGGTTTCGAAGGGGACGTCCGCATTCGCGAAGGCCGCCAGGTCGATGTCGCGGACTCGAGCCAGCAGTTCGTCGAACGTGGGATTGCCCGACACGTCGGTCCGCAACACCACGGTGTTGACGAAGAAGCCGATCAGCTCGTCCAGTCCCTGCTCACTGCGCCCGGCGACCGGCGCGCCGAGCGGCAGGTCATCGCCCGCACCCAACCGGTGCAGCAGCGCTGCGGACGCCGCGTGCAGAACCATGAACATGGTGGCTCCCGACGCCCGTGCGAGAGACCGCAGGGCCCGTGTGGTCGCGGCGTCGAGTGCCATCTCGATTGCTCCGCCCGCGAAACTCGGCCAGGCGGGACGAGTGTGATCGGTGGGGAGCGCCAATTCCTCCGGGATCGAATCGAGTGTCTTCGCCCAGTAGCCGAGTTGACCGCTCATGACACTCGAGGGGTCGTCCGGGTCACCGAGCAGATCTCGTTGCCACAGCGTGTAGTCGGCATACTGCACGCCGAGCGGTTCCCACGATGGCGCCGCTCCCTGCGCCCGGGCGGAGTACGCAGTCATCAGATCGCGCAGGAATGGGCGGTCCGACCACTCGTCGGTGGTGATGTGGTGCAGCACTATCGCCAGCACCTGCTCCCCCGCGACCGTGATCAGCCGTGCCCGGATCGGGATCTCCGCGCCCAGGTCGAACGGGCGGCCCACGGTCTCCGCGACCAACTGGGCGAGTTCGGCTTCCGTGGCGTCGCACTCGGTCACCTCGGGGCGAACATCGTTCAGGATCAACTGAATCGGCTCGCCGTCGTGCTCCCCGAAGACCGTCCGCAAAGACTCGTGTCGCATCACCACGTCGGTCAGTGCCTGCTCGAACAACTCCGGGTCGAGTGCTGCTTGCAGCCGCAGGACGATCGGGAAGTTGTATGCAGCAGATGCCCCGTCGATCTGCTGCAACAGCCAGAGTCGTTGTTGCGCAGCAGAGAGCGGCAGATGCTCGGGCCTCGGCCGTGCTACCAGGGCGGGCCGTTTCGAGCTCGTGTCGTTGCCGATGCGGGAAGCCAGCTCCGCGACAGTGGGTGCCTCGAAGAGATCACGCATGGTCAAGTCCGCCTCGAGCGCACTCCGTGCACGACTGATCAGCCTCGTCGCGAGCAGCGAATGACCACCGAGATCGAAGAAGTTGTCGTCAACGCCGGGAACCGGAATCCCGAGAACCTCTCCGAACAGACCCGCCAGGATGCGTTCGGTGTCGGTGCGCGGCTGCGTCCGTTCGCCGCCGCGGGCACCCAGAACCTCATCCGCGGACGGCAGCGCCTTGACGTCGAGTTTGCCGTTCATCGTCATCGGCAGGCTGTCGACCTCGATGATCGCAGCCGGCACCATGTAGTCGGGCAACAGCCCACGCAGCGCCGGACGGTACTGGTCGGCACCCTGCGAGCCACGAGGGCTTGCGGGCACCACGTACCCGACCAATCGGGTGAATCCACCGGGGCCCGAATCGACCACGACAGCCGCCTGGCGCACAGTGTCCAACGATTCGAGCGCCGAGGAGATCTCGCCCAACTCCACCCGATGACCACGAATCTTCACCTGATCGTCGGTGCGGCCGAGGTAGTCGAGGTTTCCGTCCATGCGGCGACGCACCAGATCGCCCGTCCGATACATACGTACGGACTCCTCGAACGGGTTCGCCACGAAACGCTCCGCCGTCAGCGCGAATCGGCCCAGATAGCCTCGGGCCAACCCGACCCCGGAGATGTACAACTCGCCGGTGACACCGTCGGGAACCGGACGAAGCCAAGGGTCGAGCACGTAGGCTGACGTGTTCCAGATCGGCGCGCCGATCGTCGACGTGGCACTGTCCGCGGTACTCGCGCCGAGAGTGTTGATCGTGTACTCGGTCGGGCCGTACAGGTTGTATCCGAAGGTCCCGTCGGTGTCGCGCAACCGGTTCCACACCGAATCCGACACTGCCTCGCCGCCGAGCAGCACCAGGGGTGGCCGGTGGCGGCCCAGGCTGTCTTCGAGTAGCCCCTCCTCGAAGAGATGCTGCGCGTACGTCGGCGTCACATTGACGACGTCGATCTCGCGGGCGTCGCAGTAGGCGACGAGGGCCTCGGCATCGCGTCGGAGGTTCTCGTCGCATATGTGTACCTCGTGGCCCTCCACCAGCCACAACAACTCTTCCCACGACATGTCGAAGGCGAACGACACGGTGTGCGCGATTCGCAGTCGCCGTCCACCCGTCGCTCTCACCACGGGGTCGAAGATCGCCTCACGGTGATTGAGCTGCATATTGGTCAGACCGCGGTACCCGGTCACGACACCCTTCGGCTTGCCCGTCGATCCCGAGGTGTAGATGACGTATGCCGGGTGCTCGAGTCGCCTGGGATTTCCGGGCGCGAAACCGCGGAGTTCGGCATCGGACAGTGGCGCGGACGGGACTGCCTCGAAGTCCACTTCGTCGAGGACCAGCACGTCCACCGCGGCCGCGGCCAGGGTCTGCGCGAGCGACGACGTGGTCACCAGTGTGGTCGGGCCCGCGTCCTCGAGCATTCCGATCAAGCGCTCTGCCGGGTGATCGAGTTCGAGCGGCAGGTATGCCGAACCGCTGCGCAGTACCGCGAACAGCGCCACCACCATCTCCACCGACCGGGGCAGGGCAAGAGCCACGATCTGTTCGGGACCTGCCCCGTGACCGAGCAGGAGCCTGGCCATCCGATTCACATCGGCATCGAGTTCGGCGTAGCTCACGGTCCGGTCGCCGAAGACCAGCGCAGTCTCGTCGGGCTGAACGCGCGCGATATCCCCGAGCAAGTCTGCAACTGTCGCGTCGGGTAGCGGCCTCGGCTCGGCGAGCAATGGATCCGCGGCTCCCGCGATTCCTGCGAGCGAGCCCGTTATGTCGGTGGACCATTGCTCGAGCACGGACACGAACCGCGACAGCATGCGTTCGACGCGATAGTCCGCGACCGTCTCGGGGTGGAACTCGAACTTCACTTTCACACTCGTCCCCGGCGTCACGACGACCGTGACCGGGTAGTGGGTGTGATCGATGCTGTCGCCGCCACTGATGTCGTGCGCATCGTTGAGGGCCGACACCTGCTTCTCGTCCACGAAGTTCTGCAGCACGTACAACACGTCGAACAACCGGCGATGCTCGGTGACCCGCTGAATGGATGCCAACCCGAGATAGTCGTAGGGGCTCAGCGACAACCGGTCGGACTGTGTCTGGCGCAGTAGGTCGACCACACTCTCGTTCGGACGCAACGTCATCCGGACGGGAACGGTGTTTAAGAACATTCCAGCCACCCCGTCCAGCCCCCGAACCTCCGGCGGGCGACCGGCGACGGTGGTGCCGAAGACCAGGTCCTGCCGCCCCGTCTCGACCCCGAGAACGACGGCCAAAGCTGCGCTGAGCACCGCATTGAGCGTGACGCCTGCACCCCTTGCGCTCGCGCGCAGTCGCTCGCTCAGCTCCTCCGGCAGAACCGCGTCATACTGGCGGGGCGGCTGCGGATCCGCTGGGGAACTCACCGCGAGCAGTGTCGGTTCCTCGAGCCCGCGCAGCGCCTCGGCCCATGCGGCCTCGGCGTCGCCGGTGTCCCTCGCGGCGAGCCAGATCAGATAGTCCTCGAATGTACCTTCGGGGGACCCGAACCCGGAGTCGTCGCCACCCGATTCGTAGAGAGCCAGCAATTGGCTCACCACGATCGAATTGGACCATCCGTCCCACAGCAGGAACTGGCGGTTGACCACCAGGCGATCGTGCGTGTCCGTCAGACGCAGAACCATGACCCGCCACAGCGGGGGTGAGGTGAGATCGAACGGCGTCAGCCGATCCTGTGCCGCCAACTCGGCAGCGCGGGCGTTTCGATCGCCCTCATCGAGTCCACGGAGATCGAACTCGACGATCGGAATGTCTAGGCCGGAAGCGACGAACTGCACAGGCGCGCTGAGTCCTTCGCTGACGAAACCCGCTCTCAGAGTGGGATTGCGGCGCTGAAGAGTTCGTAGGGCGCCGGCGAGGCGTTCGATGTCGAGGCGATGCCCGAAGTCGAGGGTGAACTGCGCCGTGTAGATGTCGGATCCGGCGTCGAACCCGGCCTGAAAGTACAGGCCCTCCTGCAGCGGCGACAGCGGCAGTATCGTGTCGACCCCGGTAGGACTGGCCGCCACTATCCGATCGATCTCTCGCTGCTGCAGCGTCACCAGCGGGAGATCGGACGGGGTCAAGATCGCCGGCCCGTCGTGTGCGGCCGCGGCGCCGGCGAGATCACGCAGCGCCCTCACCCATCCGTCGCTGATCGCGATCGCATCGTCCTCGCTCAGGTCGTCCTCCGACCAGGCGAACACGGCCTGCAGTTCGGCGCCGTGCTCGGCTTCCTCGCACAGCGCGTTGATCACGAGCCTATAGGGTCCGCCCAAGTCTCCGTCGGGATCGGTTGCCAAGGAATCGGATTCGGCAGCGTTCGTCCAGACACCGGTCTCCACCTGCGGCATGCGGCCAAGGTAGTTGAACAGCACCTGCGACTCCGACCTTGCCGCGAGCACTCTCGAGGTACTGGCGTTGACGTACCGGAGCATCCCGTAGCCGATTCCGCCGTCGGGCGCGCCGCGCAACCGTTCCTTGACGTCCTTCAGGGTCTCTAGTGCATCTCCCTGACTGCCCAACCGGACCGGGGTGACATTGGTGATCCAGCCGACGGTGCGGGAAAGATCCACGCCCCGGGCCAACTCCTCGCGTCCGTGCCGCTCGAGGTCCACCAGCAGGTCCGGACCGTGCTCGCGGCCGGCGAACCACCGGTCGACGGCCAGAGCCAGCCCCGCGAGCAGCACATCGGTGACATCGGCGCCGACGACTCCTGGAACCTTGGTCAACAGGGTCTTCGTGAGCTCGGCGTCCACACATACGGTGCGCCGTGCTCCGCTGCTGACAACCGCATGACCGGTGGCACCGGGTACCAGTTCCGCACCGGGTTCGGTGACCTGCAGCCAGTGATCGAGCTCCCCGAGCCGGGCGGGTTCGTGTGCCTGCTCGGTGAGTACGCGCGCGAATCCGCGCAGCGACGTGCCCACCGGGTCGAGTGCCGCGGGTTGACCGTTGTCGGCGGCCACCCACGCCATGGCCAGGTCCTCGACCAGGATCCGCCACGACACCGCGTCGACCACGAGGTGGTGAGCGACGAGCAGGAGCCTCCCGAGGTCGTCCGGACCGGCGTCGAACCACACCGCAGAGAGCATGACTCCGCTGTCGGGGTCGAGGCGATCGGTGGCCGCATCGGATTCCGCCGACACCGATTCACGCAGCGCGGCGTCATCGAGACCGGTGACATCGATGCGTCGCAGAGACAGTTCCGCTGATTCGGTGATCTCGAGCGACCACACCCCCGGCGCGTGCCGAGTGAGCCGCTGACGCAGGCCGTCGTGGTGGTCGAGTACCGCCTGCAGGGCGCGCCGGAGCACCTCGGTGCTGGTGCCGGCCGGAGTGTTCAGGAGTACCGCCTGATTGAAACGGTTCTTTCCGCCGCTCCACTCCGAGAGCCGGTGCACAACCGGAAGCGGCCACGCGACGCCGGTCCCGGAGTCGTCCACTGCGGCGACCGGGGCTATGTCGGACCCGCTGACCACTCCTGCCAGTGCAGACGGCGTTCGATGCTCGAAAATCTGCCGCGGAGTGATCGTGATCCCTTCGCGGCGAGCAAGATTCACCAGGCGAATGGCAAGGATACTGTCGCCGCCGAGCGCGAAGAAGTCATCACTGCGGCCCACTGCTTCAAGGCCGAGGATCTGGGCATAGTGGCCGGCCAGCACCGCTGCCACACCACTTTGGTCAACCGTTGCCACGCCAACCTGCGTGGTAGTGACATGCGCCGAGAAGTCTGGCGCAGGCAGGGCTTTGCGATCCAGCTTGCCGCTCGGGCTGACCGGGAACTCCGCCAGCGTGACGAACGCGACCGGCACCATGAACTCCGGCAGGGTGGCAGTCAGGCGCTGTCGAACATCGTCCGGATCGGCGTCACCGACAAGATACCCGACCAGTTGTTGCAGGCCCGGCCGATCCGAGCGCACGATTGCGGCCGCCTGCCGCACACCGGGGCACGCGGCCATCTGAGCTTCGATCTCACCCAGTTCGATGCGGAAGCCTCGTAGCTTCACCTGATCGTCTGCCCGACCGACGTACTCGACAGCACCCCCCGCGCCGATTCGAGCGATGTCACCGGTGCGGTACATCCGAGATCCCGTAGCAGAGAATGGGTCAGCCACGAAACGCTCGGCGCTGAGTGCGGGCCTGCCCAAATACCCCCTGGCCAGTTGCGCCCCAGATAGATACAGCTCACCCGAAGCACCATCCGGCACCGGTTGCAGGTAGCGGTCGAGCACGTACAGACCGGTGTTGGATGTCGGCAGGCCGATCGGCACAGACGGCGCCGAGGCTTCGATTCCCTGGACGGACGCCGCGAAGCTGACCTCGACCGACGCCTCGGTAGGACCGTAGAGGTTGTCGAGTTCCACTCCGGGCAGAACTTCGGCGACTCGCCGGGCCGACGTCACCGGCAGCGCTTCCCCACTGCAGGAGATGATTCGCAATCCGGTGCATCGGGCTGCGGCAGGCTCGGCGAGGAACGCCTCGAGCATCGACGGGACGAACCGCACCCGTGTGATCGACCGCCGGATGATGACATCCGCGAGGTACGCCGGATCCTTGTGACCGTCCGGCCTCGCCAGGACGAGTGTCGCGCCGGACAGCAGCGGCCCGAAGAACTCCGGGACCGACACATCGAAACTCGAGGGAGTCTTCTGCAACACGTTGTCCGAGGGCGTCATCGGCCGGAAGCGCTGCTCCCAAAGCAATCGGTTGACGATTGCGGAATGGGGTACGACAACCCCCTTGGGGCGACCCGTCGATCCCGAGGTGTAGATCACGTAAGCCGGGTGCTGCGGAGCGAGCGCGACACCGGACAACGGCTCGGACGAGTAGCCCACGGCATCGGAAACCCGGACCTGTGGAACGTCGACACCGGCGAATGGTGCAGCCGAGTCGGTCAGAAGGCACACCGGTTCGGCGTCATCGAGCATGTACGACAATCGGTCTACGGGGTAGCTGGTATCGAGTGGCACGTATGCACCGCCCGCCTTCCCGACCGCCAGGAGAGCGACCATCAGGTCCAGCGAACGGGGCAAAGCCACCGCCACCTTCGACTCCGGTGTCACCCCTCGCTCGACGAGCAACCGGGCCAGACGGTTGGCCCGCTCATGCAACTGCGCATACGTGAGTTGCTCGTCCTCGCTCACAACCGCCACGGCGTCGGGTGTCCGCTTCGCCTGCTCATCGAGGAGGGCCGTCACCGTCGTCCGGGGGAACCCCACCCGTACTTCGCGCCGTGCCACGTCGATCGACTCACGCGAGGCCAGCGCGACTCGTGACACACTCTGGTCCATGTCGCTGGTCAACTCGGTGAGATATGCGACCGTCGACTCCGCGAACCGGATCGCGGTCGTCTCGTCGATGCGCGCCGCGTCGTACTCGAGGTCGAGCGTGAGTTCGCCGCCGGGAACGACGATCAAGGTCATGGGGTACGGCGGGCGTTCGTCGAATCGAATGTCCGTCACCTGCACGGCACCGGAGGGATCGGTGAGGGCGCCCTCCCCGAGCGGATAGTTCTCGAAGACGACCAGCGTCTCGAAGAGGTTGTGCAGTCCGGCTTCCCGGCGCAGGTCGGACAGACCGAGATATTGGTGGTCGAGCAGCGTCGACTGCTCGTGCTGCCACCGGGCGAGGGTCTCCACCACCGTGTCGGCGGGCCGGTATCGCAGCCGGGTCGGAATCGTGTTGATGAACAAGCCCACCATGGTCGCGATACCGGGTAGATCGCCTCCACGACCAGATACCGTCGACCCGAACACCACGTCCTCCGAGCCGGTCAACCGTCCCAGAACCAGTCCCCACGTTCCGTGGACTAGCGTGCTGAGCGTCAGTCCGCGAGCGCGACCCATTGCGGTCAGTGCGGCAGTATCTTCCGACGGAAGCTGCATCCGTATCTTGCGGATACCGGATTGGCCCTGCAGCAGTGGATTCGGAAGCTCCACGGGTTCCGGTAGATCGGCGAGTACTTCCCGCCACACGGCAAGCGATGCCGCACGGTCCCGGGCCCCGAGCCACTCGAGGTAGCTACGGTACGGCGTGGGTGTCGGGAGTGTCGGCGGTGTTGCCTCGGCGCTGTAGAGCGCCATCAGTTCACGCAGCATGACCGGTACCGACCAGCCGTCCGCGACGACGTGGTGGATCGACTGCAGCAGAAGGAACTTCTGTGCCGCGACTCCGTCCATATCCCTGTCGGCGATCCTTGCAAGCGTGTAGCGCACCAGGGGCGCGCGTCCGAGGTCGAACCCGATGGCCCGGTCGGCGGCCAGCAACTCATCCACCCGCTGTGCCGGTTCCGCTTCTGCGGTCAGGTCCACCACTTCCATCGGCACACGCACGTCGTCCCGGACAACCTGCACGATCCGGCCGTCCGACACCGCCTGAACTCCGACGCGGAGAGCGGCGTGCCGGTCGACGACTGTCTGAAGTCCACGGTGCAACGCTGCCGCATCGACGGGTCCGGTCAGCTCGATCACCTGTTGCACCACATAGGGATCGGAATTGGCGTCCTCGAAAGCCGATTGGAAGTAGATCCCCTCCTGCAACGGCGTCAGCGGCAAGACTTCCACCAGTCTTGTCGGCGCCGCCGGCGTGGTCAGCTCTGCCAGTGCGTCGACGTCCACTTGGGTCAGCGAGACCAGCGGGAAGTCCGAGGGCGTATGCCCACCGTGGCGCTGCGCTCCGGCCAGTACCCGGAGCGCAGCTGTCCACTCCTCGGCAAGCGCCTCGACGCTAACGCGCGTGAGAATCCCGGGCGCCCAGGTCATCGTGGTGGTCAGGGCCGGGCCGTCTGGGCCCTCCTCCGCGATCACATCGAAGGTCAGCACATGGCCGAGCGGCATGCGCGGGTCGTCGGCGCCGCTCATGGCACGAGGAAGCCAGTCGACGTCCACCGCCGACGGCACCCGGCCGAGGTAGTTGAACAGCACCTGTGGGATCGGTGCCCGCTCGAGTTCCGGTCTCGGCATGCCGAGATAGCGCAGCGCCCCGTAGCCGAACCCGGACCCCGGAATCCGGCGCAGCTGGTCCTTGACCGCCTTCAGGGCGCGAGCCATGTTCGCTTCGCGGTCCACCTCTGCTGTCGTCGTCCCCGGGTCGATCGCCACCGGGTAGACGGTGGTGAACCACCCGACGGTTCGGGAGAGGTCGACCACTCCTCCGTCGTCGCGACGAAGCGCCTCTTCCTCGCGTCCGTGGCCCTCGAGGTCGAGAAGTACCGCGCCCGAATCCGTGCCGGCTCCGCTCGCGGCACGCCACTTTCGTAGCGCCACGGCAAGCCCAGTGAGCAGCACATCGCCCACCTGGGCGTGAAATGCCGCCGGTACGGATGTGAGAAGCGGGTGTGTGAACTCCGATGGCAATGCCACGGTGAGGGATTCGGCGTCTCCGGCCTTGTCGAGCAGCGGATCCAATGCCCGCGAACCGATGTTCGGATCGGGAGTGGCGATCGCTTCGGCCCAGAAGGGCAACTCGTGGTCGAACGCGCCCTCCCTCACATGCTCGTTCAGCACTTCCGACCACCATCGCAGCGACATCCCGGCCTTGGCGAGTTCGGGGGTGTCACCCGCCATCGCCGACATGGCCGCGCTCGCAAGGTCTTCGAGGATGATGCGCCAGGACACCCCGTCTACCACCGAGTGATGGGCAACCAGCAACATTCGCCCGGGACCGTCCTGGGCGGAGAACAGGACCGCTTGCACCATTGCCCCGGCATCGGGATCGAGGCGACCGACAGCCGCACGGGTTTCCGAATCGAGTTGCGCCTGACTGCCGTCGAACTGGACGACGCGAAGCACGTCGTGGGCTGCAGCCGGATCCCACTCCGGCACCGACAGCATCCAGCGCGCACCGCGAACGAGTCTGGCCCTGAGTGCGTCGTGCCTTTCGAGGACTGCGGCCAGGGCGATACGGGCGGTCTCCGCGGCCAGATCGGCGGGAGTCTGCACGAGCACCGACTGGTGGAACGCCGCGACGTCGGCGCCTCGCTTCCCGGTACGCGCCAGGATCGGGGTGGATTGCACCTCGCCAACCGCGACATCCTCCGAGTCGACCTCGACTCGAACGCGGCCGTCCTGTATCCGGGCGAGGGCCTCGGCCGTGCGGAGCTGGAAGACCTCTCGGGGGCTGATCGAGAACCCTTCTTGTCGAGCCCGGTTCACCAATTGGATCGCGATGATGCTGTCACCGCCGAGGGCGAAGAAGTCGTCCGTGACGCCTACCGTCTCCACCCCGAGGACGCCGGCAATGAGCGCACACAGCCTTTCCTCGACCGCGGTTCGCGGCGCCAAGTCCTCGCTCGCCGCAGCAAGGTCGGGTTCAGGGAGTGCCCTGCGATCCAACTTCCCATTGGGTGTGAGCGGGAAGCTGTCGAGGATGACGAACGCCGACGGCACCATGTACTCGGGCAACTTCGACGACGCCCACACCCTCAGGTCGGCGATATCCAGGTCAGCGCCCTGTTCCGCGACCACGTATGCCGCAAGATACTTCGCGCCGGAAGGAATCTGGCGAACGACGACGGCGCTGTGCCGGACACTCGGATGCGACACCAGCCCCGCCTCGACGTCCTCGAGTTCCAGGCGCATGCCCCGGATCTTGACCTGGTTGTCGGCGCGGCCGAGAAAGTCCAGTGATCCGTCCGCGGTCCATCGTGCTCGGTCGCCCGTCCGGTACAGGCGCGACCCGTCGCATGCGAAGGGATTGGCAACGAACCGGGCTGCCGTGAGCCCGGGCGCACTCACATACCCGCGCCCGAGGAGGAATCCGCCCGCATACAATTCACCACCGACGCCGATCGGCGCCGGGTTCAAGTGCTCGTCCAGCACGTACAGCTGGGTATTCGGGTTCGGCCGGCCGATCGACGTCGCGATCCGTGCCGCCTCGGATCGATAGATCACATGCGACACACCGATAGTCGCCTCCGCCGGGCCGTAGCCGTGATACAGCGTGGTCGCGAGCTGGGCCCTGAATCTCTCGAACAGTTCCGGGGTGAGAACCTCGCCACCGCACCACACGTGTTTCAGCACGGACAGCAGATCCGTTCCACGGGACAGTTCGAGCAAGACGTCGAGCATCGAGGACACCAGGTAGACGAATGTCACCGACTCGCGTGCGATCAGATCCAGGAGGTACTGGGGATCACGTTCACCACCTGGCTCGGCCACGACCAATCGCCCACCCGACACGAGGGGCAGCAGTATCTCGTTCACGGAAATATCGAACGAAAGCGGGGCCTTGAACAGCGACGCGTCCCCGGGGCCGAAGTGCAGGATCTCGTCGCGCTGCCACAGCAGTCGTGCGCACACGGCTTCGTGCCGGATCATGGCACCTTTCGGGCGGCCCGTCGAACCTGAGGTGAAGATGACGTAGGCCAGTGAAGAACCCTGAACAGCCTCAACAGGAAGCCCCGGAGGCTGCGCGGCATACGCCCAATCCTCGAGATCGACTGGCACTGCCCACTCCCCAGCGTCGGCTACGCCACCGGGGCCGGTGAGAACGAGTGAAGCCCCGGCATCCGCGAGCACCGACCTACGCCGATCCAGCGGCCAGGACGGGTCGAGCGGTACGAACGCACCCCCGGCGCACATGACGGCCAGCAGCCCAATCACCATCTCGGCTGATCGTGGCAGACCCACCGCCACAACCTCTTCCGATGCCAGGCCCCGCGACCGCAGGTGATGCGCAAGCTGCGCAACACGCTCTCCCAGTTCTCGGTAGGTGAGGCGCACCGAACCCGAGACGAGCGCCTCGGCATCCGGGGTGCTGGCCACCTGCGCCTCGAACAACGCAGAGACTGTCGCCGATTCCTGTGGAGCGACAGTGTCGTTGAACTCTTCGAGCAACTGCCTGCGCTCATCGAGCGTCATCGGATCGAGCGACGCAATGCTCAGCGAAGGTTCGGCGACGAACTGACTCAAGAAGTGCGAGAGCCTACGACGGTGCTCCTCGAGTTCGACATGTTGCCCGGCAGGCGCCCGCAGGTCGATCTCGATGGGCTCGGAATCCTGCCCTCCGCGAATCGAGAAGTCGAGGTCGCGCACCACCCCGGTGGCCGAGCTTCGCACCCGCGTGGGGAAGCCTCCGATCGTCAACGGATGCTCGAACATCATGGAATTGATTCCGGGACCGAATATCTGGCGATCCGGATCGATCGACCGAATATCGCGGGCGAGATCCTCACCACGATAGCGGCCATGGCGCAGAACCGAAATGAGGGTGGTGTCGATCCGCTTCGCCAACTCGCCCACTGTCATGTCCGGATCGACCTGCACACGTAGCGGCAGGATCGTCGAGCACATTCCGGGTATGCGGCGCATGTCGCGGCCCACCCGGGCGGTCATCGGTAACGACAGCATGAGGTCGCGTACACCCGTCATGCGGTGGATGTATGCCACGACGGCAGCCATCGGCAAGCGAGTCCGCCTGATACCGGCGTCCGCGGCGTAGGCGTAGAGGTGGTCGGCGTCTTCACCGTCAATCTCGACCAAGGCGGAGATCGGGATAGCGGAGCCGTCCACGACGTGCGGGAGCAGCCTCGGCGGCTCGGGCGCATCGATCACCTGCTGGATCCAGAAGTCACGGTCAGCGGCGAAGCGCTTCGATGCACGGTACTCGTGATCGGATATGACGAGAGCGTCGAGAGGCCAAGGGACAGGCTCGACCTCGAAGTCAGGGCTGTCGTATCGCTCGACTACTTCGGCGACCAGCAAGGCGACCCCGTAGCCGTCCATGATGGCGTGGTGATAACGCTGGTACCACACCAGCGATTCGTCGCCGGTACGAAGCAGAGCCTGCCGGAACATGGGCGCGTCTGCACCGAGGTCGATCACGGTTCTCATGTCGCGATCCATCCATGCACGAGCGCTCGCGTCGGGATTCTCTTCGCCGCGCAGGTCGACTACTTCCAGCGTCCAATCCCAGGCATCGCGGGGAACCTGTCTCAGTTCCCTGCCCTCACCCTTTTCGAAGCGCACGTGCACGGCTTCGGTCCGTTCCACAGTCCTGCGGATCGCGGTGATCAAACGATCGATATCGATCGGGTCGTTGACTTCTCCGGCCATCGACACGTTGTAGACGGGACTCTCCGGATGCAGCCGTTGCCCGACCCACACCTCGGTCTGGGCGGCAGTCAATGGGAGCGGTGTGCGCGTCGAAACGGGCATGGCGGAGAACGCCTGCAGGTGGGCAGCGGGCGCGTGGTCCGGTGACATGGGTGATCCGATCGTCCGTCGAGAGCACTCGCCGCACGACGAGTCCCTCAAGGAGTTTAGGTTAGGCTACCCATCGATACCAACCCGGTTCGCAGCGTCCGGACCTGTGCGAGAGTCGTCACCCAGGCACTATTTCACCCTGCGAGGAACTCCAACAGCACCTTGTTCACGGCATCGGGTTGTTCGAGGTAGCCGTAATGACCCACATCCGAGATCTCGTAGTATCGCGCGGACGGTATGGCCTCGGCCACCTCTCGCGAGAGGTACGGCGGAATCATGCGGTCGTCGGCGAACCCGACGGACAGGCACGGCACGGTAATCCCCCGGTACGCCTCGCGCCGATCGAAGGAACGGTCCATCTCCATCTGCGCGCGCACTCCGTCGGACATCTTGCCGGAACTGAACTCGAAGAGATCGAGCCAGTCGCGGGCGGTATGCGGGTCGACGAGCGAGGCAGGCGACAGATTCATCACCGCGGTAACCGCCGCCTGGTACTTGGCCGGCAACTCGATCCCATTGTCGTACAGTGCGCGCTCACCCTCGCTCAACGTCTTCTGGAAGTAATCCATCCGGGCATGACCAGCGAGAAACGCCGCCTTCTGCACCAGGTCGGGGCGCGACAACGCAAGTTCCTGAGCGACACGGGCACCCATCGACGTGCCGACGACGCGAACCGGTCTGCCACCGAGATGCTCGATCAACCCCGCCGTGTCGGCGACCATGTCCTCGATGGTGATCCCGTCGACGCTCTCCCCCGACGGTGCAATGCCACGGTTGTCGAACGTACAGACGCTGTAGCCCGCATCGATCAACGCCGGCGTCTGATGCAAATCCCATACGCGGCCCGGACTGCCGGTTCCCATGATGAGCACCACAAGATCGCCGGACCCCTTGACCTGGTAGTTCAGAGGAATTCCGTTGATCGTAGCGATCGTCATGTCTACTTCCTTCCAAGCGGCGATTCACCAATTTAGGTTGGATAGCCTAAGCTGGCTCCGCTGCCGCTCATATGCGGCTTGATCGACAAGCTCGTCCAGGAGGACTGTGTTGAGAGTCGCCACACTCGGATATCAAACCTGGGGTCACCGTACCCTGCAGGCCCTCCTCGAGTCGGAACACGACGTAGTCCTCTCCATTACGCATCCAAAGAGTGATCATGTCTACGAGCAGATGTGGGCAGACTCGGTCGCTGATCTGGCCACCGCACACGAGGTTCCGGTCCACATCGCAACCAAACCGGATGAAGGCTTCAAGGCAGCGCTCGAGCGAGCCAACCCCGACATCCTCGTCGCCAACAATTGGCGCACATGGCTGCCAAGGGACGTCTTCGGCGCCCCGCGCTACGGCACCCTCAACATCCACGACTCCCTGCTGCCCAAGTACACCGGGTTCTCTCCGCTGATCTGGGCACTCATCAACGGCGAGGAAGAGGTCGGCCTCACCGCACACTTGATGGACGAGGAACTCGATGCCGGTGACATCGTCTTGCAGCGGTCGACACCTGTCGGACCGACAGACACCGTCACCGACCTGTTCCACCGCACGGTCGAGATGATCGGCCCGATCACCCTCGACGCACTCGACCTCATCGCGTCCGGGCGCACCGATTGGACACCACAGGACCGGTCGCAAGCCACGTTCTTCCACAAGCGCGCACCCGAAGACAGCCACATCGACTGGACCTGGCCCGCCGACGCCATCGAGCGCCTCGTCCGCGCACAGTCCGATCCGTACCCGAACGCGTTCACCCACTACAAGGGACAGCGCATCCGGGTCTTGAAGGCCGCGGTATCCAAGGGAAACTACGGCGGGACGCCCGGGCGTGTCTTCATCCGGGAAGGCGACGGCATGGTCATTGTTGCCGGCCCCGACGCCCGCACCGGCAAGAACAAAGGACTGAAGATTCAGCGCGTCCGCCTCGACGACGGCACCGAACTCGCGGGAACCGACTTCTTCCCACACGGCGGGGGTTACTGCAAGTAGCTCCCTGCTAGGTTATCCGCCGGGGTAACCGAACTTGGGGGGCTGTTCGTTGAACGTCGATGTCGAGATGCTGCCGCGATTCGCCGAGGCAGTGAATCCGACAACTCGGGAATCTTCTCGATCTCGGGAGGACGAGGACCTGGAGACCTCCGCGATTGCCTCGAGCCACGACAGTGCACGAATGCGCCTACCTGACACTGGGTTGCCACTGATCACCGCCCTTGGTGGTACCGCGGTCGCTGGGCTGACGGCCACACGACAAGCGAAAAAGGCTGTATCCAATGCGTGAATTCCCGACCGCTTCTGACGAGATGACCATGCAGGAATATCTCGACGAACACCAGGTGACGTGTACCCCATGCGAGCCCGACGCCGCCGATTCCGTCGCGGTCTCCATTCCCCAACTCCCCGGATGGATACTCGTCCCACCTGCATTGGCGCCGGGTGCCCACACCGTCCTCGTCAATCCCGCTCACAAAGCGGAAAATTGGTTCCCCAATGCCGCCCTCATGCACGGTGCGCTCTCACCGACAGTCGATACCGACCAGCTACTGGCGTGCGCACTCACCGACTCCCGACGACTTCGGGACTGGCGCGAGTCCGAGTGGAATCGCTTTCCCTACCAAGGTCACCCATCAGCGTTCATCCGGGGCGTCTACACAGCCGATCGATGGTCGCTGTCCGCCACCACGCGCTACACCGTCATCACCGACAGCTCACAGCAGTACCTGACGCAGTTGACCGTGACCACGCTGCACGACCAGGCCGGCGACCTCGATGCCGACGTCAACACCATGAACGTGGGACTGACCATCACGGTGGACTGACGCACACCGCGGGGACCCAGCAGCTCCGACAACGCGGTGGCTACCGCCCCTCCCAAGCCGACCACAACTCGGCATATCGACCGCCTGACGCGACGAGCTGTGCGTGCGATCCTTCTTCGACGATCCGCCCGTGTTCGAGCACCGCGACCCGATCGGCGTTGGCCGCCTGGGTCAATCGGTGAGCGACAACCAACGTCGTCCGTCCGCGGGTCGCGGCTAGAGCGGACTCCTCCAGCTCACGCGCGCCTGCGCTGCCGGCCTCTGCGGTGGCCTCGTCCAGAACAGCAACAGCGGGATCAGCAAGAACCAGCCTGGCCAGGGCCAGCTGCTGTGCCTGCGCCGCGGTGAGTTCGTGCCCGCCTTCTCCGACCACGGTCCGAATACCGTCATCGAGTGCGCTCACCCAAGCGCCCGCGCCCACAGTCTTCAGCGCGATCGCCGCATCCTCCTCTGAAGCGTCCGGGGCCGCGAGCCGAAGGTCTTCGATCAACGGTCCAGCGAAGACGTGAACTTCCTGGCTGACGATGGCAACCCGGCGCCGGAGAGTCGTCGATTCCAGATCCGACAGGGCAGTTCCGCCGATTGTCACCGAACCGGAAGTCGGGGAGATCGACCCTGCCGCGATCGCCGCGACGGTGCTCTTTCCCGCTCCGGTCGAGCCGACCAAGGCGACTCGTTCACCAGGCTTCACGAACAAGCTGATGCCGTGAACCACCTCATGGCAACCGTCGTAGGAGTGGCGAATGTCGACGAGTTCGAGCGACGCATCCCTGTTCGGTTCAACCACGGTCGCTTCCGTGCCGGATTCGTCTTCGAGGTCCACGACGCCAACGAGCCGCGCCAGGCTGGCGCCCGCCGATTGCACCTCGTCGAACGTGTACATCAACATGCCGATCGGGTTGAACAGCCTGTGGAAAAGCAGTGCGGCGGCGGTGGTCTGCCCGACGGTGACGATGTCCGCGTTCACCAGTGCGAAACCGGTGGCGAGAATGGTAGCCAGCCCCACGAACTCGGCACGGTTGCCGCGCCCCACCAGCCGAGTGAACAAAGAGAACACGCCGACCGACAAGTCGCGCGCTCTGCCCGACGCGCCGTCGATCTGCGCCAGATGGCTCTTTTCGAGACTGTAGGCGCGCACGGTGCGGGCGCCCTGCATGCTGCTGATCAATGCCTGGGAGCGGTCACCCATCGCGACGCGTTCCGCGGCATAGACAGGCGCGGACCGTGGTAGGTACCAGCGCATCGCCACTGCGTACATGGGCAGCGCCACCATGCCCGCAAGACCGAGCCGCCAATCGATGCCGAGCATTGCGATCATGCTCAGCACTACCAGCAGGACGGCGGTTACCAGGTTGGGCACCACATCGGTCACTGCCTTGCCGATAACCGCGACGTCATCGCCTACCCGCGACAGAAGGTCACCTTTACCCACACGTTCGACGGTCTGAATCGGCAACCGCAACACCCGATGGACGGCGCGCTCGCGCAGATCCGCGAGGATTCTCTCGCCGACACTGCGGATCAGGAAGGTTGCGAACCCGGCACATACACCGCCGACAATCGCGGCCCCCGCGATTATCGCAACGACCCAGCCGATGGTCGACGGCGGCGCACCGCCTTGAACTCGGTCGACGAGAACACCGAACACGTAGACGGGCACCAGCGCCATGCCGGCCGCTGTGGCGGCTACCACCAGGGTGCACAAGCTCCTGGTTCGCCGCCTGCCCAGTTCCGAAGCGAGCCAACCCCAGGTTCCGCGTGCGTTTGCGACTGGCAGCAGCTCACTCATCGCACGACCGCCTGCCGGTAGTGTGCGTCTTCCTTGACCAATTGGGCGTGCACACCCTCAGCGATGACCATCCCCCCGTCGAGCACCACGACCCGATCGGTCACGGACAGCAGGGCAGGACTGCTGGTGACGAGGATCGTGGTCTGTCCCCTCGCGCTGTCGCGATGTCGCAGATCCGCGATCCCCCGTGCGATCGCGTGCTCGGTGACCGCATCCACGGCCGTCGTCGGGTCGTGCAGCACCATCACCGGGGACCTCGACACGAGTGCGCGCGCGAGAGCCACCCGCTGGCGCTGCCCGCCGGACAAGGACGACCCACGATCGGCTACCTCATGGTCGAGTCCTGCGGGGTGGATTTCGACTACGTCGCCTGCGGCGGAGGCGACAAGCGCCGCCTGCACTTCGGATGACACGGCGTCCGGTCTGCCCGCGGTCACGTTCGACGCGAGTGTTCCGGAGAACAAGTCACCGTTGTGCGGCTCGACGAGTAACGTCCGACGTGCCTGCGCGAGATCCGCATCCGACAAGCGCACTCCTCCAACCGTCAACTCACCGTCGTAGCGGTCGGGCGGAACCTGTCCGGAAAGCAACGCAGCCAGGGCCTCGGCATCTTGGGGACGGTAGGCCACGATGCCGAGCAACTCGCCGGGCGCGACCTGCAGATCAACGGCACTCAGCGACCGGTACGACACACCGGTCAGCCTCAGTTCACTGCCGTCGAGTGTCTGTCCGGACCCGGCGGGGAGCATTGGCTGTGCATCCAGGACCAGCGCGAGACGCCCCGCTGACGCGCGTGCGATTGCCAGGAGTCCGGGCAGGCCCGCCAGTTCGCCGAGCGGTTCGATGAAGAACTGGGACAGTCCTACGACGGTGATCAACTCGCCGATGGTGATGCGGCCTTCCAGTGCGAACCAGCCCGCGACACCAGCGACCCCGACGGCCAGCAGAGCGCTGACTGTCATCGACACCCCAGTGAAGACCGCGGAACTCTTCGCCGTATGGAGGGTGGCGTCCAGGGCCTCACGACTGGCCTTCCGGTATCGCCGAGACGCAGGCCCCTCGGCACCGATTCCCCTCAATGGACGTAAGCCGCTCACCAGATCTGTAGCCATTGCGGATGCCCGTGCGACTGCAGCCTGCTGTTCGGTGGCTCTGCGAGTGATCAACGGCGCCGCAAGTTGGAGGAGTCCGAGAATGACAGGGGTACCGATCAGAACGAGGAGTCCCAGCGGCACGTCGATTACCAGCAGGGCGATGGCCGACCCGATTGCCGCGGTAAGGGCCGCGGCTGCACGTGGTGCGATATCCGCGATCCAGGCGGCCCGGTCAGCATCGGATGTGGATACGGATAGCAACTCGCCCGACCGCAAATCGGTCCGCACACCACGAGGGTCGAGGATCTTGTGCGCCACCTCCATTCGCAGCTGATGCGCTTCGTTCTGCATGGCCACGACGACGAAGCGTGCGCCGAAACGCCACGACACCGTCAGGACGAGGAACAGCAGCGCCAAAGCGCACAGCCACACCGTCAGGGCGAAGACGTCGCCGGTCGCGACGGCCCGGTCGACGATCACCCCGATCAACACCGGGACCAGTGTTTCTGCCACCTGATGGGCGCAGACCAGAACGGTGCCGATCCCGAGCCGACCGCGGTTCCGTACGAGGCTGCGATACAGAATTGCGGTGCCACCAGTTCTCACGCGCACTACTCCAAACACCGGGGTCTCACGCCCACCAATAAAGTAAGTGGACCCTAACCGAATGAACCCTAGCCGATACACAACTGGCGTCGACGTGCCCGGTTCTCATAGAGTCGCCGGTACGCACTTCTGCGCGCGACGCAGATGTAAGCCCGAGAGGAATAATGATGGTTGCGAAGACGGCCGCCGAAGACGACACCGTGGACGAGGAACTCGAACCCCTGGCCGACGAGACCGCCCACCAGGCGCAGCGCGTTGTTGCTGCTTACGCCGATAACGCGGACGAGTGCAGGATGCTGCTCGCCATGCTGGGCATCGGACCCACGAAGCTCGACTGAGATAGTCCTCCTCTACTTCGACTACGAAGGAAGCCTGTGGCCGCACGCTCGGAATCGTCAGAACCGTCCTCGAGCTCGGGAGCTGATCTTGTCTCCGAGCAAGCCAGTTTCGTCGTCGTGGCGAACCGACTCCCGGTCGATCTCGAACGCCTTCCGGACGGCACCACACGTTGGAAACGCAGCCCGGGTGGTCTCGTCACGGCGCTGGAGCCGATCCTGCGGCGCAACAAGGGCGCGTGGGTCGGTTGGGCGGGCGTTGCAGACGCCGAACTCGATCCGGTCGTCGAGGACGAACTCGAGCTCTACCCGGTTCCACTGAGCTCGGCGGAGATCGCGGAATACTACGAGGGCTTCTCCAACGCCACCCTGTGGCCGCTTTACCACGACGTCATCGTCAAGCCCGAGTACAACCGTGACTGGTGGAACACCTACGTCGAGGTCAACCGCCGTTTCGCCGAGGCCACGTCGAAGGCTGCAGCCGAAGGCGCCACAGTCTGGGTCCAGGACTACCAGTTGCAGCTCGTGCCGAAAATGCTGCGGATGCTGCGCCCAGATCTCACCATCGGCTTCTTCCTGCACATTCCGTTCCCACCGGTGGAACTGTTCATGCAAATGCCATGGCGCACCGAGATCGTCGAGGGTCTCCTCGGCGCTGACCTGATCGGTTTCCACTTGCCGGGCGGCGCTCAGAACTTCCTCTTCCTGGCGCGGCGACTGGCCGGGCAGCAGACATCCCGCGCCAACGTAGGTGTCCGCTCCAAGCTGGGCGTCGTGCAGGTAGGTTTCCGCACGGTACGTGTCGGTGCGTTTCCGATTTCCATCGACTCCGGGCAGCTGGACGAGATGTCGCGGTCCAAAGCCATCCGGGACCGTGCCCGAGAGATCCGCAAGGAACTGGGCAACCCGAAGTACATCATGCTCGGCGTCGATCGCCTCGATTACACCAAGGGCATCGACGTCCGTCTCTCGGCACTGAAGGAGTTACTCGACGAGAATCGGCTCGATCCAGCCGAAACGGTGATGGTGCAGCTTGCCACGCCGAGCCGCGAACGAGTCGACAGCTACGTGCAGATGCGCGACGGCATCGAGCGTATGGTCTCGCGGATCAACGGCGAGTACGCGGAGGTCGGCAGACCGGTGGTGCACTACCTGCACCGGCCGATCCCCCGAAACGATCTGATCGCATTCTTCGTCGCCGCCGACGTGATGCTCGTGACACCGCTACGCGACGGCATGAACCTCGTCGCCAAGGAGTATGTGGCGTGCCGCAGCGATCTCGGTGGGGCCCTGCTGCTCAGCGAGTTCACCGGCGCAGCGGCCGAACTGCGCCAAGCGTTCCTGTGCAACCCCCACGACCTCGACAGCGTCAAGGATGCGATGGAGCAGGCCCTGTTCCAATCGCGCGACGACGGCCGCCGCCACATGCGTGCCCTGCGTAGGCAGGTCCTGACCCACGATGTCGACAGGTGGGCCAAGTCGTTCCTCAACGCCCTCGCTCACAGCGGCATTGCGGGTCCGGCATTGATCGAGCCTGACGAGGCCGCCGAATCCAGCTACTCCGAAAGCACCACCGAGAGGAACTGACTCGGCGCACCGAGTGACCGGACGCCGCTCTACACCGGGGTGAGCTGATCGACGAGCCAGCGATCTCCGACCTTCTCCAACGACATGCGAACCCGGCTGCCCGACGTCCTGGCCTCGGGGGCCTCGGCGCTCGTGGTGATCTGGTTGAGGTACAGCAGAACCACAGCCTCGGTCGGCGTAGTCGACACAGGAGCAGCAGCCTGGACGGATACCTGCACGGTGAGCTGCTTCTCCTTGGCACCTGGAGCGATGGTCTCCTGCACGAGCTTGGTGTACTCGTCACGGAACTCGCCCGTGAGTCCATCTGCAGCAGAAGCCAACTGGTTGTCGACGTCGGTGAAGTCGTACGCCAGCATCGCCACGGCTTGATCCCGTGCGGCCTCGACGGCATCGGTGCGTGCCTGCTGCGTTAACCCGTCCTGCCAACGGTTGAACGAGAGAAGACCCACCGCCGCAGCGAGTGCGACAACCACAACCACCGCAGCAATCTTCAGCGCCATCTGGTTGTTCCCAGCGAACTTCGCCCAGCCTCCGACGGCCACTGGTTCGGTCGGCCTCCCAGCATTGTTCTCACTCATGGGACGAACTCCACCTTCGATGCGGTCAATTTGCCATCGACTTCACTGACGGTCACTCGCATTCGGAAGTCGCGCGGTGAGGGTGCCGGTTGGTCCGCACTGGTCACCATTGTTCGGGCGGCCACCAGTACATTCGCCGAGATCTTCGTCTCCGACTCGATGCCCGCCTCGATGATCTCGCCGTCTGTGGTCACATCAGCGGCTTTCACGACATCCACAAACGGTTCCTCACGGCCCTGGAACTCCTCGAGGAACTGGCCGGACGCACCGGCAACGATCCGGTCGACGTCTTCCTTCGCAGTCTCGGGGTGAATGGTGGTGAGGTTCAGTACGGTTTGCCGGGCGGTGTCGACGAACGCTTGGCGGCGATTGTCTCGCTCCTGCGCGGAACGGTGATCGAACAGCAGAACCACCGTTGCGGCGAGGAGCGCGACAATCAGCAATCCGGTCAGTCCCCACCCGAGAGACGACCTCGGCCTACTGTGGGGCCTCTCTTCCGCAGCCGGCGATGCGCTGCCGGCCGGCGGCGCCATCGGTGCCGCAACTGACGCGAAAGATGTCCCATTCGTCGCAATTCGCCCCGTCGCGGTTTCAGGGATAGAGGGTTCACCGATCGGATCAGCCGATTTCGTCAGCACGACTGGCTTCGGAGCCTCCGTCGCCCCCACCGGCGGACCCGCGTGACGGACGGCCCTTCGCCTGCTCCGGCTCTTCCGCGTGGTCGTCTCCACCATCAGCGACTCTTCCTCGGAGCCCGCTGTGCGCCCATCTGTGGCGACACTCAGAGCTGCTGACCGATCATCATCGTCTGCCACGTGGAATCCTTTCCCTGCCCCGCCAGATCCGGTTGGGTGTACGTCTTTCCATCCGAACCAATGAACCTACCGGTAGCCGGATCGTAGGGAACCGTTGAGACCGGTGCACCTGCGTCACCTTCGTAGGAACTCGGAACCGCAATGTATGAAGGTACATCCGGGGGCATGACCGGCCCGTAGGGTGGGTTGTTGCCCACCGCCTCCCAGCCACCGTCACGGCATGCCTCGACGGTCGGTGCGCGGCGACCCGGGTACTCCATGCACGGCAAATTCCGCGCACCGCGCACGACGGACGGGTCGTCCGGGGCGGCCTTGCAGTACAGGTTGTTCGGTGTGTCGATCACGTTCGTCTGGTCGCCGCTACGCCTCTGGTCCGCGGGCAGGAATCCCGTGGTACACGCCGGAGGGTCGGTCAGTTGAAGGGCAAAGTCGACGATCGCACCGTCCTCGACCGGCCCACCTGTCGCCGATGTCACGAGCGCCGCGGTCAGGGGCGGGTAGATCACCAGAACCTGCTCGATGCTCTTGTTGTAGATGACCCCGACCTGAGCGACGCTCACCAGATTCCGGAGCAGGAGCGGCAGGGTCGGCTGCAAGTCCTGGAACAACTGAGTGGTTTCCTGCGTCGCTCCCGGTGCCTTCTCGAGTACAGACCGCAGATTTGGATCGCTTGCCCGCAGCTGATCGGTGAAGGTCGTCAGATCCCGTGTCCAAGAACGGATCGCGTCGCTGCTGACGATCTGTGTATCGAGCAAGGGGGCTGCCTGATTGATCAGGTCTCGGGTTTCCTCACTGTTCGCGTCCGCCTCCTCGACGAAGAGTCGCGCCGAGTCGATGAGTCGCTGCAACTCGGGCCCTGACCCATTGAACGCGGTGAAAGCTTCATCGATCACCGTTTGGAGACGAGTATCCGAAATGCTTGCAAGCAGAACGTCTGCTTGGTCGAGCATCTCGCCGACATCCTGCGGGATACTCGTGCGGTCCTCTGGGATCACATCTCCGTCCGCGAGATACGGTCCGTCGGCATCGACGTCGTCGACTCGCGGAATCAGATCGACATACTGCTCCCCGATCGCCGACACACTCTTGACGGCTGCGTCGACGTCGGCCGGAATCTTGTAGTTGCTGTCGAGCGACATTCGTGCATCGACACCGGCACCGGTGAGTGTGACCTCCTCGACGACGCCGATGTTGGTGCCGCGATACGCGACATTCGCGTTTGGGTACAGTCCGCCCGTCGCAGGCAGTTGCACAGACACCTCGTAGCGCCCGATGCCGAGCAACATCGGCACCTTCACGTATTGGATAGACATCACCGTCAAGCCGATGACGGTGAGAATCGAGAAGAGAATCAACTGAATTCGGACGAACCGCGTCATTCTCATGGTGCCGGCACCCCTCCCAGTAGCGGCGGCAACCCGGGTATCTGCAGTCCGGGTATCTGCTCTAGTCCCGGTATCTGCTCTAGTCCCGGTATCTGCGGTAGCCCGGGAATCGCCGGCGGTGCAGGTGCCGGATCCGCCGGCGGCAGCAGCGGCGCTCGCAACGGATCGCTCGACTCACCAGCCACTCCGGCAAGCGCACCCACGGCACCCTCGACGCCACCGAGTGACCCCTGGAGCGCCGTCCCTGAGAGGAAGTTCTTGTCGATGCGCTCGTTGGTCATGTCGATCGTCATCATGAGGTTCGCGTAGTCCCCCCTGATCACTCTGTCCAACGTTTTCATCGGGAACGGGTACGTCAGCAGAAGGGTCAGCACCTCGGTGAGCGCGCTCCCGGAGTCCGCAAGTTCCCGCAGGACCGGTGTGAGATTGCGCAGATTCGCTGTCAAATTCCCACCACTGCTCTCTACCAGCCGACTCGCGGTGTCACTGAGCTTGCCCACCTCGACCAGAGCGGTCGTGAGATTCTGGCGTTGGTCCACTAACACGTCCAGTGCGGGCGGGATGCTCTCCAGTGCCGCGTCAAGGGTGTCCTTCTGGGCATTGACCGTGCCCGACAGCCGGTCGAGCCCCTCCATCGCACCGATGATGTCGCCCTTTTGCTGGTCGAGGCTGGTGACGAGCTCATCGAGCCGTGGGAGCAGATCCCGGATCGACTCTTCTCGCCCGTCCAGTGCGGCATTGAGTTCTTGCGTGATGTCACGGATCTGGGCGATCCCACCCCCGTTGAGTACCACCGACAACGATGACAATGTCTGCTCCGTCGTCGGGTAGGCACCTGCCCGCTGGATCGGGATGACATCACCGTTCTCCAGCCTTCCTTCGGGCTCGGTGTCGACAGGCGGAGCCAGTTCTAGGTGCTGCGAGCCGAGGAGGCTCGTCTGACCGATCTTGGCAGTCGCGTTGGCGGGCAACTCGACGTCACCGTTGATCGAGACGGACACGAGAGCATGCCAGTCCTGAACTTCGATTCCCGTCACTGTGCCCACCGTTACGTCGTTCACTCGCACCGGTGAGTTCTGCGACAGCGTAGTCACATTGGGCATCTGGATCTCGACCGTGTAGGCATCGTCGCCCCGTCCCTCCGTGCCCGGCAATGGAAGCGAGTTCAATCCTTCCCACTCGCAAGCACTCAACGTAAGGGACAACGCAACCGCAGCCGCTACGAAGCCGGTTCGACGAGCGCGCGCATGCATCGTCATCGCCCACCTCCCGGCAAGAGCAGGTCTTGCAGGTCCGCGAATATGTCGACCGTAGGCATCCCTGCAAAGCTCATAGGCGGGGCGGACTGCGGCGGTATGGATGCCTCCAAGCTGGGCGGGGAGTACACGATCTGGTCCGGGTAGGCATTCAGCCCGGTGGTCGGGTTGGTCAGAACGGGAAGGTAGTTCGCCGTCAGCGAGTTCAGCACCGGGGACAGGTACTGCGTACACAGATCCGCGCTCCGGTCTGACTGATTGGCTTCCAGACTCTGGATGGCGCCGCACATGAAGTTGACGGGGTTCGCGAAGTTGGAGAACGCAATGGCACCGACCACCGACCCCTGCGCCGGCTTGTAGATGTTGCTGAAGTTGGCAAGCGCCGTAGGCGCAACGTGGAGAACCTGTTCGAGTTGCGGCCGCTTGTCGGCGAGCACCCGGGTGGCGTCGGCGAGACGGGCCACCTGTTCACTCAGGCCTGCCCGGTTCTCCGTCACGAACCGGTTGACGTCACCGATCGCAATGTCGAGATCGTTCAGAGCTGTTCCGAGTTCATCGGAGTTGTCGGCGAGCATGCTCGATACCGATGCGAGCCTGCCCTCGAACTGAACGATCTGCTCGTTGCTCGACGACAGCACCGACACGAACGTCTGCAGGTTGCGGACGGTCGAGAAGAGGTCGGTACGGCCGTCCGACAGGATCCGCATGGTCTCCGACAACTCTCGTAGGGTGCTGCGCAGCGACTCACCGTTTCCTTCGAGATTCTCGGCAGCAGTGTCGATGAACGTACCCAGCGCGCCCTGAGGGTCGGCGCCCTGAGGACCGAGCGCCTCCGACAGCTTGGTCAGTTCTGCCTTGATCTCGTCCCACTCCACGGGCACCGCGGTGCGGTCGATCGGGATGCTCGCGCCGTCGCTCATCGTCGGCCCGTCCTCGTACACGGGCGTCAACTGGATGAACCGTCCCGACACCAGGCTGGGCGCGACGATGACGGCCAAGGCGTCCTCTGGAATCTCGACGCTCTTGTCCACGGACATCGTGACCCGCGCGAAGTCGGTGCCTGGCTCGATGCTGTCGATCGTGCCCACCTTGACACCCAGGACGCGAACGTCGTCTCCGGCATACAGACCGGTCGTGGTCGGGAAGTCCGCGGTGATCGTGCTCTGGAAGAGCCTGGGCACGAAGATCACCGCGGCGCCAACAACCAGCGACACCGCGACAGCAGCAACTCCCGCCCTGATCCACCACGTTCTCCTCGTGCGACCAGCATCCGTGTTCGTCATCGCGGGGGCTCTCTCAACTCGAAGGACGGACCCGACTCCGTGAAGGCCTCGAGGTCATTCGGAAGGTGCTCCGGCCAGGTCACCGCATCGCTCAGCCCCTGGAGTAGATTGCCGATGCCGATGTTGTAGACGTAGGCCATGAAGAACGGTCCGCTACCTACCGTCTCACCGAGCTGAGTCGCGTACGGTGCGAGACCCTCTAGAGCCTGCGCGATGTTGTCGTTGTTCCTCTGCAGAACGTCGACCACCGAGTTCAGTTTGTCGAGTGTCGGTTTCATCTGCTCCTGGTTGTCCAGGACGAGACCGGTCAGTTGCCGCGACACCGCTGAAATATTCACGATCAATTGGCTGATCGCCGCTCGGCGCGCGTCGAGTTCGGCGAACAACAGATTCCCATCGATGATCAGGGAGTTGATCTGATCGCTGCGCTCGGCGAGGATTCCTGTCACGTTCTCTGCGCGCTCGAGTAGTTGCTGCAGACTCTCGTCCCGAGAATTGATGCTCTCGGACAGCCGGGTCATCCCGTCCAGGGCAGTGCGTAGTTCAGGCGGCGTATTCTCCAGCGCGCCGGACATCGCATCCAGCGCCGCGTTGAGCTCGTCGGTATCCAGTTCTGCCGCAGTCGTCGTGAGATCACCGAGCGCATCATTCAACGAGTAGGGAGAGTTGGTGCGTTCCAACGGAATCGTCGACCCCACCGGCATGGTGTCGTGACCGCGAGATGTGATCTCGAGAGACTTGCGTCCGAGGACGGTATTGGTCTTGATGTTGGCTTCGGTGGCATCACCCAAGGTGAGGTCATCCTCGATTGTGAACGTGACGAGCACCTGTTGTCCGTCGAGTTCGACGTCCGCAACACTCCCGACGTCGACGCCGGCTAGCGTCACAGGGTCACCGGCCAACAGCCCACCCGCATCCTCGAAACTGGCCGAGTACTGCGTCCCACCCGAAAGGAATTGCAGCTGATCGTATTGCAGGGTGGCGATCACGACCATGGCCGTCACGGCCAGACCGATGACTCCCACCTGTACGGGATCGCGTTGCCTCTTCATGGCTATGGTGCACACCTCCCCGTCGTCTGACCACCCGGCAGGTTGAGGAGCAGATCAGCTCCGTCGGGTCCGGAGAACTTGAACCTGACTGTGCAGACATACATCTGGAAGAAGCTGCCGTACGTGCCGATTCGGATGAGCTTCCGGTAGGCCTCCGGCAGGTTCTGCAGAACCCAATCGACGTCCGCTTCTCCCGCCTGGAGCTGAGTGGCGGTCCGGTTGGCTTCGGCGATCGTGCTTTGCAGCGGGGGTCGCGCGCCCTCGAGTAGATTCGCGAGATCCCCGGTGGCCCCGGAAATTCGGGGGATCGCGTCGCCGATCTGCTCACGGTCCTGCGAAAGTCCGCTGACCAACTGCTGCAACGAGTCCAATGTCGATCCGAACTGGTCGTCACGCTCGTTGATCGTGCCGAGGACCTCATTGAGGTTCTCGATCACATCGCCGATCAATTCGTCCCGGTCGGCCAGAGTGTTCGTGAACGAACTCGTGCTGCCGAGCAACGACACCAGCGTTCCCCCCTGCCCCTGGAACACCTGAACCAGCGCCGCGGACAGGTCGTTGACCTGCTGCGGATCGAGTGCCCGCAGCAGCGGTTTGAACCCACCGAGGAGCAGATCGAGATCAAGGGCGGGAGAGGTGTTCTCGACCGGGATCGTTGCGCCGGGGGGCAGTGGTTCCACCGAACCCGCGCCTTCGAGAAGTTCCATGTAGCGATCGCCGACCAGGTTCTCGTACCGCACCGTCGCCTTGGTTCCGTCGAACAGCGAATACTTGGTGTCGACGGTGAAATCGACCGAGGCACGGTTGTCGTCGTCAATACTCACCTTTTCGACGGCGCCGACCGGAACGCCCGCGATTCGCACCTTGTCGCCGGCCGTGAGTCCGGAGACGTTCGTGAACACGGCATGGTAGCCGTGGGAACTACCGAACCGGTACTGACTGAACACCAGGGCGAGGCCGGCGAAGATTGTCGACATCACCGTCGCGAAGATCAGCAGCTTGACCGAGGTTGCTCGCACAGTCACCGCCCGCCTTGCTCGGGATACACGCCCGGAAACAGCAGCTGGAACACCTTCGGCAAGTTCACCTGGACCTCGGTCGAAGGCACGAACGGCACCGTTCCGGTATCGGCCACCACGAACTTCGCATTCACATTCGGGTCGGGATTCGGAAGCCCATGGCAAGCCGGACCCCCTGTCGCATTGACCTTCGGCAGGTCCTTCGGATAGGTGTACGGCTCCTGCCCGTACACGAAGCCGGCATTCATGGCGATGCCCGGCTGATTGCCTCCGATTATTTCTTCCGCCAGTGGGATCAGGTCATTCAGTCCGACGATGAAGCAGGTGAAACCGGGCGAATACTCGTTGAGCAGTCCCGTCGTCGGGATAAGGAGGTCGAGGACGGATTCCACATTCTGCTCGTTTTCACTGAGCAGCGTGTTGGCGGTATCGGACAGTCCGATGACGTTGAGCAGCACCGCATCCAGGTTGCCCTGTTCGTCGATGAGAGTGCGGCTGGTCACCGTTGCGTTGTCGACCGTCTTCAGCAGGTCAGGAGCGGTATCGGCGTACACGGCGGTAACCTGGGCCGCCTTGGACAGATCTTCTTGCAGCTGGGGAAGAGTCGGGTTCATCTTCGTCAGATACTCGTCTCCCTGCTCGAGGAGAGCGCCCAGTTCATCACCTCGCCCGCGCAGCGCAGTGGAGATGGCGCCGAGCGTGGCGTTCAGCTTCTCGGGCTGCACTTGGGCCAGCACATCGGAAAGATCCTGGAAGACGGTATTGAACTCGACGGTGACACTATCGGATGCAATTACTGCATTCGGCTCGAGATGAGTGGGCGCCGGTTCGGCGGGCATCGTGAAGTTCACATACTTTGCGCCGAACACGGTGGTGGAAGAGATGTCCACCAACACGTTCGAGGGAATCAACGACATCATGTCGGGGTAGATGTCGAGATTCAACTCTGCGCCGTCGGTGATGTGCTCGATTGATCCGACGCGACCGACCTCGACACCGAGCAGTTTGACCTTGGCGTCAGGGTCCATCACCAGTCCGGCGCGGTCGGAGGTGACGGTGACAGGAACAGACTTGGTGAAGGTCCCGTTGAACATTGCCAAGGAAACCCCGACGATCGCAAGAATACTCACCACGAGTACCAACGCTGCGAGCTTCTTCTTCAATCCAGAGTCAGTCATCTGCCGGCGGTCCTATCCCGAGAGGTTGAAGTTGCCGGACACGCCGTAAATGGCGAGCGAGATGAGCAGGGTAACGGTAACGACGGCAATCAGCGAGGAGCGCACCGCGTTACCGACAGCGACACCGACTCCGACCGGAC
This sequence comes from Rhodococcus sp. NPDC049939, assembly GCF_040656415.1. Lineage (NCBI taxonomy): Bacteria > Bacillati > Actinomycetota > Actinomycetes > Mycobacteriales > Nocardiaceae > Rhodococcus > Rhodococcus sp. NPDC049939. Next base: position 268,478 of record NZ_JBFAMC010000003.1, on the reverse strand, counting down.
CGCCGGAGGCGTTGAAGCCGTAGTAGGTGTGGATGAGCATGATCGCGATCGCCATCACGATGGCTTGCGCAAACGACCACAAGATGTCGGTTGGTATCAGGAACGTCGAGAAGTAATGGTCATACACGCCGGGTGACTGGCCATAGAGCACGACCGTAGCGAATCGGCTCGCAACGAACGATGCAATGACCGCCAAAGCGTATAGCGGGATGATCGCAATCATTCCCGCCATCACGCGGGTGCTCACCAGGTAGGGGATCGATGGGATCGCCATCGTCTCCAGCGCATCGATTTCCTCCGAGACCCTCATCGCCCCGAGCTGGGCGGTGGAGCCGGCACCGATCGTTGCCGCCAGCCCAATTCCCGCGATGACGGGAGCCGCGATGCGCACGTTGATGAATGCCGCGAAAAAGCCGGTGAGTGCCTCGACACCGATGTTGCCGAGCGAACTGAACCCCTGCACGGCGATGGTTCCGCCTGTGAACAGTGTCAGAAACCCGACGATCACGACGGTGCCACCGATGACGGCCAACGCACCCGTGCCCATACTGATCTCGGCGATCAGCCGCAGTGTCTCCCGTCGGTAGTGAATCAAGGCGCGCGGTGCCCAACCGATGGCTCTCGCGAAGAACAGCGCCTGTTCCCCGAGTCGATCGATCGAACGCGATGCCGACGCGAATCGTCGGCGAGTACGGGGAAAGCGCCCCGTCGCAGCCAGAACCATCTACTCAACCGCCATATCCGTCACCCGCTCGTCAGCTTGATGCCGACGGCAGTGACGAGAACGTTGACCACGAACAATGCCATGAACGAGAACACGACCGTCTGGTTGACGGCGTCACCGACACTCTTCGCGCCGCCCTTGACGTTCAAGCCCAGGTAGGAGGCAACGAGACCGGCGATCATGCCGAACAGGCCTGCTTTGATTTCCGAGATCATGAGCTCACCGAATCCGGTGAGCAAAGTGATGCCGTTGACGAATGCGCCCGGATTGACGTCCTGGATGTAGACCGAGAAGACGAAGCCGCCCAAAATACCGATCGTGCAGACAAGGCCGTTGAGTAGGAGCGCCACCCCGGTCGAGGCCAACACCCGGGGCACGACCAGTCGTTGGATCGGATTGATACCCAGCACTCGCATTGCGTCGATTTCTTCGCGGATCGTGCGGGCGGAAAGATCCGCGCATATCGCGGTCGCGCCGGCACCGGCCACGATCAGCACGGTGACGATAGGACCGACCTGAGTCACCGTTCCGAGTGCGGCACCGGCGCCGCTGAGGTCTGCAGCGCCGATCTCGCGGAGCAGGATGTTGATCGTGAAACTCACCAGGACGGTGAAGGGAATGGCGACCAACACCGTGGGCACCATCGAGACCCGGGCGATGAACCAGGCCTGGTCGATGAACTCGCGGCGCTGGAAGGGTCTCGAGAAGACTGCCTTCAACGTTTCGCCCGACATCATGAAGAACCCGCCGACCGCACGTAGCGGCACCTCGAGGAGGTCCACCATCCGCCCCTCCTCGTTTCACGATCGCGCCTGGCGCAGACTGTTGCACAAGCCTCCACGGCTTGTGATTCGGATCATATTAATGAGAACGTGTTTACCTGTCAAAAGATGGTCACGCATCAACAAGAATCATCCGATCAACGAAGCGGATTCGGCCGGATATCACCTTGTATAAATCCGACAAACGAGCAGTAGTTTGATGGTGAACGACTTCGGACCAATATCCTAAATATGATATAGCGCAGACATATTGATCGATATTCATCGGTAGTACCAGCCACGCACCGGAAAATCGGCACCGACAAATAGTGCGCGCTTCGGGGCGAATATCGGACTATCGACGAGGTGCCTCACGACCGACGAGTACCGACGATTTCAGGCAAAAAATAGAACACGTTCTGATCGATGCCGGCACACCTTCGACGCACTCCGACAGGCGGCCTGCTGACCCCCCTCCGAGCCGCTGTCTGCTTGCCGTCATTATCTGCCATCCGGAGCGCATCGCCCGCGAAGGCTGTGCGGATTGCCGACTTCGTGTCGCGATCCACCCCGGAGAGTCAGATCAACCTAGCTCACGTAGAGCTGCGGAAGCCGAGAACATGGTGGACGGATCACGATCGTCGAAATAGCTGCCGAGTTCGGCCGCGAGCGCCTCGGGCGTCCACTGCCCGTCCGCCGCATCGAAGCGTTGCTCCACGACTGGTGCCGCCATCAGCGCCACCATCGGGCCATACACAACGAAGACCTGCCCGTTGACGGTGTCCGCCGCAGGCGATGCGAGGAATGCGACAAGGGTGGCGACGTGATCCGGCGACAATGGATCGACCCCTTCGGCGGGCGCCTCACCGAATACCTTCTCGGTCATCGATGTGCGGGCGCGCGGGCAAATCGCGTTGGCGCGGACGCCGTAGCGGGACAACCCGCGGGCAGCCGACAGCGTCAATGCCGTGATTCCGGCCTTGGCCGCGCCGTAGTTGGCCTGCCCCTCCGGACCCAGCAGGCCCGCCTCCGAGGACGTGTTGATGATCCGGCCGTATACCGGCGCCCCCGCCTCCTTCGATTTGCCCCGCCAAAATGCCGCCGCGGACCGGCACAGTAGAAAGTGGCCGCGCAGATGAACCTTGAGCACCATGTCCCAATCTTCGTCGGACATGTTGAACAGCATGCGATCCCGAGTGATGCCGGCATTGTTCACGAGGATGTCGAGGCCGCCGAGGCGGTCGTGTGCGGCCTCCATGATCGCATCCGCGGTGGACCGTTCGCCAATGTCACCGGCCACGAATTCGACCTTCGCGCCCAGTCTCCGGATCTCCTCGAGGGTCTCCTCCACAGCGTCGCCGGCGGCCAGATCGTTGACTACGATGCTCGCGCCCGCGCGTGCAAGTTCGATCGCCTCGAACTTTCCGAGGCCGGATCCGGCGCCGGTCACGACGCCCACCTTGCCGTCCAGGTTCACATCGCGATCAGTCACACCATTCATGAACACGTTCTCCTGGTTCCGCGCACTCGACGCATGTCGGGAACCCGCCTGAACGGCAGGTCGCAACAACTGTAGAACGTGTTCTCATTCCGGGCAACAGTGGTCAGGGATGCTCCGTGAGAGCGGCCCTCGGGCACTGGGCGATCGCCATGCGCACGTCATCTTCCCGGTCAGCGGGGGGAACAGGACTCGTGATGTGCAGCTGCTCGTCGTCGTCGAGCTCGAAGATATCCGGCGCGATCCCTACACAGACACCATTGGCCTCGCAGCGGTCGAAATCGACTCTGACCTCCATTTTTGATTCCCTCTTCTCTTTGTCGCGTCATTGACAGCCGCGTGCGCAACCGATGTGTGGCATACAGCGTTCCTCCAATTACACTAGAACCTGTTCCAGTCGTGTGCAATGATTCGTTTCACGACTGCGAGCGGTCCACCTGACTCGCTTCGGAACCGGGGCGGGACCGATTCCGCCATTGCGACGCAGTGACTGGAACCTGTGCCAGATTTTGCTGATTCCAGCTCTCGACCGGAGAGGTATTTCGATGCACATCACGTACACGCCGCAGCAACAACAGCTGAGGGAAGAACTGCGCGCGTATTTCGCGAAGCTGATGACGCCGGAGCGTCGAGAAGCCCTGGCCGCCACGACCGGAGAATACGGCGCGGGCAATGTCTACCGCGACGTCGTCGCCCAGATGGGCAAGGACGGCTGGCTGACCCTCGGATGGCCCAGGGAGTATGGCGGCCAGGAGCGTTCGGCGATGGAGCAACTGATCTTCACCGACGAAGCAGCCATCGCGGGCGCGCCCGTCCCCTTCCTCACCATCAACTCGGTCGCGCCGACGATCATGCACTTCGGTACCCCCGAACAGAAGTCCTTCTTCCTGCCCAAGATCTCTGCCGGTGAACTGCACTTCTCCATCGGCTACTCCGAACCGGAAGCGGGGACCGACCTCGCCGGACTCCGAACCACCGCCGTCAAGGACGGCGACGAGTACATCATCAACGGCCAGAAGATGTGGACCAGCCTGATCGCCTACGCCGACTACGTATGGCTGGCCTGCCGCACCGACCCCGAAGCCAAGAAGCACAAGGGAATCAGCGTTCTGATCGTTCCGACGACAGCGGAAGGCTTCTCGTATACCCCGGTCCACACGATGGCAGGCCCGGACACGAGCGCCACCTACTATCAAGACGTGCGCGTTCCCTCGACGGCGCTCGTGGGCCCCGAGAACGGCGGCTGGGCTCTGATCACCAATCAGCTCAACCACGAACGCGTCGCGCTGACGTCCGCTGGACCGGTCCTGACCGCCTTGCACGAAGTGCGCGAATGGGCGCAGAACACCAAGTTGCCCGACGGTCGCCGGGTCATCGACCAGGAGTGGGTCCAGATCAACCTGGCCCGGGTTCATGCCAAGGCCGAGTACCTGAAGTTGATGAACTGGGAGATCGCTTCCGGCACTTCGGCGGACGGCTCGACCACAGATCACGCTCCCGGTCGCGAAGCCGCGTCCGCCAACAAGGTGTTCGGCACCGAATTCGCCACCGAGGCATACCGGCTCCTAATGGAGATCCTCGGGCCTTCGGCCACACTGCGCCAAAACTCTCCCGGCGTCTTGTTGCGCGGACGCCTCGAACGGATGCATCGCTCGTCGCTGATCCTCACTTTCGGCGGCGGAACCAACGAGGTGCAACGCGACATCATCGGCATGACCGCCCTCGGCCTCCCCCCAGCCAAGCGTTAGGACATACGACCATGGATTTCACCCACACCGAGGCCCAGCAGGACCTGGCCGGGCTCACTCGCGGCATCGTCGGAGAACTCGTCACAAACGATCGGCTGCGCGAACTCGACGCCGCGGAAGACCGGCTCGATCGTCGTCTCTGGTCAGCGCTGGGGGCGTCCGGCATTCTCAGTGCGGCGCTCCCGGAGTCCGTAGGCGGCGACGGGTTCGGCGTGCTCGAACAGTGCAGCATCCTCATCGAACTCGGACGCGCGGTTGCACCGGTCCCCTACCTCTCCACGATCGTCATGGCTGCGGGTGCCATCGCGAAATTCGGCACCGAGCAGCAGCGTTCCGAATGGGGAGCGCCGGCAGCAGAGGGTACGAAGATCCTCGCGGTCGCGCTCGACGAAGAGCTGTGCGATACCCCGGGCGCACCAGCCACCCGCGCCGAACGCGGTCCGCAGGGGTGGACGCTCGACGGAACCAAGGTCGTCGTGGACGCGGCGCCGTCGGCCGATTTGTTCCTGGTCCCAGCCGCGACCTCGGACGGTGTTGCGGCCTTCCTCGTCCGACCCGACGATGCAGGTGTTACCGTCACCCGCCAGCAGACCGTCGATCTGTCCAGCGTCGGCGAGTTGGCCCTTCACGGGGTTGTGGTGGACGAGAACCGACTTCTCGGAACCATCGAGCAAGGCGGTGAGATCGTCGACTGGCTCGTCGAGCGTGGTTCGCTCGGAGCCTGCGCGTATCAGTACGGAGTGCTCGACCAGGCACTCACACTCACCGCGGCATACGCTCGCGAACGAGTGCAGTTCGACCGCCCCATCGGTAGTTTCCAAGCCGTGGCGCAACGGCTCGCCGACGCCTACATAGACGTCAAGGGTGTCCGGCTCACGTTGTGGCAGGCCGCATGGCGGCTCAGCGAGGGACTGACGGGCGAGGGAGACGTCCAAACCGCCAAATTCTGGGCCTCCGATGCAGGGCACCGGGTCTCTCATACCGTCATCCACGTCCACGGCGGTGTGGGACTCGACGAAGACCATCCCGTGCACCGATACTTCCTGGCAGCCAAGGCCCTCGAGTTCCGATTGGGTTCGGCCACTGCGCAACTGCGAACCCTCGGTACCGAATTGGCCACCGTCCCCTCATGACGGCGGTGCTCGCGCCCACGGTGACGGATCTACTATTGGACGTCGCCAACGACGACGAGCACGGATTGCACTTCGAAGACCACTTCTTGTCGTGGTCCGATCACGTGCGGTCGAGCGCGCGGCGTGCAGCGATTCTCGAGGATCTGCTCGATGCGAACAAGCCTCCGCACTTCGGCGTGCTGATGGACAACGTTCCGGAGTTCTCACTCCTCGCGGCCGCGGCAGCGCTCTCCGGCGTCGTGCTGGTGGGTCTCAACACCACCCGACGGGGGGAAGCGCTGGCGCGCGACATCGAAGTCGCCGATTGCCAGGTGATTTTCACCGAACGCGGAAGCTCAGGGCTACTGGAGGGACTCGATCTCGCTGTGCCGGTCATCGATGTGGATTCGGCGCGGTGGTCGGCCTTGCTCGCAGAGGAGCGCACCGAATTCACCCCTCGGACAGCAGACCCGGACGACCTGTTCATGCTCATCTTCACGTCGGGCACGAGCGGTGATCCGAAAGCGGTTCGCTGCACTCACGCGAAGATCGCCGGTCCCGGGGTCATGCTTGCGGAGCGCTTCGGGTTGTCACCTGAAGACGTCGTGTACATGTCGATGCCGATGTTCCATTCCAACGCCATGATGGCAGCGTGGTCCGTCGCACTGGCAGGGCACAGCTCGATCGCGTTGCGGCGCAAGTTCTCAGCGTCGAACTTCCTCAGCGACGTCCGCAAGTACGGCGTTACGTATGCCAACTATGTCGGCAAGCCGCTGTCGTACGTGCTGGCTACTCCCGAGTTGCCGGACGACGCTGAGAACACCCTCCGGTTGATGTACGGCAACGAGGGGTCTGCCCACGCCGTGTCCGCGTTCTCGCGCCGGTTCGGGACTGCGGTGGTCGACGGGTTCGGCTCCACGGAGGGTGGCATCGCCATTTCCTCCACGCCCGGAGCGCCCTCGGGTTCTCTGGGAAGGCTTCCGGATGGAATCGCGATACTGAACACCGAGACCGGGCAGCCCTGCCCCCCAGCAGAATTCGACGAATTCGGCCGCTTGGTCAACGCAGAAGCTGCGACAGGGGAACTTGTCAACACTGTCGGCCCAGGGGCGTTCGCCGGCTACTACAACGACCCTGAGGCCGATGCCGAACGGGTCCGCGCCGGCATGTATTGGAGCGGCGACCTGGCCTACCGGGACGCAGATGGATTCGTCTACTTCGCCGGACGCAGTTCTGGCTGGCTGCGAGTCGATGGCGAGAACATCGGTTCCGCCCCCATCGAGCGCATCCTGCAGCGTTACGACGGATTCGCCCAGGTAGCGGTGTACGCGGTAGCCGACGACGAGGTCGGAGATCGCGTGATGGCGGCAGTCGTCCCGACCCGCGAGTTCGATCCCCTCGCCTTTGCCGATTTCTTGGATGCGCAGTCCGATCTGGGGCCCAAGCAACGCCCGAGCCTGATCCGGGTGTGTACCGAGTTTCCACGGACCGCGACATTCAAGGTTCTCACCCGAGTGTTGAGCGCCGAGGCGGAGGGTTGCAGCGATCCTGTCTGGATTCGCGACGACGGTCGTTACTCCCCTATGTGACTGCGGTCCCTGAAGCCGTCGAGGCGAGAGACCGCCGAGTCGAAGCCCGCGACGAGTTCGTCCATCACTTCGGCCACCGGACGGATCTCGTTCATCCTGCCGACGATTTGACCCACCGGCATCGCCACCACATCCGGGTCCTCGGAGGCAGCGATCCGTTGATGCGCCTCGCTGACCAAGAGGTTCTGCAGGGGCATGGGCAGTGGTGCCGGTGCGTCCGGCTTCGACCAGGCCTCTGTCCACTTGGTCTTGAGCAGCCGGGCAGGTTTGCCAGTGTAGATCCGCGACCGCACCGTGTCCGAGGACGTGGCGCGGAGGAATGCCTGCTGGACGGCGGACGGGCCCTCGGGCGACGCACCGCCTAGCTTGTACTCGGACGTGGTGAGCCAATACGACCCCATCCACACACCGGAAGCACCCAGTGACAACGCCGCCGCCACCTGACGCCCACTCCCGATTCCCCCGGCTGCGAGGACTGCTGCGGAATCGCCAATCGCATCGACGATCTCGGGAACAAGCACCATCGATGCAATCTCACCAGTGTGTCCACCGGCCTCGTAACCCTGCGCGATGACGATGTCGACACCCTTCTCGACGTGCCTGCGCGCATGCTCGACCGCCCCGGCAAGCGCCGCCACCGGCACGCCCTTCTCGTGAACGCGGTCGATCACGTCCTTCGGCGGGGATCCGAGAGCATTGGCGATCAGCGCGATGCGGTGACCCAGCGCCACATCCACATGTGAGCGCGCCACCGAGTGCAGCCAACCGAGTACACCCTCCGCGTGTTCGATGCCCGAATCCAGTGGCGGTACACCCAGTTCCGTGAGCGTCCGGTCGACAAACGCTCGGTGCTCGGGCGGGATCAGGGAATCGAGATCCGACGGCGTGCCCTCGGTCGGGACCTTCGCGGGCATCACGACGTCGACGCCGTAAGGTTTGCCGTCGGTATTCTCGTCCATCCAGGTGAGAACCTCTTCGAGTTCACCGGGATCGTTGAAGCGGACGCACCCCAGGACGCCCAGGCCGCCGGCTCGGGAAATCGCTGCGGCTACATGTTCGGACGGCGTAAACCCGAAGATCGGGTACTCGATGCCGAACTTCTCGCTCAACGATGTGTGCATCTACTCGCCCCGACCCTGCGTGCTTGGCTCGGGCTCACCGCTACCGTTATGGTCGTCGGCCGGACGGACCTCCGTCTGTTCCTTGGCCCAGCGGTAGTCGGGTTTGCCCGCCGGCGAACGCTTGATCTCGTCGACGAACCACAGACTGCGTGGAACCTTGTATCCGGCAATCTCCTTGCGCGCCGCAGCGGCGATCTCCTGCAGGCTCGGCCGGGCACCTTCGCGTGCCTGAACCACCGCGGCGACTCGCTGACCGAACCGGTCGTCGGGGACCCCGACGACCAGAACATCGAAGACGTCGGGGTGCGACTTCAGGGCACCTTCGACTTCTTCGGGGTAGATCTTTTCGCCGCCGCTGTTGATCGACACCGAACCGCGACCCAGCATCGTGACGGTGCCATCCGCCTCCACCCGTGCGAAGTCACCGGGAATGGCGTAGCGGATCCCGTTGAATTCCTTGAATGTGGCCCTGCTCTTCTCTTCGTCCTTGTAGTAGCCGATCGGGATGTGCCCCCTCCGCGCGAGGACCCCGACCACCCCTGAACCCGGTTCCACCGGGTTTCCGTCCTCGTCGAGAACGGAAGTGGACGCGTCGATCTTCACAGTCGGACCGCCTCCGTGCGACTCACCCTTGGTGACCACAGCGAGGCCGCCGAAGCCAGTCTCGGATGCACCGATGGAGTCGGTGATCATCCGGTTGGGCAGCAGTTCGAGGTACTTCTCCCTGATGCTCGGCGAGAACAGCGCCGCCGAACTCGCCATCACGTACAGCGACGACAAATCGTACGGCTCGCCGGTCTCCTTGTTGCCCTCGAGCAGTGCATCGAGCATGGGGCGCGCCATCGCATCACCCGTGATGAAAATGAGGTTGACCTTGTACTTGTCGATGGTCTGCCACACGCCGTGACCGTCGAACTCCGGATTCATGACGCACGTACCGCCGCCGAACAGGCTGTGAAACACTGCCCACTGACTGCCACCGTGGATCATCGGCGGAATCGGGAATCGGATCATGCTGGGGTTCTCAGCGCCAGTCTTGGCTAGTTCCCACTCGTCCTGGACGTATTCGCCGGTGAGGAAGTTGATGCCGCCGCCGAGCACTCGCCAGACATCCTCCTGACGCCACATGACGCCCTTGGGCTTCCCTGTGGTTCCGCCGGTGTAGAGCATGTACAGGTCGTCGTTGCTGCGTTCTTCGAAATCACGGTCGGGCGACGCCTCCGCCAACGCAGCCTCGTATTCGACCCCGTCGAACTCGAGGTCGGTGCCATCCTCGATGACTATGGTGGTCTTCAGCAGGGGCGTCTTGGGCAGTACTGCCGCCACCTTGTCGGAGTATCGACGCTCGTGGATGAGCGCAACCATGTCCGAGTTGTCGAAGATGTATTGCAACTCGTTCTCGACGTAGCGGTAGTTGACGTTGATCATTACCGCGCGGATCTTGAAGACCGCAACCATCGCTTCGATCGCTTCGATGGTGTTGCGGCAGTAGATGCCTACTTTGTCCCCGGGCCGAACGCCGTGTTCACGCAGGTAGTGGCCGAGGCGATTGGCCCTCTCCTCCAACTGCGCATACGTCACCTCGCGGTCGCCGGACAGCAGCGCGACTCGGTCGGGAACGAGGTCGATTGTGTGCTCTACGAGGTCTGCGATGTTTAGGGCCACAGCAACAAAGTAGAACGTGTTACCGTCTCTGGCAAGACCCAATTCGAGATCCAGCTCACACAATCTTCGGGAGATTTCAGTGCCCTCCACAACGACCGAAAAGTCCGATACTGCTGCGCAGTCGCCGCACTGCCTCGTCGAGAAGCGCGGGCACGTTCTGATCGTCACGATGAACCGCCCCGAGGCGAAGAATGCGCTGTCCGGAGAGATGATGGCGATCATGCGGGACGCGTGGGATCAGGTCGACTCCGACCCGGACATCCGAGTCGCCATCCTCACCGGTGCGGGTGGAGCTTTCTGTGCGGGAGCGGATCTCAAAGCCATGACCACGCAACATCCAGGCGATTCCTTCTCCGGTGGCGGTTGGGACCTGTCCAAGATCGAGGCACTCCTCAAGGGCCGACGCCTAACCAAGCCGCTCATCGCCGCCGTGGAGGGTCCTGCGATTGCAGGCGGCACAGAGATCCTCCAAGGCACCGATATCCGCGTCGCCGGCGAGAGCGCCAAATTCGGCGTCTCCGAGGCCAAGTGGGGACTTTTCCCCCTCGGTGGATCAGCAGTGCGTCTCGTCCGGCAGATTCCGTACACGGTCGCAGCCGACATCCTGCTCACAGGCCGTCACATCAAGGCACCCGAGGCAAAGGAGATCGGCCTGATCGGGCACGTCGTCCCGGACGGGCAGGCGCTCGACAAGGCCCTCGAGATCGCCGACCTCATCGCCGCCAATGGCCCCATCGCGGTTCAAGCGATCCTGAAGACCATTCGCGACACCGAAGCCATGCACGAGGAAGAGGCCTTCCGGATCGATGCCGCCCTCGGTGCTGAAGTCTTCAAGAGTGCCGACGCGAAGGAAGGCCCACGCGCCTTCGCCGAAAAGCGCACGCCGAAGTTCGAAGGGCGGTAGCACTGGGGGATCGCGCACGGCTGGGGCGAGTTCGCCTCGCAGGGTAGGCGTGGTGAATTCCGGCGAATCGACCACACGAGCGTTCCGGTCCCGCTAGCGTGCGCGAGACACCCCCACACGAGGACGGCGATCGACTTGGATTCACCCCTGGCCACTGTTGCCCTACCGGCGGCGCTGGCGATCATCATGTTCGGACTCGGGCTGTCGCTGACAGTCGCCGATTTCGCCCGCGTCGCAAGGCATCCCCGCGTCGTGACAATCGCTCTGGCTTGCCAGTTGCTGATTCTGCCCGTGGTCGCGTTCGGCTTGGTGCTGCTGTTCGATCTGCCACCGCTGCTCGCGGTCGGCATGATGGTGCTCGCCGCCTCGCCCGGCGGCACCACGGCGAACCTCTTCAGTCACCTCTACCGAGGTGACGTGGCGCTGAACATAACTCTTACCGCGGTGAACTCGGTGATCGCGGTCGTGACCCTGCCGGTGATCGCGAACCTCGCTCTGGGGTACTTCGAACCTTCCACAACCGGAACCATGGGCCTCGAGTTCACGAAGGTGCTGCAGGTGTTTGCGATCGTGCTGGTCCCGGTCGTGATCGGCATGCTGGTACGCGCCAATCGCGTCGACTTCGCAAGGCGCATGGACCGTCCCGTGCGAATCGCATCGGCCCTCGTGCTGGCGCTCGTCATCGTCGGCACCATAGCCGCAGAGCGGGAGAACGTGGGGAGTTACCTAGCCGACGTCGGGGCGGTCACGATCCTGTTCTGCCTCGTGAGCCTTGCTGTGGGCTACTGGATTCCGAAGCTTCTCGGCGCAGACAAACGGCAGGCGATCGCGTGCTCGATGGAGATCGGTATCCATAACAGTGCACTCGCCATCGCCATCTCGATCAGTGTCCTGTCCAGCGTCGATATCGCAGTACCCGCTGCCGTGTACGGCATCGTGATGTTCCCGGCCGCCGCTGTCGTCGGGTGGCTGATCAGCCGGGGCAGAGGGACCGTACCGGCGAAAGCCCTCCCAGTCCAACACGAGACCGAAAAAGCATCCAAGAAACACTAGCGGGTGAATGTACCTGTCGGCGCCTTTGATGCGCCGACAGGTACATTCACCGACGGACTGCGGGATCGATTAGGTGGCGTTCCCTGGACATCGACTCGCTCGACCGGCATCTGGCGCCGAAGCAGTGAGGACTTCTCATGTGTAACTCGAGTCATGTGCAACTCGAGCGCACACGATCCGGCGTCTCGGCCGTCAACGACCCCGCCACCTGGGGCAACGGCGCCGACCGCGGCTACGCCGATGTCGCCGTCACCCCACCCCTGACCGACCGACAGATAGCCACCCAATTCCCCACCCTCGGAATCAGACTCGACGACCCCCGCCCCCACATCCGCGAATACCGCACCCTGTAGGCGCTGACTGAACGGCCTCGAGGTGTACCACTTCCGACAAGCCAGAGTCGAGGATGTCCTCGAAACCGTTCGATTCCGAGACAGGCGCTACCGCGACCAATCGCCACCGAACTCAATACTCGAGGCGAGTGTCCGCTATGTTCCATTCTCGTGGTTGCTTCCCGTGGCCGCTCCGTACCCCTGCGGATTCTGCTGGAAAGGCACACCAACCGTGACAACACCTGATCCACTGCGCCGCACACGACGTGGCCGTATCGTCGCCGCTCTCCTTGCTGCGACCGCAGCCATAGCACTCGCCGGCGGAGCCGGTACCGCCTCCGCCGACACCACAGTCTCCTACCACGCTCGGTTCTGCTCAGACGCGAAGGACGGAAACACCATCGCTTTCCAGGTGAATGAGGGCAAGCCGAGAGAAAACGCGCCCGAGGACACCTGGCACGGACAGTGGATTTCGAACGTCACGTTCGACACGTGGGTCGAAGCCGGTGACGTCTCCAACACCCAGGGCAAGGGCATGTGGTGTCACACCGTCGTGCGCACAGACCTCAGCGAGGGCGATTGGGTCCGTCTCGCGGGATGGAACCCCTCATCCGGCATAGCGGCCCGTCTCACCGAGGTGGTGGAGGTCAATGGTGTGGTATTCGAGCGCCCTGCTAGCGGTGAGGGCTGGTGGATGGCTCTCGAGCGCTGCTGCGGCGCGACCTTTGCGACCGTCCCGGCGCCTACCATCCCTGATCTTGTCGATCCAACGTTCGTCGACACTACACCCGTCGCATTGACCGGCACCGTCGGAACTAGTCTCACCCGCACCTTCACCGCCACCGGGACACCGGACCCTGTTGTCACCGTCGTCGACCCGGCGAAGCTTCCGCCCGGAATGACGTTCGCGAACGATCCCGCCACAGGTGTTCCGACCCTGTCCGGAACACCCACCGCCGCAGGCAGTTACACGTTCACTCTCACCGCCGACAACGGTGTCGGTGCCCCCGTCCGCCTCACAGCAACGGTCACCGTCGAAGCGTCCGCAACCGGATCCCTCGGCTCCCTCGGCTCGATCTTCGGCAGCTGACGTTATACCTGCGGCTATTCTGCTGCGGACAACTCAATCTCCCCTAGTTCAGAAAGCCTCGGACCACTAACGATCTTTCTGACCGACATCCAACGGGCCGCTGGTCGCAAGGTACATTCGCCGGGCGGCTGGTGATCACCGGCGGTGCGAGGGGTCAGCCGAGAACAGCCGACGACAGCTGCCGGACGTGGTCGGCGTCGTGGCAGGTGACGAGAAGCATGGTGACCCCGGCGTCGGCCCAGCGCTTCACGTCGGCGCGGACTTCGTCGAGATTGCCGATGATCATGGTCTCGGTGACCATTTCGTCCGGAACGACGGCGGCGGCTTCTTCCTTGCGGCCGGCGCGGAAGAGCCGGCCGATTTCCTCGACCTGTTCGCCATAACCCATGCGTGTGTAGACCTGCGCGTGGAAGTTGAGTTCGGGGGCGCCCATCCCACCCACGTAGAGAGCGGTGATGGGCTTGAGTCCGGCCACGGCGGCGGCGCGGTCGTCGGTGACGATCACCTGGCAGGTGGCGGCCACTTCGAAGTCCTCCCGGCTACGACGTGCACCCGCTCGCGCGAAACCCTCGTCGAGCCACTCGTTGTACATCGGGGCCAGGCGCGGGGTGTAGTAGATGGCGAGCCAACCGTCGGCGATCTCGGCGGTCAGGGCCACGTTCTTGGGACCTTCTGCACCGAGCCAGATCGGGATATCGTCGCGTAGCGGATGGGTGATCGGCTTCAGGGGCTTACCCAGGCCGGTGCTACCGGGGCCGGTATACGGCAGCGGGAAGTGCGGACCGTCGTTGGTCACCGGCTCCTGCCGGGCCAGTACCTTGCGGATGATCGAGACGTATTCGCGCGTGCGTGCGAGGGGTTTCTGGAACGGCTGCCCATACCACCCTTCGACCACCTGCGGCCCCGACACACCGAGCCCGAGGATGGCCCGGCCGCCGCTGAGGTGATCGAGCGTGAGTGCGTGCATCGCGGCACTTGTGGGCGTTCGCGCGGAGATCTGGACGACCGACGTGCCAAGTCTGACCCGTTCGGTGCTCGACCCCCACCAGGCGAGCGGGGTGAACGCGTCCGAACCCCATGATTCCGCCGCGAAGATTGCGTCGAACCCTTCTGCTTCGGCGGCGGCAATCAACTCCGGCGCGTTGGCCGGCGGTTGCGCTCCCCAGTACCCCAGTTGCAACCCGAGCTTCATCAAATGCCTCCGTCTCGTCCATCGTCAGAAGTGGCTCTTGCCACAAACACTAGAACCTGTTCTACTCGAAGTTGTGAGCCTGGGAAAGAGTGCCGTGACAGAAAAGTTCTCGAATGCACCATTGAGCGCACCGCTGAGACTTCAGTTCGACTACACGCGATCGGTGGGGCCGACGATCGGAGCCTTCGTGACTGCGCTCCGTGACCGCAGGGTCATCGGCGCCCGTGGATCGGACGGGCGCATCTACGTACCACCGCCCGAATTCGACGCGCACACAGCCGAACCCCTCACCGATTTCGTCGAGGTCTCCGATGCCGGGACCGTGGTGAGCTGGACGTGGATGCCGGAACCCTTTCCCGGTCAGCCCCTCAGCACTCCGTTCGCCTGGGCCCTGATCATGCTGGATGGCGCCGACACCTCACTCCTGCATGCGGTGGACGTCGGCTCTCCCGCCAGGATGAGGACGGGAATGAGGGTGCGCGCGAGATGGGCCGAGGAGCGTGTCGGACGCATCCAGGACATCGTGTGCTTCGAACCGGGTGAATCGACCGGAGAGCACGCGGCCGCCGGAGCCACCGAGCCGGTCACGATGATCACGACGCCAGTCGACCTCGACTACCGGCATTCGGCCTCCGCGGAGGAGAGTTTCTACCTCCGAGGCCTGAAGGAGGGGAAGCTGATCGGAGGCCGCACCGGACCTGGCGGAAAGGTGTACATCCCGCCGCGGAGCGCTAGCCCCACCGACGGCATCCCGACCAAGGAACAGGTGGAATTGCCGGACAGAGGCATTGTCACCACGTTCTGCATCGTCAACGTCCCCTTCCTCGGACAGCGGATCAAGCCCCCGTACGTGGCCGCCTACGTGCTGCTCGACGGTGCGGACATCGCGTTCTTGCACCTGATCCTCGAGTGCGACGCCGCAGACGTTCGGATGGGCATGCGCGTGGAAGCCAAGTGGAAACCTCGCGAGGAGTGGGGCTACACCCTAGAAAACATCGAATACTTCAGGCCGACGGGCGAGCCCGACGCCGACTACGAAACCTTCAAACACCACCTGTAGGGGCGCGACACAATGACAGATATCGCAGTCGTCGGATTCGCGCACGCACCGCACGTGCGCGAGACCACCGGCACCACCAACGGCGTCGAGATGCTGGTCCCCTGTTTCCAGAAGCTCTACGAAGAACTCGGAATCACGAAGTCCGACATCGGGTTCTGGTGCTCTGGATCATCGGACTACCTGGCAGGCAGAGCATTCTCGTTCATCTCCGCCGTCGATTCCATCGGCGCGGTGCCACCGATCAACGAATCGCACGTCGAGATGGATGCCGCATGGGCCCTCTACGAGGCCTGGATCAAGATCATGACCGGCGAGGTCGATACCGCGCTGGTCTACGGCTTCGGAAAGTCCTCGGCGGGCAACCTTCGCAGGACCCTGTCGATGCAACTCGACCCCTATCTGGTGACGCCACTCGGACTCGACTCGGTGTCCATCGCCGGACTACAAGCCCGACTCGGACTCGAGTCGGGTAAATGGACGGCCGAAGACATGGCCGCGGTGGCCGTACGAAGCAGGGCGGCCGCAGAGACGAATCCGAACACACAATTGTCGGGACAGGTGGATATCGAAACTCTGCTCGCCACCCCTTTCCTTGCCGACCCCCTTCGCGCGCACGACTGTGCACCGATTACGGACGGGGCGGCAGCGATCGTGCTCGCATCGGGCGATCGCGCCCGGCAACTTTGCGAGCGTCCGGCGTGGATCACCGGGATCGACCACCGGATCGACTCCCCCAATTTCGGGGCCCGCGACCTCACGGTCTCACCGTCGACGGCCACTGCCGCGCGAGCCGCGACAGGAGGCGACCTCGGCGGCTTCGACGTCGCGGAACTACACGGACCCTTCACCCATCAGGAACTGATCTTGCGTGAGGCAATCGGACTCACCGATGCGACGACGATCAACCCGTCGGGTGGCCCACTGAGTGGGAATCCGATGTTCGCCGCAGGTCTCGAACGCATAGGTTACGCAGCCAAGGCCATCATGGACGGCGACGCCGGACGAGCGTTGGCGCACGCTACCAGTGGCGCTGTGCTGCAGCAGAATTTGGTCGCAGTCTTGGAGGGGCGGAACTGATGTCCGACAACACTACTTCTCGTCCGGCCCGAAAAGGGCAATTGGCCGCGGTGCTCGGCACCGGTCAGACCCGCTATGTGGCGAAGCGCCAGGACGTATCCATGTCCGGTCTCGTACGTGAAGCGATCGACCGCGCAATGGAGGATGCGCGGGTTGGCTGGGACGACATCGACGCCGTGGTGATCGGCAAGGCTCCCGATCTGTTCGAGGGTTCGATGATGCCCGAACTCGCGATGTCCGACGCTCTGGGCGCGAACGGCAAACCTCTCCTGCGCGTGCACACGGCGGGCTCGGTGGGTGGATCGACGGCGGTCGTCGCGTCCAGCCTCGTCAAGGCCGGTGTGCACAAGCGCGTACTGACGGCGGCCTGGGAGAAACAGTCCGAGTCGAATGCTATGTGGGCGTTGTCGATTCCCATCCCGTTCAACATGCCGGTAGGTGCCGGCGCGGGTGGATACTTCGCACCACACGTCCGCTCGTACATCCGACGCTCCGGCGCGCCCGAACACATCGGCGCGATGGTGGCGGTGAAAGACCGACTCAACGGCAGCCTCAACCCCTATGCCCACCTGCAGCAACCCGACATCACCTTTGAATCCGTACAGGCCTCACAGATGTTGTGGGACCCGATCCGCTACGACGAGACCTGCCCGTCATCGGACGGTGCCTGTGCGATGGTGATCGGCAACGAGGAGGCCGCGTCGGAGGTGACGGCACAGGGCCGGGAAGTCGCATGGATCCACGCCACCGCACTGCGCACCGAGCCCACCACGTTCGCTGGACGCGACCAGGTAAATCCACAGGCAGGCCGTGACGCCGCCGCCGCACTGTGGAAGGACGCAGGCATCGTTGATCCGCTCGAGGAAATCGACGCAGCCGAAATCTACGTCCCCTTTTCCTGGTTCGAGCCGATGTGGCTCGAGAACCTCGGCTTCATGCCGGAGGGAGAAGGCTGGAAGCTGACCGAGGCAGGCGAAACAGCCATTGGTGGCAGACTTCCGGTCAACCCATCCGGTGGTGTCCTGTCGTCCAACCCCATCGGTGCGTCGGGCATGATTCGCTTCGCCGAAGCGGCGATGCAGGTGATGCACCGCGCCGGGGATCATCAGGTTAAGAACGCACGCAAAGCCTTCGGTCATGCCTATGGCGGCGGTTCGCAGTACTTCTCGATGTGGGTGGTCGGCTCCGACCGGCCGAACAACTAACAGGGGGTACGAACATGAAGTTCACGGTTGGCATCGCCATGAATCCCCTCGATCAGTTGCCTGCTCTGGTGCAAACTGCCGAGGAATGCGGTTACTCGTCGATCGCGCTGCCCGACTCGCTGTTCTTCATGGAGAAGCAGAGCGCCGCCTACCCTTACACCCCCGATGGCTCTCGAATGTGGAACGAGGAAACCCCGTGGGTTGATCCACTGATCGCGGCGGCGGCGCTAGGTGCGGTGACGTCGAAGATCAGGTTCTACACTCAGGTACTCAAGTTGGGGTCGCGCAACCCGGTCCTCCTGGCGCGCCAGGTGGGGTCGGTGGCCAACCTCATCGGCAATCGCTTCGGATTTGGCGTCGGAATCGGCTGGGCACCTGAAGAATTTGAGTGGTGCGGAGTGCCTTACAAGAACCGAGGGGCCCGCGTCGACGAAATGATCGAAGTCATCAAACTGATCCTCGACGGCGGAATGGTCGAGTATCACGGTGAGTTCTTCGACTTCGATCGCTTGCAGATGAGTCCTGCGCCGACCAGTCCGGTGCCGTTCTACGTCGGCGGGCACACGGACGTGGCACTGCGCAGGGCCGCCCGCGTCGGCGATGGATGGACGTCCGCGATGATCAAGTTCGACGATCTCGTTCAGATCATTTCCCGCCTGGGCGAGCTTCGTGAGAAGTACGGTCGAGCCGGCCAACCCTTCGAGATCCAGGCCGTCTGCGTAGACCGTTTCGGTAAGGACGGTTATTCGCAACTAGCCGATGCCGGGGTGACCGACACGATCGTCGTCCCCTGGATCTTCGACGGCATCGGCTTCGACGGCCCACTGGAGGCCAAGCAGGAATCGCTACGAAAGTTCGCCGACAAGTACATCGAATAGGGGGTGTGGAAATGACGACTACCGACCATCCCGCTCGTCTCGCGGGACAGGCTTCCCGAGAGGCGGCCGCAGGCAAGCGCAAGGCGGAATGGCTGGCGCTCTTCGCCGAGGACGCGTGCGTGGAAGATCCTGTAGGCCCTTCCGCTTTCGACCCGGAGGGTAAGGGGCACCACGGTATCGAGGCGATCTCCCGGTTCTACGATCTGACGATCGGGACCACGGAGTCACTCGAATTTCTCATCGATGATTCGCTGGTGTGCGGAAACGAGAACGTGAACATCGGAACGGTCCGATCCACGATCGCAGGCGCGCAGATCGACGCCGAGGGCGTGTTCATCTATCGGGTGAACGAGGACGGAAAGATCATCTCCCTGCGTGCGTTCTGGGAGGTTGACCGGGCAATGAAGACGCTGCGCCAAGTGTGAGGCAGCCAAGTCGACGAACAGTCACGTTCGATGACGGTGCAAGTACGGCCCCGATCCTGGCAGGATCGGGGCCGTACTCGATTGTGGTGTCAGTGAGCGAATCGCGGTGTCAGTGAGCGACCGGGCAACCACCCGAACCGGTCTTGTAGTCGACCTGAAACTCCTTGATTCCGTTGAGCCATCCGGACCGCAGTCGTCGCGGATCGCCCAGTTTACTGATGTCGGGCAGATGATCAGCGATCGCATTGAAGATCAAGTCGATCTCGAGCCGGGCAAGATTCGCCCCCACGCAGTAGTGCGCACCAGTCCCGCCGAAGCCGACATGCTGGTTGTCTTCCCGCATGATGTCGAACTTCTCGGGATGATCGAAGGCGTCTTCGTCGAAGTTGGCGGAGCCGTACAGCATGAGGACCCGTTGCCCCTTCTTGATCTGCACTCCCCCGAGTTCGTAGTCCTCGAGGGCGGTCCGCTGGAACGAGGTAACCGGGGTGGCCCACCGGACGATCTCGTCGGCGGCGGTGGCCGGACGCTCTTTCTTGTACAGCTCCCACTGTTCGGGGTTGTCGAGGAAGGCGATCATGCCGTGCGTGATGGCATTGCGCGTGGTCTCGTTACCCGCCACGGCGAGCAGAATGACGAAGAACCCGAACTCCTCCGGAGAAAGTTCGTTTCCATCTATGTCCGCCTCGATCAGTGTCGTGACGATGTCGTCCGCCGGGCACTTCTTGCGTGCTTCGGCCATCTGATAGGCATAGCCGAGAATTTCCATCGAGGCTGCCTGCGGATCGATATCCAATTCGGGATCGTCGTACCCCGTCATCTGATTCGACCAGTCAAAGACCTTGAGACGATCCTCTTGCGGAACACCCAACAGTTCCGCAATCGCCTGCAGCGGAAGCTCACATGCCACCTGCGTGACGAAGTCGCCGGCCCCCGCCTCCGCCGCTGCCTTCACGATCTTCTCCGCGCGCTCGGTGAGTTCTTCGCGCAGGCTGTTGATCGCTCGGGGGGTGAAACCGCGGGAGATGAGCTTGCGGAGCTTGGTGTGCTCCGGTGCGTCCTTGTTGATAAGGATATGGTCACGCTGCATATCGATGGCTTCGCGCTCAATGTCGTCGGCGAAGCGGACGATCACGGTGTTCTCGTTCGACGAGAAGACGTCGCTGCGCCGCGACACCTCCTTGACATCCTCGAGCTTGCTCACGACCCAGAAGCCGTCGTCATGAAATCCGCCGATCTCCGGCGGCTGCGGGTTCCACCAAATCGGCGCGGTCTTTCGCAGCTCAGCGAATTCCTTGTAGGGAATACGCTCTGCGTAGATGTCCGGATCCGTGAAGTCGAAACCCTCTGGAAGATTGGGCTGCGCCACTGCTGTCTCCTGCCCTGAAGCCATACACACTCAAGTAATATGGAACACGTTCTAATAGCATTGAATCACAAGCTAGGCGACTAGCAAAGGGAACGTCATTCAGACCTTGCAAGTGCGACTGAACCTGTTCTAGTTTCTGAGAACAAGGAAAGGAGCCCTGCCAGTGGGCACACCAGTAATCGTCGAGGCTGTACGCACCCCGATCGGAAAGCGCGGCGGGTGGCTGTCCGGATTGCACGCTGCCGAGATCCTAGGCGCGGCCCAACGCGGAATCCTCGACCGCTCCGGGGTCGACCCCTCAGCGGTGGAGCAGGTGATCGGTGGCTGCGTCACCCAGGCCGGTGCGCAATCGAACAACATCACCCGCACCGCATGGCTGCATGCCGGCTTGCCCTGGCAGGTCGGCGCGACCACGATCGACTGCCAGTGCGGTTCGGCGCAGCAAGCCAACCACCTGGTGGCCGGCCTGATCGCCACGGACGCAATCGACATCGGAATCGCATGTGGCATAGAAGCGATGAGCCAGGTACCGCTCGGCGCGAACGTCGGGGAGAACGCCGGGCCGCGTCGGCCCGCCGACTGGGACATCGACCTGCCCAATCAGTTCGAAGCCGCCGAACGCATCGCTCGTCGCCGAGGGATTACCCGTGCAGACGTCGAGGCGTTCGGAGTGCGGTCGCAGGGCCTCGCCAAGCAGGCTTGGGACGAGGGCCGATTCGACCGCGAGGTCCTGAAGGTGACCGCACCGGTCGTGGACAAGGAAGGCAACCACACCGGCGAGACACGGGTTGTCGATCGCGATCAGGGTCTTCGCGACACCACAGCGGAGTCACTGGCGAGACTGGCGCCGGTTCTCGACGGTGGCATCCACACTGCAGGAACCTCGTCACAGATCTCCGACGGAGCGGCGGCGGTCATGTTGATGGATGAGGACAAGGCACGGAAGCTCGGGCTGAAGCCGAGGGCGCGGATCGTATCCCAGGCCCTCGTCGGATCGGAAACGGAGTTCCACCTCGATGGACCGGTCCAGGCGACCGCGCGAGTTCTCGAACGCAGCGGGATGAAGATCGGCGACCTCGACCTGTTCGAGGTGAACGAAGCGTTCGCCTCGGTGCCCCTGTCGTGGGCGTCGGTACACGACCCTGACATGAGCAAGGTCAACGTCAACGGCGGCGCGCTCGCACTGGGACATCCCGTGGGTAGCACCGGGTCTCGACTCATCACTACCGCGTTGCACGAGCTCGAGCGCACCGACGGGTCGACAGCGCTGATCACGATGTGCGCAGGCGGAGCACTTGCGACCGGCACCATCATCGAGAGGGTCTAGGCTGACGACCGTGGAATCCCCGACTCGCGCAGCCCGCAGACCGTTCGTCCTGAACCCGAAGTGGTCGGGCACCCTCATCAAGTGGATGTCGAAGATCAACGTCGCGCTGTACCTGCGAACCGGCGGACGGCTGGGTACCAAATTTCGGTTCGGCAGCGCCTTCCCCCGCGGGCTGCCCGTCTGTCTCCTCACCACGACCGGCCGCAAGAGCGGTGAGCCGCGGCTCAGTCCCTTGTTGTTCCTCGAGGACGGCGACCGCATAGTCCTCGTCGCCTCACAGGGTGGTTCGCCGAAGCACCCGATGTGGTTTCTCAACCTTCGCGCGAACCCTGAGGTAACCATCCAGGTGCGATCACAGGTTCGTCCGATGACCGCACGCGTCGCGGCACCGGATGAACGCGCTCGCCTGTGGCCGCAACTGGTCGACATGTACCCCGAGTTCGACAGCTACCAGTCCTGGACGGACCGCACGATTCCAGTGGTCATCTGCGATCCTCGCTAGATCTTAGGTACCGCCGAGTAAGGGGTGCCGCGGCCGCGAACATCTTGCAGTATGGACACATACGCAACTTGCACCACGGCCGAGCGCGAGGAATTTCAATCATGAGTACCGAAGTTCAGGATCGAGCACACGATCGTCGAGAGCTCACCGCGGCGCTGCTGCGCGCGTTCGAGCTGCGCCACGAAGTTCTCGACGCAGTAGTCGACAGCGAGGACCACGCCGAGGCTGTAGCGAGTGTCGCCGGATTGCTCGACACGTCCGAGGCTTACGCCGAAGCCGTCCTCAATCTGACGTTCCGCCGCCTGACCAAGGTCGAACGACGCCGCACCCAGTCAGAACTCGACGACCTCGACTCCACGCTGGAATGGACGGCAGCCGAGCGACCCGCAAGTACGGGCCGGCAAGTCCGCCTACGTCCGTTCTCAGGGAGCGAGGCGGACACCGCGCTGTTCCGGCGCCGCTGCGCCGAGCAGGTCGACGACGTGGGTGCCCAGTGGTCCGAGGATCGAATCGAGAAGGAGCGCACAGCGGGATTGGGCCGTGTCGATGATGAGTCGGCGGCGTGGTTCGTCTGCGAGGACACCGCGGAGAACAGAGGTGTGGGACTGGTTTTCGGGGAACTGACCGGGCATGAGGTGGACGTCGCCATCTGGATCGACCCCGACTTCCGGAAGAAGGGCTACGGTACCGCAGCGGTGAAACACAGTCGTCGAGAGTTCGCGGCCGAGTTTCCGGGAACCGTCCTCGTCGTCCGCGCTCCCGCCTGACCCCGATCTCGCCCTACTGCAGTCGCCGTCTCGGGGGACGCCTCGACTCGATGACGAACTCGCGCGCGGGCACCGTACAAAGAATCGAGAGCACTAGCTGTGAGTACGGAACACCTGACGCGTGAACTGCTCGAACTCGCCGACGCAACCCCGGGCTTCATGCCAGAGGACGAAGGCATCGCTCTACACCGGGCCGCGACGCAGTACCTGGGCGAGGGCGACACAGGCATCGAGATCGGTACGTATTGCGGCCGCTCAACGCTGTATCTCGCGGCCGCAGCGAAGGCTCGTGGTGCCCGAATTGTCACGATCGACCACCATCACGGATCCGAGGAACACCAGCCTGGCTGGGAATACCACGATCCTGCCTTGGTCGACCCGCACACAGGTCTACTCGACACCGTGGGCCGGTTCCGGCACACCATGGCTGATTCAGGTCTCGAGGAGTACGTGGTCGCGATCCTCGGGAGATCGTCTACGGTATCGGCCCTGTGGCATCACCCCGTCGGCTTCGTATTCATCGACGGCGGGCACACGTCGGAAGCCGCGTCTGCAGATCTCGAGGGTTGGGCACCATGGGTCCAAGTCGGTGGCGCCCTGCTGATCCACGACGTATTTCCGGACCCTGCAGACGGCGGGCGCCCTCCGTTCGAGATCTACGAACAAGCTTTGGCAACAGGTCAATTCAAAGAAGTCTCAGTTACCGGTTCGTTGCGAGTTCTCGAACGAGTCGAGGGTCAGACGGGTGAGCCGCTGATCTGACAGTGGTCGCCACAGCGGTCCGACCCCACCGGTAGTCCCACGGGCACCGCGGCGTCACGAAAGATTCCGTGCCCGGGCGTGGCGCGAGAGAGAGCATCTGCGGCAAGGATCATCACGCCGGCCGTCCACGTGGTTCGCTCCACTGGCCATCGTTTGCCGTCGCTGTAGACGAGGCCCGTCCAGTAGGAGCCATCCGGGTCGCGGAGGTGTTGCATCGCGGCGAACTGCTCGAGTGCCCGAGAATGTTCTCCCATCGCGTCGAGCGCCAACACCAACTCGCACGTTTCGGCCCCCGTCACCCAAGGACGGTGCTTCACACAGCGGATTCCGATACCCCTGACGACGAATTCGTCCCATCGAGACTCGATGCGAACCCATGCCGCCTCACCACGTACCGCTCCGCCGAGGATCGGATAGTACCAGTCCATCGAGTACTCGGCCTTGATGGCGAACGACTCTGGATGCCGCCTGATCGCATGGCCCAGAGTGTATTTGGCGAATTCCCATTCAGGCTGTGGGTCCTCGACCAGCCGGGCCAACAGCAGTCCGCAGTGCAGGCTGTGGTGAATACTGGAGTTTCCCGTCAGAAGAGCCTCTGGGCAGTCCTGACCGTTCTCCCCTCGTGCCCAGTAGATTTCACCGCTGGAAGTCTGCATGCTGACGACGAAATCGAGCCCCGCTCGCACCGACGGCCACATTCTGTCGACGAAATCGTCATCGTCGGTGATCAAATAGTGGTGCCACACCCCCACCGCCAGATAGGCGCAGAAGTTGCTGTCGGAATCATGATTCTCGACTACCGAGCTGCGAAACTTCATCGGCCACGATCCGTCGGGTCGTTGCGTTCTCCGCGACCATTCGTACGCCCCCTCCGCCTCGTCGATCAGACCGGCGACGGTCAACGCCATGGCAGATTCGACGTGATCCCACGGATCCGTGTGCCCACCCGTAAACCAGGGCAGCGCACCAGACGACTCTTGCACTGCTGCAATGGAACTAGCTGTCTGGCTGACCTGGCTCGCCGACACCACCTTCGGGATCGACGGAACCGGCCGCCGCGTCACCGCGGCGCCCTCACCACTCTCGAGTCCCTCGGCTTCTCGAGGTAGAAAACCACACTCTTTCCGACCACCGGATTGAGGATCTTCTCGGCGGTACGCGTGATCCACGGAGCTTTCATCATGTCCCACACCAGCACTTGATGATATGCCTTCGTGAGAGGGTTGTCGTCATTATCTACGCCCACAGCACATTTGAGCCACCAGTACGGAGAATGCAGGGCGTGTGCATGATCCTGGTCCCGAACCTTCAGGCCTGCGGCCGTCAACTTCTCCGCCAAATCGTTCGCACGATAGATCCTGACGTGTCCGCCTTCCACCTCGTGGTAAGCGTCCGACAGTACCCAGCAGATCTTCTCCGGCAACCAGCGCGGGACCGTCACCGCAGCGACACCACCCGGTTTGAGGATGCGCGTCAACTCGGCAATCGCGCGGTCGTCGCTCGGCACGTGTTCGAGGACTTCGGAGATCAGGACGACGTCGAAGCTAGCGTTCTCATAAGGCAGGTTCAGCGCGTCACCGACCTCGACACGGGCAGCGGCTCCCTTCGGAACTTCGCCGACCTCGGCCATCGCGACGAACATCTTCTCGACGTCGGCCAGCTCGTCGGCGTTCTGGTCGAAGGCGATGACATCGGCGCCGAGTCGATACAGCTCGAATGAATGTCGGCCTGCACCCGCTCCGATGTCGATCACCTTGTCGCCGGGCCTGACACCGAGGCGGGCGAAGTCCACTGTCAGCACGATCGATCTCCTTCACGAGCCTGCGCAATCGCGCCGACATATGTCTGCGCCGTCATCGCCGCCACAGCCGCCCAGCTATAGCGCTCCAGCACTCGCCGACGGCCTGCCGCCCCTAGTTCCGATCTGCGCTGCGGGTCGTCGAGCAAAGCACCGAGCACATCCGCGAGTTCCTGCGGGTCACCCGGCGTGACCAGGATACCGGCGTTCCCGTCAGTACCCACTACCTCGGGAATCGCCCCAGCACGGCTTGCCACCAACGGAGTGCCGCACGCCATCGCCTCGACGGCGGGCAGCGAAAAGCCCTCGTACAAAGAGGGGACGCACGCAACATCTGCCGAGGCCAGCAACGCGGCTAATTCCGTGTCGTCTATGCCGGACACAGTGCGGACAAGATCGCCGATGGCCAATTCCTCGATCAGCTTGGCAGTGGGCCCCTCAGGCGTGAGCTTGGCGACCAGCACGAGTTCGACGGCGCGTTCGGTGTGTACCTTCGCGACCGCTTCGAGGAGCGTCGATACTCCTTTCAGCGGCATATCGGCGCTGGCTACACAGACCACGCGGCCCGGTACCCGTGCCGACGTCGACGGACGGAAGATCTCGGTGTCGACTCCCAAGGGGATGGTTCGCAGGTTCTCCAGTGGAACGTCGAAGGCCGCACTGATGTCCTCGGAGGATGTTTGCGAAACCGTCAACAGGGCCGGGACGGCTCGTGCCACCCGCCTCTGCATTCGCAGGAAGCCGTACCAGCGCCTCACCGCGATCTTGCGCCACCATTTGGCCGACGCGAGGTCCAATTCGCGGTCACGGGTGATCGGGTGGTGGATCGTTGCCACCACTGGCAGTCCGGCTCGTTGAATTTGCAACAGTCCGTATCCGAGACACTGATTGTCGTGCACCACGTCGAACTCGTCCGCACGGTCCCTCAATAGGCGTGCGACCCGCAGACTGAACGTGAGTGGCTCGGGGAAGCCCGCAGTCCACATCGTCACGACTTCGAGCACGTCAACGCCGTCGCGCAACTCTCGCACGTGCGGCGTCCTGAACGGATCGGGTTCGCGGTACAGGTCGAGGCTGGGCACCTTTGTCAGCGTCACGCCGGGGTCCAACCGAGGGTACGGCTGCCCCGAGAAGACCTCGACCTGATGGCCGAGTTCGACCAGTTCACGACTGAGATGACGAACGTACACACCCTGCCCGCCACAGTGGGGCTTGCTTCGATACGACAGCAGTGCAATGCGCACGGAGTTAGGCCTCTCCTCGAGCAGCTGGCAAGTAATGCTAAAACACCTTCAGGCTCGACGGCGTCCGCAGCCCATTCACCGCACTCGTTCAGCCCGCGCCTGTGGTCTCGCGCAACCCCTCGAGCTTCTCGGCCAGCCGCCCAAGGTAAGCGAGGACGTCCTCCTCACTACGATCCGGAAGCCCATAGACGACCTCGGTGACACCGAGGTCGCTCCACCGCCGCAGTTTGTCCACGTCCGGTTTGCCGTCGAGCAATACGATCCGCGGGGCGCCGTCCCGTCCCGCCTTGCGCCACATCCGTTGCAGCGTGACCACACGGGCTTCGATGTCGGGCTCGAACGGGGTGCTCATCCAACCGTCGGCTGATCTGACGATCCATCGGAAGTTTTTGTCGGTCCCCGCGGCTCCGACGAAAACGGGTGGCGTGCGGATCGGCTTGGGCCACGCCCAACTGGGGCCGAAACTCACGAACTCGCCCTCGAAGGAAGCCTCGTCCTCCGTCCAGAGGGCGCGCATCGCTTCGAGGTACTCGCGCAGCATCGTCCGTCGTCGCGCCGGCGGAACATTGTGGTGAGAAAGTTCGTCCAGATTCCATCCATATCCGACACCGACAACCACACGGCCGCCACTGAGGTGATCGAGCGAGGCGATGGTCTTGGCCAGCGCGATCGGGTCGTGTTCCACGGGAATGGCCACCGCAGTCCCCACTTCGATCCGATCGGTGACCGCCGCCGCGGTGGCGAGCGCCACCCATGGGTCGAGGGTGCGCATATAGCGATCGTCGGGCAACGAGGAGTCACCAGTCCGTGGGTGCACTGCAACGCGTTTCACTGGAATGTGAGTGTGTTCAGGCACGTAGAAGGAGTCGAATCCGTGTGCCTCCGCACCCCGCGCAGCAGAGGCAGGTCCGATACCGCGGTCACTTGCGAACAGCGAGATACCGAACTTCACGAATTCTCCTCGGCTCTAGCTATTTCCACTTTGCACATTAATTACCGAATACTTGCTACATCAATGTATTTAGATAACTATTCATGAAAGTCTTCAGGTGACCTGGTCACAAGTCGATGACGTCATCCCACCTTTTGTCGATTCTTGCGAACCCGAAGATCAGACAGATCAGACAGATCAGGCACCGTATACGGGAACCGGAGTTTCCGCCTTACCGAGTAGGTCGGCGACGACGGGTCCGATCTCCCTCGGATCCCAGCGCGCACCCTTGTCCTGGCTCGGGCCGTGCCGCCACCCCTCGGCGACGGTGATCTTCCCGCCCTCGACCTCGAACACGCGTCCACTGACGTCCTTCGATTCGGCACTGCCCAACCACACGACGAGGGGTGAGATATTCTCCGGTGCCATCGCGTCGAACCCCTCCTCTGGTGCGGCCATCGCCTTGGCCATCGCGCCACCCGCACTGACCGTCATCCGGGTGCGCGCCGCGGGCGCAATCGCATTGACCGTGACGCCATAGTTCCTCAATTCAGCCGCGGCCTGAATCGTCATCTCGGCGATACCAGCCTTGGCTGCAGCGTAATTTCCTTGTCCGATCGACCCCTGCAGTCCGGCACCGGAACTCGTATTGATGATGCGGGCGTCGACAGCGTTTCCCGCCTTCGCTTCGGCACGCCAGTATGCGGCGGCGTGTCGCAAAGTTGCGAAGTGCCCCTTCAGGTGAACTCGTACTACGGCGTCCCACTCCTGCTCGCTCATCCCCACGAGCATGCGGTCGCGAAGGAACCCGGCATTGTTGACCAGCACGTCGAGACGGCCGTAGTGGTCCAGAGCGGTCTTTACCAGGTTCTCCGCACCCGCCCAGTCCGCGACGTCGTCACCGTTGACGACGGCCTCACCGCCGGCGGCCACGATCTCGGCAACCACTTGCTCTGCAGGACTTTCGCCAGTAGCCGAGCCGTCGAGACCCGCGCCGATATCGTTGACCACAACCTTTGCCCCCTCGGCCGCGAACGCGAGGGCGTGTGCACGTCCGATGCCGCGTCCGGCGCCAGTGACTATGACGACTCGGCCGTCGACCAATCCACTCATCGAACACCGCCTGGGAAACCCCCGGCTTTCGCCGTGGGGAGGTAAGTACGGTCGGGTAATGCGTTCGACATGGCTTCTCCTTTTTGTCGGTGCGGTCGGTTAGGTTTTCGGCCGTGGATATAGAGGTGGTGCGCTACACCTACCGCCTGCGCCCGGGTGCGCGGGCGCAGAGCGCACTGCTCGCCGAGTGGCATCGGTGCCGGTTCCTGTGGAACGAGGCAGTCCACCAACACAAGTCGGGGAACAGGCCGACGTTCGGGAAGTTGTCGAAGCTCCTCACCGCGGCCCGCAGCCGGAACGCATGGCTGCGGTCTGGTTCCCAGGTAGCACAGCAACAAATGTTGCGGACCTACGGGCAGGCCCTCGACCATTCGTTCACGGTGAAGGGCCGGGGTCGACCGAAGTTCAAGGCGCGGAAGAGGGTGTTGCCGTCGCTCGAGTACACCACCCGGGGATTTTCCCTCCGTGACGGTCGACTCATCCTGCCGAAGGGTGTGACCATCCCTGTTGTCTGGTCCCGCGATCTGCCGTCCGAACCGAAGTCGGTCCGGGTGTCCCAGGACTCGCTGGGGCATTGGTACGCCTCGTTCGTGGTGTCCCGCGACAGCGTGCCCGCCCCCGACGTTGACGGCGGGATCGGTGTCGACTGGGGTGTGTCGACCACGGCCACCACCACCGACCCGGCCCACGACCTGCCCCATCTTGGGCACCGGTAGCGGTGCGCCGCCGAACTGGCCAAAGCCCAACGGAAAATGGCGAGACGACACAGCGGCAAACGTGGCCCCCAGCCGCACGGGTACCAGCGGGCGAAACGTGACGCCGCGCGCCTGCACAAGAAGGCCGCGCGGCAAACTCAGCACGACTCGCGGGTGTGGGCGAAGAAGGTCGTCGACAACCACCAGATGATCGCGGTGGAGGACTTCACCCCGAAATTCCTGGCGAAGTCCAGGATGGCCCGCAAAACGGCGGATGTCGCGATCGCTGCAGCGAAACGTGCCCTGATCGACCGTGGCAGGCGGGCTGGCCGGAAGGTGGTGTTGGTGCGGTCCGCGTACACGACGATGACGTGTTCTAGGTGCTTCGCAAGAGCCACGCAGCAACTCGGACTCGACGAACGTATTTTCTGGTGCCGATGCTGCGGGCATACCGATGGTCGGGACCGGAACGCGGCCAGAGTGATTTTGGCTGTGGCAGAACGGGGCCACACACGTGTTGACGACGTCAGACATCCGCAGCCTCCTCCAGGTCGGTTGTGTGTGCGGTCTGAGCGTGAAATCCCCCGGCGTCAGCCGCGGGGAACCGTTAATTGCTCTCCTCGGTAGTTGCCGCCGCCATGAATGCGGGGCGCTCGCCTCCACCATGAACGGTCAGACTCGATCCGCTGACATATTCCGCCATCGGTGAAGCCAGGAACACTGCACAGTTGCCCACATCATCGGGACATGCCATGCGGCGCAGCGGGATCGTCTCCTCCACCGCCGCGATGCCGCTCTCGTCCCCGTAGTGCAGATGAGCCAACTCGGTGCGTACGAGACCGACGACCACCGAGTTCACACGCACCTTCGGGGCCCATTCGACAGCCAGACTGGTGGTGAGGCTGTCGATGCCGGCCTTTGCGGCACCGTACGCGGCCGTGCCAGGCGACGGACGCGAACCGCTGACGCTCGAGATGTTGACGATGGAACCACCCGAATCTTGCTTCTGCATGACTGTATTTACGATCTGCGAGACCAGAAGGGGTGCGAGGAGGTTCAGTTCGACGATTTTGGAATGGAAATTGGGACTGGCCTCGGCAGCGAGAGCGAACGGTGATCCCCCCGCATTGTTTACCAGCACATCGAGGCGACCGTGCTGCTCGACGATTTGGTCGACGAGACCACGCACCTGGTCGGGATCGCGAATATCGCACGTGAGGAACTCGGCCGCACGCCCCTCTGCCTCCACGGGTACCTCCGCCAGCCGTCGAGCGCAGGTCACCACCGTCGCGCCCGATCGCAGAAAGGAGCGGCTGATACCCGCACCCACTCCGCGAACACCACCGGTCACGAGCACGACCGCACCGTCCAGGCCTGAAATCACGAATACCTCCGCCGCTGGGTGTTCCGGCCAGGCCAGCTCAGAGCAGCCGGGCTCACATGTGTGCTAACTTACCAAGCAATCGCTTGGTTCGGTAGAAGACGTTAGGAATATGCCATGGGCATTACCTCCATCACCGACGGAACCGGCATCGCCACGGTCACCGTCGACTACCCGCCCGTCAACGCCATCCCGTCACGCGGCTGGTTCGAGTTGGCCGAGGCCATACTCGACGCTGGCCGGAGTCTGGATACCCACGTGGTGATCCTGCGGGCGGAAGGACGCGGATTCAACGCCGGTGTCGACATCAAGGAAATGCAGGCCACGGACGGTTACGAGGCCCTGGTCGACGCCAACAGGGGCTGCGCCGCCGCATTCGCCGCGGTCTACGACTGCGCTGTGCCCGTGGTGGTCGCCGTCAACGGCTTCTGCGTGGGCGGTGGCATCGGGTTGGTCGGAAACGCGGACGTGATCGTCGCGTCCGACGACGCCGTGTTCGGACTCCCCGAGGTCGATCGCGGGGCCCTCGGCGCCGCCACCCACCTCGCGCGACTCGTCCCGCAACACCTGATGCGCACGCTGTACTACACGGCCCAGAACGTCACCGCGCAGCAACTGCAGCACTTCGGGTCCGTCTACGACGTGGTTCCGCGCGACAAGCTGGACGACGCGGCCCGTGACGTCGCAGCCAAAATCGCAGCCAAGGACACGCGAGTGATCCGTCGCGCCAAGGAGGCGATCAACGGGATCGATCCCGTCGATGTGAAGAACAGCTACCGCCTGGAACAGGGATTTACCTTCGAACTCAATCTGATCGGCGTTTCCGATGAGCACCGCGACGCGTTCGTCGAGACCGGAAAACCCCGCTCCAACTCGAACACCCGGGAAGGCTGACTCGATGGCCGATAAGCGTGACAAGAGAATGTCGCTCGACGACGTCGTGAGCGAGCTCCGCAGCGGAATGACAATCGGCATCGGCGGCTGGGGTTCCCGCCGCAAACCGATGGCGCTGGTCCGCGCGCTGCTGCGTTCGGATATCACCGATCTCACCGTCGTCACCTATGGCGGACCCGACCTGGGTCTGCTGTGCTCGGCAGGCAAAGTCGCGAAGGCGTACTACGGCTTCGTATCGCTCGACTCGGCCCCGTTCTATGACCCATGGTTCGCAAAGGCACGCACCAGCGGCGACATCGAAGTCCGGGAAATGGACGAGGGCATGCTCAAGTGCGGGCTCGAAGCAGCCGGAGCGCGGCTACCTTTCCTACCGATCCGCGCGGGGCTCGGCTCGGACGTCCGCAACTTCTGGGGCGATGAGTTGCGCACAGTCGCCTCCCCCTATCCCGATGCCTCCGGACGGACCGAGACGCTGGTCGCCATGCCTGCGCTGAAACTGGATGCCGCACTGGTACATCTGAATCTCGGAGACAAGCACGGCAACGCCGCCTACGCCGGCGTCGATCCGTACTTCGACGACCTCTACTGCGCGGCCGCGGACAAGAGGTTCATCTCGGTCGAGCGGATCGTCGAGACAGAGGAACTGGTGAAATCCGTTCCACTGCAGAATCTCATCCTCAACCGCATGATGGTTGACGGCGTTGTCGAAGCACCGAACGGCGCACACTTCACGCTCGCCGGCGACAGCTACGGCCGCGACGAGAAGTTTCAGCGCCACTATGCCGACTCGGCGAAGGATCCGCAGGCATGGCAGAAGTTCGTCGACACCTATCTGTCCGGCAGCGAGGACGACTACCAGGCGGCAGTCAAGAAGTTCGCAGAGGAGAACCAGGCATGAGCCAGACGATCGCCGAAGTCACGCGAGCAGAGTACTGCGCTGTTGCGTGCGCCGAAATCTTCTCCGGGGCAGGAGAGATCATGGCCAGCCCGATGGCCACCCTTCCTTTGATCGGTGCGCGACTCGCCAGGCTGACCACCGAACCCGATCTATTGATCACCGACGGCGAGGCGCTGATCTTCGCCGATACCCCCGCCGTCGGCGCGAAAGCTCCGATCGAAGGCTGGATGCCGTTCCGCAAGGTATTCGATGTAGTCGCGTCGGGTCGACGGCATGTGGTGATGGGAGCCAACCAGATCGACCGTCACGGCAACCAGAATCTCTCCGCGTTCGGTCCATTGCAACATCCGACCCGCCAGATGTTCGGCGTCCGAGGGGCACCCGGAAACACCATCAACCACCCCACAAGTTATTGGGTGGGTAAACACTCGTCACGAGTGTTCTGTGAAAAGGTAGACATCGTCTCCGGTGTCGGCTACGACCGTATCGAGCCAGAGAATCCCGCGTACCGGTTCCTCCATATCCATCGCGTGGTCAGCAACCTCGGAGTCTTCGACTTCGGCGGACCCGGACACACTTTCCGCGCTCTGAGCCTGCACCCAGGCGTCACCGCTGGGGAAGTCGCAGACAACACCTCGTTCGAAGTAGCCGGGTTGGACGAGGCCGCTGCAACCCGCGAACCCACCGAAGAAGAACTGCGGCTGATCCGTGAGGTACTCGACCCGCGCAGCCTGCGAGACCGGGAGGTTTCGGTATGAGCACCCTGCGAACCGCACTGACCGATCTGGTCGGTATCGAGCACCCTGTCGTTCAAACCGGGATGGGATGGGTCGCGGGATCGCGGCTCGTCGCAGGCACCGCCAACGCTGGTGGGCTCGGCATCCTGGCGTCGGCGACGATGACGTACGCGGAACTCGAAGCGGCGATCGCGAGGACCAAGGCGCTCACCGACAAGCCGTTCGGCGTCAACATCCGCGCCGATGCCGCCGACGCCCCACAGCGCATCGATTTGCTGATCCGGGAGAACGTCCGCGTCGCGTCGTTCGCGCTCGCCCCGAAGAAGGAATTGATCGCGCAGCTCAAAGCCGCAGGAGTTGTGGTCATCCCGTCGATCGGCGCCGCGAAGCACGCAAAGAAGGTGGCATCGTGGGGTGCCGACGCGGTGATCGTGCAGGGCGGGGAGGGTGGCGGACACACCGGTCCGGTGGCTACCACGCTGTTGCTGCCGTCGGTGCTCGACGCCGTCGATATTCCCGTCGTCGCGGCGGGCGGCTTCTACGACGGTCGCGGACTTGCCGCTGCCCTGGCGTACGGCGCCGCCGGTGTCGCGATGGGCACTCGCTTCCTGCTCACCCAGGAATCGACCGTGCCCGACTCCGTGAAACAGGAGTACCTCGCTCGTGGCCTGCAGGACACCGTCGTCTCTCGCAAGGTGGACGGCATGCCGCACAGGGTGCTCAATACCGACCTCGTCGACAGCCTCGAACATTCGGGGTACCTGCGTGGACTGATCGCGGCGGCCCGCAACGCGTCGAAGTTCAAGACCATGACCGGCATGAAATGGTCCACGCTCGTCAGGGACGGCCTCTCGATGAAGAAGTCCAGCGATCGCACCTGGCAGCAGATCATCATGGCCGCCAACACCCCGATGCTGCTCAAAGCCGGGCTCGTCGACGGCAACACCCACGCGGGCGTCCTGGCATCCGGTCAAGTGGTCGGTCTGCTGGAGGATCTTCCTACCTGCAAAGAACTCATCGAAAAGATCGTTGCCGACGCCGTCGAACGCATCGATGCGCTCAGCCTGACGACGCGGCCGTCGCCGCACTCAGCCTGACGATGCGGCGTCCGCTGCGATGTGCGCCCGGACCTCCGGCCGTCGAAGGGGCGGTAACGTCGGTGGCGGCTGCTTCCGGGGCGGGAGCGTCGCCAGCAGCTTCGTAGTGGCCTCGGTCACAGCGGCTACCGCCTCTTCGAAAGGCTCGCGGTTGGCATCCGACAAATTCCGGACGCCACCAACCTTGCGAACATACTGGCGTGCCGCTGCCTCGACTTCCTCCCTGGTCGCCGCAGGCTCGAGTCCGCGCAACTCCGTGATGTTTCGGCACATGGATCGACGATAGCTCGACGCCTCGGTCGAGGGAGAGCGTCTGACCTGAACTGAGCACATTCGGACGAGCGACGCGGCATCTTCGGCTGTGACGATCCGCCCCCGCGCGCACGTTTGCCCGGAGCGATCACGCAATATGATGACGACCCTCAGCCCCTTGGCGAATCACTCACGCGTCCAATTTGATTGGACTACCTGCCGCAAATCCGCGCCGAGGATACAGGCCGGGGCCGCAACGCCTGCTTAGCGACATCCTGGCGAATGCGATGACTGGGGGGCGCCGGGCCGACCACGATAGAGTGGAAGTGGCGCGCCGGGAAGTCTGGTCGGCAATTTGGATGACCTGACGAAATGGGGATCTCATGATGCGCATCCCGGAGCACTATGCCCTTATGAGCCGGGCCATTGCGGGTCGGCTGTCTACCACGTACTGGCGGCGAGCATGCTTGTACCCATCACGATCGATCATGGGGTGCCGTGCATGACTGCCTTGCCTGCAGTCCCGCTCAGGAGCTGCAGAGACACGGCGAGCTGCCTACCCGCGCAGCGGGCGCATCGAGGGTGGCAGGAAGAAGTGCGGTCTCAACCACGCACTGAATCAGCCGTGTCGGTTGGTTATGCTGGTCCGGTTGCCTCGTACAGCACATCCGCCTGGAATCACCTTGCCGGTGGCCTGTCGCGCCCACAGCCGAGCTGGAGGATCCGCCTCCGGTCCGGAAGCGTCTGCGCTGGGGAGCGAGAACGGATGATCAGTTCCAATGATTCGTACAGGCGGATGCGGTTGCTACCCGGCGTAGACATCCGCAACCTCCCACATTGCGGTCGTGCTGCGGAGCCGGGAACACCGGCCGGCATCGCAGAACTGGTCCCGTCTATGCCTCCCGCACAGAAAGAATCTTTGTGAGCACTTCGCCAACTGCACGCACTCCCCTGTTCCCTCGTGGATCGTGGGCGGAAGCCTCACGCATCGGCGAGATCCTGCGGAAGGAGACGGTCGGCGGTGCACTGTTGTTGGTGGCATCCGTCGTCGCCCTGGTGTGGGCGAACTCCCCTTGGAAAGACAGTTACAACGGCCTCGCGGATATTACGGTCGGCCCAGAGGTGCTGCATCTGAACCTGTCCCTGGGGACGTGGGCAGCAGACGGACTGCTGGCGATCTTCTTCTTCGTCGTGGGCCTGGAGCTCAAACGGGAGTTCGTGGCCGGGGATCTGCGTGACCCCTCGAGAGCTGCTTTGCCGATCGCCGCGGCGCTCGGCGGGATGGCCCTACCGGCACTGGTGTTCGTCTCGATCAACCTTCGCACCGGCGAAGGAGCCCTGCAGGGGTGGGCAATTCCGACGGCCACCGATATCGCATTCGCCGTCGCGATCCTGGCCGTCATCAGCACCCACCTGCCCTCGACGCTTCGCATCTTTCTGCTGACCTTGGCAGTGGTAGACGATCTACTCGCGATCACGATCATCGCCGTCTTCTACACCGACCACTTGTCGGTGCTACCACTGGCCGCAGCTCTGGTCCCGTTGGCCGCTTTCGCCTTTGCCGTACAACGGAGAATTCGGTCGTGGTGGTTGCTGCTTCCGCTTGCCTTTGCCACCTGGGCGCTCATCCATGCATCCGGCGTGCACGCCACGGTCGCCGGCGTGATATTGGGCTTCACCGTTCCCGTAATACGGGGCAAGGCTTCCGGCGAGGCCGAATCAGGGCCGGGGCTGGCCGAACACTTCGAGCACCGGATTCGCCCTATCTCAGCTGGTTTCGCGGTGCCCGTGTTCGCGTTCTTCGCGGCCGGAGTCACTATCGGCGGTTTCAGTGGGTTGCGAGACGCCCTTGTCGACCCGATCACCATCGGCATCATCGCCGGTCTAGTGCTCGGAAAGACCTTCGGAATTTTCGGCACCACGTTCCTGATGTCCCGCTTCACTCGGGCGACACTCGATTCGGGGTTGAAGTGGATCGACATCCTCGGGGTCGCGATGCTGGCCGGGATCGGGTTCACGGTGTCACTGTTGATCGGGGAACTCGCCTTCGGTGGCGGCAGTCCACGAGACGACTATGTAAAGATCGGCGTGCTGTTCGGATCGGTCATCGCCGCGATGCTCGCCGCCATTCTGTTGCGGATCCGCAATCGCGCCTATCGACTCATGGCCGAGCAGGAGGCGTTGGACGCGGACCACAACGGAATCCCCGACGTGTACGAGACCCGGGATCGAGACGCGACCTGAATCGCTCCGCTTACCCCCTCCGGGGGACGAGAGAAGAGCAGCGGCCTTCGCCGAATACTTCGACGAAGGCCGCGTGCTAACGCTCTCCTACGGCTACACGTTTGCGTATGCCAGTGACGGAATCCTGTGCACAGCGAACTCCGAACGCAGGTAGAACCACCAGGTCACGCCACCCATCAGCAGGAACAGCGCAGCGTAGCCGATGAACGCCGGCGTCATGCTGCCCAAGTGGATGTTGGACAGGCGCAGGGCTTGCTGCAGCAGGAACCCGCCGAAGGCTCCGCACGCACCGACCACTCCCAGAGCCGCACCGGCTTGCCGCTTCGCCGACGCAGCAGCTTCCGCTGGATCCTGCCCGATCTCGGCGGCCCGCTTCTTGGACTGGGCGCTGAAGATCGTCGGGATCATTCGGTAGGTCGAGCCGTTGCCGATACCGGTGAGGACGAACAGGATCAGGAACGCTGCCAGATAAAGCGGGAAGCTGTGCAACTCGAGGGCGACCATGATCAGGCCGATTCCTGCGGCCTGGCTGACGAACACAGCGAGAGTGATCTTCGCGCCGCCACCCATTCGGTCGGCGAGCCAACCTCCGAACGGCCTGGTGAACGAGCCCACGAGCGCCCCGAGGAACGCCAGGTTACCGAGCGCAACGAGAATTCCGACGTTGTCGAGCTCGGGGAAGTTGGCCCGGATGAGGGTCGGGAAGGCGAACGAGAAGCCGATGAACGATCCGAACGTGCCGACGTAGAGGAACGCCATCACCCAGTTGTGCTTGTTGGTCATCGCCAGCTTGTATGACTGCCCATCCGGCTTGGCGCTGGTGATGCTGTCCATGAACAGCAGGGCTCCGACCGCGGCGATCACGATGAATGGCACCCAGATCAGGGCTGCCATCGTAAGACCCAGTCGGTAGCCTTCCGGCGACTTCGCAACGATGGTCGTACCCAACGCGATCACCAGCGGAAGCGCGAGCTGGGTGACCGCCACGCCGAGGTTGCCGCCCGCGGCGTTGATGCCCAGCGCCGCACCCTTCTTACCCTCAGGGAAGAAGAAGGAAATGTTCGCCATCGAGGAGGAGAAGTTGCCACCTCCGAAACCTGCCAGCGCGGCCAGCACCAGGAACACGCCCATCGAGGTGTTCGGCTGGTTGATGAAGTACGCCAGTCCGAAGCATGGGAACAGCAGCATGGTTGCACTGAACGCGGTGAACGCACGGCCCCCGAACTTGGGGATCGCGAAGGTGTATGGCACCCGCAGCGCCGCCCCGACCAGCACCGGCACGGACGTCAGCAGCAGTGCGTTGTTCAGCGCCTGGTCGCCCTGCATGAACGCGAACCCGGCATTGCCCATGTTGGTGACGACAATGGTCCAGATCACCCAGACGTTGAAACCCAGGTGTTCCGAGAAGACCGACAGAAACAGATTCTTCCAAGCAGTCTTCTTGCCGCCTGATGCCCAGAATCGCTCGTCTTCGGGCTTCCAGTGGTCGAGCCACCGTCCCCTTCTCTGATACTCGAAGTCCGGTTCTGTCTTCACGATGGCATCTGCGGTTGCAGTCATCAGCGATCCTCTCGGTGTGGCGACCCGCACAGTCCCGATCCAGACTTCTTGGGCGTCCAATGGTGGGCGCGGGCGATCTCTCGCGATCGAAACCCAACTTATGAGGATGGGATTACGTGCCTGTGGCACACGATGACGTCAAAACAAACTCCCGCTCACTTCGCAGATCCGCGAGGCGTGAGAAGTATAGGGGGACCCGATGTACACCCCGATCCCGAGGACCCCGCACCGATGACTTCGGCGAACGAAGACTTCAGTGCACGTCGAGCCGCTGGAAGGCCAGGACGGTAGCCACGAACAAGACCAGTGGAACCGCGATCAGCACCGCTGCGGAAGACAGGTGCAACCCGTTCTCGAGTTGACTGTCACCGACAGCGTAATAGAACAGTGACGCGTAGCGCGCCGGACGGATCCAATCCACGATCGGTGCGAGGGAGTTGATCAGGTACGACGCTGCAGCGACGGTCGAGGAGATACCCAGCGCCAGCCCGCGGCTTCCGGTCAGCGCACCGACCAGCATGGCAAGCGCCCCGAAACCGATTCCGAGCAGGAGAACACCGAGCGTGGTCCCTGCGAGGTGCCCGAGGTCGACCGTCAGCTCGAAACCCCGGCCCAACACGACCACCGCCGCGGTGACGAGGGCAACCGGGATCCCGATCAGGCACAGAGCCCCGAATTTCTCGCCGGCGATACGCATACGAGAAAGCGGCATGGCAACCACGACGCCGAGGGTGCCGTCTTCGTCCTGCCCTGCCAGGCACGAGGCCCCGAATCCGATTCCGAGAAGCAGCATTATCAAGGGCAGGAAGTTGGCATACAGATTGGCATTGAGCCACCCGGATGAACTGGTCAACGAGTCGCCGATGCCGAACAAGGCGGCCATCGTGGCATTACCTTCGGCAAAACTGTCAAGCCCCGCATCATCTTTGAAGGCGGGGTAGAGCGCCACGATGACGAACGTATACACCGCTATACCCAAGGCGTAGCCGATCAGTGATCGCCGCCGCAGCCTCAGGTCCAGTCGGGTCAGCTCAGTGAGCATCGGTGGCCTTCCCGTGCGGTTCCTGGCGGTAGTAAGTCAGGAAAAGCTCGTCGAGGTCGGCGCCGCGAGCGGTCATATCTGCAGGCTCGAGGTCGGCGATCACACGAAGCAGTGGAGCAATCGGCCCGGCGACGGCGAGAGTGACTCGCCGATCGATATCGGTGACAACTCGAACGCCGTCGAGGCGCGACAACTCCCTGGTGTCGACGTCGCGGTCGAAGCGAAGTTCGACGGTACGCGGGGCGTTGCGCCGCAGCCGCTCGACTGTGTCGGTGACAACCAACCTGCCTTCCCTGATGATCGCCACCCGGTCGGCCAGTCGTTGCACCTCGTCGAGCTCATGGGAGGACAAGAACACGGTCCGCCCCTGCGCAACTGTCTCCCGAATCAAGGTTACGAATTCCTGCTGGAGCAGCGGGTCGAGCCCCGATGTCGGCTCGTCCAGGATCAGCAGTTCGGGTTTGTGCATGAAGGCCTGTACGAGGCCGATCTTCTGGCGATTGCCCTTGGACAGGGTTCGCACCGGGGTGTCGAGTTCGGCGCCGAATCGTTCGACCAGCTCGTCGCGGTATGACAGATCCTCGAGGCCGCGGATCCGCGCGGCAGTGTCGAGATGCCGACGCCCTGTCAGCCTTGGGTATAGCGCGACCTCGCCGGGCAGATATCCCACGCGTCGGTGGATGTGCACACTGTGGTGGACAGGATCGAGTCCTAGCACTTTCATGGTTCCGGAGTCGGCCCGGTACAGGCCGAGCAACAGCCGGATCGTGGTCGACTTGCCGGCACCGTTGGGTCCGAGGAACCCGAACACCTCGCCGCCGCTGATGGTGAAGTCGAGATCGGCCACACCCCGACGAGGCGCGAAAAGGCGGGTAAGACCTGCGACGTCGATGACAACTGTCACCGTTGGGCCTCCCCTGAGCGAATCAATCTGACGCCTTCACATCAACTGAACGCATGCGCCGATTATTGAACAGTTGTTCACACCAGGGCAACGACCCGGCAGGGTGAGTCTCCTGCTACATCGCAACCTGCACATCGCAATGCGCCGATTCGATCCGAGAAGGGTTTACGGTGACGGAGACCCTCTGGCCCGGTCGAAAGGACCACGATGCGCCTCGCTCTCATACCGGACAGTCAGCGACGGAGTTTGGAGGAACTCGAGGACCGCCTGGATCTCGACTCAGGCGACCTGAGGGCAAAACGGTCCGGTTTCTGGATCATGCTCACACTCTCCGGCGTGATCGCTGCGGCAGGCGTCGTGGGAGATTCGACCGCAACCGTGATAGGCGCAATGATCATCGCCCCCTTGTCGACACCGATTCTGGGGATCGGTCTCGGCATCGTCACCGGCCGGGGCCGACTCGTGGTCCGCAACATCTTGTACGTTCTGGCCGGTGTCGTACTGGTGGCCCTTGTCGGGTACATCTTCTCGCAGGTACTGCCCAACCCCACAAATGTGCTGACCAACTCGCAAGTCTCCGGCCGCACCTCCCCGACCTTGAACGATCTCGCGGCCTCGATAGCCACTGGATTGGCCGGGGCCATCGCCATCACCCGTCGCGATGTCGGCGACGTACTACCGGGGGTGGCAATCGCGATCTCTCTCGTGCCCCCACTCGCGGTGGTAGGTGTCTGCCTCGGATCAGGCGCGCCCTCGCTTGCCGCCGGCGCCCTGGTGCTGTTCGCGTCCAACGTGATCGCAATGGTGATCACATCGACCGTGGTGATGGCAGTCGCCGGCTATGCCCGCGAATCCGACACCACCGCATCGAATCGACACGGCCGAATCTACGCAGTGCTGGCCGCGGCGTTGGTCGTCGTCGCCATTCCCATGGTCTTGAACTCACTGGCCACGGTTTGGGCCGACGATATCCGCAAGTCGACCCAACAATGGTTGGCCGAAACTCCCGACGCCGTCGTCGGATCTGTCACGTGGCAAGGCAATACCGCTGTGATCGAAGTCCTTGGCCCACGAAACCTACCGCCAGTCTCCGACCTCGAACAGTCAGTGGCCGAAGTGGTGCCGTGGGGTCCGAGCATCATCATCCTTCACGCTGTCGGCCAGCGCATCGAAGGTGGGTAAGGCCGCTATGCGGCCCACACACGGCAGCCGCCTACCGCACGCCGCGCATCATCCGGATGATCCACGGCGCGATCAGCACCGTTATCACTCCGACCCCTACCGAAAATGCGCCGACTGTCGTGAAGTAGGGGACCTCGTTGTCGACGTCATAGTACTGCGCCAAGGTGCCGGCCGCGGCAGTGCCGAGGGCGATCGAAAGGTAGTACAAGGCGACCGTTTGGGTGTGGAAAGCGGTCGGTGCCAGCTTCGAGGCCAGAGACAGTCCGACCGGTGCGATGAGCAGTTCACCGAAGGTGAGCAACAGGCATATGAAGACGATGCCGAGAAGCGGAGCACTGTTCGGCCCGCCACCGGCGAACATCAGAAATGCCCAGAATGCCAAGCCGGTGACGATAGTGCCGGATGCGAACTTGATCGGGGTAGCCGGTTGACGTGGACCGAGCCTTGTCCAGATGGCTGCGAACACTCCCGCAAAGATGATGAGGAACACCGGGGTGATGGACCGCACCCATGCGGCCGGGAACTCCCAACCGAACACGCTGCGGTTGAGCCTTTGATCGGCATAGATCGCCAGGACGGTGAACTGCTGCTGGAACAAGGACCAGAACACTGCGCTGACGATGAACATCGGGATGAACGCGAGCATCCGGCTGCGCTCTACAGCAGAGACCTTCTTGCTGGACAGAAAGACCGAGAAGTACGCGATTGCCGCCAGCGCCGTCAGGACGATCACTACATTCGAGAGGTTGTCGGCAGTAAGCAAATGCGTCACCGATGCCACCACGATGACGACCACTACACCCAAGGCGATTACTGAATATCTCAGTCGGTCCGCCACTGGCAGCGGGTTCGCGGCCCTGTCACTCACTCCTGCAAGCCGATGGCGATAGAGCACGTACTGGGTCAGTCCCACCGCCATACCGAGCGCGGCAACTGCGAATCCGATGCGAAAGCCCGCGATGTCATTGACCAGTCCGGTCAGCAATGGACCGACCAACACGCCGAGATTGAGCCCAAGATAATAGATGGAATACCCGGCGTCGCGGCGGCTGTCGCCTGCGGCGTACAGTTCGCCGACCATCGAGGTCGCGTTCGCCTTGACCGCACCGCTCCCCAGCGCGATGAGAATCAGTCCGACACCGACACCTGGTAGGCCGGGCAGTGTGGCCAGTGCGAGGTGCCCCAGAATGACGAGAACGGCACTGTAGAAGAGGGTGCGCTCCGATCCGAGCAGTCGGTCGGCCACCCAGGCGCCGACGATCGTCGAGAAGTACACGGTGCCGCCGTACGCACCGACGATGCTCGTTGCGGCCGCCCTGGAAATATCGAGTCCGCCATCGGATACCGGGTAATACAGGTAGTAGATGAGAATGGCGGTCATTCCGTAGAACGAGAACCGTTCCCACATTTCCACGCCGAACAGGTTCGCCAGCGCGATCGGCTGCCCCAGAAATCTGTGGCCGTGCGCGCGCTCCTGCTCCGCAACAGAAATGTTTCCCATTGCTAAAGATTACACAGCCGCCCAGCGATATATTGAGTGAGCCAGAGCACACTGTGATCAGGGAAGGTGGCGAGGCGCGGACATCTGCCCGGCGGAGTTCACGCTCCGGTTCGGTACCCGAACTTTCCCCTTCGACCTTCGAGGAGTGCACGATGACCGAGATTCCACTCGAGCCCCCGCCCGCCTGGACCGGACGGGTTGACGGGGCTACACAGGAACATCTGCGGTGGCATCAGGCCGTGACACCATTGGGAAACGAATCTCATTCCTGCGCCTGCGTCTTCATTGGATTCGCGAGCGACGAGGGCGTGGCCCGGAACAATGGACGGCG
Organism: Rhodococcus sp. NPDC049939; assembly: GCF_040656415.1. Lineage (NCBI taxonomy): Bacteria > Bacillati > Actinomycetota > Actinomycetes > Mycobacteriales > Nocardiaceae > Rhodococcus > Rhodococcus sp. NPDC049939. Next base: position 224,513 of record NZ_JBFAMC010000003.1, on the reverse strand, counting down.
AGGCGCTGCTGCGGGACCCGACTCCCTGCGTGGTGCGCTGTCGTCGATGGCAATTGCCGAGCCCATCCATGCCTGTGACGCAGGCACCGTCATGGTCACCGACGACCAACTCGAGGCTGGACAGCAGGCGCTCGGCTCCACCGTCGCTGCGACTCTCGACGCAGGCCGTTTCCCGGTTGTCCTCGGTGGAGGTCACGAACTCGCTTACGGGACGTATCTCGGGCTCGCACAGTCGTCCGCCCGCCATCCTGGTCTGCGAATCGGAATCCTGAATCTGGACGCCCACTTCGACCTACGCGCCGATCCGATCGCGACTTCGGGTACCCAGTTCCGGCAAATCATCGAACGGGAACAAGCGGCAGGCACAACCCTGCAGTATTCCGTTCTCGGCATCAGCCAGCCGAGCAACACCGCCGCACTGTTCGAGACAGCCCGAAGTTTGGGTGTTCACTATCTACTCGACGATGATTGCTCAGTCACCGACCGCCATCGTGTGGCGGTCTTCGTCAGCGACTTCCTGTCCGATGCCGATCTCGTCCACCTCACGATCGACCTCGATGTCCTTCCCGCGAGCGTCGCTCCGGCCGTCAGCGATCCCGCTGCGTACGGTGTTCCGCTCGAAACGATCCAATTCGTCTGCGACGCAATAGCGGCGAGCGGGAAACTGGCAGTCTGCGACGTGGCCGAACTGAACCCGACCTACGATGTCGACAACCGCACCGCTCGAACCGCCGCCCGGTTGATTCATCGGATCGTCACCAAGCGAATTCCACCACCGACGCTGAGTTCGCCTGCTGCACACTAGCGGTCCGACTCGACGAAGCTGATCTGCGATGACCGGCGTTCGCCCACGAGAGTGGCAACCCACGCGGTGAGGAAATGACGCTCTGCGCCGGTGTCGTTTCGTCCGATGAATCCGAGCAAGGATCAGTTGCAACACGCCGACCCAGCCTGCTGACAGGGTTACCGAGCGTTCACGTCGCATCGGTTACACAGTCGTAGGCCACGCCGAGCTGGGTAGAACCTTCTCCCCCGCACCCGATATCTTCCGACACTTCACCGACTCACCGCCGCAAAACCCGTCCTCGCGCCCAAGGGATGACAGGATGGACACTTGACATCGGGGTCTCGACGTGAGACCCCGGACAGCTCCAGGGAGAGATCGATATGGCGCAAGGTGTTGTGAAATGGTTCAACAGCGAGAAAGGCTTCGGATTCATCGCACCGGACGACGGTAGCGCTGATGTATTCGTCCACTACTCGGAGATCGCGGGCAGTGGCTACAAGTCGCTCGAGGAGAACCAGCGGGTTGAGTTCGAGATCGGCCAGGGACAGAAGGGACCGCAAGCTCAGAATGTCCGGAGCCTCTGAAAACTCCTGATAGCGGGGCCGCACCCCGACTAGATGCGGCCCCTACCGCGCGGCATGAGCTGACCAGTCTCCAAGGTGCGCTCAGCCTCCTGCGCCGGCGCGGACACACTCACTGAATGCGGACTACACGGTCGTGGGCCAGCCGACCCGCTGTTACTTGACAGCGTTCAGGTATGGCGTACGTTTCGAATCGGAAAGTGCTGGCTACAGCGATACGGGGTCGACAATGAGCGTCGGATCAGCGCGCACTGCGGCGAAGGCGAGTATTCCGCGTCCTCGCGGGCGGTTACCCGTGATCGGCGACGTGTTCGGCATCAGCATCCGCACTCCTGTACAGAACTCGATGGAGGTCGGCAAGTCGCTCGGGCCCATCTTCGAGCGCAGGGTGCTCGGCAATCGTTTTGTGTTCGTATCCGGCGCCGACATGGTGGCCGAACTCTCCGACGATTCCCGGTTCGGCAAACACCTCGCCCCCGGTGTCGAATCATTGCGCGAGATCGGCGGTGACGGCCTGTTCACCGCCTTCGACGACGAGCCCAACTGGAGCAAGGCCCACAACCTCCTCGCTCCAGCCTTCACCAAGTCCGCCATGCGCTCCTACCACCGCACAATGGTCGATGTCGCAGGAGAACTGACCGAGCACTGGGACCAGTTCGTCGACGGCACGCCTGTGGACGTGTCTTCGGACATGACGAAGGTGACCTTGGAAACCATCGGTCGCACCGGGTTCAGCTACTCGTTCGACTCGTTCAAGCGGGAGCGTCCGCATCCGTTCGTACAGGCGATGGTGAACGCGCTCAGTCATTCGCAACGCACGACGCTCATGAGATCCACGGCGCTGGGACGCCTCCTGACCCGGCGATCGGATCACCGGAACCTCGCCGACGTCGAGTACATGTGGGCGGTCGTCGACGAGGTGATCCGCAGCCGCCGTAACAGTGCCGACACCGGCCCCGAGGACCTCCTCGAACTCATGTTGAGGGCTGCCAGAGAGGACGACCCCAACCGGATCGACGATCTGAACATCCGCAACCAGGTGGTCACCTTCCTGGTTGCAGGGCACGAAACGACCTCCGGTGCACTGTCGTTCGCCCTTTACTACCTGTCCAGGCACCCCGAAGTTCTCGCTGAAGCGCAGGCCGAGGTGGACGCCGTCTGGGGAGACGAGGCCCCGGAGTTCGAGCAAGTCGCGAAACTCCGGTATGTCCGGCGAGTGCTCGACGAGACGTTGCGGTTGTGGCCGACCGCTCCCGCATACGGCAGGGAGGCGAGGGTCGAGACGACCCTGGTCGGCAAGTACCCGATGAGTGTCGGCGACTGGGTTCTCGTGCTCATCCCGGCCCTACATCGCGACCCTGTGTGGGGCGACGACCCCGAGACCTTCGACCCCGACAATTTCCTCCCCGAGCGCGTCCGGTCGCGCCCAGCCCACGTGTACAAACCGTTCGGTACAGGCAAGCGCGGGTGTATAGGCCGCCAGTTCGCTCTACACGAGGCGGTGCTCGTCCTCGGCACGATCCTGCACCGGTATCGCATCGTCGGCGACCCCGACTATCGGTTGAAGGTAAACGAACGGCTGACCTTGATGCCCGAGGGGTTCAAGCTGCAATTACAGCGGCGTTGACTACCACCTGCATCCGTCCGCCGTCACATCGGTTCACTCAGACTGTGCTGCTGTGATATTCGGCGAAGACACAAGTGCTATGGCGGCGGCCTCGATGGTGTCCTCGGACAGGAGCACCTCCTGTGCCGCGTCACCGAGAGGGATGAAACTGTCCTCACTTGCGACACGGGAGAGGCGGCCGTTGAAGCCCGCGTCGACGAGTGCTGCGACCACACCCTCGGACACACCACCGGATCGACGGGTTTCGTCGACGACCAGTACCCGACCCGTGGCGTCGGCCTCATGGATGATGTCCTCCACTGGCAAGGGTGCCAGCCATCGCATATCCACTACCCGCGCAGCGATGTTCAGCCGTTGAAGCCGGCGAGCGACCCGCAGGCTCATGCGTACCCCGTTCCCGAAGGTGACGATCGTCAGGGCCTCTCCGTCGCCATAAGTGCGTGCCTTTCCTACCGGGACTTTGCCCTGCACTCGCTTCGGGTACGGAGCCAACCATTTCTCGTCACCCTCCTCGAACAGATCCCGGTTGTGGTACAGCGCAATCGGTTCGAGGTACACGCACACCACGCCTGCGGTGTACGCGGCCGCCGCGACGGTGTGCATCATGGCTGCCGCGTCATCCGGACGCGCCGGCGAGGCGATCACGATGCCGGGGATGTCGCGCAGTGCGCCGATCGAATTGTCGTTGTGGAAGTGTCCGCCGAAGCCCTTCTGGTACCCGTATCCGGCGACCCTGACCACCATCGGATTCCGGTACTGGCGGTTGGAGAAGAACTGCAGCGTAGCGCCCTCCCCGCGGATCTGATCCGCAGCATTGTGCAGGAAGGCGAGGTACTGGATCTCCGGTATAGGCAGCAGACCGGACACCCCGGCGCCGAGGGCGAGGCCGAGGATCGCCTGCTCGTCGAGCAAGGTATCAAACACCCGTGCAGGCCCGGCCTTCTTCATCAGCCCTCTGGTCACGCCGTAGACGCCACCTTTGCGACCGACATCCTCACCGAAAACCAGCGCCTCAGGGTAGAGCGCGAGAACGTCGAGCAACGCCCGATTGATCGCCGACGCGACGGTCAACGGACCCTCGTCTTCTGGAAGGGGTGTCCCGAGAACCTGGATTCGCCGGGCCTGATCCGGGTTGCGCGGGGCAACGGCGGCGACCGCCTCCTCCAGACCGTCTCGCAGCGGAGACATCACCGCCGAGGCGCTGTCGAGTTGCGGCAGTTCGCCGACCTGCTCGGCCAGTTCGCGGACCTCGGCGCGCTTCTTCTCGTAGAGGTCGAGAACCTCGGTGTGCGTGAGGTGACCGCCCTCGACCAGTAGGCGCGCCGTGCACAGCACCGGATCGCGGTCGAAATCCGCGGTGATTTCGTCCGGGCTGCGGTACGCAGATTCGACGTCGGACCCAGCGTGCCCCATGAGTCGTACCGTTCGCAGGTGCAGAAATGCCGGACGCCGATGGACTCGCACCCACTCCGCGGCAGCAGCGGCCGTGGTGAATGCCGTCGGCAGGTCGGAACCGTCGGCGACGAAGTACTCGAGGCCTTCCCTGGTGCCGAAGGCGGACGTGATCCACCCATCCGGGGTCTTCGTACTGATCCCGATGCCGTTGTCCTCGCAGACGAACAGCAGCGGCGTCGACAAACCTCGATACCCAGCCTGGATGGCCGTGTTGATCGCTCCCGCCGCCGTCGAATGGTTCACCGAGGCGTCACCGAAACTGCACACCACGAGGGCATCCTCGGGCCAAGGAGAGGTCACGTGCAGTTTGGCGGACCTGGCGATGGAGAAAGCCACCCCGACGGCGCGCGGCAGATGCGAAGCGATCGTCGAGGTCTGCGGAATCACGTTGAGATCGTGGCGCCCGAAGACCTTGTGCCGTCCGCCGGACATCGGCTCCTGGGCAGCCGCAACGACCCCGAGCAGGACGTCCCTCAACGGGTCACTACCGGAGACCTGCCGCGCCCGTTCGAGGAAGAATCCGCCGGACCGGTAGTGCAACAGAGCCGGATCGGTCGGACGCAGAGCCCCCGCCACCGCCGCATTTCCTTCGTGTCCGGAGGAACCGATGGTGTAGAAGCCCTTTCCCAGGGATCGAAGCCACCGCGCCGCCAGATCGAGATGTCGACTGCCCAGCTGCGAATCGAAGAGCCTGAGCGCCTGCCGCACCGTCAGCGAATGCCCCTCACACAGAGGTGCATCCCGATCGCCGAAGCCTCCGCCTGCACCGCGCCTCATTGCAGAGACAGTGATGATGAAGTGTTCATCGATGGGCTCAGCCATGTGGATCACGTCTCCTGAAATCGCCGGAATACGTCCACTCTGCTCTCCGTCACCGCTGAAGGTGCGTCTCTACGCAGAAGATCCTCTGACTAACCGTTCTTGTTACAGTCGGAAAGGAGTATCAGGCCCGCACCCGAACCAGATTGGCACGCACACAGACGAATTGCAGGTGCATATATGTGGGGAAAGCGCGATGACATGATAGTCCACGAACAGTCTCCATACAACGCTGAGCCGGTTGGTTCCGCCCTCGCAAATGCCGACGTCACCGCCATAGATACCTTCTACTGCCGCAACCACGGCGAGATCCCGGACATCTCCAGCGAGCAGTGGCGACTCTCGGTCACCGGTCTGGTGGCCGATGAACGGGAATTCACGCTCTCGGACCTCGAGGACCGTTTCGAGTCCCACGGAGTCGTCGCAACGTTGCAATGTGCGGGTAACCGCAGGGCCGGTTTCAACGCCGTGCGTAACATCGTCGGCGAGGACCCCTGGGAATCGGGGGCCACATCGACCGCCGAGTGGAAAGGGGTGCGCCTGTCCGACGTCCTCGACACGTGCGGCGTCCACACCACCGAATCCGCACACGTGGAGTTCACCGCACCCGACGTCGCGTCCGAAGCCACACCTCCGCAGCCGTACGGCAGCTCGATCCCGCTGTCCAAAGCCATGTCGAATGAAGTTCTACTCGTGTGGGAGATGAACTCGGAGCCCCTGCCCCGAGTGCACGGCGGGCCCGTCCGCGTGGTGGTTCCGGGATATATCGGTGCCCGCAGCGTCAAGTGGATTACCGGGATCAGCGTCCAAGACCACCCGTCCGACAATTACTTCCAGACCACGGCGTATCACATCCTTCCCGCCGACGCCGATCCCCATACCGCGCGCCCAGGCGACGGGATCCCGCTCTCCTCAGTCGCACTGAACTGCGACATCCTCGACCCCGGCGACGGGGCAGCCGTCTCCGCGGGGCCGCTCGCAGTCCGCGGGTACGCGTTGGCGGGCGATGGTCGCGGGATCGCCCGGGTCGACGTGTCCATCGACGGTGGCCACACGTGGACGCAGGCAGAACTCGACGCCGAGCAGAGTCCTTGGTTGTGGCGGCGATGGTCGCTGGTGATCGACGCGAAGCCAGGGTCACTCACGATCACAGCGCGCGCATGGGACACCACCGGCGCCATGCAACCCGAATCAGCCGCTCAGTTGTGGAACCCACACGGGTACGTCAACAATTCCTGGCCCAGCGCGAAAGTTGTAGTGACCTGAACTCGAGCCGGCCCGGACCCGCCCGTCCACATCGGGGATGCCCCTGCACATCAGACGGACGTGCGCTCTAGAACCTTCGTCACGACGTATTCGGCGATGGCGAGGGACGAGGTGGCGCCCGGCGAAGGTGCGTTGCGCACGTGGACGATGCGCCCGTTGCCGGTGATGACGAAATCGTCCTCCAGGCTTCCATCCGCATTCATGGCTTGAGCGCGAATGCCCCGGGGCCCGCGCATGACGTCGGCCCGTCGCACCTCGGGGACGTACTTCTGCGCCTCCTTCACGAAGGCGCCGGTGCTCAGGACTGTGCGGGCCTCGCGGGCGGCCGCCGCGGTGTTGCGCAGCGCGAATCGCCAGAATCCGGGAAAACCGATCGACGATGCCATATCAGATGCCGACCATCCACGACGGGCATATGCCTCACGCCCCGCAGAGAGAAAAGCATTCGGTCCGAGCATGATTCGCCCATCGATCCGCTTGGTCAAGTGCACTCCCAGGAAGGGGTACCGGGGATCCGGGACGGGGTAGATCAGACCCTTGACGAGAGACGACCGTCCTGGTTCGAGTAGGAAGTAGTCGCCGAAGAACGGCACCACCCGCGGTAATCGTGGTTCTCCCGACATCATCGCCACCCGATCCGATTGGAGACCGGCACAGGTGACCACCACGTCGAAGGCCTGACTACCCTCCCGTGTGGTGACCACCGATTCCGTGGATCGGCTGGCCAGTCCGAGCACTTCCCGGCCTAACAGCACGCGCCCACCGGCAGCCGCGATGTCCGCGGCGAGAGCCTCCGCTACCGCGACGAAATCGATGATCGCCGTCGACGGTGAGTACACGGCGGCGATACCGCGCGCGTGCGGTTCGATCTCGGCGATTTCGCCGCCGGCGACGACGCGCACGTTCGGCACACCGTTGGCGACGGCTTTGTCGAAGATGGCATTCATACGCTCGACTTCGGACGCGTCCTGAGCTATCACCAACTTCCCGCACTCCTCGTACGCGACGTCCTTGTCCCGGGCGTACTGCCGCAGCAAGGTGACACCACGACGACACAGTCGCGCTTTGAGGCTGCCGGGCTGGTAGTAGAGGCCGGCATGTACGACTCCACTGTTGTGACCGGTCTGGTGGGCCGCTACGTGCCCTTCCTTCTCGAACACCGTCACCTGGGCTTCGTTCATCCGGTGTAGGAGTTCCCGGGCAACAGCCAAACCGATGATGCCACCGCCGATCACCGCCGCACGGACCCGTGTCATGAGCACTCCCACATACCGTTTTCGGGACGTTCTCGATGGTATGTGAACGGACCAACCGAACGGGCACGACGCTCGCACGACTCAGCCTCGAGCGCAGAGAAAATCACAGATCCGGCGCCTTACCATTCGGGGTCTGAACGCCCTTGATCAGCAGCCAGACGGCCAGCCCGATCTCACCGATGACGGCTGGGGTGAGCAACACTGCGGAGATCGGGCCGCCACCGGCATCGGTGATCAGGTGCAGCAGGCTGTCTGTGATGTAGCCGGCGCCTGCCACCGACAGGAGAACACCGAATACCCTTGGGACGTAACGTGACCTGAGCAGCAGCGGTCCAAGAACCAGGAGGTGGAATCCGAAGAACACAAGCGCCAGCAGGAAACCCACATCGAAGGCCTCCAGCGCGGCCAACGCCTGTGCCTGGCGGTCGACTGCATCGTCCGACCCACCGGTGAGCAGAGCGCGGGCGATGAACGGCAGGATCAGCAACGCCCCCACGACCGCGGAGTAGACCAGCCGGAACGCGGCGGCGGCCAGAGAAAGTGCCCGTCCCGCCGGCGCCAGCAGCAGGTAGAGAGCCACCGACAGGACGACGTCCACCGCAATGATCGCGATCCAGGCGACGAGGCTGACATCCAGGAGCCACAGCGACTGCGCGATCGAGTCTGCCGTCGCCGAAGCGTCGCCGGGAACGACGAGCGATTCAAGCATGAGCGGCCCAAGCATCCCCAGCCCCGCCAGCACCAGATACAACCAGCCGGTGGTTCGCGCCAGGCGCTGAGGCGAGGGCTTTGCAGGCAGGGCGTGCGACGTGGTGGACGACGATGCGAGGGCGACGCTCATGCTGCCCCCTCGGCGTGCGCGAGCGCGGACGGGGCCAGACGTCCGACGATCGCGGGCGCCTCCTGTATGAGAGTGTCGTCACGCAGGGCCTCGACCATGAACATCGCGAAGTCCACGCGACGGGTCAAGTCGCTCGCGAGCACAGGATCTCCGACATGCCTGCTCCAGACCGGCAGCCCTTCACTCTCACCTTCTTCCAGGCCGCTGCCTCGAACAACGGTCCACCGGGTGTCACTGGCGAAGATCCGCCTGCACGCCTCGACTTGGTCGTATATGTCCACGAGCCGGAGCAGCCTGGTCAATCGGCTGATGACCGCGAGGGTCGCCTTGAACCTGCGCGTGTAGACGTCTTTGCCGTCGCGTGTGATGTGCCAGCCGCAGGAGAACACGAGCCGCGCATCGGGGCGCGCAAAGTCGAGGACGGCCTGCGCGGTGCCCGAGGAATAGTTGTGCACACCCCATGGCACCAACACGGTCAGAACGCCGTCGCAGTCCGCCACGGCTCGCGCAATGACCTCTCGATCGTCGGTTGCTCCGGGGACGATGGTGATCCGGCCCTCGAACTCCGCGAGCTTGTCCACGCTCTTCTCGCGGCAGACGCCGACGACTTCGTACCCCCGATCGAGCGCATGCCGAACCATGTAGCGACCCAGCTTGCCCGATGCGCCGACGATGCACACCTTGCCCAGTTTCTGCGGGTTGCGGTTCTTTTGGGTTTCCGCGGCTTCCATGTGATCTCCTCACTCGTACAACAGTCTTACACCGTAAGGTACCTTACACAGTAAGGTAGTCAAGGACGGAATGCATCCATTTGCGCAGGAGCCCAGTTGCCTTCAGAGAAACCAGCACGTCGCGAACGCCCTCATGCACCACTCACGCTCGATGCAATCCTCGGCACGGCTGTCGACCTCGCCGACGGCGCGGGCGTCAACGCGGTCTCGATGCGCAAAATCGCCGATCACCTCGGCGTCGAGGCGATGTCCCTCTATCACCACGTTGCGAACAAGAGCGCCATCCTCGACGGAATGGTCGACACCATCTTCGGTGAGATCGATCTACCCGTGAGAGAGGACGAGTGGCGGAAAGCGATCCGGGACCGGACGATCTCGGCGCGCGCCGTCCTCGTCCGCCACCCTTGGGCGATCGGTCTGATGGACTCCCGGGGGAATCCCGGGCCCGCGACTCTTCGACACCACGACGCCGTGATCGGAATCCTGCGCCGGGGCGGCTTCAGCATCGCCGGTGCAGCCCATGCGTTTTCTGTGATCGACAGCTATCTGTACGGCTTCGTCCTACAGGAGCTCAACTTGCCGTTCGAGGGCCCCGACGATCTCGAAGACGTCGCGGAGACGATCCTCGACCAGATTCCCGCCGGTGAGTTTCCGTATCTCACCGAGATGATCGTCGACCACGCCATGAAGCCCGGCTACGACTATGCCGACGAGTTCGAATTCGGACTCGACCTCATCCTCGACGGTCTCGACCGGCTGCGGAGTGACGTCGGCTGACGACTGTCGAGCAGCGTGGGCCTTCCTCCAAGCATTCGGGTCCGTGGCTCAACTCGACGGCTTGGCAATGACCACTTCGCCTTCGAGCCCGTCGGGATCACGGAAGAAGATGCTGTGGACTGCACCGAAGTCGTTGATACTGCCGTCGCTGGCGGACCGGTCGATCAGTCGTTGGCGAATCGTGGAGAACGCCTCGGGTGAGGCGGCCTGTAGGCCGAAGTGGTCGATGCGACCCCGCCCCCACATCGGTGTTTGACGTTCGGCTTCGGTATTGCCTTCGATCACGAAGATGTTCAGCTCGGTATGCGGGCCGATACGAATGGCGGTCATCGTTTCTCTGCCGTCCTGACCGTGAGACCGTGTCGGCCCGACGTCGGCGTCGAAAACCTCGGCATAGAACTGGGCCAACCGGGCGACGTCCTTGGAGATCCAAGCAATGTGGTTGATTCCGTCGAGCAACACGATTTCCTCCCGTCTCTTCGGCCGCAGCAGCCCTCTGGGTTGCACGCAACGGGTGACCGAGCTGTGGCTTCATCATCCGTCAGCCGAGCCCTTTTTCGCTGGAAACCGAACCGAAATCCTGCGGCGCTGACACGCTTGACACATTCCGTCGACACCCGCGTCAAATGTTTGACGGGGTCCAGTACGGGGCCTACCATTAATTCACAGTCTGATGAATTAATTTCCGCCTGCCTCTCCTGGGAGTGCCCATGCGCGCGATGATCGTCAAAGAATTTCGTGAGCTGCGGCGAGATCGCCGCACACTCGCCATGCTGATTGCGCTACCAGTGCTACTACTGATCGTCTTCGGGTTCGCAGCGAACTTCACCGTCGGAACTCTCGGCGTGACGATCACCGGCCCGAACGCCCAGGCGGTGGCCGATCAACTCCAAGCCACCCCACAGACGGAGGCGGAGTTTCGCATCGACGCCGTCGATCCCACGGGCACCGACACGACCGCGCGCAATGCGTTGCGTGACGACGTCTCCGACCTGGCAATCGTCACCGGAGCCGGGAAGCCGATGGTGTACATCGACGGATCGAATCTCTTCGCCGCCCAATCCGCCAAGATCGCCGTCGCACGAATGGGCCCGGCAGTCGACTCGGAGGTGCTCTACAACCCGGACCTGAAGACATCTTGGGTGATGGTGCCCGCGATCATCGGACTGATCCTGACGTTCATCGGCGGCATCATCACCAGCATCGGCCTGGTCAAGGAACGTGAGGCGGGAACGCTGGAGCAGCTTGCGGTGATGCCGTTTTCACCGGCAGAGGTGATCGCCGGAAAGATCGCGCCATACTTCCTGCTGGCTGCCATCGACATGATTGCGGTGACCCTGCTCGGCATATGGATCTTCGGTGTGCCGTTCAACGGCAACGTGCTGATCTTCGCGCTGGGCGCGGCGGTCTTCCTATTCGTTGTGCTCGGTCTGGGGGCGTTCATCTCGACGATCTCGACGACGACCGGGCAGGCGATCCAGGCGGCCTTGATGGTGATGCTCCCACAGGTCCTGCTGTCCGGCATGATCTTTCCACTCGACGCGATGGCTGCCGGGGTCCGTTGGATCGGGTACCTGCTGCCACTGACCTACTTCACGAAGATCTCGCAGGGCGTGATGTTGCGCGGGGCAGAGCTGAATACCATGTGGGTGCCGATCGCGGTGCTGATCGTGATGGCTGTGATCATCTTCGGTGCGGCGGTGTTCCGGTTGAAGAGGTCGATCGCACCGGCAGGTAAGGCGGTGGTGCGAAGTGCCGAGTGAAAGCGCCTGGGGTGCGGTCGGGTTGACAGTGCGCCTGGCCGGTAGGCCGGTGCTCGACGCAGTGACAATCGACATTCCGCGCGGACAGGTCACCGCGGTCGTCGGGGGGGACGGAGCGGGCAAGACCAGCCTGCTCGGCGCGTTGGCGGGCAGAGTGCCGATCGCCGACGGCACTGTGACAATGCCTCCCAAGGACGAGGTCGGGTTCCAGCCGAGCGCGACGGGGGTGTGGCATGACCTGACAGTGGACGAGAACGTCGAATTCGTCGGCAGCGCCTACGGAATGAGCTCGAAGCTGCTGTCGGATCGGAAAGAGCTCCTGCTCGGCCCAGCCGGCCTCGGGAACGTCGGCGACCGGCTCGGCGGACAACTGTCCGGCGGCATGCGGCACAAACTGGGCTTCTGCCTCGCGGTGCTGCCGCGCCCGCGCGTGCTGCTGCTCGACGAACCGAGCACCGGCGTGGATCCGGTCAGCCGTGTGGAGCTGTGGCGGATGGTGGCGGAGGCGGCAGCGGCAGGCACCGCAGTGCTGCTGTCGACGACCTACCTGGACGAGGCAGAGCGAGCGCACCGAGTGCTCGCACTCGAAGACGGCGTGGTCCTCGGGTTTGGTACCCCGGACGAAGTGATCTCCTCGATCCCGGGCTCGATCACCACCGAGCAGATACGACCCGCCGGCCCGGAATCGGAACGGGCCTGGCGACGGGGCAACATATTTCGGGTGTGGAATCCGTCCGCGCAACCGCATCGGAACGGGCTGCCCGACTTGGAGGATGCGGTTATCGCGCTGATGTTGGCGCGCGCCGAGCAGCGGGGGTCAGGAAATGACTGAGCCAGCGGTTGTCGATGTACGAGGGGTATGGCGGAGCTTCGGGTCGTTCACCGCGGTACGAGAGATGTCCCTAGAGGTTCACCCCGGGGAGATCGTCGGACTGATCGGAGCGAACGGGGCAGGAAAGACCACGCTGATCCGGATGATCCTAGGGCTGGAGCTCGTGGATCGAGGAGCGATCGACGTGTTCGGAGCTCCGCCATCACGAGGGACCCGCCGCAGGCTGGGCTACATGCCGCAGGGACTCGGGCTCTACCAAGAACTGTCGGTGCGACAGAACGTCGAATTCGTGGCCGAAGCGTTCGGGATTGCCGCCCCGCCACTGCCGGATGCGCTCGAGGAGGTTGCGACTCGTCAGGTCGGCGGAATCGGATTGGGTCTGCAACGGCAGCTCGCGTTCTATTGCGCGCTCTCGCACCGCCCGGAATTGGTGATCCTGGACGAGCCGACTTCAGGCGTGGACCCACTGGCCCGCACGAAGTTGTGGGACACCATCCACGACCAGGCCGACACCGGTCGTGCAGTGCTCGTTACTACGCACTACCTGCAGGAAGCCCAGCAGTGCACCCGGCTGGTGATCATGTCCCGCGGACGCCTGGTGGCGCACGGAACACTCGACGACATCATCGGCGGGCAGCGGGCGATCACCGTGCGAACGGCCGAGTGGGCACGCGCTTTCGACGCGCTGGTGGCGGCGCAACTCCCCGTGACACTCGCCGGACGAGTGGTGCGGGTCGCGGGGACCGACGCCACCGTCGTGCGCGCTGCGCTCGATTCTGCCGGGGTGGAGGCAGCGGTGACCGACGTGCCCGCCACCCTGGAGGAGACGATGGTGCTGATCGACCGCGACGCGAAGATCGAGTCATGATGGTAACCGGACGGCGTAGCGGGCGGCGGCCGGGAAAACAGAACACCCGAGACCAGATCCTCAGTGCCGCAAGGCTTGCCTTCGCACAGCACGGGTATGGTGGGACAACCGTTCGCGCGGTCGCCGCATCCGCTGCGGTGGATCCGGCGTTGGTTTACCACTACTTCGGTACCAAGGAAAAACTGTTCCTGGCGTTGATGGACGCCCCGATCGACCCGCGACAATACGTAGACACAATCATCGACGGGCCAGTTGACCGGCTCGCCGAGCGGATGTTGCGCACAATACTGGAAATCTGGGATTCCCCAACAGGTCCAGCGGCAACGGCTCTCTTTCGCAGTTCGATCGCACATGAGCGCAGCGCCAGGCTTTTACGAGAGTTCCTGCTCGAGCGGGCGTTGCGACCGATCGCGGAGTCCGTCGAGGCCGACCCGGAGTTGGCCAGGTGGCGCGCGAACCTCCTGGCCACCCAGCTGATGGGGTTGGTCACGATGCGGTACCTGCTCGCCCTCGAACCACTGTCCTCGGCCACACCCGAGCGGATCGTCGAACTGGTAGCCCCCAATCTGCAGCGGTATCTCACTGGCGAATTGACACCTCTGACCTAGGCCACCCGCACGCCCTTCAAGCCTGTAGATTCAATTCAAGATTTCCTGAATTCAGATTTGGATGTACTATCTGGGCGTGGAGGCAACGATTCATCGTGACGCGCTGACCCGCTTCGGCTACGCATTGTCCGACGCGACGAGGACCCAGATTCTGCTGAATCTGCGGTCGGGGCCGGGATATCCGTCCGAGTTGGCCGAACGGATCGGAGTCTCGCGGCAGATACTGTCGAATCACCTGGCGTGCCTGCGGGGGTGTGGGCTGGTCGTCGCCGCACGAGAAGGCCGACAGACCCGGTACGAGCTCGCCGATCCTCGTATCGGTCGGGCCCTCGACGACTTGCTCGGACTGGTGCTGGCGGTAGACCCGTCGTGCTGCCCAGCTGCAGACACCGACGAGTGCTGTTGATGCCTCCCGACATCGACCTGCACTCGGCACAGCGGGTTTCCACCGAAGAGCGGCGAGCGGTGCTGTCACGCCGGATCCGCTGGTTCGTCGGTGCGACGATCAGCTACAACGTGCTCGAGGCCGGAATCGCCCTCACCGAGGGAGCGCGGGTCTCCTCAACCGCGCTGATCGGCTTCGGCCTCGACTCGGTGATCGAGGTGTCCTCCGCCGCGGCTGTGGCGTGGCAGTTCGCCGGCAAAGATCATCGTGCGCGCGAACGGACCGCCCTGCGAATCATTGCATGGTCGTTCTTCGCTCTCGCCTTCTACGTCGCCGCTGAAGCGATCCGCTCGCTGCTCGGCGCCTCCGAGGCTCAGCATTCGACCATCGGCATCGCCTTGGCTACCGCGAGCCTGGCGATCATGCCCATGCTCTCGTGGGCTCAACGCCGCGCAGGCCGCGAACTAGGGTCGCTGTCTGCGGTGGCCGATTCGAAGCAGACGCTGCTGTGCACCTACCTGTCCGCGGTCCTGCTGGCCGGTTTGCTGCTCAATAGTCTGCTGGGCTGGTCCTGGGCCGACCCGATTGCTGCTCTCATCATCGCGGTGATCGCAATGCGAGAAGGCGTCAATGCCTGGAAGGGCGACACCTGCTGTCCCAGGCCGACCACCACCAACGAACCGGATTGCACTGAAGCGGCTGAATTACCGATGCGATGAACGCCCGAACTGTGGCAAGGTGCGCTAGTGATTCTCACGATTTCCACTACTGTGCGGCCGGCGACCGACCTCGGCTACCTGCTGCACAAGCACCCGGATCGGGTCCAGGAGTTCACCCAATCCTGCGGCGTCGCACATGTCTTCTACCCCGAGGCGAACGAGGATCGCTGCACGGCCGCGCTGTTGCTGGATGTCGATGCGATCCGACTCACCCGCACATCAGGTAGGTCCACACCAGATTTCACCCTCGGCCAGTACGTCAACGACCGTCCGTACTCCGCGTCATCCTTGCTGTCGGTGGCGTTGGCAGACGTCTTCCGCACCGCCCGCGCAGGACGGTGCACCATCAAGCCCGAGCTTGCCTCCTCGCCCATACCCTTGGAGATTTCGCTCCCGGCTCTACCGTGTCGTGGCGGACCGAACCTCGCCGAACGGCTCTTCACGCCACTGGGATGGACTGTCGAGGCGCGCACCGTTCCCCTCGACGATGCGTTCCCGGAATGGGGCGACTCCCGCTATGTGGGACTCACCTTGCGCGGACGCGTCCGACTCGCCGACGCCCTGAATCACCTGTACGTACTGCTTCCGGTACTCGACGACGCCAAACACTACTGGGTCACCTCCGACGAGGTCGACAAACTGATCCGTGCCGGTGAGTCCTGGCTCGCGGAACACCCCGAGCGAGCGCTCATCACTCGCCGCTACCTACGGCACCGATCCGCCCTCACCCGTTCCGCCTTCGAGCGGCTCGCCGAACTCGGCGACGACGTCGAGGAGCAACTGGAACCGCCGATCGACGAGGAAGTCGGCACGGGCGACGAACACGAGACGGACACCGCAGGCGTCAGGAACCCGCTGAATCTGCTTCGGCGCCAAGTGGTCCTAGACGTACTCGGCGAGCGCAATGTCCGCTCGGTCATCGACCTCGGTTGCGGTTCCGGCGAGCTCGTTTCTGCATTGCTGGACAATCCCGACTTCACCAAGGTCGGTGGCGCGGACGTGTCGACCAGGGCGCTGACGTCAGCGGCACGCAAGCTCCGGCTGGATCGGATACCGGAGCGGCGCCGTGAGCGGCTGCACCTGTTCCAGGCCGCCCTCACCTACACCGACGAGAGATTCACCGGATACGAGGCGGCCGTGTTGATGGAGGTCGTCGAGCACATCGATCCTCCACGGCTGACCGCTCTCGAACAGGTGATCTTCGGGACCGCACGCCCTGAACACGTAATCGTGACTACACCCAACTCCGAATACAACGTGCGCTACACGGGCCTACACGGTATGCGCCACCGCGACCACCGCTTCGAGTGGTCGCGGCCCGAATTCCACTCGTGGGCGGGCAAGGTCTGCGGCGTCCATGGATACACAGTCGACTTCCGGCCGGTCGGTGACGACGACCCCGAGGTCGGTCCACCTACACAGATGGCGGTTTTCACACGGATCGGGGGTGACAATGTCTGATATCTCGGTGCCTGCGCTGTCGCTGGTGGTGCTCGTGGGAGTATCGGGCAGCGGTAAGTCCACCTTCGCCGCAAAGCATTTCGCCCCTACACAAGTGATTTCATCCGACTTCTGCCGCGGGCTGGTCGCCGACGACGAAACCGACCAGACTTCGACTCCGGACGCATTCGACGTTCTGCACCATATTGTCGGGGTCCGGCTTCGGCGCGGCCTGCTCACGGTCGTCGACGCCACCAGTGTGCAACCCAGATCGCGCAAGTCGCTGATCGATCTGGCCAAGTCGCACGATGTCCTCGTGGACGCGATCGTGCTCGACGTTCCCGCGGCCGAAGCGATCGAGCGCAACGCAACGCGTGCAGATCGCAACTTCGGTCCGCACGTTGTTCAGCGGCAGCACAAGGACCTGAGACGCTCACTGCAGAAGATCGACGGAGAAGGTTTCCGACGGGTTCACGTGCTCACGGGAGTCGACGAAGTCAACTCGGCGACTGTATCTACCGAGAAGGCGTGGAGTGACAAGCGGGAGCTGAAAGGCCCCTTCGACATCATCGGCGACGTGCACGGTTGTCGGAATGAACTGGAATCTCTGCTGCGCAAGCTCGGCTGGAAGATCGAGCCCGATGGCGACGGCGCCCACCACCCCGAGGGCCGGACCGCGGTGTTCGTCGGCGACCTGGTCGATCGTGGACCAGACACCCCCGGAGTGCTGCGCCTGGTGATGGGCATGGTGGCAGCCGGAACCGCGCTGTGCGTATCGGGCAACCACGAACAGAAGCTTGCCCGGGCACTCCACGGGCGGAACGTGACAGTGTCACACGGGCTGCAGCAGTCTCTGGATCAGCTTGCTGCGGAATCCGACGACTTCCGTAGAGCCGCGCACGCCTTCCTCGACGGCCTGATCAGCCACTACGTGCTCGACGGTGGAAACCTTGTGGTCGCGCACGCTGGGCTGAAGGAGGCTTACCACGGCCGCGCGTCAGCCCGGGTGCGCTCGTTCGCACTGTACGGGGACACGACCGGCGAGACCGACGAGTACGGACTGCCGGTGCGCTACCCCTGGGCCCGCGATTATCGCGGGCGGGCCATGGTCGTCTACGGCCACACTCCCGTGCCGGAGACCGAGTGGGTCAACAACACCATCTGCCTCGACACCGGTGCCGTCTTCGGCGGCAAGCTGACGGCGCTGCGCTACCCGAGCAAGGAAATCGTTTCCGTTCCGGCAGAACAGGTATGGTCCGAATCGGTGCGGCCGTTCGGCACGGACCCGGGCGAGTACTGGCATGCGAAACAGCGGGATCCGATGCAGTTGTCCATCGACGACGTGCACGGGACCCGGCACATCGACGTCCGGTACTACAGCGGGCGCATGAAGGTGCGTGAGGACAACACCGCCGCCGCGCTCGAGATCATGAGCCGATTCGCCGTCGACCCGCGCTGGCTGGTGTACCTTCCACCGACCATGGCTCCACCGGCGACATCGAACCTCGACGGTTACCTGGAGCATCCAGTAGAGGCTTTCGCCGAGTTCGGGGCGAATGGGGTCACCGAGATCGTGTGCGAGGAGAAGCACATGGGCTCCCGGGCGATCGCCGTGCTGGCCCGCGATGCCGAAACAGCGGCGAAGCGCTTCGGCGTCACCGACGGCAGTTCGGGCATCGTCTACACCCGAACCGGTCGACCATTCTTCGACGATGCGGACCGGATGAGTGAACTGGTCGCCCGGCTACGTCACGCATGTGAGCCGCTGATGGACGACCTCGGGTCGCCATGGTTGGCGCTGGATTGCGAACTGATGCCGTGGTCGGCGAAGGCGGAAGAACTGATCCGCAGCCAGTACGCTTCGGTCGGGGCCGCGGCGGGTGCGGCGCTGCCGGATGCGATTGCCGCTCTGGAGCGGGCCGCGGCGCGGGGTCTGGATGTCGACGGCCTGTTGACCCACACCCGAACTCGGGCCGCCAACGCGCGTCGGTTCCGAGAGGCATATGCGCGCTACTGTTGGCCGGTTACCGGCCTGGACGGGCTGCGTATCGCGCCGTTTCAAATACTCGCCTGTGAGGGAAAGGCGACAGCAGTCACGGAAACGCACTCGTGGCACCTCGCCAAGCTGGCGACGCTCGACGATCCGCTGATCACGAATACCAAGCACCTGTCCGTCGATCTGACCTCGGATGTCTCCCGGGACGGGGCGACCGCCTGGTGGTCGAAACTCACCGATGCCGGCGGCGAGGGCATGGTGGTCAAGCCAGTCGGTGCGACACCAGCAGAACTGGCGCACAAGAGGATTCAGCCAGGAATCAAGGTGCGGGGGCGGGAGTACCTTCGGATCATCTACGGCCCCGACTACACCTCGAATCTCGAGGTGCTGCGCAAGCGCTCCCTGGGTCGCAAACGATCGATGGCCCTGCGTGAGCATGCACTCGGGCTAGAGGCGCTGACCCGACTCGCCGAGGGTGATCCGCTGTGGCGTGTGCACGAGCCGGTGTTCGCGGTTCTGGCACTCGAGTCCGAGCCGGTGGACCCACGGTTGTAGTTGACGCTTCAACCTGTTGCTCGCGCCAGACTTGATGTGACCAGAGTTGATTCACCGAAGAACCGATGGGGGGACCGTGAGGAGCTTTCATGTTCAACCCGTACGAGAATTTGGAGAACAAGGTCGCCATCGTCACCGGCGGGGCGAGCGGAATCGGGCGTCATACGGCAGTCGCATTGGCCGAGGTGGGTATCAGAGTCGTCATCGGCACCTTCCCCGGAGATCCCCATGATCCGAAGGAAACGCTGCGGCAGGTCGAGGAGGCAGGCGGCAAGGGAGTGATCCAGGACGTCGACGTGCGGTCCAGCAACGATGTCGAGGCGTTCGCCGAGCGGGCATTGACGGAGTGGGGACGACTCGACTTCGCCGTAGCGAACGCAGGCATTCTGCGGAAGAACGCTATCGCCGAACTCGACGACGAAGCCTGGTCCGGCATGCTGGAGGTCGATCTGACCGGCGTGATGAGGACGCTGCGTGCGGCCTCGACCCGGATGGCCGGACCAGGCTCGCTGATCTCGATGTCCTCGATCGTGGGAGGGGTCTACGGGTGGGCCGATCACGCACATTATTCGGCTGCCAAGGCGGGGGTCCTCGGACTCAGCCGGGCACTGGCGCTCGAACTCGCGCCACGAGGGATCCGCTCCAATGCGATCATTCCCGGAGTGATCGAGACGCCACAGTCGATCGATCCGGTCAATTCGCTCGGCCCCGACGGTTTGGCAGCAGCAGCGGAAAAGATCCCGTGGGGACGAGTCGGGACACCCACAGACATCGCGACGATAATCCGCTTCCTCGTCAGCGACGAATCACGCTACCTGACAGGACAAGCGCTCGTCGTCGACGGCGGTCTCACCGTCAAGATGCAGGACTGACAATCGCCGACCTCAACCACGCGCATGCGCAGTGGGCGGCGGATGAACTCGGAGCCTCCGCGGCGGTACGGGTTGACGTCGCGGACGAGGAGTCGGTGTGCGCTGCGTACGCACGCCTCCGAATTACTTCGCAGTCACGAAACCACCCAGGTGCCGACCGGGTTGTAAGCGGAGTCGTAGATGGCCTCGCTCGGCTTCTCTTTCAGATCGTAGTGACTCAGGTTCCCGGCCCAGTACCGCAGCACACGGCTCAATTCCTCGGTCTCGTTGCCGTCCAGCTTCGTCAGATCTACCTCTAGGCGAAACTTCACTAAATCTCCTCGAATCCGGCTGCCAGTGATTCATGAACTGGTGTTTGAAAGTTTTTCTCGAAGAACGCTATGCAACACGACAACGGCTATCAAGTCTCATACTCGAACTGAGGTACAGGGATCCTTCGGTCTGGTCGGGGCGGTAGGGCAATTCCGCCGCTTATCGCCTGAATGCGGTAGCTCACCTATGCGTCACCTCGTGACGAGGCACTGTTCGAATAGCCGGTGCAGGCGCTGCGGGTCCAGCGCGGACGTTCCAATCGCCACGATCTCGCTATGTGTCGCGGTTGCTTTCGCCCCTGCGGGGGTGAGCTCCGAACGCCGCCCAACGGATTGCAGCAGCATGCGTTTCGGGGTGTCGCCGTCAACGCGCACAAAGCCTTTGCAACGGTAGACCTCGCCGGGCAAGTCGCGGCGGATCATCTCTTGGAGCGATCGCGGGTCGAACAGGCGACTGGTCCTGAAGGTCCACGTTTCGAACTGTTCCCGATGGCTGAGTCCCCCGTGGGGCCGTTCAAAGCTTGGCCCTCGTTCCTCGCTTCGCACCCCGAGCAGGATTTCCGGCGGGACGTCGGCTTGGACGGCCTCCACAATCCGAACGCGATCCATCATCGCGTCGATCCACTGCCTCACCCAGGCCACGGTTGCGGGTCCGGCCAGGTCGACCTTGTTGAGCACAACCAGGTCCGCGAAACCGATCTGGCGCGCCTTGAGCATCAACAAGTCGGGGGCCTCGTCGAGATGTTCGAAAATCTGCTCCGTGTCCACCACACAGGTGACGCCGTCCAGCCGAACCCAGTCAGGTCGCTGCGAACCGGCGAATGTCGCCCAGATACCGGCGGGGTCTGCCACGCCGCTGGCTTCCAGGATGATGTGCTCCGGCGGTGCCTCAGAGCTGACGAGCCGCTCGACCGCGCCGAGGAGGTCATCGCGGATCTCGCAGCAGACGCAGCCGTTGGCCAGGCTGATCATGTCGTCTGCGACGCCGACGATGAGGTCGGCGTCGATGTTGATCGATCCGAAGTCGTTGACCAAGACCGCGGCGCGAAGACCATGACCGCCGCCCAAAATCCGGTTCAACAGCGTGGTCTTTCCCGCACCAAGAAATCCGGTGACTATCGTCAGCGGGGTCGCGCCGGAATCGACGCTCTCGCCTGTGCCCCGTTCCGGGGCCGACGACGCGTCAAGACTCATCGGGATCGATCCCCCGAGCCCTCAGCATGTCGCGCGGGTCGATCTTGAAGCCTTTGTCCGGCCAACTCTGCACGGGGTCACGGTCGGCGTCAGGCGGATAGTACTCGTGTGGATCGATTTCCATCTCCCGCAGGAACGGTTCTTGTTGCTGCTCACGCGGCAGTTCCGGACGCGGCAGTTCCAGCTCGGACGGCAACGGCGAGGGCAGCAGCCACCGCGGGTCGAGCGGTGCGATCGCGGCACCGTCCGGGATCGCGGCCTCCCGAGACCAGATCCGGTCCTTGGTCACGTTGACGACCTGGATGTCGGGGCCGCCGAATTGGAACAGTCCCTCGTAGTTCGCCCGGACCTCGGCAACGGACTCGGCGTCCAGCGCCGCTCCGCCTGCCTCGTAGTGGACGATCATTCCCATCCGTGGTTGGACCTTGTTCATCAGATAGCCCGCCGCGTAGTACATCGTGTGCCACGAATCGATCGTGTACTTGGCGAGCTCCTCGGGGACGCCGAACTTCAGCGACATCAGCGACGGGGTGTCTATCTGTCCCTCGGTGATGAACACGTCGCAGCCGGCGGCATATTTCTCGGTTTTCTCGTCGGGACGACCGTCTCCGGTCCACACCACCGAGAGCCCGGCGTCTTCCCAGTCGAGGCGGTAGGCGGAGGCCCCGTCCTTGACGTGGGAACGCGGCCAGTGTCGTACCACGATGCCGTCTTGGTCGTAGCAAACGCCGTTCTCTTCCTTCCAATCGAACTCCGTGACATCCATCTCGTAGCCGGCCGAGATGGTCGCGTGCAGGAAGTTCTCCTCGTGCCAGCGCAGCATCTCGCGCATGTGCTTGGCCATGTGCTTGATCCCCAACTCTGGCGTCGCGCCCGATGGGCCGTAGAGGCGCAACGGCTGCCACCGTCCTGCCCAGGCCGTGAACGGGTACATGTACGGCAGATCGGCGTAGTGGTCGCCGTGTAGGTGGCTGATGAAAATGTCGTTGATGAACAACGGTGGCACCTGCATGGCCAATGCGTTCTTCACGCTTCCGTTACCCATATCGAAGAAGAACCGGCGTGGTTGGGGCTGGCCGTTGCCGCACTCGACGAGGATGCAGGTTCCTGCCTGAGAGCGGGTTGGCGGCCACGGGGTGCTGCCCAGGATGCTGATGCGCATCTCGCCCTCGGGCAGTATCTCGGTCCCCGGTGAGTAGAAGTTCCGGTTGTTGATCGAAGTCATCGGCCGGTAATAGTCGGGAAGGCTGATCCCGCCGCCGGGTCGTGGACCATACGGATTATCTGGCTGGGTCATCGCTCCTCCAGGTGAGCGTCGCAAGCCGTGGATAAGGTAATTATCGTCAACGGCGAGGTGGCCTGGGGAGCTTTTGACGGGGTTCGTCGGCGCAATGAACTGCCGACATCCATTCAAGTCCGAACTTCGGACTATCCGACCGTGTGTGGGCTGGGATCGGACAGGTAGCGCTGCACGATCGGTCCGAGCCAGGCGACGAGGTCGTCGATAGAGGTGGAGGCTATCGGCTCAATCCTGAGTTGGTAACGCGCGAACGCCAGCCCTGCCAACTGGCTGGCCACCAACTCGACGCGCAGCTCGGCATCGGCCGCCCCGAATTCGGCCGCGACCCGTTCTGCTAGCGGGCCGGCAAGACTGTCGTGCAACACCTTTCGTGCCAGTGGCTGGATATCGGCCGAACGCCACAACGCCAGTAGTGGCTCAAAAACGTCGCCTTGGTCCCAGTGCTCCAGGAAGCGGCGTACCAGCCTCGGACCGATCTGGTCAGTCCCCTCGTCCAGGAGCGTGGCCAGCTGGTGCAGTGGGTGCTCGGGACCCGCTAGCACCGACTCGGTGAACAGACCTTCCTTGCTGCCGAAGAAGTAATAGACGATTGCGACATCCACACCGGCGTCGGCGGCAATCGCACGCACGGCGGCTCGTTCGTACCCGTCGCGCATGAAACGTTCGCGCGCTGCGTCGATGATGCGCTGCCTATTCTGCTGGCCGGTGCGCCACCGACCCCGTCGTGCGGGTTCTGACATTCACGACAGCATACTTCAACACTCGTTGACCATTGCGTTGATTCGAGTGGAGAGTTATTCTTCAACAGTAGTTGAAGTATTTTTGGCAGCGCCTTCGGAAGGAGGCCCGGCATGAATACGGATTCGCGCGTCCGACGGCTTTGGTGGCGGCACCTGGCCACCATCCTGCTGGCGCCGGTCACGATGGCACTCGTCATTCCGGGGCTCATCGCGCTGTTTGCTGACGTCGGGATCCCCACCCTCAACTCCCCTCTGAGAGCTGCACTGCTGACAGTCGGTGTCCTACTGATCGCCGGCGGGTTGGGCCTATTGATCTGGACGGTGGTGCTGTTCGATCGAGTGGGCGAAGGCACGCTCGGTGCGGGAGAGTTGCTAGGCGAGCCGGTCAAGCTGGTCGTGCGCGGACCGTATCGGCACGTGCGGAACCCGATGATGAGTGGGGTGCTCTGCATCCTGCTCGGGGAGGCGGCCGTCACTGCGTCTGGTTGGTTACTGGTGTGGTTCGTGGTCTTCTTCGCCTTCATCGCGATCGGTATCCGGTTTTGGGAAGAGCCCCATTTGGCCAAGCGCTTCGGCAGCGAATACCTCGACTACCGCCGCAACGTTCCGCGCTGGATCCCACGAATATCGGCCTGGGATGGACCCAACTGATAGCCGTCTGACACTGGTGGCATGCCAACGGTTCGTGACTGCCACCGCCACGACTGGGCGCTTGTTCTACTGGGCGCTCGTTGTATCCGAGATCCCGGTACCGCTGCCTGCATTACGACTTCCGGCCGCCCGCGTGGGTGGCATTCCTGCGTCGACCCTCCACGTCCGCCCATATCGAGCCGTCATGCCATGCGATGTCTGCGCGTAACCTGGAAGTTTCTGCCACCACTTCTGGGAGGCGCCGGAATGGACGCCTGGAACATCAGAGATTTCGAACCCGAGGATCTAGAGGCTGTCGTCCGCATGGACAGCAGTTCGACCACGACGAACCAGTCACCGCTGTTCGCACTCTCTGATGTCGTCGGCAGCCTGCTCAATCGCCATCCGGCCGTCGTGGCGGTGACGGACGGACGCATCGTAGGGACCGCGGTCGGGCGTATCGACGAAGATCGCGCTTGGGTCATGAGGATCTCGCTGGACCCCAACTGGCGAAGGCGAGGGCTCGGCAGCGCACTGCTCTCGCAACTCGAACACCGACTGCACGCCAAAGGGGTGCGCCGGGTCACCGCACTCCTGCCCGACGGAGAGACCGGTGCTGCGGCTCTGACCAATTCCGGTTTTACCGCGCGCTCCGGCGTCACGTACTACGAGAAGGTCGGAACGGTGTCCCCGCGAGCCGCCGAGGTTCTGTCCCTACTCGGCGGTGCCGTACCGCCGGCCGGGCTGTGGATTCAGGTGGCCGGTATGGCCCGTGAGAAGTCGCTCATCGAACGAAAGATCGTGCTGCCTCTGTCCCGGCCGGAGTTGGCGGCCGACCACGGGGTGGCCCCGCCCCGGGCTGTGGTGCTTTTCGGGCCGCCTGGAACCGGGAAGACAACCTTTGCACGTGCCATCGCCAGTCGGCTGGGCTGGCCGTTCGTCGAGCTTTTTCCGTCACGCCTGGCGTCGAACGGGAACGGCCTGGCTGCTGGTCTCGGGCACGCATTCACGTCCATGGACGAACTCGAGCACGTCGTCGTCTTCATCGACGAGGTCGAGGAGGTCGCGGCCCAGCGACATCCTGGATCGCCGTCGGTCGGGGTTGTCAATGAACTGCTGAAGTCGATCGTCGGTTTCCGGGAACGCGCCGGGCGACTTCTGGTCTGCGCGACCAATTCCGTTCGCGTACTCGATGATGCGTTCCTGCGGCACGGACGTTTCGATTACGTATTGCCGATCGGCCCACCAGATGCCGAGGCTCGATTCTCGCTGTGGGAGCGCTACCTCGGCAAGGAACGAGTCGACATCTCGGCCCTCGTGGCCGCAACCGAGGGCTACACGCCTGCCGATGTGGCTCATGCAGCACGCACGGTCGCGCAGGCGACATTCGAACGCAGTGTCGACTCAGGCGGACGCTGCCACGCTGACACCCAGAACTACCTGGACGTCATCGCCGAGGTGCGTCCCACCCTCACCAATGAGATGGTGCGGGAATTCGGCGAGGATATCGTCAGTCACGCCCGCACCTGAGCTTCAGAGCTGTTCGATGAGTACTCGATGCTCGGCCACACGCCGGGGTCATCCTGGGTAGACGAAAACGTTTGCGCGGATGTTGGAGTGAAGGATCCGAAGACACCCATGCCGAAGATTCGATGGCACCAATTCTCACGATCTGGGTGAGCGCCGTAGTGTCCGAGACATGTCGATTCGTCGAAGCAGGCCAACTCGTATCGCGCTCGGAGTCTCTGTGTTGTCGTTTGGCGGGGCGGTGGTGTGGATGCTGTCTCTCGGTCTCGAAAGGGTCCCTGGGCAATACGACACCAGCGGCGGCGTCCACCGGTGGGACAGCACGGCCTACTTCCTGGGCGGAATGTGCGGAGTAGCAGCCTTGTTCCTCGCGATGTTCGGTGGTGCACGCTGGTTCATATCGAGGGTCCCTGCGTCAAGGATCAATCTGCCCAGCCGGTCCGCACACGCGTATTGGACTGCCGCGGAGCGGCGCGAGGCATTCAATGATGTGTTTGCGTCGGGCCTGGAAGCGGCCGGGGCTGCCATGATCATGATGTTCGCTACCATCGTTGTTCTTTCCGGTCTGACCGCGACCGGGACGATCGTGCCGGGTTGGGTTCTGGCGGCGGTCGTCGTGTTTTTCCTGGCGGCGGTTCTCGGTTCCTTCGTTTATATCTTTGCGCGGACCCGCGTACCGAAAGCTCACTGAACGGCCACATTCGGTGGTGGACGGCAACGGGAGCCGGGAAGTCGCCGATCGGAACCATTAATCGATTGCAAGACAGGGCGGGATGTTGATAATTTCGCACGGTTGCCGAAAGACCTCGTCCAGGTCCGTTGCGCCCCAAAGAGAAATGAGATTTGTGTCTACTCCCGCCCAGCTCGCGCCGAGTGCGCCTCGCTGCATCGACTGATCAGCCGTCCAGAAATACAGCACCGTCGTCCCTGAAGACGGTGCCAGGACGCGCCGTACCGGTGCCTTGATCCAGCAACACCCTCGTATCGCCGTAGTTATGCGGCTTGTGGGGTGGGCTATTTCGGCGAGGCCACTCGGCCTGCCCTTGCTGTCATCGCAGACCTCTTAGCAAGGAGCACCTCGGGTGTCCACCAATAAATCTCATTCGAGCACACCGAACAACGTTTTGAAGATCGGCACCTTCACCTGCACATGGTGCGGACTGACCGTGTCCACCGTCGACCGAGATGGCGTGCGACGAAACCACTGTCCGTCGTGCCTGCACTCCCAGCACGTTCTCGACCACATCGAGGGAGGCGCCAGCGACTGCCACGGCCGTATGCCACCCATCGCCATCGCCATGCACCGCACCGGTGAGTGGATGGTTATTCATCGATGTGTGCGTTGCGATGAACTGACCTCGAACCAGGTCTGCGCCGACGACAATCAGCTCATCTTGATGCGCACGGCGGTGCGACCGTTGGCACAGCCGCCGTTCCCGCTCGAATCGTTCGGTGACCTCTGATCAACCGGGAAGGAGGTGACCGCATGTCCAAACGCAATAAGAATCAACGCGTCCGTATGCAGGCCGGGCGACGGCCCCAACGGCGCAAGGATGTCCTGCACGGTCAGGGTGGGCACCGAACAAACGACTTCCGGTGCGTCGGCTGTCGACTGGACGTGTCCCTGGATGCGCCTGGGACCAGGCACCGCAACCACTGTCCGAATTGCCTGACCAGCCTGCATGTCGACCGTCGTGTCCCTGGCGACCGGGCAGCTTCTTGCCGCGGCCGAATGGAGGCGGTGAGCATATCCGTCCGGGACTCTGGTGAGTGGACGATCATCCACCAGTGCTTGTCATGCGGTGAGCTCAGCGCCAACCGCATCGCCGGCGACGACAACGCATTGGTTCTAGCGCGACTGGCGTTAAGACCGCTGCGAGACAACAACATCGCCCACCGCATGCTGATCGCGTTGTGATCTGGAACGCTGCCTCACACAGATAAGCAAGCGCTGTGGCTCGTTCCGATCGAAACCGGAACGAGCCATAGGCATGTGGGATGGTGTCCACCTGCCGATCTCAGCGTGAGATGGGAAGACTCAAAGACGACCCTGGTCTGAACAGGTCGGCGCACAGTCATGCGGACAATATGAACCGGACTCCCGCGTCAGTACCTGCACAAAGATACTGACCTGTCGCGTTTCCAGCCGCGGAAATGGAGACGCGACGACGCTTCGCGCATCCGGGGTCGGCTCCGAGCTAGCGACGATGCTCGGCCGCTTCATCATCGCGGCCGAGGTTTCGACCCGAGCTGAGATGCACCAATCTCCCGGACGGTACTAGTCTGAAGCTCGACGGTTAGCAAAAGTAAAGACTGGCGAACAGTCGGCAGGGATGGGGTGGACCTTGCCGCCTCGGAAATGACCATGCGCTGAGGGGCGCCGGCGGCAGTTGGAGGAGTTTATGTGTGGAATCGCCGGATGGGTGTCGTTCGAACGCGACCTTCGCATCGAGCAGGCCACCCTGGACGACATGACCGAGACGATGAGCTGCCGAGGGCCGGACGACCGCGGTACATGGGTCGTAGAGCATGCGGCGCTCGGCCATCGTAGGCTTGCCGTCATCGACCTGCCGGGCGGTCACCAGCCGATGAGTGTGGAGACCCCGGATGGTGCGGTGGCGATGGTCTACTCCGGTGAGACCTACAACTTCGGTGAGCTGCGAGAGGAACTGTACGGGCGCGGGCACCGGTTCCTCACGGACTCCGACACCGAGGTCGTCGTCCACGGCTACCTCGAATGGGGGGAGGCGGTCGCGGATCGCCTCAACGGCATGTACGCGTTTGCCATCTGGGATTCTCGCGTGGACACGCTGGTCATGATTCGCGACCGGATGGGTATCAAGCCGTTCTACTACTACGAGACGCCCGACGGCGTGTTGTTCGGTTCGGAACCGAAGGCGATCCTTGCGAACCCGATCGCCCCGCCGACGGTCACGACGGACGGTGTCCGGGAGATGTTCGCTTTCGTCAAATCACCGGGCCATGCGGTGTGGGACGGCATGAACGAGGTGGTTCCGGGCACCGTGGTCACGGTCTCTCGGGCCGGGCTGCGCAAACACGTGTACTGGTCCCTGCAGACGCTTCCGCACACCGACGACCGGGAGACCTCGGTGGCGCACGTCCGCGAACTCCTCGACGACATCGTGCGCAGGCAACTGGTCGCCGATGTGCCCCGCTGTACTTTGTTGTCCGGCGGCCTGGATTCCTCGTCGATGACCGCGATAGCGGCCGAGCAACTCGCCGAGGTGGGAGAGACAGTACGGTCGTTCTCCGTTGATTTCGTCGGTCAGACCGAACATTTCATCCCTGACGCATTGCGGGATGCCCCCGACACTCCATTCGTGCACGACGTTGCCAAACGCTCCCGGACCGACCACCGGGACATCGTGCTCGACTCCGAGCTTGTGGCGGACCCTGCTGCGCGACGACAGATGCTGATCGCACGCGACATCCCAGAGGGGGTAGGGGACATCGACACCTCGCTGTACCTGCTGTTCAAGGAGATCCGCAAGCATTCCACGGTGGCGCTGTCCGGTGAGTCGGCCGATGAGGTCTTCGGCGGATACAAGTGGTTCTTCGATCCGAAGGTGCGGGAGGCGAACACCTTTCCATGGCTCGTGCGATACGACGATCACTTCGGCGACGATCGTGACATCCTCACCCCGGAGCTCATGGCGGAGCTGAACATGGATGAGTACGTGCAGGATTCGTACGATTCCGCCGTGGCCTGCATCGACAGGCTCGACGGCGAGTCCGACTTCGAATGGCGTATGCGCAAGGTCTGCAATCTGCATCTGACGCGCTTCGTACGAATCCTGCTCGATCGCAAGGACCGCGCGAGTATGGCCGTCGGCCTCGAGGTTCGGGTGCCGTACTGCGACCATCGACTCGTCGAGTACGTATACAACACTCCGTGGTCGCTGAAGACTTTCGACGGCAAGGAAAAGTCACTGCTGCGGGCAGCGGCCCACGATGTGCTGCCGCAGTCGGTGATCGATCGCGTGAAGTCGCCGTACCCCTCCACCCAGGACCCCAAGTATGCGGTCGTACTGCAGCAGCAATGCAAGGATCTGCTTGCCGACCGCTCACACCCGGTGTTCGGACTGATCAGCCCGGATTGGCTGTCCCGAGCCGTGGCTGTAGATACCCCGCAGGTCACTCCGATGTCGCGGCGCGGGCTCGAGCGCACACTCGACGTCGCGGCGTGGATGGATATCTACAAGCCGACCCTCAAGCTGTTCTGATTGCTGGTCGGTACCAGCGATGATCGAGCGGCGTTATGGGTCAGGCTTCTGAGCTGATGCGGGTCCGCTTCCACATCGTTGCCACGGCGATCAGGCCGATACCGCACGTCAACGCCACGAAGTAGTACGGCGAGCGAAGGTCATTCGTCTGCCGGACGAGCCACGTGGCGACGTATGGTGCGGTGCCGCCTGCGATCACGACGGAGAGGTTGGTGGCCAGTGCGGTGCCGGTGTATCGGACCTCTCGGGGAAAGAGTTGCGGCGTGACGGTGAAGGACGCGACCTGCAGGAACGCCATGTTCACCATGATCAGGACATAGCCGAAGGCGGCGAGCGCGAGGCTACCGACGCCCATGAGCAGAAAAGCGGGGTAGGTTACGGCCGCGTACCCTACGAGGCCGATTGCGGCAACCTTCAGCGTGCCGATGCGGTCAGCGAGGCGCCCAGTGAACGGCATGAGGCCCACCGCCACGAGTGTGACGGCGGCGGTGATCCAGTACACCGGCGACCTTGCATAGTGCAGGTTGGTGACGAGGTAGATGCTGACGAACGTGGAACCGATGTAGGCCGCACCCTGAACGCCGATGCCGAGTGCGGTGGCCTGCAACAGCGACTTGGGGTGAGACTGCAGCGTAGAGAGCAGCGGGAACCCGTGCTTCCCGAGTGAGATGTTCTTGTCGATGTCCGGGAGACTGCGGCGCGCGATATAGCAGACAATGGTCAGTGGCAGCCCCACGAGGAACGGAATACGCCATCCCCATGTGTTCAGCTGGTCGGTGGCGAGCACCCCGGACACGATCCCGACGGCCGCCGCCGCGATAGCGAAGCCCCCGTTGGTGCCCATTGGGGTGAATGCCCCGTACCGTGCTCGCTGACCCGGTGGGGCAGCCTCCGCGATGACGGTCGCGGCGCCGCCCACTTCTCCGCCGGCGAAGAAGCCCTGCAAGAAGCGGATGCACACCAGCAGGATCGGTGCCAGCACGCCGGCCACCGCATAGGTCGGGAGGAGGCCGATAGCCGTATTCGCCAAACCGATTCCGATTACCGTGACCAGCAGAGCTTTTCGGCGCCCGTACTGGTCGCCGACCCAGCCGAAGAAGATCCCGCCAATCGGGCGGACCACATAGGACACAGCGAACACGGCCAATACCGCTAGTAGCGACGTGATCGGATCATCGGAGGGGAAGAACAGCGGCGCGATGATCGTGGAAACATAGCCGTAGAGCGCGAAATCGTAATACTCGATGAGGGTGCCGATGCCGCCGGCGAAGGCGACCCGACGGACTTCGGCGGGGGTGCGGACCGATGTCCGCTCGAGGTCGGAAAGGTCGGAGTCGTCTTCGCCGCCCAAGGCGGTGGCCTCGTCGCCAGCGCTCATGATGTTACTCCCGGGTTGTCGGCGAGGTAGTCGCAAACAGTGTCGTCAAAGGACTTCTCGGCTGTGAGCTCGAGGGCGTGGGCTCGAGAGGCACGGAATTCAGGGGCTAGCTCTGCACGATTGCGCCGATGTCGGGGCCATCTGTCCAGTGGATCAAGGTGCTCGAGGCCCACCCGTCGAGTTCGACGCTGATCGGCGACTGCCCCTTCCGCCAGGTACGCGTCCGCACGAACGACGAACCGGCTCGTTACACAGAGCGCCTGCCCGCACCTTCGGCCTCCAGAATCGCTAGTACGGCGCCGCGGAAATCGTCGTTCTCAGCGGTGTCGAGGACGGCCACCCGCCCTGCACGTGTTCCCGGGCCGATTGTTTGGTCAGGCGGATGTCGTCCTAGGTCAGGATACGGTGCGCAGCGTTTTTCGCCATTCGACAACCTCGGCGACGTGGGGCGAGGGTTCGAAGAGTTGGGTACAAAGCTGGTTCGGGTCCAGGTGCTCGCGGGACTCTTTGCGTGGCTGGTTGCGGTACTACATTCTGCCGCTGAGCAAGTCGAGTTCGGCAAGCATGTGCATCACCTCGTCGTGGTGCTGATTCGTCGCCGCCTACGAGGGGTCGGTCACCGCTCGCACGTGCCACCAGCACGATCCAGCCGTACCACGATGCGAAAACCACCGTCACAACCCAGCTCGCCTGCGTTCCTCACGGGGGTCGGCCCCGGCGTGTGTGGCCCGCCGGGAAGCGAGCCACGCCTACACGTGAGCGGTCAGAGTCGCTCGATGATGGTGGCGTTAGCGGTTCCGCCGCCCTCGCACACGGTCTGCAGCCCGTAGCGGCCGCCGGTGCGCTCGAGTTCGTTCAGCAGCGTCGCCATCAGTTTCGTGCCGGTGGCACCGAGGGGGTGTCCGAGAGCGATCGCTCCGCCGTTGACGTTCACCCTCGCCGGGTCTGCGCCGATCTCCTTGATCCATGCGAGTACCACGGGCGCAAATGCCTCGTTGATTTCGATCAAGTCGATGTCGTCGATGCTCAGCCCCGTCTTCTCCAGTGCATACTGCGTCGCCGGGATCGGCGCGGTGAGCATGAAGATCGGGTCGGCACCACGGGCGCTGAGGTGATGAATACGGGCACGGGGCTTCAGGTCGAATCGCTCGACAGCTTGGGGCGACGCCAGCAGCAACGCGCTTGCTCCATCGGAGATCTGGCTCGCAACCGCTGCTGTGAGGCGGCCCCCCTCGGTGAGCGGCTGCAGGGATGCCATCTTCTCGAGGCTCGTCTCCCGTGGCCCCTCGTCAGTCGTCACTCCACCCACTGGGACGACCTCGTTGTCGAACCGCCCCTCCGCGATCGCGGCCCGCGCCCGTTCGTGGCTCCGCAGCGCCCAGCGTTCGAGATCTTCGCGACTGAGGTCCCATTTCTCGGCGATCAGTTCGGCTCCGCGGAACTGTGACACCTCCTGGTCGCCGTACCGCTCGGTCCAGCCGGTCGACCCGCCGAACGGGGTGTCGAACCCATACTGCTGTCCGACGACCATCGCCGACGCGATCGGGATCTGACTCATGTTCTGCACACCGCCTGCGACGATGAGGTCTGCAGTGCCGCTAAGGATCGCCTGTGCTCCGAAATGCACGGCCTGCTGGCTCGACCCACACTGCCTGTCGACGGTGACCCCCGGAACCTCTTCCGGATATCCGGCCGCCAGCCACGCCGTTCGTGCAATGTTGCCCGCTTGCCCGCCGATCGCGTCGACACACCCGAAGACGACGTCGTCTACCGTCGCCGGGTCCACCCCGGTCCGCTCGACGATTGCCCGGATCACGTGTGCACCAAGGTCGGCAGGGTGGATACCCGCCAGGCCGCCGTTCTTCTTGCCGATCGGTGTACGAACGGCGTCGACGATGTACGCCTCGGTCATGGGAAGCTCCTAGTCAGTTATGAGGACTCGCGAGTCCGTCGAGGACGATCGAGAGGTATTGCTTGGCCACGGTGTCGGCCGTGATCGATCCACCGGGCCGGTACCAGCGCACGGACACCCAAGCGGTGTCGCGCAGGAATCGGAAGGCAAGTTCGATGTCGATGTCGGGCCGGAAGCTGCCGTCCTTCACGCCGGCCTCGAGCACGCCCATCCACAGCTCTCGGAACTCGGTTTTCAGATCGGACAGATAGGCGAAGCGCTCGTTGGTGACGAGGTGCTTCACCTCGTCCTGATAGATCGCGACGGCAGAGTGCGATGCATCGATCGCATCGTACGACGTGGTCACCAGTGCCTGAAGCATCGCGCGGTTGTCGAGTCCGGATGCGACGATCTCGCGGTACTTCCCGAACAGGTCGTCGAGGAAGCTCCGTAGAATCTCGTCGACCATCGATTCCTTGGAATCGAAGTGGTGATAGAGGCTGCCCGACAGAATGCCGGCGGCATCGGCAATGTCTCGGACAGTCGTAGCCCGCAGGCCGCGTTCAGCGAACAATTCGGCCGCGATAGAGAGCAACTCGGCCCTGCGTGCGCTCTTGCCTGCCGAGTCGGCGTTGTCCTGCGGTGAGGTCATCGTCTCATTCTATCAACCAAGCGCTTGCTAGGTAGCAAACCGAATGCCCGGTGTGAAGTCGTCTACGCACGTTGCGAGGAGATCGAGACGACCTCACCGGTGAGGTAGGTGGTGTAGCCGCTGGCGAGCATCGCGATGGTCGCGGCGATCTCCCACACCTCGGCAGCTCGGCCGAAGGCCTCGGCGGACGCCAGTTCGTCGAGGAGTTTCTCACTGGTCACCTTCGCGAGGAATGCATGCCGGGCAATCGACGGGGCGACGGCATTGATGCGTACGCCGTACTCCGCGGCCTCGATCGCACTACACCGGGTCAACGCCATGACACCGGCTTTCGCAGCGGCGTAGTGCGCCTGCGAATGCTGTGCCCGCCACCCGAGAACCGAAGCGTTGTTCACCACGACACCGGTGTGCGGAACGTCCTTGAAGTAGCGCAACGCCGCACGGGTGGCTCGGAACGTTCCGTTCAACGTGATGTCGAGGACTCGGTCCCACTCTTCGTCGGTCATGTCGACAAGGGGCGTTTCGCCGCCGAGCCCGGCGTTGTTGATCAGTACGTCGATCCGGCCCAGTTTCTCAGCTGCACCACCGACGAGGGCGTTCACTTGCTCCGTGCTCGACACATCGCACGCAATGGACTCGACCACCTGTCCGGCGAACTCTGCCGCCAACTTCTCCCGAGTCTCCCCGAGCCTTCGCTCGTGCCAGTCCGACACCACGACGTCGGCGCCCTCGACAAGGGCCCTGCGCGCGGAGGCGAACCCGATACCCGTCCCGGCGGCGGCGGTGACGACGACCTTCTTGCCCTTCAACAGGTCATGTCCAGCCGTCTCGACGGGCGCGACGGCAAGTGGTGAGCTCGTCAGGGCGTCAGTAGCTTTGTTCACGGTCGTGCCTCTCGGGGAAGTCCGAGCACGCGCTCGGAGATGATGTTGCGCTGGACCTCGTTGGATCCGCCGTAGATCGTGTCGGCACGGGTGAAGAGAAACAGCCGCTGCCATTCGTCCAGTTCCAGATGCTCGGGGTCTGCGATGTTCGAACCCGGACCCATCGGTGCGAGCAGCGACGGCGCCGACCGAACGTCCATCGCCAGCTGTCCGAGGTCGCGGTGCCAGTTGGCCCAAAGCAGTTTGGCAACTGACGCTTCCGAGCCGGAGGTTCCCGCTTCGAGCGTGCGCATGGCATGGGCCCGCATCACGCGAAGTCCTATCCAGGCGCGGGCGATCTTCTCTCGAATGTTCGGATCATTGTCTGCACCATTGGCTTTCGCGAGTTCGACAATGCCGTGCAATTCCCTCGCGAACCCGATTTGCTGACCGAGGGTGGAGACGCCCCGCTCGAAGGTCAGCAACGCCATCGCGACCCGCCAGCCGTCACCCGGCTCCCCGACCACCAGATCTGCGTCCGTGCGTGCGTCGTCGAAGAACACCTCGTTGAACTCGGACGTGCCGGTGAGTTGTTGGATCGGGCGGACGGTCACTCCTGGCTGGTCCAGCGGAACCAGCAGGAAACTGAGACCCTGATGCCGCTTCGAACCCGGTTCGGTGCGGCACAACACGAACGCCCATTGGGCGACATGCGCAAGGGACGTCCATATCTTCTGCCCGTTGATCACCCACCGGTCACCTTCGAGCCGTGCGGTCGTAGCGACGTTGGCGAGGTCGGAGCCCGCACCCGGTTCGGAGTAACCCTGCGCCCACAGTTCGGTCACTGTCTTGATGCCGGGAAGGAAGCGGCGCTTCTGTTCCTCGGTGCCGAACTCGATGAGCGTCGGGCCGAGCAGCTCCTCACCGATATGGCTGACTCGCGCCGGCGCTCCCGACTTCGCGTATTCCTGATGGAACAGCACTTGCTGCGACAACGTCGCTCCACGGCCGCCGTACTCCTTCGGCCAGCCAAGGCAGGTCCATCCCGCTGCGGCGAGGTGCCGATCCCAAGCAAGTCGTTCCTCGAAGAACTCGTGCTCGCTTCCGGGCCCGCCCTTGCCTCTGAGACGGGCGAAGTCCCCGGTCAGGTTGTCTGCCAACCAAGTCCTGACGGTCGTCGAAAAATCGTCGTCAGTGATCCGTTCGTCCGGGCTCTCGCTCTGGTCCACGTCTGTAAGATAACCTACCAAGCACTTGCTAGGTAGGGAGCTCAGTGATCGAACACCCGACAACCACCCCGTCCGCGCTCAGGCGGGCCGCCCGCGACTTCGGTGAACTCACAGCCGTGGTAGACCATGGCGTCCAACTGACTTTCACACAACTGCACGATCTTGTTTGCGATTTCGCCGCGGCGCTGTGCGCACGCGGAGTGCAACCCGGTGAGCGCGTGGCCATTTGGTCACCGAACACATACCACTGGGTGATCGCGGCCCTGGGCACCCACTACGCGGGTGCCACGCTGGTGCCGATCAACACGCGCTATACCGCGACCGAGGCACTCGACATCCTCGAGCGCACCAAGCCATCCGGCCTCGTGGTCGTCGACAACTTCCTCGGTACCGACCGCTACGCCTCGCTTCGAAATGCATCGGCCCTCGACATTCCCACAGTCGTCCAGGTGCCGATCACCGACGACGACACTGACAGCGGACCCCCTTCACCCGAGTTACTGGCCTTCGGCGACTTTCTCGCCCTCGCCACCGACCAGTGGCGAGACGAAGCGAACGCTCGCGCCGATTCCGTCTCCGCCGACGACATCGCCGACGTGATGTTCACGTCGGGCACCACGGGCAAGAGCAAGGGGGTCATGAGCGCGCATCGGCAGACGGTGGGCGCCGCCGCGGTGTGGGTCGAGTGCGCGGAGGTCACATCACGGGACAACTACCTGATCGTCAACCCGTTCTTCCATACCTTCGGGTACAAGGCAGGCATCTTGGTCTGCCTACTCAGCGGTGCGACCATCGTCCCCATGGCGGTGTTCGACGTGGCAGAAGTGATGGCAGCAGTGCAAGCGAAGCAGATCACCGTGCTGCCGGGCGCCCCGACTATCTTCCAGAGCATTCTCGATCACCCAGACCGCCCGAACTACGAACTGTCGAGCCTGCGGATAGCTGTGACGGGAGCCGCCGCGGTTCCAGTGGTGCTCGTCGAACGCATGCAGTCCGAACTGAGTTTCGACGCCGTCCTCACCGCCTACGGTCAGACCGAAGCGGCGATGATCACGATGTGCCGCACGGACGACGATCCGATAACCGTCTCCACCACATCGGGCCGCGCCGTCCCCGGTATGGAGGTGCGGATCGGTGATCAGGGTGAGATTCTCGTGCGTGGCGAGGGTGTGATGCTCGGGTACCTAGACGACCCGGAGACAACCGCCAAGACGATAGACCCAGATGGTTGGCTGCACACAGGCGACGTGGGCACCCTCGACGACCGCGGCTATGTCGATATCACCGACCGCCTCAAGGACATGTACATCTCGGGTGGCTTCAACGTCTATCCGACAGAGGTGGAGAACGCGCTCGCCCGACTAGAGGGCGTCGCCGAATCCGCGGTCATCGGAATCCCCGACCCGCGCATGGGAGAGGTGGGACGCGCCTTCATCGTTCGCCGCGACGGCATCACCGAGGACGAGGTGATCGCATACTGCCGGGAGCACCTGGCCAACTTCAAAGTCCCCCGCTCGGTGCGGTTCGTGGATTCCCTGCCCCGGAACCCTTCCGGGAAGGTAATGAAGAACATTCTGCGTGAGGAGAAAATATGACGGTCCCCGACGAGGGTGACGTCGTCACCTACGAGGTACGCGACGGCGTCGCATTCGTGACCCTCAACCGCCCCGATTACCGAAATGCCCAGAACTCGGTGATGACCTACGCTCTCGACGCCGCGTTCGAACAGGCCGTCGAGGACGACGACGTGAAGGTGATCGTTCTCGCCGGCAACGGGAAGCACTTCTGCGCAGGCCACGACATCGGCACCCCTGGGCGCGACCACCATGTCCACTACGAAAACAAGGCCGTCATGTGGTGGGACCACGTCGACAAGCCGGGCGGTGATCAGCGTTTCGCCCGCGAGATGGAGGTCTATCTCGGGATGTGCCGCCGCTGGCGGGAAATCCCGAAGCCGACCATCGCGATGGTCCAAGGGGCATGCATCGCCGGCGGACTGATGCTGGCATGGGTTTGCGACCTGATCGTGGCGTCGGATGATGCGTTCTTCTCCGATCCAGTCGTACGCATGGGCATTCCCGGGGTCGAGTACTTCGCGCACCCGTGGATGTTGGGGCCGCGATTCGCGAAGGAAATCCTCTACACGGGTGACCGTTTCACCGCCCAGCGGGCCTACGAGGTGGGCATGGTCAACCGGGTAGTCCCTCGTGAGGATCTCGAGAAAGAGACACTCGCAATTGCCGAACGCATTTCGGCGATGCCGCGATTCGGGCTGGCGCTGACGAAGAAGGCCGTCAATCAGTGCGAAGACCAGATGGGCATGCGCAACGGCATGGACTCCGTCTTCGGCCTGCATCATTTCGCGCACGCGCACAACGCAGAGGTCGGCACCGATTCACTCGCCGGCATGAACGCCAAGTCCATGGCGGCGGGTGCTCGCAATTCGAGCGAGGGGGCGAAGTAGGTGGACCTCGACTTCGACGACGCCACCCTCGCCTTCCGCGACGAAGTCCGGACGTTCTTGCGCGAGAATGTTCCTGCAGTGCCGCTTCCCTCGATGGACACAGCCGAGGGGTTCGAAGCCCATCGTGAGTGGGAACGCACGCTCGCCGATGCCCGGTTGTCGGTGGTGTCCTGGCCGCGCGATCTCGGCGGACGCGATGCGTCCTTGTTGGAATGGGTGGTCTTCGAGGAGGAGTACTACCGCTCCGGTGCGCCAGGACGAGTCAGCCAGAACGGAATCTTCCTGCTGGCACCGACCCTGTTCGAGCATGCCAGCGCCGAGCAGCTCACCCGCATCATGCCGCGCATGGCCCGCGCCGACGACATCTGGGCTCAGGCATGGTCCGAACCGGAGGCAGGCAGCGATCTCGCGTCACTGCGATCGACCGCCCATCGCGTCGACGGAGGGTGGGTGCTGAACGGACAGAAGACCTGGAGTTCCCGGGCGAGCTTTGCTGATTGGGGCTTCGGGCTGTTTCGCTCCGATCCCGAAGCGCAGCGGCACAGGGGCATCACGTACTTCATGTTCGACTTGCGCTCGAAAGGCGTAACAGTCCGGCCGATCGATCAACTCGACGGCGAACCTGGCTTCGCAGAGATATTCCTCGAGGATGTCTTCGTCCCGGACGACCCCGACCATCCCGGCGAGTCCGGGGTGATCGGCGGCGTGAACGAGGGGTGGCGCGTCGCGATGAGCACGGCATCCAACGAACGCGGGCTGTCGCTGCGCAGTCCGGGCCGGTTTCTCGCCACGGTCGATCGTCTCGTAGAGCTGTTCGAGACCACCCGGCAAACAGACGACACCGCGATGCGGAACCGTATCGCGGACGCCTGGATCGGCGCCCGCGCATACCAACTCAGCACATTCGGCACCGTCACCCGACTCGCAGAGGGCGGGCATTTGGGCGCCGAATCATCGATCAACAAGGTGTTCTGGTCCGAGTGGGACATCGCCACCCACGAGACCGCGCTCGAGCTGCAGGGTGCCTCGGCCGAACTCGCCGACAACTGGATGGACGGCTACCTGTTCTCGCTGTCGGGACCGATCTACGCAGGCACCAACGAGATCCAGAAGAACGTGATCGCCGAGCGACTGCTCGGACTACCGAAGGGGGACCGGTGAGGTTCGCACTCGATTCCTCTCACACCGACTTCGCGTCCAGCATCGACGCGCTG
The DNA here is from genome assembly GCF_040656415.1 of Rhodococcus sp. NPDC049939. Taxonomy (NCBI): domain Bacteria; kingdom Bacillati; phylum Actinomycetota; class Actinomycetes; order Mycobacteriales; family Nocardiaceae; genus Rhodococcus; species Rhodococcus sp. NPDC049939. The sequence goes on along the minus strand of NZ_JBFAMC010000003.1, from coordinate 184,698 downwards.
CTGACGAAGGCCGACATGCCGCAAGTGGTCCGCGCATGGAGCACCGGCGATACCGGACCGGGCCTCGAGCTGTGGCAGCGCCTCGCCGAAACCGGCGTCAACGCATTGATGGTTCCGGAGGAGAACGACGGACTCGGTGCCGATGCCGTCGACCTCGTGGTCGCGGTCGAACAGCTCGGACGTCACGCCGTTCCCGGTCCGGTGGCGGAGACCCTTGCCGTCGCCCCTGCCCTACTCGCACAGGTGGCGCCTGACAAGTTGCCCGCGTTGGCATCCGGATCGCTCGCCACCATTGCGGCACCTCCACACGTGCCGTTCGCTGTCGATGCCGAGTCTGCCGATATCGTCCTGCTGGTCGACGGCTCGACCATCCGTCTGGGCGAACCGGGTTCAGCTCAGGCGTCGGTCGACCGGTCGCGGCGACTGTTCTCGCTCACCGAGTCGGAAGTGTTGGGCGAGGGCGATTTCATGCCCGCATTCGACTTGGGCGTCCTCGCGACCGCGGCCCAGTTACAGGGGCTCGGCCAAACCCTGCTCGAGGTCACCACCGACTACGCGAAGCAGCGCAAGCAGTTCGGCAGGGTCATCGGAAGCTTCCAGGCCATCAAACATCACCTGGCCGATGTCGCGGTCGGGCTGGAAATGTCGAGGCCGCTACTGTTCGGTGCCGCGCTTTCCGTCCGCGACGGTGCCCCCGACGCAGCCCGCGACACTTCGGCCGCCAAGGTGGCATGCGGCGACGCCGCCTATCGCGCCGCACGAGTCGCACTGCAGGTGCACGGCGCCATCGGATACACCCAGGAACACGACCTGTCGCTGTGGCTCACGAAGGTTCGAGCGCTCGTGACGGCTTGGGGCACACCTGCGTTCCATCGCGGGCGCGTTGTCGATTCGCTGGCGGGCGCCTCATGACTTTCGACAACGAAGAGCGGGCCGCGCTCAGGTCCTCGGTCCGGGATCTGCTGTCCAAGCGTTCGAACTCGGCCGCCGTCCGCCGGGCTGTCACCACCGAACACGGCTACGACGAGGCGTTGTGGGCCACCCTGTGCGAACAGATCGGCGTCGCCGCACTCGCAATCCCCGAAAAGTACGACGGGGTCGGCGCGTCGCTGTTGGAAACGCATGTCGTGCAAGAAGAGCTGGGACGGACACTGACGCCGTCGCCGATGCTGGGCAGCGCAGTTCTCGCCGCCCAGGCTCTCTTGCTATCGGGTGACGACGAAGCCTGCGCGCGCCTTCTGCCTGGCATCGCGGCGGGCTCGGTGGCCGCACTCTGCTGGGCGGGCCCGGCCGGCTGGAGTGGTTTCGGCGTGTCAGCTGCGAACTGCAAGCTGTCCGGGACCGCGTCATATGTTCTGGGCGGCGAAGTCGCGGACGTGCTGTTGGTACTCACCGCCGACGGTTTGTTCGAGGTCGATCCGGCCACGGACGGCGTGAGCCGTCGCCGCGTTCCGACGATGGACCCGACGCGGGCTCTTTCGGAAGTGCGCTTCGACGATGCCTCGGCGCGCAAGCTCTCCTCCCCCACCGACCTCGTCGAGCAACTACGCGCGGTGATGCTTACCGCCCTGTCGGCGGAACAGGTCGGCGCGGCGTCATCGGCACTCGAACAGACGGTGGAGTACGCGAAGTCACGCAAGCAGTTCGGACGGGCGATCGGTTCCTTCCAGGCGCTCAAGCACCGCATGGCCGACATGTACGCGCTGGTCGAGACGGCACGCTCGATGTCGTACGCCGCGGCGCTGTCGGGAACGCACGAGGACGCCGTCATCGCGAAGGTGTACTGCTCGGAGGCACTACAGCAAGTCGCGGCCGAGGCCATCCAGCTGCAGGGTGGAATCGCCATCACCTGGGAACACGACACGCAGCTCTACTTCAAGCGGGCCCACGGCTCTGCGCAGTTGTTCGGCCAGCCGAGGGAGTTCCTGCCGGGGCTGGCCGAGGCCGCGGGCCTGTAGACGATCGCTCCGACATACCCCGTTTGTTGTTCGTCGATCATCGAACGAAGGTGACGTTATCATCGGAGCGTGGCTCGAACGACATCTGCGGATTACCGCGACCTCGCCGAGGTGGAACTCACCGACGTAATGCATGCCCTCGCCGACCCGGTTCGCCTGGGCCTGGTGCGTCTGTTGGCTGACGGACACGAGGTCGGCTGGGGTGAACTCGATGTTCCCGTGGCACCGTCGACGTTGAGCTACCACCTGAAGGTTCTTCGGTCGGCGGGTCTCACCCGGACCCGCAAAGAGGGCACCAGGTGCTTCGTTCACCTGCGCTGCGATGAACTGGAGGCAGCATTCCCCGGGCTTCTACCGACGACACTCACGTTGATGGAGAAGGCCCCGGGCGGCATTGTCACGGCCTCGATCAAGTCCGATACCGCAAACGCTGCGGTTGCCTCCAGCTCTTCCGCCTAGCGGTGTGAAATTCCAGGGCTGTTTCAGGCGGTTCACAAAGCTCGCTGCAGGAGCAGTGTTTCGATGTAGCTCGCGACTCCGTCCTCGTCGTTGCTGGGCAGGACTTGGTCGGCCAGGGCCTGAACATCGGGAATCGCATTGGATGGACACAGCGCCGTCCCTGCCCACATCAGCATCTGGACGTCGTTGGTCGCATCACCGACCACAGCGACTTCCGACGAGCTGATCCCCTCAGCCGCGCACAGCTCGGCGAGAGCACTGGCCTTCGACACCCCTGACGCAGACATCTCCACATATGGCGCACCGGAGTGGGTGAGTTCCATACCTTCCACGCCGGCCGCCCGCGTGGTCCGATACAACTCGGCACCGGACACGTCCGGGTGCCGCGCAACGATCTTGACCATCGGCTCGTCCGTCAACGGCAGTAGTTCGGACAATGCCATCTCGTGCGGGTGTCGTTGGTGGTCGACGAATTCGCACAGCGCTGCGTAGGCGGGTTCGGCGACGAAACCAGTGGGACCGACGTTCGCGAACGCGACCCCCGGCATCAGCGTCCGCACACGGTTCATCGCCGCCGCTGCGGAATCTGTCGCGATCGTGGTCGTGGCTGTGATCTTCGGGGTTCCGTCGGCGAGATCGAGGACCACAGCACCGTTCGCACAGATCGCCTTGCCGCGAAACCCGCACGCCTGCGCCAGCTCGTGCACCGAGTGACGGGCTCGAGCGGTCGCCCACACGATCTCGAGGCCTTCCCGCCGGGCCTCCGCCATCGCACGGGCGGTACGCGGGGAGATTGCGCGGTCCGAACGCAGCAGAGTGCCGTCGAGGTCGGTCGCCAACAGCCGAATTCGAGTCATCCCGGCATGATGCCAGGCTCGACAGACCCGCGCGCGCAACCCCAGGATGTCGATAGCCTGGATCACATGCGCCATCACGTACCCGGCATTGTGCTCAATTCCGGAACGGTCATCCCACAACTCGGACTGGGAGTCTGGCAGGCCACCAATGCCGAAACCGAGCACGCCGTGCGGTTCGCCTTGGACGAGGCGGGCTACCGCCACATAGATACCGCCGCCACGTACCGCAACGAAGAGGGCGTCGGCCGCGGCATCTCGACCTCGTCCGTTCCGCGTGAGGACATCTTCGTCACCACGAAATTGTGGAACACCGACCACGGATACGAACCGGCGTTGAAGGCGTTCGACGTCAGCCTCGACCGCCTCGGTCTCGACTACGTCGACCTCTACATGCTCCATTGGCCACTACAGGACAACGACCGCATCCTCCACACCTGGGACGCGTTCGAGGCCATCGCCGAGTCCGGACGAGCCAAGGCGATCGGCGTGTGCAACTTCGAGCCTCACCACCTCCAGCTACTACTCGACCACGGGCGCACTTTGCCCGTGATCGACCAGGTGGAATTGCATCCGCATCTCGCCCAGCGCGACATCCGGAACTTCTGCAAGGAGCACGGCATCGCCGTCGAATCGTGGAGTCCGCTCGGCGGCACCAGCAACTCGGGCTGGGGCAAGAGATCGAAGCCCAACACCCTGCTGACAGAGCCGATCATCACACGCATCGGCGACCGCCACAGCAAGTCCGCCGCTCAGGTGTTGGTCCGCTGGCATCTGCAAAACGGCCTGATCGTCATCCCCAAGTCAGTTCACGATTCGCGAATCCGCGAGAATATGGACGTTTTCGACTTCGAACTCGACGAACAAGACCTCAGCGAGATCGAGACTCTGGACAGCGGTATCCGGGTCGGCGCCCACCCGGATCACTACAGGGTCGGCGCGCGCCAGTAGCCGAACAAGCCACTACTGAACAGCGCCGAGCTTGACCGGCATCTGCTCGAGTCCCGACACAAAATTCGCCGGACGTCGCCGCAGCGGACCGTCGTCGACGAGCATCATTTCGGGCAGCCGCGAAAGCAGTTGCTCGAACATGATCTTCGCTTCGAGCCGGACGAAACCGCCCGAGATCCGAAACGAGCGGCTCGAGTGCGCGCAGTGCACCGGGATTCGCGTTGCTCACGCCGATGCCTCGCCGTCCGCGGTCGCAGTCAGTTGCAGTGGGGGCCAGTCGTCGATGTCGCGGAGGAACTGCCGATCGTGGGTAGAGAGTACGACTGCCGCTTGGGTTGCCCCGAGGGCGTCGGTGAGTTCGTCGACGAGAGCGATCGAAAGGTGGTTCGTGGGCTCGTCCAGCAGGATCACGTGTGGTTTCGTTGCGAGCACCAATGCCAGGTCGAGGCGGCGCTGTTGGCCCATCGACAGTTCACCGATCCGCTTGCTCGACTCACGGGCGCGCAGCAGTCCGAGCTGGGACAGCCCGATAGCTTCTGATCCCTGTATCGTCCCCGCAGCTAGGAGGGCGTCGACGTGAGTGGCGTACACCTCACTCGCCCGCCGGTGCAACGGCAGCATGGTTTCCTGACGGAGGAAGCCCACACGTGCCCCCTGCGGCATCCAGACGGAGCCCGTATCCGGTTGCAGCTGTCCGGCAAGCACTCCCAACAGCGCCGACTTGCCGACCCCGTTCGCGCCGGTCACGGCCAGGCGGCAGCGGTGCGAGAGCGAGAACGAAAGCGGGCCGGCCACGCGACCCGCCACGCTGACGCGATCGGCGCGCAGCAGCACTCTGCCAGTTCTCGTCGGTAGTTCAGGGAATCGGAGCTGCTGCGGTGGCTCCGGTACGGTCACCGCGTGGGCATCGAGCTTTTCCTGCCGGCGATGCACGCTCTGCACGAGCCCGCCCGCGCGCGTCGCGCGGCCATGCTTGTTCGTGCCCTTCTCCGGCCGCCACCCGGACACCAGACGGTTCTGTGCCGAGCTGAGACTTTCTTTCAGTCGGGCGTGCTCGGCCTGTTGGCGGTCGTACTCCTGCTCCCACCGCTGACGCTCGACCAACCGGCCCTCGCGATAGCCGGCGTAACCGCTGCCATATACGCGCACCCGATCATCGGGTGACGGGTCGAGGTCGACAATGGTCTCCGCTACATCCGATAGCAGTGCGCGATCGTGCGTAACGACGACCACTCCTCCCCGTCGCCCTCGGAGCTGCGCAGTCAAGAACTCGAGCCCACTGCGGTCGAGATGGTTGGTGGGCTCGTCGAGCAGCAAGAAGTCGTCACCGGCACCCAGGAGACACGCGAGACGCACGCGATAACGCTGCCCCACCGAGAGTTCACTCAGCAGGCGAGTCGAGTCGGTTTCCGCTTCGAGGGCCTCGAGCGCGATCTGCACACGCCGCTCGGCGTCCCAGGCGTCGAGTACCTCGGCATGCTCGAGTGCGGTCGCGTACCGCTCCGCGGCGTCGGCAGTTCCATCCGAGAGAGCGAGTGCGGCCGTGTCGAGTGACGCCAGCGCCGCGAGCGGTTCGGCGATGGCCTCCGCCACGGCTTGGCCCACGGTTCGGCCATCGCTCGCGGACATTGCTTGTTCCGCGACACCCAGTGTTCCGATGCATTGCACCGTGCCGGTGTCAGGGGTGAGAGTGCCGTCGAGCACATGAAGCAGGGTCGACTTGCCACGCCCGTTCTCACCCACGATCGCGATGCGCGATGTCGGAGTGACGGTGAGGTCGACGTGATTCAGCACAGAGGTCGCCCCACGCATCACGGATACGTCGGAGACGATGAGCTGCGCACTTTCGCGCGCCGGTCGACGATTGGTAGAAGTACGCATTCGAGTCCTCCAAGAAGACGCACCAATAGCCCCGAGGGCGAAAGGGTGCGCAGATGACGGCGACCACGAGGGTCGAGGACGAGGAGGCCGCCGCAGACTCGGATCACTCAACGAGTGCGGGGGCCTTGCTCAGCCGTCACAGGAAGTACAAATGCACCCCTGGAAGGTACCGGGCGCCAGTGCGGTTCGCAATTGGCTTTCTGCCATCACGCGAGCTTGGCCGTGTCTTGGACGACTACTACAACCACCTGCTGGCGCTGGAAATCGGACCCGAGCATGCCGAAGCAGCGAAACGCGCACTCGCCCTCGACGACGAGATCGCCGAACTACTCACCAACACATGAACGACGTGACCGCCTGGTCAACTCGCGGGGTTATCGGGTGTACCCCGGATTGACGGTGGGACCGAACCAGCCACGTACCGTCAAAAATATTTTGACGGTAGGGTACGCTTTGGGCATGCCCGATCCCGAACTGCCGGAGGCGGCGATGCTCGACGAGTGGCTGCAAGCCACATCGTCATCGACGAACGAAACACCCCGTGGCGACCCGGCGGCGATCGTGCGCGGAGTACTGAATCGATTGGACAACAACGGAGTAGAGCTACCACACGACGTGGTCTACGCCTGCGTCTTATTGCTGCATGCCGCGCGGACCGACCTGGATCGGCTGGAACTGGGTCTGATGCGGGCAGCCAGCGAACACGGCAACAGCTGGAGTTGGATCGCCGAGACATTCGGCCATCGCTCCAAGCAAGCCGCGCACGCTCGGGCCAGTGCACTGCACCGACGCCTGGAATATCGAACCCTCGACGAGGAAGAAACCCGATGAAACTCCGTGTAGACCGTGACCGTCTCGTCGATGCGGTGGCCGCGGTCGGACCAACAGTGCCTCGACGCCCGTCGATCCCCGTGCTCGCGGGCATTCGGCTACGAGCGGAACCGGACTCGGCGTCGGTCGCCGGTTTCGACTACGAGATCTCCTCGCACGCCACGATCACCGGTGCAGTGGTGGACGAGCCGGGCGCTGCACTGGTATCGGGGCGACTGCTCACCGATATCGCGAAAGCCCTCCCCCCGCGTCCGGTCGAGTTGTCCGACAACGGGGATCGCCTCGAGATCGTCTGCGGTCCGTCGCGATTCGCTCTGCCGCTGATGACTATCGAGGACTACCCAGACCTCCCGCCCTCACCTGCAGCGGTCGGCGCTGTCGATCACTCGGACCTGCGCGACGCCGTGGCGCAGGTGGTCGTGGCCGCCGGGCGCGACGACACGTTGCCCATGCTGACCGGGATCAACATCGAATTCCATCCCTCGTTCCTGCGGCTGGTGAGCACCGACCGCTTCCGCATCGCGATCCGAGAGCTCGGCTGGGAGCCTGTGACCCCAATGGGCAACTCGAGACCAAACAGCATGCTCGTGCCAGCCCGCGCACTGGCAGAGGCAAGCAAGACGCTCACGGGACCGAGAATTGAAATCGCCAGTGACCCAGGGCAAAAGATCCTGGGACTCGCGACCGAGGACCAGCACCACACCATGCGCACGCTCGACATGCCCTACGCGCCCTACCAGCGCTATCTCGAAACCACCCACACCGCATCCGCCCGCATACGTTCCGCCCCGCTGATCGACGCGATCAAACGGGTGTCGCTACTCTCCCCCAGAGGAACGCAGGTTCGGTTGACCTTCGCTGCAACCACGGCCCGTTTGTCCGCCGGGGGCGACAACTCAGGAAGCGCAGAGGAGTCCATCGGTTGCGAGTTCGACGGCGAACCGTTGACCATCGCCTTCAACCCCCGCTATCTACTCGAGGGACTGACCGCCGCGCATGCCGAGGTCGTAGAGATCTCCTTGAACGGCCCGACCAGAGCAGCGATTCTGCGTGCGGCAGAACGCGAACCCCACGGTGAGCGCCGCGAGGGTCTGATCTATGTACTGATGCCGGTTCGCCTACCCGACTGAGCCATCGCCCGACGAGAACGCGACCCGAATCCCGCCCCAGAGCTCAGCCGCTGCCGGAGCAAATGCACACGACTTCGAGCATCGACATTTGCGCCGCTATCGAATCGGGTCGGTTGGTCGACGGTGAGTTGCGTGGTCACCGAGGTGGAGGCGCTTCCGGGGGGTTGTTCGATCCACGATGTGTGCGATGCGGCGCTGGTGGGGGCGAGGGCGAGGGCGTCGGCCGGGTAAGGGCGGTGATGATCGGGGTCGGTGTGTTTACGGCGGGGCGGCGACGATGCGATCGCAGACCTATCCTGCGGCGAAACGGATTTCGGCGGTCGCCATCGGATACGGGGGCGCTCTCCTGCTGGCACTGGTGTCGGCGGCCATGATGTATGCGATCGCCGGGGGTGGTCAGTGATGGCGCGGGCACGCAAAAGCGGCAGCGGGGGTGCCGGCACCGATCTGGCGCCGCTGCTGCTGGTGACGGCGCTGATCGCGGTCGCGGCCATCGGCTACGGGTCCCGGTGGGTCGGTGTGAGTCTCGCCGGACTCGATACCAGCGGGGATCCCGGCACCATCATCGGTGAGCTGGTCAAGGGCGAGCGGGTGTGGCCGGTGCAGTCCAAGTGCTGTTCATGGTGGTGCTGATCGTCCCGGCGGGGTTTGATGGCCGCCACACGGGCCAGGGGCCGCACGGAGGTGGATGCGGCGGCGAAAACCATGGTGGCACCAGTCAGATTGAAGGGTGTTTCGCGGGCCAAGTCGCAGCGCCTCGTCCCCCAGTTCGACAAAAACGACCCGCGGTCGTGGGGAATCCTGCTCGGCCGCACCGTCCGCGGGGACAAACCGGTGTATCTGTCCTGGGAAAATGTAGCGGCGGCCGCTCCGTAGTACGCGGACAGGGCAGCCGCGATTGTCGCTTTGATGCTCGCCAACGGGGAGTCTCCCGGTGTGACTTCCACCGGGAGACTCCAAGCCCCAACCCGTGCTGTTGCCGAGCGGCACAGTTCTTCACATCCTTGGCGAATGTGGAACCATGTCTACTGTGACCGAGTCTGCTGGCGGTGGAGAAGACAGTTCACTCCTGCTGCGCAGGCTGGGTCACCAACTAGCGTCAAACGGTGCCGAACTCGCGGGCACCGGAAGTATCGAATACATCCACCACACCGCCACGTATCAGGTGACCGGTTCCATCCTTGTTGGTTCGAAACCCGTTCCCGCATTCAAAGACACGGACTTCTGTGATGTGCACAGTTGGCGATCACCCGACGGTACGCGAAAGGTAATTCAGACCCGTAACGGAAGGCTCCAATCCACCAATGGGGTGCGCCATCCGGATAGTGGTCCGCCACAAGTGGAATTCGACCGGGAGAACCCGCTGCGGGCCATCGACACCGAGTCGGCACTGAGCGTCATCGCGTCGACAGGAAGCCTGTGGAAGTATCGAATCATCCCTCCCTGGCTGACCGGCGCCATTCTCATCGATCTCTCCCAACGACCACAGGTTTCGGCTGAGGTGTTGACGCAGAATGGTCACAACATGCTCACCATTTCAGCGGAGGGTATCAGCTTCGACGCACCTACCAAGAATATTCTCGTGCTCGATACCGATACGGCGATGGCGAGCATGGAATACGTCTTTCGCGGTAATTCGGATGCTCCGCAGGATGATTGGGAAGTCGTTGCCGAAGTCAATTGGCTTGGTTTCTCGCGCGTCGAGTCCTTCGAGGACCCACCCGTACCTGACTGAGGGCAGCGCAGTTTTGATCTGAGGGGACCGGAAAGAGGTCGCCGCACCCCGCCGATCCGAGAAACTTCCCGGATCAGGGCCGACAGAGAGCAATCCCTGCCGGCCGAGGCAGTGTGCGGCGACCTCTTACTCGTCGCAGCAGCAGTCTAATCCAGGCGTGATTCCTGGATGTCGTCAGCTGCCAGCGAAGTTTCCCAAAGGGGCTTACGGCTGCTCAATCGCGACCACAGTTACCGTGCCGATCACCTCGTTGGTGATGTAGGCGTGGTCGCCGTCCGGGGTGATCGCCACCTCGAGCGGTGTTTCACCGACCGGGACGGTCTCGGTGACGGTGTTGGTGGCGGTGTCGATCACCGACACCGAGTCGCTGCCCCAGTTGGCGATGTAGGCGCGGGACCCATCCGGGGAGATCGCGCGCATCCAGCGCACCGCCGCGCGAGGAAGGGGTCCCCGTCAAGGATGGATATGTCTCACGCCAAGGACATCAAGGAGTTGAGGTAGACAATCCGGACGCTCTTGATGTCCCGGAACCGAACTGGTTCCGGGACATCGGCCGTTGCCCGAGTAGAAGCGTCCGTCGAGCAGATCGAAATTCGGCCTGTCCGCCATCGCGATGCTCCTTGGCCGGGAAGTTCCCCGGCATCGAATCCCACGAATCGTGTCCCGATGATAGAACGTGTTCCTATCCTGACGGAGCGGTACGAACAGACCCGAGTTCACCACCCGAAGGAGATGTGCATGGTTACCGACGACGGCATCGGACTCTCGAAGGCTTCTGTACTCGTCACCGGCGGCGGGAGCGGCATCGGCTTGGGAGTCGCAAAGGCCCTCGCATACGAGGGAGCCCACGTCACGATCTGTGGTCGCAACGAACAGAAACTGGCGGCGGCGGTGCGCGAAATCGGCACCGGCAGCGTTGACAGCGTAGCCGCGGACGTCACCGTCGAAGAGGACGTAATCCGCGCGGTCTCCAAGGCGTGCGAGCGCACCGGAGGACTTGATGGCGTCGTCGCGTGTGCGGGCGGCAACGAAACCATCGCTCCCGTCACCCAACTGGACGTTGAAGCGTGGCGGCGTACCGTCGACCTCAACATCACCGGCACCATGCTGACGATCAAGCATTCGGCTAGAGCTCTGGTGGCCGCGGGCGGGGGATCGATCGTCGCGATCTCGTCAATCGCTAGCAGCAACACGCATCGATGGTTCGGGGCGTACGGGCCGTCGAAGGCGGGGGTGGATCACCTGGTGCAACTCGCCGCCGACGAACTCGGCGCGAGCAATGTACGCGTCAATTGCATCCGCCCCGGGCTCACCCGCACCGACCTCGTCGCGCTCATCACCGACGGCGGGCCGATACTCGACGATTACCTGGCGAACACTCCGATCGCGAGGGTCGGTGAGGTCACCGACATTGCGGCGCTCGCCAAGTTCCTCCTCGGTCCCGAATCCACATGGATCACCGGCCAGATCATCAATGTCGACGGCGGTCAGATGCTGCGCCGCGGACCCGATTTCAGGTCTATGCTCGAACCGGTCTATGGGGACGACGGTCTGCGAGGGGTGGTCGCGCCATGACGTCGCACCTGGTACTCGGCAAACAGGTCGACACGCCGGTTGAGATTCGGCGGGCGTCCGCATTCATGGCCATGTACTCGGTTCCGAGCTCCGTGGCCCAGGATCTGATCGGTTCCACCGGTCTCGAAATCCTGCAATTCCGTCCGGGGCGCGGCGTGTGCGTGCTCATATTCATCGACTACGTCGACGGAGACCTTGGCCCCTACAACGAGTTCGGGGTTGTGTTCCTCGTCCGGGATCACCGCGCCGACAGCGCATCGGTCCCACAGGATCTGCGGGCGCTGGCGCAAGGCAAGACCGGTGCGCTGATCCATCACCTACCGGTCGACGGAGAGTTCACCATGGCAGCAGGCCGGGGCATATGGGGGTTTCCGAAGATCCTCGCCCAATTCGATGTGGAACACAGCAGTTCGGTGGAGCGGGCGTCGGTCAGCCAGGGCAACCGCCTGATCGCTCAGCTCAGCGTGAAACGTGGTATCCCGGTACCTGCTTCGAGCACCGGCACCGCACTCGCCGCCTACTCGCATCTCGACGACGTCACCAGGGTCACCACATGGCAGATGAATCCCAGCGGTGTTCGCTCGCGACCCGGTGGGGCGGATTTGAAACTCGGAACTCACCCCATCGCCGACGAACTGCGGTCCCTGGGGTTGCCGAGGCGAGCACTGATCACTTCCTCGATTCCCGACCTGCCGATGACATTCGGAGACGCTCAGCCCATCTGACCGCATGAGCGGTGGTTCGTATGGTGTGGACAGCCACACCATACGAACCACCTGCCAACCCCCTCGAATGGCGTCCTTGGAGGTGAAAAACTTTCGCCATGACCAAACCTTCCGTGTCGACGTCGCCCATGGTCGAGTTCCTCCGAGCACCCATCGCCGCGAAGACATGGCGTGAGGCGGGTTACCTCGGCGTCGCGGTCGTGCCGGCACTCGCCGGCCTCGTATACCTCGCCGCCGGGCTTGGGAGCGGGATATTGCTTGCCGTCACCTTGTTGGGGTTTCCACTGCTCGCTGCGGTCATCCTGGGTGCCAGAGGGTTCGGCACCGCTCATCGGAGGCTGGCTTCGTCGCTGATGGGTGTGGCGGTACCCGAACCGCCCAGACCCACGCAGCGCAGCGGTGTCATCGGATTCGTCCAATCCGGACTCACAGACCGAACAGGATGGCGAGCAATCTTGTTCATGCTGATCAAGGCAGTCGCATTCGTTCCGGCCCTGGTCGCTCTGCTGCTCGCCGCGGGTGCGTTTTACCTGACCATCTCACCGATCCTGTGGTGGGCGTTCGACATCACCAACGTCGACTCGACCGGGACCGAGCGGCATTCGATCATCCAGATCGGAAACGTCTACTTCGACACCTGGCCGCAGATGTTGCTGGTGGGCGCGGTAGGCATCGTCTGGCTGTTTCTCACGCCGTGGCCGATACGAGGGCTCGCCGCATTCGACCGCTTTCTGATCCACACGCTGCTCGGCCCCTCGTCCCGCGACGTTCGCGTCGAACATCTGGAACGCAGTCGGATTGCAGCCGTGGACGATTCGGCGACCCGACTGCGACGTGTCGAGCGTGACCTACACGATGGCACCCAGGCCCGCATCGTGTCGATGGCCATGACGTTGGGCCGTGCCGAAGAACGGTTGGCTTCCGGACAAGATCCGTCCGACCTGGTGCACAGGGCGCACTCGGAGGCGAAGGACACCCTCGTCGAGCTGCGAGAACTGGTGCGGGGCATCCATCCCCCCGCTCTCGATCTCGGCCTCGCCCGGGCGCTCGAGACCCTGGCCGCGCGAAGCGCAATTCCTGTAGAACTCACGGTGTCCGTCGATCCGCGACCCTCGCCAGGGATCGAAGCCATCGCCTACTTCACTGTGGCCGAACTCCTTGCCAACGTCGCGCGCCACTCGAACGCGACCCGGGCATGGGTGTCAGCGAGCACCCACGGAGGCGCCTTGACGGTCACGGTGAGTGACAACGGAACCGGTGGAGCTCGCGTGGGGGCGGGAAGCGGACTGTCCGGGTTGGAAGCACGAGCCGCCACCGTGGACGGAACGCTGACCGTGGACAGCCCCGCCGGAGGGCCCACTGTCGCAACCCTTTCCCTCCCCGTCGAGCGAGTCCTCTGATGCGGATCGTGATAGCCGAGGACAATGCGATCCTCCGGGACGGCCTGGCGCAACTCCTGATCGAACGTGGTCACGAGATTGCGGCGATCGCCGGCGACGCCCGCACCCTGGGTGCCGCCGTCGCCGAACACCGACCGGATGTCGCGGTAATCGATGTCCGAATGCCTCCGACGTTCACCGACGAGGGGCTTGTCGAGGCGGTTGCACTGCGCAGACAGTTCCCCGACATGGGCGTTCTCGTGTTCTCTCAGTGGATAGAAACGCGTTACGCCTCAGAGCTTCTCGCCGGACGGGCAGCGGGGGTCGGTTATCTGCTCAAGGACCGTGTTGCGGATGTAAGCGAGTTCGTCGACGCCCTGGAGCGGGTCGCGGCCGGTGGAACAGCACTCGACCCGGAGGTGGTGACCCAACTGATGGGATCAAGTCAGAAGGCCGCGACCCTGGACCGGCTCACCCCTCGCGAACGTGAGGTGCTCGGGCTGATGGCTCAGGGTTTGTCGAACGCAGCACTCGCCAAGGCCCTGCACATCACCGAGCGGGCAGTGGAGAAGCACATCGGCAACATCTTCACCAAGCTCGACCTGCCGACTTCGGAGGGACACCACCGACGGGTCCTCGCAGTCCTCCGGTACCTCGAGTAATGGCAGCTATCTCGAGTGATGGCGGCCGTCCGCTTCCGATCGAGTAGTTCACACCTCACGCCAACGCAAGCAGAGCCAGTGCGGCCTGTTCGGGAACGGTGACGTCCAGGCTCGTCAGTTTCTCGAATCTGCCGAGCCGGTTCAGCACTGTGTTGCGATGGCAAAACAATTGCACGGCCGTGTCGGTAACGCTTCCGGTTGCGAGGTAGACCCGCACGGTCTCGACGATCCGTTCACGTTCATCGTCGGTAATCGTGGCAAGACCGGACAACAGGTGGGCCGAGAAATCCGCTTGATCGTCGAGTCGGCTCTTGGTGACTCTCGTCCACGCATCCGTCAATGTCTGCAGCCCGGTTTCATCGGGACGGATGGTACGAAATATCTCGTACGCGGTGTCGGCCGCCGAAGATACGGCGCCGAGGCCGGGCACTGCTGGGACCACTCCGCCCGCAATCTCCTGTAGTTGCCGATATTGGGTCTCCGGCCCCCGCGTATGCGTTCGGGGGGCAGGCCACAGGACCACCACACGGCCGGACTGATTGAGAACGAAGAGACGTTCACCTCTGGCGGCGAGGGTGTTCGCGATTCGATGAACGTCCTGGGACGAGTCGAGGCCTACGACGGCGACGCGGAACATGTCGTGCGCGTCAACCTTCAGCGCGCGTGCCACCTGCTCCACCTTGCTCGGGACGAGAGGCGCCGGACCGAACAACTCCGTCAGATAAGTCTGTTGTTCGTCGCGGGTGGACGCGGCCATCACCGCTTTCTCCTCGAGATAGCTCAGTTGAACCGCGCGAGCGTGGTCGTCGACCGCGCGCCAAAGGCTGTCGACATGCAAGGCGAGAACCGCCATATCCCCAGAATTCGCGCGCTCGAGCAGCGACGACCACAGGATGCCGAAGTCGAGGCGGATCGCAGCCACCAGATCCTCGACAGGGATTCCCTGTCGAGCACGTTGTCGACCCAACTCCAAGGAAAGCGCACCGAGTCGAGTCTTCTTCGGACCGACGGTGACCGCCTCGAGTATCAGGCGGATCGATTCGCGGGCGGAATCCGCGAGATCGGCCCTCGCCACAAGGCCCGACTGATATGCCTCCACGGATTCGAGCTTGTCGAGGAAGATCGCGGCCAGGTCATCGACCTCACGCGCGGTCTCCGAAATCAGCTCACGCCAGCGCGGGAGGCTCTCCTGCTTCCGCTTGGCGAGGTTTCTCACGGAGAGTTCCTTTCGCCCGAGTCGTCCGACACGTTCGCTCAGATCTTCAACTCTAGAATCGCCGCTCTACGTCGACATCGGATATCGCTCAAACCGCCGCTTTGTCGACGACGCATTATGCACATACACAATATTTGGGCTCTTCTTCGAGGCAGATTGCGATTTTCTCCGGCTTTTCGGTGGGGTTTCAAACGTCCATTGAATGATCTGATTCCCGTACCAGGCGATTCTGTAAGGCGCAGTCTGGCGCCGTCACCGGATTCCTACCGGCGATAGTCGGGTTGCGATAGATCCGGTCGAATCCGCACATCAACCAAGAGTCGGCATGAGGCTCGCAGGATCACCCTTCGCCGACGACCTAGCTGGTTCCCGAATCGCCAGCACCTCAGGGACCACGTTGCTCACCATAGGTGGAGGGCTTGGGTCCCACACGAGTGGAAACTACCGATCTCCTGGCGTCTCTCGAATACCACGGTGGTGAGGCTTACTAGTTGCTCATTACTCTTCGCCGCGCCCATTCGTTAACGAGATCCAGGACGGCCGAAGGTTCCGGCGTCGTGTTCGGTCGCTCTGTGGCGTGCATCTTTCGAGGACTGGTTCAACGCAATCCTAGGATATCGGCCGGAGGATGGTACCGGAGTCGGCCGCAGTGACTCCCGCCGCGATAAGCCGAATCCTCGTCACACATATCTCCGTGCCTTGGCCAGGTGCGCAATGATCTGCTTCGTTCGTCGTTTCCGTCCGAACGTCTGAAGTGTCGCGACGTCGAGGTCGGCGTCGCTGATGCCAGGGTTGCGTTTGCCAAGGAACGCCATGGCGTTCGCGATCTCGACCGGACTGATATGCAGGAAGGGACGATCAGCCTGGCTGCTGTTCGGCCGGAATTCCGTCCATTCCTGCGGATGCGTACCTTCCGGCCAGACGAACTTGTCATCGTCGACGAGCAGGCCCGTCTGCTTGATCTGATATACGAGTTTCTTCTCGCGTGCCGACCAGAGTCGGCGCACGCCGAACGAAGCCGCCGTCAGTTGGGTAAGACGCTCGAGATGAACCGGTCCCTCGAATTCAACTATCTCGGTCGCGACGGATCGGATCTTCTCCTTGGCGATCTTCTTGGGAAGAGCGTCGAGTACGGAGACGTCCCCGACCGGGACGGGTTCCCAAGGCTCGAAGGGGAGGCGGCTGTTACCCACTACGCTGTGTTCCACAGTCGGTTCGCGAGTGAAGACCGCTTGATCAGGTGTAACGACCTCAGGCTCATCCTTGGGCGTGGTCTGCGTGGACTGTTGCTCCAGCTCGGTTGCCGCCGCAGGGGAAGTCGAGCGTGACGCATCAGCTGGTTCTGGGGCGATGCCCTGCTCTTTGACGTAGGCGAGCAGGGCCTCCTGGCGAAGAGCGGTTGCTTTCACGAGTCCGTCAGTATCGGCGAAGTAATCGAGCAGGCGAACGCAATAGTCGTGCGCACGCCAGGCATCGAGCCGGGCGAACGGGTCGCCGTGGGCTCGGGCGTTGCGGACAATCGTCAACTCCCGGCCGAGTGTGCTGACCGTCTGTCGGTTGTCGTCGAACGGGAAGCCGAATTTCCCGAGCCTGCGGGTGAACATCTTGAGTTGCGTCTGGAGATCTGTGGTGCTGTAGTTCCTGGCCGGCTTGCCGGCAACCTTGTCCAGGTGCGCCAGAATAACCGTCCACGGCTGTTGAGGCAGCTCGGCTGCGAACCGTGCCGCAATGATCGGATCGAGACGCTCCGCCAAGTGGTCGAGACCCTCTGAGACAGACAGCTTGGGGTTGAACGTCATTCGGCGACTTCCTCTAGGCCGCGTGTTCCGCGAACGGCCATCCATGTGACGAGGCGGACCTCGTGCTTCTCGATGTCTGGCAGTGGATCTCGTGGCGGCGGTGCGGTGATTCCGGATTCGTCGAGGACGTTCGTTACGAGCGCGATGCGCTCTTCGTCTGTGCGGCCCTGGTTGAGGCTTGCCC
Source organism: Rhodococcus sp. NPDC049939 (assembly GCF_040656415.1). Classification (NCBI taxonomy): domain Bacteria; kingdom Bacillati; phylum Actinomycetota; class Actinomycetes; order Mycobacteriales; family Nocardiaceae; genus Rhodococcus; species Rhodococcus sp. NPDC049939. The sequence goes on along the minus strand of NZ_JBFAMC010000003.1, from coordinate 167,359 downwards.
GTACCTGGCGCGAAACCTTTGCCGATGGGACGCTTCGAAGCCGGTTCGCGAGCGCAATTTGTGATTCCCGTCCAAGATAGGCACCTTTCCGGAGCACCAACGCGTAGGCGTCTCGGAACGAGAGTGGGAGGTCGGGCTGGAAGGCATTGGGGTCGGTGAGTTCCTTCCACGATGTATAGGCACTGTCGCGTGCGACCTCCCATGCATCGAATGCTCCGTCATAGACCTCATCGGGCAGCCACCGTTCAGGGGAAGCGTTCTGCGGGTCGGCGACGCGGAGGGAGATCAGTGTGTCGGATGACACGATCGGATGTCCGTCCTCAGTGTGCCGAAGAGCCCAATTGTCGGTAGCGGGGACGTAACGGAACCACGGCTTCGCGCTATTGCCAATCTTGATGCAGAAGACGTACCCGTTGCCGTGGACAGCCGGGTTCACGAAGCCGCTACCTGCGCCGTACGGAAGTTCGAGGACCTCGTCCTTCAGCAGCGGCTCCATGTCGAAGGCTCCGAAGAGACGGCGGCGGTACTCCTCACCCGACAGCGAGGCACTCGAACCGCCGGCGTCGAGTAATCTTTCGAACTCGTCGATGACCTGATCATCGGCAAGATTTACCTCGTAGCCTAGTCCGCGTCCAGGGAGCACATCACCTGCGCCTACGGCGGCATCCGCAAGTGCCAGTTTCGCTTCTAGTCGTGTTTCGAGTTCCAGGAGCGCGTCGAGACGTTCAGTCGGGAAGAACAGTCCGAGGTAAACATAGTCGTGTTTGGAGCCGATGCGGTCAACGCGACCGTGGCGCTGCACAATGCGCATCGGGTTCCACGGCAGATCGTAGTTGATCATCTGTCCTGCCTGTTGGAGGTTCACGCCCTCGGCAAGCACGTCCGTGGTGAATAAGATGTCGAACTCGTCTGTCGCTGTCGGCTCGCCAGCCGCGTTGCGAGGACCGGCTGTCTGCGGAGCGAATCCTGCGATCGTTGAGGCGCGACCACCCTGGTCGACACCGCCGTGCGCTCCGCGTTCGATGGCCTTGGCATAGGTGCCCATGATCGGAGGAGCAATTCGGTCCTTGTAGTCGGCCAGCGGTGATCCTGCGGGTGCCGCCTTGGTGGCCTCGAGCACTGCTTCGTGGATGGGGATGATCGTATCGGTGAACGCCGAAAACACGATCACCTTACGGCGGTCGGCGTGCGAAAGACCGCGTGGGTCGACTCTCTGAGCTTCCTCGGCAATCCTGGTGAGCTCCTCTATGAGCTTCTGGGCCTTTGGCTCGATTCCCGCTATCACCGCCTCGGCTAGATCGCACAGCTCGCGCAACAGGCCGATGTCGGACTCGACGTCGGCCTGAAGCTGCCTCAAGTGGTAGCCGTCGACCGAGTCGATCTGGTCGTCCTTGTCGAACTCGGCCACGAACTCGTCGAGGTCGTCGGAGTCGGACGAAACCCATTCGTTGAGTGCCTCGCCCTTGAGGACGAACCCCTTGCTGAGGGCATTGAGGAACGCTTGATGGGAGACAATCATCTTCTCCAGCGAAGCCTGCAATGCCTGCGGGCTAGACTCCAGCCGCTTGAGCAGGCCTGATCGCAACAGGCCCGCATTGCTTGCCTGGTATTCCTGCAGGTCGTGGTCGATCGTGTACATGCTGGACAAGTAGCGTGCAAGCATCAGTCGCTTCGGGTCACGACTCCGGTCCTCCCATGCACGGGGCGCATGCGGGTCTGTCGGGTCGTCGAGCGCATAGACCATTGCATCAATGAGCGCCAGACCCTCGGTGTCGAGGTCATAGTCGATGCGCCGAACCGTCGGTTGAGGAAACTTGATCGAGGTCGGCTTGCCGTCAGGACCGATAATGAGCTCGTTGGCGTAGTGCTCCTTGACGAACTTGCGTGTACGGCGCACAGCGACCTGGTCCATGAGGTCGAATAGGTGTTCCGGTGTGAGATTTGCTGGGTCTATCGCCTGCGCCTGCTTGATGTATTCCCGCATACTTGGAATACCCAGCGATGCGAACCGGGCGTCGTCTCGTATGAAGTACTTGACAAGGGTTTCGAGGTCGATCAGCGAATTGTTGACTGGTGTGGCCGTCAATAGAACAACCTTCTTGGGGTTGCCGGCCGTGATGACTCGGTCTACAGCACCGGAGCGTTGTGCACCAGAGTTGCGCAGGTTGTGTGCCTCGTCGATCACTACGAGTGAGTAGTCCTCGATCTCACGCATGAAGGCGTCTATCGGACCTCGATCTGGATCGAGGCGGTTCCGAACTTCCTCGTACGAATAGACTCTCACCCACCGACTGAAGTCATGGGTCACGAGGAAGGGCTCCCACATCGAGGTCTTTAGCGCCGCGGGTGCGACGATTAGGACCTGCTGTCGATTGAGGTTCGCCGTCCGATAGATCACTTCACCGGCTAGAAACGTCTTACCGAGACCGACTTCGTCGGCGACAAGGACGCCACCGTGCTCGTCGAGGAGGCGCTCCATTCGAGCAACACCGTCTGCCTGGAAGCGAGTGAGATTGAGTCCCGTTCGGACATTCGGGTTCTCGTCCGCGTCGAGGTGCTCGCCATAAAGCTCCCAGAGCATCCGCAGGTAGATCGTCCAGGGGGTGTGCGGGTCCCAGAGTCTGCCATACAGAGCTGCCAGGTCGTATTGATCGCTCAACTCCCAGAAATGCTCGAACCACTCGCGTACTTTGGCGGCAGAATTTGTACCGCCACCCGTTCCGAGGTTGAGTTCAGCGTTGTGTGCGAGTCCGGCGTACGTCATGTTTGACGAGCCGGCAATGGCTGCTTGCGTAGCTTCATCCTCGACGAGATACGCTTTGCCGTGCAGGAACCCGCCGGAATACCGGCGAACCTCTACCCTCGCGGTGCCCTCCGGACCGATGCTCCGAAGCCACTCCACCATTCGCCTTGCTTCAGCGGCTGGGACGCGGGCGAATCCCATCCTGTCGCGCTCGGACTCGAGCCATGCCTGGTGATGCTGAATCGCGTCGTCGCGTCGAGAGTCTTGGTCGGAATCCCCCGAGGCGATTGCACGAATTGACTCGGCGTCCGGCTCTGCCCCGAGTAGCAGGCGCACCCGAGGCGCCATCTCCAGTTCGTCTGCGACCAATGCGAATCCAGCGGGATTGATATACGCCGTCGCAATCGCTATCGGAGGAGGCGCCACCTTGTTCTTACGCAAGAGGCGAAAAAGATCGTTGACTTTGTCGGCAACTGTGGTCGCCGCATCACTCAGTGAGTGGTTGGTCGCGAAATCGGGAAGCTGAGTCATGCTTTGCCCTTCCACGACCGAAAGTGCGTCAGAACGGCGTCGAGTCGAGCCTTGTAGTCCCATCCACGGTGAAACGTGGCGAAGACGTGTTCGACCTGGTCCTCTGTAAGCCCATAAAGAAGACTTACGAGTGCGTCAATTTCTGCGATCAGGTCATCTTTCTCGCTCGGAGTCTTCACCGTGCCGACAGGAACGCCGACTTCGGTAGCCCATTCCTCATAACGCTCGTCAACGGAGGCGAGGCGGCCCGCGGCCTCTACTAAACGACCGCCAAATGGTGAAGCGATGTTCACATCGGGAATTGGACTGGGGTTCAATAACTCGAAGGAGAGCTTGAGTTCTACCCAACGGCGCATGTACCAGTCGAACGGGAGGCTCGACATGATTCCGAGCAGCGCCGCTGCCTCGCGAGCTCCGCCTCGGCGCTGGACCAAGACTGGCGCCTTTTCCATGGCAGCTGTACCGGGGGGCAGGAGCGCAGCAATGACTGTTCGCGAGTCTGTTGCTCTCGTGATGTCGCGGACCGCGATGCGCGGGCGGTCGAGGGGGAGCGTTTGGACAGGAAACTCCAGACCGTGATAGGCGGACCTTGTGAGGCGTGCTGAACGTTCGAGCTTGTTAGCCAGGTGCGGACGAAGCACGCGCGGTTCGCCGTAGGCCTTCGGTGGGCCAGCGTCCGGATTCCAGAGGTTGAACGAAGCCCCGGTAACCACAGGAATTCGGCCGCGAGCTTCCTCGACGTCGACTTGGAGCACGCGACGCTCACTCGTCGCGTTGAGATCACCCTGTAGGGGCCGGAATTCCCAATTTGCGCGCGCTTGATCGAACCGAGGACTCTGTCTCATCTGCCGGAAGACTTGGGCCGAGACTGGGTCGGGCAACAACGGGAAAGCTGCGGTGTTGGACCAGGAGGTGAACTCCCCACCAGGGACTTCGGAGAGATTCTCCGCACCCACAAGGAAATCGCGTTCGTTCGTGAAGGGGCCGACCCACCGGACAACCGAGTCACCACCCTTCTCCGCGACAGTGAGGCCGATGGTGTACCTCGCGTCCACCTCTGGGAATACCCATTTCTTGTTATTCAAAATGAAGCAGACGTCGGTGAACGAGCCATGCGCAAGGATCTCACGTCGCCATTCCGCAAGTCCGGCTCCAGCAAGTGCGCCGCGCGGGAGGACGACGCCGAAGCGGCCTCCGTTGCGAATCAGCTGCCAGTTTCGCCAGGCGAATGCCGAGAACAGATCGAGGTGGGCAGCGCCTACGCCTGGGAATGGACCGGCGCCAACTGCCTCGCTGGCTTGGCGTACTGCCTCTAGATCACGCTTGTACTCGGCTTCCAAGTCGGGGCGTGCATCCCTGAACTCGGCCAGTGCGGCCTCTCGTTCTTTTTGCCGCATCGATCGCAATCCTGGCATACGAAGTCCCCACCACTGGTGCTCCTCGATGTGTAACTTCTCCCACGGTGGATTGCCAAGCAGCACATCAAACCCGGGGTTCTCCCTCAAGAAGACCTCAGGGTAGAGAAACGGCGTATGTGCCGGTCGGAGTGGAGCAGTGATCGTGCTGGTCTCGACGGTGTCTGTGAGGCGTGTGATGTGTTCGGGCCGAGTGATCTCGGTCGACCACCTGCCGATTCGAACCGCGACGGCGGCATCGAAGATGCGGCGTGCGGGCTCCGCGGCTTCTCTCGCCTTGGCGAGCAAGGCGGCGGCTTCGTGAACTTCAGCCTTGGTTGCCTCGGACGCGTTGGCGACGTCCAGCAGAATTGGGCGTGCTTCCGCAAGATAGTCCTCGACAACGCTGCGTAGCCACTGCTGGTAGCCGGTGCTGGATCTAGATGAGCGTGACTTCCCATCGATGGACGTGGTTGGGCTTCGGAATAGCCCGTCACGCTCATCGAGGGAATCCCCGGGAGACGCTGAAGTTGACGTAGCAAATGAACCAGGGAGGCCCAATAATGCATCGATTGCTTCGTCGATTGTTCCGATGCCGGTGAGGCTGTTCGCATTCACCAGACCGTGGTCGAGACTGCTCATTGGCAGGCCGGGAACGAATGTGTGAATCCAGAGCGCGAGGCGTGCCAGCTCGACCGCCATCGGATTGAGGTCGAGGCCATAGATGCAACGTCTCGCCACCTGACGACGCAGCAGGCCCACTTCGTCGACTTCGCTCTTGGCGACATCGTCGGATCCGAGTGCTTCCTTTGCAACCGCGGCCAGGCGCAGTAGCTCCTCGGTAACACCAGGAACGGTGTGCTCAGTGAGGAAGGTGCGCATGAGCGTTTCGATCTTGTCGACCGCCGCTACGAGGAAATGCCCCGAGCCCATTGCAAGGTCGGCAACACGGAAGTCGAAGAACTCACGAGCCGCCGCGGCCGGGTCACCGTTGGCGAGGTATCCCGCAATCTTCTCCAGGTGCGCTGTGAGTGCAGGAACAAGGGATCGCTCGATCAGGTGGTCGACAACGACCTTGGGAGTGAAGTACGAGCCGGTTGCCTTGCGTTCTCCTGAAGCGGTGTGGAAGTACACCGCTCCTGACGGCGCCCAGACCTCGGCACCCTCAGCGGCCGGCACCCACGCGCCCTTGCTGTCGACCGTAAGGTCCTCTTCGGCCAGGGAGAGCGAACTTTCCAGGAGGCCCTCGTAGATTGTGCCGAACTCTCGGACGCTCAGAGAGCGGTAGTCGACGGGGCCAAGCACACCGTCATCACTCACGTCGATCAGCAGGCTCTTAAGCGCTGGACCCAGGACATTGTCCGGAAGTTCGATCTGCTTGATAAGTGCGCCTTCGGGCGACCGCCCAGGGTCGGCCGAGAACAATCCGCCGTTGTATGACGGGATCTGCCACTGTGGATTTCCCTGGTCAATCGCGTTCCACACCTGGACGAGGTCGAGCCAAATCGTCGCCGAGTCACCGAATTCCTCCGCCTCCGATTCGAGCAGACGACGAGCGTTTGTCTTGAGGCTGTTGGCATCGAAACCTTCGTTGCGTCCGGATGGGAGCAACCCGCGATCCTCGGCGTATGCCTGGAATAGTAAACGGAAGAGGATTCGAAGGGTGACTTTGTAAGCAGTGGCGAGACCATCCGCGTCGAGCTTCAACCCGGCCGCCTTCGCCAGGCGCTGAGCCACCACTACAGCTACCGGTGGGACGATCTCGTCGTAAATGCGATCTCGCAGGCGCGCGCCGAGTTCCGTCGCGTACCGCGCGCTGTCGCGCAGTAGTTCGTCAGCTGTACCGCCCGCCGTCAGTGCGCTTGCAGAGAATATCAGCGGGAGAAGCGCAGCGTGTTCGGTGCCGATCGTCGACAGGTCGACCTCGAAGTATGTCTCGGCCTGTCCTTTTGACCCCATACCTACGCCGTCGCGTCCCGGGTAGAGGCGGATTTGGTCTTTGCGGAGGACGATTAGCCACGGGACTTCCTGGCGGGAAGCTACCGCGAGCCCGAATGCGACCGGTGAAAGCTGGAATCGTTGAGTCTTGGCGTCGAACTGCTCGGAGTCGTCGAGAAGCACAGCAACCGCGCGCGGCGGGTGCCGGTCAATCGAGAGCAACAGCGTCCCATTCGGACCGGGCTGTGTCGCGAAGCCCAACGCATCGACGAGTTGTTTCCTGCGCAGACCCAGCAGATCTCGCGCCTGATCGCCCAGCGCCTCCCAATCGGCACGCTTTGGGACGTTGCTCGTGAGGTGGTGCGTGGCGAACAGTCCGCTGTTGGCGAAGCCCGGAACACCGGTCGAGTCACTCGATTTGCGGAATCCGGCAAACCGATCGGTAGCGGCAAGCACATCCGGCTCGGCGAGGACAGACTGGAGCTGCCGCTCTGCCACATCGGCTGAGAGCTCGATCGATTGCGCCTGCGGGTCGGGGCCGAACAGATGGGCTGTGCCGTCGTGGATGACGGCCACGACCAGTTGAATCTGCGTCTTTCCTTTGCGCGCAGTGAAGAGGTCGCGCAGCGCTTGCCTGGAAGGGGATGCCGTGGACATCGCCACCGCCACCTGGAATCCACCAAGGCCGAACGGGTCGGGACCGAGGTAGACCTCCTCGGTCGTTAGACCGGCTGGTGTCAACGCATCGTTCCACGTCACGACCTTGTCAGCGGTCAATCGCACAGCGGCTCTCCTCTGTTGGTCCTGGCTCAAATCAACGTCGCGGTGAATCACACCAGTGGTTCGGTGGCCTACTGGCTTGAGATCCAATGACGCCAAAGCTTGTGACGAAAGTAGTCGATTATGTCGCTACCGTCCGGCGGTGGGGCAGTACCAATTTCCGAAAGAAGCGGATCCAATGAGTAGCTTGCTGGTAGCTGAGAACGGCACCTGCGGTCATTGAGCTCGTCGGCGATCGAGTCGAGGTAAGACAAACGCCAGCTGAACCCAGGGATCTGCTCAGATCTGCGCAGCTCAGATGATAGAACCGAGTTTGTCGAGGAAGATCGCGGCCAGGTCATCGACCCTCACGCGCGGTCTCCGAAATCAGCTCACGCCAGCGCGGGAGGCTCTCCTGCTTCCGCTTGGCGAGGTTTCTCACGGAGAGTTCCTTTCGCGCGAGTCGTTCGACACGTTCGCTCAGATCTTCAACTCTAGAATCGCCGCCCTACGTCGACATCGGATATCGCTCAAACCGCCGCTTTGTGGACGACGCATTATGCACATACACAATATTTGGGCTCTTCTTCGAGGCAGATTGCGATTTTCTCCGGCTTTTCGGTGGGGTTTCATTGACGAAGCGTCCATTGAACGACCTCCCTACACGCGCGAGTTTCGGAGCAAGGTATGAACCCCCCGACAGCCGTACAGACCGGCACGAAGAGGCCGATTCCGCCCGAAACGTCGCGCCGAGTGGCTTTCGCCGCGTTCGTGGGGACGGCGATGGAGTGGTACGACTTCTTCCTGTTCACCACCGCGGCTGCACTGGTGTTCAATGTGCAGTACTTCAGCTCCGACAACGCCCTGACGGCGACGATGGCCTCGTTCAGCACCCTGGCGGTCGGATTCGTTGCACGTCCGGTGGGTGGGCTGCTCTTCGGCTGGCTCGGTGACCGAGTCGGGCGCAAAAAAATCTTGATGACGACCATTGTCGGCATCGGAATCTCCACCGTCCTGATCGGACTGCTTCCCAACTACTACTCGATCGGCGTCATCGCCCCGATCGCGCTCGTCGTACTGCGCGTGCTGCAGGGTTTGGCCGTCGGAGGTGAATGGAGTGGCGCGGTCACGATCGCAGCCGAGAACGCCCCACCCGAACAGCGAGCGAGGTACGCCTCCATTCCGCAACTCGGATCGCCGGTGGGGACGATCATGTCCTCGGGAGCATTTTTCATAACAGCTGCCGTGCTGTCCGAGGATGTATTCAATGCTTGGGGTTGGCGCATTCCCTTCCTGCTGGCGCTGCCATTGCTCGGAGTAGCCGTCGTGATCCGGAAGCAGCTCGAGGAATCCCCCGAATTCGAAGCCCTGCGGGAGGAGGACGCGGTCGAAAAAGCTCCTCTACGTCAGGTGTTCTCCGGGGCGTGGCAACAACTTCTCGTCGGCGCTTCGGTCATGTTCATCGGAACCGGCGGGTTCTACCTGATCACGACGTTCGTCATCAGTTACGGCAAACGGGCTCTCGGTCTCGGTGCGACGATGCTTCTCCTTGCCACTGTCATCGCAGCGGTAGTCGAGCTGCCCGTCGTCATCAACGGTGGAAGATTGGGCACACGATTCGGTTCGAGCCGCGTCGTGATCGGCGGAGCCATCGCAACGATAGTCCTGGCCTTCCCAGTCTTCTGGGCGATCAGCACAGCGCATCCGGTGCTCGTCGTGATCGCCATGACCGTCGGGGTTGCCGCCATTTCGTATCCGTACGCGGTCAGCGGGGCGGTACTGACCAGCCTGTTCCCAGCCAGAATCCGATACAGCGGTGTGTCCGTCTCGTCGAACATCGCCGGGATGGCATCCGGATTCGTGCCGCTGATCGCGACCGCCGTCCTCACCGTGACTGGTGACACCCTCTGGCCCGCAGCGGTCATCCTCGTCCTCATCGGCGTGATCGCCCTGGTAGGGGGCGTCCTCGCACCGCGATGGAGCGTCGCCGAAGAAGGGCTCAAGCACTGATTCTTCTGATCCACAACAACATTGATCGATCACGCGTACCAGCGTGATGTCGGCTCCACCCCGGACAACGTCGTCCGGGCACGAATAACCACTCGAGAGAGGCACCAACAAGATGATCACCGCCAGCAAGATCGATCTGGACCGGTCTGTGATCGCGGACTTCGAAAAGTTGTCGCAGTTCGGTGCGACGTCTGGCGGCGGCGTCGATCGACAGGCTGCCACCGCAGTGGACGGCGCCCAGCGGGCGTGGCTTGCCGAGTGGCTCACCGACCGCGGATTTCGCGTCGAATACGATCAAGTGGGCAACCAGTTCGGTCTGCTCGAGATCCATCCCGGTGCCCCGTACGTTCTGACGGGCTCTCATCTGGACAGCCAACCGCTCGGTGGCCGTTACGACGGTGCGTACGGCGTCCTCGCCTCCGCGCACGCCGCTCACCGGATCGCCCAGAAGTGGAGAGCCGGCGACATTTCACCGAAATACAATCTTGCGGTAGTCAACTGGTTCAACGAGGAAGGCTGCCGGTTCAAGCCGAGCATGATGGGAAGTTCCGTCTTCACCGGCAAACTCGATATCGACCAAGCCCTGTCCACTACCGATCGCGACGGCGTCGCGGTCGCAGATGCGCTCGCCGGTATCGGCTGTCTCGGATCGGGTTCGGGGCCACAGGCCGCGGCGTTCGCCGAAATTCACATCGAGCAGGGCCGGAATCTCGAGAACGACGGAATCACCATCGGTGTAGTCGATTCCACGTGGGCAGCCCAGAAATACGAACTGGTGATACACGGGGATCAGTCACACACGGGATCGACGACGATGCCCGATCGCCAGGATGCGCTTCTCGGGGCATCCCTGCTGGTAGTCGCAGCACGCGAGCTGGCCGAAGAGTTCGCGGAGGCGCCGCTGCACACCTCGGTGAGCCAGATGGCCATCGAGCCCAACTCCCCAGTGGTGATCGCACGTGAAGTACGGATGAACCTCGACGTACGTTCGCCGAACGAATCGGTGGTAGCCCTTGCCAACGACCGATTGACGGCCCGCTTCGCCGAGATCGAGGCTCGCGCGCGTGTGCGTATCGAAAAGGCCACCGCGCACTCTTGGGGTGTGGCCGGCTATCAGCCGGAGGGTGTGAAGCTCTCCATGAGCGCCGCGGACGATCTCGGGTTGACATACCGCCAGATCATGACGGTCGCCGGGCATGATTCGGTGAACATGAAGGATGTCGTTCCGACGGTGATGCTGTTCGTACCGAGTGTGGAGGGCATCTCGCACAACGAACACGAGTTCACGACCGACGAAGATGTCTGCGCTGGTGTCAATCTGTTGACCGAGATCTTCGGTCGTATGGCAACCGGAGAACTCGACCGGCAGACTCCATGAGGTATCGCCGCCGCGGCGGCGATACCCCCGACCCGTGTCGCTACGACGTCAGGGTCTTCTGATCGGCGTGCAGGCGCCGGACGGCGTCGTCGAGATGTTCGGCAAGCATCCGTTGCACCTTCGCAGGTTTAGCGGTCCGGATCGCCTCGCGCAGCGCCGCGTGTTCATCCGCCTGTGCACGGATGTCGGGATAGGTGGTCTGCAATGCCCCCAGACACATCCGCGTCTCGATCAGCAGCGTCCGTGCGGCGCGAACCAATCGTGGGCTCGCCGAACTCTCAACCAGAATTTGATGGAACTGCTGGTCTGCGTCCGATACCGCAGTGGCGTCGCCTCGTTCTGCGGCTGCCTGCATCGTGACCACTGACGATTCGAGCGCCACATAGGTAGCTTCCCGTCGTCCGTCGGCGAGGATCATCTCCAGCGCCCCGCGCTCGATCACCGATCGGCTGCGGTACACGTCGACGATGTCGTCCGCGGACAACTCTGTTACGAAGATCCCGCGATGCCGAATGCTGCGCAGTATGCCCTCGGACACGAGTCGCTGCATCGCCTCTCTCAGGGGTCCACGCGAAACCTGGAAGTGCGCGGCCAGCTCTGCCTCACCCAACTGGGAGCCTGGCTCGAGCGCGCCGTTCATGATGGCGACTCTCAGGCGGTCCGCAATGAACTCGGCCGTCGATTGACGACTGGGGGGCTCCAGGTCAGTCAGAGCCATGGCTATTACCTTTCTCGAACAAGGTTCCTAACGACGACTGCGCCGCCGTGTGGCCCGCAAGACGCAGTCCTTCCCAGATGGTCACCTGGTTGGCCGTGAGTACTGGCTTACCGAGGCGCCGCTCGAGGGTACCCAGCACGCCGATCGTCCTCATGGCCGTATCGGGGATCAGGAGAGCTTGCGCATCCGGGTGATCGTTGCGCACTGCCAGTTCCACTACGCGCTCCGGGGTGAGCAGACCGACCTCAGCAGCGGTTTCGATGCCTGCGCTGGACACCGACAGGACTTCGATGCCGGCGGCGTCGAGGAAGTCTACGAACAGCTTCGCAACGTCCTCCGGGTAGCTTGCAACCACGGTCACCCTGGTGATCCCGAGCGCGTGCAGCGCGTTGACGAACGCGAAACTGGTGCTGGAAGTTGGTACACCAGTTGCCTCGGCGAGGCTCGCCGCCTGTTGCCGTGCACCGTCGGGGCCGTACACGAAGCTGCCCGATGTGCATGCCCACATGACAGCGTCCGGTTTCTCACGGGCGATTAGCGCCGCCCCACCGGCGAGCTTCTCGGGACTGCCGAGGTCGAGCAGTTCTGGTATGGCATGGAGGTCCGTGCCATAGATGTGCACAACCGGCAGATCCACTCCGAGTATCTGCGCGGCGAGGAGGTAGTCGTCCTCGGCGGCATGATCTGGATAGATGAATCCGACGGTGGGTGCGGTCGCCATTGTGTTCTCCTTTCCGATCACAAGGGCTGATCTCCGAAGACGTCCCGGAGCCACTGGCCTGGCCCGGACATCGGGAGTTTCATCCGGCCGAGACAGGCCCAGATGGTGAGTTGGTTGGCGGTGAGAACCGGTTTTCCGAGTTCGCGCTCCAGAGGGGTGATGAGATCATAGGTGGGCAGATTCGTACAGCTGACGAAGATCGCCTCCGCACTCGGATCATCCGCCTCGATGATGTGTTCGGCGATCGTGCGGTAGTTGACCTTCCATATGCCGCCACCGAGCCCGAGGTGGTCTGAGCGGACGACTTCAGTGCCCGCCTCTTCGAGGAAGGCGTGCAACCGGTCCGTCAATGGGGCGTCATAAGGTGTGATCACCGACAGTTTGCTGAGCCCGAGGTGCTCGATCGCCTCGACAAGTGCGCCAGACGTCGTTACGGCGTGCGGGGCGCCCGCCTCGCAGATTGCTTCGCAGAGTGCTCGCTCGAATTCGAGGCCCTTGATAAAGCTCCCTGATGTGCACAGATAGGCCACGACCTCGGGTTCGACATGCAGGACGTCGCGCGTCGCCGCCATGATGTGTCGTCGTTCGGAGACCAGTTCGGCCATCTCGAGACTGACGGGGACAGGTTCGTACGGGGTGCGTGCCAGGTGAAGGCTCACTTCCAGTGGGGCCCATCGCCACAGTTCGCGTTCGAGCGCGAGATCGAACGGGGCGATGATACCGATTCCCCGTTGTGCGAGAGGCCCTTCGAATTCTGGAATGTTCAGTTCCACGCCAGGCCTCACCTTCGTTTCGGCCACACCCGTGTGCATTCTAAGATTGTTGACAATCATACGAGTTACTCATACGGTGTCAACGTGAGCCGGAACCCGATTGTCGCGGTGCTTCACGCCCACGTCCTGCCGAGTGACGAACTCATGGCGCCAGTTTCCGCCCGTGCCGAGATTCGCTACACGGATGATGCGGGACTCCACGATGCCCTCGAGGGCGCAGATATCCTCTTTCTCTACAACTTCCAGTCCGATGAGCTGTCGAGGGTATGGCACGCTGCGGGTTCTTTGAAATGGCTGCACATTGCGGCCGCGGGTGTCGATCCAGTGATGTTCCCTGAGATTCGCGACAGCGAAGTCACGATCACGAACTCACGGGGCGTGTTCGACGGCGCCATTGCCGAATACGTCCTCGCGCAGATCCTCTCCTTCGCCAAGGATCTCCAGGGCTCTTTCCGCCTGCAACAGGCACACATCTGGCAGCACCGGGAATCCGAGCGTATCGCGGGGCGTACCGCACTCATCGTCGGCACAGGCCCCATCGGTCGTGCGACCGCTCGACTGCTGCGAGCGGTCGGCATGAAGGTCAGTGGGTCGGGTCGCCGTGCACGCGGCAACGACCCCGACTTCGGAACGATCACGGCCACAGAGACACTCCCCGAACAACTAGCCGACGCCGACTACGTGATCGCGGCGGCACCGCTCACCGAACTGACCCGGCACATGTTCCACAATGCGACATTCGCCGCGATGAAGCCGAGCGCACGCTTCATCAATGTGGGCCGCGCCGGACTGGTCCGCACCGAAGACCTGGTCAGCGCGCTCGAGTCCGGAACCATCGCCGGCGCCGCGCTCGACGTGTTCGACACCGAACCTCTCCCGTCCGACAATCCTTTGTGGAGCGTGCCGAATGTCTCTATCACACCACATAATTCGGGTGATTTTGCCGGATGGCGCGAAGCGCTCGTTACCGTGTTCACAGACAATTTCGAACGCTGGATGGCGGGTCGCCCTCTCGAGAACATCATAGATAAGCAGCTCGGGTACGTCCCCAGCCGATAACTGGGCCCGAACGCGCTGAAGGAGTTTTCATGAATCCCACCGACATGACCGCCGTCGAACTGGTCACGGCCTACTCATCCGGTGAACTGTCCCCGGTCGAAGCCACCCAGGCAATCCTCGATACCATCGCGGAACGGGACCGTGACATCAATTCGTACTGCCTCGTCGACCGAGAACGAGCACTCGCTCAAGCCCGAAAATCCGAAGAGCGCTGGACAACCGGCTACTCCAAAGGACTGCTCGACGGAGTCCCGATCTCGATCAAAGACATCTTCCTCACCGACGGCTGGCCCACCCTCCGTGGCTCACAAGCCATCGACGAATCCCAACCCTGGAACGTCGACAGCCCCGTCACGGCGCGCCTGCGCGAAGACGGAATGGTCTTCCTGGGTAAGACCACCACACCCGAACTCGCCTGGAAAGCCGTCACCGACAGCGCCCTGTGCGGAATCACTCGCAACCCGGCCGACCCGACCAAGACTGCCGGCGGATCTTCCGGCGGCAGTGCCGCAGCCGTCGCCGCAGGTCTCGGACCCTGCTCCGTGGGCACCGACGGCGGCGGAAGCGTACGCATTCCCGCATCTTTCTGCGGCACCGTCGGTTTCAAACCCACCCACGGTCGGGTTCCCCTCTTTCCTGCAAGTCCGTTCGGTCCGCTGTCGCACGCAGGCCCGATCACTAGGACCGTCGAAGACGCGGCACTCCTCATGGACATCATGTCCCTGCCCGACCCTCGCGACCCCACCTCACTCGCCCCTACCTCAACCACCTTCCGTGGTGAGATCGGCCGTGACGTGATAGGACTCGGCGTCGCATACTCCCCCACTCTCGGCTATGTCACAGTCGATCCCGAGGTCCGGGCGATCATCGACCGGGCGGTGCACGCCCTCGACACTGCAGGCCTACAGGTCACCGCCGCCGATCCCGGCTTCACCGACCCGATCGATGCCTTCGACGTGCTGTGGTCGTCCGGAGCTGCCGCCATGTTGAGAAGCTTCCCCGACGGCACGCGCGACAAAGTAGACCCCGGACTGGGCAAAGCCTGGGAACGCGGCGAAAAACTCAGCGCCATCGACTACCTGGACGCCCGCGCTGTCGCTGCGGACATCGGGATCACGATGGGCAAGTTCCACCAGACATACAACATCCTGCTCACCCCTACAGTCCCGATACCTGCATTCGACGCCGGTCACGACGTCCCACCCGGCGGCGACTACACCAGCTGGCCGCAGTGGACTCCGTTCACATATCCCTTCAACCTCACCCAACAACCAGCCATCAGTATCCCCGCCGGCACCACCGCCGGTGGACTGCCCGTCGGATTGCAGATCATCGGCCCTCGGCACTCGGACGACCTCGTCCTCGCCGTCGCACGGTTCGCCGAACACGTACTCGGCTGAAGTCGACGAGCTCTTCGAACACTTCCTAGAACTCGACGGTTCCCCTGAGGTACCGCCGGTAGGTCCCGGACAGATGGACGCGGTCGCCGTGCACATCGCAGTGAACTGTTCCGCCACGCGCTGACAGTTGCCGTCCGACAAGACGGTCGCGACCCAGTGCGGCAGCCCAGTACGGCGCGATCTGTGAGTGCGCGGACCCTGTCACCGGGTCCTCCTGCACGCCCGCCGCGGCGCCGAAGAATCGCGACACGAAGTCGACTTCGTCCGCGTCGGACGCTGCTGTGACGACGATGCCGCGCACCTTCAATTGGCTGATCACGGCGAAGTCGGGAACCATCGATGCGATGTCGTGTTCGGACTCCGCGACGAATACGAGGTCGGTGGCCTTCAGGCACTCCCGCACCGGGATGCCGAGTGCCGCGACGACCTCGGGGGCGGCAGCGGTCGGCACCGGGGGCTCGGCCGGAAAATCCATCACCAGTGCCGAATCCGGTCCCCGATCGACGTTCAGCCAACCGCTGCAGGTCCAGAACTGGATTCGGTCGGCGTCCGGGTGCACGTCCTCGAGAATGTGTGCGGCGGTGGCGAGGGTCGCATGACCACACAGGTCTACCTCGACGACCGGAGTGAACCACCGCAGGTGATAGGCCGGATGTTCCCGGTCGTCAGGTGTCGCGTCAGCGGGAAGGCCAACTGTGTAGAACGCGGTCTCGGACAAATTGTTCTCTTCGGCCAGTTGCTGAAGAACCGAATCGTCCAGCCACTCGGCCAGCGGCATGACTGCCGCAGGGTTGCCTTCGAAGGGTCCGGCGGCGAATGCGTCGATCTGATGGATATCCAATTTCATAGGTCCGATGATGGTGGCGGCCCTGAACCTCGTCGAGGGCCATCCCACACACTCTGGACCGGTCCCGCCGTCAGGCCCGGGCGAAGCTCAACGTCTCGCCCTCGACCCCGCGCATCCACAGGTCGTTGCAGGCTTCGGCGAGTTCGGCCAACCCCTCCTCGATGGCGGCGAAGACATTGCCGGGCACCCAGCCGACGTCGCCGTTGAGTAGGAGGTTGTTGCGGCCGTAGAAGATCGCGAGATCGGTGGCGCCCTGCTCAGCGTGCGCCTCGGAACCGGGCTCGTAACCGTAGGCGGAGTTGCCGATCTCCCACGGCTCGAAATCGAACAGGCACACATCACCGGGAATTGGTGTGACGGTTGGATTCTCGCGGCGTGGCGCTTGCGTGATACGCGGGATCAGCGTGTACACCTCGTTGCGCGCATACTTGGCGTGGTACGCGTCACCGCCCTGAGGCAGCACGTTCCAGACAGCGTCGCAGGTGAGCGGCGCATCTTCGTCGAGGAGCCGGGCGCGGCAAGTTACCCCACGCTTGTCCAGGGATACGGTGATGTAGCGAGCCAAGATTCCTCCTCGTGAGCGGTCGGGTGCTGGTCAGAGCTCGTCGAGAACCTCCGACCAGATCGCGAGTGCGTCCTCGATTTGCTCCGCCGTCACAATCAGCGGTGGAATCATCCGCACCACGTTCATGTGGGCACCGCACGTCAGAAGCAGGAGCCCCTTCTTCACGGCCAGTTGCTGCGCGGCGGACGCTTTCGCACGATCCGGGGTGCCGTCGCCGGCAGTGAACTCGCTACCCACCATCAGTCCGAGGCCGCGCACGTCCCCCACCGCCTCGATGGCCCGGCTGCGAGCACCCTCGAGCAGTTGCGTGCCGCGAGTGGCCGCATTCGCTACGAGGCCTTCCTTTTCGATCACTTCGAGTGTCGCGATCGCGGCCGCGCACGACACCGCGTTTCCCCCATACGTCCCGCCCTGTGAACCTGGCCAGCCCTTGGCCATCAACTCCTCGGACGCCGCGATACCCGACAACGGGAATCCACTGGCCAGCCCTTTGGCGATCGTGATGATGTCGGGCCTGACGCCGAAGTGCTCGTGCCCGAAGAACTTTCCGGTGCGTCCGAAACCGGTCTGGATCTCGTCGATGACGAGAAGGATTCCGTACCGGTCGGCGCGCTCGCGGAGCCCTTGGAAGAACGCGCTGTTGCCCGGGACGTAGCCACCCTCGCCGAGGACGGGTTCGACGATGAATGCGGCAGTCTCGTCGGGGGTGGTGAGTGTCGCGAAGATGTAGTCCAGTTCCTTCAGCGCGAAGGCGGTGGCCTCCTCCTCGGACCAGCCGTAGCGGTAGGCAGTAGGAAACGGCGCGACGTGGACGCCGCCCATCAACGGGCTGAATCCCGCCGAGAACCGGGTTCCCGAGGTGGTCATCGTCGCGGTAGCAACCGTGCGTCCGTGGAAACCGCCGTGGAAGACGATCACATTCGGCCGCCCGGTCGCCTGCCGCGACAACCGAAGCGAGGCCTCCACGGCCTCGCTTCCGGAGTTGGCGAAGAACAGCGAATCGAGCCCGGTGGGCAGCACCGAGCCGAGACGGTCGATCAGCTCGAGCAGCGGCTGGTGCATGACGGTCGTGTATTGGCCATGAATCAGCGATCCGACCTGCCGGCGCGCCGCCTCAACGACGTGGGGATGGCAATGCCCTGTGCTGGTAACGCCGATGCCTGCCGTGAAGTCCAGATAGCGGCGACCGTCGGTGCCGTACAAGTAGCACCCCTCACCATGATCGACTGTCACGGGGGTGGCTTGGGCGAGAAGTGGAGACAGCCGAGTCACGATAAACCCTCCCACGGATCGATGCCACCGAGGGGTAGTGGATGCCACCGAGCGCTGGCAGTTCGTATTGTCAGATTGTCGACAATCTGTATAGCATGATCGGAGTCACTTCGGCAACGGCGATCGGGGAACAGAGAACATGCTCGAGAAGGCAGCCATCGAATCCGTTCCGACCGGCCTCTTCATCGGCGGCAAGTGGCACCGAAGCCCCCGGACCATGCCGGTCTACGATCCGTCGACGGGGCAGATCCTCTGCGAGGTTGCGGACGCGGACGCCACCGCGGCCTGCGAAGCGCTCGACGCGGCCGTTGCTGCTCAACCAGCGTGGGCGGCGACGCCGCCCCGGCAGCGCAGCACCATACTCGCCGACGCACACCGACTGCTCCTCGAGAACGTCGATCGTCTCGCGCTGATCATGACGCTCGAAATGGGCAAGACGCTTGCCGAGGCGCGCGGAGAAATCGCCTATGCCGCCGAGTTCTTTCGCTGGTTCGCTGAGGAAGCCGTCCGAATCGACGGCGGCTACATGACTGCGCCGGGTGGAGGATCACGATTCCTCGTGACACGCCAGCCGGTTGGACCGAGCCTTCTCATCACCCCGTGGAACTTCCCGATGGCGATGGGTACCCGCAAGCTCGGACCCGCGATTGCCGCCGGGTGCACGTCCGTCATCAAACCTGCCGCCCAGACTCCGCTGTCGAGCCTTGCTCTCGCGGACATCCTCGTGCAAGCAGGACTGCCCGACGGTGTCGTCAACGTCGTCACCACCTCCACCCCTGACGAGGTGATGACTCCGCTGATCCTCGACGGCCGCACCCGCAAACTCTCGTTCACCGGGTCCACGAAGGTCGGGAAACATCTTCTGGAACTCTGCGCCCGTACCGTCATGCGCACATCCATGGAACTCGGCGGCAACGCGCCATTTCTCGTCTTCGACGATGCAAACCTCGACGATGCCGTCACCGGTGCAATGGCTGCGAAGATGCGCAACATCGGGCAATCCTGCACGGCCGCCAACCGGATTCTCGTGCACAGCTCGGTCGTGGACGAGTTCACCCGCAGGATGACCGAGCAGATGGCTGCGCTTCCCCTCGGGCGAGGCACCGAGGACGGCGTGGTGGTCGGACCGCTGATCGACGATGCAGCCGTCGAGAAGATCGATCGACTTGTCACGGATGCGGTCGAACGCGGAGCCACCGTGACGACGGGCGGCACGCGCCTCGACCGCCCGGGCAGCTTCTACCCCGCAACTGTCCTGACCGGCGTGCCCGACGACGCCGAGATGTGCCACGACGAGATCTTCGGACCGGTAGCCGCGATCAGCACGTTCGACACCGAAGCGGAAGCGATCGAGCGAGCCAACGACACGCCGTACGGCCTGGTGGCCTTCGTCTATACCGAGAGTCTCACCCGCGGCATTCGCGTGTGCGAAGCACTGGAGTCCGGAATGGTCGGGCTCAACCAGGGCGTCGTATCGAACCCGGCGGCTCCCTTCGGCGGTGTCAAGGAATCCGGGCTGGGGCGCGAAGGCGGGCCAACGGGCATCGACGAGTACCTCGAGACCAAATACATCGGTATCACGGTTTGAGGCGGTGCCAGAGCCGAGAGCCGTCCGGCTATAGCCAGGTGTCTTCCGACGATGTCGTCAAAAACGCCTCGAGGTCGTCGCGCCAAGGTGCGGGCACGGTCTTGTCCGGCTCGATGCCCGTGTACTGCCCGCGGTAGAAGAGCAACGGCCGCTCCCCCTTTACCTCGCTCAAAGACGACACCCGGCCGAAGACCACCCAATGGTCACCACCGTCGTGGACGCTTTCGAGCGAGCAGTCGATGTGGGCGAGTGACCCGGTCAGGATCGGCGACCCAAGCGGTGAGGCAGTCCAGTCGATCCCCGCGAACTTGTCGGGTTCCCGTGACCCGAAGCGGGCACAGGTCGACTGCTGCTCTTCTGCCAGGACGTTCACGCAGAACACGCCGCTGCTCTCGATCGCCGCCCATGACCGTGAGTTCTTTGTCGGACAGAACAGCACCAGAGGAGGATCGAGTGACAGCGCCGCGAACGACTGGCACGCGAAACCTACCGGCTTCCCGTCGTCGGAGAGAGTGGTGATGATGGTGACGCCAGTGCAGAACTGGCCCAGTACCGTGCGGAACCGTCGCGGATCGATTGTTTCCTCTGTGACTGCCCCGTCCCCCGACACATCGGTCACGGATTCATCCCGACACTGAAGTCATGTCCCCACAGGCTGACAGCCGTGCTCTCCCGCGCGATCCAGCTCTCGTCCTCTACCTGCCTTCCCTCGCAGCCGAACTCGACATCGAAGCCGCCAGGTGTCTTCATGTAGAACGACAGCATCAGATCGTTGACGTGACGGCCCAGTGTCGCCGACATCTTGACCTTCTTGCGAAGCGCGCGATCGAGGCAAAGGCCCACGTCGTCGGAGTTCTCGACCTCGATCATGAGATGCACGATGCCACTGGGCGTGGGCATCGGCAGGAAAGCGAGGCTGTGGTGCCGCGGATTGCAACCGAAGAACCGCAGCCATGCCGGCGGCCCGTCGGCGGGTCGTCCGACCATCTGCGGAGGCAGCCGCATCGAATCGCGCAGCCGGAAGCCCAGCACGTCGCGATAGAAGCTCAGAGACGCGTCGTCGTCGGAGGTCGAAAGAACGACGTGCCCCAAACCCTGCTCGCCAGTGACAAACTTGTGACCGTATGGACTGACGACACGTCTATGCTCCAGTGCCGCACCGTGAAACGCCTCGAGAGTATTGCCCGACGGGTCCTCGAATGTGATCAGTTCGTCGACCCGGCGATCCGCGAGCTGCTCGGCTCCGGCCTCTTTGAACACGACGCCCGCTGCCGCGAGGCTGGCCCGGACCTCCTGCAACTCCTGGGCATTGGCCGTCTCCCAACCCGAGACGGAGAGCCGGTCCTTCTCTCCCGGAACGATCACGAGTCGGGCGGGAAAGTCGTCCATCCGCAGATACAGTGCATCGGGATCAGTGCCCTTGCCCTCCACCATGCCGAGCACCTTCAGCCCGTACTCACGCCACGCGGCCATGTCTGTCGCCTCGATGCGCAGGTACGCAAGTGAACGGATACTCATCACTTACCTCCGTCCAGAAGGAAATCGATTGCCAGCCGGTTGAACTCGTCGAACTTCTCGAGCTGCGCCCAGTGCCCGCAGCCGCCGAAGACATGCAACTGTGCCCGCGGGATCATCTTCAGCGCTACGAGAGCTCCGTCGAGCGGATTGACCCGGTCTTCGCGGCCCCAGATCAGCAGCACCCGCTGGCGCAACTTGTAGGCCTCACGCCAGAGCATCCCCTTCTCGAAGTCTGCGGAGGCGAAGGACTTCCCCATTGCCTTCGCCGCCGCAAGTGACTCGGGAGTGCTCGCCGCAGCGAAGCGCTCCTCCAGGAGTTCCGGCGTGATGAGCGACTGGTCGTAGACCATGACCCGCAGGAACGCCTCGAGCTTCTCCTTCGTCGGCCCCTCGGGTGGCGCACTGAACTTACCGAGGTTCTTCACGCCCTCAGTCGGATCCGGCGAGAACAGGTTGACGCTCAGTCCACCCGGACCCATGAGGACCAGACGCCCAGCCCGGTCTGGATAGTCGAGCGCGAAACGCACTGCGGCGCCGCCGCCGAGCGAGTTACCGAGCAGGTGAACACGCCCATCGATACCGAGAGTGTCGAGAAGGTCCTTCAGTGCGGACGCACTGTGCACGAAGTATTGCGGGTGCTCGGTCGGCTTGTCGGAGAGTCCGAATCCCGGCTGATCGACAGCCAGCACGTGGAACTTCTCGGCGAGGACCGAGATGTTTCTGGCGAAGTTCGACCATGATGAAGCGCCCGGGCCCCCGCCGTGCAGTAGCACGATCGTGGTGTCGTTGCCGATACCGGCTTCGTGATAGTGCATCTTCAGGTCGGGTCTGACCTGGGCGAACTTCGACGTGGACTCGAATGTAATGGCTTCTTCGGTAGTGGTCACCTGCGCTCCTAGACCATCGTGTCCGTGATCGGCAATCCGAATTCCCCGGCGCCGTACATGACGTATGCGCGTTCGGGATCGTTGGCCGCGTGAACACGTCCAGCATGCGCGTCCCTCCAGAAACGCTGCAGCGCGGTGCCGTTTGCCAACGCAGTAGCTCCCGAGCTCTCGAACAGTTTGTCGATGGACGAAATGGCCCTGCCGGTGGCGCGCACCTGATCCCGACGCGCCCGAAGCCGCAGCTCGAACGGGACCTCCTCGCCCTTCACCAACAGTGCATATTCGTCGGCGACATTGCCGGCCAATTGGCGCCACGCGGCGTCGATGTCGCTCGACGCCTCGGCTATGCGAACCTTGGCGAACGGGTCGTCCTTCGCCTTCTCACCGGCGAACGCCGCACGGACACGCTTGCCTTGATGCTCGACGTGCGCATCGTAGGCACCGTAGGCCATCCCCACGATCGGTGCCGAAATCGTGGTCGGGTGGATTGTCCCCCATGGCATTTTGTAGACAGGTGCAGTGTTCTGCTCGAGTCCTGGAGCGGTGAGGTCGCTCATCGCCTTGAAGCTGAGAGCGCGGTGCCTCGGAACGAATACGTCCTTGACCACCACGGTGTTACTTCCGGTTCCCCTCAGTCCCACCACGTTCCAGACGTCGTCGATCCGGTAGTCCTCACGCGGGATCAGGAAGCTGACGAAGTCCACCGGACGCCCGTCCTTGATGACCGGACCCCCGAGCACCGCCCAAGTGGCGTGATCACAACCCGAGGACCAAGCCCAGGCACCGTTGACCAGATAGCCGCCCTCGACGACCTGTCCGGCCCCCATCGGCGCATAGGAGGAAGAGATGCGGATGTCGGTGTCTTCGCCCCACACGTCTTCCTGCGCCTGCTGCGTGAACAGGGCGAGGTGCCAGTTGTGAACACCGATGATCGACGACACCCAACCGGTGGACCCGCATGCACTCGCGATCTTCCGCACGGCGGAGTAGAACAGCACCGGGTCTGCTTGGTAGCCGCCCCACTGCTCCGGTTGGAGCAACCGGAAGAATCCGATCTCCTGAAGCGCCTTGATGGAATCGTCGGGGATGCGACGTAGATCCTCGGTCTCCTGCGCACGCTCACGCAGCGTCGGCAGTAGTGCGTCGAGTCGCCGCATCACCTCGTGACTGTCATGGTCACCCACAAGACGCTCCTGTCTCGTTCGATCGTCAGTTACCTCTGAGACTAGAACACGTTCCCATTAATGTCGAGATCCTTGCAAAAGTGCTGCTGGACGGCCTAAGTCTGTAATGAAGGCGGAAAAGATCTAGCAGATTTCGCTCAACTTCTATAACGTGTTCTACTGAGACCATGAAGGGATGTGACGGCAATATGGCGCAGATTCGCGAGATCGATGTGGGCACGGTCCAGACCCGCTTCGCGCGCGGTTGGCACTGCCTTGGGTTGAGCCAGTCGTTCAAAGACGGCAAACCGCATTCGATCGAGGCATTCGGCACCAAGCTCGTCGTTTTTGCCGACAGCAAGGGCGATCTGAAGGTTCTCGACGCCTATTGCCGGCA
The DNA here is from genome assembly GCF_040656415.1 of Rhodococcus sp. NPDC049939. NCBI lineage: Bacteria > Bacillati > Actinomycetota > Actinomycetes > Mycobacteriales > Nocardiaceae > Rhodococcus > Rhodococcus sp. NPDC049939. Next base: position 143,698 of record NZ_JBFAMC010000003.1, on the reverse strand, counting down.
CATGGGTGGCGACCTGTCACAGGGCACGATCAAGGGCGACTCCGTGGCCTGTCCGTTCCACGACTGGCGCTGGGGCGGCAACGGAAAGTGCACAGAAATTCCCTACGCACGTCGCGTCCCCCCGATCGCCCGCACCCGCGCCTGGATCACGCTCGAGCGGAACGGCCAGCTCTTCGTGTGGAACGACCCGGAGGGCAATCCCCCACCGGACGACGTGACCATCCCCCGCATCGAGGGCGCATACAGCGACGAATGGACCGACTGGACATGGAACTCGATGCTGATCGAGGGCTCCAACTGTCGCGAAATCATCGACAACGTTGTGGACATGGCGCACTTCTTCTACATCCACTACGCGTTCCCGACGTACTTCAAGAACGTCTTCGAAGGCCACATCGCTGCCCAGTACCTCAACACCAAGGGCAGGCCCGACATCGGGATGGCGACGCAGTACGGCGTGGACACGTTGCTGCGATCCGAGGCCGCGTACTACGGGCCCTCTTACATGATCAACCCACTGCTGAACACCTACGGCGGCTACGAGGTCGAGAGCGTGCTCATCAACTGCCACTACCCGGTGACCCACAATTCGTTCGTCCTCCAGTACGGGGTGACTGTCAAGAAGCCGAGCGGCATCGACGACCAGGCGGCAGACAGGCTGGCCGCGAAGTTCACCGAAGGTATCGCCGAGGGATTCCTGCAGGACGTCGAGATCTGGAAGAACAAGACGAAGATCGAGAATCCTCTGCTCTGTGACGAAGACGGCCCGGTGTATCAACTGCGACGCTGGTACGAACAGTTCTATGTCGACGTCGCCGACGTCACCGACAAGATGACACAGCGTTTCGAGTTCGAGGTGGATACAACCAAGGCGAACGAGGCGTGGCAGCAAGAGGTGGATGAGAACCTGGCCCGCCAGAAGGCCGAGCGTGAGGCCAAGCAGTCCGAAAATGCGGGGTCCGAGAACACGGAAGCACAGGTCTGATCGTGAGTGCCTCGAGCGAATGGGCCAAAGCTCCCGACTTCGCCGGGCAGCCCACCCGGCTCGAGGCCATTCATGCGCAGACGGTCGTGGACAAGGCGGTCTACCTCGACGACGGAATGAGCGACGTCGAGTGCCGAACCTGCGGTACCTGTGTGCTGGTACGCAAGAACAGCCCCGCGCACACGAGCATCCAGTGGACCACCGACCCGGCACGGAGTTGCCCGACGTTCCGTGACGCCGTCGCCGACGGTCACTCGAGTGCACTGCGGGACGGATGTCCGCGGCTGCAGGAGAGTATCGAGCGCGCGGTGATGGAAGGTGTCGTCAAAGTGGGGGGCGGCGCCAACTAGTCCGATACACCTTCGCGTGCGCGACGCCCGAGGTGTCCTGAGGGGTGGACATCGCGTGGGAACTCACCCGTCGCCCACCTGGGGCGAATTTCCTGGTGTCTGGAGTGGGCAGACGCACCCGACAGCGGGACAATAGAGGTGAATAGCGGTATCCATCGACGACCGCGGCCAGTGGTTGGCGGTCGGGAGAGCGATTCCGGTTCAGTGAATACGAACTCGCCTCATATCAATCCGCACATCAGACGCGCGCTGGTCGAACAGCTCGGGTTGGCCGACTCGACACCCGACCAGTCGGCTGCGATCGACCGCATCGTCGTGCGTCTCGAGTCGGCGATGGTGCGTGAGCTACTCCACCTCCCCGCTTACCGTCCGCTGCGCGGGTGATCGGTCGGCGCCACACCGAACGCGCGCGTCAGCGCCGCACCCATCTCTCGCCACGGCGGGCAGGGCGGCGGATCGCGGTGGTTGAGGAAGCGGATCACGGCGTCGTAGAACGCGGGGGAACGTGGCAATTGCGAATGCGGGGCGCGGACGGGACATTCCGCTCCAGGCAGGCGTTCCCCGCTCGGCATCAAGGGAAGATCGGCCGTCGATGAGACATCGAGAACTCGGACCTGCCCAGGTAGCGGTCTGGCGAGAATGGTGCGCACACTGCCCACGGTCCCGAGTAGTTGCCGCGAGGCCGGGCCATCGGGATAGAACTGGAACGAGAACAGATCCGCGACCGGTACCGCCCAGTGCAGCAGATCGCTGAACACTCGGCCACGCCCACTTACGCCCTCGGGGAGATATCCGATCGGATCGTCGGGGAAGGCGCCCACGAGCACCAGCGTGTCTACGTGCGCTCGACCTGTCGCCACTGCTTCCCAGGCAATCCAGGCCGCCTGGGAGTGAGCGATCACGGCCAGCGGTCGTGGCAGCGCCCGGGTCTGCTCGGCAAGGAGCGCAACCTGCTCTTCCACGGGGCGTTGGGTGTCTTCAGGCCCGTACGGGGCACCGGTGCGGAGGGGGCAGGGGGCATCGCGCTGCGGTTGCCCGTCACCTGGCCCGGCATAGGAGAAGTAATAGACCTGTTCACAGTCGTAGCCGAGCCGTTGAACATCGGTGCGATGCACCCCGCTGGTCCCGGACTCCGAGTCGATTCCCGCCATGAGAAGCAGTGAACCCTGTTGGTGCGGAGACGGATCCGGTTCTGCGTAAGTTCGTGTCTGCACGAACACGACGGAACTGGCGACGAGGACGGCGACGGCGGCCGTGAGCGCGACGACCGGTCGGGTGAGCGGGGCACGGCTCATCCCCCATATCGCGAATCCGGTCGCCATGGCGGACACCGGCACGAGGGGCACGGTCAGCGACGGCACAGTGTCCGCCAGAGCGCCCAGCATGAGAAGCACTAGGCAGTACGGCACGATCACCTCCACCCGGAGGCCACGTCGCCAGGCAGCGCCGATCGCGGCGCGCAGTCTGGTGCTCTCCTGCCACGGAACCGCGCCGAAGGTAAGGACCAGCACTCCGATGAGCGCTACCGCAGGCCAGAACACCCGCGAATACAGCATCGCGAACGCGGTCGCATCGAGGAAGGTCGCGATGAACACCGGGCCCAGCATCGTTGCGTAGAACAGTGTGGCGAAGCGCAATCTGTGCCGATCGAGTCCACCCATCAGGCAGGACAGCACCACGATTCGGCCGGCCGACACGATAACCGCCAGGACTATGAACTGCGGCCAGGAGTCAGTGCGTAACAGCAGAATCCGAAGATCCGCGAACTGGTCCACCGGCGGCAGTGCAACGAGATGCACCAGCCCCGGCCAGGTAGGCACCACGCCGGTCAGGGCCAGGACGACGACGGCCAACGCGACGGCCGCAAAGGGCGACCACCGAATCCATTGTCTCTGGTATCCGTTCACCGGGCCATGTCCCTGGAACTGCTGATTGTCGAATCAGCTTCCATGATCCCTCACCGCAGGTCTGGAAACGAGATGTCACATTGGGCGCGCGTGTCGTGGGTATCGCGTGCAGAATCGGCGACATAGGCTGGATCGTGTCGCCGGATCCGGCGGCACCAGCCGAACGGGAGGCGTGTCATGGCAGGCCGAATCGTACATTTCGAAATCCCTTTCGACGACGGTGACCGCGCCCGAGGGTTCTATCGGGATGCGTTCGGGTGGAACATCGCCGAAATCCCCCAAATGGACTACACCATGGTCAGTACCGGACCCGTCAGCGAGAGCGGAATGCCGGACGAGCCAGGATTCATCAACGGTGGCATGATGCAGCGCGGTGAGGTGACCTCCCCCGTGGTCACCGTGGACGTCGAGAGCATCGACGAAGCACTGGCGAAGATCGAGTCCCTCGGCGGAAAGACCGTTTCACCGCGAACACCCGTCGGGAACATGGGGTTTGCCGCCTATTTCACCGACTCCGAAGGCAACGTCGTCGGATTGTGGGAGACAGCCGGCTGACGATGTGAGTTCCGGCGGACTTCCTCCGCTCAGGAAGCACTCGCCGTCGACCCAGCCGAATTTGCCTCCTTCTGCAGCTCGAGGGCAATGTCGATGAGCTGATCCTCCTGGCCGCCGACGAGTTTGCGCTTTCCCGCACGGACCAGCAGCTCGGCAGACGATACGCCGTACCGCTGCGCCTGACGCTCGGCATGCTTGAGGAAGCTCGAGTAGACGCCGGCGTAGCCCATCATCAGCGCCTGGCGATCGAGCAGACATTCGGCGGGCATGGCGGGTCGCACGATGTCCTCGGCGGCGTCGGCGGCCGCGAAGAAGTCGATGCCGGTCTTGACGCCGATCTTGTCGCACACCCCCACCAGCGCCTCGACCGGTGCGTTACCTGCTCCGGCACCGAAACGTCTTGTGCTGCCGTCGATCTGCTTGGCACCCGCGCGGATCGCGGCGATCGAGTTGGCCACGCCGAGGCCGAGATTCTCGTGCCCGTGAAAACCGACCTGCGCATCCGAGCCGAGTTCTTGCACGAGCGCCTCGACGCGGTCGGACACTTGCTCTAGGACGAGCGCACCGGCGGAGTCCACTACATACACGCACTGGCAGCCTGCATCGGCCATGATCCGTGCCTGCTGGGCAAGCTTCTCAGGTGAGATGGAGTGCGCCATCATCAAGAATCCGACGGTCTCGAGACCGCGATCGCGGGCCAGCCCGAAGTGCTGGATAGCGACGTCCGCCTCGGTGCAGTGCGTCGCGATACGGCAGATCGAGGCTCCATTTTCCTGAGCTGCGATGATGTCGTCCTTGACCCCCAGACCCGGCAACATCAGGAACGCGATCTTCGCGTTCTTCGCGGTATCGACAGCGATCGAGATCAATTCCTGCTCAGGAACCTTCGAGAAGCCGTAATTGAAGGACGAGCCGCCGAGGCCGTCACCATGTGTCACCTCGATGACCGGAACCCCGGCGCCGTCGAGCGCGCCGACGATAGCGCGGACCTCTTCACCTGTGAACTGGTGACGCTTGTGGTGTGAACCGTCGCGCAGAGACGTGTCGGTGACACGGATGTCCCAGCCTGCGTCGAAGTGGACCATTGTGCTCATGCCTCCACACTCAGGAGTTTCTGGGCGATCTCCTCGCCCACCTTGGTTGCTGCCGCCGTCATGATGTCGAGGTTTCCGGCATACGGGGGCAGGAAGTCGCCTGCACCCTCGACCTCGACGAACGTCGTGACCGTGGCCTGTCCGCCCGACACCACACTCGGGTCGTCGAACTGTGGCTCGTTCAAGAGCCGATAGCCGGGAACGTACTCCTGGATGTCGGCGACCACTCGATGGATGGAATCGGTGATCGCGGCGCGGTCGGCATCCTCCGGGATCGCACAGAAGATCGTGTCGCGCATGATCATCGGCGGGTCGGCGGGGTTCAGGATGATGATCGCCTTGCCCCGCTGGGCGCCACCGATGGTCTCGATTCCACGGCTGGTGGTCTTGGTGAATTCGTCGATGTTCGCGCGGGTACCGGGCCCGGCGGATACCGATGCCACCGAGGCGACGATCTCGGCGTAGGCGACGTCGACGACTCGTGAGACGGCATAGACGATCGGAATGGTGGCCTGACCGCCGCAGGTGATCATGTTGACGTTGGGAGCTTCGAGATGTTCATGCAGGTTCGCGGGCGGGACCACGGCAGGCCCGACGGCCGCGGGTGTCAGATCGACTGCCCGGATGCCCGCTGCCTCGTACAGCGGTGCGCCCGCACGGTGCACGTACGCCGAGGTGGCTTCGAAGAGGAGATCGGGCTTCTCCGATTGATCGAGCAGCCACTCGATGCCCTCGGCGGAAGTCTCGAGACCCATGCTGCGAGCGCGGGCCAGACCCTCACTCTCGGGGTCGATCCCGATCATCCATCGAGGCTCGAGCCACTGCGACCGCTGAAGCTTGTAGAGCAGGTCCGTGCTGATGTTGCCCGAACCGACGATGGCGACACTTGCCTTGGTCATGAACAAACTCCTACTTGAACTGCAAGGTTACGGATCCGAGCCCACGGAAGTCGGCGCGGAAGTGATCGCCCGGGCGAGCGTCGATGGCGCGGGTGCACGAACCGGGCAGCACGATGTCGCCCGCCTTCAATCTGACACCGAAACCCTCGACCTTTTGCGCAAGCCACGCAACAGCTGTCACGGGATTGCCGAGCACGGCGTCGCTACGACCCTCCGCGATGGTCTCGCCGTTTCGCGTCAGGACCGCATCGATGTTCTTGATGTCGATGTCTTGCGGTCGCACCCGGTTCTTGCCAAGCACGAAGCCGGCGGACGAAGCGTTGTCGGCGATCGTGTCCGGCAAGGCGATCTTCCAGTCGGTGATACGACTGTCGATCAACTCGATGGACGGCGCGAATGCCACGGTCGCATCCAGGACGTCCTGTTCGGTGCAGTCGGCTCCGGGAAGGTCGGCGCCGAGAACGAACCCGACCTCCACCTCAACGCGCGGATAGCAGAACCGCGAAGTATCCACAGGTTGATCCTCGAACACCTCCATGTCGGCGAGCAGGTGCCCGTAATCGGGTTCGTCGACACCCATCATCTGCTGCATCGCGAGCGAAGACAGGCCCACCTTGTGCCCGACGATCTTCGCGCCGGCCTGCACCCGGCGACGAATGTTGATCAACTGGATTTCGTAGGCATCGACAACGTCGATGTCAGGATGGACAGTGGTTAGTGGGCCGATTGGAGCGCGACCGCGCTCTGCGGCGTCGAGCCGATCCGCCAACTCGGTTCGTATTTGCGCAGAGAGCATGGTTTACGGACCTTCCCTGAAGTTGCACACGCCCGTCGGAACAACTGCAACGTGTTTCGTTCTTGTTTGTCGGTGTCGGTAATACTTCCAGGCAGAAACGATAGACTGACAACGTCATCATTCTATAACGTGTTCTACATGAGCAAGCATGAATACGACATCGTGGTAGTCGGCAGTGGCGCCGGCGGGATGACCGCAGCCCTCACCGCAGCCCACAAGGGACTCAGTGTGGTGATCCTTGAAAAGGCCGCGCACTTCGGCGGTTCCACTGCCCGCTCCGGTGGTGGTGTATGGATCCCGAACAACGAGGTCCTCGTCGCGGCTGGAGTCGATGACACCGCCGAGGCTGCGCGGACCTATCTGCACAGCATCATCGGCGACGTCGTACCCAAGGACCGAATCGACACCTACCTCGATCGCGGCCCCGAGATGCTGTCATTCGTGCTGAAGAACAGCCCGCTGAAGCTGAAGTGGGTACCCGAGTACTCCGACTACTATCCAGAGGCGCCCGGCGGACGGTTGGGAGGACGGTCGGTCGAACCGGCACCGTTCGACGGCCGCAAACTCGGCGAAGACCTCGACAAACTCGAACCCGCCTATGTGAAGGCCCCACCGAACTTCGTTGTCACCCAGGCCGACTTCCGCTGGCTCAACCTGCTCATGCGCCACCCTCGCGGCCCACTGCGTGCGGCCCGGGTCGGCCTCCGTTTCCTCGGCGCGAAACTGACCGGCAAGCATTTGCTCGTCCTGGGCCAGGCACTCGTCGCGGGACTGTTTGCGGGACTGAAGGCCTCCCGCGTACCGATTCTGCTCGAAACCCCACTCACCGACCTCTACGTCGAGGACGGCGTGGTCAAGGGTGTCGAGGCCGAAGTCGACGGCCGGCCACAGGTCATTCGCGCACGCCGCGCGGTGATCGTCGCCTCTGGTGGCTTCGAGCACAACGATGAGGCTCGCAAGAAATACCAGCGCGCACCGATCGGCACCGAATGGACCGTTGGTGCCAAGGCCAACACCGGTGACGGCATCTGGGCGGGCCAGAAACTAGGTGCCGCACTCGATCTGATGGAAGACGCCTGGTGGGGCCCGTGCATCCCGCTCACGGGCGGACCTTGGTTCGCGCTCTCCGAGCGGAGTCTGCCGGGCTGCATCATGATCAACCAATCCGGCAAGCGCTTCGTCAACGAATCCGCGCCGTATGTGGAGGCGACACACGCCATGTACGGAGGCAAGCACGGCCAGGGCGACGGGCCGGGTGAGAACATTCCGTGCTGGCTCATCATCGACCAGCGATACCGCGACCGGTACGCGTTCGCCGGAATCACCCCTCGCTCCCCGTTCCCCCGTCGCTGGCGGAAGGCCGGCATCATCGTCGAGGCGAAAAGCGTGGCCGAACTGGCCGAGAAGATCGGTGTGCCCGTGGACTCACTCACCGAGACGGTCTCGCGCTTCAACTCCTTCGCGCGCAAGGGCAAAGACGAGGACTTCGGGCGAGGTGAGAGCGGCTACGACCACTACTACGGGGATCCCCGCAACAAGCCGAACCCGAGCCTACGTGCGCTCGAGAAGGCGCCCTTCTACGCAGTCAAGATGGTCCCCGGCGACCTCGGCACGAAGGGCGGACTCCGCACCGACAGCAATGCGCGCGTGCTCCGCGAGGACGGGAGCACCATCGAGAACCTCTATGCGGTAGGCAACGCCAGCGGTCCGGTCATGGGGCACACCTACGCCGGTCCCGGCGCAACGATTGGCCCCGCGATGACATTCGGCTACCTTGCGATTTTGGACGTCCTCGCGAAGTCGAGCGACTCCGATTCGCCCACGTCACTCACCGGAGACACGACAAATGCCCATTGATCCGAACATTGCCATCGGCGCCGAGCTACCGAACCAGGAGTTTTCCTGGACCAGCTCGGACGTGCAGCACTATCACCTGGCACTCGGCGCCGGTTCTCGTCCCCTGGACGAGAACGAGTTGCGGTATCTCACCGACGGGACGCCACAGGTTCTCCCCACCTTCGCCACCGTAGCCGCGAACTTCCATGCCACCGAAGCGCCGCGCGTGTCGTTTCCGGGCGTGGAGATCGACCTGGCCAAGGTAGTGCACGGAACCCAGGAAGTGGCTGTGCACCGGCCCATCCCACCCGAGGGCAAGGCCCGCACCACCACGCGTATCGCTGACGTGTGGGACAAGGGCAAGGCCGCCGTGATCGTCCAGGAATCGACCACCACCGAACTCGACGGCACCCCGCTGTGGACGAGTCGATCGTCGATTTTCGCGCGCGGCGAAGGCGGTTTCGGTGGTGAGCGCGGGCCATCGCAGTCCATCGAGTTGCCCGACCGTCCCGCTGACGCCGAGGTCGAGACCCCCGTGCTGCCCCAGCAGGCACTGATGTACCGGATGTGCGGCGACCGAAACCCACTTCATTCCGACCCGAAATTTGCAGCAGCCGCAGGTTTTCCCGCACCGATTCTGCACGGCCTGTGCACCTACGGAATGGTGTGCAAGGCGGCGGTCGACGAGGTCCTCGATGCGGACGTGTCCGCGGTCGCCGGATTCCGGGCCAGGTTCGCGGGCGTGGTGTTTCCTGGCGAAACGCTCCACACGCGAATCTGGAAGGACGAGGGCAGACTGTTGATCTCGGCCACGGTTCCCGAACGAGACAACGCTCCTGCGCTGGCGGATGTGGTTCTCTCCATGGCCTAGTTACCGGAAAGCAATCCTTCTTATCGCAGCTAAAGCGGATTTGAGCAATCCGCAGACACGATGCTGCAACCCTTTGTACGATCCTTTGTGACCTCATCGAGACGTGTTACCGATGATCGGGGCGGTTCCACTTCTCTCCGCGAGCAGTAGCGAACAAAGGGGGGACCCCGTGTCCCAACGCAACTATCTCCGCCCCGTTAAACGTGCTGTCGTCACCGGCGGTCTCGCACTCTGCGCGACGGCCCTGGTGGCAGTTCCCGCCCACGCGGCACCGTCCGGGAGTTCAGGTAGTGGTGGTGGCATTACCGGATCACTGTCCATGGGTTCTTCCGTCATCCCGACACCCATTCCCAGCCCGACGGGCCTGGCCGCGCTCGCGGTCGCGACGACACAGACCGGCAAGCCCTACCTGTGGGGTGGGACGGGTCCTCACGCGTGGGACTGCTCGGGTCTGGTGCAGTGGGCATTCCGGCAGGTAGGGGTGGACCTCCCGCGTGTCACCTGGGATCAGGCCAACGTCGGTGCAAACATTCCGCTGTGGGCGCTGGCTCCCGGCGACGTCATCCTGCTCAACGACGCGTCACATGTCGGGATCTACGCGGGCTTCGGACAGGTGTTCAACTCGTACGCAACCGGAACGCCGGTGGGTCTGACCCCGTTGTCGGGTTTCCGTAACATCCACAGCATCAAGAGGTTCTGAGAAGCGCTGGGGGCGTGCGTCTGCGGACGTTCGGCCGGCACCGACCTCGTCAGCGTCTTCGAAGAACTCGTCTGCGACCGATTTGTTGGCGCATACGGCAGTTGACCCGGCATGGTTGGAATCATGACCCCCAACTCGGACACCAGCTACCCACGTGACCTAGTTGGATACGGGCCGCATCCGCCCGACCCGCGGTGGCCAGGCGGCGCGAAGATCGCTGTCCAGTTCGTCCTCAACTACGAGGAGGGTGCCGAGAGCAACGTGCTGCACGGTGACGGGACGTCGGAGATGCTTCTGTCCGAGTTCCACAGGACGCAGGCGGTTCCGACTCGGCACATGAGCACCGAATCGATCTACGAATACGGCTCTCGCGCCGGAGTGTGGCGGGTGCTCCGGGTCTTCGAGCGACGAGGTCTGCCACTGACAGTTTTTGCGGTGGCCAAGGCACTGCAGCGAAACCCCGAGGTCGTCAGCGCCTTTCGTGAACTGGGTCATGAGATCGCCTGCCACCATCTCTGGTGGAGGTCATACGAGCTCGCCGACGAGAGCATGGAACGTGAACACATCGCCGAGGCGGTGGAGATCCTGCGAGAACTCACCGGGGCCGCACCACTCGGGTGGTATACGGGGCGCGATTCACCGCGCACCCGCGAGCTTCTCGTCGAGCACGGCGGCTTCGAATACGACTCCGATTCCTACGCCGACGATCTTCCATACTGGGTGAAGGTGCCTACGTCCGGCGGTCTACAAGTCGACCATCTCGTGGTGCCCTACGCCTTCGACACCAACGACATGAAGTTCATGACACCGGTTGGATTTCCGAGCGGGGAGCAGTTCTTCACGCACGTGCGCGATGCGTTCGACGTCCTTTACGCGGAGGGAGTTTCCGGTGCCCCCAAGATGCTCTCGGTCGGGCTGCATTGCCGCATCGTTGGCCGGCCGGGCCGTATCGCAGCACTCGAGCGCTTCCTCGACCACGTGCAGTCACACGACCGGGTATGGGTGGCGAGACGGATAGAGATCGCCCGCCACTGGCGCGACGTGCACCGGCCTGAAGGGTAGGGATATCGATCTCTCGGTCGTCCAGATGCTCGGATTCGTCAACCCGATCAACAGTCGTAGGGGTCGTGAACTCCTGAAGGCAAGGGACATTTCGCATAGGGTGGTCGCCGCCGAACAGGAGGAGAACTGATGAGCGAGAAGCGGATGGAAGTGCGGGCCACCCACATCACTACTCAAAGCGACCCGAGCAGACGGCGGCTGGTGTGTGAGCTGTACCCGGGGATCCTGGTCATTGACGGGCACCCCGGCCCGACTTCGGTGATTACCTTCGGGAACCGGGTCGCGCCCCTCCATCCAGGCAGTGACCGCCCGTTCCCGATCTTCGAGTTCACCGCCGATCTTGCGGCGGAAATGTATGAGGAAAGCGTCGAGCAAGCCGCACTGTTGAGAGAGAACGATCACCTCGCGGGTAGGGCCCCCAGCGTGTGGCCGCCGCGTGAATGGGTTGCCTCTAACAAGCATTTCTTCGACAATCCCGACCAGAAGTAGCCACCCACCAAACTCCTGACCGCGCCGGGACATCCCGTACGCCATTGTCCCCCATGACGACTAAGTGAGGTTAGGGTAGTAGAGATGATCGAGGTCGAGGCCACGCACATCACCAACGAGATTGATCCGCAGCGTAGGAGGTTGGTGTGCGAACTGTATCCCGGCATCCTCGTCTTCCACGGGTCCAGTGGCCCGTCCACGGTGAGGGAGGCCGGCAAGCTGGTTGATCCGTTGCCCAATCCGGGCGGTGAGCGCACATTCCCCATCACGGAAAGAACCGCAGAGCTAGCCGCCGAGGAGTACGACCGTCAGATGAGAAGGGTCGAGGGCGCACTGCAACAGCCCCGCTCCCTCCCTCCTCTGGTGTGGGATACCGTGTGGCCGCCGAAGGCGTGGACCGATCGCAACAAGAAGTAGCCACCTCTTGAAGCGACTGACCGCGTAAAACATTCTGTATAGGGTGGTCGCCGCCGAACAGGAGGAAAACCGATGGGCGAGAAGCGGATGGAAGTGCAGGCCACCCACATCACTACTCAAAGCGACCCAAGTAGACGGCAGCTGGTGTGTGAGCTGTATCCGGGGATTTTAATCATCGACGGGTTCCACTCCCCATCCTCGGTGATTTCCTTCGGGAGCCGGGTCGTTCCCCTGCCTCCAGGCAGTAACCGACCGTTCCCGATCTACGAGAGCACGGCAGAGGAGGCGGCGGAAATGTATCAGGAGAACGTCGACTACGCCGCACTCCAAAGGGAGAACGATGACGTCATGGGTAGGGCCCCTAGTGTGTGGCCGCCGCGTGAATGGGTTGCCTCTAACAAGCATTTCTTCGACAATCCCGACCAGAAGTAGCCACCCACCAAACTCCTGACCGCGCCGGGACATCCCGTACGCCATTGTCCCCCATCACGACTAAGTGAGGTTAGGGTCGTAAAGATGATCGAGGTCGAGGCCACGCACATCACCAACGAGATCGATCCCGAGGACAGGAGGTTGGTGTGCGAGCTGTATCCCGGCATCCTCGTCTTCGACGGGATCAGTGGCCCGTTCACGGTGAGGGAGGCCGGTAAGCTGGTTGATCCGTTGCCCAATCCGGGCGGTGAACGCACATTCCTGATCACGGATCGTGTCGCCGAGTTGGCTGCCGAGGAGTACGACCGTCAGATGGGGATGGCCGAGATCTCGCGGGAGTGGCCGCACTCTCTCTCCGCTACGGTGTCGCAAACTGTGTGGCCGCCGCGTGAATGGGCTGCCTACAACGAACGGTTCTTCGACAACGCCGACAAGAAGTAACCACTCGCGAAGCTACCGACCGCGCGGGGCATCCCGTACGCCGTTGTCCCCCATGACGACTAAGTGAGGTTAGCGTAGTAGAGATGATCGAGGTCGAGGCCACGCACATCACCACGGACGAACCCCCGTATCAGCGCTTGGCGTGTGAGTTGTATCCCGGAGTCCTCGTCGTCCATGGGTATCCCGGCGTGTATCTCCCGCACATGGTCGCCGGTCGGGTCGAACCGTTACCGAACCCTGACGGGGAGCGGACGTTCCTGATCAGAGAGGACACCGCGGAGGACGCGGCCAAGGAGTACGACACCCAGGCGAAGAAAGCGGAGCAGCGGCGCCGAGTGTACTTGGAGGAGCTGGAGCTCGGGTTCAATTCGCCTATCCGGCCATCCCTTACCGTCTGGCCGCCGAAGGAGTGGACCGATCTCAACAAAAAGTAACGGTCACTCAGGTTGAACCTGAAGCACTAACTGAAACAACGTACTTCAATACAGAAGCGGACCCGCACCCACTTTTGAGGTGCGGGTCCGTTTCAGGTCCACGGCAGGAGTTCCCGATGCCTCGTCATGACCTCGCTCGAACCATCGGAGGATGAAGCAGTGGCTGCCGAAGTTCTGGATCGACTACGATAACCAGTTCGCCCACATCATCTAGGCCGACGCAACCAATGCAACCTGGAGGTGTTGGACCTCAAAGACTTCCGCAGTTCCAAGGCACAGACGGTGGGCCGTCGATGACGCCCTATCAGGCAGGCACTTCGACATTCCGAGGAGACCCCGTTCACGTCGGAGGCGGGCCGGCCGTGAACGACCGGCCGCGTCCGTCGAGACGGTCACACAGTTCCCGCACCATCGGACGCTGACCCTTGACCAGTTTCGCTTCCGCAACGCTCGCCGGAAACCATCGCGCACTGTCGATCTCGGGGAACAGCTGCCGCTTCCCCGATCGGGGCGGCCACTCCAACTCGAACAGGTTGCTTGCGACGAAAGCGATCTCTTCACCCACCTCCGCCGCATATACCGTGATCACCTTGCGTGAAGGCTGTCGGAACTCGCCGAGCAACTCGTAGTCCCCGGCTGGTGCCGGTGCGCCGATCTCTTCCTCGAACTCGCGCATCGCCGTGACATACGGATCCTCACCCTCGGTGTACTCGCCCTTCGGGATCGACCACGCTGCCTCGTCCTTGCCCGCCCAGAACGGCCCACCCATGTGCGCGATCCACACTTGGAGCACACCTGTGTTGTCGATCCGGTACAGCAGAACGCCGGCGCTGGTGACCGTCATCGACCCACTCTATGCCGCGGCGACCTCTGGCTTTTCGCTCCGCTCTACCGGTTCGATCTCCTGCGCGTAGTGGAAGTGCGGGCGCCGGCGGCCGAGGAACGATCCACACCACGACAGAACCGCGACGTATCGGTTACGGAAGCCGACGAGGTAGACAAGGTGCACGGCAAGCCACAGGAACCAGGCGATTGCACCGGTCAGCTCGATCTTGCCGACGCGGGTAATGGCACGGAAGCGATTGATGATCGCCATGCTTCCCTTGTCGCGATACTTGAAGGGCGTTCCGGCGGGGCGCTTTCCGTTGATGATTGCCGCGACGTGACGGCCACCCTGCATCGCAAACGGGGACTGGGCCGGTAGGTCGTTCAGCGATGCCATGTCGCCGATCGCATAGATGTCGTCATAGTTGCCCACCGTGAGGTCCTCGTCGACCAGCAGACGCCCTCCACGACCGGTCTCGCAGCCCGTGCGCTCCGCGAGCACAGCAGCAAAATCGTTGGCTTGGATTCCTGCCGACCAGATGATCGTCTCCGCAGTCAGGCGCTTCTCGAAACCGTTGCCCGGCGACGACAGCGTCGCGCCGGTCTCGTCGATATCGGTCACCATGGTGCCCAGCACGACCTCGACACCCGCGCGTTCCAACGAGTCCTGGGTGTAGCGACTGAGCTTGCCGCCGAACGCAGGCAGGGTTTCCCCCGCACCCTCGACGAGGGTCACGGTTACCTCGTCAGCGTTTATGTGTCCGAGCGACTTCTCGAAGTAGCGACCGGCCAATTCCTTGATCTGCCCCGCCAATTCGACACCCGTCGGCCCCGCACCGATCACGATGAAGTGCAACAGGTCACGGCGACGTTCAGCGTCGGCGGTGGTATGCGCCTCCTCGAAGCAACGAACGATCTGCCTGCGCAATCGGTCGGCATCGGCGACGGTCTTGAGGGCGTACGTCACATCGGCAAACTGGTCCTGACCGAAGTACGCCTGCCGCGCTCCGGTCGCCGCGATCAACTTGTCGTAGCCAATGGTGTGCCGTACGCCACCCGCCTCGTAGACGACTTCCTTCTCGTCCGGATCGACGTCGACGACACGACCCAGCCGGACGTCGCCGCTGGGGTACTTGGCGAGAATCTCGCGGATGGAGGGGGCGATTTCACCAGGTGAGATCACGCCGGTCGCGACCTGGTACAGCAACGGCTGGAACAAATGCTCGGTGGTCTCGGAGATCAACACGAACGGTGTACCGGCTTTGCCGAGCTTCTTCGCCGCCGCAAGGGCGCCGAATCCCGATCCAACAATGACGACCTGCGTGCGATTCATCGAGATCCCCTCCATTTCCTATTGCGTCTGAGCAGCAACCTGCGTCTGAGCAGCAACTTCTGCTTAGCGTTGCGTATGAACCATCCTATGGTTTGGGCGCAACCAGTCGCGAATGAGCAGGGGAAATCGAAATTGTGTTATCTCGATTTGTCATAAGTTTTCGGGAATACACGTAGCCTCGAGACATGGAACTCCGGCAGCTTCACTACTTCCTCGCGGTCGGCGAGGAAGAGAGCTTCTCCCGTGCGGCGCAGCGCTGTTTCATCTCCCAGTCCGCGATCAGCCACCAGATCGCAAAGCTCGAACGCGAGTTGGGCACTACGTTGCTCGAACGCTCGACCCGTGCCACACGACTGACCGAGGCGGGTCAGCGACTGATGCCGATCGCGGCCGAGATGATCAGTCTCGAGACGAAGGCACTGTCGGTGGGCCTCGACCCACGCAACCGGCTGCGCATCAGCGCGAGCATGAGCTTCGCCACGCAAGCTCTGGAGGCGATATCACTTGTCCGCGAAGAATTCCCGCAGCTGGATATCGAGTTCGTCATCAAGGACTTCACCGAGCGGATGACCGCGGTCGCGTCCGGCGACGTCGATCTCGCACTGATTCGAGGCGGCGTCGATCGGCCAGGGCTCGAGACAGTCGAACTCGGACTCGAAGATCTGGTGATCGTGACCTCGAGCGACCATCCGCTCGCCGGGAACTCGACGGTGGAGTTGAGCGAACTGGCTCCGTATCCCCTGCTCCTGCCGCCGCGGAGCAGCCAGATCCTGCTGCACACGGTGATGGAGGACGCGTTCGGTCAAGTCGGGCAAAAATTGAAGCTCGGCCCATCCATTCCGAGCGACCACACGGCCACGCTCGATGTGCTCACCACGCCTCGATCATGGACCGTGCTCTACGCCGATACCGCTGACGCAACTCCTCGAAGGGGACTGCGCGTCATGCGAGAGGCGCACGACCGCTTGCGAATTCCCGTCTGCGCGGTCATCCGGAGCGGAGCCGTGACCAGGCAGGAGCTCACACACCTGTTCAACGCGCTCGCGCAGTCGATCGCGGGGCCGGGAGAGTCGAGCTAGACGACTATCCCTCGGATGTAACCCCTTTGGGCGGAACGAGTGCGCAGTTCTGCAGCCTAACGTCGAGTGGGCGTCTGCACTTCTGCACACTCACACGGGCGCTCCGTGCTTCAGACGTCGATGAGACCGTGCTTGCCGACCCACGTCATCACGTGATCGAGCATCGTGTCGGGGACCTCGAGTTGCGGCGTGTGCCCCACGCCGTTGAGGATCACGCTGTCCCACCGCTCGTTGGCTGCCGCAGCCTTCCGGGCGGACGCGACCGGCACCAGCTTGTCCTTGTCCCCGTGGATGAGGAGGACCGGCCTTTGAATGGACCGCATCGCATCCTGATAGCGGCCCGGACGGGCCAGGGTGAGCAAGAGTGATCGGCTGGCCTGAAGGAACGCCGCATCCTGTGACGGCAGCCCACGCCGGTATCCCGTGAAGGCGGTAGCCACCTCGAGCACCTCCTGAGAGGCCCTACTCGGATCGGCGAAGCACATCTCGACCATCCGCTCCACCAGCTGCCGGTCGGTCAGATTTCTACTCGCGAATCGCAGGTATCCTTCGCCCACGAACGGGATGAATTGCAGCGCGAACTGCAACGCGACCTGCGGGTCAGGTAACCGCTGCCCAACCGGCAGTGCAGGATTGACGAGAACCAGGCCGGAGATCGACTCTGGGTGCGCTGCCGCTGCGAAGGACGAGATCATTCCACCCATCGAATTGCCCATCAGAATCACCGGCGTACCGACGACATCCTGAAGGAAGCGTTGCAGCACTATCGCGTTGGCGTCGATCCCTGCCTGGCGTCGACCGACCTCGCTGAGGCCGAAACCCGGGAGATCTACTGTCAGTACACGTGTGTGCTTCGCCAGCAGCGGTGCGACACGGACCCAATTGAGGTGTGACCCACCGAGTCCGTGAACCATGACTACCGGGGGAGATCCGTTGTCGGTATCGCCGTATTCGACCCAGTGAACGGGTCCGTCGATATCGCCCACGCTGCCGGAGCCACCCCACCGCTCGGTGAACCTGGGAACTTCTCCGACCCTCTCGGGATCCAACATGCGTCCGTCCCATCCCGGCTTACGCCGTCTCGAACCCATCGGCCAGTGTAGGCGCGTGCCAAGGCGAAAACACACACTTCCCGTACATTGCGCCCGCACCGACCTGCGACCATTCAACGAGAACACCCGCTCGAGAAAAAGTACTGTGAACGTATGCCACGCGACTCGGAAACGGCCTCGACGAGGGTTTCGGTCGGAGGCGTCCTGCTCGCGGCCGGGGCCGGTTCGCGCATGGGAATGCCCAAGGCCCTTGTCATCGGTGACGACGGACAGCCGTGGCTGGAGCGCGGTATCAGGGTGCTCTCGCAGGCCGGATGCAACCCCGTCGTCGTGGTGCTCGGCGCCCGCGCCACAGAAGCCGAAGCCCTGATCCCCGACGACGTCACTGTCTCCGTCGGGATCGCCGAGGACTGGCAATCGGGCCTGTCCGCATCTCTTCGTCGCGGGCTGGCAGCCGCCGCGACCTTCGAAGATCTCGACGCCGTCGTGATCACGCTGGTCGACCTACCCGACCTCGGTGCCGACGCCGTTGAACGACTGGCCACCGTGCCACCACTGAACGCCAGGTCGGCGCTGCGCCAGGCTCACTACAACGAATCGCCCGGCCATCCTGTCCTGATCGGCCGCGAACATTGGATGCCGTTGCAGCGCAGCCTTACCGGCGACACCGGTGCGAGGAAATATCTCATCGCACACGATGTGGAAATGGTCGACTGCTCCGATCTCGGATCCGGGCGCGACGTCGACTCACCGGCTGACCGCCTTCTTGTAACGCCGGATAGCGAAGGGCACGAAGACCGCGAGCAGCCCGGCCGACCACGCCAGTGAGGCGATGATCGGATTCTGCAATGGCCATACATCCGGAACCGTCATGGCAGGGTTGGTGTTTCCGAATAGTTCCCTCACGGCCTGCGTCACTGCGGATACCGGATTCCATTCCGCGATCACCTTCAACGGACCGGGAAGATTCGCCGCCTCGACGAATGTGTTCGCAATGAACGAGAGCGGGAATATGACGATGAAACTCGCATTGTTGAATACCTCAGGTGTACGAATCCACATGCCCACCACCGCCATCACCCAAGACAAGGCATAGGCGAACAGCAGTAGGAGCAGATACCCGAGGACAGCCTCGGGCAGGCTCGAGTTGATTCGCCAGCCCACTAGGAGACCGGTCAGCGACATCACGACGAGACTCACCACATTGATGAGCACATCTGTGGATGTGCGGCCCACGAGAACGGCGGACGGAGCCATCGGCAGCGAACGGAACCGGTCGATGATCCCCTTCTGTAGATCTTCGACCATGCCGAGGCCCGTCCAGGTGGCCCCGAAAATAACTGTCTGAGTGAAGATTCCGGCAATCAGGAACTCTCGATACGACATGCCCGGAATCTCGATGACACTGCCGAACACGTAGGCGAACAGCAGCACGAACATGATCGGCGACAACGTGGTGAACACGATGAGGTCGGGTACGCGTTTGATCTTGATGATGTTGCGCTTGGCGATGGTGAGCCCATCGGCGAGCGCGGTGTTCACGGAAGCGGTCTGCGGCACGGTCATGAGACCTTCTCCTGTTCGGCCTCACGCCCGGTCAGGGTGAGGAATACGTCATCGAGTGTCGGGCGACGCAGGCCCACGTCGAACACCTTCACGCCTCGGTTCGACAGTCGGCCGAGTGCCTCGACGAGCGTGTCCGACCCTCCGGTTACCGGCACTGTCACGCGGCGGACACTCTCGTCGATCTGGATGTCGCCCGCAGCGAGCGGCACCAGTTCCTCGCGCACCGATAGGAGATCGATCCCGTCACGCACACTCAACTCGATGCGCTCACCACCTACCCGGTTCTTCAGCTCGTCGGCAGTTCCACGAGCGATCACGGAACCTCGGTCCATGACCGCAATCTGATCCGCCAGTCGCTCCGCCTCTTCCATGTATTGCGTGGTGAGCAGGAGGGTGGTGCCTTTCGCGACGAGTTCGTCGATAACGTTCCACAGCCCCAGCCTGGCTCGGGGGTCGAGTCCCGTGGTCGGTTCGTCCAGAAACAGCACCTCCGGTTCCGCGACGAGAGCCCCCGCGAGGTCGAGACGTCTGCGCATGCCGCCCGAGTAGCCCTTGACCGGGCGGTCTCCCGCCTCGACCAGATCGAACTGTTCGAGAAGTTCGCGGGCACGCACCCGACTGCGCTTGACACCGAGGTGATAGAGCCGGCCCACCATTTCGAGGTTCTCGAAGCCGGTTAGGTACTCGTCGACAGCGGCGTACTGCCCTGACGCGCCGATCCGCGAACGCAACACTTTCGCATCCCGGACGACATCCAGACCCGCGACCTCGGCGCGGCCCCCGTCAGGAACCAGAAGGGTGGTGAACACCCGCACGGCCGTCGTCTTGCCTGCACCGTTCGGCCCCAGCAGAGCCATCACCGTTCCCGCCGAAACCGCGAGATCGATCCCCGCGAGTGCGGTTACGTCGCCGTACCGCTTCAACAGGCCCTCTGCAGTAATTGCATCGACCATCAATAGTTCTCCTCCGTTGGCATATCGACCCAGTGTGACTCGAGACACCGACAGGTTGTGGGAGGTTTCTGACGCACGCGTTCCGACTCGAATATCGACGCTACCGAGGCGGCTGTGCACCCACCTGCTGCCCTCGACGAGAACAGCGAGAAGTTTGTCTTAGTCCGCACTCTCGAACCTACCGGTACGTCCTGGGACGAATCAGCCCAGCGGATTTCGTCATCTCTGCCGTTCACAAGCGATATGTAATATGTCACACGGTACATACGGCGTCCTGGACTCCCTCGAGGCTCGCGCACGGTGACAACGGTCCCGTCGACGGACACCGCCGAAGAAGGAAGTTCTACATGGAAATTCTCACGGCGATCAACGACCTCATCTGGAACCCCATGGCCTATTTGGCTCTGGGCGTAGGGCTGTTCTTCACCGCCCTGACCGCGGGCGTCCAGTTTCGGCGTATCCCGGACATGTTCCGTGTGATGCGCGAGAAGAAGTCCGACGCAGCAGGTATCGCTCCGGCGCAGGCCCTACTCTTGACGCTGTCGAGCCGAGTCGGCGTCGGCAACCTGGCCGGCGTCGGAACCGCCCTCGCGGCGGGCGGGCCGGGTGCGCTCTTCTGGATGATCGTCGTGGGCTTGGTCGGGTCCGCGAGTGCCTTCGCCGAATCCGTTCTGGCACAGGTGTACAAGCGCAAGATCGACGACGAACAGCGTGGCGGAATCCCGTTCTACATCGAGCACGGCCTCAAGCTGAAGTGGCTGGCAGTGATCGTCGCGACGATAACTCTGGTGGGCTACGGCTTCGTCTTCCCCGGTGTGCAGTCGAACAACATCGCGTCAGCGTTCGAGGGTGCGTTCGAGGTTCCCGTCTGGATGACCGGGGTGGTGGTGACCGCACTGTTCGCGTTCGTGATCATCGGTGGAACCCGCCGTATCGTGCGCACCGCGGAGGTCGCGATTCCCTTCATGGCACTCGGCTACGTCCTGGCATCGGTAATCATCATCGTGCTCAACGCGGAGCTTGTACTGCCGACCATCGAACTGATCCTGAGCAGCGCCTTCGGTGCTCATCAAATCTTCGGCGGTATCGCTGGTGCCGCATTGGCCTGGGGTGTTCGGCGCGCTGTGTTCTCCAACGTGGCGGGCGTCGGTGAGGGCACGTTCGGGGCTGCGGCCGCTTCGGTGACCCATCCAGCCAAACAGGGCTTTGTTCAGTCGTTCTCGGTGTTCATCGACACCGTCGTCGTCTGCAACGCGACCGGCATCATGATCCTGATCACCGGTTCGTACAACGTCGTGGCGCCGGGCGGGGAGATCCTGTTGTCGAACAACGACCTCGAGGCAGGCCCGGCCTACGTACAGGCCGCGGTCGACTCCATCACCGCCGGCTACGGTCCCGGATTCATCGCCATCGCACTCTTCTTCTTCGCCTTCACCACCCTGGTGGCGTTCTACTACATCGCGAACACCAACCTGACCTATCTCTTCAAGAAGGACCACGGCGCGCAGAAGCTGGTCCTGAAGATCGGAATGCTGGCGATCACGTTCTACGGATGCATTGAATCCGCCGATGTCATCTGGGCGGTCGGGGACATCGGCTACGGATCCCTCGGCTGGCTCAACATGATCGCCATCCTGCTGCTGGCTCCGGTGGTGTGGAAGGTCATGCGCGACTACGACGCGCAACGCAAGCAAGGACTCGATCCGACGTTCGAACCTACGCGCCTGGGCATCTCCGGCGCCGACTTCTGGGTCACCGGGAGTCGCGTCGAAACGGCCGATCGGGGCAAGGTGTCCGACGAGAACGCTATCCACCCGAAGTCTCTGGATGGATAGCACGCACCGATGGCGCAGCCGCCGGGACGAGTAAGGTGTCACACATCGATCCGATGGGAGGCAGTGTGACAAGCTGGATTACGAGCCGGATCGAGCCGGGGCAGAGCCTGCGCGAGCAGATCGAGGACTCACTCGCCGCCGCGATCATCGCCGGACAGATCATGCCGCAGGAGTTGCTCACCGTTCCCGTGCTGGCGCAACAGTATGAAGTTTCGGCGACGCCGGTGCGCGAGGCGATGCTCGAGCTCGCGCGTCGCGGCTTCGTGGTTCCGGTCCGGAACAAGGGCTTTCGGGTGCGCGAAGTCGGCCGCGACGAGCTCCGCCACCTCGTGCAGGCTCGTACGCTGTTGGAGTGTCCGCCCATGATCGAGCTCGCGGCCGTGTTCACTGCGAGTCACCGGCCTCGTTTCGAGGCACTGGTCAAGGCAATTCGTGACTCGGCCCGCAAACGGGACTTCGCAACCTATGTCCGCTCGGACCGCGAATTCCACCTAGGACTGCTCGGGCTCCTCGGCAATCCAGTGGTGGTCGACGTAGTGGGTATGTTGCGGGACCGGACCCGAACGGTCGGCATCGCTTCCAAGATCACCCCCGAGCAACTGTCCGCATCCATCGAGGAACACGCGGAGCTGCTCGACCTACTCGAGGATGGCGACGGACCGGCAGCCGCGGCCCTCATGGAACGGCATCTGGGGCACGTGCTCGGGTGGTGGAGCGGCACGGAAGAGACACCGGATAGCCAGGCATAGCCCGTCTGACCTGCTGAAATCGCATGCACTCTAGAGAATCCCGACCCAGCCGTACTAGTAATGTGTGATATATTACTAGCGAGGAGGTGGCCGTGCGAGCTGTCATCATCGGGGCCGGCATCACCGGTGCCGCATGTGCACGCGCTCTCGCGCGAGCAGGCTTCGAAGTTGTCGTCCTCGAGCGAGGAGCGGCCGTCGGTGGCACTTCGGCGATGTGTGAAGGAAACCTTCTCGTCTCGGACAAGGAGCCCGGCCCCGAACTCGCCCTCGCCCTGCACGCCGCCGATCGGTGGTGCGCCCTGCGTGATGAATTGCGAGACGAGTTGGGGCCGGGCTTCCCCTCCATCGAATACGAGAGGAAAGGCGGCCTCGTAGTAGCGACCACCCAAGTCGGGGCCGGGGCACTGAAGTCCTTCTCGCAGACCCAGCGCGCGGCCGGGGTCGACGCGCGAGAAGTGCCCGTCGATGACGCCGGGGACCTCGAGCCGTTTCTCACCCGGGACATCACGGCCGCCGTGCACTACCCGCAAGATGCGCAGGTTCAGCCTGCCGCAGCCGCGGAGGCCCTGCTCGCCTCCGCACGACGTGCCGGAACCGAGATCCTGACCGGGGTGGAGGTGGTGGGTGGGATGCGCGACGTCGACGGCCGGATCGGCAGCGTATCGACCACGAACGGACGTCACGATGCGGATATCGTCGTCAACACCGCCGGCCCCTGGGCCGGTGCAGTCGTCTCCAGGTTGGGAGTGCCGCTTCCGGTCCTGCCTCGTCGTGGAATGGTGCTCGTCACCACCCGGATGCCACACAGGATCTTCCGCAAGGTCTACGACGCCGACTACGTCGGTGCCACCCAGTCGAGCGATGCCGACCTTCAGACGTCGACCGTAATCGAATCCACCTCCGCTGGAAACGTTCTGATCGGTTCGTCCAGGCAACGGATAGGGTTCGACGACCGTCTCGACCTCGACGTGGTGCGTGAGATCGCCGCAAAATCGATGCGTCTGTTCCCCTTTCTCGCCGACATGCAGATCCTGCGCACCTACGGCGGCTTTCGGCCCTACATGCCCGATCACCTCCCGGTCATCGGAGAGGACCCCCGTGTACCGGGTCTCTACCACGTGACCGGTCACGAGGGAGCCGGCGTCGGCCTATCCGTCGCGTCGGCCGACATTCTTCTGGCACAGATCCTCGGTGAGGTTCCGCCCGTCGACGCCGCACCGTTCGCCGTCGATCGCCCCACTCTCGCGCCGCACCTACAGGAGATGGCTCGATGACTCCCCGCGCAGTGGACCCGGATCGGGATCCGATTCGTCCCGCTCCCACGGACAGCGTGACGATTTCATTCGAAGGCGCCGACTACGACGGGGTCCGCGGACAATCGATTGCGGGAGTGCTGCTGGCCAACAACGTGCTCGAATGGCGCACGACGTCGAGTCGCGGTGAGGCCAGGGGCCTGTTCTGCGGGATCGGTGTGTGCTTCGACTGCGTCGTGACCGTAGACGGTCACCGCGATGTTCGCGCGTGCCGGCGAAGGGTTCACGGCGGCGAGCGCGTCGAACGCCAGCACGACCTGCTCCCGCGGCCGATCGAGGAGGTGGATGCACGGTGGCAGACATCCTGATCGTCGGCGCCGGTCCGGCGGGTCTCGCTGCTGCGGTGGCTGCGAGGCGACGGGCTGCGACCGTGCGGATCATCGACGCCGCAGAGGGTCTCGGCGGCCAGTACTGGCGACACCTACCCTCCTCACGGCCGTCCGCACGGGAGGGCATCCTCCATCACGGGTGGGACACCTTCCGGACGCTCCACGACGCGGTCTGCGAGGATCCCGGCATCGTCGTCAGCATGCAGACCGAGGTCTGGGCGATCGAGCGCACCGCTGACAACCGGCTACGCGTGAACCTCGCGCAAGGTGAGGCCGATGGTTTCGGACGGCAGACCGAGGCCCTGGTCCCCGAGCAGTTGATCCTCGCCACCGGTGCACACGACCGCGCCCTTCCGGTGCCTGGATGGACGCTCCCCGGCGTCTTCACCGCGGGCGCCGCCCAAGCGATGGCCAAAGGCGAGCGCGTCTCGATCGGTGGGCGCGTCGTGGTCGCCGGATCCGGGCCGTTCCTGCTTCCGGTGACCGCCTCCCTCGGTCAGGCGGGTGCCCGCGTCGTCGGGGTCTACGAAGCGTCCCGGTCGCGTGCCCTCGCTCGGCACTGGCTGGCCCGGCCGTGGGAGCTGGTCGGCGCCGCACGCAAGATCGGTGAACTGGCCGAGTACGCCGCTCATCACATTCGAGGTCGTGTTCCGTACCGGACCGGTCACGGAGTCGTCGCGGTCCACGGCACCGACCGGGTGGAGGCAGTTACTGTGGCGGCCCTCGACGAGCACTGGCGAGCCGTCGCCGGGACTGAGCGCAGAATCGATTGTGATGCAGTCTGTTTCGGTCATGGATTCGTTCCGCGACTCGAGCTCCCGATCGCTGCCGGCTGCCGGATCACCGAGCGGCGCTTCGTGCACGTCGATGCCAGCCAGCGCACGAGTGCCGACCGCGTCTTCGCGGTCGGTGAACTCACCACGATAGGCGGTGTCGATCTGGCTCTCGCCCAAGGTGAGATCGCCGGCTGGGTGGCAGCGGGCGGCTCGCTCGATGACCGCGACATCACGCGCGCCATCCGATCTCGCGCCCGCGCCGAACAATTCGCCGAGCGCATCGCCAGAGCTCATGTGATCGGCGACGGCTGGCCCGACTGGCTGCACGACGACACTGTGGTCTGCAGATGCGAGGACGTCGACGCCGGCACGCTGACACGGGTCGCTGCGGCAACCAACTCGGCTGGCCTGCGACCACTCAAGCTCAACACGCGCGCCGGTCTCGGCTTGTGTCAGGGTCGAATCTGCGGGCGCAGTGTGGAGCAGATCCTCCTCGCCACACGCGGGTGTGACGGGTTCGCCGACGGCGCCACCACCGATCGGCGACCCATCGCGACGCCGATACGCATCGCCGACCTCGCACGTGCGCCCCGGTCACCCAGCTGAGTCCTGAACCGAGTCAATTCCGAACAATCCGATAGCCGAACCCAATCCGAAGGAGCACCCATGTCAGAACCCACCATCGACCTCGGGGGCGTCATCGTCGCCACCGCGCTGGCCTTCAAAGAGGACGCTTCCGCTCCCGCCGGTCTCACCGTCGACTACGACAAATTCGGCGAACACGTCGATTTCCTCATGAGCAATGGATGCCGCGGCGTCGGCCCCAACGGCTCACTGGGAGAATATTCCTCGCTCACCGACGACGAACGCCGCAAGGTCGTGCAGGTCGCGGTCGACGCGGTCGACGGGCGCGGCGTCGTAGTCGCCGGAGCCCACGGAGTCGGCTGGCACCAGGCACAGACCTGGGCACGTCACGCGGCCGACGACGGTGCCGACGGCGTCCTGGTTTTGCCGCCGACCATATACCGCGCCAACGACAACGAGGTGGTCGAGCACTACCGCAAGGTTGCCGAGGTCGGAATACCGATCATGGCCTACAACAACCCCTTCGACACCAAGGTCGACATCACGCCTGCACTCGTCGCACAGATCGCCGAGATCCCCGAAGTGGTGGCTCTGAAGGAGTTTTCCGGTGACGTGCGCCGTGTCTACGAGATCTCCGAACTCTGCGATATCGACATCATCGCCGGTGCGGACGACGTTCTCTTCGAGCTCATGGTCAACGGCGCGGTCGGTTGGTTCGCCGGATACCCCAACGCCTTCCCCAAGGAAGCGGTCGAGTTGTACGAGCTGTGCGTCAGCGGGAAGTGGCTGGAGGCGAAGGCGCTGTATCAGCAACTCGTCGCCGTCTTCCGCTGGGATTCACGCACCGAGTTCGTGCAAGCGATCAAGCTGTCGATGGACATCTGCGGCAACTCTTTCGGCGGTCGCACTCGTCCCCCGCGCGGACCGCTCAGCGATGCCCAGGCAGATCAGGTGAAGGCCGACACCGAACGTGCCCTCGCCGCCATCGCGCGGCGCTGACACCGGATTGCCGGAGGCAGGAGCGTCATGCGGTCGTCACGGATATTCCACGCCGTCGATTCCCACACCGAAGGCATGCCCACTCGTGTCATTACCGGCGGGGTAGGCGTGATACCGGGGGAAACGATGAACGAGCGCCGCCTGTACTTCATCGAACACCTCGACCACATCAGGCGCCTGCTCATGAACGAACCACGCGGTCATGCCTCGATGTCCGGTGCCATTCTGCAACCACCCACCCGGAGCGATTGCGACCACGGCATCGTTTTCATCGAGGCGAGCGGCTGCCTGCCGATGTGCGGCCATGGCACGATCGGCGTCGCCACCGTCCTGGTGGAAACGGGCATGGTCGAAGTCACCGAACCCGTGACGACGGTCCGGCTGGACACGCCGGCGGGACTCGTCGTCGCGAAGGTTCGGGTCGAGAACGGACGCGCGGCGCGGGTGACACTCGCGAACGTGCCGAGCTTCACCGAGCGCCTCGACCGGACTCTGGACGTTCCCGGCTACGGCTCGATCCCCTACTCCCTCGCGTTCGGCGGCAACTTCTACGCGATGGTGGACCTGGACTCTGTCGGATTGCCGTTCGACCGAGCCCGGCAGCAGGACATCATCTCCGCCGGGCTGTCCATCATGAACACGATCAACACGACAGCGCCACCGGCGCACCCGACCATCACCGGTGTCGACCACGTACACCACGTCGAGTTCATCGCTCCCGGGTCCAATGCCGTCCGTTCGCGTCATGCGATGGCCATCCACCCGGGCTGGTTCGACCGATCCCCCTGCGGTACCGGGACGTGCGCACGCATGGCCGAGCTGTACACACGCGGTGAGCTGCCCCTGCACACGGATTTCGTGAACGAATCGTTCATCGGTTCGGAATTCACCGGTCGCCTTGTCGACACCACCCAAGTCGGTGAGTACGACGCCGTTCTACCGGAGATCACAGGTCGCGCCTGGATTACCGGCACGGCTCAATACCTGCTCGATCCCAACGACCCGTTCCCCGCCGGGTTCGAATTCTAGGAGGAACGACATGCCCGACAATGCGATCCGAGACGCGGCCTCCGCGTTCCCACTCTTCGCTGCCACCGCACCGCGTGAACGCGGTTCCGCCCTCGTCGCGGTGGCCGACGCGCTCGACGCCGCGGGCGACGAAGTCATCGCTCTCGCACAGCAGGAGACCGGCCTGGCCGAGGCACGGTTGCGCGGCGAACTGAACCGGACCACGCAGCAGCTGCGATTGTTCGCCGAGGTTGTGATCGAGGGCGCGTACCTCGATGCGCGTATCGACGAACCCGATGCCGAGTACGCCGTCGGTCCCCGGCCCGACGTCCGCCGGGTCAATGTTCCTGTGGGACCGGTGCTGAACTACGCCGCATCGAACTTCCCGCTGGCGTTCTCGATTGCGGGCGGCGACACCGCCGCCGCACTCGCCGGGGGCAACCCCGTGATCGTGAAGGCACACGAGGGACACCCGCGGCTCAGTGAAGCCACCGGACGGATCGTGCAGGACGCACTGCGGAAAGCCGGGATGCCCGACGGCACGTTCGGAGTTCTCTTCGGCCGCGACGAGGGCGTCGCCGCGCTGAAGGACGAGCGCATCCGCGGCGCTTGTTTCACCGGCTCGACCTCGGTAGGCCGGATGCTCGCGGACATCGCGGCTGCCCGCCCGGTACCGATTCCCTTCTACGGCGAACTCGGGAGCGTCAACCCCGTATTCGTTTCGCCGACTGCGTTGAAGAATGATCCGGAGGGGCTCGCCAAAGGTTTCGTGGCGAGCGTTACCGGGTCTTGCGGGCAATTGTGCACGAAGCCGGGATTCCTTCTCGTCCCGAACGCCGAGCCGCTGCGCGAAACGCTCACCACGGCAAAGGACATCGCTGCACACCGCATGCTCACCGCCGGTACCACCGCCGGCTACCGCGATCGCCGCGATACGGTGCTCGCCGCACCCGGAACAGAAGTGCTCGTCGAGGGCAGCGTCGAGGTGGACGAGGAGGGCCTCGGGTGGGCGACACCGACATTGGCCGTCCTTTCACTGAACAGCGTCGAGGCCGCGATGAACACGGTACTGGACGAGAGTTTCGGGCCGCTGTCGGTAATCGTCGAGTACGGCGACGATCCAGGCATCCTCCCTTCGGTCGCCGAGCGACTGTTTCCCGGCAACCTGACCGCGACTCTGCACCTCGGCCCGGACGAAGACCCGATAGCCTGGAGCGTCCTCGTCGACGTTCTGTCCCGCACCAGCGGACGCGTGCTCTTCGGCGGGTGGCCCACCGGGGTCTCCGTCACCGCGGCCATGCAACACGGCGGTCCGTACCCGGCGACGACGCGCGACGCGACCGCGGTCGGCACAGCCGCCATCGGGCGATTTCTGCGCGGGGTCTGCTATCAGAATGCGCCGCAGTCGTTCCTTCCTCCCGCGCTACGCGACGACAACCCGTGGGGGGTGCCGCAGCGACGCAGCCCGGCAGGGCTGTCGAGCGGTTGGGGCGCGCTGACCGGACGGTACTGAGACCGACCGAGACCCGTGTCAGCGACGGCTGACTGCACTCGCTGTATCACCTCAAAGATGCCCGGGTAGTTGAACCGCGACTTCTCCTACGACGCGGTGGAGTAATACTTAAGTGATTGCTTGACTGTCAGCAACGCCTATGCCTACGGTTGTGCGTGTCCGATGACATCGATGCAGTCTTCAAAGCGCTGGCGAATCCCGCCCGACGCGACATCGTCACGCGTCTGGTCTACGGTCCCGCGACCACATCGGCGCTCGCGGGACCGCTCGATATGTCCTTGGCCGCAGTGGTCCAACACTTGCAGCACCTCGAGTCGGCCGATCTGGTCGTATCACGCAAGGCCGGACGGACCAGGGTGCACGAACTACGCAAAGACGGATTTGCGCGCCTGGAGCGGTGGTCGGCAAGCAGACGAAATCGCTACGAGGCACGTCTGGACCGGCTCGACGAGGCGGTCGGTGCCCCGACCGCCTCCGACTCGACAGATCAGACCAACCAGAAAGGAACCTGATGAGCACTCCCGCCCTGAGTCACAGCACAGTGGTAGTCGCCCGCAGTTATGCGGTGCTGCCCGACAAGATCTTCGCGGCCTACGCAGACGTCGAGCGGCGTGCTTCCTGGACGGCACCCGAGGGGCACGAGGTGGTGTACGAAAGCACCTCGTTCGACGTGGACGGGGTGGACGACTTCCGGTGCGGGCCTGTCGGTCAGGCAGAACTCACTGGCCGAGTCCGCTACCTCGACATCAAGGAGGACGTTCGCATTATCTACAGCGAGGCGATATCGCTGAACTCGGAACCATTGGCCATCTCATTGGTGACCTGGAGCCTCGATCCGGATGACATCGGGACCGAGGTCACCGTGGTCTCGCAGATCTGCTCGTTTGTGGGTGACGACATGATCACCGGCACTCGGGAAGGGCTCTCGGCGGCTCTCGACAACCTCGCCACCGCGCTCTGATCTTGCCCGAACTGCTCACCGATTGATTGTGAGATTCGACGAACGCCTTGCGCTGTAGTGTTCGTCCGCTTCTCCCCTCGTCCGCAGCACCACGGCAAATGACCGAAATAGTCGAGGCGAAATGCTGTACGTTGAGTTGGCCGACACTGACGCGGCGAGGTTGAAGTCCATGCCACCTTCGCAGATCGTCTCTGCCGAGAGATCGATGTCCAGCGCACTTAGCTCGCGCTCGTCCAATCCGGGCAACTCACACACAAGACGAGGAGAGACCAATTGAGCAGGCCGAACCACGATGACTGGAACGCAAACATAATCGCGGAATTTCGTGCCAACGAGGGCCGCGTCGGCGGGGAGTTCGAAGGGGCGCCGCTGGTGCTGCTGCACCACCGCGGTCGAAAGTCGGGACGCGCCATGGTATCCCCCACGATGTACATGCCGGACGAGTCCACTCCGGACAAAATTTACGTCTTCGCCTCGAAGGCAGGCGCGCCGACAAATCCCGCCTGGTATTACAACCTCGTCGCCGCCGGCACGGCAGAGGTCGAGCGCGGTACCGAAAAATATTCCGTATCCGTCAACGAGGTCACCGGCGACGAACGAGACCGCATCTACGACGAACAGGCCCGCCGCTACCCCCGATTCACCGGGTACGCGGAGAAGACCGCCGGTATCCGCACCATTCCAGTATTGGCG
Source organism: Rhodococcus sp. NPDC049939 (assembly GCF_040656415.1). Taxonomy (NCBI): domain Bacteria; kingdom Bacillati; phylum Actinomycetota; class Actinomycetes; order Mycobacteriales; family Nocardiaceae; genus Rhodococcus; species Rhodococcus sp. NPDC049939. The sequence continues at coordinate 112,861 of NZ_JBFAMC010000003.1, read as the reverse complement.
CTCAACCGAATACCGGAATGACTCGACTCGCACACCTCCTCGCCGGTCGATTCCTATGCCGTTAGCACCAGCCCCGACGTGGGAACACCGGTCCCGGCGGTGACGAGGACGTTCTGCACATCAGAGACCTGGTTCACGGATGTCCCACGAATCTGGCGCACAGCCTCGGCGATACCGTTCATGCCGTGAATGTAGGCCTCACCCAATTGACCGCCATGGGTGTTGAGCGGTAGCACTCCGTCGAGTTCGAGCGCACCGTCGCCGATGAAGTCCTTGGCTTCACCGCGACCACAGAAGCCGAGTTCTTCGAGTTGCATCAATACGTATGGCGTGAAGTGGTCGTACAGCACGGCCACGTCCATGTCCTCGGGTCCGAGGCCCGCCTGCCGCCACAACTGCCCACCCACGAGTTCCATCTCGGGCAACCCTGCCAGTTCAGGTCTGTAGTAGCTGGTCATGATGTACTGGTCGCTGCCGCTTCCTTGGGCGGCCGCAGCGATCACGGCCGGCTTGTGCTTCAGATCCCGAGCACGCTCCGGCGAGGTGATCACGATCGCGACACCGCCGTCGGACTCCTGGCAGCAGTCGAGCAGATGCAGCGGTTCCGCGATGAAGCGCGAGCTCTGATGGTCTTCGAGGGTGATCGGTTTTCCGTAGAAGAACGCGTCGGGGTTGTTGGCCGCGTGCTTCCTGTCGGTCACGGCGACCCGGCCGAAGTCCTCACTCGTGGCGCCGTATTCGTACATGTACCGCTGAGCAACCATTGCAACGAACGCCGCCGGTGTCGACAGGCCGTGCGGGTAGGAGAAGGCGTTATCCGTGCCGGAGGAGTTCACCTGTCCCACCAGACCGGAGTTCACCTGCCCGAAACGCATCCCCGACCGTTCGTTGAATGCTCGGTAGGCAACTACCACCTCGGCGACACCGGTCGCAACGGCCATTGCCGCCTGCTGCACCGTTGCGCACGCGGCCCCGCCGCCGTAGTGGACCCGGCTGAAGAATGTCAGTTCCGGGATTCCCACCGAACGGGCAACGGCCGCTTCGGTGTTGGTATCCATTGTGAACGACGTCAGCCCGTCGACATCGGCGGGAGTCAGGCCGGCGTCCTCGAGTGCCGCGGTGACAGCCTCTGCCGCGAGTCGCAATTCGCTGCGGCCGGAGTTCTTCGAGAAGTCGGTGGCGCCGATACCGGCGATCACAGCCTTACCCGATAGCCCGCTCATGCGCCCGCTCCGTTCCTCTGATCGTTCATGACCAGGGTCACCGTCGATGTGATGTGATTGCCGAGACCGTTGCGGCCGACGATGTCGAGGGTGATGACGCCGTCGTCGTCTACCGATGTCACCGTTCCGCTCAACGTCAAGGTGTCATAGGCGTACCAGGGCACCCCCAGTCGTAGCGCGATCGACTTGAGTACGGCTCTCGGGCCCGCCCACTCGGTGACGAACCGCTGGACCAGTCCGGTATCGGTGAGGATGTTGGCGAAAATGTCCTTCGACCCACGCTGCTGCGCGAGGTCACGGTCGTGGTGGACGTCCTGGAAGTCGCGGGTCGCAATCGCGGCCGACACCACGAACGTGGGGGCCGCCTTGATCGACAGCTCCGGGAGTGTCGTTCCCACTGCAACCTCGAGGGTGGATGTCATGACTGCTCCTTCGCTCTGCGCTGCCACGCATGCAGCGTCCACGGCGCACCGCCGGTGTCGTCGTCTCCTGGGAAGTCGAGGTAGATCGCCTCGACCGGCATCCCGACCTCCACCTCCTCTGGCGGTACCCCGCGAAGCTCGCCGAGCATGCGGACGCCTTCCTCCAGTTCGACGAGGGCCACCACGAATGGCAGCGATCGTCCGGGGACCTTCGGTGCGCGATGGACCACGAAACTGAAGACGGTGCCACGACCCGAGGCCACCACGTAGTCCGTCGTCTCGGACTTGTCCTTCCACAGCGCGGGCACCGGCGGGTGCTGCAGCGATCCGTCGTCACGCTTCTGGATCCGCAACTCGTGCGCGGCCACACCGTCCCAGAAGAACTGTGTGTCCGGTGATGCACCGGGGCGCATCATCTTCGCTGGGTCCAGGTCACCGACCGGCACGCCCTGACCGTTCGCCGATTGCGACGTCGATACAGTCTGACCGTCGGAATGCGGACCTGGATCAGTGCGTTTCGGTTCGGGCGCAAACTTCAGGATGCGAAACAGCGATTCGGCCACGACCTCGTCGGTGCCGTCCTCAGCCGCGACGGTCCACACAGCGTGGGTGGTGTAGAACCAACCCTCACCAAGTGCCGTCTTCTTGGGCCCGACAACTTCCCCGAGCGTGGTTGAGATAGTGACCTCTTCACCGACCTTCAGGTAGCGGTGGTAGATCTGATCGGAGTTGGTCGCCACCACCGACGTGAACCCGGCCTCATCGAGGATGTTCGTCATGAGTCCGAGTGGGTCATCTTCCTGCCGAACGGCATTCAGGCCCTGCATCGTCCACACCTGCGCCATCGCCGGCGGTGCAACGATACCGTCGTGTCCGGCGGCCCGTGCGGCAGCTTCGTCGACGTAGATCGGGTTCTTGTCGCCGATCGCCTCCACCCAGTTGCGGATCATCGGCAGGTTGACCGGGTCACGCCCCGCGCGTGGGGAACTCGGACCTGCTGCCCGAATCTCCTCTGCGGCAGCGAGAATTTGTTCGGAAGTCATGTGAAGCGGCACTCCTATCGCGGGACTCGGGGTAGCTTCAGGCCGGCGGTCGCGATCAACTCGCGCATCACCTCGTTGACACCGCCACCGAAGGTGATCACCAGATTGCGCTTGACCTGCATATCGAGCCACGTCATCAGGTCGGCAGTCTCGGGCTCCGAGGGGTCACCGTACCGCCCGACGATCTCCTCGACGAGCCTGCCGATCCGCTGAATACGTTCGGTAGCAAATACTTTCGTCGCAGACGCATCGGCGACGTCGACGGCGTCCGAGTCGCTCGACGCGACCTGCCAGTTGAGTAGTTCGTTGAGCCGGTACGTCGCATGAATCTCCCCGAGCGCGCGCCGGACGTCCGGCTCGTCGAGCAGATCATGTGCCGCAGCCCAGTTGCGGATTCGATCGTAGAGACCGCCGACACGGCCCGCGGGCCCCAGCATGACGCGCTCGTGGTTGAGCTGGGTGGTGATCAACTTCCAACCCTGATTCTCTTCACCCACAAGCATTTCGACGGGAACACGGACGTCCGAATAGTAGGTGGCATTGACGTGGTGCGCGCCGTCGCAGGTGATGATCGGCGTCCAGCTGTAGCCAGGGTCGCGGGTGTCCATGATGAGAATCGAGATACCCCGATGACGCGAGTCCGCCGAGCCTGTCCGCACAGCGAGCCACAGATAGTCGGCATCGTGGCCGCCGGTGGTGAAGATCTTCTGGCCGTTGACTATGTACTCATCGCCCACTCGCACAGCCGTGGTCCGCAGTGCCGCGAGATCTGTACCCGCCTCGGGTTCGGTGTAGCCGATCGCGAAGTGCACCTCACCGGCCAGGATCGCCGGAAGGAACTTGCGCTTTTGCTCCTCCGTCCCGTACTTCTGCAGTGTGGGGCCAACGGTCTGCAGAGTCACCGCGGGAAGCGGGACGTCCGCCCGCGTGGCCTCGTTGACGAAGATCTGCTGCTCGATCTCCCCGAAACCGCGTCCCCCGAACTCCACCGGCCAGCCGACCCCGAGCCAACCGTCCTTGCCCATCCGGCGGATTACCTCGCGGTAGGTGGATCCATGCCGCTCGGTACGCATCCGTATGGCCTCGTCCGGGCTGATCAGTCCGGAGAAGTAGCGTCGGAGTTCCGCCTGCAGTTCACGCTGCTCGTCTGTCAGATCGATGAACACCGGGCCCCCACGAGGTCGAGTCGGTACGAGGCGCCGCCCACCAGGCGGGCCAGGTCTTTGGCGGTCGAGTAGTACCGATGCAGCGGATAGGTGACGTCCACGCCGATACCGCCGTGAAGATGGTGGAGCACCTGCATGGCCGCAGGTACCTCCGCGGCGATCCAGTACGCCATGACATCCAGGTCGTCCTGTGCATCCAGTCCTTCGGACACCCGCCACGCCGCAGCGAGCGCCGAAACGTGGAGCGTGCGGGAAGTGACATAGACGTCGGCAATCTGCTGAGAGACCGCCTGGAACGTAGCGAGCGGCCTGCCGAACTGTTGCCGCGTAGCGAGGTGTTCACCGGCCAGTGCTGTCGCACCCGCGAGTAGCCCGTCCGCAACCGCTCCGATCGAAGCCAGCGCGATGCGGTGGAGAGTCGCAACGGCCTCCTCGCCGGGTGCCAGCAGTTCGCCGCGAGCGCCGTCGAAGGAGATCGCGAACTCCGGACTGCCCGATGCCGACGGCGTGGGGGTGAGCGTGACCCCATCTGCGGCTGCCTCGACCAGCACAACGCCTGCATCGGTCGGAACCAGGATCCGGTAGGCCTTCTCGGCGAACGGAACCGCCAGCACTCGCCCGGTGACCCGATAGGCATCTCCATCAGCGACCGCGGTCACAGACGGCCGGGCAGGGAACTGGGCGCCGGGCTCGGCGAGCGCGGCGGTGAACACACGTCCGTCGGCCATCCCGGCGAGCAGTGAATCCTGCACCGAGGCGTCACCCAGCGCCACGATGGGCAGAACTCCGAACCCGAGGGTCGCGAGCGCCGGGATCGGTGCGGACTTGCGTCCCACCTCGGTCAGGAGCGCGCCCACGTCCGTGACCGTCAGACCCTCGCCGCCGAGTCGTTCCGGCAAGGCGAGCGTGAGCAGATCGGCTTCGGCGAACGCCGCCCAGAGGGCGTCGCCGTCCAGGTCGCGGGCCAGCAGTCCGGCCGCGACCTCCACCACGGCCTCTTGAGTTTCATCTCGAGCGAAGTCCACGCCGAAAACCCACTTTCGATTTAGAACGTGTTCTAGTTGTATCACCATCGGCGGACGCGCAAAAGCCCCATCTCGTCCGTCTCAACCGCGTGGCAGGCCGAGGATGCGCTCGGCCGCGACCGTCAACAGGATCTGCGTAGTTCCACCCGCGATCGACAGGCAGCGAGTATTGAGAAATTCCCTCGCCAGCGGACCCTCCACCCAGCCCTGGACGCCACCGAGTTCCAGGGCGAACTCGGCGACCGCCTGACGCTGGCGAACGCCGACAAGCTTGCGCACACTCGATTCGGGTCCTGGATCCTGGCCTTCGAGTTGCCGAAGCGTTGTACGCAGTTCGAGTTGTGATCCGACGAGGGCATCACTGATCAGCTGACCCAATCGGTCGTCGACTACCGGGTCGGAGTCACCCGCGAGTCGAAGCAGTTCCTCCACGTCCTCACCGAGCGACGATCCCCCGCCCATCTCGACGCGCTCGTTGGCCAGCGTGGTGCGGGCCAGTTTCCAGCCGTCACCGAGATTGCCGACCACCAATTCGTCGGGAACGAACACATCCTCGAGATACACCTCGTTGAACAGAGCGTCACCCGTGATCTCGCGGAGCGGCGAGACCGTGATTCCCGGGCTGGTCATGTCCACGAGGAAATAGGTGATGCCTTTGTGCTTGGGTGCGTCGCGATCGGTTCGGGCGAGGCAGATAGCCCAATCCGCTTCCTTCGCCAGCGAGGTCCACACCTTCTGACCGTTCAGCTTCCACCCACCCTCGACCTTCTCCGCGGCCGTCCGCAGCGCTGCGAGATCGGAACCCGCCCCGGGTTCACTGAACAACTGGCACCAGACGATCTCGCCACGCAACGTCGGCATTGCGAACCGCTCGATCTGCTCGGGGCTACCGTGCTCGATAATGGTGGGAACAGCCCACCAGCCGATCACCAGATCGGGGCGGCCGACTCCTACGGCCGCCAGCTCCTCCTCGATCAAGATCTGCTCCGCGGCGAGCGCACCCCGTCCGTACGGTTTCGGCCAGTGCGGGGCGAGATAGCCCGACTCCGCGAGAGCGACGCGACGCTCGGCTTCCGGCCGCTCCATCAGTTCGGCAATTTCGGCCCTGATCCGCGCGCGCTCGTCGACCAGGTCGCTGAGGTCGATCGACAAGTGCCTGCGCACTCCCCCGCGAGTCAGTTCGGCCACTCGCGCCCGCCATCGGGTGGAGCCCCCGAGCTGTTGCCGCAGCGACACCGCCCGCCGCAAGTAGAAGTGGGCGTCGTGCTCCCAGGTGAAGCCGATCCCTCCGAGAACCTGAATGCAATCCTTTGCCGTGTCGACAGCGGCGTCGAGCGTTACCGATGCGGCAACCGCACCAGCGATGGCTAATTCGTCTCCCTCGGAATCCCACGCATCTTCCGCTGCAACTGCGGCGTCCCACGCCGCAGCGCCGGCCTGCTCCACGCGGCACAGCATCTGCGCGCAGAGATGCTTGATCGCCTGGAACGATCCGATCGGCTTACCGAACTGTTCCCGAATCTTGGCGTACTCCACTGCCGTTCGCAGACACCAGCTCGCGATGCCGGATGCTTCCGCCGCGGCCAAAGTCGTAGCGAGGTCGGAGACCAGCCCGTCGCGCAAGCCCGTAATCACCCGATCGGGAGCGACCGTCACACCCTCGCAACGAACGCGCGCGAGCGGGCGACTCCAGTCGATCGGGTCGGCGATCGTGACCTGCAGGCCGGCGGACTCACCGTCGACGAGGCACCACACGAGTTCGTCGCCCACTGCCGCCGGTAGCAGCACTGACACTCCTGCGTCTCCACCGATCGCGAAACCTGCGTCGCCGGTGACCGTCAGCGCTCCGTCCGTACTCCGCGTCGCAGTAGCCGGAGACTTGCCGAGGACCACGGCGCACGGCATCGCGCCCTCTGCAAGGTCCGCAGACCACCGTTTCGATGCGGCGCCCGTACTGCGCCCGACCACGAGAGCGGCGAGCGCGGTGGACAGCACGGGACCGGGCACGAGTTCGGTCGCGGCCTGCTCGAGCATGGCGGCAAGGTCGACGATTTCGGCCCCCGACCCGCCGACCTCGTCGGGCACAGCAACCGAAAAGGTTCCGAGCGGAGCGAAGGACGACCAGGTCGTACGCCACGAATCTGCTGGCCCCAGGCGTACCGTGGCCAGTGGGTTCGTGGCCCGCGCCCAGGCGCGGATCGCGCCCGCTGCAGCCCTTTGCTCCTCGGTGGTGGCGATTGTCACAACGGGTCTCCGCCTCTCATGGATGACACATTCACTAGAACGTGTTCTAATATGGCTCTGGGCTATGAGTCAAGGCACGAAGGAAAACAGGTTATGACGATCAGCTCTCGATCACAGTCCACCCCGATCGCTGCGGCGACGCTGGGCGAGGACGACCTCGGCTCCAACGCGCAGAAAGACCGGCGCAAGCGCATCCTCGATGCCACCCTGGCCCTAGCCTCCAAGGGCGGATACGAAGCTGTGCAGATGCGGGCGGTCGCGGAGCGAGCCGATGTCGCGGTGGGCACGCTGTACCGCTATTTCCCATCCAAGGTGCACCTGCTGGTGTCCGCGCTCGCGCGTGAGTTCGAGCGCATCGATTCGCGAGGCAAGAACCCTCCCGGTCGCAACCAACTAGAGCGGATGCAGCTGATCCTCGGCCAGATCACTCGGGCGATGCAGCGTGACCCGCTGCTGACCGAGGCGATGACGCGGGCATTCATGTTCGCCGACGCCTCTGCGGCCGCCGAGGTGGACCAGGTGGGCAGGTTGATGGACCGCCTGTTTGCTCGCGCCATGACGGACACCGAGCCCACCGCCGAGCAGTTGGCCATTGCCCGTGTCATCTCCGACGTGTGGCTGTCGAACCTGGTGGCTTGGCTCACACGGCGGTCTTCGGCGACCGATGTTGCGAACCGCCTCGAACTCACAGTTGATCTGCTGCTGGGCGACGGAAGCCGCCGACCCGAGTAGTACGCGATCTGCGCACAGCGCTGATCGGAGGTGCGCTCACCGCAGTCGTATCGCTTAGATTTGAACATGTGAGCGCCCAAGATCTGCCCATCGAACTACGCCGCGCCCTTTCGAGGGTGGCGCGTACCCCTCGTTTGCTCGTGGCGTCCGACTACGACGGCACGATGGCTCCGATAGTCGCCGATCCGGAGAAGGCTTATCCCCATGCCGAATCGGTGCGTGCGCTCCGAGCACTGGCCAGCCTTGCAGGCACCACGGCCGCCGTCATTTCGGGACGTGCACTGAAAGATCTCGCCGCTCTGTCACGACTGCCCGCCGAGGTTCAACTCGTCGGAAGCCACGGCTCGGAATTCGACATCGGATTCATCCATGCGATCGATTCCGATGCAAAACGGCTACTCCGCGAAATCACCGAAGAACTCCAGCTGATCTCGGCCTTACATCCGGGTACCTCGGTGGAGACCAAGCCGGCGAGTGTGGCCCTCCACGTGCGCAACGCCGATCCTGAGGAAGGCGCCAAGGCCTTGGCCGCGGTTCATGCCGATGCCGGGCAGCGAATAGGTGTGGAGGTCACCGAGGGCAAGTCCGTCGTCGAGCTGGCCGTCGTCGCCACCGACAAGGGATACGCTCTCGACCTGATCCGCCACCAAGAAGGCGCCACCGCCGCCGTCTTCCTCGGCGATGACGTCACCGACGAGAAGGCCTTTCGCCGACTCCAAGGTCCGGACATAGGCGTGAAAGTCGGTCCGGGTGACAGCCTCGCAGAATTCCGAGTGTCCAGCACCGAAGACGTGGCCACCGCTCTCGCGTTTCTTCTCGAAGAGCGTCGCACCTGGCTATCCGGGGCGCACGCTCCACCGATCGAGCGCCTCACCATGCTCGCCAGCCCAAGGACCGTCGCACTCGTTACACCCGATGCGACCTTGACCTGGCTGTGCCACCCTGAGCCCGACTCGGCATCGGTGTTCGCTCACCTACTCGGCGGGACGGAAGCCGGTCACTTCACCGTCGGTCCACACCGCAGCGCCTTGCCGCTGAGCCAGCGGTACATCGACAGCACGATGACCGTACAGACACGGTGGGCCAGCCTCGCCGTGACCGATTACCTGCCCCACGACGTGCAACAGGGCCGCACGGACCTGACCCGTGTGATCACCGGTCAGGCCGCCGCCGTCGTGACTTTCTCACCTCGGCCCGAGTTCGGCCAAAGCCAGGTCATGATCGAGGTGCTCGCAGAAGGACTGCGCGTGCACGGCATCAACGACCCGATCGTGCTGCGCTCCCCAGGGGTGCAGTGGAACATCGTTTCGGATGGCAACCAGCAGACCGCTCACGCTGTGGTCGATCCGTCCAATGGCCCTGTCATCTTGGAATTGCGTTGTGGAACAGATGACCTCGGCCCTTCCGCCACTCCCGAAACAGACCGTCGAGCACAATCGGAATCGTACTGGTCGGATTGGGCGAAGCAGCTCACTCTTCCCGCCTTGAAGCCCGACCTGATGAAGCGCTCTGCGCTCACCCTGCGAGGGTTGGTACATGTCGACTCCGGATCGATCTTGGCATCGGCCACCACTTCTCTACCGGAGGAGATCGGCGGCGTCCGCAACTGGGACTACCGATACTGTTGGCTCCGCGACGCCGCACTCACCGCATCCGCGCTCGTCAGCCTCGGTTCGTTGGAAGAAGCGGAGGGCTTTCTCGACTGGGTGCACGATGTGCTCGAGACACTGCCCGGCCCTGAACGCCTACACCCCCTCTACACGATCTACGGGACCGGGCTGCCCCCGGAAGCCGTGATCGACTCACTGCCCGGGTACGCCGGCTCACGTCCCGTCCGCATCGGCAACGCGGCAAATCAGCAGGTGCAACTCGACGTATTCGGTCCCATCGTGGAACTCATCTCCGATCTGGCCCACGCGCGCGAAAGGCAGGGCGCCGAGACGCCCCTCAACGACCGCGACTGGGAACTGGTGTGCGCCATGGTCGAGGCCGTGGACCGCCGCTGGTTCGAACCCGATCACGGAATCTGGGAGATTCGCGACAATCCGCGGCACCACGTGTATTCCAAGGTGATGGGTTGGGTCACCGTCGACCGTGCGGTCACCTTGGCGAAGGTCTTCGGCCGTGACGTCGAGCCCGGATGGATTCCGTTGCGCGACAAAATCTCCGAGGAAGTGCGTGAGAAGGGCTGGAAGGACGAAGTTCGCTCCTTCACCGCCGCCTACGACGGCACCGATCTCGACGCCGCCACCCTGCACATCGGACTGTCGGGCCTGATAGATCCGTCGGATGAGCGATTCGCCGCGACCGTCACCGCGACCGAGGCCGAACTGCGCAGCGGTGCAACGGTGTATCGGTACCACCACGACGACGGACTGCCCGGCAAAGAAGGCGGGTTCCACCTCTGCGCCGCCTGGCTGGTCGAGGCGTACCTGTTGATCGGTCAACGGTCCGACGCGGAGGCGCTGTTCGCACAATTGGTCGCAGCGGCCGGACCAACCGGACTTCTCAGTGAGGAATACGACCCCGTCGCGGAACGATCACTGGGCAACCACCCTCAGGCATACAGCCACCTGGGCTTGCTGCGCTGCGCCCAATTACTGGCCTGAGGATTACCGGCCTGAGACCGGCGCCGGGCCCGATGTCGAGCCCGGCAGCAGTTCGGTCTCGAGCATCTCGACGGTCGCGCCACCGGAACGGGAAGGGCGCATGAGCAGGGCTCCGGCTCGTCGTCCCTTCTCCTCCTGCGGTTGACGCACAGTGGTCAACCCTTCACGTAGCGCATCGTCGACGCCGTCGAAGCCTGTAACAGACAGCCGGCCGGGCACGTCGATGCCTCGCCGCCGCGCCCAATCCAGTGCGCCGAGCGCGAGGACATCGGTCGTACAGATGAGCGCGGTGATTCGGGGATTGACTTCGAGCGCCTCCGCCGCGGCGGAACAACCCGACTTTCCGGTGTGCTCGAACCGCTCGACGACCGTGAGCGTCCCCGGGTCCAGACCCGCGGCGGAAAGTGCGTCGCGCACCCCTTCTATTCGCTCACGCTGCACATGGAAGTTCGGGGACCGCAACCGCTCCGGGTCGGCGATCCCGTCCGAACGGTCACGGCCCAACCGCATGCTCAGAACGCCGATGTCGCGGTGGCCGAGGCCGATCAGATGGTCGGCGAGTTCGCGCATCGCACCACGGTCGTCGATCCCCACGAGCGATGCCCCCGGAATTTCCCGCGGCTGGTCACAGATGACCATCGGGAGGTTTCGCTCGCGTACTGCGGCGAGATAGGGGTCGTCATCGGCGACCGAATACACGACGAAGGCGTCGACACCGGCCTGATGGACGACGGCGGCGGCATCCTCCTCGCTGTGTACCGGGCCTGCCGGGATCAGGAGCAGTCCTTGTCCGGCCGTCTCGCACGACTCTGCGAGTCCAGCCAGAAAGTGCATCGCCGCGGGGTCACGGAAGGAGTAGCTGAGCGCTTCGGTGAGCAACAGTCCCACGGCACCCGCCTTGCGGGTCCGAAGGGACCGGGCCACCGGGTCCGGCCCTGGGTAGCCGCGACGTTTCGCTGCCTGCAGCACCCGGTCGCGAAGTTCCGCAGAAAGCTGATCCGGCCTGTTGTAGGCGTTGGACACCGTCGTTCGCGAGATATTCAACTCGGCCGCGAGCGACGCCAACGTGGCTTGGCGACGAGGCTGTCGAGGTCTGGGCATATGGGGACGTTAGTACCTCGACTGCACCCAGGCTCGTCGAGGCTGTACCGAAAGTGCACTACCAGGCAGTATCCGCTAAGGTGAATCGGTAATGATTTCCAATAGCGTTTAGCGCTCGGATCTGGGCAGGGGTTTCTGTGCAGGGTTTTCAAGGTTCACGGTTGACCAAAGCGGTGGCAGGACTCTCGTTCGCCACCGTTCTTACGCTCGCTGCATGTTCCTCAGGCGGCTCCGATACGAGCGCCGTCAGGGCCTCCGACGGTGCCCTTACCGTCGTTGCGTCGACGAACGTCTGGGGCAGCGTCGCGCAGGCCGTCGCAGGCGACAGAATCATCGTCACGTCGATCGTCTCCGAGCCCTTCGCCGATCCACACTCGTTCGAGGCAACCCCGTCCGACGCCGCAAAACTCACGGACGCGTCCTTGATCGTCTACAACGGCGGTGGATACGACGGGTTCGTCGATGACGTCATCGGTAGCGGTGGAGGCCACCAGCTCACCGTCAACGCCTACGACCTCCATCAGGACGGTGGGCACGAGGACGACGCCGATTCACACGACGACGGACACGGACACGGACAGGAAAACGAGCACGTCTGGTTCGACGTCGACACCGTCGACGCCACGGCACAGGCCATCGCGGACAAGCTCGGCGAACTAGATCCGGACAACGCCGGCACCTACCAAGCCAACGCCGACGCCTTCCAAGACCAGCTCGAACAAGTCTCGGCCGTAACCGACACGATTGCAGCCGCCCACCCGAACGCCCCCGTCGCGCAAACCGAACCGATCGCCGACTATCTCCTGCAGTCGGCGGACCTGGTTGATCTGACTCCGGCCGACTTCGCGAGTGCCGTCGAGAATGGAACCGACCCCTCGCCGGCGTCGATCGCCGCGATGCGGCAGCTGCTCACGGACCGGGAGGCGCAGGTGCTCATCTACAATGTGCAGACCCAGGACAACGTCACCCAGGACGTACGTGCCACGGCCGACTCGGCGGGAATTCCCGTCGTCGAGGTAACCGAAACCCTGCCCGAGGGACTCGACTACATTCAGTGGGTGACCGACACGGCCGACGCGCTTGCCGCGGCTCTGCAACCGAACTGACGGGCTGGTGAAAGAACCTACTTCGAGAACCACTGCCAACGGCCGTGCCTCCGCTGTGGAACTGACGGGGGCGCGGCTGTCCTTTGGTGAACGCACACTGTGGGACGGCCTCGACCTCACCGTCGAACCCGGTGAGTTCGTAGCCGTTCTCGGACCCAACGGATCGGGCAAGACGTCGCTGCTGAAGGTGCTGCTCGGCCAACTCGCGCTCACCGCAGGCACGGCAAAGATCGTCGGATCCCCTGCGCGATCCGGTAACTCGCATGTCGGGTATGTCCCCCAGCAGAAGTCTCTCGACGACGGGTTGCCGCTGCGCGGGCGCGACCTCGTCGGGCTCGGCGTCGACGGACATCGGTGGGGTATCGGACTTCGCAGACGCCGGCATCGGCAAACGATCGTGGACGCCGCCATCGCCGAGGTCGGTGCGCAGAACTTCGCCGACGCGCCGATCGGTTCGATGTCCGGTGGTGAACAGCAACGCTTGCGCATCGCACAGGCCCTCGTCGGCAATCCGCAGATCCTGCTGTGCGACGAACCTCTACTCAGCTTGGACCTGGCAAATCAGCATCTGGTGTCCGGTCTCATCGACCGCCGTCGCCGTACCCACGACACCGCAGTCCTCTTCGTCACCCACGAGATCAATCCGATCCTTCCACTCGTCGACCGTGTGCTCTATCTGGTTGACGGACAGTTCCGTATCGGCACACCGGAAGAAGTCATGACCTCGGAGGTGCTCTCCGAGTTGTATCGCACCGACGTCGAGGTGTTGCGCGTCCGCGGCCGTCTCGTCGTGATCGGCACCGGCGACGCGATCGATGCACTCGGCAGCGCCGGCGGACTCCGACCTGGAGAGGGCGTGCATCACACGCACGAGGAATACGCATGAGCAACAAGTTCATCGACGCAATGTCGCGCATGTTCGACATCTCGACCACCCTCGATCTGCTGCAGTACGACTTCGTTCAACAGGCTTTGCTCGCCGGTGCGATGTTGGGCCTGCTGGCGGGGGCCATCGGCCCTCTCATCGTCAGCCGGCAGATGTCGTTCGCGGTGCACGGGACGAGTGAACTGTCACTGACCGGTGCGTCGGCAGCTCTCCTGGTCGGTATCGGTGTGGGCGCAGGCGCCATTGCCGGTTCCGTCGTCGCTGCGGTCTTGTTCGGACTGCTCGGCACGAAAGCTCGCGACCGCGACTCGGTGATCGGCGTGATCATGGCGTTCGGCCTCGGCCTGTCGGTGCTGTTCATCTGGTCGTACGAGGGCCGCACCGGCACCAGTTTCTCGCTACTGATCGGCCAGATCGTGGCCCCAGGCAACCACGGACTGCAACTGCTGCTGTTCTGCGCCGTGCTGGTCATAGGTGTCCTCGGCTTCATCTACCGGCCGCTCCTGTTCGCGAGCACCGACCCCGATGTTGCCGAGGCGCGCGGCGTCCCAGTGCGTGCGCTGTCAATCGTGTTCGCGGTGCTCGTCGGTATCACCGCCGCCCTCGGCGTCCAGATCGTCGGGGCGCTACTCGTGATGGCATTGCTCATCACGCCGGCAGCCGCCGCCGCCTACGTGACCGCGAACCCGTTGAAGGCCACGATCCTGTCGATCGTGTTCGCGGAACTCGCCGCCGTCGGCGGAATCCTGCTTTCGTTGGCACCCGGGGTCCCGGTGTCGAGCTTCGTCACCGCAATCGCTTTCGTCATCTACGTCGTGTGCCGACTCACCGGATCCTCGCGGCGCAAGAGTGCGGGACGGATCGCTCACGCACACGCACACGTGCACTGACTGGGAGTGGTCGGAGAATTCCGGGCAGTCGGGAAACAGGGCGCTGACGCCCACGCCGAACCTAGTATCGAAACCGTGCAGGCAATCGATCTGAACAGCGATCTCGGCGAGAGTTTCGGCGCTTGGACCCTCGGCGACGATTCCGCCATGTTGAAACTGGTGACCAGCGCCAATGTTGCCTGCGGCTTCCATGCGGGTGACCCCGCGACACTGCTGTCGACGTGTACTGCGGCGGCTGACCTGGCAGTCCGCATCGGAGCGCAGGTAGGCTACCGCGACCTTGCCGGGTTCGGGCGCCGGTTCATCGACATCACGTCACGCGACCTCACGGCCGATGTCATCTATCAGATCGGCGCACTCGACGGCCTTGCACGGGCTGCCGGGTCCTCGGTGACGTACGTAAAGCCTCACGGTGCTCTGTACAACGCGATCGTTCATCACCGGGAACAGGCTCGCGCGGTGGTCGCGGCGATAAGCGCATATGACCAGACCCTTCCGGTCCTCGGCCTGCCAGGCTCCGTCTTCTTCGAAGAGGCCGAGTCCGCCGGACTCAGGACTGTCGCCGAGGCGTTCGCCGACCGCGCCTATACACCCGAGGGGACCCTGGTTTCCCGTACGAAGCAAGGAGCCGTCCTGCACGACCCGGCACTGATTGCTGAGCGAGTTCGCAGACTGGTCGTCGATCACACTCTCGAAGCCATCGACGGCACGGTGATCTCCGTTGCCGCCGAATCCGTCTGCGTGCATGGTGACACTCCTCAGGCCGTCGAAATAGCTACTGCAATAAGGTCTCTGCTCGACGCACAGGGCGTCGCGGTGAGGCCATTCGCCTGATGCGCATCCTCGACGTCGGAGAAGCCGCGATCCTCGTCGAGTTCGAGGATCTGGACACCGTGCTCGCGCACTTCCACGCTCTCGACAAATCCCGTCCAACCGGGATCCGAGAGTTGATTCCCGCGGCCAGAACCGTTCTCGTCCGATTCGACCGGGAAACGATCCGAAAGGATCGCGTGGCCGAGTGGGTTCGCACGAGCGAACCACAACCAGCGGAGATCGAGTCCCCGACGGAGGAGATCCGGATACAGGTTCGCTACGACGGCCCCGACCTCGAGGAGGTAGCCGAAATCACCGGACTGGGTGTCGACGAGGTGATCGCCGCTCACATCGGGTCGCCGTGGACGGTGGCGTTCTGCGGATTCGCCCCTGGCTTCGGATATCTCACGGGTGGCGCTCCCGAACTGCAGGTGCCGCGCCGCGACTCACCCCGCACCAGTGTTCCCGCGGGAGCCGTGGGACTCGCAGGCAAGTTCACCGGCATCTACCCCCACAGTTCACCGGGTGGGTGGCAGCTCATAGGCACCACGGAAGAACCGATCTGGGACCCCGCCCGCACGCCTCCCGCTCTGCTCCGCCCAGGTGTCGTGGTCCACTTCGAACACGTGTGAGCGCATTCGACTCGAGCGGTACCCGAGGTGCCGGACAGTAGTCAAAGTACGGTGCCCCATCGAGGCCGTACATGCTCGAAGATGAGGATGGTCTCGGTCGATGCGACCGCCGGGTGTGCGCTCAGATGCTCGAGGACGAAATTGCGCAGTGCCTCGCTGCTGCGTGTTGCAACATGAATCAGATAGTCGTCTGCGCCGGCAATGAAATAGACGTCGAGCACTTCGTCCAATGCCACGAATTGGTTCGCCAAGGCCCCCAACTGCATTCTCGCGCTTGCCTGGACGCGAACCGCGATCATCGCCTGCAGATCACGGCCCAGCGCGGCGGGGTCGATGTCTGCGTGGAATCCACGGATAACCCCGCGACTGACAAGGGATCGAACTCGCCCGAGGCACGTTGACGGCGCGATCCCGGCTGCGGCCGCGAGCGCATTGTTCGGTATTCGAGCGTCGCGAGAGAGGTGATCGAGCAGAATCCTGTCGATGTCGTCGAGGTCAGGAGCAGGACGAATATCGTTCGGTACCGGCGCCGACGAAGAACCTCTTGGTGAATACTTGGAAGGCATAGTCCAAATCTAGAGAATTATCTTCATAATTGTTGGCGTGGATGCTGACTTTATTCACCATTGATAGCAAAGCATCGAACTGTCTCCGACGAAGACTTTTCCACCACGTGACGGAGCCACCCATGAAGATCGGAATTCCCCGCGAGATCAAGACCCATGAATACCGGGTGGCGATTACTCCTGCCGGTGTTCACGAATTGGTGGAGCACGGTCACGAGGTATTCATCGAGTCCGGCGCAGGCGCAGGCTCCTCGCTTTCGGACGATGACTTCAAATCCGCGGGTGCAATCATGCTCGGGACCGCAGATCAAGTGTGGGAAACTGCGGAATTGCTTCTGAAAGTCAAGGAACCGATCGCCGAGGAATACTCGCGGCTACGCGGAGGCCAGGTGCTCTTCACCTACCTCCACCTCGCGGCGTCCAAGGAATGTACCGACGCTCTCCTCGAATCGAAGACCACTTCCATTGCCTACGAAACCGTCACCGGACCGGACGGTTCTCTGCCCCTGCTCGCCCCGATGAGTGAGGTCGCCGGTCGGCTCGCGCCCCAGGTCGGCGCTTACCATCTCATGCGCCAGGGTGGCGGGCGCGGGGTACTCATGGGCGGCGTGCCCGGCGTGCGGCCGGCGAAGGTGGTGGTCATCGGCGCCGGGGTCTCCGGCAAGAACGCCGTCGCGGTCGCGCACGGAATGCAGGCGGACGTCACCGTACTCGACAAGTCCGTCGCCCCACTGCGCGAGATCGACGACCGTTACCACGGCCAAGTCAAGACCATCGCATCCAACAAGCTCGAACTCGAACAGGCCGTAGTCGACGCCGACCTCGTGATCGGCGCCGTTCTCGTACCCGGCGCGATTGCCCCGAAACTGGTGTCGAACAGTCTGGTACAGCGGATGAGGCGGGGC
Source organism: Rhodococcus sp. NPDC049939 (assembly GCF_040656415.1). Classification (NCBI taxonomy): domain Bacteria; kingdom Bacillati; phylum Actinomycetota; class Actinomycetes; order Mycobacteriales; family Nocardiaceae; genus Rhodococcus; species Rhodococcus sp. NPDC049939. Next base: position 95,498 of record NZ_JBFAMC010000003.1, on the reverse strand, counting down.
TCGGTGCTCGTCGACATATCCATCGACCAGGGTGGCTGCTTCGAGGATTCCCACCCCACCACGCACGCCGATCCCACATACATGGTCCACAACTCCGTGTTCTATTGCGTGGCGAATATGCCTGGCGCCGTGCCGCGAACTTCGACTTACGCGCTCACCAACGAAACACTCCCCTACATCGTCGCGCTCGCCGACATGGGATGGGAACGAGCGACCGAGACAATTCGCGGATTCCGCGACGGACTGAGCACACACGACGGAAAGCTGCTGTCCGGCGAGGTTGCCGCCGCACACGGCTACCCGGTGGCAACGCTGTAGAACCCTTCGTCGACGCAGTGCGCGCAGCCTTTCACCACCCTCCCTAGATCTTCTCTGCGCGTGGGTGATGCGGGACAATCGAACGATGGCTTGGCTCGAGATCGTGCGCACGGGACCGATGACCACGTTGCAGGATCACGGTCGCCCCGGATACGCGTCCATTGGGGTCAGCGAATCAGGTGCCGCGGACCGGGTCGCCCACGACTGCGCGAACCGGCTTGTCGGCAACTACCCCGACGCCGCCACGCTCGAAGTCACGCTCGGCGGACTCGCTGTTCGTGCCGACGGAGCGGTCTCGGTCGCCGTCAGCGGTGCACGCATGCCCATCACGGTGAATTCCGAACCCTGCTCCGCCTACACCATGCTCCACCTGCACACCGGAGATCTGCTGGAACTCGCCTATGCGTCCGAAGGCCTTCGCAGCTATCTGTCCGTACGCGGAGGCTTCGATGTGCCGGCGGTGATGGGTAGCCGCTCGACCGACACCCTGTCGTGGATCGGACCCGACCGCGTGGCCGAGGGTGACCGGCTCCCGGTAGGCAAGGAGGCGGGAGAGTGGCCCGCCGACGAATTCGTTCCCCCGCCGGCCACTCCCGAGGACCCGGTGGTGATGCGAGCCAGGCCGGGACCGCGGGACGACTGGTTCACCACTGCGTCCCTCGCGGCTCTGTTCCGCGAAACGTGGAGGGTCAGCCCCGACACCAACCGCATCGGGGCAAGGCTGGAGGGCCCAGGACCGCTGCACCGCTCCATCACAGACGAACTGCCGAGCGAGGCCATGGTGGCGGGGGCGCTGCAAGTTCCACCGAACGGCAGCCCCATCCTGTTTCTGACCGACCATCCTGTGACGGGCGGATACCCGGTGATCGCCGTCGTAGCCGAGGCCGACCTTTCCGTCGCCGCGCAGTTGCGGCCCGGTCACAGCGTCCGGTTCCACCGCGAAGTGTCATCGTCGATCTCGATGTGACGTCGGATGTGCGGATGGCGTGACATCTGAGTGCGGCCTACGATCGAGTCGAACCTTCTCGAGCGAGGGGGAGCTGTCCATGCAAGAAACGAATTCCGCCAAGAGCGGCGCCGAGGTTCTTCTGGAACAGTTGGAATCCCATGGGGTGGACTGCATTTTCGCCTCCCCTATCGCGGTGATGGCACCGATCTGGGAAACGCTTGCCCGGCGCGGAAACGACATGAGCCTGCGCTACTACCGCTGCCGTCACGAGCTCTTGGCGATCGGGCTGGCCGCCGGATACTACAAAGCCACCGGCCGAAGCCAGATAGTCTTCCTGCCAACGTCTATCGGAATCCAGAACGGATCCATGGGGTTGCATACCGCCCTGCAGGAACGCATACCTATGACCGTGCTCTCCCCCGATACCCTGACCTACGGCGAAGATCCGGCCACCGATCCCGGTCCGGAATGGCCTTCCCTTCTGGTTGATCTCGTCGGACCTGCCCGCAACGCTGAAGCCGTCACCAAATGGACCAAGCGGGCGCGGACGCCGTCCGAACTGGTTCACGAACTTCGCCGGGCCTGCTTCACGGCCCAATCGATCCCACTCGGCCCAACCGTTCTGGAGATCCCGTTCGACCTGTTGGTTGGTCGAAGCGACGAAGAAATACCGACCTGGGTTCCGCCCACGCCTGTTGTCGCCGCGCCAGAACAGATCGAGCAGGTGGCTCAAGTCCTCGCCGACGCGACCACCCCGCTGATCATCACCGAGCACGGCGCACGCACCATCGACCAGCGCGACACCCTGGTACGGCTGGCCGAGGCGCTCTCCGCACCGGTTTTCGAACCCATGTCTCCTGCGTATCACAACTTCCCTCGTTCGCATCCGCTGTACGTTGCCGGGCCGGTCGAACCGGTGCTGGGCGAAGCCGACGCGATCCTGCTGGCCGGCTGCAACGCACCGTGGCATCCACCGAAACTCGCCTTGCGTCCCGGATGCGCCGTCATTCACGTCGACGAGGATCCTATGCGGCCACGCGCAGCGTACTGGGGCTACCCGACCACCCACACAATTCCCGGCAGCCTCGCCCTGAACCTCGAAGCGCTCGCCACCGAAGTGAGCAAGCGATCGACAAGTCGACCAGAAACCGCCGAACGCTGGGCCCGCTACAGCCAGAGCGTCCGCGCCACGAGCGCCGAGGATGCCCAGCAGGCATCGGCACAGGCAAACGATTTCGTGCCGGCCGCCGATCTGTTCCGAGAACTGCACGACGCACTCCCCGACGACGCGATCTGCGTCAACGAAATCATCGAGGAAACGCCACAGATGCTGCAGTATCTCTTCGAGCGCAAACAGTTTCTGCAGTACCGCGGTGCCGCAGGAGCCCTCGGTACGAGCCTCGGCACTGCATTGGGTGTCAAGGTCGCGCGACCGCACCAGATCGTCGTCTCGATTCTGGGCGACGGGGCCTGGCACTACAACCCGGTTCCCGCCGCGCTCGGGTTCGCCCAGGAATACGAACTCCCGCTGCTGATCGTGCTCTGCAACAACCAGCAGTACGCATCCCAAACAAAAAACATGCTGAAGTACTACCCCGACAGCGCTGCGGTCCGGGAGGGCAACTTCGTCGGCAACGTCATCGAGCCCACTCCCGAATATGTGAAGGTCGCCGAGGCGTTCGGCGGCACCGGCGAGCGCGTCGAGACAGTGGGCGCACTACGGCCTGCGCTTCAGCGCGCCTTGGACACCACCCGTTCCGGGCGCACATTCGTGCTCGATGTCATCGTCAAACCTTAGCGACCCGCCGGAACGATCGGTGCTCTCAGTTGTCTAAGCGGTAGGCACGGCGGGCGTTCGCTGACGCGATCATACGTACGATCCGCCTGGCATCACTCTCAGACCAATCTCCTTGGGCCACTCTGTCTTCCACAACCGGCACGAGTGCCTCCCGGAACTGCATCGCGGCGACGCAATACAGTTCGGGCAGCCCGAAGGCGTCCGTGGAGAACAGCACCGAACCGAACGGTGCGAGCTCGAGCAATTCGGCCAGGATGCGGGTAGCTCCCCTGCGGCCGACGTTCTGTATCGCGAGTCCGACATCGACGAACACATGATCGAACACCTGCGCCAGGTAGCCCGCATGCCTCTGGAACGGGTAGTTGTGCAGCAGCATGATCGGCACACCCGCATCGGCGGTGGCGCGTAGCAGTGGCATGAGCAGCAACGGGTCCCCACGGGCCAGGTCGGTGTCGGCGTCGCCGTAGCCGACGTGAAACTGGATCGGCAGGCCCAGATCGACGGCGGTCCAGATCAGGAAACGAATCACCGTCTCATCGGTGAGCCGAATCGGCTTTCCGGCAGCGAACTCCGCCGCCCATCGAGCCGCCGCGGTGGAAACTGCCGCATCCGAAGGGCGTTCGGGGGCAAGACCTAGTCCCACACGATAGGCGGCAATGGATTTGAAGGCGACCGCAGTGCGAGCCGCATCCGCGAGACTCGCTCGGCAAGCTTCCGCGAAGGTGTCGGCGCTGTGCGAAGCGATCACCTCCTCGGCCACCAACTCGAGCCGGACCACCTCGTACGCCCTCGCGCCGGCGTACGCGGCCAGTCCGTGAGGCGTCGTGACCTGATCGGGTAAGAACCCTGTGTCGACCAGGAATTCGGATATTCCGGTCGCGCGCATCAGGCGCCGCGTAACTTCGTCGACACCGAGTTCGTTGCGCCGTTCGATGTATTCGTCGGGTTCGGAGTGAGGTGCCATGTCGAGGACTGGCGCGCACAACCGACGTACCGAGAATCCGATCTCCGTGTCGAACAGACTCCCGTGCCACGGCCCTGGTGCAGCGGCCTCGCACAGCAACGACTCGAATGCCGCTCTGTCGAGCGGTTCGCGCATCACGCCGTGGCAGTGGTGATCGACGAGGGACACGGCGGCGACGGCCTCCGCAATGGAGCCGCCATCGAGGGCCCACGGCATTTCGTCAGGGAATGGTGCCACCCTGCCATTCTGCCGCCGACCGGGCCCGATGCAGTGCATCATGGCCGCGATCGCGCTGCCAGGGGGTCGACAACGCATCGGCATGCCCCGGCAACTCACCACCAGTCCCGCTTGCGGTTCGGGACGACGACCTCGTCGAAGGCCGAAGTGTCGCCGCGTTCCCATTCGAGGCGACGGTGGTCGAGGTGAGCAGCGCCGACACGCCGCGCGCGGCGCATGGCGAGGCGGTGTCCGACCTTGTCGCGACACAGGTCGCACGAACAGATGTTGACACCGGTGTATGCGAAGGACCAGGAACACCGCGTTCTAGCGGACTGAGGCTCGTAGGCGGGAGTCTCGGGAAGATCGCAGCCAACGCCGCGGCACGAGTGCCACGGCTCGGGTTCGAGCTCACGGCGAACGAGACGGACATAGAAAGGGGAGTGTGCATCGGTACGGGACAAGGCAATGCCTCTCGGTGCTCAGGCGCCCCGGCCCGCTACCCCCGGATGAGGACGGACCGGGGCGACGATTGAAGCACCGCGCCCAACGCCTGCCGCCAACGGCGGCGTAGTCCCGTCCTTTTCATCAGATCGGTCCTGCCACAGCCTTCTGGCCCGGCGGCGGATTCAGCCCCTACGCCCGCGTGCGATGTCGGCGAGCACGACGCCTGCGGCGACGGACGCGTTGAGTGACTCCACTGGCCCTGCCATCGGAATGCTGAGGATGGCATCGCAGTTCTCACGGACGAGGCGCGACAGGCCCTTGCCCTCGGAACCGACGACGACCACGATCGGACCGGTGCCGTCGAACTCGTCGAGCGTGGTGTCGCCGCCCGCGTCGAGGCCGACCACCTGGACGCCCTTGGACGCCCAATTTTTCAAAGTGCGGGTGAGATTGGTCGCCCGAGCGATAGGCAAGCGGGCCGCAGCTCCGGCGCTGGTACGCCATGCCACGGCGGTGACCGCCGCGCTACGCCGCTCCGGGATCACCACCCCATGCCCACCGAATGCCGCGACCGAACGTACGACGGCGCCCAGGTTGCGGGGGTCTGTGATGTTGTCGAGTGCGACGAGAAGCGGAGCTTCGTGATGCTTACGCGCCTCGGCGAGCAAGTCGTCCGGATGCGCGTAGCGGTATGGCGGCACCTGCAACGCGATGCCTTGATGCATACCGTTGGCGCTGAGCCGATCGAGATCGGTCCGCGGTACCTCGAGAATGGAGATTCCCGCATCGGCGGCCCGCTGAACAGCTTCCTTCAGGCGATCGTCGCTCTCGGCTCCTACTGCGACGTACAGGGCGGTTGCGGGAACTCCGGCCCGTAGACACTCGACGACGGGATTGCGGCCCAGCACGTTCTCGGGTCCGTCGAGAACCTTCCGCCCCTGGCCCTGACGACGACTCGGATGCTTCTCTGCTTCTCTCGCTGCACGCGCAGCCCGCTTGGCGGCGGGATGCTTGGTGCGAGCTTCGGCGGGCGGTGTGGCGCCGCGGCCTTCCAGCCCCTTACGGCGCCGACCACCGGAACCTACTACCTGTCCCTTCTTGGTGCCGGACTTGCGGACGGCTCCGCGCCTACTCGAATTTCCAGCCACTTCTACCGTCCTGTCCCGAGAGACCACTCCGGTCCGTTGGGTGTGTCTACGACCTCGATGCCCGCCCGAACGAGACGCTCACGCACCTCGTCGGCCACAGCCCAGTTCTTGTCGGCGCGAGCAGTCTCCCTGCGCTCTAGTTCGGCCCGAACCAGTACGTCCAGGGCCTCGGTTGCCGCAGACGTGTCCGCGGTCTGCTCAGTCCAGTGTTCATCGAGCGGATCGGCACCGACAATTCCCATCATGGCCCGAACTTGTGATGCGATCACCCGCGCATCCTCGAGATTCCCGTTGTCGAGAGCGATGTTGCCCTCTCGCACCTTGCCGTGCACCTCGGCCAGCGCCGCCGGGACAGCAAGATCGTCGTCGATCGCACGCCCGAAAGCCTCTGTCCATCGGCCGACCGATACCTGGCCGGCCCGCTCCTGTGTTCGGGTGATGAACGACTCGATCCGGCGGTACGCCGCTGCGCCCTCCTCGAGTGCGGTGTCGGAGTACTCGAGCACCGAGCGGTAGTGCGCGCTACCGAGGTAGTACCGAAGTTCTTGCGGCCGAACCTTCTCCAGCACATTCGGCACCGAGAGGACATTCCCGAGCGACTTCGACATCTTCTCGCCGCCCATGGTGACCCAGCCGTTGTGCAGCCAATACTGCGCGAAACCGTCACCCGCACACTTGGCCTGCGCGATCTCGTTCTCATGGTGAGGGAACACCAACTCGACCCCACCACAATGTATGTCGAACGACTCGCCCAGATAGAACTCGGCCATGGCCGAGCACTCGAGGTGCCAACCCGGACGTCCCCAGCCCCACGGCGTCGGCCACGAAGGCTCGCCCGGCTTCGCCGTCTTCCACAGCGTGAAGTCGCGTGGATCGCGCTTGCCGCATCCGTCACTTTCCCCCTGGTGAACGTCGTCGAGCTTGTGCCCAGAAAGGCTTCCGTACTGCGGATAACTACGGACGTCGAAGTAGACGTCGCCTTCCGCCGCGTATGCATGGCCGTTGTCGATGAGTCGCTGCATCATCTCGACCATTTGAGTGATGTGGCCTGTTGCACGCGGTTCGATGGACGGGGGCAGCACGTTGAGTTGCTGATAAGCCCAGATGAAGGACCGTTCGAATGTGGCGGCCCACTCCCACCACGGCCGTCCGGCCTCGGCGGCCTTGTTGAGAATCTTGTCATCGATATCGGTCACATTGCGAACGAATGCCACGTCGTAGTCGTGCGCGAGCAGCCAGCGGCGCAGCACGTCGAACGCAACTCCACTGCGTACGTGACCGATATGAGGGTCTCCCTGCACCGTGGCGCCACACAGGTACACCGATGCGTGTCCAGGGGCCAACGGAACGAAGTCCCGCAAGGTCCGCGTCTCGGTGTCGAAAAGGCGTAGGGTCACGACCAGCGATCTTACCCGGCGTCCTGACGGCGAATGACCAACGCGGTGGCCATCGCAGCTATCCCTTCTCCGCGCCCGGTGAGGCCGAGGCCGTCGGTGGTGGTTGCCGACACCGAAACCGGTGCGCCCAGAACGGCGCTCAGTACTTCTTGCGCCTCGCCTCGCCGTGGACCGATCTTCGGACGATTCCCGATCACCTGGACAGCCGCATTTGCGACGTCGAAGCCGTCCACTTCGAGAAGCCTGCGCACTTCCGCAAGCATCGCCGCCCCGCTCACACCCGACCACTCGGGCCGGCCAGTTCCGAAGACGGAACCGAGATCACCGAGGCCGGCAGCCGAGAGCAGTGCATCACATAGCGCGTGGACGGCCACGTCGCCATCGGAATGCCCCGCGCAGCCGGACTCGTCCTCGAACAGCAGTCCAGCCATCCAGCACGGACGTCCCTGCTCGATCGGGTGAACGTCGGTACCGATTCCGACTCTCACTAGCGTGTCCCTTCTTCGACCAACGCACGGGCCAGCAAGAGGTCCAGAGGTGTTGTGATCTTGAACGCTGTGGGTTCCCCCACGATGCTGCGGACCCGTTCGCCGAGTCGCTCGACCAATCCGGCGTCGTCGGTCGCGACGCCGTTCGCCTCTGCGTAGGCCCGGCGGAGAAGTTCCGCGGTGAAGCCCTGCGGTGTTTGCACGGCCCGCAACTCGGACCGTTCGGGTGTGCTGGTAACCGCACCGAGAACGTCGACCGTCTTGATCGTGTCCGAGACGGGTAGGACGGGAATCACCGCGGAACGCCCGGAGCGCAACTCCGCGACGACGCGCGCGATGAGTGAAGGTGGTGTGAGAGCGCGCGCGGCGTCGTGCACCAGCACGTACCGCGCATCGTCCGCTACTGCCAGGCCGGCACGAACCGAGTCCGTACGCTCACTGCCACCAGCCACGACAGTGACGTCGCCGGACATCATGGCCTGTGTCGCCTCGACCATCTCTTCCGGCACGATCACGATCACGCGGTCGACGGCCCCCGACCGTAGGAGGCCATCAACCGCGTGGATGAGCATCGCCTTCCCGCCGAGATCAACGAATGCCTTGGGTTTACTTTCACCCAAACGCACACCCTGACCAGCGGCAGGAACCAGCGCAACGACAGGACCCTGGGATCGGGTCACCATTGTTATCGCGGCGGTCTAGGACGCGGCCGCGAGAACCTCGTCGAGGATTGTCTCCGCCTTGTCGCTGTCAGTGCCCTCGGCCAACGCAAGTTCGCCGACGAGGATCTGCCGCGCCTTCGCGAGCATTCGCTTCTCTCCCGCGGACAGACCGCGATCCTGCTCACGACGCCACAGGTCACGAACGACCTCTGCGACTTTGTTCACATCACCTGAAGCGAGTTTTTCGAGATTCGCCTTGTACCGGCGAGACCAGTTGGTGGGTTCTTCTGTATGCGGTGCCCGCAGGACCTGAAAGACCTTGTCGAGGCCTTCCTGACCGACAACGTCGCGAACGCCCACGTACTCTGCGTTTTCTGCTGGAACCCGGACGGTGAGATCGCCCTGAGCAACCTTGAGAACGAGATATTCCTTCTTCTCACCCTTGATGGTGCGGGTTTCAATAGCTTCAATCAATGCCGCACCGTGATGGGGATATACGACGGTGTCTCCGACCTTAAAAATCATCTGTCCCGTGCCCCTTTCGATCTTACGAGTTTAACACGCGTCCGAATACTGGTCGCATCAACGGCGCAGGTCAGGGGCTTCGTCGCCCGATTCTGGGGGTTGACACGGGCCGCAATACGTGCATGGCGCACGTCTGCAAAAGGCCGATCGGCGGCATCAAAGCGCGCGCGGGCAGCCATTGTGAGCACCCTGAGAGCAGGCCGCACAGGGGAACTACTACTCTTCATAGTCGGAGTGCGAACCTGAAACTGGAGGACAATTCGTGACTGCTCTCGACAAGTCGACTCGCCGAGTCGCTACCGCCGTTGCTCTCGCTGCCGGCGCGGCCCTCACGCTGTCAGCTTGCAGTGCCGGTCAGATCACCCAGACTTCGAGTCAGGTCGCCGCAGTGAACGGCAACAAAGCCGACGGCGGATCGATCGCGCTGCGAAACGTGCACGTGGTGTACCCCAACTCCGAGGCATACAGCATCGAACCAGGTGGTACCGCAGTCCTTGCCTTCACTGCGATCAACAACAACGAGTACATCGCCGACAGGCTTCTCGGGATCAGCACCGATTTTGCGGAGGCTGTGACAATCGCCGACACCACGGGTGGACCGGAGATCGAGCCACAGTCTGCACTGGCCGCCGGACTGCCCGCGCAGGACGCCGCGCAGAGCGCCGAAGCGGAGGCCCAGGCAACTGGAAGTTCGACCGCACCCGCCGACCTGTTGCTGGTCACGCTCGACGGCCTGAGTGAAGGCGTGCGACCCGGCCTCACCTTCCCCGCCACCTTCACGTTCGAAAACGCCGGCGACATCACCGTCCCCGTTCCTGTCGACGCAGGCCCCGAGACCGAGCGCCACATCTCCGACAAGTCCGGTGGTGAAAGCGGAGCGGTCGGTCACTAGAGGCAGTTTCGTCCGTCCGCTGTCGGACCCGATACCTAGTCTGACCGGGTGGCCAAACCGAAATCCGTCTTTCGCTGCTCGTCATGTCAGTGCACGGTTCCCAAGTGGGTCGGACGCTGCCCGGAATGCGACAGCTGGGGTTCGATCGACGAGGCACAGATCGCTGCGCCGGTTGCCAGCCGAACCGGTGCCTCGCTGGCTAGAGCTGGTGCCGGTGCTGTTCTTCCGTCCAGCCCGGCCACGCCGATCACCCGGATCGACGGCACGTCCACCCGCGCCAAGCCGACGGGCATCGGCGAACTCGACCGTGTCCTCGGCGGCGGCGTGGTACCTGGTTCGGTCGTCCTTCTTGCGGGAGAACCCGGCGTCGGCAAGTCGACGCTGTTGCTCGAGGTCGTTCACCAGTGGGCTCGGCGAGGCCCCGACGACAAGTCCCTCTACGTAACAGGTGAGGAATCCGCTGGGCAGGTACGGCTTCGCGCCGACCGGACCGGCGCAGTGCACGAGAGGGTCTACCTCACCGCCGAATCCGACCTCGCGACCATCCTCGGCCATGTGGAGCAGGTCGGCCCCACCTTGTTGATCGTCGACTCTGTCCAAACCATGTGCGCTGCGGACGTCGAAGGCGCCATCGGCGGTGTCACCCAGGTGAAAGCAGTTACCAGCGCGCTCACATCCCTCGCGAAGGCGAGTGGCGTACCCGTGCTGCTGATCGGTCATGTCACGAAGGACGGCGCCGTTGCCGGTCCACGATCGCTCGAACACCTCGTGGATGTGGTCCTGCATTTCGAAGGCGACAAACACTCCACCCTCCGCATGGTGCGCGGCGTGAAGAACCGATTCGGTGCGGCGGACGAGGTCGGCTGCTTCGAACTGCACGAAGATGGCATCAGCGGAATCAGCGATCCGTCAGGGCTCTTCCTGCACCACCGCACCGAAGCCGTCCCCGGGACGGCCGTCACGGTCATGATGGACGGAAAACGGCCGTTGCTCGGCGAAGTCCAGGCCCTCGTCGCCGCAACATCCATGCCCGCACCTCGGAGGGCGGTGAGCGGACTCGACAGCGCTCGCGTTGCCATGGTGCTGGCAGTGCTCGATCGGCGGTGCGGGGTGCCCATCGCAAAGAACGACGTCTACGCAGCAACCGTCGGCGGCATGCGGATGACCGAACCCTCCGCCGATCTCGCCCTCGCTCTCGCCGTCACGTCCGCAGTGAGGGACAAGCCCGTCCCGGACGGACTCGTGATCCTCGGTGAAGTGGGGCTTGCAGGGGAGATTCGTCGAGTGCCGGGGGTGGGGCGGCGCCTCGCCGAGGCGGCCCGTCTGGGATTCACCCGCGCCCTGGTTCCCCTCGACTCCGGGGCGCCTCCGGTCGGCATGAAGGTCACCGAGGTCGGGAACCTCGATGCGGCTATCGCCGCAATGCGAGGCTGACCTGCCTCGGTTTCTGCAGGCCCCCGGCGGACGCCGTCCACATGCGCACCGCGGTCGTGCTGTTGGATGAGACGCGGATTCCCATGGTGGACAGGTAATCTGTGTGCGAGTCCGAACCAATCTTCACCACGGCACTGCATGTGGCCTCTACCTCGGCGGGAGTACTGGGCGATGAATGATGCCGCGTCGTCGCCTGCGCTGCGCGAAACAATTGCCCGGCTGGCTCCTGGAACGGCCCTTCGTGACGGCTTGGAACGAATTCTGCGTGGCCGCACGGGTGCCCTGATCGTGCTCGGCTACGACGCACAGGTGGAAGAGATCTGCGATGGCGGCTTCGAACTGGATGTGGAGTTCGCCCCCACCCGGCTGCGCGAGCTGTCCAAGATGGACGGCGCCGTGGTCCTGTCCACCGACGGCTCCCACATCGTGCGCGCCAACGTCCAATTGGTCCCGGATCACACGATCCCGACAGTCGAGTCCGGCACCCGGCACCGCGCCGCAGAACGAACGGCCTTGCAAACCGGCTACCCCGTCGTATCGGTGAGCCAGTCGATGAGCATCGTGAGCGTGTACGTCGGCGGTATACGGCATGTCATCAACGGATCTGCCACGATCTTGTCACGGGCCAACCAGGCGGTCGCCACCCTCGAACGGTACAAGACACGCCTCGATGAGGTCACCCGGCAATTGTCGCTGGTCGAAATTGAGGATTTCGTCACGGTGCGGGACGCCCTGACCGTGGCACAGCGCCTGGAAATGGTGCGTCGTGTCTCCGTCGAAATCGAGCAAGACGTGCTGGAACTGGGCACGGATGGGCGCCAACTGGTACTGCAACTCGAGGAACTGGTCGGGGACAACGACACTGACCGAGAGATCATCGCGCGCGACTACCTGGCCGCCCCGGGCCCTACAAAGACCACCGACGTCGAGAAACTGCTTTCAACGCTCGACCTGATCACAGACGTTGAGCTTCTCGACCTCACAACTTTGGCCCGAGTATTCGGATATCCGGGAACCGTAGAAGCGCTGGAGGCCCCTGCCAGCCCTCGCGGCTACCGTGTCCTGACTCGAGTGCCCCGTCTGCAGTTCGACCAAATACACAGTCTTGTAAAGTCTTTCGGAACCCTGCAAGAACTCCTTGCCGCGACTGCCGCCGATTTGGAGTCCGTGGACGGGATCGGCGAATCGTGGGCAAGGCACATCCGAGAGGGCTTGTCCAGGTTCGCCGAGACATCGATCTCCGGCACGTACGACTAGGTTGCCAACTTCATCCACCCGAACCGGACCACCCGCCAAAGGTTTCCAACGCCTCCCGAATCGCATCCAGGTGGCCGGCCATGGCCTGCGCGGCCTCGTCGTAGCTTCCGGACTCGATCCCGGCCACGATCCGCGCGTGCTCGTCGTTCGCCTTTTCCCTGCGGCCGTCAGGCAGGCTCACCATTCCGGACTGCCGGGTGAGCGTCTCCCGGATATCGACAATCACCGATTCGAAGACGCGGTTCCCACTGATCCGGGCAATGAGCCCATGCAATTGCACGTCCAATGAGACCCATGCCAGTGGATCATTCTCTTTTCTCATCTGGTCCAGCAGGCCCCGCAGCTCCGCGACATCTTCGTCCGAGTGCCGTTTCGCCGCCCACCCCGCAGCGGGAATCTCAACATGCGGCCGCGCCTCGACGAGTTCTCGAGCCGCGTAGTTGCCGAAATCCGTTTGGCGGGTGATCGAATTGCTGACCACGAATGTGCCCAGTCCCGACTTCGTCTCGGTGAGCCCGAGCGCATGACAGGAGCGAAGGGCCTCGCGAATCACCGAACGACTGACGCCGTGCCGGGCAGCCAACGACGTTTCCGACGGAAGTCGGTCACCAATCGCCAGCTCACCGGATGTGATCGCGTTACGAAGGTCGGCCATGACCGCCTCCGCAGCGCTGACGCGCGCGGTGGAAGGTCGCCTGCCTGCCCAGCTGTCTGACAGGTTCATGCCGACATTGTTCTCATCATCCGACAGCACAGTCAACTCGGTGTGTGGCCAGGGTTGACGCCTACGCGTGACCGGGGTAACAATGGCGCCTGTCTGACAGCCTGGCAGGTGGACTGCCCGGCAGTTCGATCGAAATATTGCCCCATGCGGGACCCCTCCGGGGTCGCCGCCGCCCGTCACTACACGAAATGTTCGTGCAATTTGCACAACACAATCTGCACAACAAAGCTCATGCAAGTCCACGTGAGGAAAAATCAAGTGCTCGAAACGCGAACGGAAACTGATTTGCTCGGTGCACGCGAGGTGCCCGCGGACTCGTACTGGGGCATCCACACGCTGCGTGCCGTCGAGAACTTCCCCATCACCGGGCGACCGATCTCCACGAACCCAGAACTGATCCGGGGACTGGCGTTCGTCAAATGGGCCGCGGCGATCGCCAACAGGAAGCTCGGCATCCTCGACCACCGTCGCGCTGCGGCAATCGGCCAGGCGTGCAAGGAGATCGTCGATGGCCGCTGGCACGATCAGTTCATCGTCGACGTCATCCAGGGCGGAGCCGGAACGTCGACCAACATGAACGCCAACGAGGTAATCGCCAATAGAGCACTTGAAATACTCGGCCACGGGCGCGGAGAGTACGAGGTACTCCACCCGAACGAGCACGTGAATCTGAGCCAGTCGACCAACGATGTCTACCCCACTGCGATCAATATCGCGACGATCTTCGCGATCGGGGACCTTCTCGACGCACTTCAAGCGCTCCAGGACGCGTTCGCGACCAAAGCCGTGGAGTTCGCGGACACAGTCAAGATGGGGCGCACCCAACTCCAGGATGCTGTCCCGATGACGTTGGGGCAGGAATTCACCACCTACTCGGTCATGATCGACGAGGACCGCGAGCGACTCAGCGAGGCCTCACTGCTGGTTCACGAGATCAATCTCGGTGCCACGGCTATCGGCACAGGGTTGAACGCGCCCGTCGGCTACGCGGAGGCTGCGTGTGAGACGCTCAGGGACCTCACCGGGCTGCCGCTCGTGCTGGCCGTCGACCTTGTCGAAGCCACCCAGGACGTGGGCCAGTTCGTTCACCTCTCCGGGGTGCTCAAGCGGATCGCGGTCAAGCTGTCCAAGGTCTGCAACGACCTCCGCCTGCTGTCGTCGGGGCCACGCGCCGGACTGAACGAGATCAATCTTCCACCGGTACAAGCCGGTTCGTCGATCATGCCGGGCAAGGTCAATCCGGTCATCCCCGAGGTCCTCAATCAGGTGGCCTACGAAGTCATCGGGAATGATGTGACCATCACGATGGCCGCCGAATCCGGCCAGCTTCAGCTCAACGCCTTCGAACCGATCATCCTGCACTCCCTGCACAAGTCAATGCGCCACTTCGGTGCCGCCTGCCGAATCCTGGCCTCCCGCTGCGTACTCGGCATCACGGCGAACACTGACCTGTTGCGCGCGCGTGTGGAAGATTCCATCGGACTCGCGACTGCGCTGAACCCACATATCGGCTACGCTGCCTCGACGCGAATCGCGCAGGAGGCGCTGATTTCCGGTCGCAACGTGGCCGACCTCGTGATTGAAGCAGGCCTGCTCGACCGTGACGAACTTGATCGACTTCTGCGCCCTGAACACCTCGCCAATCTGAGGGAGCCCGATCCGAGTCGGCAGGCGCCTGTCGCCCCGAACGTCACGATAGTGCCATGACCATCGAGAACGGCGACGTCGCCGAACTCGAAATCATCGCCGACGAGGAGAAGGGGTTCCACAAGGATCTGCACCCCAGACAGATCCAGATGATCGCGATCGGCGGCGCCATCGGCACCGGGCTGTTCTTGGGGACAGGTGGCAGGCTCAACGACTCCGGTCCAGCCCTGGTTCTCGTCTTCGCCGTCTGCGGAACCTTCGCGTTCTTGATCCTGCGGGCACTGGGCGAACTGGTCGTGCATCGACCCACTTCCGGCGCCTTCGTGTCGTATTCGCGGGAATTCTATGGCGAGAAGATGGCTTTCGCCACGGGATGGCTGTACTGGCTGAACTGGGCCATGACCGGCATCGTCGATGTCACCGCGGCCGCGCTGTACATGAATTTCTTCAAGAAGTACTGGGCGCCGATCGGGAACGTGGACCAGTGGGTGTTCGCCCTGGCCGCAGTGGTGCTCGTGGTCAGTCTGAATTTGTTGTCCGTCAAAGTGTTCGGCGAACTCGAGTTCTGGTTTGCGCTCATCAAGGTCGTTGCCCTGCTGGCATTCCTGGGTTTCGGAATCTACTTCCTGCTCTTCGGAACCCCGGTCGAAGGCCACGCGACGGGCTTCAGCCTGATTGCGGATAACGGGGGGCTCTTCCCCAACGGAATCTTGCCCGCCATCGTCGTGGTCCAGGGTGTCGTCTTCGCCTATGCGTCGATCGAACTCGTGGGTACCGCCGCCGGAGAAACGGAGGATGCGGAGAGGGTCATCCCCAGGGCAATCAACACGGTCATCATACGGCTCGTCGTCTTCTACGTCGGATCCGTTCTTCTGCTCGCGCTGCTACTCCCCCACACCGCGTACACCGCCGGCGAGAGTCCGTTCGTCACGTTCTTCAGCTCCATCAACGTCGAAGGCGCCGACGGCGTCATGAATCTCGTCGTCCTCACGGCCGCATTGTCCTCGCTCAACGCCGGACTCTATTCCACAGGACGGATACTGCACTCGATGGCGATGGCGGGCTCCGCGCCCTCGTTCGCAGCTCGAATGAACAAGAGTGGTGTCCCCTACGGTGGAATCGCCCTCACCGGATTCGTGGCAGTGCTCGGCGTCGGGCTCAATGCCATCGTTCCCGGCGAGGCGTTCGAGATAGTCCTCAACCTCGCCGCACTCGGAATCGTCAGCGCGTGGGCCGTCATCATCCTGTGCCAGTTGAAGCTGTGGAAACTCGCAAAAGACGGGGTACTCGTCAGGCCCCGTTACCGAATGTTCGGCGCTCCCTACACCGGTCTGCTGACACTGGTCTTCCTGGTAGGCGTCATCATATTGATGGCGCTGGACCGCCCCGTCGGAACGTGGACCGTCGGATCCATCGCAATCATCGCACCCTTGCTGGTGATCGGATGGTTCGGTGCGAGGAAGCGCATCCACGAACTGGCAGCGGAACGCCACCACCACGCCTAGCAAGAGGGAGCCTTCGTGCCCAAGATCGCAGTCGTCACCACCGGAGGCACGATCGCCAGCAGTCAGGACTGTCGTGGCGTCAGCACCCCAGTGATGACGGGTTCGGATCTCCTGCGTGACGTCGGGGCGGGAACGGATCTTCGGATCACGGACTTGATGTCGAAGGACAGTTCCAGCATGTCATTCGCTGACATGGACCGTGTGCGCGTTGCCGTCGTGGAGGAACTTCGCGATCCCGACGTCGATGCGGTGGTGGTGCTGCACGGAACCGACACCATGGAGGAGACCGCATTTTTCCTCGATCTCCACCATGACGATCCCCGCCCGGTGATCTTCACTGGCGCGCAAAGAACCTTCGACCATCCCGAATCCGACGCGCTGGCCAACCTCGCCGCCGCGATCACGGCGGGATCGGACCCTGCACTGCGCAGTAGCGGCGTATTGATCGGTTTTGGCGGTGCCCTGCATCGGGCACCGGGGACCCGCAAAGCCGATACGACGTCGCTCGAGGCGTTTCATTCCGTGCACGCCACCGAAACTCCGCAGCACCGGCTCGAGCCCTTGCCGTGGCATCCGATCGCCGGAACACGCGTCGACATCATCGCGATCTACCCCGGCACGGATCGGGTTCAGGTCGACGCGTGCGTGGCGGCCGGGGCCCGTGGCCTGGTACTCGACGCACTCGGGTCCGGGAACGCGAACCCTTCGATCGTCGCCTCGGTTCACGACTGCGTGGCCGCAGGCATTCCCGTCGCCGTTACGACCCGGGTTCCCCGGGGCCCGATCGCCCCTGCCTATGGCGGTGGCGGCGGCGGCCACGACCTCGCCGAGGCCGGCGCGCTCTTCTCCACACATCTCAGGGCCGGGCAGGCACGCGTGCTGCTCGCTGCGCTGCTTGCCGACCCCAACCGAAATGACGTCGAGAAGGAATTCGATCGGCGCTCACGTCTTGACGCTGCACCGAAGGTCAGCCCAGATTGAACGGCTCCGGCACGCTGCGGAGCTCACCCAACTGCCCCACGACCGTGTACGCGCCCGGAACCACAGGATCACGCTGCGGTGCCGGTTGCGCCAGGCAGTCGGGGGAGGAGGTCGTCGCGGACCAAGTCACCGTGAACTGGGCCTGCTCACCTGGGGCCAGAGAACGTATGTCGGGCTCGGACTGCGGGTAGCAGTCGATATTGGACCACAGGCGCAAAGCGCCGTCGATCGTGTAGACAAGCACTTGCTGAAGGCCACTGCCCAGATCGCGATCGCACGTCTCGGTCCCGATGTTCGTGATGACCGTCGTGAAGACCGGCTCTTCACCCGCCTGGTACGTCGGCTTGTCAGTCGCCACCTTGATGGCCAGCGACTGATCAGGGCACTGTCCCGGGATGGGTTGCCCTGCGGGTGGCTCACCCGGCGCCTCGCCGTCGGGTACCCCGCCAGGTGCCTCTCCGCTAGCGTTCCCGCCGCCGGGCGTCTCACCCTTCATGTTCCCGCCGCCGGACGCCCCGCCACTCGACTCGCCGGGACCGCCCGGTGACTGCGCTCCTGCTGCAGCACCGCCACCACCTGATCCATTGCCTGTGGTGGGCGAAGCCGAAGTTGTCCTCGTGGTCGACGCCGACGTAGTCATCGAAGAACTCGCGGCCACAGAATCGGCCTCTGAATTGCCGCCACTGCGAAAGGAGTTGATCAGCAAGACGATAAGCAGCACCACGACGATGACACCGCCGACCGCCAGCGCCCTGCGACGCCAATAGACCTCGGGGGGCAACGGCCCAGTCGGTTGCAGCACAGAATCAACGGTAGTTCGGTATCGCGTGGCAAGCGCGCAGCTGATGCGGCGTGTCGTGTTCAGTCACCGAGCTCACCCACATCCCCAACCGATCCCTGCAGCTGCAAACGACCGTCGGACAGCTTGTAGGTGGCACTCACGATGGCGCAGGTACCGCGCTCGATGCGGTCCGCAATGACGCGCGATCGCTGGGTCAGCAACGACCCGGTCTCGACGGCGTGACGTCCTACGAGCTCGTCGACTGTTGTCAGGCCCTCATCCCGGCCGATCAGGATCGACGGCGCGACCCGCTCGACGACGCTGCGGATGAATCCGTGCGGAACCTTGGCCTCGTCGATCGCGCCCAGCGTCGCCTTCACCGCGCCACAATGTTCGTGGCCTAGCACTACGATCAGCGGAACGTTCAGGGCCTCGACCGCGTATTCGATGGACCCGACAACAGCGTCGTCGATGACTTGACCCGCAGTCCGGACGACGAATATGTCGCCGAGTCCCTGGTCGAGAATGATCTCGGGCGCAACTCGTGAATCAGCGCATCCGAACACCACTGCGGTTGGATGTTGCGCGTCGACTAGTTTCTCGCGGTCGGCGATTCCCTGCCTCGGATGGATCGACTTTCCGTCGCCGAAGCGCTCGTTACCCTGTCGGAGGGAGTTCCACACAGAAGCCGGGTTGGATTGGGACATGGAGATATTGTGCACCAACCACGTTGCGACGTTCAGTGGGGAACCCTTACAGCGTAGGCAAATCCGGGTCGAACGGGAACGACGGAAATTGTAAGGAGAAGTAGGCGTGGACTCCTCCGCGTTGATCGGGTGGTACGAAGCCGAGGCCCGGGACCTGCCGTGGCGCCGCGAAGGCGTGAGCGCCTGGCACGTGCTGATGAGCGAGATCATGCTGCAGCAGACTCCCGTGATCCGGGTGGCACCGATATGGGAAGAGTGGGTCGAGCGCTGGCCCGTCCCCTCACTCATGGCAGCCTCCAGCCAGGCAGATGTGCTGCGCGCCTGGGGCAAGTTGGGCTACCCGCGCAGAGCCCTCAGACTGCACGAATGCGCAGGATTGTTGGCAGCCGAGCACGGCGACGAGGTACCGCGCGACGTCGAGACGCTACTGCAACTGCCCGGCATCGGCGCCTACACCGCACGTGCGGTGGCCTGCTTTGCCTACGGACAGCGCGTTCCCGTCGTCGACACCAACGTCCGCCGAGTCGTCGCCCGGGCTGTGCACGCAAGAGCAGAGCCGGGAAATCCCTCAACCAAACGGGATCTGGCCGACGTGTCTGCGCTTCTGCCTCGCGCCCGCGCACGTGCTGCTACCTTTTCTGCTGCTCTCATGGAACTCGGCGCCACAGTCTGCACCTCCCGCTCACCCGAATGCTCACGGTGCCCTCTGCCTACGTGCGCTTGGGTGGACTCCGGCCGTCCGGCGCACACCGGGCAGCGCCGCAAGGTACAGAAGTTCGAAGGCACCGATCGCCAGGTGCGCGGCAAGCTGATGGCGGTACTGAGGGAAAGTTCGGCGCCCGTCGAACGCATCCGGCTCGACGAAGTATGGATCGACGATCCCGGTCAACGCGACCGCGCGCTCCACTCACTTCTGGTCGACGGGCTCGTCGAGCAGACCGAGGACGGCCTCTTCGCACTCGCGGGAGAGGGTGGTTGAGCGGCGCTCGGTCGAGGTTCCTCTAGTGTGACCGGAATGGCACAGCCGCTGTTCGACCCCGTTGACGTCGCCGCTCGAGTGGTCCAGCTACTCGAGACCGGCCGCCGTGAGTCGACGTACAAGCTGGCCACGATGATGGCGCTCGTCGATATCTGCGTAGAGAACACACCAGCGCCGGACGGCAGTCTCGCGGTCCCGATCAGCGAGATCACCCATCGGATCGTCGCGTACTACTGGCCGCAAACCCGTGCGTTCAGCAGGCACGGGCACCTCGCTCAGAACAAGCGCGGAAGATCGGTACCAGATCAAGTTGCCGAAGCGCGAACAAGCCTCGTAATGGAGGGTTTGCGAACCGCGGAGGCCGCAAGAGGAACAGAACATCGCCGCTATCTCCGGCTAATTGGCTCGGTGAGGCTGACAGTTGCTCAACAACCACTGACGCATCTTCAAACAGTCCCACACGCACCCAACGGTGAACTGCGCGACGACTTTCTATTCGACGCATCAGATTTCCACAAGAAGATGACGATGGATGAAGTTGACCGCATCGGCATCATCACTCTTCGTCCCGGCGTACCGGAAGGTTTGCGGCGCACTTCTGTACTCCTGCGAGCCTTCATCCGAAACGCGTGGATTCGCGACGTAATTGCCTTCAATCGAGCCGAACTCGACGCGGAAAAGCTAGTCAAGTTCTTGTTCGAAGCCGACCAGTCGGCGTTGCGGTCGCTGGTTGATCCGTTGCGGGATCTCCAGAACAATCTCTGCTTCTACTGCGGCCGACGCTTAGGTGCCGATCCCCGCGTCGATCACGTTCTGGCATGGTCCACGATCCCGATCGACGGAGTTGCCAATCTTGTTGCTGCCGACAGCCGCTGCAACCTGGACAAATCGGCGCGCATCCCGGTGCGCGCGCACGTGGACCGAGCGCTTGAGCGTCCGGACCTCGCGGAGGTTGCGAAAACCGCAAGAATTCCGCTCCTTCTGCGACGCACGTCGTCGGCAGCTGACGGGCTCTATGCGGCCTTGCCGGTCGGTTTCCGTCTCTGGCGTGGAGTTCGGGAGTACGACCCGCACCCCGCTTGAGAGACTTGGCCTCGGCATATTGCAGCGTTCCAGCGAACGATGCCGACCGGCATTAACGTCGAGACCATGTTCACTACCGAGATCGAAATTCGCACCGGCACTGAACCTGTCGTCCACGATCTGACACAGGAAATCGAGAAGTTTCTGGCGGCGGCCGAGGGCGATAGCGGCCTGCTGCACGTCTGGGTACCGCATGCGACTGCCGGGTTGGCCGTCATCGAGACGGGAGCCGGGAGCGATACCGACCTGATCGCGGCTATTGACGAATTCCTTCCCCGCGACGATCGCTGGCAACACCGACACGGCAGCCACGGGCACGGCCGCGACCATGTGCTACCGGCGTTCCTGCCGCCATATGCGTCGGTCCCGGTTGTCGACCGAGCGCTTGTTACAGGACCCTGGCAATCCGTGTGCCTCGTCGACACCAACGTCGACAATCCAGTTCGGCGTGTTCGCTTCAGCTTCCTGCCGGGGTGAAGCCGAGCCCGTCGAGGAACTCTTCGACGACCTTCCGGTACTGCTCCGGTTGATCGTCGTGGACCAGGTGCCCTGCTTGCTCGATCCGGACGTATAGGGCGCCGGGATGCCGCTCCGCCATTGCCTGCATCTGGCCGTCAGGGGTGATCGTGAACTCGCCCTCGATCAGCAGGGACGGAACCGTCACCGACGCCCACTGATCCCAGAAATGCCTGCCGCCCCACTCCTGCGAGATGTCCCGAAACGTGTCGAGATCCCCGTGTAGATACCAGCCATCGGCACGCCTGTCGAACGAGTGCAGAAAATACTGACCGGCAACTGGTCCGAAGAACTCGAACAGATCTTCCGGCGTCTTGAAGGGCTGTGGCCAACTCGCAATCATCGCCGCCCAGTCGTCGGCGGTGCGGCCACGAAAGTCGGGTGCCATGTCTTCGAGCACCAGCGCCGCGACTTTCTCGGGGAACTCGGCTGCCAGGCACCAGGCGTGCAGGGCACCCATCGAATGGCCGATTACCACCCAAGGTTCGGTGAACGGATCGAGCGCCGCGGCCAAGTCGTCGACAAACGCCTCGGTGGTCAACAGCGCAGGCGCCGGCCTACCGTGACCAGCCGCATCGAACGTGAAAACGTGGCCGCGTTCGCGCAGCCACGGGACGTGGCGGTGCCATGTCCGAGCGCTGCCCATCAGTCCGTGCAGCAGCAGAATCGGCTGCCCTGTCCCGCCCTCGTCGTGTAAAGCATTCTCACCCGCCACCCCTCCGACGCTAGCGGAGTAACGTCGCTGGCATGGCAGTGGTGAAGATCAACGCAATCGAAATCCCTGAAGGCGCTGGGCCCGAGCTCGAGAAGCGGTTCGCCGCGAGTTCACGGTCGGCGAAGGACGCCCCTGGCTTCCTCGGCTTCCAACTCCTCCGGCCGGTCAAGGGCGAGAACCGCTATTTCGCGGTCATGCATTGGGAAACCGACGAGGCCTTCGCTGCGTGGCGCGCTGAGCCGGCTATGCAAGAGCACGTCGCTGAGAAAAAGGGGCGAGTGTCGACCGGGGCCTCGTTACTGGAGTTCGAGGTCGTTATGGACTTCGAGGCAGCCAACAAGGGCTGAGTGACGCGACAACGCGGGAATCACGACAGATCCGCAATATTGACACGACGGCCCACTGGGTGCAAGAGTTCGCGAGACACGCGATGGTCGGCAGGAATCCGGTGCAATTCCGGAGCGGTCGCGCCACTGTGATCGGAGTAGTTCCTCAACCGGAGCCACCTCGACAGCCAGATATTGCAGCCATCGCATGGACCGAGGGGACGCGAAATCCCAGGAGGAACCATGGCTCTCGCCTACGCACCGACCAGGTCGGTGGACACGACACGTCTTGCTGTCATTTCTTTCGCGATCGTTCTTTTCGCGATGCTAGCTCTATACCTCGTTGGCTTCGACCAGGGCGCAATCTCGCGCAGCGGCATGTTCATGCACGAATTGATGCATGACGGCCGCCACCTCCTGGGTCTC
Organism: Rhodococcus sp. NPDC049939; assembly: GCF_040656415.1. Classification (NCBI taxonomy): domain Bacteria; kingdom Bacillati; phylum Actinomycetota; class Actinomycetes; order Mycobacteriales; family Nocardiaceae; genus Rhodococcus; species Rhodococcus sp. NPDC049939. The sequence continues at coordinate 72,613 of NZ_JBFAMC010000003.1, read as the reverse complement.
CCATGCCACTGACGGATTCCCTCGCGAAACTCGTCATCCGTGGTCTGCTGGCAGGCCTGATCGCAGGCCTCCTGGCGGGAGGCGTCGCCTTTTTTCTCGGCGAACCTCACATCGAGGCAGCCATTGCAATCGAAGAGTCACAGGGTGCGACCGATGTGGCGGGCCACTCGCACGATGCTGATCAGGCCGGTGCGGCGACGGGGCACTCCCACTCTGACGGAGAGGCTTTGGTCAGTCGTGACGGACAACGCTTCGGCCTGTTCTTGGCCACCTCCCTCGCCGGCATGGCCCTCGGCGCGATCTTCGCGGTCGTCGCGCACTACACGCGCAGGGTAATCCCCTTGCCAGGTCCGCTTTTCGCGATGACGCTCGCAGCGTTCGGTTGGCTGGCAATCGAGGCGGTGCCGTTCTTCAAGTACCCCGCCAACCCGCCGGCCGTCGGGGATCCCGACACCGTGACGCAGCGGACGTGGCTGTGGCTGGCCTCGGTCGTGCTCGGCCTACTCGCGGTAGTTGCGGGCATCCTCGTGGCCAGGGCTGTCGCGGCTCACGCGTTTCGGACTGTGCGGCTCGCCGCACCCCTGATCACCTTCCTCGCCGTGGTGACGATCGGATACCTCGTTCTTCCGACCGTCAACGAAGTGGGCGACGACTTCCCGGCAGCGCTGCTGTGGGAATTCCGTCTCTCTTCGCTTGCCACACAGGCAACGTTGTGGTTGGGGCTCGGACTTGTCTTCGCATTCCTGACCGAACGTGCTGCCAAGTCGAAGGAACCGGCAACCGCAGCGGCGACCTGACGCCTCAATGCTCCAAAGATCAGGTGGCGCGTTCGGCTGCCCGGTGGATGAGATCCGCCAGGCCGACGGGTGATCCGTGTTCACTCCACAGGCCGAGACGACTTGGAGAAAGCAGTTCGTCGACGACCATGTACGCGGCACCTGTCAGGCCCGCCGAGTTCCCCAGGGTTGAGATCGCGAATTGAATCTCGCTGACCGAACCCGGAAGTGAGCGCCCCTGGACGGTGGTTCGGAAGGCGTCCATGTAAGGGTCGTCAATGCTGACCAGTCCGGCATCGAACAGGATCAGTGAGGGATTGAGTCCACTGACCAGGACTGACACCACTGAGCCGAGGGTGCGTCCGGCGCAGGTGAGGATATCGGTGCTCACCGGGTCGCCGGCAGCGGCAGCGGTGAATACCTCGGGGGCGCCGATGGCACGGCCTTGGGACGCAATTGCAGCAAGGATGGCGCTCTCGCCCGTGGTCGCGGCGAGCTGTCCGAACTCGCCTACCGCATCGGAGCCGGAAACTTGTGTGAGACACCCGGTGTGCCCGCACCAGCATCGCTCGGCGACGTCCTCCGAGACCAACACGTGCCCGAACTCGCCTGCGGAACCTTGCGAACCACGCTGCAGCATTCCCGACGAAATCACGGCGCCACCGATACCGCCGGCGATCTTGACGAAGAGGACGTCGTCGAGCCCGCGGGCCTGTCCCTCGCGTAGTTCGCCCAGTGCCATCAGATTCGCATCGTTGTCGACCCACACCGGAAGGTCGTAGCGGGCGACGAACCGATCACGAACTGGGTAGTCGGTCCACTCCGGGACGGACAGCGCACCAATCGGACGGCCGCTCGAAATCTCGACCGGGCCCGGGATTCCGATACCGATACCGTAGATGGACGGACTGTCGGCGGATCTGTCCGCGATCAGGGAGTCGAAGATCGACTCGATGCGGCCGAGGGTCTCATCCGGACCTGAGCGCGAGTCCGCCTCGACTCGTATCTCACTCACAACGGTTCCTGCCAGATCGGTCAGTCCGACGGAAATACTCGTCGCAGCGATTTCGGCAACGAGGATGTGAGCGCCATCTGCGCGGAACCTCACTTCGCGAGGTGCCCTGCCGCCGGTGGAGCGTCCGACGTCGCCTTCCTCCGCGAAGCCCGCGCGGATCAGTTCTTCGAGCCGTTGGGTGACCACCTTCCTCGTCAAGCCGGTGCGCTCGACCAGTTCGGTACGTGTCATCCGGCCGGTAGATCGCAGCAGACTCAGAACCGGAAACGCGGTGCCCGCGGGCACTAGACCGGAGTGTCGCGTCATGGCGCTCCCTTTTTCCGCAGGCGACAGGTCGCCCGAAACCATCCGGTCTCACCCATCAGGCAGTTCCCGGCCGCAACGATCTTACGAGATCAGAGGTAGAAAATACTCTCATTTGGGACATATGGTATCCCATTGGATCAAATTAATACCCTACGGTATTGCTTACGTCCCGAAAGTATGTAAGTTCGGTGATATACGACTCGCCCGACAGGTTCGTCAGTGCACACAACAGGAGCGGACAGCTACGGCGGCCCGATTCTGTGGCCGCTTTCAGTGAGGAGATCCCCGTGGCTGCGATCACCGGCCTCGACCGCCCGGAAGACTCCACACTGAAGCCCGCTTCCGACGCCCCCGACTTCCCGTCCGACTTCCTGTGGGGCTGCGCGACCGCCGCACACCAGGTCGAGGGGGGAAACTTCAACAACGACTGGTGGGCGTTCGAGCACAGCCCGTCCACCGCGGCCCGCGAATCCTCGGGCGACGGAATCGATCAGTTCCATCGCTACGCCGAAGATTTCGCTCTCCTGAAGGCCCTGCGCCACAACACACATCGTCTGTCGCTCGAGTGGTCCCGGATCGAACCGGCGCCAGGCGAATTCAGCCAATCCGCGATTGCGCATTACCGGCGGGTGCTCACCGAACTGGCCGACGCCGGACTTGTCGGATTCGTGACTCTGCACCACTTCACGCTCCCCGCCTGGTTCGCCGAGCGCGGGGGCTGGCTCGCACCCGACGCCATCGCCACATTCGAGCGCTACTGCCGCGTCGTGACGGCGGAGCTGGGTGACCTGATGCCGTATGTGTGCACGATCAACGAACCTCAGATGATCGCCCTGCACGGCTACCTCGAGGGTTACCACCCGCCCGGGGTAGCGAATCCGATCCTGTGGAGACGGGTCGGACGTGTGCTCCTCGAAGCGCATCAGGCCGCTGTTCGCGCGGTCCGTGATTGCGCGCCCTCCGCCAGAGCTGGTCTCGCCGTCCAACTCCCACTACTCGCTCCCGCGCGCTCCGACGACACGACGCGCACTTTCTGTGCGGCCATGCGTGCCGAAATCGTCGACCTCTACCTCGACGGCCTCAGCGGTGCGGACAGAGGTGATTGGCTCGGCGTCCAGTACTACCGCAAGCAGTGGGTCGATACGGCCTCCCCAACCCTGTTTGCGCCACCACCTGCCGGAACCCAGGTCACGCAGATGGGCTGGGCAGTATTTCCCGAGGGTCTACGGCTCATGCTGCACCGCGCCGCCGAAACCGGACTTCCCCTGTTCGTCACCGAGAATGGGATCGCCACCGATGACGACGTGGAGCGGATCGACTACATCGAATCCCACCTCTACGCCCTCGCTCAGGCGCGCCGTGAGGGCGTCGACATCCGTGGATACATCCACTGGTCCGGTTTCGACAATTTCGAATGGTCCGAGGGCTACGGCCCGAAGTTCGGAATCGTCGCCGTAGACCGGGAACACGGCTTCGCTCGCACCCCCAAGCCCAGCGCGTACGCCTACGCTCGCGTCGCCGCGAGTGGCCGCATCAGCGCCCTTCGCCACAAACATTCTTGCTGACTCGAGGACATCCGTCATGCCCACCAGACCCGAGGCAGGACTCGGCGACCCGGTTGCCGTAGCAACCGAGGAGCAGGCGTCGAAACGGGCGCTCGCCGCCGGCGCAATCGGGAATTTCGTCGAGTGGTACGACTTCGTGCTCTACGGCGCGTCCGCCCCAATCCTCGCCCGTGTCTTCTTCTCCAACGACGACCCACACGCCGCCTTGCTGGCCACGTTCGCCACCTTCGGCATCGCCTTCGTCGCCCGACCCTTCGGCGCCGTCATCCTCGGCAACCTCGGCGACCGAATCGGACGTCGCAATGTACTCGCCGGCGTCGTTCTCACGATGTCGGTCGGAACAGCCCTGATCGCCGCGCTACCCACCTACGCCCAGATCGGCCTCATCGCCCCGCTTCTGCTTCTACTCATCCGCATCGTGCAGGGTTTCACCGCCGGCGGCGAATTCGGCGGATCCGCCGCATTCATAGTCGAGTACGCCCCACCGGGAAAGCGGGGTCGATACGGGTCCTGGCAGACCGCGACGGTCGGGCTCGGATCGGCGACCGCCACCGCAGTGGTGCTGGTGTTCACCGCGGTCCTTCCGCAAGAACAACTCGACTCGTGGGGCTGGCGGATCCCTTTCATGGTCGCTTTCCCCCTGGGCGTGGTCGGCCTGATCATGCGAATGAAGCTCGAGGACACTCCCGACTACCAGCGGGTCAAGGACCTTCAGCAGGAGTTCGAAGTCAAGCCCGCCGTCCCCGTCCTCGAAGCCATCCGACACCACGGGCGCATGGTTCTACTGGGCGCGGCGATCGTCACCGGTGGCACGGTCAGCACCTATGTCTTCCACAACTACATCCCGGCATTCCTCAATAACGACCTGGGTATCGACCTGGACGTGGCACTCGGCGGAAACCTGATCGGTCTCGTCGTCTACTCTGCGGCCACCCTGCTGTGGGGACGCCTGTCGGATACGTACGGGCGCAAGCCGTTCATCATCGGTGGCAGCGTTGCCCTGTTGGTCCTGATCTACCCGATCGTCCTGATCGACCATATCGGGACGCTGCCCGCCATCGCACTCGGCCAGTCCCTCTTCGGGATCTGCGCCGCAGCCATCATGGGCCTGGTACCCACCCTCCTGGCGGAGTTCTTCCCGACCACCGTTCGTATGAGCGGGTTGTCCATCGCCTACACACTCGCCAACGCACTCTTCGGCGGCACCGCACCCTTCGTGGTGCTCTGGCTCGTCGGCCTCACCGAAAACCCGCTCGTCGTGGTCTACTACTGCGGAGCGGCGATGCTGTTCACGCTCGTCGGCGCGTTCGTCATCCGAGAGACCTTCGACAAACCGCTCCGCGAGGTCTGAGCCTTGCCCGGAGCGAACTACACCTGGCAGATGGAGGTCGGCCTACTAGATACAAAGTTGCGCTGGAGGTAATCGACGGGCGCCTGGCAACCGAGATCGCCCTCGGTGAACTTGCATCAGCGATAGTGTTCACCTTGTGTGGCATCAAGAATCTGGCCGACGAACAGTGGTCGTTGATCATGCCGAAATGGCCACCCTCGCAACCGTGCAGATCCGACCGTGAGCGACCCCATAGCCACTGCTGAACAGCTCGCTCGCAGATACCACGAGGGGCAGGTCGACCATACTGGGGTGCCCTACATCAACCATGTCACGCGCGTTGCGCACTCCGAGTACGTATGTTCAGGGGACCAGCAGCAGGCGGCGTGGCTGCATGACATCATCGAGGACACCGAACTAACCCTCGACGGTCTCATCGCGGCCGGTATTCCAGACCAAGTGGTCGAAGCCGTCCACCTTCTCACCCACACTCCAGGACTGCCGCGGCACAGCTACATCGACGCGATCAAGACCAACCCGATCGCACTTGCGGTGAAGAAAGCCGACAACCGTGACAATTACTCGCGCAAGCGGACCTGCCGCCAGGGGAGCGACGAGACCGACTGCGAGCCAAGTACACACGCGAATGGGAGTGGCTCAACCAGAGCTGACCTCAACCTCAGTCATTCTGTACCGAACGAGGTCGTGGGGCGCCATTTCCTCAGCTACGAAGATGGTCCCATCGAGTCGGATCAGCTTCGAGGGCAGCCCTGTCCCACTTCCCTCTTTCCGCCGCCGCCTCGTATGTGCTGTGCAGGAATTTCAGAAGCGCCGCATCGGGATCGTCGGCGGTTCGAACGGCCTCATACGGCAGCAGGAACTGTCCGAAATCCTTGCTGTAGAACGCCGCATCGGGCCCGACCGGGTAATCGGCGAAACCCTCCGGTTCGGGGTACGCGTACGCGTAGAACATGCCTTCGCCGTCTCCGCCCGGCCAGAACCCACAGCTACTGAGCTCATGCGAGTAGCCCTCGACCATCACCCAGGCCCCGACGTTCGGAGCTCCACCGGGGTGAGCCGGCGCGGTGCGGCCGGAAAATCGCGTGCACGCCAAATCCATCCCGCCCCAGAAGAAGTGCACGGGGCTCACCTTGCCGATGAAGTGCGCGCGGAACTCGTGGATCACCCTGTCCGCTTGCACGAGCTGGCGCCAGAACAGATTCGCCGACTCACCGTCGTACGCCTCGTGCTCGGTGTCCTCCGTGAAGGGGATGGCAACCTCCACCTCGTTGGGCTGTGCCCGGATGGAGGTAGCCAGTCCCAGTCCGGACAGGGTGTCCATGACCTCGCCGTAGAATTGCGCGACCGACTTCGGTTCGAGGGCAACCTGTCCGGTCGAACCCCTGCTGCTGCGGATGACCAGTTGATGGGAGTGGAAATCGAACTCGATATCGAAACAGTCGGTGCCATGCGGGATGGTCGAAGTCGCAAGACCGCGAGGGCTCACATACAGAGGCACCTGCCACCAGTGATTGATCAAGGGTGCATAGGCCATGCGGATCTTCCCGACAATCTGCGCCCACATGTGCAGTGTGTTCCGCGTCGGCGTCCAATCGTCCACCTTCAACGAGGGCCATGGTTCTCGGGACGTTCTCTGTACGCGCACAGTGCCTCCTGACGAAGACGTGTTCAACTAAATGTGCGCTGTCGTCGAGCCTTTGGCAAGGGGTAACTCGGAAACCGTTACCCCTTGGCAACCCCTTGACGGCGATTGACAGACCAATCCGCCCGCAGTGAAATCAGTGCACTAGCTCACCGGTGCTTCGATCGCTTGATTCAGGAACTGCAGGAACACTTCCTGCGGTTGTGCGCCGGACACTGCAACACGCCGATTGGCAACGAAGAAGGGCACCCCCGACACCCCAAGTTGCCGGGCGGCGTTGAGATCCGCACGAACCGCGTCGGCGCCCGCGTCGGATTCGAGCCACTCCCGCACGGTGTCGGCGTCGAGTCCGACTCGGGACGCGATCTTCACCAGTTCCGCCCGATCGTCGATCGCCACTCCATCGCTGAAATGCGCACGGAACAGGGCATCCATGAGCGCGTCGCGGCTCTCGCCCGCAAGGTGGATCAGCCGGTGCGCGTCGAAGGTGTTGGCCGCGATCGCGGTGTCGAAGTCGAATTTCAGACCGTCGCCGGCGCCCAGGCCCGCTACATGACCGAACATCTGACGTACCTGCGGGGCAGAAATCCCCTTGCTTTCCATCAGAAACTGAAGTTCACTGCGCCGAGTCCCCACCGGTGCATCCGGGTCCAGCTGGTACGAGCGCCACACGACATTGACCCGGTCACGGCCGTCGAACTCCGCCAAGGCGGACAGGAAGCGATGTTTGCCGATGTAGCACCACGGGCAGGCCACATCGGACCAGATCTCGATTTCGACGGTGTTCTCGGGGTGGGCATTCTGCTCAATCGTCACAGCAGTAGTTAAACAGATCAGCGTCTCGTTCTGTTCCGCGAGCAGCGGATGCGGCCCGCGGCCTGTTCGGCCCGTCGAGGTTCAGGATTCGAGCGCTGCATCCAGACTGATGTCCACGCCGGTGAGGGCCTTGCTGACCGGGCAGCTCTCCTTGGCTGCCTGAGCCGCCTTGGCGAAGCCGTCGGCATCGAGCCCTTCCACCTCACCCCGAACCGTCAGCTTGATGCCCGTGAGCTTGAAGCCCGGGTTGTCCGGGCCCAATGACACGTCGGCTTTCACCTCGAGGCTCTGAGGGGTTCCGCCGGCCTCCGCAATGAGCGCAGACAGTTGCATGGCGAAGCAGGAGGAATGTGCTGCCGCGATCAACTCCTCGGGACTGGTGGTCCCGGCGGCATCTTCGGCCGCCCTCTTGGGGAACGAGACGTCGAATGTCGCGGCACCCGAACTCGTGAGTTCGACTTGCCCACTTCCCTGTTCGAGTGATCCGTTCCACGCGGTGCGTGCGGTCCGTGTCGGCATGCCAGTTCCTCTCGCGGTTGTTGAGCCTTCTTCTCGAACCTACTCGTACCGATCGACCATCCGCAGCGCCCGAGATCGCAGTGAGTCCCGCAGACCTTCCGGTGCGAGCACTTCTGCGCGGTATCGAACTGGCCGAGGCGACACTGCCGGTCCGACCGAGCGGCTGGCCATCTGGTCGGGCCGCAAGAGCTAGTCCGGATACGACGAACGGTCCGCCGGTGCAGTCGCACCGGCGGACCGTTCGCGTGATCTAGCGCTCAGCTGTCGATCGTGTCTACTCCGATTCGACGGCGGCGGACTTTGCCAAGTCGACCGGTACCTCGTCTGGCACGGCAGCCGGCTTGTCCTCACCGCGGAAGCTGAACCTGGCGTCCTCGCCCTGGCCTTCGCCGTCCCAGTTCTCGACGTCGACGTACACGATCTGTCCCGGGCCGACCTCGCCGAAGAGGATCTTCTCCGACAGCTGGTCTTCGATTTCGCGCTGAATGGTACGGCGCAGCGGCCGAGCACCGAGAACCGGATCGAAGCCCCGCTTGGCCAGAAGGGCCTTGGCCTTCTCGGTGATCTCGATGGCCATGTCCTTGTTCTTCAGCGCCGCCTCGACGCGCTCGACCATCAGGTCCACCATCTGAACGATCTGCTCGGTGGTGAGCTGGTGGAACACGACGATGTCATCGATACGGTTGAGGAACTCGGGACGGAAGTGCTTCTTCAACTCGTCGTTGACCTTGAGCTTCATCCGCTCGTAGTTCGACTCGTCGCCCTTGCCGGACGAGAAGCCCAAGCCGACGGCCTTGGAGATGTCCGAGGTACCGAGGTTCGAGGTGAAGATCAGCACCGTGTTTTTGAAGTCCACCGTGCGTCCCTGACCGTCGGTGAGACGGCCGTCCTCGAGCACCTGCAGGAGAGTGTTGTAGATCTCCTGATGCGCCTTCTCGATCTCGTCGAACAGCACCACACTGAACGGCTTGCGACGCACCTTCTCGGTGAGCTGGCCACCCTCTTCGTACCCGACATATCCGGGAGGAGCACCGAACAGCCGCGACGCAGTGAAGCGGTCGTGGAACTCACCCATGTCGATCTGGATGAGTGCGTCGTCCTCACCGAACAAGAAGTTCGCCAGGGACTTCGCCAGCTCTGTCTTCCCGACTCCGGACGGACCAGCGAAGATGAACGACCCGGACGGACGTTTCGGGTCCTTCAACCCGGCGCGGGTACGGCGGATCGCCTTCGCGACCGCCTTGACCGCATCTTCCTGGCCGATGATCCGCTTGTGCAGCTCCTCCTCCATTCGGAGCAGGCGCGTGGTCTCTTCCTCGGTGAGCTTGAATACGGGGATACCGGTCCAGTTGCCGAGGACCTCGGCAATCTGCTCGTCATCGACCTCTGCGATGACGTCCAAGTCACCGGACCGCCACTGCTTCTCCCGCTCCGCGCGCTGCGAGACGAGGGTCTTTTCCTTGTCACGCAGATTCGCTGCCTTCTCGAAGTCCTGTGCGTCGATCGCGGACTCCTTCTCACGACGCGCGTCGGCGATCTTGTCGTCGAACTCCCGAAGGTCCGGCGGTGCAGTCATCCGACGAATTCGCATCCGGGCCCCGGCCTCGTCGATGAGGTCGATGGCCTTGTCCGGCAAGAAGCGGTCGTTGATGTAGCGGTCTGCCAGCGTCGCCGCCGCGACGAGCGCGCCGTCGGTGATGGACACCCGGTGGTGAGCCTCGTAACGGTCGCGCAGGCCCTTGAGGATTTCGATGGCGTGCTCCACCGTCGGCTCGCCCACCTGCACTGGCTGGAAACGGCGCTCGAGCGCTGCGTCCTTCTCGATGTACTTGCGGTATTCGTCGAGAGTGGTGGCACCGATCGTCTGCAGCTCACCCCGGGCTAGCTTCGGCTTGAGGATCGAGGCCGCATCGATTGCACCCTCGGCGGCACCGGCACCAACGAGAGTGTGCAACTCGTCGATGAACAGGATGATGTCACCACGGGTGTTGATCTCCTTGAGGACCTTCTTCAGGCGCTCTTCGAAGTCACCCCGGTAGCGACTGCCGGCCACGAGCGACCCGAGGTCGAGCGTGTACAGCTGCTTGTCCTTGAGGGTCTCGGGGACCTCGCCGTTGACGATGGCCTGAGCCAGGCCCTCGACGACCGCGGTCTTGCCGACACCAGGCTCGCCGATCAGCACGGGATTGTTCTTGGTGCGGCGCGACAACACCTGCATGACGCGCTCGATCTCCTTGGAGCGGCCGATGACAGGGTCGAGCTTGCCTTCGAGCGCCGCCTGGGTGAGATTGCGACCGAACTGGTCGAGGACCAAAGACGTGGACGGGGTACCCGCCTCACCACGAGTGCCGCCCGCCTCGGCAGGCTCCTTGCCCTGGTAACCGGAGAGCAGCTGAATGACCTGCTGCCGCACGCGGTTGAGGTCGGCACCGAGCTTGACGAGTACCTGTGCTGCGACGCCTTCACCCTCGCGGATGAGTCCGAGCAGAATGTGCTCGGTTCCGATGTAGTTGTGTCCGAGCTGAAGTGCCTCGCGCAGGCTGAGCTCCAGGACCTTCTTGGCGCGCGGGGTGAAGGGGATATGGCCAGATGGGGCCTGCTGGCCCTGACCGATGATCTCCTCGACCTGGCTGCGCACTCCTTCGAGGGAGATGCCCAACGACTCCAGCGATTTGGCGGCGACACCTTCGCCCTCATGAATGAGGCCGAGCAGAATGTGCTCCGTACCGATGTAGTTGTGGTTGAGCATCCTGGCTTCTTCTTGAGCCAGGACGACAACGCGCCGTGCGCGATCGGTGAACCTCTCGAACATCGCTCTCCCTCACACTTTCCGACGTGCAGTCATGAGACCGGGTGTCTCGCTCCCTGTTCGTCGCTTTTCGCTCCGGCACTACGAGTAGATCGAAGTAGATCCCCAGCGCCTACTCCGAAGGGTTTACCTTGAAGCGACGATGGTTCCACCACCCCACCTATTACTCTAGTTGGCTGCTGACTGCCCTGCTGCCCCTCCACCCCCTTTGGGTGGGGACCGAGGCCGCTTACCAATACCCAACGTCCCAGTTCCGGCAATCGTTTCCCGTTCGCTGTACGCCTGAAGCGAACAAGCCCGGCCGCCGATACGGACCACTGTTTTGCGTTCGTAATCCCGGTGATCTGCCGAACACGTATCAGGCGACACGTATCGGGCGTCATGGGTGGAACCGATCCGTTGCACATTGCACTTCCGTGACCGGACCGCCCCAATCCGGCGGAAACTACTGATTGTCCGAACAGGGTAGGTCGACGGACTGCGAGTTCGCTACCCATACGGAGGCCTCGAGAGAAGTTATTTGCCGCCGTTCGATGCCGTCTCTTCCTCTTCGAGGACTACATCACCATCGATCCGCACAGCATCACACCGGACATTGCCAAAAGGCCGGTAGCCATGGGGCCGATCGAGATGAGTACGCTCGCCGCGGCAAGTGATGTTCGCGCCCGCATACGATCGCGCGGGGATGCCGGAGCGGCCAGTCGACGTGCGCGGTCGAGAACGGCGACGCCGGAGGCACCCATCGCACCACTTGGTAAAGGGCTTGTTGCAGACATGGCTATCAGCCCACTCAGTACAGCGTGAGAGCCATGAGTCCGGGCGGCACTGTCGTCGGCGCACATCTCCAGCAACCGGGCGACCTCCGCCTCGGCTGTGGTGAACAGGGAAATCCACGGCAGACTCGAGGCGAGTCCGCGAATCATGGCCAGCACCTGTAGATGCCGACCGGCCAAGTGGGCTCGTTCGTGGGCGAGGACCGCATCGAGTTCGCGACGATCGAGTGCTCCGAGAGCCGCGGTGGTGACCACGATCGCGCTAGGGCGTCCCACAACGCAATACGCGGCCGGTTGAGAAGCCTCGAGAACCACCGCATCGACTCCCGCAACATGGTGACCGACCATGCGTGTCATCCTGGCGTGCCCATAGGTAAGGCTGCGCATGCGCCGCAATCGATCGCTCCATTTCCAAATGAGCGTTGCGAATGCGACTACAGCCATCAACGCCAACAGCAGCAGCGTCACCTGCAGGACGAGGCCGACCCGTCCACTGACGACGGCGTGAAGACTCGCCAGGCAGGATTCGAGCGCCGACTGACCCGGCCGCCCGTGATCGCGCACCAATTCCACGAGGACCAACGTCGCTGCTGCCATCCACGACAAGACGACGCTGCCGAGCGCGGCCATCCATGCCGCTACGCCGAGTCCCGGCGCGATACCACTGTGTGTAAGCCGTATCAGCAGCGGAGGGATGAGAACCGCCACCACGAAGCTGTAGAGAAGCAGGAAGAACGCGACAATCATCCCGTGTCCCCGGCGGCCAAACGCTGGAGAGCCGCGCGGAGGCTGGCGGATTCCTCGTCACTGATCTGTTCGACGAAATGAGCCATCACGAGGTCGGTTCGCCCGCCCCCCTCGAAGGCGTCCCGCATCAACCGGGCACTGTGCTCCTCGCGGGTGAGAGTGGGCCAGTAGCTGAACGCCTTACCCGTCTTTTCCCTGGCGAGCCAGCCTTTCCGGTAGAGATTGTCCATCGTCGACATCACCGTGGTGTACGCCAACTCCCGGTGCTCGCTGACCTCGTCGAATATCTCTCGCACCGTCGTCGCTGCTGCACGGTCCCAGATCCGGTCCATCACGACCGCTTCGAGTTCCCCGAATCCACGCACTCGCACTGCATACCTCCCGCCGTCGACGTGTCAAGAGTACGCCACGAAACACACTTCGAATGTCTCCACGGCACGCATCTGCCGTGGTCGAAGTAGGTATTCAACTGGCAAGGGACAACTGCACGAACCTTAGATACTATCTACGTACGTAGACCGTAGATGGCCGGAGGGGACCTCCGCGCACATGAGAACGAGGAGTTCACAATGGATCCGATGGCGAACCTTCAGGCTTGGTGGGACTGCCAGATGATGATGGCGAACGGTCAGATGTGCGATATGTGCGCAAACATGCCAAATATGTGACGCACCACAACAACCCAGACTGAACTGACATCACCCCGGTCGGGCACCGCTCGGCCGGGTTTTCAGTGCGGTGCAACTGCCGGCCGGATCCATCCCGCACCATGTATCGACGATGACCGCGATCTGGGCTGCGCCGCCGGGGTCGTGTACCAGGACCGTTCCGGATGAGCGTCACTCGGCTGAAAGATCAGTCGTTGGAACGGGCGCTGAACCGCCCGGCTCCCCAATTCCAGCGACACTCGCGTAAGAAAGGAATCCGGCACGGCCGGGACGAGCACCGGGCGGGATGCCGCGCCCGCACCGACCCACATTGTCGGCGCCGGGCACAGAATCCCCGTAACGACCCCCGTCACACAACGGCCCTTGATTTGCCGAATATCGAATCCAGTCGCGCACGGTAGCAGGATTGATTGCTCCAGCGCAGCGAATCAGTAGATTCTGTTGTTGGCTATCTTTCAGTTAGCCTTGTTGTACGCTTCGATAATTTCTGCAGAGATGCGGCCTCGCGCAGAAACCTTTTTGTTGTTCTTGCGTGCCCATTCGCGGATTGCTGCACTCTGTTCCCGATCCACCGAAATCCGAGACTTGGTAGCGGACTGAGCTGCGGAAGTTCTCCCTCGCTTGCGTGAACTCACCTTGCGGGCATGGGAAACCCACATGTCCATTTGGTCGCGCAATTTTTCGGCATTCTCCGAGGAAAGGTCGATCTCGTACTGAACACCGTCGAGCCCGAACTCGACCGTCTCGTCGGCAGACACCTCTTGGTCAACATCGTCGATCAGGGTTACGGTGACCTTCTTAGCCATGGGATGAAATTCCTCTCGAATGAATCGACGTCACATCGTCAACGTGATCTGCTATCCGGAGGTAACCATACCCCTTTCCTACAAAATTGGAATATGAAGAATAGATAAATATTATCCGCGCATTTTCACAAGGTGAATCAGCGAGCCGAAGGACGAACAATCGGAAAGAGGATTGTTTCCCGGATTCCCAATCCGGTCAAAGCCATGAGCAAGCGATCGATTCCCATTCCTGTTCCCGTAGTCGGGGGCATTCCCTGCTCCATAGCCGCGAGGAACTCCTCGTCGAGGACCATCGCCTCGTCATCACCGGCCGATGCCAGTCGCGCCTGATCGACGAACCGCGCACGCTGAATGACCGGATCTATCAGCTCCGAATAGCCCGTGGCCAACTCGAATCCACGGACGTATAGATCCCACTTCTCGGTGACGCCGGCCCGACTGCGATGGTCACGAGTCAGAGGTGAAGTCTCGACCGGGTAGTCACGGACGAAGGTCGGCTCGAACAACTTGTCACTCCACTGGTGTTCCCACAGTTCTTCGACCAGCTTTCCGTGCCCGTAACCCTTGCCCTTGGGGACTTCCAGTCCCACCTTTTCAGCAAGGGCGAGTAGCTCGTCCACCGTTGTGTCCGGAGTTATCTCGACACCCAACGACTCGGACAGTGACGGATACATCTCGAGGGTCTTCCATTCACCGCTGAGGTCGTACTCGGTGCCGTCGGCAAGAGTCACCACCTGCGAACCGAATGCAGCCTGCGCCACTTCCTGGATAAGTTCGCGCGTCATGCGGGCCGAATCGTCGTACGTACCGTAAGCCTCGTACGTCTCGAGCATCGCAAATTCCGGCGAGTGCGTGGAGTCGACACCCTCATTGCGGAAATTCCGGTTGATCTCGAAAACCTTCTCGATACCCCCTACGACACACCTCTTGAGGAACAACTCGGGTGCAATACGCAGATAAAGGTCGATGTCGAGTGCGTTGGAACGGGTCACGAACGGTCGAGCCGCGGCCCCACCGTGAAGGGTCTGCAGCATAGGCGTCTCGACTTCGAGGAATCCGCGCCGCTCGAGCGCGTTTCGGAGTTCGCGGACGACCAAGACTCGCTTACGCGCATTTTCCCTCGCCTCGGCCCGCACGATCAGGTCGACGTAACGCTGCCGGACTCGAGACTCCTCATTCATCTCCTTGTGCGCCACAGGCAGGGGACGAAGCGACTTCGAGGCGATCTGCCAAGAATCGGCCATCACGCTCAGTTCACCGCGGCGAGAACTGATCACCTCACCGTGAACGAACACGATATCGCCGAGATCCACATCCGACTTCCATGAGGCAAGCGCGTCCTCGCCGACTGCAGCGAGGCTGATCATCGCCTGCAGCTGGGTGCCGTCACCCTCCTGCAGCGTCGCGAAGCACAGCTTGCCCGTGTTACGGACGAAGATGACGCGCCCTGCGATCCCGACCACATCGCCAGTGGACGTATCGGGTTCGAGGTCCGGGTACCTGGCCCTGATCTCTGCTAGCGAATGGGTACGCGCAACCGACACCGGGTAAGCCTCGCGCCCCTCCGCAAGGATCCGCGCTCGCTTTTCCTTGCGGATCCGAAGCTGCTCGGGGGTGTCGTCGACTGGCTGGGCTCCTGCGTCACTCACGGGTAACCAGCGTAATCGACGGCCCAGTGGTCCCCCTATCAGGCGTCGGGAACTCCTACGTCGACACCTCCGAGACGGTCCCCGTCAGTGCGCTCGAGACGGCCCCCGTCAGCGCGCTCGAGACGGCCCCCGTCAGCGCGCTCGAGACGGCCCCCCGTCAGCGCGCTCGAGACGGCCCGCCGTCAGTGCGCTGAGACGGTCGCCAACTCCCGCGCGCAATGCTGCGCCGCGATGAGCGATCCGGTCAGGCCTGCGGCCTTGATCGCCTCGTACCCGCCGACGACGTCAGTGGCTTTGCGTAGACCCAACTGCTGCAGCGCGAGTACTGCGAGGCTCGACGCGTACCCATCGGAGCTGACGATGATCCACTCGACCTCGTAGCCGACCGCCAGCGCCAAATGAGCTGAACTACTAGGGTCGCAACGTATTTCGAGAATGTCGCGTTCGATGGCCAGCGCACCGGGCAGTGTTCCCTCCCGAGCTCGCAGGACTTGCGGGCGAATGTCTACGACAACTGCGCCATGCGAGACGGCCTCGGGCAATTCGATTGCGTAAACACGACCGGCTGAGCGGGCATCACCGGACACAGATGTAGAAGAATGTGTTTCGAACACGAGAAGAAAACTCCAGGAGTGTGAATTCGGTCAAGGCAGCATTCAGCCTCGACAACACTCCTGAGCACTCGCGTAGAGATTCACGCCGACCATCTTGGCATAACTTCCGCGCCGGCGAAAGTGTTCACTTCAGTGGACTGCGGCGGTCTCCCCTGCGGACCTGATTGCGTTCGTAGACCAGGCGCAGGCCCTCGAGCGTGAGATCGGGCTCATGCTCGTCGACCGTCTCGGTCTCCGCCATTATCAGCGGCGCACGAACACCGGTCGCGATGACGACTACATCGGACCCGGAGAACGCGGACAGTTCCCGTCGGACGCGACCGACCAACCCGTCAACGAGTCCCGCGAATCCGAACACCGCTCCCGACTGCATGCATTCGACGGTGTTCTTTCCGACTACCGACCGCGGACGCACAAGTTCGACTTTGCGCAGCGCTGCCGACTGCGACGCGAGGGCGTCCGAGGAAATCTCGAGCCCGGGCGCGATGGCACCGCCGAGGAACTCCCCTTTGCCCGACACGACGTCAACGCATGTGGACGTTCCGAAGTCCACCACGATGCACGGAGATTCGTAGAGATGATGCGCCGCAAGACTATTGACGATCCGATCGGCGCCCACTTCTTTGGGGTTGTCAACCAGCAGCGGGACACCGGTTCGTACTCCGGGCTCGACGACGACGTGGGGCACGTGGCCCCAGTACCGGGTCAGCATCACTCGGATCTCATGCAGTACAGACGGCACGGTGGACAGCGCCGACACACCCGTTATTCGCTCGGCGTGCCCGCCCAGCAACCCACGAAACATCAGCGCCAGCTCGTCTGCGGTCATCCGGGCGTCAGTCCGCATCCGCCAATCCTGCACCAACTTCGCATGTTCACCCGACCCGGTAAACAGACCGAGAACCATGTTGGTGTTTCGGACGTCGACGGCGAGAAGCACTGTCAGACCAGACTTGGCTTGCGATCGGTGTCCGCCGCCGCGACCATCCTCGGTGTAACCAGACCGGAGCCCTCGGGCGCGTGCGCGGGGTCAGAGCCCAGCTCGACCTGCTTGTTCGCAGCATCGACGAACACGACGCGCGGTTCGTAGTCACGCACTTCCTGCTCGTTCATGACGCCGTAGGCAATCAGAATGACCAGATCGCCGGGATTGACCAGATGCGCGGCCGCACCATTGATTCCGATGACACCACTGCCACGTTCACCGGCGATGACATATGTCTCGAGCCTGGCACCATTGTCGATATCGACGATGCACACTTGCTCGCCCTCGAGAAGATCGGCGGCGTCCATCAGATCCTGGTCAACCGTCACCGAGCCCACATAGTGCAGATCGGCATGCGTGACAGTGGCGCGGTGAATCTTCGACTTCATCATGGTGCGAAACATGTTCCGGTCCTTACTCTCTTAGCTGGATGCGAGTTTGTCGGAGGACGAGGCGTGCGGCTGGTCGTCACGTTCGAGAAAGCCGGTGCCGATCGCGACACCGACGTTGTCGATCAAGCGGGTGGTTCCGACTCGGGCTGCCACGAGAAGTCTGCCGTCACCCCGCTCCGGTGCCGGACCGAGATCCACACCCCGCACCTCGAGGTACTCGACGTCGACCTCCGGCGCAGTCGACAGCACCTCACGGGCCGCCGCGACAATCGCATCAATACCCCCGGCTGCGGCGTAAGCACCGGCAATCAGTGCCGCAGACAATACCGTCGCCGCGTTCCTCTGCCCGTCATCGAGATAGCGGTTGCGTGAGGACAACGCGAGCGCGTCGTGTTCACGAACGGTCGGAACTCCGACGATTCGGACGTCGAAGTTGAGATCGGCCACCATCTGCCGGATCAAAGTGAGCTGCTGGTAATCCTTCTCGCCGAAATACGCAGCGTGGGGAGCCGCGATCTGAAGCAACTTGGCTACCACTGTCAGCATGCCCGCGAAGTGAGTTGGCCGGGACGCTCCGTCCAGTTCGGCACCGAGCGGCCCCGGATGGATCATCGTTCGCTGCCCCGCCGGGTACATCGCCGCCGCTGTCGGAACGAACGCCAATTCGACGCCTGCTTCACGCAGCAGGTCGAGATCGGTATCGAGGGTGCGCGGGTAAGCATCGAGGTCTTCACCCGCACCGAACTGCAGAGGGTTGACGAAGATCGAGACGATCACCACCGCGCCGGTGAGTTTGGCCTGACGCACCAACTCCATGTGCCCGGCATGAAGTGCGCCCATGGTCGGCACCAGTGCGACCTGCCTGCCGACACCGCGCAGCGCCTTCGAGACGCGGGTCAGCGCCTTGGGATCGTGGTGCACGGTCAGTTCCCCGCGTGTATATCCGTCTTGCAGCTCGCCCACGGGCCTCACCTCGGATCTTTCAATATGTCGAGCAATTCGGATTTTGCGCCGGCCCGTTGGGCCGTCCTCAAAGAGAGTGCGCGGTAGCCGGCGGCGATCTGTGGATCGACCTCCTCCAGCACCCGCAGATGCGTGGCGACCGCCTCCGAGTCACCCCGCGCCACAGGACCGGTAAGCGCCGCGGGCCCGCGCCGCAGGGCGTTGTCGAGCGCCGCCGAGAGCAGCGGTTGGAGAACTCGTTCGGCGAGGCCGTTCGGCTCATCGCCGATCAATTCCTGACCGAGTAGCTCCTCGCCCTCGAGTCCGACTCGCAGTGCGGCCACTGCGTCCACGACGAGGGCTACCAGATGGTTGCTGCCGTGGGCGAGGGCCGCGTGATAGAGCGGCCGCATTTCCTCGCTCACCCTGAACGGCTCACCACCGATCTCGAGAACCAACGACTGCGCGATCGCGTAGCCGATGTCATCCGCGGCAGTGACGCCGAAGCACGCTGAACCAAGTCGCGCGATGTCCTCGTCGTGCCCGGTGAACGTCATCGCCGGATGAATCGCGAGCGGAACGATGCCCTGCTCGGTGAGGGGATCCAGAATTCCGATACCGCTCGCACCCGACGTGTGGGCCACTATCGTCCGACTCGCAACCGCGCAGGTGGACGCCAGCCCGGCAATCAGAGAGGCGAGTTCCGAGTCGGGGACGGCGAGAACAAGCAGTTCCGATCGGGCTGCGACATCTTCAACCGGCAGGATCTCGGTCTCGGGAAGGCGGGTGCGTGCTCGATGACGTGATGCTTCGGATACGGCCGAACAGCCAACGACAACGTGCCCCACCCGCTCCAGCGCGGCGCCGATAGCTGTACCCACTCGACCGGCAGAGACGACTCCTACCGCCAAGCGTGCGGGCGCGGGGTCATCAGTGAACCTGGTGGAGGTCACCTTCGTCCTCTCGTTCGTTCCAGTCCCGCTCGGCGGGTACCAGACGTTCTCGGGAGAGAATAGCCTGGAGCGAAGACGCACCGCTATTCGCCGGCCAAGTGATGTATGCCTCACACAGCACTGCGCACGCGACGTGCGATTTTGTGTCTTCGCCCCGTGTGACCGGCTAGTCGGCGCGGCGGCGGCGGCCGGTCCGCCGCGGCGGTCCGGACTCCGCCGCGACATTGGCCAGGATCTCGGCTACGGAGAGTCCGTTCGAGTGAGCACCTGTTGGTTCCTCGTCCTCCAACGCACGCCGACCCTGACGCGAGACGGTCACCGGCTCGAACTCCTGGACGGGAAGTGGTTCAGGAGCGGGCTCCGGCTCCGGTTCCGGCTTCGGCTGAACTTCGGATTCCGGGTAGTCGGTGGAGCCTGCGTATGTGGGCTCCACCACGGACGTCTCCGCTGTGAGTGGGTCCATTCTCGGGTCAGCAAACGCTGGATAGTGATCCGCAACGGGATACTGGTTGGCACCGCTTCGATGCCTCGGTTGTGTGACGTGTTCTGCCGGTGCAACGTGTTCGCCCTCGTGGACGTACGGATCGGCGGCAGCAGGCTGATGGCCACCGTTCAAGCCACCTCCCAGTTCCTGCACACGCATCGAGTCGGCGCGCAGCGCGATCCGTTCTGTCTGCATACTGCCGTCGAACAGTGCCTCGAGATTCTTGCGGAGGTACGCGAGTTCGGTGCGCAAGGCGGCGAGTTCGTCGGCGTCGGCACGCACCTCGCGTCGTACGCGCTGTTCGACTGTGAGTTCGTACTCACGCCGAGCAGAGATCTCCCGCTCGAGTTGCAACTCGTAGACCATCTGCAGGTCGTTGACCTTCGCCTTGTCGAGCGCGGACTCACGCCGGTACTTCGTCATGGCGAGGGCGCCCACGGTGGCGGCCCACAATGCGGCGATCAAACCCACTCGCAAGAGCTGGACGCTTTCACTGAAGATCAGAAACAGCGACGCGACCACCGCAAGCGCCAGCAGACCGGCAACGATCATCTGGCTCGCGCTGCGCGGCTTGCGGCGCGCAGATCTGAGGCGACCAGCATTCGTCATAGTGCCAGGGTACTTGGACAACGAGGGTGTTCGGCCCATTCCATGCAGGTGGAGCGGTCATCGATCGACCAGAGGCTCCTAGAGAGCAGCGCCGTCCGAAGGTTCGTCCGGAGTTCTGCAGCAGTGTTCGAGCCACAGCGCGGCACCGACGAGCGCCAGTGCCGCCACAAGACCCACCCACGCACCCGGACTGTCCGAGACCGCGGCGCGCAAGTAGGACCGTTGCGGAAAAACGTACAGTAGAAACCCGCCCCATACACCAGCGGTTGCCGCGCCTACCAGCGCAGATGCCTTGGCCAGCGCCGCGACGCGGGCCGCAGTGATCGGGTGCAACTGACGTGGTCCGTCACCCACCTGGTGACTTCTGATCCGAGAACGCACCATGAACGCGAGCACCACTTCGATCGCGGCGACCGGATACAGCGACGCCCCCGCATAGACCGGAATGGGCGGAATCGATCCGTAGAACACGCGGACCAGAATCCAACTGCCCGCAACCGCGACCGCAGCCAGGAGCAGCAGATCCCGAACACGCGTCGGCCCCATGGTGCCGGTCGGCTCCGACTTCACCCCGACCGCCGCTTCAGAGCGAGCTGGGTGCGGCGAACACCGGCGCGTTCGTCCTCGTCGAGCGCCGCGAGCAGCGTCTCCACCCGGGTGACCTTCCCTTCGACCGGCAACATCGCGTCGGGTTCCACGTCGAGCCACGGGACGAGCACGAAGGCACGCTCGTGTGCCCGGGGGTGCGGCAATGTCAGCTCAGGATCATCACTTCGAACCTGATCGCAAGTCACGATGTCTACATCGAGAGTGCGAGGGCCCCAACGGACGCTCCGGACCCGATCGGCCTCCGCCTCCAACTGCTGTCCGCGCCGTAGCCAGCCGAAGCAGTCGAGAGCCGGATCATCTACGACCAGCACTGCGTTGAGGAAGTCCTGTTGCTCGACGCCGCCCCACGGCGCAGTGGCGTACACCGGGGAGATTGCAAGAACACGATCCCCCAACCCATCGACCACTGATTGCAGGTGGGCGAGACTGTCGCCGACATTGGAACCGATCGACAATACGGCGCGACTCATGACCTCGACCTGTTCGCGACCACCGCCACGTCCGCAAAGGTCAGCGGGATGGGGGCAGAAGGCTTGTGCAACACCACCTCGGTGCGCTCGACACGA
The DNA here is from genome assembly GCF_040656415.1 of Rhodococcus sp. NPDC049939. NCBI lineage: Bacteria > Bacillati > Actinomycetota > Actinomycetes > Mycobacteriales > Nocardiaceae > Rhodococcus > Rhodococcus sp. NPDC049939. The sequence goes on along the minus strand of NZ_JBFAMC010000003.1, from coordinate 51,017 downwards.
GGGTCAGCCATCACCGAGTCCGCGATCTCCGCAGCGACGGTTTCGATGAGGTTCCGTGGCGGTCCCGCAACAACAGCGGCCGCAAGTTCGGCTAGTCTGCCGTAGTCAAGGGTGTCCTTCAGGTCGTCGGAGTTTGCCGCCACAGACAGATCCATCCACACATTGACATCGACCAAGAAGTCCTGGCCGTCCCGCTTCTCATGTTCGTAGACGCCGTGGTTTCCGCGAACCCTCAATCCTCGCAACTCGATTCGATCACTCACTTCCCGACGCTCCCCTCGTCCAAGCCTCGGCCACCGCAATGGCGTCGAGGGACCCCTGCACGTCGTGTACCCGGACTCCCCAAGCGCCATGCGTCGCGGCGAGCGCAGACACCACGGCGGTTGCCACCTCGCGTCCCGCCGGTGGCCTACTCACGCCCTCTGCATCCGCCAACAACGACCCCAGAAAGCGTTTACGCGAAGCGCCTATGAGAACAGGAAAGCCCAATTCGGCCAACTCGGGCAACGCCTCGAGCAGGGCCCAATTGTGATCGGCGTTCTTCGCGAAGCCCAGACCCGGATCCAGTACGAGCGAACGAGGATCGACACCGGCCTTCACAGCAAGGTCGACCTGCGTCATCAACTCGTCCCGCACCTCGCGCACCACGTCGTCGTAGTGATCGGCGTTGCCCCGATGCACGTAGTCACCGGCTGAACGCCAGTGCATCAGAATCCACGGAACCCCGGCATCGGCAAGCACCGAAGCCATCGCGGGATCCGCACGACCACCGGCAACATCGTTGACGATCGACGCGCCCGCCTCGATCGCGGCCTTTGCGACGGAGGCCCGCATGGTGTCGACACTGACGTATATACCCTCGGCAACCAGGTCCGCGATCACAGGCACGACCCGCCCCGCCTCGACCTCGGGATCGACTCGGGTTGCACCTGGCCGCGTGGACTCACCACCGACGTCGACGATGTCGACGCCCAAGCGCTTCAATTCGAGTCCGTGCAGCAGCGCTGCGTCGCGGTCGAGATACAGTCCGCCGTCGCTGAAGGAATCGTCGGTGACGTTCAATACGCCCATCACCGCGGTTCGGCCGGGTGAAGGAAGCTCGGTCACGGTCACTTCCGGAGAATAAGGTCCAGCGCCTCCGCACGTGAGACGGCACTGGACTGCAGCAGGCCACGTACTGCGGAGGTTGTGGTGCTCGCACCGGGCTTGCGGATCCCCCGAATCGCCATGCACAGGTGCTCGGCCTCGATCACCACGATCGCCCCGCGCGGATCGAGACTGCGCATGACAGCATCGGCAACCTGGCTGGTCAGGCGCTCCTGAACCTGTGGTCGCTTGGCATAGAGATCGACCACCCGGGCCAGCTTCGACAGCCCCGTCACCCTGCCGGTCGGACCGGGGATGTACCCGACGTGAGCAACCCCGTGGAACGATACGAGATGGTGCTCACAGGTCGAGTACAGGGGAATGTCGCGCACCAGCACGAGCTCCTGGTGCCCCTCGTCGAATGTCGTCTTCAGTACTTCATCCGGGTCGGTATACAGGCCCGCGAAGACCTCTCGGTACGCACGCGCCACACGGGCAGGCGTGTCGATCAGTCCCGGGCGGTCCGGGTCTTCGCCGACCGCGATCAAGAGTTCGCGCACTGCCGCTTCGGCTCGAGGCTGATCGAACACTCGGCCTGTATCGAGCGCCATGAGTTCACTATCGAGATGATTCACCGACAACCGAAACTCCTTCAGTACCGAGACCAATCGCCCCGAAGCAATAATCTAGTGTCCGGTGGATCAGTTGGATCCGTCCGACCCTTTCCAGGCCTTCGACTGTGCGTCATCCTCCGCAGTGTCGCGCTGCTCGTACGGCGGCTGGTTCCACTGGCCAACCGAATCCTGGTTGCCCGAACCCCGGTTACCGGACATCTGCCCCTCTGAGGTCTGGTTGCCCGGCTCGCGCGGCGGCCAACCTGGAGCCGACCATCCCGCGGGTGCGCCGTAGTCCGGTCTCGTGTCCGGCTGCGACTGCGTAGGCCCACTGTGAGGGTGGGGCGCTGCCTGTTGCGTATAGCCGTTGGCAGGCGCCGGCTGCGACTGCTTCTGGGCGAACACGGGTTCAGGCTGCTTCGGCCACGTCTCGCCGCGCTCGACCGCGAGTTCCCGCGGCGTCTTGACCGGCGGCTTGTCAGACGGGGTCCGTTGTCCAAAGTCGTTGAATACGGTTATACGTGGGCGCTTTTCAACGCTGTGGAAGATCTTCTCGAGGTCCTTGCGCGTGAGAGTCTCACGCTCGAGGAGTTCGGTGGCCAGGACGTCGAGCACATCCCTGTACTCATCGAGAATGGACCACGCCTCGGTGTGAGCGGCCTCGATGAGGTTCCGAACCTCTTCGTCGATCTCGCGAGCGACCTCATGCGAATAGTCGGATTGCTGCCCCATCGTCCGACCGAGGAACGGGTCCGATCCCTCCTGCCCGTACCGGACCGCACCCAACCTGGCGCTCATGCCGTACTCGGTGACCATCGACCGAGCGATCTTCGTCGCCATGTCGATGTCCGAAGAGGCACCAGTGGTCGGCTCGTGGAAGACGAGCTCTTCAGCCGCGCGACCCCCCATCGCCATCACGAGGCGAGCGATCATCTCCGACCGCGTCATCAGACCCTTGTCGTCCTCGGGCACTGTCATCGCGTGACCTCCAGTGCGGCCGCGGGCGAGGATGGTGACCTTGTAGACGGGTTCGATGTCTGGCATCGCCCACGCGGCGAGCGTATGCCCGCCCTCGTGGTAAGCGGTGATCTTCTTCTCGTGCTCGCTGATGATGCGGCTCTTGCGGCGGGGCCCACCAACCACACGGTCGACGGACTCCTCGAGCGCGACCTCTGTGATGACGTTGCCGTTCTCGCGCGCGGTGAGCAGCGCTGCCTCGTTGATTACGTTGGCGAGGTCGGCACCCGACATACCGACGGTGCGCTTTGCGAGCCCCTCTAGATCTGCATTGGGGTCGATCGGCTTGCCCTGAGCATGGACTTTCAGGATGGCGCGACGACCTGCGAGGTCGGGGGCGCCGACAGGGATCTGCCGGTCGAAACGGCCGGGACGCAGCAGAGCCGGATCCAGGATGTCGGGGCGGTTCGTCGCCGCAATGAGAATGATGCCGGTGCGGTCGCCGAAGCCGTCCATCTCGACGAGCAATTGGTTGAGAGTCTGCTCACGCTCGTCGTGCCCACCTCCGAGGCCTGCGCCACGCTGACGGCCCACAGCGTCGATCTCGTCGACGAAGATGATGCAGGGGCTGTTCTGCTTGGCCTGCTCGAACATGTCACGCACGCGGGATGCACCGACACCGACGAACATCTCCACGAAGTCCGAACCCGAGATCGTGAAGAATGGCACGCCCGCCTCGCCTGCCACCGCTCGAGCGAGCAGGGTCTTGCCGGTTCCGGGAGGGCCGTAGAGCAGGACACCCTTGGGAATCTTCGCGCCCAAGGCCTGGTAGCGCGCCGGATTCTGGAGGAAGTCCTTGATCTCGTAGAGTTCCTCGACAGCCTCCTCCGCACCCGCGACATCGGCGAAGGTCGTCTTCGGCATGTCCTTCGTCAGCTGTTTGGCCTTCGACTTGCCGAAGCCCATGACGCCTCCGCGCCCGCCGCCCTGCATGCGGCTCATCACGAAGAAGAAGATGCCGAGGAGGATCACCATCGGCAGCACGAACAGCAAGATCGAGGTGAGCCAGCTCTCCTGCGTAACCGTCGTGTTGTAGCTCTCGAGGCCCTTGGTCGAGACGTCGTTGAAGATCTGTTCGGACGCCGACTCCGGATACTTCGCGAGGATTTCGGTCTGGCCGTCAGTGGCGTCGTTGCCGGACTTCAGCCATAGACGCACCTGTTGTTCCCGGTCGTCGATCTGCGCCTTGTCGACATTGTTCGCATCGAGCTGCCCGATCGCCACCGAGGTGTCAACAACCTTGAACCCCCTTGTGTCATTGCCGAAGTAGCTGAAGGCATAGAACACAAGCAGGATGGCGGCAATGATCGCCAGGTTTCGAAACACAGTCTTACGGTTCATACAGGTCGACCGAAATGGCCGGTCCTTTCGAGAGTGCGGGTCTTCCGGGTGCGCATTCCGGCTGAAAACCGGACATACCAGGTTACCGCGACGGCACTCCGGTGACTCCAGCTAGCAGCCAACCGCCCCTGCGAGCGGTCTCTTCTTTATCAACGCCTACGAGGGCCTATCGGTTCCCCCCAGCCTCGATCAGGCGCCAAATGTACTGGAGATCACCGTACCGGCGCGCCGGACCGATCCACGCTGCACCCCTCTTCGCAGCAACACGCGAGAGAAGGAGTTGTCGTCTGCCGAGACTCTTCACCAGTCCGCTCATCACAATCATTTCAGCATCAGCGCTGGATACGGTAGGTCGTGGCGAGTTACGATTCGCTTATCCCAGTATGAGAATTGTCCAGAATGGGCTTTTTGCCCTACTTCAGACGACGGAGTCCCAGACTGCCCTCTATGCGTCAGGGAATCGCCTACCAGAACCCGTGATGTGCAATGACCAGAGGAAACGGGTCGGGCAAGACCGAATCGGACCCTGCCGGGCGACCCGGCAGAGCAGAAAACTCCGGCTACGGGAGCAACAAGTCGGCAACTGCAGTCAGTACATCCACTTCCAGTACTGATCACACAGTCACAAATGCCGAACATCCGCCCCCGAAGTTCGACCGCACGGTCTCCGCTGCACCCCTCGAGGCTGAGCAAACCGCGACCGCAAGCCAGCAGACCCCAGGCAGGCACGACACGCTCATCACGACACCACCGAGCCCCGATCTCGAAGATGTCGAGGTCGGTCAGCAGGTCGACGACTTCGATTTGTTGATGGGCCTGGGCAGCGGAGCGTTCGGCCGAGTGTTCCTGGCGCGTCAGCGGTCGATGCACAGACTGGTCGCTGTGAAGATCTCACGCGATCACGGGAACGAGCCACAAACCCTCGCACAACTCGACCACAACTACATCGTGAGGGTGTTCGACCAGCGGATGCTCGAAGATCGCAAACTACGACTGCTCTACATGCAATACCTACCGGGTGGCACCCTGCTACGGGTGTTGCGCCGAGTGCGCATCACACCGGAGCGCGAACGGACCGGAAGACTCCTACTGGACGTGGTCGACGAGGAGATGCACGAGAAGGGCGAGATCAGGCCCACCGATTCGAGTGTGCGCGACGAAATCGCATCGCTGACGTGGCCGGAGACTGTCGCTTGGCTCGGGCGGCGACTCGCCGAAGCCCTCAGCTACGCGGACGAGCGCGGCGTCCTGCACCGCGACATCAAACCGGCCAACATCCTCCTGACAGCAGAGGGGGTGCCGAAACTGGCCGACTTCAACATCAGTTTCAGCGACAACATCGCCGGGGTGTCTCCACTGGCCTACTTCGGCGGTTCCCTCGCCTACATGTCTCCCGAGCAACTCGAAGCATGTCACCGTGGGATGCCTGGGACGGCTGCGGATCTCGACACCCGCAGTGACATCTTTGCGCTCGGAGTGATGCTGTGGGAGCTGCTGTGCGGCCGACGACCGTACGACGACGGCGAGGTTTCGGCTGAGTCCGCGGCCTCGCTCGAAGCGATGATCGATCGCCGAAGCCGCGAGATCGATCCCGAACTACTCGACCAACTGCCGGCGGACTGCCCGGCGTCTTTGCGACGAGTCCTGCTCAAGTGTCTCTCGCCGAAGCCCGAAGACCGCTGGTCCTGTGGTAGCGAGTTGGCCCAGCAATTCGACCTGTGCCTCAACACGCGAGCCCGCGATTTGGTCGATCCACCACCGAACAGCAGGCGAATGCGGCTCCGCCGCTGGGCGCTCCCCATGCTGATCGCGGGAATTGCGGTGCCGAACGCTCTCGCAGGAGCCTACAACTACCACCACAACAAATTGCTGATCATCAGCGATCTGAGCCCGGAAGTTCAGCACTCGTTCGGCAGCATCCAACTGGTGATCAACTCGATCGCGTATCCGCTCGGCGCGATCATGCTTCTCTACTGGTGCCGCTATCCGTTAATCGTGCCGTGGGGTCTGCGCAGGGGACGGACGTACGACCGCAAGCTTCTCGCCCGCGCCCGCTCCGACACGCTGCTACTCGGCGACCGCGTGGTGCTGGTGGTGTTCGGATTGTGGCTCATTGCGGGAATCGCCTACCCGATCGCCCTGCAACTCGCGGCCGGGAACGTGCCCCCGGATGCGTACGTGCACTTCAACGTGTCGCTCATCGTCTGCGGCGCGATGTCTGTGGCGTACCCGTTCTTCGTGGTCGCCTTTATTGCAGTGCGCTACATCTATCCGGCCTTGTTGCCGCAGGACCTCGCGAGCAGCTCCGACGCCCACAAGCTTCGCGGCCTGGATCGCCGCAGCACGCTCTATCTCGCGCTGGCCGCGTCCGTTCCGCTGGCTGGAGTGGCAGGCGTGACTTTTCTGCCGCCGAACGAAATCGGCTTGGTCATTCCCGCGGTTCGGATACTGTGCGTCGGCTCGATCTTTGCGTTCTTCGGGGTCTTCTGGCTGTTCCGCCAGTTCGAGCAAGATCTCCGGGCGCTCGAAGCCGCAGTAGCGCAGAAGCCCGCCCGCTGACCGGGAAATGTCGGCTCCGCGATTCCGGCTTGTTCAGCCGCCGTAGACGGACGGCTCGAGAGTTCCGATGTACGGCAGATCGCGGTAGCGCTCCGCGTAGTCGAGGCCGTACCCGACCACGAACTCGTTGGGAATGTCGAAACCCACATTCGCGACCTTGATGTCGGCTTTGACCGCATCGGGTTTGCGCAGCAACGTGACGACATCGAGCGAGGCCGGGTTGCGCGTGGAAAGATTCCGCATCAACCAGGACAACGTCAGACCGGAGTCGATTATGTCCTCGACGATGAGCACATGTCGGCCGGCGATGTCCTTGTCGAGGTCCTTGAGAATGCGCACAACGCCCGAAGACGAAGTGGACGAGCCGTAGGAACTGACGGCCATGAACTCCATTTGGGCGGGAATCGGCAGCGCCCGAGCGAAGTCGGTCATGAAGAAGATCGCGCCCTTGAGGACACCGATCAGGAGCAGGTCACCTTCCGGTTCCCCCTCCGGGTAGCGCTTTGCGATTTCCTCGGCCATTTCCACGGTACGTCGACGAATCTCGTCCTCGGAGATCAGTACCGATGCGATGTCGCCCTCGTACACGCGATCAAACCCTTCGTTGCTCTTCCAATCCGACGTTCAGCCTGCCACGTCTACGGCAGACCACCAACCTCGCGTTCGGCGTTCCGCCACCGATCGCTACGGGCCCCTGTCCGTGCCACCGCACGGCGAGGTCGTCGACCGCCCGCAACTGCTTGTTGCCCAGGCCCCGCGCACCCTTGCCGAGAAGCCATGTGCGCAACACCCGGCGTCGCACGGGAGGAGCCGACTGTGCGAGAACCATCACGTCGATCTCCCCATCCACCACCGCCTCCGATGCGGCGACTTCGGCAACCGCGTCGAGTACCGCCCCTTCCTCACGCAACTGCTCCGCAGTACGGGCGAGGGCTTCAGCGACACCACCGCCCAGAACCTCCTCGAGAAGCGGCAGCACTTCTGTGCGCAACCGCACCCGCGCGAAGTCGGGCGACGCGTTGTGCGGGTCCACGTGCGGGATCAGCCCCAGTTCGTCGCAGGCCTGATGCGTCACCTCGCGTCGCACTTCGAGAAATGGTCGACCCCAGGGGCTTTCGTATTCACTCATACCCCAGATCGATCTGCCACCCGACCCGCGCGAGAGCCCGAGCAGCACCGTCTCCGCCTGGTCGTCGAGCGTGTGACCCAACAGCACCGGCCGGGCGCCCCGCGCACGGTCGAGCGCCGCATAACGGACCTGGCGGGCGGCGGCCTCGAGGCCGCCCGATCCGGTCACTTCCACCGGGAGCACCTCGACACTCGCACAGCCCAGAGCACGAGCCTGCGCGGCCGCTGTCTCGGCCACCTCCGCGGACCCAGGCTGTAGTCGGTGATCGACTACCAGCGCTCGAACCGACCGCGCCTCGGCCGCAGCGACCGCTGTCAGCGCCAATGAGTCGGCTCCACCCGACAACGCGACCGCGACGTCACCGTCCGGGCAGTGCTCCGCGAGCCAACGCCTTACGGCATGACGGACCACTAGAATCGCCGGCTCTTCGGGAAGTAACATCGCCGACTCAGCCCCCTCTCCCGTCAGCCCAGCACCCGCGACACCCATGCGTCGGGCCGGTCGATCTCACCGAGCTTGGGCAGAGTGTCAGGGCTTGTCCAGATCGCGTTGAACCGGTCCATCCCCACCTGGTCGACGACGGCATCGACGAAAGCCTTGCCCCGCACGTATTGCGCCATCTTGGCATCCATTCCGAGAAGAGCCCGGATCAGGCGGTGCACGGGGTTGCTCTTGCGGCGACGCCGAATGTCGAATGCCGCGCGAATGGTGGTCACCGACGGTACGACCGCAGGCCCGACAGCGTCCATCACATGATCAGCATGTCCCTCCAGCAACGTGCCGAGCACCAGCAAACGGTCCAACGCCTCGCGCTGAGGTTCCGCTTGAGTCGCTCGCAGCAACCCGACCAGGCCGCCTGGCGCGCCAGGGTCTTCCGAGTCGCCACGGCTGCGGTCCCGCAGCGCTGACGAAAGCCGTGCGACGAAGTCCGAGACCGACTCGTCGACCGAGGCCCCGAGTGTTTCCACGGTGTCCCGCATGTACTCGGTGAGCCACGGTGACGAGGAGAATTGCACACGATGCGTCACCTCGTGCAGGCACACCCACAGCCGAAAGTCACTGGGCTGCACTCGAAGTGCACGCTCTACGGCAACCACGTTGGGCGCTACCAGCAGCAGGGTCCCGTTGTCGCCGGTGAACGGGTCGTACTGGCCGAGGATCGCCGAAGACAGATAGGCGAGCATTGCTCCCGCCTGAATGCCTGCGGGCTTGCCGGTCATCGTTCCCGATACGGCTTCACCGCCGGTGAGCTGCTCCAGCGAATGCGCTGCAGCCCGGATCCATCCGCTCCGATCGAGGATCTGCGCGGTCGGCACCGGCAACCCGTCGGCGAGCCCAGTCACTTCCCGCACGGGCAATTCCGCCCGCATCGACGCCTCGGACAATTCCGCAACCACGGTCTCGGCTGTATACCGTGATGTCGCCGGACCGCTTCGAGCCAGTTTCACGCCAGTCCTGGCAGCCAGGTCCCAATCGACCGCCCCACTGAAAGCACTTCCGCCGCCAGCCATCAACGACACCCGCATGTACGCAACGTTGCCGTCAGCGCGTCGAGCGCGGGACGACTGGCCTCCGGCGGGCTGCCAGTAGACATCAGCGCAAAGGTCAGGACTCGCTCGTCCTGGTCAACCACATACCCGGCCAGTGCACTGGCCACATCCAGGGTTCCGGTCTTCGCACGCACCCATCCGGCACCTTCCCGGGTTCCGGAGTCGTAGCGGTCGATCAAGCTGCCGGTGGCACCCGCCACCGGCAGGTAGTCGAGCATCGGGCGCAGAGCGGGCATGCCGTCCCCCGCTGCGGCCGTAAGCATCTCGTCGAGCAGGCGTGGAGAAATACGGTCGTCGACGGACAACCCGCTCGCGTCGTACAGAGTCAGACCCGACAGGTCGAATCCGGCCGCGGTCAGTGTCTGGAAAATGGTCGCGACGGCTCCCTCGAATGATGCTTCCGCACCGGCATTCATGGCCACCTCCCGCCCAATTGCCTCAGCCAGCACATTGTCCGAGTTTTCCATCATCTGCTGCAGTCGGTCACGCAATGGCGCAGACTGCACACTCGCGATGACGGCCGCATCGGGCGCGGCGACTCCGGCGCTCACCGAAGACGGGTCCATGCCCAGTGCAGCTGCCAGTACCCTTCCGGCGTCGAGCGCAGGTGTGGCACTTCGGGGCGAATCTTCAACCAATGGGTCCGCTCGTCCACCGTCGATCATGATCGGCTCGGTCGGCGTGATGAACCCCCCACCTATATCCGCCGGGTACCACCCCTGCGCCATTGCTGGGCCGGAGTAGATGCTGGTGTCGACCACCATTCTCGTCGCCTGGATCCCCGCCGCGCGAATCTGATCGACAAGCTCCGATATATGTGCCGCACCCGGGTAGTAACCGCTCTCGCCCACCGGGAAGGCGGTGAGCGTGGGATCGCCTCCAGCGACCAGGACGATCTCGCCGGGAGTCGCGCCCTGGACCACCTTGGTCGCCACCCGATGGTCGGGCGGCAGCGACAACAGCGCGGATGCTGCTGTGAGGATCTTCGTAGTGGAAGCGGGGATCACCGGTGTCTGCGGATTGAGGCTCCACAGCACCTGCCCGGTGAGAGCGTCGGTCACCGTTCCACTGAAAACACCCAAATTCGGGTTCGCGGCTGCCGGACCCAAAGCCGCCGCAATCCCCTGCGGGGTCGGAATCGGAGCATCTTCCGGCACCGGCCTGACAGTTGGTGCAGCGGTGACCCGGGGAGGTTCGGTAGCGCTCCTCAAATCTTCGCGACCCGCTCTCGCGGCCTGCGTCGTCACCACGATCACCAGAACTGCCGCCATCGCGAGCACCACCACGATCGAGGCGAACAGAACTCGCCTGTTTCGGCGATCGCGTTCGGCCAACGAGCCGATCTTCTTCTTTCCCTGGACCGGCAACGCGCCTCCGTCTTCACTGTGCTGTTGGTGGGTGGTCAGACAACCAACCTTATCTTCGACCCGATATCCTCTCCGAGAGAATCATCACCAACACGACAGCGAGGAATCGACGTGGAGTTCGACGTCACCATCGAGATCCCCAAGGGTCAGCGAAACAAGTACGAGGTCGACCACGTGACCGGCCGCGTGAAACTGGACCGCTACCTCTACACGTCGTTCGGTTATCCGGCCGACTACGGCTTCATCGACAACACCCTCGGCGAGGACGGCGACCCGCTGGACGCGATGGTGCTGCTGCCCGAACCCGTTTTCCCAGGCGTCATCGTCGAGGCGAGGCCGGTCGGCATGTTCAAGATGGTCGACGAGGCCGGCGGCGACGACAAGGTGCTGTGCGTACCCGCGGGCGATCCGCGCTGGGATCACATCCAGGACATCACGGACGTACCCAAGTTCGAGCTGGACGCCATCAAGCACTTCTTCGTCCACTACAAGGATCTCGAGCCGAACAAGTACGTCAAGGGCGCCGACTGGGTCGGTGTCGCCGAGGCGAAGGCAGAGATCGAAGCTTCGATCAAGCGCCTCGAGAGCAGCGGCAGCCACTGAGCTGAGCACCAACTCAGTCGACGCTACGTTGCTTTCGTACGACTCGAGGTATCGATCGCCGTGGTGGGCTCATCGTCACGGCGAGCCAACATTGCGAGCACGCGTACCGGTTCGTCGACATACAAGCTGATGCGGCTGACCTCCTCGGTGATCCTTCGCGATGGCATGAGTGCGGGAAGTCGAGCGGTGACCGGACGGGCAAGGGCCAGATCGACCTTCGTTCCGTCGGCGTTCGGGAGGCATAGACGATCGCCCCTTATCGTCGGTGCGGTCTCGGTGAATCGGGGCCTGAGCGTGATCGACTCGATGTCGGTCCGATCGACGATTGCTACGACTTCACCGGATTGACGGAGCACGAGGGACGTGTCGGTCAGATAGTGCGGGTTGGTGCGATGAATCGCCAGGTACCCAAGTAGTGCGAGCAGCGACCAGACCGATGCGACCGCGAGGCTCACCCGAAGCCACATCCACGGCACGAGCAGATGCAGCACCCCGATCTCGACGACCGTGGCTACAGCGAACGCCGCCGGCATCACGAGTGTTCCTCGGTGCGCACTCAGAACGATCGCAGCCGGTTCGATTCCGGCGTGACGTCCACGGATCCACAGCCATAGCGCCCGGAGCATGATCATCAGATACCCGCAGGAATCGAGGATCGGGCAACCAATTCTCGCTGGACCCGCAGAACGACTTCACGTTGTGCGGGGTCGGGGATCAGATCCTCGAGCGAAAATGCCCCGCCAAAGCCGCCGACGACCTCGGCCGCTTCCTCGGATGGCTCCATGATCGCCATCTGCTGCTGATCGAAGAACTCGAGGAGTTCGGCTGCGAGTGCACCGATCTTTGATTCCGCCGACGCCAGGTCGCACCCTTCGAGCTGTGACCATTCAGCAAGCAGGGTCAGATATCGCTCACGCTGGAGTTCATCGGCCATCGTTGCCTTGTAGCCGGCGAGTAGTGCCTCCGGTGCGCTTCTCGACATCGCGAGGGCCTCGGCAAGGTCTCGGTCATGCCGTATAGCCGAACCGACCGCGCGTGATGGCGCGTTGTCCATGGCGTCGGCGAAGGCTCTTGCCAGCTCGGCCGGCAGTGCCGAGATCGGGTTGCCGCGTTCCGCCTCGGCGAGCATCTCGGTGAGCGCAGCTCGGCGGCTTGCGAGTACGGCCTGTTCCTTCTCGATAGTGGCGATCAACGCCCGAAGATCCGCCACCACGTCGCGATCGTCTTCGCTCGACCTTTCGTCGGCCAGGAGGGCTGCGACCGACCCGAGAGGAACCCCGCGGGTCGCCAGCCAACGGATTCGAATCAATCGGACGGCATCGCTGACGGTGTACTCGCGGTAGCCGTTGGATCGACGTTGCGGCTCGTTCAACAGGCCGAGCCGGTGGTAGTGACGCACCGTCCTCGTCGTGGTTCCGGCAACCTGCGCGAGCTGACCTATTCGCATGGGCCAAGTCTCAACCATGACGTAGCGTCAAGGTCAACCGATCAGCTGCCCGCGCCTCAGTCGCCCGGCGCCAGTGCGTTCAGTACCGGAACCAGTTGATCCTCCTCGTAGTCCAAGTGGGCTTCGACATCTCTCGTGATCCGCTCGACCTTCGGCAGGATCTCCGTGGGGTCAACGTTCTCGTCTTCGAGAAGTTGCTTCAGTTCATCGAGCAACGCTGCCATCGCCTCGTGCTCTTGGCTCAACCTGGCCACAACAGCCGCAAGCTCTGGATGCTTCTCCGCCACGGTGGGAAGCATGTGGATGCCCTCCATGGTGTGGTGGTGAGTCAGGCCGCCGCACATCGTCAGGCAGTTGATCTTCAGCTGCGCGGCCAGACGCGGTCCTGCGCCGGCCACCTCACGGCGCACGAGCGCCAGTTCACGGCGGAAGCCGTCGTGGATGACTTTCAGCTCATTGCCCCAGCCACTACCCGCAGACGGACGAGCGGACACCGGGTAGAGCGCGATCACCGGCAGCGGCGCCCCGAACCGCTCCTGGGCGCTCGAAAGTTTGGGTCCATTCGCTTCGATCAGCCGATTGAATACCTCGTCGCGGCCGGAGCCCACGAGCACTTCTGCACGCGACTGCAGGTCGAACACACCTGTCTCGAGCCCTGCCTGGGGCTCGGCGCGCAGGTCGTCATACCAGGCGGGCAGCGTGCCTGCCTCGTCCGGCACAGCGATCAACAGAAAGCGATTTCCGGTGTCGGGCAGGTAGGACACAGGCGTAGTGACCGAATCGCCGGTGCGCACATCGGTCGTGGTGAGCAGCAAGGTTCGGGCGTTCGACAGCGGCCCGCTCATTCTTCCGCCGGTGGCCCGGAATTCTGCCACGAGGTGGTCGGTAGTGGTCTCCACAGTCATTGCGGATGTTCTCCTCTTCGGATTCGAGAGTCTGGGGCAGACAAGCTTGGCCTCCGTACGAGAGCACGAAAGCAGAAGGCGAAGACAGAGAAAGTGGAGGTGAGCGACCCGCATGTTTGGGGGCGGGAGTTCTCGAGACAGACAGGCTCGCGGCCCGCCGCGCGATCACGCAGCGGCCGGGAACTCTTCTCGCTCTTGGCCAATGGCCGACCCGGCAGTCACGCGGCGAGCCTAGCACGGTCCCGAACGGCAAGCCTGGACGCTACTCGTAGTAAGGACGGGTTGCCTCGGGTGTGGCTCGGGTTTCGCCGCCGCGTAAGCGAATAGGCCGCAAACGCATCGAGCGAATCATAGGCGAGAACGCGCGCCGGGGCGCCAATCTGCGCAGAGGCTGGAATGGGCGACTCCACGATTCCGCGACGCCTGCTGAGGCAACTACTTCACCACGGCGACAGGGGCTGTCGACAACGGCCCTTCGGTTCATGGAGCATTTCGTCGACGCGATCTACTGGCCTGCAAACACTTTCGCTACCAGGTCTGAGGCGGAGGTGGCCCTGCTCCAAGAGTTCGACGGGTGGCGCCGCGTGGCGCGGTTCGGCGTTCCGCTGTGTTGACGCAGATGCACCAATGGCCAACCCGAGAGTTTCGCTTCGGAAGACGACCTCTGAGGAGTACGGACGAGCGACGCAAGCCCGGGAAGCCGAGGTGTCCGCGAATTGAGCTCATCCAGATCGAAGGCCCCGCCGAGTTGGCGGGGCCTTCGTCGTCTTACACGACTTGCTCGATCACGGGGCCAGAGAGCCGGAGTCGATGCTGCCGGTGGCAATGCCGACGCTGCCGCTCAGGCCGCCAAGGTCCAATTCGGCCACCGAGCCCAAGAATTTGGCGACATCGGCGAGGCTACCCAGATCCACCTCGTCGAGCTTGTCCAGGCTGCCGGTGTCCGGCTCGGGCTCCGGTTCTCCGACGGTGAAGGCGAACGGGGCGGCTGTCACATTCCCACCTTCCGAACCCCACCGATCCGGGGAATCAAAGCGGTAGCAGGACCAGTTGACCAGGTAGTCGCCGTCCTCGGCGAGGGTGACCGGGTCGTAGACGCTGGGACCGCCGGGCTGGACGGCTCCGGGTCCGACCTGGACCAGGATGTTGTCGGCGTCAGCCTCGGTCACGTTCCACTGGCACTTGATTTCGTTCTCTGTGTCGTTGGTGATGCTGACGGCGAAGTCGTTGCCTGCAACCGCAGCCGAAAGGGTGACGGCCTCGGTCTCCTGCGCGCCGGCCGGTGCCGCGAACACAGCGGCGACGAGCGGGGCAGCACAGGCTGCGGTCATGGCGATACGAACTGAATTTCTCATGATCCTCTTTCACTCGAGATGTCCGCTCGCACACAAACGCGCGGACGAACATCACGTACCCCTTACATTGAGGTCACGAAACGATAACAGACGATTTGGAAAAGATCGAGTATCTGAAGAGGATTTCCTGGCTCGCGCGGCCGAAAAACATCGCCGAGCAGTTGAACTCAGGCGCCAAGGACTCTCCTACAAGGAGATCGCCGAAGTGATGAGTACCTGCCCCCGGGACTAAAAGGCGTAGGACCAGTTCAACGAGGCCCGGTCGCCTTCCTCCGGCCTCGCGGCTCCCGGAAGGCCTACCGACATAAAACCCTCATGTATCTAGGCTCTGTGCCGGGGAGATGAAGCGGCATGTCGGGGCGATGAGGTGACCCTTGGGGAAACACCCTGTTCTTCTCCCTGATCTTCCTCCGACATTGCGTTGAACGAAGACTCGATACCGGACTCGGTTCGGAGTGGCTGTTCTTTCCACACGACGGTCAGAACGAAGGCGACGGCCGCGAGGATCGACACCACCAGAAAGACGTATCCGACGGCGTCGGCGAATCCCTGCCGGAACGGCAAGGCCAAAACGTCGCTCAGCCTGCCGATCACCGAACTGTCCGAGAGCACACCGCCCACGGCGGAGTGATCCGGGCTGATTATGCCCTGGGCCAGCCCGGCTACTGCCGGGTCGTTGCTCTGCGTGGCCGCGACCACCGCTTGCTGAAATTCGGGAGAACCTGCCGCCGCGGTCACGCGCTCGCCGATATCCGGGGTCAACCTGGAGAAGAGGACGGACAGGAAAATCGCAACGCCCGCAGTTCCACCGATCTGCCGGAAGAATGTCGCCGCGCCGGTGGACACTCCCATATCCCTTGACGGAAGCGCATTCTGAATGGCGAGGGTCAACGGCTGCATCAAGAACCCGAGACCGACACCGACAATCGACATGTAGACCATGAGAATCGGCATCGGCGTATCGGCGGCCACTGTGTGCATCAGGACACTGCTGAGCACTATCAGAGCCGTTCCCATGATGGGGAACCACCGATAGTGGCCCGTCCGCGAAATCATCTGACCGCTGATCACCGATCCCGCCATGAGAGCGATGACCATCGGCAGGATCTGGAATCCGGCGACAGTGGGGCTAGAGCCCTTCACCACCTGCAGGTACTGCGGAAGGAGGGTGAGGCCTCCGAACATAGCCGCACCAACGACGAAGCTGATGATGACTCCGAGCGTGAACGTGCCGTTACGGAAGAAGCGCATCGGAATGAGCGCGGCGTCCTTCATCGCCACCTCGACCAGTACGAACGCCAACACCCCGATCACGCCGATCACGTAGCACACCAAAGATTGCGGACTGCCCCATCCCCACTCACGCCCCTGCTCGGCGACGATGAGCAACGGCACCACACCGATCGCGAGCGCGATTGCGCCCCACCAGTCGATCCGCTGGTCCTCGACCGGACGTTTCGGGAGGTTCAGAACCTTGAAGACCACCGCCACCGCGAAGAGTCCGATCGGTACGTTCACCAGGAACACCCAGCGCCAACCGGTGATTCCGAGGATCGAGTCCTGCCCGGCAAGCACGCCGCCGAGAACTGGTCCGATGACGCTGGACGTACCGAATACCGCAAGGAAGTATCCCTGATACCTTGCGCGTTCACGGGGGGACACGATGTCGCCGATGATGGTCAGCGCCAATGAGAACAAGCCACCCGCACCGAGCCCCTGCAACGCACGAAAAGCCGCGAGCATGTACATCGACGTCGAGAACGCGCAAAGGGCCGAGCCGATGACGAACACCGTGATCGCGAACATGAAGAACGGCTTGCGCCCGTAGAGGTCGGATAATTTGCCGTACAGCGGTGTCGCCAGCGTTGCAGTGATGAGGTAGGCCGTGGTGGCCCACGCCTGCAGCGAATATCCGTTGAGATCGTCAGCGATCGTGCGGATCGCCGTCGCCACGATGGTCTGATCGAGCGCAGCAAGAAACATGCCGAGCATCAGACCGCTGAGAATGACGAGAACTTGCCGGTGCGTGAAAGACACCGGCGCTTCAACCGAATGCGACACTGTTCCCTCGTTACACTAAGTGATTAATTGTTTTCACTAAGTATGAAAGCGCATCAAGGGGTGTGGCAACTGCTTAACAGGGATTTACCTTCCGGTAAGTTTGCAGCTACTCGCCTTTGAAGTCGGGGGTGCGCTTCTCGAATACGGCGGTAATCGCCTCCGTCAGGTCCTGCGATGGCAAGAACGCAGCGTTCCAGGCGGCAACGTAACGAAGGCTGTCGTCGACTGCGGCCGAGCGAGAGTGGTCGAGGACGTCTTTGATCCCATGCACCACGAGAGGCGGGTTCGCGGCAATTTCCGCCGCAGTAGCGTGCGCTGCAGCAAGCACGGCATCTGTATCGTCGAAGACCTCGTTGACGAGTCCGATCTCGGCGGCACGAGCGGCGTCGATGTCCTTGCCGGTGAGGGCAAGTTCCCGCAGGTGTCCGTCACCGATGATTGCGGGCAGGCGCGCGAAACTGCCCACATCGGCCACGATCGCGACCTTGACCTCTCGGATGCTGAACTTCGCGTCGGCGCTGGCGTATCGGATGTCGGCAGCGGCGATCAGGTCGACACCACCACCGATGCACCAACCCTGCACGGCGGCGACAACGGGCTTGCGGCAGTCGGCGACCGCACTGATCGCCGCTTGCATCCGCTTGATCGTGCCGTGGAACTTCGTGCGGGGTCCGGCCTGGGCGTTGCCGGCAAGGACGGGACCGAGGTCGCCGCTCATGGCAGCCAGGTCCAGACCGATCGAGAAGTGCTTGCCCTCTCCTGCGAGCACGACCGCACGCACCTCGGGGTCGGCATCGAGTTGGCTGAAGATTTCCGGGAGTTCACTCCAGAAGTCCGGACCCATTGCATTGCCCTTGCCGGGACCGACAAGCGTTACCTGCGCAACGTGATCCTTGAATTCGACGGTGAATGCATTCCAAGTCTTCTGTTCTGTCATGACGAGAGAGTAACCGCTACCCTTCAGGCCCCGCGAAGTACGATCAAGCTATCTGGACCGTCTGCGAACGGACAGCCTCTATGGCATATCGGAAGCGCTTCGGCGGCGGTGCCACCAAACCGTTGGGCGGCAACGCCATCGTGCTCGGCGCCGGCATCGGAGGCCTTCTGGCCGCTGCCGCTCTCAGCAGTACGTTCCGGAACGTTCTCGTCCTCGAGCGCGACAGTCTGCCTCCAACCGCCACCGCCCGAAGGTGCGTACCGCAGGCCAGACACGTGCACGCGTTGCTTGCAAGTGGGCGGGCGGCGATGGAGGACCTTCTCCCCGGCTTCGTCGAAGAACTGCTCGGCCTCGGCGCCATCACCGGAGACGCACTGGCCGATATTCGCTGGGTGGTCGACGGGCACCGGTTGGCCCGCGGCACCAGCGGAGTGCCCGGCATCCTCGCGAGTCGGCCACTCGTCGAGTGGCAAGTACGGCAACGTGTTCGGGATCTGCCGAACGTTCAGATACTCGACCACAGAAACGTCACCGGACTCGTCGGCGATGGCGAGGCGGTAAGCGGAGTGGACGTGCAGCATCGGCTCGGTGGTCCCCTAACCGAGTTCGTACCCGCAGATTTCGTCGTGGACTCGACCGGTCGCAGTTCGCAGAGTATCGCCTGGCTCGGCAGGTTGGGGTTCAGAGCTCCCCCCGAGAAGAAATTGGTCATCGATGTCACCTATGCAACCCGGCACTTCCGCCTCCATACATCTGCACTGGGTGGCGATTCCGGTATCGGGATCGGACCAGGGCCGTCGAGCCCTCGCAGTGGATTCATGGGCAGACAGGAGGACGGCACCTGGATCGTCACCCTCGCCGGATACGGCATCGACGTGCCGCCACTCGACCAAGACGGGTTCCTCGAGTTCGTGCGGACGTTTCCCGCCCCGGACATGTATGACGCGCTGGCCGCGGCGGAGCCCGTGGGCGATGCAGTCCGATACCGGATTCCGACCACCATTCGCCGTCACTATTCGGCGGCCGACCTACCGTCGAACTACGTGCCGTTCGCCGACGCGATCTGCTCCTTCAATCCCATCTACGGCCAGGGCATGAGCGTCGCCGCGGTGGAGGCGACGATCCTTCGTGACTGCCTACATTCGGCGACTACAAATCCCACCCGGCAATTCCTGCGCAAGGCGAATCGATGCATCGACGGCGCCTGGAACCTCACGGTGGACAACGACCTTCGAATCCCAGCCGTTCCAGGCCGACGGCCGGTGCGGGTCCGGTTCGCCAACGCCTACGCATCCAGGCTCGATCGAGCCGTATCCGTCGACCCCGCCGTCGGATCGGCATTCCTACGCGTGACCCACCTTCTCGACCGTCCGGGAATGTTGCTCCGACCGGCGACGGCGCTGCGTGTGTTCCTGGCCTCTCGGTCCCGCACCCGCTGAGGTCCGTAAACAGATTTGCTGTATGTTTTCGTAACACATACCTGGAGGGTCTACGCCGTCACGAAAGGACACCGTGCTCGACATCGCTTGGAGCCCGACGCTGAACACTCTGACCCGCAACGCCTGGCGACTGTCCTTCGGCTCCGGAATCGCACCGATCCAGCGGACCCCGTCCACCCTCATTCACGAGGCACCCCACCAAGCCCTGCATCGGTTCGACCTCGACAAGTCCGACGGTGATCGGCCCGTTCTTCTCGTGCCCCCGTTGGCGGCGCCCGCTCACTGTTTCGATCTGCGACCGGGCCAAAGCCTGGCCGGGCATCTGGTCGGCACTGGCAAGGCAACCTACGTCGTCGACTACGGCACGATGGGCTACGACGACCGTGACCTCGGATTCGAGGACTGGATCGACCACATCATTCCCACATCTGTAGATCTCGTGTCGCGGCGGCACCACGGCGCACCCGTCGATCTGATCGGGTGGAGCCTCGGCGGGACGATATCGCTGCTCACCGTGGCCGCTCGAAACGACCTCCCCGTCGGTTCGGTGACGGCGCTCGGCACGCCGATCGACTATGAGGCTGTGTCGCTGTTCGCACCGCTACGTGCCGTCGGCCGTTTCACAGGCGATCGCCCCCTCGCCATCGCTACTGGGCCGATGGGCGGTCTGCCCGCACCGTTGGTGCAAGTCGGCTACCGTTTGACCGCGCTGCAGCGTGAACTGACGAAACCGTGGTTCATCGCGAAGAACCTGCACGATACCGAGACCCTCGCCCGCATGGAATCGATCGAGCGGTTCATGGCCCAGATGCCGGGATATCCCGCACGATTCTTCCATCAGGTTTGCACGCAATTGGTCCTCGGGAATTCCCTTGCTACAGGCAGTTTCCAGACCCGGAGCGGGGAAGTAAGCCTCGCCGACGTGAGAGTCCCGGTTCTCGCGATCGGCGGAACCGAGGATGTAATCGCGCCAGTCGCATCGGTCCGCGGTGCCACGGACGCGCTTGCGAGTTCGCCGTCAGTGCAGTTCGAAACCGCGCCGGGCAGTCATCTCGGACTCGTCGCGGGTACGGCGGCGAAGGATTCCACCTGGGCGCACATCGACCGTTTTCTCGCTGGGGTCGTCGCCAAGACCGCCTGAATTCAAGCCGGCCCTGCCGTGGCGAGGGCGCCCGCAAACAGTGCAGTGACCGCGGCGCCCATCGCCGGCTGATCCACTTCCTCGGGATCGACCGAATACTCGAGCACCAGGCCGGAGATCAGGGCCATCAGCGAAATAGCTGTCGTGCGGACGTCCAGCGTGTCTTCGACGCCCCACTCGCGGGCCCGCTCGCCAATCAATTCGATGAGCCGGCCCCGCAACTGTCGCCGCTCTCTCTGGTAGGCCTGCGCAATTTGTGGATCCCGAGCCGCGAGGACGCCGAATTCGAGGACCAACAGCGCCCATCCCTGATCACGGACCATCGACGAAGCGATCGCCTCTCCACTTCTTCCCGCGGCGTCGGAAGGACTCATCCCAGCGATCTCGGAGAGGACGCGGCCCGCCAGCTCGAGGGAACGCTGCGCGAAGAGTTCGGCGAACAGATCCTGCTTCGACTCGAAGTTCGAGTAGACGGCACCCTTCGTAAAGCCCGCCCGTCGCGCCACCTCGGTAAGCCTGGCCGCGTTGAACCCGCGTTCGGCGAATTCTTCGGCCGCGGCATCGAGTAGTCGTTGACGCACGACATCACGACCGGGACGCGGCCGCGGCGCCCATTCGACCTGGCCGCTGTCCGCACCGTGACCACTGTCCGGCCGACGATCATCAGTCATGATACCTAGAGTATTGAATACTCATGGTATCGACAATAGGTTGAGAATGCCCGCATGACCATGACCGATACCGAATCTCCCTCGCCCGATCGGGGCACGCGCCCCTTGCCCTCACGCTCTCCTCACTCACCGGCCCGATTACTCCTGGGCTCCACCGCTCGGTGCGTCTCGAGCTGGAATCGGATACGCCCCGTTCCGATCTCGTATCGAATGACGCTTCTTGGAGTCCTCCCCGGTGAAGCGCCCTACCCTTGGTTCATGCCGATCCCCTTGCATCCCCACGCCGCGCACGTCGCCGAAACCCTGATCGCGAGAGGACATCACGGGGTGATCGTGACCCAACGCGAGTCCACTCACTCCGCCGCCGAGGCAGCGAAGTCTCTGGGGGTAGAGATCGGAGCCATCACCAAGTCTCTCGTCTTCATGCTGGATGACGATCCGATCCTGCTGCTCGTGTCGGGAGCCCACAAGGTCGATCTCGCGAACACCGGCAAGCGACTGCAGGGAACTCTGGCTCCGGCACCAGCAGACATGGTGCAGATGGCAACCGGCCAGCCGATCGGGGGAATCGCACCGCTCGGACATCCTACGAATCTGCCCACCTACGTCGACGCACTGCTGGCCAAGTACCCCGAACTATGGGCGGCAGCAGGACAACCGAATACCATCTTCCGCACGTCGTTCTCGGAGTTGGTGCGCATCACAGCGGGCATTGCGATCGACGTCGACTGAGTCCTCGGCCCGCCTTCTATAGTTGACTGCAGATCTCGTGAACCGATACACGGGCCGACCCGGAGAGTGCTTTGTCCGACCCAGTCGAGAATGCCGATACAGTCCACCGATCGACTCTGCCCCGCGATCGCGAACTCGCACCAGGTATCAGTGCGGTGGACTATCGCGCCGCTATGCGCCGTCACCCTGCAGGAGTCACCATCGTGACTCTCGACTCGGGGTCTGGCCCGGTCGGCTTCACCGCCACCTCTTTCGCCTCCCTTTCACTTGATCCGCCGTTGGTGTCGTTCAACATCTCACATACCTCCTCGAGTATCGGGGCTCTGCACTCCGCCGATTCTGTGGTGATCCACCTACTCGGCGAGCACCAGCAGCACCTCGCTCAGCGGTTCGCGCGTAGCGCCGACCAACGCTTCGCAGACAAGTCGCTCTGGGCGAGGCTCGACAGCGGGGAACCGGTGCTCCATGGCACTCCCAGTTGGCTTCGGGTCACCGTGGACCAGTTGATTCCCATCGGGGATCACACGCTGGTGATCGGCCTCGTCACCCGGGTTCATGCCGACGCCGACGACGACTCGGCCGCAGCGCCACTGCTTTACCACGAGGGCCGCTACTACCGGCCAACCCCGCTGTGAACAGACGCTGTTCCTCGAACGGGCGGTGCGATCACACCTGCGCATCCGGCGAAAATCGGGTCTCCGGCACCGGATTCCACTGTCCTTCCTCCTTCACATAGATCCAGGCCCGTTTGCCATCCACGAGAGTGCATACGGCGTGGACAAGTCGATCCACGTCCTCGGAAGTGCTTCCAAGCCCCAGGCTCACTCGAACTGCACCGGTAGGCCGACCGAGTCGCTCCAGCAACGGATGCGCACAGAAGCGTCCATCGCGTACTCCGATTCCGTGTTCCGCGGACAGATATGCGGCGATCTCCCCCGGTTCGAATCCGTCAATCGTGAACGTCACGATACCGACCGTATCGGGTACATCCGCCCACAGCCGGAGAAATTCCAGGCCGTCCACGGACCCGAGGCCGGCACGGATTCGTGCCGAAAGGGCGGACTCGTGCTCGGCAACCCGATCGAAATCCAGATCCGACAGCACATCGCATGCGGTGGCCAAGGCGGCCGCACCGAGAACGTTGGGTGTTCCCGCCTCGTGTCGAGCCGGGGCAGGGGCCCACAGTGTGGAATCGACAGTCACGTTGCGGACCGCGCCACCGCCTGCAAGGTAGGGCTCGGCGGCGTCGAGCCAGTCCGGGCGTCCCACCAACACACCGGCCCCGAACGGGGCATACAGTTTGTGACCGGAAAACACCAGATAGTCGACACCCCATGCCTCGATGTCGATCCGCCGATGCGGTGCGAGTTGTGCAGCATCGACGAGAATCCTTGCACCGCAACGATGTGCAACCTCTGCGAGGGCGGCAATCGGCAGCACCTCCCCGGTAACATTGGATGCCCCCGTCACGGCCAGCAGTGCGGTGGGTCTCGAGCAGAGTTCTGCAACAAGCAGCTGGACGGTCTCGGCCAAAGTGTCGGCGGCACGCACTACACGAGAGTTTTTCCAGGGCAGCAAATTCGCGTGGTGCTCAATGTCGAGGACGACGGTACTACCGGGTACACAGCCGGCGAGTAGGTTCAGCGAGTCCGTGGTGTTCCGGGTGAACACGACTACCTGATCTTCGCCCGCTCCAACGAATCTGGAAACCGACTCGCGGGCCTTCTCGTAGCAAGCGGTTGACACTCGGGATGCGTAACCGGCACCACGGTGCACGCTCGAGTACGTCGGCAGCAGGGCCGCGACGCGGTCGGTAACCTGCGACAGAGCCGGCGCACTGGCCGCGTAGTCGAAGTTGACGTAGGTACGATTTCCACCCTGAACCAGCGGAACTTGCAAGTCGGAGCCCGAAACCCGGGCCAGCGGAGCAGCACATTCATCAGCGGTCAATACACCAGCCATTACGACATCCCTCACGTTCAGGGACTCTTCAGAGGGGCGATACCCCAGGAGTCCGCGCTTGCCGGATCCGGTATTGGACCTCAGCCCGGTCGTCACCCGGAGCACCCCGCCGCAGTGGAGGGTTGCCGACCAGCAAGCCGGGGCTTGACGCTGGTACTCGTGACCTGTTTGAAAGAGTGCAGGATCGATGCGTCGCTGTCAAGCCGAGTCCTTGCTTCCACCCTCGTTGTCATCGAAAAGTGGCGCCTGAGAAGGGGAACTGATCTCAGTCCACCGGAGTGGTAGCCGAATTGTGGAATGGGTGGGTGGTTTGTCCGTCCTCGCCGGCGAGTTCGTCCATGGAGTCCAGCTGCCGCGCCGTGGTCTCGGGCACCATCTTCGACACGAGGAGTAAAGCGAGCGCGCTCGAGCCCGTTTCAACCCACCATCGCAAGAGCAATCTCAGACCTAGGGACTGCCGGGGTCGGCCGGGGCGGGAACGAACGGCGGTGCGGTGGGTTCATTGGCTGTTTCGGAGCGGCCGCCATCGGCCGGACTCACGGGGGAAACAGGAACACCGGCGGTCGTGCTGGTGACAGCCGGGGCGGCCACGGTCGACCGAGGCAGGGTGGATTCAGGGCTTTGCCCATTTGAAGTGCCCTCTCCGCCGCACCCCGTCATCAGCATTGCCATCGTCGAGATGAGCATTGCACCAACAGCATACGACAATCTCACGGCGATACTCCGATTCGTTTTATTGATCAGGTCATGAGATAGTCGTCCGACCGGTCCGTTTCGTTACGGAAGGTGGGAGGGGTTGTTCGGTGCTTGCCGTACACGCGAAGTGTGCCCGAGTCGCTCGATGCGAGAGGCCGCAGAGTGCGTTCAGCAGCGCTGTCCCAGTCTTGCCTGTGACGAACGTCTGAACGCAGTCTCTTGTTCGCCCGATCGACGTTCCGCCGATGTCGTGTGCGCTGGTTGCGCAACGACAATTTCTATCATGGAAGGTTCACCTTGCAGATCCGACTCAGCACGATAACTGCCGGAATCCTTTGTGCAACAGTTGTATTCACTGCCACAGGATGCGGGGGCGCCGACCGCCAGCCAGCACAGGGCACCATGACAACATCGGCTGCGGCGACCACGACCGTCACCGACGAGGGCACGGCGAGTCCCCTCGCCACCGAACTGACCGAACCGACCGAACCGACTCCAGAAGAGGTAGGCAGGCAGGGATCGGGTCCGAATGTGATGCTGCCCATCAACTCCGGCCCGCAATCATCGCAGGGATCGGATCCGAATGTGACACTCCCCGCCGACTCCGGCCCGCAATCATCGGCGGCCTCGGCGTCGGCTGATCTGACGCTGACCGACATCCGGGTCGGACGGCATGCAGGATTCGACCGGGTGGTCTACGAGTTCGCCGGAACCGGGACGCCTGGTTGGCATGCCCGCTACGTCGACAGTGCCGCGCAGGACAACAGCAATAGGCCCATCTCTGTGGCAGGAGACGGGATCCTGCAGATCTACATCGACCGAATCACGTTTCCCTACGACAACTCTGGAGTCAGGTCATTTCCCCCTGTTCCAGGCACAGGGGCCGTCGTGACCGAAGTCCGGGAAGGGGTCAGCTGGTCAGAGGGTCGCATGCAGTCGTTCATCGGGACTACCGGCTCCGAGCGCCCGTTTACCGTTTTCACGCTCAGCGGGCCTACCCGCGTCGTTGTCGACATCGTCAACTGAAAACAGCGAGGGGGTCGACCCGAACAGTTTCACGTGAAGTTCAGGGTTGACGGGAGCCCGCGTCAGCGGTCGATGCCCAGGCCACGGCGGCCGATGAGGTTGAGATCCTTCTCGGCGAACCTGTCGGTCCAGCCCACTTCGTAGTCTTCGCCAGGGAAGTCGTCCGGGGATGCACCGCTGAGAAAGCGCTGGGCGACCTTGCGCGCGTAGTCAGCGTTCTTCTCACACATCGGGGCGGCGGGGATGTACATGACGTTGCCCCAGCCCTGCTGATTTTCCACCGACTGCACCGCGTGGATGAGGTCGCAATGCCACCAGACCGAATCTCCCGGCCGCAGGTCCGGGATCACGGTCAGGCCCCGCAACAGCAAAGGGTGCCATTTGTCGCTGACGGGCAGCACACGGCGTGGGACGACGTCGCACAGCTCGTCGTCGGGGACGTCGTCTCGCAGCGCGCGCAGCAAGATGTACGCCATGGCCTCGGGAATCGGGACGGTACACAGCACGCCCTGGTCGTTGCGCATGCCCGATAGCGCCGTCCACCCTTGGAAGCTACGGAAGACCGAGCACATCGTGGTACCGCCGGCGTACTCGTTCACCTCGGTTCGGTAGGCGGCGTCCCAAGCGTCGTACTTGGCGAAATCTCCGTCGAAAACGTGCCGGAAGACTCTCTGATAGGCGGGCAGTAGCCAGCGTTCGAGAGCTCCGGAATCAGTGTGGGCGCCAAGCCCCTTCGACGTTGTTCCGGGGGGACGACGGCGAATCCGGTCGGGGTACATGCTGTCCTGGTCGGGGTCGAACCATCTGACACCCTGCGAATCGAACTTCCACTGGTGATTCAGGAACGACTGTACCGTCGCCATCCTCTCGTGCTGGCGCGCCTCCATCTGTGGACGGGACCAGTAGATCGGGTAGATCTCCGGGCGTGAGGCGGCCAGGGTGCCGAAGAAGTCGTCGCCAGGACCGCTGTACTTGCTTTCGAAGTCATTGTTCTCGACGTACTCGACCAGTTGACGGTCCCAGTCCCTGGCCATCTGCTCCGGGAAGTGGCCGCGCACTACCAGACATCCGCGGCGGTGGATCTGACGCAACTGTGAGTCTGTCACCTCATTCGTGGCGAGCCGGTCGTAGTCGACCACCGGCCATACTTCCTCACCGCGCTCCTTGGTGGCGCAGATGTTTTCGATCTCCTCCTCTATGAACGCCTCGACCTGGCGGAATGCGCCCTCGACATCGCCAACCTGCGCACGGAGAGCCTCCTTTGCATCACGGATCGCGCCGGGAACGTCCTCGGCAAGCCGTTCGATTCGCTCGTCAACGTGCATGTCCACGCCCTCACACCTTTTAGTAAACAACCTTTACGAAATATAGGGTAGAGAGACGCGGACCACCTGTAAAGAGGGCGAAGCAGTCAATGGCACGCAGACGGCGCCAGATCCGAGATAATCAAGTGCCGACCACAAGTGGCCGAAAGGAGACAAGTGGCGAGGTCATCAGACGTGTATCGCCGGGGTTCCGCCCCGGCCGCCGCGCCGTTGCCGAGAACTCTCGCACAGCTGACGGACGACGCGTTCCTGGATGTGTTGTTCCGCGAAGGCCCCTCGTCGCGGGCTCAAATCGCGAAGGCGACCGGCATCTCCAAGCCGACGATCTCCGAATCCGCGCAGCGCCTCCTCGGTTCCGGGCTCATCATCGAGGTCGGGCAGACCTCCACTGGCATGCGCGGGCGATCCGCGACTCTCTGCGACGTGAACCCGCGCTACGGCCATACCCTCGGGGTGGTCCTCGAGCGCGGATACGTGGCCGTCAGAGCCCTCGACCACAAGGGCTCGGTTGTATGCGAAAACCAGGTCGAGGCAGACGATGAGGATTTGCCTACTGCCATCTCCGACACACGCGATCTGATCGCGAGGTGCTTCGCCGACGTCGGCACCCCCCTACTGGCCACTGCGATCTCAGTCGCAGCACCGATCGACCCCCGCACCCACACCGTTCAACAACTGCCCGACGCACCCTTCACCGGATCCGTCCCGGACTTCGCCCGAGCGTTACAGATCGAGCCCGTCGCGCCACTACTCGTCGACAACGACGTCAACTGGGCAACCATCGCCGAGAGCCGCATCGGATCCATGCAGGACGCGGACGACTTCCTCTACGTCTACCTCGGTGCCGGTATCGGTGCCGGGCTGTTCCTGTCCGGCGGATTGCACCGGGGATCGAACGGCACCGCAGGTGAAATCGGTTTCCTGCGAACAGCTTCCGGCGAAACATTGCTGCACCGACTCGGACATTCGTCGATCGGCACCCCTGACGGACGTTCGATCGACCTCGAGCGTGCCCGTGAACTCCTCCGTACCGACACGCCCGGCCACACGGTCGACGAGATCCTCGACGACCTGGCTCATACCATCGTCAACGTCGCCACCGCCGTCGACCCGGGACGAATCGCCATCGGAGGTCCGTTATCGCAAATGAACCGGGTTACCGAAGGGCTCCGCGAGCGAATCGAGCGAACGGCCCTATCCGAGGTCGAAATGACGATCAGCCCACTGGGCCGCACGGCACCACTCCAAGGTGCGGCGATCGGTGCACTCGAACTGGCGAGGAAACTCCGAACACGCCTCGCTCCCCGCACCGACTGCCCACCATCAGGCCATCGATCGTGAGATAACCAGTAGTACACACCACCAAGGGAAGGAATCGTGGGTTGCCCCTCCAGTCACCGCTGGATACGGACATCTTGCCCCGTATCCCCCGAGAGCTCCTCCGCCGCGAATTCGCGCCTACGCCACGCACGCTCATCGATATCTTGTTGACGACAGCCGCTGCGCACCCACACTCTCCTGCACTCGATGACGGAACGGTGTCGCTCACATACCGTGCACTGCTCGAGGAGATCCAACGGACCGCGGCGGTCCTGACGAAGTCCGGAGTCGGTGCCGGTGATCGAGTCGGTATCCGCATGCCGTCGGGATCCTGCTCGTTGTACGTCGCCATCCTGTCGACTCTGACAGTCGGTGCCGCCTACGTGCCCGTCGACGCCGACGATCCCGAGGAGCGTGCCGAACTCGTGTTCGGAGAGGCACAGGTCCGATGCGTGGTGACCGAGGCGGGAGTCATCGCCGGCACCGCTTCCGGCGGAGCAGAGTCCTCTGCCGCACGTCTACCGACTGTCGACGACGACGCCTGGATCATCTTCACCTCCGGATCCACCGGCATCCCAAAGGGTGTCGCGGTCAGTCACCGTAGTGCCGGGGCCTTCGTCGACGCCGAAGCCCGGATGTTCCTGCAAGAAGACCCCATCCGGCCCGGCGACCGGGTACTTGCCGGGTTGTCGGTAGCGTTCGACGCGTCCTGCGAGGAGATGTGGCTTGCCTGGCGTCACGGAGCCTGTCTCGTTCCCGCGCCCCGGTCCCTCGTCCGCAGTGGAACCGATCTCGGACCGTGGCTGTTATCACGCGATATCAGCGTCGTGTCGACGGTGCCGACCCTTGCGTCGCTCTGGCCCGCGGAGGCGCTCGGGGCCGTGCGTCTGCTGATCTTCGGAGGCGAGCCCTGCCCGCCCGAACTGGTTGAACGCTTGGCCGTCGACGGACGCGAGGTATGGAACACCTACGGTCCGACCGAGGCCACCGTCGTCGCCTGCGGGGCACTGGTAAACGGGAAGAGCCGCGTCAGCATCGGTCTGCCACTGGACGGTTGGGATCTCGCGGTAGTCGACGGTTCCGGTACGCCCGTGGCCGAGGGACAGGTGGGCGAATTGGTGATCGGGGGTGTCGGTCTAGCGCGTTACCTCGACCCCGTCAAGGACGCGGAGAAGTATGCACCGATGCCGACGCTGGGCTGGGATCGCGCCTACCGCACCGGCGACCTCGTCCGACTCGACCAAGGCGGCCTGCTGTTTCACGGGCGCGCCGACGAACAGGTAAAACTCGGTGGCCGACGGATCGAGTTGGGTGAGGTCGACAACGCGCTCGGGAACCTCCCCGGCGTCGGCGGCGCTGCTGCAGCAGTACGCACGACCGGCGCCAATCACCAGATCCTCGTCGGCTACCTGGCGGGTACCGGACCGGGCTTCGACCTGAAGGTTGCGCACAAGAGACTCACCGAACAGCTTCCGGCAGCGTTGATTCCGCGACTCGTCCTCGTCGACGAGCTTCCCACCCGAACGTCCGGCAAGGTCGACCGGAACGCATTGCCCTGGCCTCCGACGGGAGTAGATGACGGAGTAGGCGAACGCGGACTCGATGGTACGGCCGCGTGGGTTGCGGGGTTGTGGACGTCCATCCTCGGGGCTCGGATCACGAGTTCGGACGACGACTTCTTCGAACTCGGCGGCGGTTCGCTCTCCGCCGCCCAATTGGTGACGGCTCTGCGCGAACGGTTTCCCGAGATGACGGTCGCGCGACTCTACGACAATCCGCGGCTCGGTTCCCTGTCCGACTACCTCGACGAGTTGGCCCCCACCGGCAGGGCCAAACCCCGCACCGTCTCGCCCACCCCCCGCAGCAGCCAGCTGCTGCAGATCGCAGCCACGATTCCACTCACAACACTCACCGGACTCCAGTGGGTCACGTGGATGGCGATCGCGAACAACATCTTCTCGTGGTTCACGCACATCCCCTGGGCGCCGACCGTTTCGTGGTGGTGGATCATGCCCGCGTTCGTCGTATTCATCACCCCGATAGGGCGGATGGGGATCTCGGTTGCCGGTTCGCGAATCCTCCTCCGTGGGCTCGAGCCCGGCACGTACCCTCGCGGCGGCAGCGAACACCTGAGACTGTGGGTAGCGCTGAGGCTCGCCGAGGCCAGCGGGGCGGCCAACCTGTCCGGCGCACCCTGGATTCTCTACTACGCGCGAGCGCTCGGTGTGAAGGTAGGCAAGGACGTCGACCTTCACACGTTGCCACCTGTCACAGGCATGCTCGAACTCGGCGACGGCTGCTCGGTCGAACCCGAGGTCGATCTGTCCGGGCACTGGATCGATGGTGATGTGGTGCATATCGGCGAGATCAAGATCGGCGACGGAGCCGCCGTCGGCGCCCGGTCGACACTCCTGCCCGGCGCTCGCATCGGGCGCAACGCGGAGGTGGCGGCAGGCTCGGCGGTAGTCGGCCGGGTCAAGTCCGGACAACACTGGGCCGGCTCCCCTGCCGTGAAGATTCGGAAGGCTGCTCACCCCTGGCCGGACGAATCTCCACCCCGCGCCTCCTATTGGGTGCCCATGTTCGGTATGACGTCGATGTTGCTGGCCGGACTACCGATATTCGCGCTCGCGGTCGGCGCGTGTGTGATCGCCTCTTGGATCCGTGACGCCGAGACGATCGGATCGGCGATCTGGCAGTCGCTGGCGATTCTCCCCGTCGCTACGGTCACCAGTCTCGGCGTGTTCGCCATAGCGACAGTCGTAGCCGTCCGGCTGCTCTCGTTCCGGCTGACGGAGGGCTACCACCCAGTTCGTAGTCGAATCGGCTGGCAGGTGTGGGCTACCGAACGGCTGATGGACTCGGCGCGCACATTCCTTTTCCCGCTCTACTCGAGCCTGCTGACTCCGGGATGGTTGCGGCTACTCGGCGCCAAGGTCGGCAAGAACGTGGAGGCATCGACGGTGCTGTTGCTACCGAAGTACACCACCGTGGCAAACGGCGCGTTCCTCGCGGACGACACGATGGTGGCCAGCTACGAACTCGGGGGAGGCTGGATACGCATAGCGCATGCCAAGGTCGGCAAACGTGCCTTCCTCGGAAACTCCGGAATGACCGGGCCGGGCCGTCGAGTCCCGAAAAACGGCCTGGTCGCAGTTCTTTCGGCGACCCCCTCGAAGGCCAAGGCCGGCTCATCCTGGCTGGGCAGCCCACCTGTTCGGCTACGCCGAGCGCCCAGCCAGACCGATGCCATGCGCACGTTCCGTCCGACACCCCAGCTCAAGCTGGCGCGTGCGGTGGTCGAAACCTGCCGTCTGATCCCCATGATTGTGACGTTCGCCATCGGACTCGGTGTGTTGTTCGCCCTCGAAGCAATTGCCGGCCGCGCCGGCTTCTGGCTCGCCGCGCTGACCGGAGGGATCGTCCTCCTCGTCGCGGGAGCCGTCGCGGGCCTGGTGTCCGTGGCAGCGAAGTGGATTGTGGTCGGCCGTATCGGACAGATCGAGCATCCACTGTGGAGTCAATTCGTGTGGCGCAACGAGGTGTCAGACACTTTCGTGGAGACCGTCGCCGCGCCATGGTTCGCCCGTGCAGCTACAGGGACTGCCGTTCTCAACATCTGGCTGCGCGGACTCGGTGCCACAATCGGCAAGGGTGTGTGGTGTGAAACCTATTGGCTACCAGAGGCTGATCTCGTGACACTCGAGGACGGAGCGACCGTTGAACGTGGGTGCGTAGTGCAAACTCACCTGTTCCATGATCGGATCATGTCCATGGACACTGTCACTCTGAGGGCCGGGGCCACGCTCGGCCCCCACTGCGTCGCGCTGCCGGCCGCGGAGATCGGCGAGGGCGGCACTGTGGGCCCGGCCTCGCTGGTCATGCGCGGCGACACCGTGCCGCCGTCCACGCGCTGGCAAGGCAATCCGATCGCACCGTGGGCGTCGACGTGACGTCCGGCAAGGGGGTTGAAGACCCGATCGACCCCTATCTCCCCCAAAACGGCAACCGGGGATACCGGGTGTCGCGGTACGAACTCGACCTCACCTACAAGGTGCAAACCAACAGGTTGACGGGCAAGGCGACGATCACCACGGTCACTACCGAACCCCGCTCCCGTTTCACGTTGGATCTTGCGTCGAGCCTTCAGGTGACGAGGGTCGTCAGCAACGGTTCCCGCGAAACCAAATGGCTTCACCGGAACGGAAAGCTGATCGTCACGACCGCACACAAGATCCCCGCCGGCGGTGCGCTGGTCCTCGTCGTCGCGTACAGGGGATCCCCGAAGCCGATCCCCAGTATGTGGGGTGAGGTCGGCTGGGAGGAACTGACCGAGGGCGCCCTGGTCGCCAGTCAGCCGAATGGGGCGGCTTCCTGGTTTCCATGCGACGACCATCCGAGTTCCAAAGCCAGCTACCGCATCTCGATCACCACCGATTCGGCGTACTACACGGTGGCAAATGGCGCGTTGGTCAGTAAGCGGACTCGGGCAAGCCAGACGACATGGGTGTACGAGCAGACCGAGCCGATGTCGAGCTACCTCGCCACCATCCAGATCGGACCCTACGAGCGCCGCAGCGTCGGTTCAGGAAGCGTTCCACTGTTCGCAGTTACCCCCCGACGACTACGATCGGCATTCGACGTGGACTTCGGCCGACAGCCCGAGATGATGGACGTCTTCGTCCGATTGTTCGGTCCCTACCCGTTCGCCGAGTACACGGTGGTCGTGACCGATGACGAGTTGGAGATCCCGCTCGAGGCGCAGGGTATCTCGATCTTCGGTGCCAACCACTGCACAGGTCAGCGTTCATACGAGCGCCTGGTTGCACATGAACTCGCTCATCAATGGTTCGGCAACAGCCTGACACTCGGTCGGTGGCAAGATATCTGGCTACATGAAGGTTTCGCCTGCTACGCCGAATGGATCTGGTCCGAGAACTCGGGCGGGCCGTCGGCGCACGAACTCGCAGTACAGGCTCATCGGGACCTGGCCCGCAAACCGCAAGATCTGGTCGTCGCGGATCCGGGGCCACAGTTGATGTTCGACGACCGCATCTACAAACGGGGCGCACTCACCCTGCATGCCCTGCGAGGCAAACTAGGCGACGAGAGCTTCTTCGCTCTGCTCCGGCAATGGACGCAGACTCGTCGGCACTCCACCGTCACCGTCGAGCAATTCACCGACCTCGCCGCCCACTACACCGATGAACCGCTGCGGCATTTCTCGGACGCATGGCTGGTCGAGAAGACACTTCCGCCGTTGTGATCTCGCCCCCGGGTACCGAAGTGGGTTCGCCCGCCCACCGCCGGATCAGATCCGGATCGCAAGCCGAGCGTCGACGGCCGCGGTCAATTCGACCTCGACCGGGGCACCGGACGGAAGCGCGCAGACGCCAATCGCACTGCGCGCAGGCAACGCATCGATTCCCAAGATTTCGGCAAGGGCATTCGAGGCGCCATCCGCCACCCTGGACAGCTCCCGGAAATCCGGTGCACAGGCAACGAAAACGCTCATGCGCAGGCACCTGGTTATGATGTCCGCCCCGCCGGCAGCCGCAGCGACCGCCGCAACCGCATTCCGCGCCGACAGCGCTGCCGCCTCCTGGGCGCGTGGCAGGGTCACATCCTGTCCGACGACACCGGTTACGGTCAACACCCCGTCAATGCGAGGAGTCATGCCCGCGCAGTAGGCGATCCCGCCATGCACCACCGCTGGGACATAGCGGCCCTGGGGTTTGGGGGCAACAGGAATCAATTGTTCAGGCACCGAGTGCTATTCCTTCCTGACGAGGATCAGCGGCACCGGACAGTAGGCCACGTGTGTTGTCCACCGAGATGATCTGAGCACTGCCTTCCGCGCCCCAAGGCGCCTGAAGAGAGATGTCGTGACCGAGTTCTTCCAACTCATCTCGCACCTGTTCCGAAATGCGTGACTCGCACCGAAGTTCCAGGGGACGACCGATGACGTCGGCATCGCTGCCGGGAAACACCGTGAACCTCGGGGCCGATACGGCCTCGGCCGGGTCCAGACCATGGTCGAGGAGGTGCGAGATCAGCTGCATGTTCCACTGCACCTGGCCGTCTCCACCGGGGGTGTTTCCGACATGCAGCAGGTCTCCGGAAGTATCGGTAACCACCCACGCATTGAGCGTGTGGAGCGGCTTCCGCCGAGGTGCCGCGGCATTGGGGTGCCCTGGAATCAGATACGCGCCCCGTGCCCAACGGTTGTTCAGCAGCACACCGGTTCCGGGGACGGTCATCTTGGATCCGAAGGTGAAAGCGAGCGAGTGAATGAAACTCACCGCCCGGCCCTCGGAGTCGACCGCAACCGTCGAGGTGGTATCCCCATCGCGCGCGTCGATCATCGCCGTGGGCGCCACCCTTCGGTCGAGGTGACCCCTCGCCACCCCGATGGCTTCGGGCTCCAGCAACGCCTTCCAGGCATCATTGTCGCTGCCGCAGTGCGCCAACCGGTCCTGGAAGGCCATCCGCGCGGCACTGGCCATCCGGTCGATGGCAGGTGCGTTCAGCCACGGCCAAAAGCCCACGACTGCGTCGCACAGCGCTGCTTGCTGGAGCACCATCCACCCAGGTGTGGGTAGGGGTGTCTGATGGATCACCGCGCCCGCGTAGATCCCGCTGATCGCGGCTTCGGGGTGCACCTCCGCACCGGCAACCCACTCGTCACCGCTGAACGGTGCACCGGCGGCGCACAACGCCTCGACGGCCTTCTCGGCGAAAGCGCCCTTGTAGAAGCTGCGTGGGTCGCGGGCGAGTGCACGGATCGACTTGGCGAGTTCGCGCTGCGGCAGCACCTCTCCTACCTGCGGCAACCGACCATCCGGAAGGTACACGGAACGTAGTCCGGCATCTGCGGCGATGGCGTCCTGTACTTCTCGAACGTCCCCTCGGGTCTTGGCGGAGCACGGCAGCCCACGCTCGGCGGCCCGAATCGCGGGTGCCCACAGAGCGGTGAGCGAGCGAGTGGCCCCAGCCGCATGGAGTGCACCCAAAGCGGCCGGCGCACCCGGGACAGTGACGGCCAGTGCCCCATCGGCGGGGATCGACCGCAGACCTTGACTCTCGTAGAACGCCAGATCTCCGCCGTCAGGCCCGAAACCACTACCGCCTATCGTCCACACCGAACCGTCTGGCTCACGGACCACCGCAAACGCATCGCCACCGATTCCGCACTGGCCCGGCAGGGTCAGCCAGGTCATGGCTGCCATTGCCAAGGTGGCATCGATCGCATTGCCGCCATCCATCAGTACGCGCACACCCACCGTGCTTGCTGCGGGGTGACTGGACGAGACCATTCCGCCAGTGGAGAGCGTGGCAGGCCGGGGGTTCATTTCGTGCACCCGCGCGCGGCGCGCCGACGTGGAACCGAAGCCGCGTCATCAGGGTCGATTCCGACGAAGATCTCGCCGTCACGTTCCTCGACCGGGTAAGTCTTGATAGCCACTGTGGCAGGCGGGCACACCGGCTCACCGGTCTCGAGGTCGAACACGCTTCCGTGGCAGGAGCATCCGATACCGTCGTCCACCAGCTTGCCCGACGAGAGCAGACAGTCCAGGTGCGTGCAGTAATTGGTGGTCGCATAGGCCTTTCCATTGAGCCGGGCGACCGCGAACTCGTGTTCGCCGGCGAAGAAACGGCGCACCATACCTTCGGCAACCTGTCCGGAACGCGCAACGCGAGTAAATTCCATGGTCTTCTCTTTCAAATCAAACTACGAGTAGGGCTCAAGCCGAGGGGCTGAGGTAAACGGTTTTCTCTGATTGGTAGAACTGCATCATCGTGTCGCCCGCCTGTTCCTTGTGGGTCTGCGTGCTCGACGACTTGTGACCACCGAACGGTGCGTTCATACTCTGGCCGGTGGTGGATTGATTGATCTTGACCAATCCTGATTCGGAACGACTCGCGAACGAGAGCGCCCGAGCGACATCATTGGTGACGACTCCCGCGCTGAGCCCGAACTCCGAATCGTTTGCCAAGGCGACCGCCTCGTCGAAATCGGATGCCCGCAGGAATACCAGCAGAGGCCCGAACACCTCTTCTCTGACGATTCGCATGTCCGGACTTCCCTCGGCGAACACGGTGGGTTGGACGAAGTATCCACCTCCGTCACCGAGAACCTCACCACCGCAAACCAGTTCGGCACCTTCCTCGCAACCGATCCGGACGTAGTCACGGAACTTCTCGAGTTGTCCTGCGCTGGCGAGCGGTCCCATACCGACGCCGGTGTCACCTCCCGGGCCGACGACGATCTCACACGCCAGTTCGACCACACGGTTGAGCAGCCCGTCGTGAACGGCGTCGACGGCAATTACCCGACTGGTACCGGTGCATGCCTGTCCGGACAATCCAAAGGCTCCCTTGACTATCAGTGCGGCAGCTTTGTCTACGTCGGCGTCCTCGAGTACCACGACAGGATTCTTGCCACCCATCTCGAGTTGGCTACGCCGTTCAGGTCCCACGGCGGTGTGGATAACTCGGCCCACTTCGGTGGATCCGGTGAACGTGACGGCGTCCACGCGCTCGTCCGCCGCAACTGCCGCACCGGCTCGACCTGACCCCTGCACCAATGCAATGGCTCCGGCTGGCAGACCCCCGGCAAGCAGCGCCTCGACCAGACGCTGACCCATCAATGGCGTCAGTTCGGAAGGCTTGAACACTACAACGTTTCCCGCCGCGAGCGCCGGACCGAGCTTGCGCGAAGGAATGTTCAAAGGAAAGTTCCACGGCGTGATCGCGCCGACGATGCCGATCGGCTGACGCAGCGTCATGACCAGGCCCTCGCCGGGTGTCGGATACGTACTGCCAGTCGTGCGAAGCGCCTCACCAGCATAGAATCGCAAGTTCATCGGCGTGCGGCTCACCTCCATGGCAGCCTCCGCACGCGTCTTTCCCTCTTCTCGGACCAACTCTCCGATCAACTCATCGGCTCGCTCTTCCAGGTACGCTGCCGCAGATTCGAGTATTGCGCCGCGTCGCTCGGGTGGAGTGGCCGCCCACTGCGGTGCAGCCTTCGCTACCGCGCTGATCGCCGCATTGACGTCGGCCGAGCTCGACTCGGGGAACGCGCCGATCACGTCATTGGGATCGGCAGGGTTGCGGCACTCGAATGTTGCACCGGATGAAGACGGAACCCAATGTCCGTCAATGTAGTTCATTCCCTCGATCGTCATGCCGTCACCAATTCTTCATCTTCGTCCAGCAGGTCGTACAGATCGGTACTCTCATCCGCCAGTCGAGCGGGCTCGATCGATGTGCCGATCAACTCGCGTGCTGCACCGATATCCTCGCCACGATCGAGAGCGAACGCACCGCGGACGATCCCGTTGTCCAGATAGAAGGCCGTGAACTCGCCGCCCTCGACACTGCCTCGGAGCGCTAGCTCGGTATACCGGGCACTGCCGACGAATTGAAGGTTCTTGCCGAATTGGTCCGACCAGAACCAGTGAGCGGAGTCCACGACTCCGACGCGCCCGAGCATCAGATTGGCCGTGGCCGCACCCTGCTTGCTTGCGTTGTCGAAATGTTCGACGCGTACGTGACGGCCTGCGGAATCCGAGAAACGCGCCGCCACGTCACCGGCCGCGAATACCTGCGGGATGGCCGTCTGCCCTTGCGCGTTCACGAGTATTCCGTCCCCGACATCGAGACCGGAAGCCCGCGCCACCTCGTCGTTGGGGATGATGCCGATTCCCACTACCACTACCTCTGCCGAAATCACGTCACCGCTGTCGAGCGTGACGAGCACGTCGTCGGGCCGAGTCGCCACCGCGCCGACACGGACTCCACCTCGCACAGCCACGCCGTTGTCCAACTGCATCCGGGTGCATACATCGCCCATCTCGGGTCCGAGGATTCGAGCGAGAGGAACCTCGTCCGCTTCGAGGACAGTCACCTCTGCTCCCAGAGCTTTCGCTGTCGAGGCGATTTCCAGACCGACGAATCCTCCACCGATCAGCACCAGACGTGTACTCGGCCGAAGTTGGGCGGCGAGTCGCTCGGCGTCGTCCATGGTCCGGAGGTAGTGCACGCGCTCTGGCGAGGAACCGGTAACGGGCATGGTGCGCGGCCTGCCACCGGTTGCGATCAGAACGGCATCGGCAGCAACGCTGCGCCCGTCGGACAGTTCGACCGCTGCGGCATTCGAATCGATTCGGTTAACTGCCGCACCCGTCAGGAGTTCGACCTCCTGCTTCTGTCGCCATGCCTCCGGAAGCAGCATCAAGGACTCGGGGTCAGCCTCTCCCGCCAGGAACTCCTTCGACAGCGGAGGCCGCTGGTACGGCGCGTGAGGTTCGTCGCCGATCAGTATGATTTCACCGTCGAACCCACGGCGTCTCAAAGTGCGGGCAGCCACTGCAGCGGTCTGACCTGCGCCGACGGTGATGATGGTATTGAGCGTCATGAGTTCACTTGCTCTCTGACGGCGCCTTCGTTCGACGTAGTCGCAGTCTCAGTGTTATCGGGGCGTCGGGCGAGGTCGACGTAGACGTAGTCGTCCTCGACTTTGACCGCGTAGGTCGGCTGGCACTGATCTTGGTCTTCCTCGTACCCGGTATCGAGGTCGAATGCCCACTGGTGACCGGGGCAGATGACACGGCCGTTGAGCAGAGTGCCTTTGGCGAGCGACCGGTCTTGGTGGACACACAGATCGTGGAACGCGTAGATCCGGTCATTGGCCTGAAACAATGCTACCGGCGTCTCACCGACATCGACCCGCAGCTTTCGCCGGCGGCCAACCTCGCGCAGGGTGGCTACCCGCGTCCAATTCGTATCCATCGCTCTCTCCTGTTCGGACAAAAGTGCACCGGGGGAGCCCACTGAGCCTGGGCTCCCCCACCTGCGCTGTCAGGCGTTCGCGAGCTCGAGTTCGGGCGCAACGTACGAGTCGTAGAGGCCTTTGGTGTATGAGAAACGCATCTCCGCACCCCACTGCACCAACTGCAAGCAACGCTGCTGCAGTTCAGGTGTGTCCGCATGGTCGAGCACGATCTGGTAGCCGCGCTCGCCGTGCACGACATCTGACGTGATGTGCAGGTCGAAGAACTCGATCTCGTCTTCGGTGAATCCGTACACCTCGCGCAACGGAACAATTTGCTTCCTGTAGATACTCGGAACCTGCGACTCGAGGCCGACCACCAGGGCAGCTGTCGCCACGACGAAGTGCTCACGCTGTGAGACCGCGTAGCACCAGGACTGCAAGCCGCGAGTGATGGCGTTCATGTTCGAGGGGTCCTCGACCCGCTCCTTCGTGGTGCCGCAGCACTCGGCGAACTTGATCAACAGGTCGGTGTGCCGGATATCGGCCAGCTCCTCCTCGTACATGTTCTGGAGCGTGAAGTCCTTGGCGTTGGTGTAGTGATCAGGGGTGTTCGAGTAGATGTTCGCCAAGTAGTCGGCAAAGGGACCGACGTAGTGGTAGTGATTCTCGGCCCACCGAGCGAAGTGGTGCCTCTCGAGCTTTCCCTCAGCCCATGCCTTGCTGAACGACGCATCTTTCGCTTCGCGGCCCTTGATGGCATTTTCGAGGGCTTTGCGGAACTCGTCCCTGGCCAAGAGTTCGGTCATTGTTGTGCCTCATCTTTCTCGAAAGGGAGTACTGATCTTTTGGAAGGTCAATCCGATTGGGGGGAGTTTCGGGCTTCGACTTGCGATGTGCCGGACACGGACACGGTGACTGTGCCGGCGGGTGTGAGTTGATTTGCGGTTGGCGGTGGCGAGAATCTGCGCTCAGCTACGCACAAGGGCGAGCGACTCGAACTCGGCGAGCATGGCTGCTCCGACTGCTTTGTCCTGCTTGCCATTTCCTCCGCTGATTCCTATTCCACCGACGATCTGCCCCTCGAACACAAGGGGAAATCCACCGACGAAAATGGCGAACTTTCCAGGCAGCATGTGACTGATACCGAACGCTTCGTTGCCCGGGAGCGCGGGCCCGTCCGGCGCCTCGTTGAAGAGGTGAGTGGCGCGCTCGTGACCAGCTGCGGTGAAGGCCTTTGCGATTGCGATGTCGACACCGGTGAGGCGCGCTCCCGGGAGTCGGTGCAGCGCCAGGACGTTGCCGCCGTCGTCGCAGACGCACAGAGTCTGCTTGACGCCGATCTCCTCTGCCTTGGCTCGTCCTGCGGCCAACAGCGGAAGCGCGTCGTCGAGGGTGATCCGATGAACCTGATGCATGTCTTCTCCGTTGAGTCGTCGGGAGGAAGTTGATGCGGAGATTTCTATCACCGTCACCGACGAACAACCATGTGCATGATGGCCCGAAAATCGGCAAAAATCAGGGCACAGTGCATAATGGCCCTGGCAGTGCGCTCCGACATACTGCACACTCATCGCTACCCGAGGAGGGGCACGCAGTGGAGAACGCGACGACATCGAACGCAGAGGACGAGCGTCTGTCGGTACGAGGCCTACTCGAGGAGCCCTTGATGGCATCCGCCCGGGTTCTGGCGGGCGAAGAAGGACTCGTGGAGGCCGTCACCTGGTGCCTTCCTTGGAGCGAGGTGATCGACCGGCGCGACTGTCTATCCGACGTCGCCATCTATGCTCGGCCCGAATCCTTGCCCACAAAGCATCGAGAGCTCGAGGCGGTGGCTGCACGGCGGGCAAGTGTTCTCATCATCGACGGATCGGCGCCCCGAGATATCACCTGGCCCGCCAATCTCACCGTGGTGGAACTCGAACTCCCGGTGGGATTTACGGCACTCAACAGACTTCTTGCCGAACGTGCGCTGACGCAGGAAGCGCACGTGATGCGATATGCGGTGACGGTGCACCAGTCTCTCGCTGGATTGCTGCACCGAGGCGCCGGGCTCCCCATGTTGATCCGCGAAGTCGCAACGCTGACGTCGGGTATCGCTGTCGCTCTTGATGTTCGCGGTCACTTACTCGCGCAGGCTGGGCTGCCGGACGTCGAGTCGGAAGATGCCATCGCGCTGCGTGAATCACTCGCCGCCGCGCTTCCACGATTGAACGCGTCGTCATCGGCACACCCGCACAACACGTTCACACATCGACTGGAACACCCGGACGGGCTTTTTGCTCCCACGACGGTGGTAGCGGGAGCCATGCACCTGGCGGGTCGCTACGAAGGGTGGATCGTGGTGATCGTGCCGCAAGCGAACCCGAGGCGGCACGATATCGCTCAGTACCAGGTCGTCGTCGAACAGGCTGGCACCATAGTCGGCACGGAGATGCTCCGCCAACGCAGCGTCGACGAAGCAGAGGAGCGAGCGCGAGGCGACTTCGTCCAGGCGTTGGTGCACGGCAACTTTGTCAACGACCACGACCTGAGTACTCGTGCCGCACTGCACGAAATCGACCTCGATCTACACTACATAGTCTTCGTCGCGCCCGGACTGGTCGACCGATCTGGAGACCATCCCGGGGCCAGCATGGTGCGACTGGCTCGATATGCCGCCGGAGTCCTACCCGCTTCCCCAGCGCGTTCCCACGTTACGGTCATCGGAGACGTGCTCGTGGTCGTACGTTCACTGATCGCCCCGAGCGGACCGCAGCAGGAGTCCGAGATCAACGAGTACGCACGGGCGATGTCTCTGGATCTCGAAAAACGTTTGGGCCAGCGAATTCCCGTGTCGCACGGCCGTCCCGCAGCAGGCGCCCGCGCTATCGGCGAAAGCTACCGCGAGGCCCGGACAACCCTGGGCGTTGCCCAACGACTGGGGCTGTCGGGTTCGGTGGCCTACAACGATTTGCGAGGATTCAACGTCCTCATGCGGGCAGCGGACACGGACGAGAGCCGAAGGCTTGTCCGCGATGTTCTAGGCCCGCTACGGACGTCCAACTCGCACAGCGACAGCGAGGAGCTGCTGTTCGCCTACCTCGAGGAAGGTGGAAACATCAATGCGACATCGAGGCGCCTCGGGATTCATCGGAACACCGTGATCGCGAAGCTGGATCGCATGTCGCGACTCGTCGGGATGGATGTCCGAGTACCGGAGAACCAATTCACATTGTGGCTTGCAGTCCGTCTCGATCTGCTATCCGACGTCAGAGAATCCGTCGATAACGAGATCGTTGCTCAGTACTCAGGCATCCAACGGGTTCTTCCCGATGAAGGATCCTGCTAGTCCGATAGATACGACGACGGCGACCACCGCGAAGAGCAACGCGTACGGCTGGATTGCCAGGTGTGCCGCAATCCCAACCCAGGCAGCGCCCACAGCGGAGCCCCCGAAGCGGATCAGGTTGAACAGCCCTAGACCCGTTCCGACCGCTCCAGCCGGTGACCTCGTCGAACCCGCTGCGGCTGGGGTCTGCACCATGCCGATTCCGACCGCCGCCACCACGAGTACCGCTGCGATGAGAATCGAATTCCGAACGCCGGATGAGAGCGTGATCGCCAGTGCCACTTGGCTACCGATCATGATGACCAATCCGGATCGCATGACCATTCGACCTCCGACTGTGTCGACTACGCGGCCCACGACGGGCGCCACGAACGCCATGACTACTGGAAGCACGAAGAGCAACAATCCTGTCTGAGTGGTCGACAGCCCTGAGTCCGTCAGGTAGAGCGGAAGGGCAAGTAGTACCGCGGAAAGCGTGAACATCAAGACGAAGACGGCCAGTGCACTGCGTAGAAATCTTGATTCGACTGCCAGGTGAATTGGAACGAACGGGTCGGCCGTACGACGACT
This sequence comes from Rhodococcus sp. NPDC049939, assembly GCF_040656415.1. Classification (NCBI taxonomy): domain Bacteria; kingdom Bacillati; phylum Actinomycetota; class Actinomycetes; order Mycobacteriales; family Nocardiaceae; genus Rhodococcus; species Rhodococcus sp. NPDC049939. The sequence continues at coordinate 8,056 of NZ_JBFAMC010000003.1, read as the reverse complement.
GTGAACGACGAAGAGAACGAATGCGGCGATCCCGCCGAGAACCAGGGCGGCACTTACGGCACCAGGCACTCGTTCCTGCGAGATCAGGGTGACTCCCAGGACGAACAGGGCCGCACCGAGCGTGATGGCGAATGCGCCGAGCATGTCGAGTTGCATCTTCTTCCCCGGATAGCGGGGTACATAGCGGAGCGTTGCAGCAAACCCGATCAAGGCAATCGGCACTAGAGGTACGAATACCCAACGCCAGCCCCACCAGTCGCTGACCACGCCTCCCAAGGACGGACCGACTGCTTGACCGATCCCGTTCACCGCAGCCCAGGCACCAACTGCACGCGCCCGCCGTGCGGGCCCGAAGAGCCATGCGATCAATCCCATAACCGCCGGCACGATGGCGGCCGCCGCTATTCCGCCGAGAGACCTCCAGATCACCAGGACCAGGAGGGACGGCGCCAGCGCTGCTCCCAGCGAGCAGATCGCAGTCCCGAGCATGGCCGCGCAGTAGACGCGGCGCCGCCCGAACCTGTCACCAGCCCACCCGGCCAGAGGCATCGTTGCCGCGAAGGTGAGAAGAAACCCGACAACGACGAAAATCCCGCTTCCGAGGCCGGAATCGAAGTCGGTGAGGATCGTGTTCAACGGGACATTCACGATGTTGTTGCTCACCGTACCGACAAACGTTCCGGCCAACAGCGCCGCCAGAGCCGGGGAGGTACCGGGACCGAGATCTTTGCCCGTAGAAAGATGCGCCGTGTCAACCGCAGTTTTCATATACGAATCCACTTTCTTTCCAAGATGTGGTCCGGTGATGCCAGCCTCAAGATAGGTTAGGCAACCCTAATGCCAGTACGCAATCGGCTTGAAGAACTCTGCCGAGGATTCCTCTACAGGCGTACGACAACAAGCAATCCAGACAAGAAATTCTGGGCATGCTGCACAGCTGGACCAACTCTCGATGTGCAGTCTGCTATTGCCCTTGCGAACGACCCGGTGCAACATCACAACCCTGTGACTAGAGCCACTAGTCTGTACCGCCTATGTCGAAGGGCACATCGTGGATGTAACTCTCACAGCCGCGCACTGGGTCTACCTCGGGGGAATCATCGTCATCCTCGGGACAATGCTCATGCGGAAGAACATCGTCGTCCCCGCCGTCATCGGCACGTTCCTGACCGCGTTCGTGTTTTCCGACAGCCTCGTAACGGGCCTCGCGTCGATCTTCAACGCCAGCTTGGTAGCCGCACAGGAGCTGTTCAACATCTTCCTGATCATCTCGCTGGTGACGGCAATGCTCGGCGCAATGCGACAGATGGGCGCAGACCGCTTGATGGTCGCGCCGTTCCGACGCATCATGCGTGGTGGAACCAGTAGCTTCATCGTGCTGGCCGCCGTCACCTATACGATCTCGCTCTTCTTCTGGCCCACGCCGGCAGTTCCGTTGATCGGCGCGGTCTTGATACCTGTCGCCATTCGCTCCGGCCTGCCACCGATCACAGTCGGAATGGCGATCGCCATATGTGGACAGGGAATGGCACTGTCATCGGACTACATCATCAAGGTTGCGCCAGGTTTGTCGGCGAAATCCGCAGGAGTCGATCCCGACACGGTCGCCGATCGCGCACTGGTGATGTCTCTGATCGTCGGAATCACAGCGCTCGTCATCGCATATTTCTCCCAGCGCAAGCACATGCGCCAACCCTCGCCGGAGCTACTCTCCGACTGGGAATCACGCGCAGAAAGCGACTTCGGAAAACCTGGCCGCAGCGCCGCACCCGATGGTGATTCGACGTCTCCCGGCACAGCGTCCACAGCATCCGCGACGGATGCCAAGAGAATCGCTTCGAGTTCGCCTGCCACTGCAGCCGCCCCCGGCAGTATCGCCGCAAAAGAAGATGCATCCGGAACAGTTCTCACGCAGCCGGTCGCTGTCTCCTCTCGTCAAGCCATCGAAGAGACCTTCACGAGCTTCCGCGCGGCAAAGGCTTTCGCGATCCTGGTGCCTGTCGCATATCTGGTGTTCATCGTCTATCTCATCATCGGCAAGTTCACCGATCTCGTGCCCAGCCTCCAGGGCGGCGACGCCGCGGCGATGGTGGGTGGAATTGCAGCAATGATTCTGTTTGCCGTAGCTGCGACGAACGACAAGAAGAGCTTCCTCGAAACGACATCCGAGCATCTGATCGACGGTTTGGTCTTCGCGTTCAAGGCGATGGGCATCGTGATTCCGATTGCCGGATTCTTCTTCATCGGCAACGGTGACTTCTCCGGCGCAATCCTCGGCTACTCAGATCCTTCCAGCGGTCCGACGATACTCTTCGACCTGGTGAACGCCGCTCAGTCTCACCTGCCACAGAATGCAGTCGTCACCTCATTCGTCATTCTCCTCATCGGGATGATCGCCGGTCTCGAGGGCTCCGGATTCACAGGGCTCCCACTGACAGGATCCCTCGCCGGTGCGCTCGGACCGGCTGTGGGCATGGACCCCGCGACCCTAGCCGCAATCGGTCAGATGGGAAATATCTGGTCCGGCGGCGGAACACTGGTTGCCTGGTCCTCACTGATTGCGATTGCCGGCTTCGCCCGGGTGCCAGTCCTCGACCTCGCCCGAAAGTGTTTCGTCCCGGTGGTGTCGGGACTGGTCCTGGCAACCGCACTGTCTGTTCTCATCTTCTGAGGTGCCGAGAACTCGGCGCGGTCGACTGCCGTCCAGGCTCACGTGCGCAACCGATCCGCGTTCTCGAGGATGGCAGCACGCAGAGCCTGCTCGGGTTCACTGAGGGCACTGCGCCGGGCCTCGAGCACGAACTCGACGCCAGCAGTGGGAAATGCTTCGCGCACCCGAGTCCGTACCGGTACCAACCCCGCGGGTGGGAGCATCTCAGCGTGATAGACGACGCCCAGGCCGGCAAGGCAAGCTGCCCTGAGTCCGTTCAAACTGTCCGTCACGCAGGCCACGCGGGCACCCCGTCCGGACTCTTTCAGCGCGTGGAGTGCGGCTTCCCTCGTGATCGACGGTATCGGATAGGTCACCAGAGGCACCGGTCCGTCGTCATCCAGCACGAAGTCGGGTGCCGCGAAGAATGCCAGGCGATCAGCCCATACCAGCTCTCCGTGGCGTTCGCCTGGCCGACGCTTCCCGAAGACCAGATCCAATTTCCCATCACGCAATTGACGGAACAGCACCTCGCTCAAGCCGACCGTGAGTTCGAAATCGACGAGCGGATGGCTGCGCCGAAACTCGGAGAGAACTCGGGGAAGTTCGTGTAAAACCAGATCCTCCGACGCACCGAACCGAACCCGGCCCCTGACGCCCGACCGCGTGAAGTAGCGCTCGGCGTCCGAATGCCGCTCGAGTATCGAAGTGGCAAAGCCGACCATGACGGAGCCATCCGAGGTCAGCTCCACCGAATGTGTATCACGCAGAAACAGACGGCATCCCGCGGCAAGTTCCAGCTTTCCCACATGCTGACTGACAGTCGATTGCCTCAAATTCAGGCGCCGAGCTGCCGCAGTGAAACTCCGACTTCGCGCGACCTCGAGAAAACTTCGAAGATGAACGGGATCGAACATACCTATTGCTATCACAATTTAGAATTACAGTAAACGATCTCATCGTCTTTCAAAATATCCGAGAGTCCCCTAGGGTCGAACCATGTTGACCAAGATCCCGCTGCTCGGAAGACTCGACCCGTTCATTCTCGGGATCCTGATCACCGTCGGAATCGCCAGCCTCGTACCCGCGGAAGGTACGGCTTTGACGGCATTCGGCTGGGCAGTCAAGGTGGCCATCGGATTGCTCTTCTTCCTCTACGGAACAAGGCTGTCCTCGCGGGAAGCCCTGCACGGACTACGGCATTGGCGTCTGCATGTCACTATCCTCGCGGCCACGTTCGTGCTATTCCCGATCCTCGGAATCGCCGCCCGGTTTCTCGTCCCATCCATCCTGACCCAACCGTTGTACTTGGGAATCCTCTACGTCTGTCTCCTACCGTCGACGGTTCAGTCCTCGATAGCCTTCGTATCCATCGCCCGCGGCAACGTGCCCGGCGCGATCGTCAGCGCCTCGTTCTCGAACCTTCTCGGCATTTTCGTCACGCCACTGCTCGTGGCGTTGCTGATGACGACTGAGGGGTCTGGTTTCGATGCGTCCTCCGTTGTCGGAATCCTCTTCATGTTGCTGCTCCCCTTCATCGCCGGCCAAGTGGTACAACGCTGGATCGGCACCTGGGTCAAGGAACACGGCGCACCTCTCAAGATCGTCGATCGTGGATCGATCCTGCTGGTTGTCTATGTCGCATTCAGCGAAGGAATGAACGAAGGGATCTGGAGCACGCTGTCCGTCGGCCGACTGTTCGCACTGCTCGTGGTCTGCGCGATACTGCTCGCGATCGTCCTGTCTGTCACCTGGTTCGGATCGACGCGTCTGGGATTCAGCAAGCAAGACCAGATCACTATCACCTTCTGCGGCTCGAAGAAGAGCCTCGCCACCGGTCTTCCGATGGCCACGGTACTGTTCGCCAGCCAACCAATCGGTTTGATAGTGCTGCCACTAATGCTGTTTCATCAGCTACAGCTGCTGGTGTGTGCGTGGATGGCTGGGCGGCTGGCGCGGCGTACTGATGACGACGACGCTGAACTTGCGACGACACGGTCCCGATAGCGGTCCACATTCTTCGTGGCCCCCGCGTTGGGGGCCGTGAAAATCAGTCGGCCAGTATCGCCTTCAGGAAGGTTCTGGTTCGCTCGTTCTGCGGTGCAGTGAAGATCGTGGTGGGATCACCCTCCTCGACGATCCTGCCGGCATCGAACATCATCACCCGGTTCGAGACGTCCCTGGCGAACTGCATCTCGTGCGTAACGATGAGCATGGTGATGTCCGTCGTTTCGGCCACGTTCCTCAGCACATCCAGGACATCGGCAACCAATTCCGGATCCAACGCCGACGTCACCTCGTCGAGCAACAGAATGTCGGGGTCCATCGCCAGCGCCCTGGCAATCGCCACTCGTTGCTGCTGTCCGCCGGACAGTTGCGTCGGATGAGCAGTCTCCTTGTCGGAGAGGCCGACCATGTCGAGCAGTTCGCGGGCTCGTTTCGCCGCCGCAGCCTTGTCTAGGCCCAGGACGTGAATAGGCGCTTCCGTGATGTTCTCGATCACGTTCATGTTCGGAAACAGGTTGAACTGCTGAAACACCATGCCGATGCGGCGTCGAACTTTCCGAAGATACTTCTCCGACGCCGGAACGAGCCTGCTTCCCTTCTGCTCGTGCGTCAGCCGATCGCCCTCGATCCAGATGACACCCTCGTCCACTTTCTCCAACGTCATCAGCAACCGCAGAATCGTGGTCTTCCCAGACCCACTCGGCCCGATCAAAGTGACACGATCTCCGCGCGCCACCTCGAACTTCAGGTGATCGAGTACAACGTGATCCCCGAATCTCTTCACGACATTGTCGAATTGGATCATCGGGACATCGGTGCTCGCATCATTGGGCAAGGCGTTTCTCCAATCGCCGTATCAGTAGAGAGGTCGGATAGCTGGCGACCAGAAAGATCACACCGGCCAGAGTCAACGGTTCTAGGTACTGGAAGTTCCTCGCACCGAATTGCTGAGCGGCCGTGACCATTTCCACCACGGTGATCGCAAACAGGTAGGGGGTGTCCTTGAACATCGACACCGCGTAGTTGCCGAGCGCCGGAACCACCCGCCGAATTGCTTGAGGCAACACTATCGCACGCCACGTTCGGCTCGGGGCGAGTGACAACGCGCGTGCGGCTTCCCACTGGCCGACCGGTACGGCATCGATTCCTGCCCGATAGACCTCGGCCATATATGTCGAATAGTGAATCCCCAGCACCACGATTCCGATTTGGAGCGCAGACAGGTCCGTGAGCAAGTAGTACACGAACAGCAGTTGCACCACCAGCGGTGTCAGTCTGATGAACTCGCTGACTGCGCGGACGGGCCCGCTGACCCAACGTGGTGCCGACTGTCGTATCAGTGCAATCGCAAGTCCGAGGACAGCCGCTATGGCGAACCCCAGGACAGTGGCCAGCAAGGTGATCTTGAATCCGTCGAGGAGTATCGGCAAGGCCTCGAAAGCGCGCTCCCAACTCCATTGAGTGGTCATCTCTTCGCGACCTCCATTCCACGAGGATCGCTCGGAGCGAGGCTGAAGATCTCACGCAAGGACGGCCCCGTTCCCAGACGGTTCTTCGCCCGCACCTCGAGTGCGTTCATCAACAGCGTCAGGAGATATCCGACTACGAAATAGATGACGAGTCCGACACCGAATGCGAAGAGCGTATCTCCCGTGGTCTGCCGCAGTTGATCGATCTCGAATGTCAAGTCTTGCAGGAGAATATAGCTCGCCAGAGCCGTCCCCTTGAGGAGCTGAATCAAGAGATTCGTCAACGGCGGGATCATTTCGGCCCATGCCTGCGGCAAGATGACTCGTCGAAGCCGTTGCCAATGACTGAAATCGAGCGCGGTGGCAGCTTCCCACTGTGGTTGAGGGACCGAATTCACGGCGCCACGTACCACTTCCGCGCCGTACGCTCCGAAATTCAGACCCAACGCCAAAATTCCCACGACGAGAGGTTCGATCAAGAATCCGAACAGCGGGACCACGTAGAAGAACCAGAAGAGCTGAACCAACAGTGAAGTCCCGCGAAAGAACTCGATGAATGCCCTTGCAGACCCTCTGATCACCACGTTGTTCGCCCGAGCCGCCAGTCCGAGCAGCACAGCCAGCGCGAAGGCGACCAACGCGCCCCCCACAGTCAGCTCGAGGGTCACTACGAGACCCTCCCAGATGCCCGGCCAAGCATCCAGGAGAGCGTCGATATTGTCCTTCACTTACCTAAGCCTCCGAGCAGCTCAGCTGACCCCATCGCACAGCTTGGCAGTTGTCAGTGTCGGATCAGGCAGCTCCGCAGCGGTGAATCCGAACTCGCCGACGATGGACAGATACTTGTCCTTGTCGGCGGTGATCTTTTCCAGCTCCGCATTGTAGGCGTCGCGCAGTTCCGCGTCCTCAGTGCGAAATACTGTGCCACCGGCACCGACCTGAGGGACTCCGTCGATCACTGCAACGAAGGATTCGGTTACGTCCACGGGAATCGAGGGGTTGTTCTTCTCGAGCCAGTTCAGCGAGATACCCGTGAGAGCGAACACGTCCGCCCTCCCGTTCGCAACAGCATCCATTCCGTCCTGCGGCGACGCCACCTGCATGGCATCAATTCCCAGTGCTTGAGCGTAGTCCGATTCGATAGCGCCAGTCATCGCGGCCATCCGCACACCACTGTCCTTCACCGACTGCATATCGGTGAGACCTGCAGGATTACCTTCCGGAACCATCAGCGCTGTCGTGTAGTTGAATTCGGGCTCGCTGAACGCCGCCTGCTGGCAGCGCTGAGGCAGGATCGACATTCCAGCACTGACGACGTCGAAACGCCTAGCCTGCAACCCGGGTATCAGCGCACCGAAGTCGGTGTTCACACCCTCAACGGTGTCGATTCCGAGGTTCTTGAAAATCTCACGGTGCAATGCGACCGTCGCGCCGGTCAACTGTCCGTTCTCCTCGAAGCTGTACGGCGCCTCGCCGGCGAACCCAACGGTGACCGTACCGTCTGCTTGGAGCTGCTCTAGGAGCGAACCTCCGCTAGCCGTGTCCGTCGTACTGCAACCCGCCACCGAAGCAGCGGTCGCAACGGCGCCCATGAAAATCGCTGCAGCTCTCACTGCGGAAGCATTCTTGGTCAATTTCTTCGGCACTAGAGATTCCCCTCCATCGACTCACGAATAGTTGGAAGGATCAGCACTGCCTGGACAGCCGATCCCACCAACCAGATCCGCGGGGCAACCTTACCCAGTCGACCGAAGGAGCGCAGAACTTTGAGCCATCTGCGCGACCAGATGCTCCTGAAATGCCGTAAGCCCCCCAACAGTGTTGGGGGGCTTACGGTTAACGGGTGTTCGGCGGTGTCCTACTCTCCCACACCCTGTCGGGTGCAGTACCATCGGCGCTGGAGGGCTTAGCTTCCGGGTTCGGAATGGGA
>NZ_JBFAMC010000002.1:311465-622647 GCF_040656415.1 Rhodococcus sp. NPDC049939 | reverse complement strand
TGTACCCCGAAGGGCCTTACCGCTCGACTTGCATGTGTTAAGCACGCCGCCAGCGTTCGTCCTGAGCCAGGATCAAACTCTCCGTTGAAGACTCATGATACAAGGTCCGAAAACCCTTATCAGTCAAAGACATCGAGTCAAATCACCAGCAAAAAAACTCAAACTAGCAAAAAATTTGCCGGCACACCCCAGACGGAAGAATGGAATGCACCAACACCCCACACCACCACCCAACCAACCCACCACGGGGCCGGCCAGACCAATGATGCGAGAAACCAAAAAACATTTGGCACTGACATTCATCGACACACTGTTGAGTTCTCAAAGAACACGCACACACCGGAACCACCAACACCACCGTCAGCAGCCCCGAGGCAACCGTTCCAGTCTACCTTCACCGCGACACAGGCGCAAACCGGGTCTCGGACAAGGAATTCCAGAGATTTGGAGTACCACCATACATACTGATGGACTCCGAACTACTGTCAGGCACTCCGTACAACCTCGTGCCATCCACCCACAGGCGGAAGTCGGCGTCCGTGTCGCTCTGACCCGAACAAAACTACGCTCACCCCACGCCCAAAACCAAATCGGCAGGTCACAGCCGCCAAAGCATCGCTTCAGGGCACCCAGTACTTGGCGGCCAGCTCCTCGATCACCAGATCGCCGTCGGAGGCCTGCTCCAATGTCGCCAAATCGGAGTCGATCGAGACCAATCGAGGATCGTCTCCCTCTGCTTGCTGGACTGGGTGCCCCCCGTCCTCGGTGAGTTGACGCAGCAACTTCTCTCGTACCCGGTCCTTCAGCGAATCGCCCATACCGAAATCATGGCGGCGCGAACGTGGGTTGTCGAGCACGCGACGTGCTCATTCCTCGGACTTGTCCTCGCCCTTCACTTGACCGCTTCTCCTGAAGACCCGAATCGCGGTCGGTATGAGAACGATCAACGCACCCAACATCAAGATCAATGAGAAAATCTGCATTGCCATCTGTGCACCGACTTTCTGTTTCGCTCGAACGAACCCGGCTGACAAGCATCCCGGAGATGGAGGGTCTCGGAGGGATGCCGGCGCTTACTGCAACAGTGGCCGGTGGACCGAGCGCGCACCCTGACTACCGACCCCGTCGACGGAATTCCCACTTGGGTCTCCATGGGTCCAGTCTTCACCTTTTGATCACTGTTCGAGTGACCACTGCCGAACTTGTCGAGGCCTTACTGGATGTGGATTGAGCCGAGGCGCGCAGCGGTGATCGCACCCGACTGGATCAACCCCGCGAACGAGAAAACCGCAGGTGAACTGTGTCACCTGCGGTCTTTCACCGAGCTGCCTGAGAGAATCGAACTCTCGACCTTTTCATTACGAGTGAAATGCTCTACCGACTGAGCTAAGGCAGCGGTGCCTTTCGGCGGTGCGAGTCTAGCGCCTCAACCCCGTGTATGCGAAAACGGCTCCCTGAAGGCGTCCCCGAGACTGGCCACCATAGCGTCGACGGCCCATTGAGGCTTGACGTTGACGGCGATTGCCTCGCGGCATTCTAGGACCGCTTCGATGCACTTCAGGAGGCCTTCGGGAGTTGTTCGTGAGGCGAGATCCGCCGCCCGATCGGCCATATCGGGGTGATTCGTGGCGGCGTCTGCGCCCCACGCGAGCGCCAGTGCATCTCGGTAGAGCCCCGCCAAGTCGACGAGCGAACGATCAAGTGCATCGCGCGCAGTTCGTGTGCTCCGGGACTTCTGCCGCCTTTCGAGTTCTTTCAAGATCCCTGCCGAGCCTCGGAGGGCCCCAGCGGCTCCTTTGCCGGTACCGCCTGCGCCCAATGCAGTACGCAACTCCTCGGTTTCCTGCGCGTCCCGCGCGGCACTCATCTCTTTCGCTTCAGCATCGGCCGACCGCACCAGTTCCTCGGCTGCGGCGAACGCGGTCGCTGGACGCAGCGCTGCGACCGCGATATCAAGAGCATCCTTGCGCCGGACCCCTGCGTTCAGATCCGTTGCGAGACGTCGCGCACGCCCCACGTGGCCACCGCTGATCGACGCAGCAAACTGCGCCGCATCCGAGTCCACCCCATCTCGCTCGCGCAAAACCTCTGCAATCGATTCTGTCGACGGCGTCACCAAATGAATATGCCGACAACGCGACCGCAGTGTCACCGAAATGTCCTGCGGGTCCACCGAAGGCGCGCAAAGCAGGAACACCGTGCGGTCCGGCGGTTCCTCCACCACTTTCAGGAGCGCATTGGCCGCACCCTCGGTAAGTCTGTCAGCGTCCTCGATGACAACAATCTGCCAGCGCCCGGTGCTGGGCTTTCGGGACGCTATCTGCACAGTGGCGCGCATCTCCCCGACGCTGATGCTCAAACCCTCGGGGACGACCTGTCGCACATCGCCATGAGTGCCGGCCATCACTGTCGTGCAGGAGCGGCATTCGCCGCACCCGGGGACGTCCTCACTGGTGCATTGGAGCGCTGCCGCGAAACACTGCGCAGCCACCGACCGGCCCGATCCGGGTGGGCCAGTGAACAGCCACGAATGCGTCATCGCGGAGCCCACCGAACCGACTCCACTCCTGGCCGCAGTTGCCGCGGCCACCAGGTCGGCCTCGATGTGATTCTGGCCTACCAACCGATCGAATACGGTCACCGGAAGAGCCTAGCCGCCACGTACGACGTCTCGACAGGTTCGCGACGACGGCTCACGCCTTCTTGTCCGCAGCCTTCTTGGACGCCGCCTTCTTGGCGGGCGCCTTCTTGGCCGCGGCCTTCTTCGCCGCCTTCTTGGCGGGCGCCTTCTTGGCAGACTTCTTCTTGACAGGACCACGGGCACGACGGTCTGCCAGCAACTCCGACGCTCGAGCAGCGGTGATGGACTCGATCTCATCACCTTTTCGAAGGCTGGCGTTGGTTTCACCGTCAGTCACATACGGCCCGAACCGACCATCCTTGATCACCATCGGCCTCTCGCTGACCGAGTCGACACCCAGCTCCCGCAGCGGCGCGGTCGAGGCGGCCTGACGTCCACGCCGCTTCGGCTCCGCATAGATTTTCAGAGCCTCGTCCAAGGTGACAGTGAAGATCTGATCCTCAGTGGCGAGAGATCGCGAATCCGTGCCCTTCTTGAGGTATGGGCCATACCTACCGTTCTGAGCGGTGATCTCTTCTTTCGATTCGGGATCGATACCCACGACCCGAGGCAGCGACAGAAGTTTGAGAGCGTCGTCGAGAGTCACCGTGGCCAAGTCCATCGACCTGAGCAACGACCCAGTCCGCGGTTTCGGTCCCGAAGCCTTCTTAGCGGCAGATTTCTTTGCCACGGTCTTCGTCTTGGTGTCACCAGCTGCAGCTTCGTCGGGAACTGGCACCACTACCGGTTCGGGCTCCGGTTCCGGCTCCGGAAGGATCTCGGTGACATACGGACCGAAGCGTCCCTCCTTCGCGACGATCTCATGTCCGGTCAGCGGGTCGACACCCAGTTTGCGACCTTCCTGCGGCGTCGCGAACAGTTTCTCCGCGTACTCGCAAGTCAGTTCATCCGGTGGGAGATCGTCAGGCAGATTGGCCCGCTGTGAGATGAGGTCACCCTCGGGATCATTCGGATTCTGAACCATCCGCTCGAGGTACGGACCGAAACGTCCTACCCGAACGTGCACTTCCCGGCCCTCGGCGTCATCGAACAACCTGATCGAGTTGATCTCTCTAGCATCGATCTCTTCGAGGTTGACGCCGACCATCTTCTTCAGTCCGCCCTCACGGGCAACCGAACCCTCGGCTCCGTGATCGCCTCCGAAGTAGAAGCTGTTCAGCCAGTTTCCTCGCTGTTCCCGACCCCCCGCAATCGCATCCAGATCGTCTTCCATTCCGGCAGTGAAATCGAAATCGACCAACCGTCCGAAGTGCACCTCGAGCAGGCCGATGACGGCGAACGCCACCCAGGAAGGGACCAGCGCACTACCGCGCTTGTAGACATAGCCGCGATCGAGAATCGTCTTGATGATCGACGAGTACGTGGACGGGCGGCCGATCCCCAATTCCTCGAGGGTCTTGACGAGGCTTGCCTCGGTGTAACGGGCAGGTGGGTTGGTGGTGTGCCCGTCAGGGTCGAGCTTGGTAGCGGTAACGGCCTGGCCCTCGCGTAGTGCCGGCAGTCGCGACTCGGCGTCGTCGGACTGGCCGCCCGCTTCCTCGTCCACGCTCTCCACGTACGCCTCGAGGAAGCCCGCGAAGGTGATGGTGCGCCCAGATGCGGAGAACGTGCACTCCTCGCCCGTACCGGCGGTACCGGTGATTCGCAGCGTCAGCGTCGTACCGCGAGCGTCTGCCATCTGGGAGGCAACCGTGCGCTGCCAGATGAGCTCGTACAGGCGGTACTCATCGTTGTCGAGGCGTGAGTGCAGCTGACCAGGAGTCTGGAAAATGTCACCGGAAGGGCGGATAGCCTCATGTGCTTCCTGTGCATTCTTGACCTTGCGCGTGTACTGGCGCGGCGAGTCGTGCACGTACTCGGGGCCGTAGAGTTCCGTGGCCTGCGCCCGTGCCGCTGCGATCGCCGATGGCGACAGCGTCGTCGAGTCGGTACGCATATAGGTGATGTAGCCGTTCTCGTACAACCGTTGCGCGATCCGCATCGTCCGCTCGGAAGTGAAGCGGAGCTTGCGACCCGCTTCCTGCTGCAGGGTCGACGTCATGAACGGGGCATATGGCTTACGGGTATACGGCTTGTTCTCCGCCGACGAGACCGCGAGGTCGACGCCGGCGAGTGAGTCGGCCAGTCGCCGTGCACGAGCCTCGTCGAGAACAGTGACCGTACTCGTCTTCAACTGGCCGTCGGACCCGAAATCACGGCCGGAAGCCACGCGGGAGCCATCGACACTGACCAGACGCGCCCCGAAACTGCGCGGACTCGCTTCGGCGCCGGCATCGAGGGTGGCGGAGATGTCCCAGTAGGAAGCTGAGCGGAACGCCATCCGTTCACGCTCTCGTTGGACAATGATGCGGGTCGCGACGGATTGCACCCTGCCCGCCGACAACTTCGGCATGACCTTCTTCCACAGCACCGGGCTGACCTCGTACCCGTAGAGGCGGTCGAGAATTCGGCGGGTCTCCTGCGCATCGACCAGGTCGTTGTCGAGCTCACGGGTGTCTTCGGCCGCGGCGCGAATGGCCGGCTCGGTGATCTCATGGAAGACCATCCGGCGTACGGGGATCTTCGGCTTGAGGGTCTCGAGAAGGTGCCAGGCGATAGCCTCGCCCTCTCGGTCGGGGTCGGTCGCGAGAAAGAGCTCGTCGGCATCCTTCAGGAGGCTCTTCAACTCCGTTACCTTGGACTTCTTTTCCGGACTTACAACGTAGAGAGGTTCGAAATCCTGGTCTACGTTGACGCCGAGCCGCGCCCACGGCTCACCCTTATATTTGGCGGGGACGTCCGCGGCCCCGCGAGGAAGATCACGGATATGGCCGACCGACGCCTCGACCACATAGTTCGTTCCGAGGTACGGAGCGATCTTGCGAGCCTTGGTCGGCGACTCGACGATTACGAGGCGGCGAGGCAGTCCGGACGTTCTCGCCGCACCCTGCGCACTGCCGTTGTCCCCTTTAGCCACCGGTAACCCGAGCCTTCCTGAAGTTGATCGCTGCGATTCGATGATTTGAGCAGACAAACCCTTTTATACCCGGTTCACCTATTGCTAGGGTGACATACCCGGATCCCATCCCCGCAGATCAATACCGCCCGCACGGCCCTGCGGCTGTAGTCCGCTACTCGACTCCCCAAGACTTCCTGGCGCGTCACCAATGGTCTCGATCAGTCTGCCGAGCCTACGCCGACCGGAGACCCGGAGCGCCGGACCGGATCCACGTGTACCGATCAAGGTCGGCGCGATTCCCGCTTGCATCAAAGCTCGAGCTAGAGGCGCATGGGTATCGGGAGCGTGGGGATCGAGCCCGAGGACAAATCGCTGCCCCCCGGCTTCACCTCGTCCCGAAGCCAACGCCCACATCCTCAACTGACGCCCCGATGGGACCCAGCCCGCGGGCACCGACTTCACTGCGCCCCTGGTCCACTGCTCTGCGAGTGGACCCAATTCGACGACGGATCCAGTACGCACCAGCAGACTGCCCTCGTCACTACGCGTGATCTCGGCCGCGAGGCCGCCCTGGGCGATCATTTCTTCGATCCCCTCAGCCCGCCACCGCGCATCCACGACAATCGAGATCCGCGCTCGTTCACCAGAGACAACCACCTGACCTGGCGCGGCGAGGAGCCCACCCAGGTCGCTGATCGCAGGTGGCATTGCCTCAGCGGAGAAGAACGAGAGTTGAATCACTGCAGTATTCCTTTGGCCACAGTATTCCTTTGGCCACGGCACCATTGTCGTAGAACGACTCGTCCCCCACCGCCTCGAGCGATGGGGGACGAGTCAGACGTGGCCGCGTGGACCCCGTCCATCTGAACTACTTGCTCACAACGGTGAACGGCAGAATCAGAGTGCGCGAACGCCGGTTGCCTGGGGACCCTTGGTGCCCTGGCCGACCTCGAACTCCACACGCTGGTTCTCCTCGAGGGTGCGGAAACCGCTGCCCTGGATCTCGGAGTAATGGACGAAGACGTCAGCTGAGCCGTCCTCGGGTGCGATGAAGCCGAAGCCCTTTTCTGCGTTGAACCATTTCACAGTGCCCTGTGCCATGCTTTTCCTTCTCTTTCTAACCACCGGATGCGACGAACAGCACATACGGTCCGCCGGGCCGGTTCCGAGCGCTGTACTACTTGATTTCCCCCTCAGGAAAAGCAGAGCACCGCGTTCGCAACATCGATCCTGCGAACGCCCACTCTTTCAAGTCCACGCACACAGAAGCTGCGACCAGTTGTAGTCAACCATGAAGTCCGCTTACACGACAGTCGAAATCCACACAATTCGTACAAAAAAGTTGCTCTTGTAGCGAAAAGCGGGCAATCGCCGCATTCATCTGGTGTCTGCCGCACCCCCAGACAACAACTCCGAGAAACCATTCGCTATCCTAATGTGCGCAGGTCGTGGCGGCATGGAAGCTACTCGCCCGTCCCTACGGCAGCCTGGAGACATTAGTGAGTGCACTGTTTTCGCCTCGTGACAGCAGTGGAAATTCGGGCGAGACATACGGTCGCACACTCCTCGACCGGGTTCTCGAGGGCGTTTCCGCCGACGAAACCCCCCTGACATTCGCCGCCGAAATTCCGGCGCGGACTTCCGCATTGTCCGAATGGCCTGCGTGGGCGCACCCCAGCGTCGTTCGGGCCATGCAGAAGTCCGGGATCACCCGCCCCTGGAGTCATCAAGCCGCTGCCGCCGACCTGGCCCACCAGGGGACGAACGTCGTCGTCTCGACCGGCACTGCGTCGGGCAAGTCACTGGCCTATCAGCTTCCGGTACTTACCACTCTGGCAACGGATAAGCGGGCGACAGCCCTGTACCTCTCCCCCACCAAAGCACTCGGCGCCGACCAACTCCGGGCACTGACCTCGTTCATCGACTCCGAGGACGAACTCCACACCGCATATCCGTGCGCCTTCGACGGCGACACTGCAATGGAGCTGCGACAGTGGGCCCGAGAGAATTCGCGTTGGCTGTTCACCAATCCCGACATGCTGCACATCTCCTTGCTCCGTACACATCAACGCTGGTCGCACTTCTTCCGCAACCTCACCTACGTGGTAGTCGACGAATGCCACTCCTACCGTGGCGTCTTCGGCTCCAACGTGGCCTTGGTGCTGCGCCGCCTACGCCGGATCGCAGCACGATACGGTGCCGATCCAGTCTTCGTTCTCGCCTCCGCCACCACCGCAGACCCCGGCGAAGCAGCGGCGCGTCTGATCGGTGCACCCTGCGCCGAGGTAGTGGAAGACGGTTCACCGCGGGGGCCCAAAACGGTGGCGCTCTGGGAGCCACCGCTGATACGGGAGTTGACCGGGGAGAACGGCAGTCCGGTACGCAGATCCGCAGAGTCGGAGGCCGCGCGGATCATGGCTGACCTGGTGGTCGAGGGTGCTCGTACACTCACGTTCGTGCGCTCGCGGCGCGGCGCGGAACTGACCGCGATGACAACCAAACGTCTACTCGGCGAGGTTGATTCCGACCTCCCCTCGCGGGTTGCGTCATACCGCGCCGGCTATCTGGCCGAAGACCGTCGGGAACTCGAGGCTGCACTTGCCGACGGCACCCTTCTTGGAGCAGCCACCACGAACGCACTCGAACTCGGAGTCGATATCGCAGGCCTCGACGCTGTCGTGGTGGCCGGATTCCCCGGCACAGTGGCCTCCTTCTGGCAGCAGGGCGGCCGTTCCGGACGTCGGGGACAGGGCGCGCTCGTCGTTCTGGTTGCGCGCGACGATCCCCTCGATACCTACTTGGTGCATCATCCGTCCGCGTTGCTGGAGAAGCCCGTCGAGGCGACTGTCACCGACCCCAGCAACCGCTATGTACTCGGTCCGCAGTTACTCTGCGCGGCAATGGAATTGCCCCTGTCCGATGCAGAGGTCGAAGCTTTCGGCGCAGTGGAACTCCTCGAGCAACTCGCAGAGGAAGGTCTGATCAGACGCCGGATGCACGGCTGGTTCGTGACTGCCGGGACAAATCCCCATGCAACACTGGATATTCGGGGAGGAATCGGAACCCAAGTCGTAATTGTCGTCGCCGAATCGGGACGCATGCTCGGAACCGTCGACACTGGACGGGCTCCCGCGACAGTGCATCCCGGTGCCGTCCACTTCCACCAGGGAGAGTCTTACGTCGTCGACGAACTCGACCTCGAGCAAGGACTCGCCCTCGTTCATCCAGAGGATCCTGACTGGACGACATCCCCCCGTGAATCCACCGACATCACCATTTCCGAGGTGCTGGAGCGGAAGAGGTTCGGCGAACTCGAAGTTGCACTAGCCGAAGTGGAGGTCACACAACAGGTCACGGGGTACCTACGTCGGCTACCTTCGGGTGCGGTCCTCGACGCGGTCGAGTTGGACATGCCGGCGCAGACCCTGCACACCCGTGCGGTCATGTACACGATCACCCCACAACTCCTCGAGCAGGTGGGTGTTCCGACCGAACGCGTTCCTGGCGCGCTACACGCCACCGAGCACGCCTCCATCGGTCTACTGCCGCTGGTCGCTGTGTGCGATCGAGGCGACATCGGCGGCGTCTCCACCGCCTTGCACCCCGACACCTGCCTACCGACGGTGTTCGTCTATGACGGCCACCCGGGCGGGGCAGGGTTCGCTGATCGTGGCTATGCCGAGATCGCCCGCTGGCTCACGGCAACCAGAGAAGCGATCGCGTCATGCGAATGCACGATCGGTTGCCCGTCGTGCGTGTATTCGCCAAAGTGCGGAAACGGAAACGACCCCCTCGACAAGGATGGGGCGGTACGGGTTCTCACCGCGGTCTTGGCCGAAATGAGCTGACGCGAACGCCAACGAGCACTTCGACATTGGATCGATTCCGCTCCTACCTCTCCGCTGGACCAGCCCTGGCCACTGCCTTCGCGTCACGGAGACCGAGCGAGGACAGCGGGACCGACAACGAGACAATCACTTCCACGTCCCAGCCATCTACCTCGCATGACACCATCGCGGTGCGCATCCGCTCCGCGACCTCGTGCGCATCGTCGCATGCCGCGCCGGTGCCGCGGTCCAGCCCAACCGCCGCGGCAAGAGCGGCCAAATCAGCCGCCGATTGCGCCCGATGCCGCACCGACACCACCGACCCGACATGCATCAACATCGCGGTGATCGCCACCAAAGCCGTGAGCGCGAAGCATGCGAGAACCGTCGCAGCACCCCGGTCATCGGTGATTGCTGAACTCATTCCCCTCCCCCGCTCCATCCCGGAACCGTGGGTTCGAGTGCTGCGACGGCTTCTGCGTCGATATCCACCAGCGGTAGGACGGGACTGTCTACCCGCACGGTCGCGACGACGAACTCTCCCTCGGTGCGGACTCTCACCTCTGCGCCGTCCGGAGCAACCCTGGTTGCCGCGGAGATCGCCGACTCGTGATCACCACGGGCAGCTAGCCTGGCGGCCTCACGCGCCGCATCGACACACTGGACGTGCAACGTCACCGCGGTGATCGCGCCGACACACAGCACGACCACCACCACTATCGACGCGATAGCAATCGCCGCCTCTACCGTCACACCGCCGGTCTCCGACCCACGCAGCCCCCCGGGGGAAGTCATCACACCGAAGTGCTCAACGCTTTGTCGATGATGTTCGTCAACGCTGTGACGATGCTGTCACCGGTAACCACCGAATACAGGACGGCGCCAAACGCAGCGGCCGCGATAGTGCCGATTGCATACTCCGCGGTGGACATTCCATCCTCATCCACTGCCAGCAGTACCAGCCTGGCATGCAGTTCCCTGATTCGGCGGTCCGCCTTCAATGCGCCGATTCCGCGTTCCATTGTGTTCCCCCTCCTCGGTATCCGGCGCAGCGACTCCGCGCCGGAAGTATCTTTTTGTCAAAGCAGTCCGCCGTCGAGCACATGTGAGGCCAGACCGATCACGACGGGAATGATCCCTAGGCAGATGAATGCCGGCAGGAAGCACAGCCCCAACGGCCCGCTGATCAGAACTCCGGCTCGCTCGGCAGACGCCGCTGCCGAATGTTCAGCTTCTGTACGGCTGTCGATGGCGAGCTCGGTTATCGAACCCGCCAGCGACGAACCCGATTGAGCCGACCGCCGCGCCATACGGGCGAGAGATTCGGTGGCCGGGTCCGACGCCGCCGCCTCCCACGCGGCCGTCGGGTCGGCGCCCAACGCCAGCAAATCCGCGGCACGGCGTAGGGATTCCGACAGCGGTGGTGGGGCAGATCGGGACACTGCGTCAGCTGCAGTCGCGACCGGAAGTCCCGCACGCAAGCACGCAGCCAGCAGGTCGAAGGCCGCCGCCACCGCGAGAGGGTCCTTTCCTGATGGCACCTCGTTTGCGGCATTTGCCACACCGCCCCCGTCGGCGTCGGGTTGTTGTAATCGCTGCATCGGCGGCCTGCGCCCGGGAAACACGAGAAGAGAACCCGCCACGAGGAGCACTGCGCACCAGATCATCCCGTAACCCGTCCGGTGATTCGATCGGTCCACAACAGGCCCGCGCATGCCAGTCCCGCTCCGAATATCAACAAGATTCCGCCGAGTCCACCGCTGAACAACACCTTCAGGGGAGCCGCGCCCATCATTTGGCCGAGACCAATACCCAGCAGCGGTAGTCCAGCGAGCACACTCGCGGTCGCTCTCGCTCCCGCCAACCCGGCCTCGGTACGCTGCCTGAAGCGACTGCGCCCCAAGAGATCCGCGCGCGCCGCCTCCAGAAGCTCAACCAACGCTAGTCCGTGTGCTTCAGCGACAGCCCAAGTGTCGGCAATCCTCTTCAGCTCTATGGCGACCGGAGAGTTGGTGATCCGGAATCCGTCGGCAGCAGATCCACCGAGTCGCGCACGTGCCGAGGCCGCCCGAAGGGCTGCCGACACGGTACCGGCGCACTCGTCGGCGGCGGTCTCGCAAGCCGCGGCGGGATGCGCGCCCACACGGAGTTCTGCGGTCACCACCTCGAGGCTCGACAGGATCACCCGCAGCTCAGCGTTCTTGGCGAGAGCTGAACGTCGGCGTCCAAGTCTGAACCAGGCTGTCGTGCATACGATCACCGTCGCCACCACCGCGAAGGACCCGCCCAGTTCGTATACAACCAGAGTGCCGGCGAGTGCGGCAGGAATGGTCCATGGGAGTCGCAGTCGTCGACGGGTTGGTTCCCTGCCCATAGCTGCGATCAAGCGAAGTCGCGACCCTGAAGATGGCACAACCATCACAGCGAGCGCGAGAGTCACCAGACCTGCGATCACGGTGTCTCCTCGTGCGGCGAGTCCGACGATCCCCGCCGAGAGCAGAACTGGCGAAGCTGGTGCGCTCCGAGCCCCTCTCCTATGCCCTCGTCCCAGGCGGGAGCAATCGTGACGAGCCCGTCCGCTTCACGGGTCACGACGCCGATCTGGGTCAGCCGACGTACTCCACTCGAGGACCGGTGGACGTGCACGATCACCTGAACGGCGGCCGCTAGTTGACTGTGCAGGGCAGCGCGATCCATCCCACCGAGCGCCGCCAGCGCTTCGAGTCGGGCAGGCACCTCCTGCGGCGAATTCGCATGCACCGTTCCGGCGCCGCCATCGTGCCCCGTATTGAGTGCCGTCAGCAGATCGACCACCTCGGCGCCGCGCACCTCACCTACGACAATCCGGTCCGGGCGCATCCGTAGGGATTGCCGGACGAGGTCACGGACGGTTACCTCACCGACACCCTCAACATTTGGGGCTCGAGCCACCAACCGGACCACGTGCGGGTGCGTCGGCGCCAGCTCTGCCGCATCCTCCACACAGACGATCCGTTCAGCCGGATCAACCGCTCCGAGCAGCGCGGCCAACAACGTAGTCTTTCCTGCTCCGGTACCGCCCGTGACCAGAAAGGCCAGCCGGGCCCGCACGATCTTCAACAACAGTGCGCGGGCCGCTTCCGGAACGGCACCGCGCGCGGCCAACTCCTCGAGACCCTGGGTTGCTGGGCGAAGAACCCGCAACGACAGGCAGGTTCCGCCTTGTGCAACGGGAGCGAGCACGGCATGGAGTCGGACTCCGAAAGAACCGTTCCCAACCTCTCGGAGGCGGCCGTCTACCCACGGCTGGGCGTCGTCGAGCCTGCGCCCGGCTGAGAGGGCAAGGCGTTGCGCAAGTCGGCGCACAGCGGCCTCGTCTGCGAAGCGCACGGCCGTGCGTTCGAGCCCACGCCCGCAATCGACCCATACCTGATCGGGTGCGGTGACGAGCACATCGGCAATACCTGGCTCGGCAAGTAAGGATTCGAGCGGTCCCGCCCCGGTCAATTCGGTCATCAAGACCCGCAATGCTGCGAGCAGGTCGGTGTCGCCGAGCACCCCGCCGGACTCCGTGCGGATGGCCGCGGCGACCAGCGCGGGCGTCGGTTCGCCGGACGAGTGCGCAAGACGCTCACGCACCCTGTCGAGAAGTTCTGGGGTTACGAGGGAACTCACGCCGCCCACTCACGTGAGCTCGGCCTACTGGCGACCGTGTCGAGAATCGCGCCGGCAACGACACTCAGCGAAGAACGCCTACCCGGTCTCAGCCCGCCAAGTTCGAGCATCCCGGAGAGTCCGCGCTCGGCACGCATCGATGCAATCAGCGGTATGCCGAGCACCTCCGCCAAGTCCGACCCACGCAGTCCGCCAGGCGCCGGTCCGCGAACTACGATGCCCTGATTCGGGTTCCGCTCGGCAATCCACTTCGCCACTTTCCCGGCGGCGATACATGCGCGCACGGTAGCCGGTATGACGAGAACCACCAGATCCGATATTTCGAGGACGGTCTCCGTGACCTGGTTGGGAAAGCGGGGTGCGTCGCACACCACCAGTTCGCCCGAACGACGGCTGGCATCGAGTACCGCACGAACGGCTGCCGCCGTCAGCCCGGCATCACCGTTACCCCTTCGGCCGGAGGCCAACACACGAAGCCGTTCGCCCGCGGGTGGAAGTGCGTCGCTGAGTGCATCCGAGGAGATGCGCCCTCCCTCGATCGACAGCCCGGACCATCGCAGCCCTGGAACTTCCTCGATACCCAGCAGCATGTCGAGGCCGGATCCCCAGGCATCGGCATCGAGCAAGAGCGTCGACTGTAGACGTTTTGTTGCCGCGGTCAGTGCGATTGCTGCAGCCAGAGTCGAAGCGCCAGCGCCACCGCAACCACCGACCACGGCGAGCACGGTGCCGTCCCCTTCCGACGGTTCTGATGGCTCACCGAGCACAGCAACGAGTGCCGATTCATCGTCTGGCACCCCGAGCACGTGTTCCGCGCCGACGGCAGTCGCAATCCGCCACTCGTCCACAGTCGGTGGACCGTCGCACAGCAGCACCACATGGCGTCGCCGGGGTAGGCGATTGCGGCAGGCGACAGCCATATGGCTGTCGAGTATCACGATCGGCGCGGTACCCCAGACATGCCTTGCGTCCGCGATATCGGCTTCCTGCAACTCCCGGTCAGCCGCCGCGGCTACCCGCCTGATGCTCTGTAACAACGCCTCGTCTTGGACCAAGACCAGAACCTCACCGCCACCATTTTCGTCCACACGGTGAGCGTGCCCCGTCGAGCGGACCGCCGACAGACAGTCTGCGCGAACTGTGGACAGCTTCGGATCTGTGGACAAATACCGGTCAAAGGCGCCGGTTCAGGGGCTGAAGCTCCAGTTGCCGAGATAGAGGACGACCCTCGCCAGGGGGGGAGGAGGCGAGGGTCGTCTGTGTTCAGCCCCGGGGGGTCGGGCTGAACACCGTCCGGATCAAGTCCGGAACATTTGCAATACTACACCTTCCCCGATCGGTATCCGCAAGTGCGATTGTGGTGCCTGTTTGGAACGCGGAAACATAACGAGAGTTCGGTATCCAATTGCGGATACCGAACCGGTTTCCGGATACGCCCCGGAGTCATCCCCGTAGGGCCGCCTGCTTCGCCGAGTGCGGTACTCGAGAACCTGAGCTCCGGGAGCCACCAGCACGGTACCGGGATCGTGCACCAGCATCGCTCCCGGCATCGACCATGACGTCAAATCGTTCGTCGCCGGCGTGCGCGTGTCCACGGTCAGCGTCACCCGCATGCCAACGGTGGAGCGCAGGACCCGGATATCTCGAGAAGTCGTTTCGTTGCTGCAACGAAAAAAATCGAGTTCTTCGGGTTGTCAAGACTGGAAACTGTTGTCCCATATCGACTTTCTCGAATCCGCAAATCGCTGAAAACTCTTCTCGTCGCCGGCCACGGCCGCCATTGAGACGACCGCCGCGACCAGCGTCATTGCAGTTGCGGCGGGTGCGTATCACCCAACGAGTGGTGCAGAACAACTGCCGAACTCCCCACTCCGAGATACGGTCACAAACGAAATTTGCCTCTTGCAGCGAGGGTGGGCGCGGGGTACAAAGGAGTTACGGAAAAACGGAAGGCCAAAATCGACCCAGAAGAGAAGGATCGATTTCCCGACCAGGATTCCTAGCACGGACACTCGGTACCCACGCGGAGCAGCAAGCCACTATAAGGGCAGAAGCGTTGTGGGCCTGCGAGACTCGGGTTCGATCGGCAAGGAACCTGCACCGGTTGCAGGACGACCCGACGACTGCGAACTCTCGCCGAGGCCAGCCACACAACCCACCGAGCACGCTTGGTAACCAGTTGTCCGTGCTGATGGGCGGCGAAGCTGACGGAAGTCGGTAGCGCCGCCCTCGTTATTTCAATCTCGTTATTCTCAACGGGTCTTCACGTGTCGCGCAAAAGATTTCGGTACGTACGTCCTAGCTCGATGCAGCATCCGCGATAGAGGTCGCCTCGCGCGCGCCGGCCTCGAATGCACCGCAGCACAGGACGACCCAGCTCCCGACCCCCTCCGCTTCGCCTGAAGCGAATGCAGCAGCAGCGTTGCGATACGCCTGCGGTCGACGTAGCCAACTGACCTCCGGCACCCCGAGATTATGGGGATCGAGGCCACTAGACACCGCGACGAGGCGGGACGCAGCACGGGCCACGATACCGTCGCCGACTCCGAACGGCTTCAGCGTCAACAATTCCCCGTGCACCACGGCCGCCAGAACCGGAGCTGGTGCACTCGTCCCTCCGGTAACGAGTTGCGCGAGTCCGTCCAGTCGTTCGGCCACTCCAGGGCCAGTGTGCGGCCTCCCCAACAGTTCTTGATCCTCTACGAGGTCTGCCGCGGCCAGCAGATGTAGCCTGGCGAGGGCTTGGAGAGGTGCCCGCCTCCAAGTGGACTGCAGAAGCGTGAGCGCGTCGCCATCGAGCGCCTGCCCTACGCGCAGTGCGCCGGCCAGTATCGGGTCGCCCGGCTCTCCCGAGATTGGAAGTTCGTTGCTGCCCCCGTCGATCAATGCCGAGGCGCGGGCCGCCCGCACCGCCGCCTCAGCCGCAGAGGTTGGCCATCCACGACGGTTGGCCTTGTGTCGATGAACCGCCCCGAGCGCTTTGCGGGCACGATCCGCGGCCTCGCGCACGCCGGGAAGATCGATGAGGGGCTGCAATGGATCACTCACACCTCGGAACGCTACCCGGCGACTGACGGCAAGAAACGTTGCCCCATGTCAGGCACCGAGCCGGATCGATCCACCAGGAATCGCCTCGAGCAACTTCCGCGTGTAGTCCTCCTTCGGGGAGCTGAACACTTCGTCCGTCGTGGCTTTCTCGACGATGGCACCGGCGGACATGACCAGCACGTCGTCAGCAATCTGCCGAACAACCGCCAGGTCGTGGGTGATGAACAAGTACGTCAGTCCCAACTCTGCCTGCAGGTCGTTGAGCAATGTCAGGATCTGGTCCTGGACCAGTACGTCCAGTGCTGATACCGCCTCGTCGCACACCACCATTTCGGGTTGCAGAGCCAGCGCCCGGGCAATCGCCACACGCTGCCGCTGCCCCCCGGACAGCTCATTCGGGAACCTTCGCATCACCGAAGCCGGTAACGCCACCTTGTCCAACAGGTCACGTACTCGCGCTTCTCGCTCCGCCTTGGTCCCCACCTTGTGGGTGCGGAGGGGCTCTTCGATGGTTCGGAAGATCGAGTACATCGGGTCGAGCGTGCCGTAGGGGTTCTGGAAAATCGGCTGCACCCGGCGACGGAAAGCGAGCGTCTCGCGGCGGTCGAGGGTCGCGACATCCTTGCCGTCGAACACAACGTTCCCCGACGTGGGAGCCGCTAGCCCGAGGACCATCTGAGCCACGGTCGACTTTCCGGACCCCGACTCTCCCACGATGGCGGTGGTCGTTCCCCGTCGGACAGAGAACGAGACGTCGTCGACAGCCTTGAGTTCGGAGGTCCTGCGTAGCCCGTGACGGATCTTGAAAGCCTTGTTGAGACCGGTTACCACGAGGACGTCGTCGGTGGCCCTGCCGAACTGGACCCCGATCTCGCCGTGCCGCTCGGCCTCGTCGACCACTTCGAGGGAATGCTCCCGGATGTCGGCTCGAGCCAGGGACGAACTTCGACGCTGTGACGCCAGTGATGGTGCCGCGGCCACCAACTTCTGGGTATACGGATGCCGCGGTCGCTGCAGGATTTCCAGGGCAGGACCCGACTCGACGACCTGCCCCTTGCTCATCACGACGAGGTGCTCGGCCCGTTCCGCCGCGAGCCCGAGGTCGTGTGTGATGAGGAGTACCGCTGTGCCGAGTTCGTTGGTGAGACCATCGAGATGGTCGAGAATCTGCCGCTGGACCGTGACGTCGAGAGCCGAAGTCGGCTCGTCCGCGATCAGCAGCTGTGGGCGTGCCGCCAACCCGACGGCGATGAGCGCACGTTGACGCATGCCCCCGGAGAACTCGTGCGGATACTGCCCCAAACGGTTCTCGGCGTCGGGGAGACCCGCTTCCTCGAGCAACTCGGCGGCGCGAGTCTTCGCCGCCTTGCCTTTCGTAACCCCGTTGGCCTTCAACGCCTCCTCGATCTGGAACCCGACCTTCCATACCGGGTTGAGGTTGGACATCGGGTCCTGTGGGACCAGTCCGATATTCCGCCCACGCAACGCGACGAACTCCCGCTCGGATATCCCCGTCAGATCTCTTCCCTCGAAGTGGATCTGACCGCCGGTCACCTTGCCGGTTCCGGGGAGCAGATTGATGATCGCGTGGGCGGTGGTGGACTTGCCCGAGCCGGACTCGCCGACGATCGCGACCGTCTGCCCTGGGTAGACCGTGAGGCTCACACCACGCACTGCCGGCACGCTGCCGGAATGGGACTCGAACGACACCTCCAGGTCTCGGATCTCGAGCAGGGGAACCTCTTCTCCCAGATTCTGCTGTCCGGCCCCTTCGTTCGTCGACATCGCGCTCACCTCTTCCTGGCCTTGGGATCGAGCGCGTCCCGCAGAGCGTCGCCCATCATGATGAACCCGAGCACCGTGATCGCCAGTGCTGTGGCCGGATAGAACAGGATCGCCGAACCCTGACGCAAGGTGACCTGGGCGGTGCTGATGTCTCCACCCCACGAAATCTCGGTTGACGGCAGCCCGATACCAAGGAAGGACAGTGTCGCCTCGGCGACGATATAGATGCCGAGCGAAATGGTCGCGATCACGATGATCGGAGCCAACGAATTCGGTAGAACATGCCGAACGAGCGTGCGCCAATTCGATACGCCCAACGCCCGCGACGCCATCACGTAGTCGTTGTTCTTCGCCGAGATCACCGCGCCACGGGCAATTCTTGCCATCTGCGGCCAGCCGAACAGGGCGAGGACGAGGATCACCGTCCAAATGGTGCGATCGGTGAACAGCTGCATCAAGACGATCGCGGCCAGGATGAAGGGGATGCCGAAGAAGATGTCGGTCACCCTGGACAGCACTGAGTCCACGACACCGCCGTAGAACCCTGCGACTGCGCCGAGAACCACTCCCACAACCAACACTAGGGACGTGGTCCCGATCCCAACCAACACCGACGCTCGCGCCCCATAGATGGTGCGCGAATATATGTCGCAACCCTGCCTGTCGAATCCGAACCAGTGGCCCGACGACGGGCCCTGCATGCTGAACGTAAGGTCACAGAACCGCGGGTCTGTGTTGGTGAACAGACTCGGGAAAGCCGCAACCGCCACTACGACGAATATGATCACCGACGCCACCAGGAACAGCGGGCGCCGGCGCAGATCCCGCCAGGCGTCCGACCACATGCTGGTCGGAGGCTGATCGATGTGGACCGCGTCGACCTCTGCGGGCGCTGCCACTTGTTCGGGCGCAACGAAATGCGCTTGACGGGCCTTCCGGCCTAGGGTGCCCGGCGCGTCGATCTCCTGTTTCTCAGACATAGCGAATCCTCGGGTCGAGCACGGCGTACAGCAGGTCGACTATCAAGTTGGCCAGCAAGAATACGACGATCAGCACGGTCACGAAGGACACCACGGTGGGGGCCTCGCCACGGGTGACCGCCTGATAGATCGTGCCACCGACACCGTTGATGTTGAATATGCCCTCGGTGACGATCGCACCGCCCATCAGAGCGGCGAGATCCGCCCCGAGGAACGTGACGACCGGGATCATAGAGTTGCGCAGGACGTGCACCTGCACCACCCGCCGACGCGAAAGCCCCTTCGCTGTAGCCGTTCTCACGTAGTCGGCGGTCAGATTCTCTGCTACCGAGGTCCGGGTCAGTCGCAACACATACGCGAACGACACCGCGCCGAGGACGAAGGCGGGTAGCAGCAGATTCTTGAAGCTGGTGTTCCCGCCAACGGTCGGCGGCGCCAACCCCCACTTCACGCCGATGAAGAACTGGGCGAGAAAGCCGATCACGAAGATCGGGATCGCGATGATCACCAGACTCACGACGAGGACGGAGCTGTCGAAGATACCGCCCTTTCGCAGTCCGGCGATCAGCCCGAACCCGATTCCGAAGATTCCTTCGATAGCCAGCGCCATCAACGAAAGCTTGATGGTTATCGGGAAAGCCTGCGCCAGAACTTCGCTGACCGGCCGACCTGAGAAGGACATGCCGAAGTCGAGGGTGAAAATCCCCTTCAGATACAGCAGGTACTGCATCAGGAAGGGTTGATCGAGGTTGTAGCGGGCGCGGAGTTCGGCAGCGACCCCCGGACTGAGTGCCCTGTCGCCCGCCAGAGCCGCGATGGGGTCTCCCGGCAAGAGGAACACCATGGCGTAGATGAGGAAGGTTGCTCCGATGAACACAGGGATCATCTGGAGTAAGCGGCGACCGACGTACCAGAGCATCGGATCACCTCCTATTCGTAAGGCTGTGATGTCGGGAGTCCGATGTTTCAGCTTCCAGTTGGCCAGAAGTGGGGCCGCGAACGGTCTGCTCGCGGCCCCACCGATGTCGTCGAAGAGACCCGGTGCGTCAGTTCTTCACAATTTCCGAGTACATCGGGACGCCCTTCCAGTCGATGACCACGTTGGATACGTTCTGTGACCAACCGGCGGCGGCGTTGCGGTACCACAGTGGGACTGCGGGCAGGTCCTGCAACAGCACCTCTTGCGCCTGATTGAGCAAGTCCTGAGCCCTGCCTGGATCGACCTCGCTCGCGGATTCGCGAAGCAGACTGTCGAAATCGGGGTTCGAGTAGTCGCCGTCGTTCGAGCTTCCGCCAGTTTGATAGTTCTGCGCGAGGAAGCCGTACTGCTGCGGGTAGTCACCCTGCCATCCCGAACGGAACGCGCTCGGGATGGTGCGGTTCGTGGCCTCGGTACGGAACTGCGCGAACGTGGGGTACTCCCTGCCCATCGCCTCAATTCCCAGTGTGTTGCGAATGCTGTTGCTAACGGCGTCGACCCAGTCTTTGTGCCCACCGTCAGCGTTGTAGGCGATCTCGAAACTTCCCGTCCACGGGGAGATGGCGTCTGCCTCAGCCCACAATTGCCTGGCTTGCTCAGGGTTGTACATCAGATTGTCGTTCCCGGTAAGGGAGTCCGACCATCCCGCGATGGCGGGGCTGGTGAAATCAAGTGCGGGGGTCCGGGTGTTGTTGAAGATCTGCTGGGTGATCTGATCGCGGTTGATGGCCATCGAGATGGCCTGGCGGCGCAGCCTGCCCTCCTCACCACTGAAATGCGGCAATCGACCGGGAATCGTGAACGTCTCGATGGTCGCCGAAGGCTGGTTCACGGTACGGCCGGGGAGATCGTTCTGGTAGGTGGTGACAGCGCTCGGCGGCACCTGATCGAGAACGTCGACATTGTTGGCGAGCAAATCTGTATACGCCGTGTCGAGGTTGTTGTACATGATGAAGTCGATCCCCGCGTTCTCCGCCTTGCGGGTGCCGTCGTAATCGGGATTCGCAACGGTGTCGATGCGCACGTTGTGCTGCCACGCCCCGGGACCGGCCATCATGTACGGGCCGTTGCCGATCGGATTCTCACCGAACGCGGCCATATCCTCGAACGCCACAGCGGGCAGCGGGTAGTAGGCGGTGAACCCGAGGCGATCTGGGAACGCAGACTCAGGTTGCTTCAACTCTATTGTGAAGGTGGAATCGTCCAATACGTTCAATCCGGACATCGTCGTTGCGGTCGGGTTCTCGGCCGCAACCTCGTCGAAACCCTGGATCGGTTCGAAGAACGATGCCTGAAGTTGCCCATTCGTGGACAACGCTCCATAGTTCCAGGCGTCGACGAACGAGGACGCTGTCACAGGCGTGCCGTCGGTGAACGTCCATCCGTCATCCAACGTCACGGTGAACGTCTGGCCGTCGGTGGTGTCGATCGACTCCGCGACCTCGTTATGTATGTTGCCTTCTGCGTCGTACGACACCAGACCGGCGAAGATCGAATCGAGGACACGGCCGCCCATGTTCTCGCTGGTATCGGTGGGAATCAGCGGATTCTGTGGCTCACCTGCCCAGGCATTGACAATTCCACCTCCGCTCGCCGAATTCTCGGTCGAGCAGGCGGCCAGCATTGCTGCTGAGAGCCCTGCCGCCAGAACGGCGGTTGCCACGCGTTTGATGCGCAAAACAATCCTCCCAGATCTGTTTGGTATGAAGCAGCGATGCGGGGCATGACCCGTACCCCACCACCTCCGTCGGACTGCGACCCGGCGGGTAAGGCGACCGTCGGAACGGATGATCAACTACCCGTACCTGGACGGATAATGTGATGACAATAAGTCACGATGTTGGTCTACGTAACCCCGAGGCGTGAAACAGGCCACATCGACATGGGGTCAGCGGTGTAGGTCACTCGGTGTTCCGCTCGTCGCCCGCACCTCCCGCCCGTCGCATCAACCCGACCGGTCGTCGCAGAGCGCTGGCATCCATCTATGTGATTAGCTGCACTTTAAAGTCACGTGTGGCTACGTTCACACGTACAAGAACTAACGAGTCGCGACTGGAAAGAAGGCCGGGCCACAAATGACCAACACCGCCGAGTACGAAGCCGCCCCCGAGGTCTACCCGCCGAGCAAAGAGTTCACGGCGGCTGCCAACGCCGGACCCGGGCTCCAGGCCGCGGCAGACGAAGACCGTCTGTCTTTCTGGGCGCAGCAGGCTGAGCGCTTGCATTGGCATGTGCCCTTCGGCGAGGTTCTCGACTGGTCGGATGCCCCTGTAGCGAAATGGTTCGTCGGCGGCCAGCTCAACGTCGCATACAACTGCGTCGACCGCCACGTCCTCGAAGGCAACGGCGACCGTGTCGCCATTCATTTCGAAGGCGAACCGGGCGACACTCGCGACCTGACCTACAACGATCTGCTGGGCAAGGTCAGCCAGGCCGCCAACACCTTCACCGACCTCGGACTCGTAGCCGGTGACCGGGTCGCGATCTACATGCCGATGATCCCCGAGGCCATCGTCACCATGCTCGCCTGCGCTCGCCTCGGACTGACCCATTCGGTTGTGTTTGCCGGGTTCTCCGCCCACGCCTTGCGGTCACGCATCGACGACGCCGAGGCCAAACTCGTCGTCACGGTCGACGGGCAGTGGCGCCGGGGCCAGGCCGCACCCCTCAAGCCCGCGGTCGACGAAGCCGTGGACGGTGCGAAGTCTGTGCAGAACGTACTCGTGGTCAAGCGCACCGGCATCGACGTCGAGATCAACGACGGTCGCGACCTGTGGTGGCACGAAACGGTCGACAAGGCCGCCGACCAGCACGAGGCACAACCGTTCGACTCCGAGCACCCGCTGTTCATCCTCTACACCTCGGGCACCACCGGAAAGCCCAAGGGCATCATCCACACCTCGGGTGGCTACCTCACTCAGGCCTCGTACACCCACCACAACGTCTTCGATCACAAGGCCGGACAGGACGTGTACTGGTGCACCGCCGATATCGGATGGGTCACCGGACACAGCTACATCGTCTACGGCCCGCTGTCGAACGGCGTGACCCAGGTGGTCTACGAGGGCACCCCGAACTCTCCGGACGAGCACCGCCACTTCCAGCTCATCGAGAAATACGGCGTCACGATCTACTACACCGCGCCCACCCTCGTACGCACATTCATGAAGTGGGGGCGCGAGATTCCCGACGCCCACGACCTGTCCTCGATCCGCCTCCTCGGCTCGGTGGGCGAACCCATCAACCCCGAAGCCTGGAAGTGGTACCGCGAGGTGATCGGCGCAAATCAAGCCCCCATCGTCGACACTTGGTGGCAGACCGAGACCGGGGCCATCATGATCTCGCCGCTACCGGGTATCACCTCCACCAAACCCGGATCCGCGATGGAACCGCTGCCAGGCATCTCAGCCAAGGTCGTCGACGACGACGCCAACGAATTGAGCAATGGCGAGAGCGGATACCTCGTGCTCGACGAGCCGTGGCCGGCGATGCTCCGTGGCATCTGGGGCGACATGGACCGCTACCGGGAGACGTACTGGGCTCGCTACGCCGAGCAGGGGTGGTACTTCGCGGGCGACGGCGCCAAGTACGACGAAGACGGTGCGCTCTGGATCCTCGGTCGCGTCGACGACGTCATGAACGTCTCCGGGCACCGAATCTCCACTTCAGAGGTCGAATCCGCCCTCGTGGGCCACCACGGTGTGGCCGAGGCGGCGGTCGTCGGAGCCTCAGACGAGACCACCGGGCAGGGCATCGTCGCATACGTCATCCTGCGTCAAGGGGTCGAGAACACCGGCAAAGACCTCATCGCCGAACTCAAAGCTGAAGTTTCCCGGGAGATCAGCCCCATAGCCAAGCCCCGGCAGATCACCATCGTTCCCGAACTCCCCAAGACGAGGTCGGGCAAGATCATGCGCCGACTGCTCCGCGACATCGCTGAGGGCCGTGACCTCGGCGACACGTCAACTCTGGTCGACCCCAAGGTCTTCGACGCCATTCGGGGCAAGTAAGACGCTCTACACGCGGTCGGTGGTTGGCGAGCCGAGGGACTCGCCAACCACCGGCCTATCTCATGCTCTCCATTCGATTCGCTTCGCCCGCAATCTGTTCCGATTGCGGAAGGGGCTAGACCCCCACGTCGTCGAGTGACTCGTTCTTCGTTTCCCTCATCACAAGCAGGGCAACGAAACTGATCGCTGCTGCGACCAAGAGGTATACACCCACCCAGCCGACGCCGTACGAGGTGGCCAGCCAGGCGGCAATGAACGGAGCGACGGCCGCGCCCAGAATGCTGGCGGTGTTGTAGGCGATCCCCGACCCCGTGTAGCGGACGTTGGTCGGAAACAGCTCGGGCAGAACAGCACTCATCGGACCGAAGGTCATGCCCGTCAACACCATTCCCATTGCGAGGAATACCAGCATGCGACCAGTGCCCATCGTCTCCTGATTCAGCATCACGTTGAAGGAGAGTCCGAACACCATGATGAAACCACTGACGACCAGCAACGTGATACGGCGACCGAAACGGTCGGCCAGCCATCCTGACACCGGAACCGCGGCGGCGAAGAACAAGACCGCGATCAACTGGAGAACCAGGAAGTCGGTGTACTGGAAGCTCGGACCGCTGCCTCCTGGAGGGGTGATCTTGCCCGTGCCGTAGCTGAGCACCCAGGTGGTCATGACGTAGAACAGCGTGTACGTGGCGAGCATCACGAACGTACCGATGATCAGCTGACGCCAACTGCTCTTGAACACCTGGGCCAGCGGGGTCTTCACCTTCTCGCCCCTCGCCACTGCTCGCGCGAACACCGGGGTCTCCTCGAGCCGCAAACGCACATACAGGCCGATCACCACCATGATCGCGCTGAGCAAGAACGGAATACGCCAGCCCCACGTGAGGAAGGCGCCATTCAAGTCGGCACTGGATGTGTCGTGGTCCATGAGCAATGCGATGGTCAGGAACAAGCCGTTGGCGAGCAAGAACCCGATCGGCGCTCCGAGCTGTGGCCACATCGCCGCCCAGGCACGCTTGCCCTTCTTCGCGGTCTCGGTCGCGAGAAGTGCTGCGCCGCTCCACTCACCGCCCAGCCCGAGACCCTGACAAAAGCGCATCAACGCCAGCAGAGCAGGCGCTGCGATGCCGATCTGGCTGTATGTCGGAAGCAACCCGATCACGAACGTGGCGATACCCATCGTGAGGAGCGAGCCGACAAGTGTCGCCTTGCGGCCGACACGATCACCGAAGTGCCCGAACAGAATGGATCCGAGCGGTCTGGCGACGAAGGCAAGACCGAACGTGGCGAGCGAAGCCAACAGCGCAGTCGTGTCGTTTCCTTCGGGGAAGAACAGATATGGGAACACCGCAACCGCTGCGGTGGCATAGATATAGAAGTCATAGAACTCGATGGATGTGCCCACCATGCTCGCGACGACGATCCGGCGGCGTGGGATGTCGGCGACGGTTGTCCCCGCATCCACTTCCAGCCTCGTCGTATCGACTGCCCTACTCACTCGACTTTCCCCTCCTAGGTCAGATTTCAGACGATGAGACTAGAGCCCCACCTCCTGGGGAGGTGATGCCGCGTGCCTTCCGGTTGACGCGTTGGATATGCTCTCCGCCTGGTGCGCCGGGAAGTCTGGTCGGCAGCTCTGTTGCCATGCCCGGACCATGTCGTTAGCGAGAAGACACTTGACCCTGCCCTTGCGCTCCGAACTCTCCAGATACCTCCGTACCGAGACGATCGGTGGATCGATCCTCCTGGTCGCCGCCGCCGCGGCTCTCGTGTGGGCGAACTCTCCTTTCTCGGAGAGCTATTTCGCATTACGCGATTGGCAAATCGGTCCAGAGGCGCTCCATCTGGACCTGTCGATCGGGACTTGGGCGCAGGACGGGCTTCTGGCTGTCTTCTTTTTTGTCGCCGGTATGGAGCTGAAGCGTGAACTGGTGGTCGGCGAGCTAGCCGACCGACAGCGAGCTCTGCTCCCGGTCATCGCCGCCGTCGGCGGCGTGGTGATTCCCGCAGCCATCGCAGCGGCGATCGGGCTCGGAGCCCCCGGCATGGATCGCGGTTGGGCCATCCCGGTCGCAACCGATATCGCCTTCGCGCTCGGCATTCTCGCCCTGACAGGTTCCCGGATCCCGGCGAGCGCCCGAGTCTTCCTGCTGAGCTTGGCAGTCGTCGACGATCTTCTCGCCATCATCCTCATCGCGGTCCTGTTCACCACTTCGATCGCCATGATGTGGCTACTGGGCGCCGTGGCCTGCCTCGCCGTCTATGCGTTCGCACAACACAAGCGGATCACCACACCATTGCTCTACGTTCCACTCGCACTACTGACGTGGTACTGCATTCACGACGCCGGGATCCACGCCACACTGGCCGGCGTCGCCCTCGGACTCCTAACCCGAGTACGACCCGACCCCGGCGAGGACGAAGCGCCCGCATTACGTCTCGAGCACCGCATCCAACCGTGGTCGGCCGGAGTGTGCGTCCCGCTGTTCGCCCTGTTCGCATCCGGCGTGCCCCTCAGTAGCGACCTTCTCGGGCAGCTGTTCACCAACCCCATCTCGCTGTCCGTGATCGCGGGACTGCTCGTCGGCAAGACTGTTGGAATCTTCGGTGTCGCCTGGCTGGCTATTCGCCTCGGCATTGCGAAGAAACCACGTGCTCTGGAGTTCCACGACATGTTTGCGCTGTCAGTGCTCGGCGCGATCGGGTTCACCGTTAGCCTTCTAGTAGCAGATCTCGCGCTCGCGGGAGTCGGCGACGGCAGCGAGGCCGAAATCGCTAAGGTCGCGGTACTCGTGACATCGTTGGCAGCGTCACTGATTGGATCAGCGTTGCTGTGGCGGCGTGGTCGCGCGCATGCGGTCAGGAAGGAAGACTCGGACGTGCTAGAGCAACTTGGAGGGGTCGACAAGTGAGCAACACTCACGGCAAGGGAGACAGCCCGCGATACACCGGAGACGGGGTGCCGAACACGGTGTCGTCAATTCCGCTCACCGACGTGGACTCTCAGGTGCCCGGCGATGCGAGCATCGGCACGCTGGTCAAACACGCGACCGCCCAGGTATCCACCCTGATCCGCGCCGAGGTCGAACTAGCCAAGGCGGAGGTGACCGGGCAGGTCAAGAAGGGCCTGCAGGGTGGCGTGTTCTTCATTCTCGCGCTCACCGTGCTGCTGTTCAGTTCGTTCTTCTTCTTCTTTTTCCTCGCCGAACTCCTCGACGTGTGGATCCCCCGTTGGCTGGCGTTCCTGATCGTCTTCCTCATCATGGTTGTGGCCACAGCGATCCTCGGCCTACTCGGCTACATGCGGGTACGGAAACTACGCGCGCCCGAGAAGACCATCGATTCGCTGAAGCAGGCGAGAGAAGTCGTGCCGACCTCGTATTCGGATGCGGAGGCTCATCTCGCATCTCCCACCGGGCGTCACGCGCGCTAACTCCTACCTGTGGCACCACCCGATCCATCTTCGGTCCGTTTCGACGGCCCTTGGATTCATCGCGACATCCACGCCAACGGAATTCGCTTCCACACCGTCGAGGTCGGCGCATCGCCGCCGGATGCGCCGCTCGTCGTATTGCTGCACGGTTTCGCGGACTTCTGGTGGTCGTGGCGTCATCAACTGACAGCACTGTCTTCGCAGGGGTACCGCGCCGTCGCCGTCGACCTCCGGGGATACGGCGATTCCGACAAGCCGCCACGCGGATACGACGGGTGGACACTGGCCGGTGACATTGCAGGACTGATCCGTGCACTGGGTCACGCCGAGGCGACACTCGTCGGGCACGCTGACGGAGGCCTGGTCTGCTGGGCTACCGCCGTCCTTCACGCCCGTCTCGTGCGATCGATCGCACTGGTCAGCTCCCCTCACCCGATCGCGCTCAAACAGGCTGTTCTACAGGACCGCTACCAGCGCAAAGCTGTGCTGCCGTCCTTCGTCTCGTACCAATTGCCGTGGCGTCCCGAACGTCGCCTCACCCGCGACGGGGGCGCTGAGGTCGAGCGATTGATCCGCGAACGATCGGGTCCCGGGTGGATTGACGACCCGGAGTTCGAAAATGTGCTCTCGCGGATGAGGTCCGCCATCCAGATTCCCGGCACCGCGCATTGCACTCTCGAATACCAGCGATGGGCGTTCCGCAGCCAATTCAGGGCCGATGGCAGCCGGTTCATGGAGTCGATGGACCAAAAGTTGCGGATTCCAGTTCTGCACATCCACGGGGATCTGGACCCATATGTACTTGCGGACACGGTGCGGCGAAGTCACCGGTTCGCACCTGGCCAGCGGCTGCACACGGTCACCGGCGTCGGTCACTACGCCCATTGGGAGTCTCCGGAACAAGTGAATGCCGCACTGCTCGAATTCGTGAGCCCGCCAGGCGCCTAACGCTCAGCTCAGAGGATGCACGCCCCGGTAGGTACGGGGACGGTCGCTCCGGGAGCCTCCTGCACCTGGCGCGACACCTCGTCAGCAGTGAGGACGAACCCCGTGTCGGTGTTGTCGACGGCTGCGCCGAACACGACACCGAGCACCTGTCCGTTGGGATCGACAAGAGGTCCGCCCGAGTTCCCCTGCTGGATCAAACCCCTGACGGTGAACACCTCGCGCTCGACGGTGGCGGTCCGGTAGATGTCCGGGCCGTCGAGATCCAGGACCTCCCGGACCCGCACGGCGCTCGCCGTATAGGGACCGCCACCCGGGTATCCGAGTACGAGGGCGTTTTCACCGGTCTGCGCCGGTTCGGGCGCGAAGTTCAGAACCGGGGCGTTGAGTCCGGGGACCGCGAGGACCGCGATGTCGGCCATCGGGTCGAACAGCACGACTTCTGCATCCATCGGCCCGTTCTGGGTGTCGACCAAGATGCCGGTCGTTCCGGCAACGACGTGAGCGTTGGTCATCACCCGCTCGGGCGCAATGACGAAGCCGGATCCCTCCAGAGCGCGCTGGCAACTAGGGGCCACACCGCGGATTCGCAACACGCTCGACTGCAGCGATGAGGCGACGGGGCTGGCCAGGACACTGGCGTCGGGCGGCTCGACATTTGTGATCGGTGTCCGACCGAAAGGGCCGATGACATCAGGGAGCCCTGACGTGTCGAGGAGGGCGGTGAACTCGTTGGGCAGCTGTCGCAACCATGCTGGAGCGACGTTGTCGACCGCTTCGAGCACACTCGATCCCCGCACGGCGGCCGACACCTGAGGCTGGGAGGACGAGGTGAGCGGAATCGCCAGCAGCCACGCAGCGATGAACACGGCAACAGCCTGTACACCGGCTCCGACTGCGCTGTCGACCGA
The DNA here is from genome assembly GCF_040656415.1 of Rhodococcus sp. NPDC049939. NCBI lineage: Bacteria > Bacillati > Actinomycetota > Actinomycetes > Mycobacteriales > Nocardiaceae > Rhodococcus > Rhodococcus sp. NPDC049939. The sequence continues at coordinate 593,493 of NZ_JBFAMC010000002.1, read as the reverse complement.
ACGAGTGGCCGGGCTGTGCATGCTTCCGCGTGCCGCCCGTCCCAGCACCATGCCCGCTACTTCGCCGATGATCACCAACACCACGATCAAGGTGATCCCGACCAGTATGCGGCCGACTCCCTCGTCGACGTGTTCGAGGACATGCGGTGCAATCAAGATGCCCGCCACCGCCCCGAGCACCACCCCGACGAACGCGAGGATGGACGCGACGGCGCCGTGACGCCAACCGGAGGTGGCGGCGAGGAAGGCGATCAGCACGATTGCGATGTCAATCCAGAGTGAGCCCGTCATCGCTCTGACGCCCAATCGGCATCGCCTCGGATCAATCGGTCGGCGTCGAGTTCGGCCACCACTGTGTCGAAGTCACGAATATCGTGGCTGTCCCAGTCTTGTTCCCAGCCGGAGATCGCGATCAGCGCTGCCAGTACCCCGGCCGTGAAACCCCACACGAGCATCCCGTCGACGACAAACGCCGGCCCCTGGAATCCGGCCGGGTGTCGCACCTGAAATCTGTTCCTCGGGTCGACCAGCATGTGCATGGGAACCCGGGCAACCCTCTCAGCTTCTGCGGGATCGACCACACCGACCGCACTGGGCTTTTCCCAATACGCGATCACGGGAGTGACGTCGAATCCGGACGGTGGGATGAAGATCTCATCGAGCACGGCAACGGGACGGACCCCGGATGGGTCGAGTCCTGTCTCCTCTTGGGCCTCGCGCAGCGCGGTGGCGATAGGTCCTTCGTCACCCGGATCGCTGGCGCCACCCGGAAACGCCACCTGACCGCCGTGCTGACGCATCGTGGACGCACGTTGGGTCAGGAGTACGTCTGCGGACGCGGGAAGTCCTCCTGCCATCAGCGGATCCGACTCGAAGGGGCCACCGAACAATATGAGGACAGCCGCCTCGCGGGTGATCGCGCCTTGGGGTGCTCGCCGATTGATGATCGAGTTGAACCGTCGAGGGTTGGCAAGAGTGCGGTTCGCAACCCTGTGCAACCAGGACGGAACCCCTCCGTCGACCGAGGAGTTCCTCATGTCGCCACCCCCAGATTCTCTTCGACGACAGCGGCGATCTCGTCGACACTGTCGAAGGGCTGCGGCAGGATCTTTGCCACCGTGCCGTCGGATCGAATCAGTACGGACACTGGCAGAACGGCGGGCGCTCCGACAGCGGCTTGAACTCGCCCGTCGCCATCCTGTACTCCGGGCAGCGTCACAGCGTAGTCGACCAGGCGGGAGAGCGCGCTGGACTCGTTGGGATCGGTGTGCACCGTAAGCACAGTAACTGCGTCCCCGACACGATCGGAGAACTGCTGCAGATAGGGCAGCTCCTCGGCACAGGGGCCGCACCAATAGGCCCACAAGTTGAGCAAGGCAGGCTTTCCCGCGAGGGCCGCGGCGAGGTCTACCCGACTACCGTCCGCCATACAGTCCAGCGAGATGCCGGACAGCACCGAATCGAACGAGGGATCGAGCGCGACTGCCGGTGCCGGACAAGGCGCCAGGTTCGCCCGCGAGCGTAGTGCGGCGAGCGCATCGGAGTCGGTGCCCTCCGAGTTCGTGGTAATACGACCCGACCCGAAACGACCGTCGTACGTTGCCACCTGAGAATCGTCACCCCGGGGCCAAATCGCCACGACAAGGGCCACTACTACAACGAGAGCGGCCAGACTCCACCGCGCCGAACTGGACAAACCTATCAACCCTCAACGACCTGCCATACGCAGCAAATGCTCTGTCTCCGGTCCGCGAACAAGTTTGGCGGCGACGTCGGGATCGACTGGGCCCAAGCCATACGACGGACAGTCCTTGGCGAGCACGCAAACCCCGCATGCAGGTTTGCGGGAATGACATACGCGCCTGCCGTGGAAGATCACCCGGTGCGAGAGCAGCGTCCATTCCTTGCGCTCGATCAGCGCACCAACCGCGTGCTCGACCTTCACCGGATCCTCCTCCTCGGTCCACCTCCAACGCCGGACAAGTCTGCCGAAATGGGTGTCCACCGTAATCCCGGGGACGTCGAACGCGTTGCCGAGGATCACGTTCGCGGTCTTGCGACCGATCCCTGGGAGGGCCACGAGATCCACCAGTTTGTTCGGCACCTCACCGTCGAAGCGTTCCAGCAGAGCCTGCCCCAGCCCGATCAGCGCGCTCGCCTTGTTCCGATAGAAACCCGTCGATCGAATGTATTCCTCGAGTTCCGTGCGGTCGGCGGACGCGTACGCCTTCGCGTCAGGGTATCGGGCAAAGAGTGCCGGAGTCACCATGTTCACCCGGACGTCGGTGCATTGCGCGGAGAGGATGGTGGCAACGGCGAGATCCAGAGGTGTGACGAAGTCGAGTTCACAGTGGACGTCCGGAAATGCCTCCGCCAGTCGGCGGTTCATTCTGCGGGCGCGCCGGACGAGTCCGAGCCTGGTCTCGCCCTGTTTGACGGCCCGCGGACGCTCGAGCCCACGTGCTTCGGAGTCGTCGCTGAGGGTCTCATGCACGAGGTCAACTCTACGTATACCCCGCCAATCCGACTCACGGCTGTGTCGCTTCTGAGACATTTGCAGTGTTTACTTCCGAGTATGCAAGGTCTCGCTGTGGTCCTCTTCCCAGTGCTCCTCATGCTGTTTGCACTAGCTATGGAGCGAGTCGAAGTCCGACTCAGCCAGCTCACCGTTCGCCAGCAAGAGGTGGAAGAGTTTCTCGACCAGGCGAGTAACGACGAGGTGGCCACCCTCGCCAAAGAAGGCTTCCCCCGGGCACTCGCGCGCTTCAATCGGCGCCGCAAGGCCCGTTCGGGGCTCGAAACCGACGACGAGGTGGATTCTCAGCGCGCAGGCTGATCACCCCTCACAATTCCACACCAAAATCGGGCTTTCCGGGCAACTTCCCTCGCTTCGGTGGTATCGGTCACTCGGACCTACTCAGCGCGACGTAGACTTCAGTGACGAACCTGTTACATGAAGGCCGCGCCGCCGCAAAACGGGGCGTCGTCGACGTGCAGCAAACCACACAACATTGCATTCAGACGAACGAATCTTCGAGGAGCGTAAGTGGACGACGTCCTGGCAAGAGCCGGCATCTTCCAAGGGGTCGAGCCCTCGGCGGTAGCAGCGCTGACCAAACAGCTGCAACCCGTCGACTTCCCCCGCGGTCATGTCATCTTCAACGAAGGTGAGCCCGGTGACCGCCTGTTCATCATCGTGTCGGGCAAGGTCAAAATCGGCCGCCGTTCACCGGACGGCCGTGAGAACCTGCTGACGATCATGGGTCCGTCCGACATGTTCGGCGAGCTGTCCATTTTCGACCCCGGCCCCCGTACGTCCACCGCCACGACGGTCACGGAAGTCCGCGCTGTCAGCATGGACCGCACCGCACTAAAGGCATGGATCGACCACCGCCCCGAGATTGCAGAACAGCTCCTCCGGGTGCTTGCCCGCCGTCTCCGTCGCACCAACAACAACCTGGCCGACCTCATCTTCACGGACGTTCCCGGCCGTGTCGCCAAGGCACTGCTGCAACTAGCTCAGCGCTTCGGCACACAGGAGGCAGGCTCGTTGCGTGTCACGCATGACCTCACGCAAGAAGAGATCGCGCAGCTCGTCGGTGCGTCCCGCGAGACCGTCAACAAGGCACTGGCCGATTTCGCACATCGCGGATGGCTTCGGCTAGAGGGCAAGAGTGTGCTGATCTCCGACTCCGAACGCCTCGCACGTCGCGCACGATAGTCCGCACACAACTTCGGCCACCCCTACCTGCAGGGGTGGCCGAAGTCATGCTGGATCGACTCGGACGGCTCAGGCGACCTCGCCGTGCTCGTCGTAGTGGCCCTCGTGCTCGGCGTGCCGATGACCGTCGTGGAGATAGTCGACGTGGTCGCCGTGTTGAACCGTCTCGTGTCCGCACTTCTCGCCGTGGACGTGCGGATGATCGGACGGGTCGTGCCGACGGTGCTCTGAACTGGTCATGCGCACCTTACCTCTCACTCGTATAGATCTCGTATAAATACTGACGCATATAATTTAACGCCCCGAGGCATGGTGGTACAGGGCTTCGATTTCCTTCCGCCGACACTCTCGGGTGCCCGGCGTGGCGAGCAGCGCGTCAGGGTTGGTTGGTGTTTCGCAGGTAGGCCAGTTGTACGTTGACTGACTTCTCTGCCACCGGCCACAGCTCGCGAGAGACATCCGTATAGACGTGCTCGACAACCTCTCGCACAGTGGGAGTCCCACCGAGTTCCACCAGCGCAGTGCGCACCTGGTCGAGTCGCTCCTCGCGGTGGGCCAGGTATTGCTGTGCCACGGAAGTCAGATCAGGAAGTTCTTGTCCGTGCCCGGGCATGACCCGATGATCAGTTCCGAGGTCGCGCAGGCGGCGAAGCGACGACATATAGTCGCCGAGATCGCCGTCTGTGTCGTCGAGCACCGTGGTGCCGCGGCCCAAGATCGTATCGCCGGTGAGGACGGCGGGCCCACCCTCGACGCCCGCGGCGTGGACGACGAACGACATCGAATCCCGCGTGTGACCGGGCGTTGCAATCACCGACACGGTGAGGCCCGCGACATCGATGGTCTCACCGTCCACGAGATTCTCGCCCCCACCGCGAAGAAACTCCGATTCCACCGCGCGCACAGGCGCGCCGGTCAGTTCGAAGAACCGCTGCACCCCACCGGTGTGATCGAAATGACGATGAGTAATGAGCGTCAAGGCCACGGGACCGACAGCCGCGATACGAGCGAGATGCTCCTCGTCGTCCTCACCAGGATCGACCACCACACACTCCGCTCGGCCCGGCGCACGCAGTACCCACGTATTGGTGCCGTCGAGCGTCATCATGCCGGGGTTGTTCTGGAGCATCACCGATACGGTCGGGGTGACCTCTCGCAGCTGGGCGTAAGCGGGGTGGACAAGAGCCATGGCCCTACTGCTCCGGCTCGACTTCTGCGATCAACTCCACCTCGACGGCCGCGCCTAGCGGCAGCGCCGCCACACCGACGGCCGAGCGCGCATGGGCACCCGCCTCACCGAACACCTCACCGAGCAGCTCGGACGCGCCGTTCACGACGCCGGGCTGGCCGGTGAACCCCTCGGCGGACGCGACGAAACCGACGACCTTCACGATCCGCACCACCGAGTCGATTCCGACGAGGGCGTCAACAGCCGCCAATGCGTTCAGCGCACAGATCCGGGCCGCGGCCGTGGCGTCGTCGGCCGACACGTCTGCACCAACCTTGCCCACAGCCGTCAACTTGCCCTCGACCATCGGTAGCTGCCCGGAGGTGTACACGTGGTTCCCCGTTCGCACCGACGGCACGTATGCGGCCACCGGCGGGACGACGGATGGCAAGGTGATACCGAGTTCGGTCAGGCGGGCCGACCACCCGTGTGTCTGCGCCATCGCCTTCAGCCCTTCGGTCGCTTCAGGTAGGCGACGTGCTGCTCACCCGTCGGCCCGGGGAGAACCGTCACCAATTCCCAGCCGTCCGCGCCCCACTGGTCCAGGATCTGCTTGGTCGCGTGCGTGAGCAGTGGAACGGTGGCGTACTCCCAGGAGATCAATTCACTCATGCCGGTGAGCCTATCCCCCGCACGTTCCGACTCCCAGACTTATAGGCTCGACTCCGTGGTTGCATCTCCAGATCAGCTCACCCGCGCATGGCCGGACAAGGCAGCCCGGGCTCGGCTGCACTTTGTTTCCGGCAAGGGCGGAACAGGCAAGTCCACGGTGGCCGCGGCGTTGGCACTGGCCCTCGCCGAGGGGGGTCGTCGTGTCCTGCTGGTGGAAGTCGAGGGCAGGCAAGGAATAGCCCAACTCTTCGACGTACCCCCTCTGCCGCCGAAGGACACGAAGGTCGCGGCTGCAGAAGGGGGCGGTGAGGTGGTGGCGCTGGCCATCGACATCGAGACCGCGTTCCTCGAGTACCTCGACATGTTCTACAACCTCGGTTTCGCCGGTCGGGCGATGCGGAGGTTCGGCGCCATCGAGTTCGCCACCACCATCGCTCCCGGTCTCCGAGACGTCTTGCTCACCGGCAAGATCAAGGAATGCGTCGTGCGGACCGATACGTCCGGCAAGCGGGTGTACGACGCTGTTGTAGTCGACGCCCCACCTACAGGTCGTATCGGCAACTTCCTCGACGTCACGAAGGCGATGGCCGACCTGTCGAAGGGTGGACCGGTGCACGCTCAGAGCGAGGGCGTGGTGCGGCTGCTGCACTCGGAGGAGACCGTCGTCCACTTGGTGACACTGCTCGAAGCTCTTCCAGTGCAGGAGACAGCCGACGCCGCGGAGGACCTGGCCCAATCCAAACTCCAGCTGGGAACCGTCGTAGTCAATCGCACCAGCCCGCCGTTCCTGCCGCCCGAGGTGCTCGCCGACGTCTCCAAAGGCCGTATCGACGCCGAGAGGATTCGCGCCGGATTGAGCAAGGCTGGGATCACCTTGACCGAAGAAGATTTCGCCGGGCTGCTCACCGAAACGATCGAGCACGCGGCGGTGCTGGAAACCGAGGAAGAGAGTGCCGGGCAACTCGGAGATGTGGATGGAGCACGACTGCATCTGCCTTCGCTGGCCGACGGTGTCGATCTGGGCGGGTTGTACGAACTCGCGGAAATACTGATGGAACAGGGTGTCCGATGACACACACAGCTGAACACGAGCGTCGCCACACCGCTTCGGCCCTCGACGTAGCGGGCCTGCTCGAAGACAGAGCCACCCGAATTATCGTGTGCTGTGGCGCAGGCGGTGTGGGAAAGACCACCGTGGCAGCATCACTCGCCCTTCGCGCTGCTGAGCAGGGACGCAAGGTGGTCGTACTGACCATCGACCCGGCTCGCCGGCTCGCACAGGCTCTCGGCGTCGCCGAGCTCGACAACTCTCCACAGCCGGTGGAACTCGGGGCAAACGCAACCGGTGAGCTACACGCGATGATGCTCAACATGCGGCGCACGTTCGACGAGATGGTGATCGAACACTCGACACCGGAAAAGGCCGAACAGATAATCGCGAACCCCTTCTACCAGACCGTCGCCACCTCTTTCTCCGGGACGCAGGAGTACATGGCAATGGAGAAGTTGGGGCAACTTGCTTCGAGTTCCGACTGGGATTTGGTCGTGGTCGATACGCCGCCGTCCCGCAACGCCCTCGACTTCCTCGATGCACCTCAGCGCCTCGGCGCGTTCCTCGACGGTCGCATGATCCGACTGCTCACGGCACCCGGTCGTGGAATAACCCGATTCGTGACGGGAGCAATGGGTCTCGCACTACGCGGGGTGTCGACCATCGTGGGCAGTCAGATGCTCTCGGACGCCTCGAGCTTCGTCCAGTCACTCGATTCGATGTTCGGCGGATTTCGCGAACGCGCCAGAAGCACCTACGAATTGCTTCGACAGCCGAAAACGAAATTTCTGGTGGTCGCGGCGGCCGAACCGGACGCACTGCGGGAAGCCGCGTTCTTCGTGGACAGACTGCTCGGCGACAACATGCCGCTCTCCGGCCTGGTCCTGAACCGGACGCATCCCACCCTCGCCTCCCTGTCGGCCGATCATGCGGTCACCGCCGCTGATCAATTGGAAGACCAGGACCCCCTCACAGCTGCCGTTCTGCGCATTCATGCACATCGGGCAGTGATCGCCAAGCGTGAGGTCCAGTTGCTGAGCCGATTTACAGCGGCCCACCCGCGGGTGCCGATCGTCGGCGTTCCCTCGCTACCGTTCGAGGTGTCCGACCTCGAGGCTTTGAGGGCGGTGGGTGACCAGCTCACCCACAAGAACTCGTGAGCTCACCACCGTTTACTGGTCACCCGGCCCGCGTATCGACCCGGCTGCGAATCAGCCTCCGGATTCAGACGGCGGACTGGTGCTGCCGCTGGGCTTCGAAGAAGTCGGACCAGGATTCGACTTCGGGATGCTGCTTGAGTAGTGCTCGGCGCTGACGTTCCGTCATGCCGCCCCACACGCCGAATTCGACACGATTGTCGAGGGCATCGGCTCCACACTGCATCAAGACCGGGCAATGCCGGCATATAGTCGCGGCCTTGCGCTGCGCCGCACCACGGACAAAGAGTTGATCGGGATCGACTTCCCGACAACGAGCCTGAGTCACCCAGGCGATTCGCGCTTCAGCTTGCTCGACATCCAAACGGCTGGTTGGGGTGGTCATGTGCATTCGGTTCCCCTCTTCGAGTCTGCAAGTCCCCCCGCGCTATCACGCTGAGACTGCTCCACATAAAGCGATGGGGTGTTATATCCATCACACCGTTCCCATAATTTAGGTAAAGAACCTCCAATATGCAAGATGGGATTCGCACATTTTTGGTACGCGCGTCCATACCCCGTGCTCAGGGCAGTTTCCGGGTGGCAATCTGCACCCGGCTAGTGCACCTCCAGACCCCACGTACCCTGTAGAACGTGTCGATTGCAAAAACAGTGGGGAAGCTGGCGGGATCCTCCGCTTTAGCAGGCGCCCTCCTCGCCGGCGTCATGTTTCCGCTTGCCGGAGGATTCGGTTACGCCTCCAATCGGGCGGCGGATACGGTGGACAACGTCTCCGCCGAATTGGTCGACGGAGCCGTCCCCGCCGTCTCGACAATGGTCGATTCGGAGGGCAACCCGATCGCCTGGCTCTACGATCAGCGACGATTCGAGGTCCCTAGCGACCAGATCTCGAACGAGATGAAACTCGCGATCGTCTCCGTCGAGGACCGTCGGTTCCCCGAACACAAGGGGGTCGACTGGCAGGGCACCCTACGGGCATTCCTCACCAACACCACGAGCGGCGAGGTCCAACAGGGCGCCTCAACGATCGACCAGCAGTACGTGAAGAACTATCAGCTACTTGTCGTCGCCAAGACCGACGCCGAGCGTCGGGCCGCCATCGAGACGACGCCGGCACGCAAGATCCGCGAGATCCGGATGGCGCTCGCCCTGGACAAGGAACTCACCAAGGACGAGATCCTCACCCGGTATCTGAACCTGGTGCCCTTCGGCAACGGCTCATTCGGTGTGCAGGACGCTGCCCAGACCTACTTCGGCATCAACGCGTCGCAACTCAACGCGCAGCAGTCCGCGATGCTTGCGGGCATGGTTCAGTCGAGTTCGGCACTGAACCCGTACACGAACCCGGAGGGTGTCCTAGCCCGCCGCAACGTCGTTCTCGACACGATGATCTCGAGCATCCCCTCCCGCGCCGAGGAATTCCAACAGCTCAAGGAAACACCTCTCGGTGTGCTGCCCGAGCCCAACCGGCTGCCCCGTGGGTGTATCGCGGCCGGTGACCGCGGCTTCTTCTGCGACTACGCCCTGGACTACCTGGCCTCAGTCGGCCTCAGCCGCGAACAGATCGACAAGGGCGGCTACCTGATCAAGACGACGCTCGACCCTGAGGTCCAGGACTCGACCAAGGCGGCACTCGACGCCAATGCGAGCCCCACTCTCGACGGGATCGCCAACGTCATGAATGTGATTCAGCCCGGACAGGATTCGCACCGGATCCTCGCGATGGGCAGCAGTCGCACATACGGCCTCGACGTGAACGCCAGTGAAACCGTCCAGCCGCAGCCGTACTCGTTGGCCGGCCACGGCGCCGGATCAATCTTCAAGGTGTTCACAACGGCGGCCGCGATGGAGCAGGGTCTCGGCACCAGCGCCACGTTGGACGTCCCCGCTCGATTCGAAGCAAGAGGCTTGGGTAGCGGTGGCGCGCGCGGCTGTCCTCCGAACACGTACTGCGTCGAGAACGCGGGCAGGTACCCCTCAGCACTCTCGGTGACGGATGCACTCGCACAGTCGCCCAACACGACATTCGTCAAGCTGATCCAGGCGACCGGCGTCACACCGACGGTGGATATGGCCGTACGCCTCGGCCTTCGTTCGTACACCGATCCCAACACCTCGGGCTTCGACGACCGAAGCATGGCCGACTTCCAGAAGGAACAGAATCTGGGCTCGTTCACACTCGGCCCCACCTGGATCAATCCGCTCGAGTTGTCGAACGTCGCGGCGACGCTGGCCTCACACGGCATGTGGTGCCCGCCCACCCCGATCGACTCGGTGGTCGATCGTCAGGGCAATCCTGTCGCCATCAAGGAGCAGGCATGCGAGCAGGTCGTCGAACCCGGCCTGGCCGATACCTTGGCGAATGCGATGAGCAAGGACGACAAGCCTGGCGGTACGGCCGCCCGAGCAGCGGGCGCTGCCGGTTGGACGCTCCCGATGTCGGGCAAGACGGGTACCACCGAGTCCAACATGTCATCGGGCTTCCTCGGATTCACCAACAACTTCGCCGCAGCCACCTACGTGTTCGGCGACTCACCGACCCCGGGGCGGATCTGCTCGGCTCCGCTGCGCCCCTGCAGCGGCGGAAGTCTCTACGGCGGTAACGAACCCGCCCAGACCTGGTTCGCTGCACTGAAGCCGGTAGCCGACAAGTTCGGGCCGACGGAGCTACCGCCGCTCGACCAGAAGTACGTTCGAGGGTCGCAAAACGGCCAGGTTCCCAGTGTCACCGGCCTGAGCCAGTCGGCCGCGATCTCCCTCCTTCAGCAAGCGGGCTTCTCGGTGAACTCCGTGACCACCGAGTCAGAAGCGCCGAGAGGAACGGTCACCAGGTCGTCCCCGTCCGGTTCAGCCGTCCCCGGTTCGACGATCACGATCTACGTCAGCGATGGAGAGGCGCGGCCCGATCCGGAGGACCTGCCAGGCCAAGGGATTCCCATTCCACCTATTCAACTGCCATTCCAAATACCCGGCTTGCCGCCGATACAGTTGCCGCCCCTGCCTCGATGACGGACCGAACGTGGGTGGGGACGGTACGCACCGATGCGTACCGTCCCCACACCGCACCGTTCAAAGTCGTGACTTGACCGCGTGTGAGAGTCGCTTCCCGTCCGCCTTGCTGCCGGCGAGTGCTGAAGCAGCCTGCATGACCTGACCCATCTGACGCATCCCGGGACGCTCCCCGATCTGCTCGGCCACCTGAGCGATCGCAGTATCGACGACGTCGACGAGTTCGGCGTCATTCAACGGCGTCGGAAGATACTCGTCGATGATCTGGGCCTCGGCGCGCTCCTTCGCCGCCAACTCGCCTCGCCCGTTCTCGGTGTAGATCTCGGCGGCTTCGCCGCGCTTCTTCGATTCCTTCGCGAGGACCGCGAGAACCTCGTCATCGGTGAGTTCGCGGGCCTGCTTCCCGGATACCTCTTCGGTCTGCACGGAGGCCATCAGCATGCGGATCGTGGCAGTGCGAAGCGAATCCTTCGCCTTCATGGCGGCCGTCATGTCGGAGCGCAGTCGTTCTTTCAGTGAGTCAGACATGAGCAAGACGCTACGCGTTCGCAATCTGAATGAGCCATTGGAATTTTCCGCACCTATCGGGCACTGCATCTCGATTGCGCTCATCGGTATCCTGAGGGGGTGTTTGACGACTTCCGCACCAACCTGACCCGTGCTGCCGTGGGTACCGCGGGTGCTGCCGCCCTAGGCATCGGCTACGCCTCGCTCATCGAACGCAACGCGTTCGCGCTTCGTGAAGTGACGATGCCGGTCCTCGAACCCGGGTCGTCAACGCTGCGGGTTCTGCACATCAGCGACCTGCACATGATGCCCGGACAGCGGCTCAAACAGAGTTGGCTGCGGGAACTGGACAATCTCGACCCCGACCTCGTCGTCAACACCGGCGACAACCTGTCGCATCAGCGGGCGGTTCCGGCTGTGGTTCAGGCGATGGGGAATCTGCTGTCCCGTCCAGGACTGTTCGTCTTCGGCAGCAACGACTATTTTGCACCCACTCCCAAGAACCCCCTCAAGTACTTCCGCAAGGACCACGGGCGTGTTCTCGGTGACCCGCTGCCATGGGGGGACCTGCGCGCGGCGTTCACCGAACGAGGCTGGTTCGACATCACCCACACGCGGCGTGACTTCGAGGTAGCGGGGGTCAAGATCGCATCGGCCGGTGTCGACGACCCGCACCTCGGGCGCGACCGGTACGACACCATCGCCGGACCTCGCAACCCGCAGGCCGACCTTCGTCTGGGCCTGACCCACTCCCCCGAGCCCCGGGTGCTCGACCGTTTCGCCGACGACGGATACGACCTCGTGCTCGCCGGCCACACGCACGGCGGTCAACTTTGCCTGCCGTTCTACGGCGCGCTGGTCACCAATTGCGGCATCGACCGCTCACGCGTCAAAGGCCCGTCCCAGTGGGGCACGCACACCCAGGTGCACGTGTCGGCCGGAATCGGAACATCGCCTTGGGCACCGGTTCGCTTCTGCTGCCGACCGGAGGCCACGCTCCTCACCTTGGTTCCGGCAAAGCGAGACAAGTCCGACGCAGACGGCGAGCGGGCCCGCACTCAACCCTCTCAGAGCGAAGTGTTGCGCAACTGAGCTGCGGATTTAATTCCACAATCGCGATCCTGTAGGCTAGCCGAGGTTCAACACGGGGTGTGGCGCAGCTTGGTAGCGCGCTTCGTTCGGGACGAAGAGGTCGTGGGTTCAAATCCCGCCACCCCGACCAGTGTTAGCGCAGGTAGAGGCCCTATCCGAGGAATTCGGTAGGGCCTCTAATGCGTTTCTGTCCGCTGTGCGTCCGCCTGGGCAGACACCCCTGCCGGGCGCGTTGTCCTGGGCTGCTCTATTGCCACCAAGAGCCCTAACGGCGCGACTCGAGCGGCGGGTACAGGTAGGAGCGGCGGCTGTACTCCTCATTGGGCATCGCCTCAATCGAAGTGATCTCAGCGGGGATAGGCCCAGACTCCGAGAGCAGCGGCCGAACCGCGTTCATGCCGGCAACAACCGCCGCGTGCCAGTCCGCCTCGGGAATGCAGAGTGAGATTACGGTGCCATCGAGATCGCCTTTGAGGAGGGCAGGCAACCAGTCGGAGGGCAGACTGCCGGCCAAGTAGAGGGCCTGGTCTTCGGTAATCGTCTGGAGATCGAAGTCGATGGTTACCTCGACATTGTAATCCTGGGTGGTGAACATGGAGCTCCTTCGGTTGGGCGGTCGAACGCAGGGTAGAGGCCGGCACCGACCTCCGGGGAGTCGAGGAGAAACCGCCCCCTGACGGCGCGAAGCGACGGTCGCGGGTGGCTTCGACTACACCAAGCACGACTTCAGGCTCGAGCTCGTCGTCACCGGGGAGGAAGGCGACGTCTACAACTACGAAATTCGGCAGAAGGATGGGACCGTCACAACCGGCACATCGGGAGAATTCGGCAAGAACCGAGATAAGTCGATTCTAACGACCGGGGTTACGACTTTCGATGTAGAGCGGGTGACTGTCAAGGCGGAGGGGACGAATGGCGTTGGTGGACAGTGCGTTTTGACACTCCCATCGAGTTGATCGCACTGCTTTTCGCCCCCTGCAGTCGCTCATTCATTCCGGAGAGGTCCAGAAATACTCAGAGTGCGTTGATTCGTTTCTGGATATGTACGGAATAGATGCGCCCCTGTACCGAGTTTTCCTGGTGGAGTGAGCTTCTCGTCCTCATTATGTGTCCGGTCATTGGTTTTCTCTCCCCCGAGTCCACACACCATCAATAGCCGCCAACGATCACAATTCTCGAATCTCCTGGCACAGAGCACATCCCACCAATTGCTCCTATTCGCCGACATCCACAAACGCCCTGGAAATGTCGTTCGGGACGAAATGGGCGTGGCCTCTGCTGCATCTCGAAACGCCATGAGTAAACTTGCCCTAATGACTACCGCAGTGTTGAGCAAGCAGTACAAGACTGTGAACAGCAAGCAAATGGCCTACCACGACGTCGGAACTGGCGACCCCATAGTGTTCCTGCACGGCAACCCGACATCGTCGTATCTCTGGCGCAACATCGTGCCGCACCTGTCCGGGCAGGCGCGGTGCATCGTTCCCGATCTGATCGGACACGGTGACTCGGACAAGCTCGACAACCCGGGAGTTGGCTCCTACACATTCGTCGAACATCGCGAATACCTCGACGGTCTACTCGATCAACTCGAACTCGGCGACAGGATCACCCTCGTCATCCACGACTGGGGCTCGGCGCTCGGGTTCGACTGGGCCAACCGCCACCGTGACCGGGTCGCAGGAATCGCGTACATGGAGTCGATCGTGCGTCCCGTGACGTGGGAGGAATTTCCGGAGTCCGCGCGCGGAAGCTTCGAAGCGCTGCGCTCTGAGGCGGGCGAGGAGATGGTGCTCACCAACAATCTGTTCGTCGAGACGATCCTGCCCGCGTCGATCATCCGCAAGCTCAGCGACGAGGAGATGAACGAGTACCGGCGCCCGTTCGCCGAGCCGGGTGAGGACCGCCGCCCGACGCTGACCTGGCCGCGCCAGCTCCCACTCGGCGGCGAGCCGGCCGACATGGTCGAGATCGTGCAGTCCTACGCCGACTGGTTGTCGACCTCCGAGGTGCCCAAGCTGTTCATCGATGCCGAACCCGGCACGATGTTCGGACCCCATCGCGAGTTCGCCCGCACCTGGCCGAACCAAACCGAGACGACTGTCGCCGGAATTCATTTCGTCCAGGAGGACAGTCCCCACGAGATCGGCGAGGCGATCGCCGCCTGGCTACCGAGCCTGGAGCGATCCTGAATTGACGGAGCGGCCGACGTGTTGACTGTTACGCGGCCGCTCTTGACACGTTTTGGCGTGCGCTACAAAACTCGCCTGCATGACCACCGTAGCGTTGAGCAAGCAGTACAAGACTGTGAACGGTAAGCAAATGGCGTACCACGACGTCGGAACCGGTGACCCTGTCGTCTTCTTGCACGGCAACCCGACGTCGTCGTATCTCTGGCGCGACATCGTGCCGCACGTGTCCGGGCAGGCGCGATGCGTCGTGCCCGATCTGATCGGACAGGGCGACTCGGACAAGCTCGACAACCCGGGAGTTGGCTCCTACACATTCGTCGAGCATCGCGAGTATCTCGACGGTCTACTCGATCAACTCGAACTCGGCGACAGGATCACCCTCGTCATCCACGACTGGGGCTCGGCGCTCGGGTTCGACTGGGCCAACCGCCACCGTGACCGGGTCGCAGGAATCGCGTACATGGAGGCGATCGTTCGCCCCGTGACGTGGGAGGAATGGCCGGAGTCCGCGCGCGGCATTTTCGAGTCGCTGCGTTCGGAGGCGGGCGAGGAGATGGTGCTCACCAAGAACCTGTTCGTCGAGGCGATCCTGCCCGCGTCGATCATCCGCAAGCTCAGCAACGAGGAGATGAACGAGTACCGGCGCCCGTTCGCCGAACCGGGTGAGGACCGCCGCCCGACGCTGACCTGGCCGCGCCAGATCCCGCTCGACGGCGAGCCGGCCGACGTGGTCGAGATCGTGCAGTCCTACGCCGACTGGTTGTCGACCTCCGAGGTGCCCAAGCTGTTCGTCAATGCCGAGCCGGGCACGATCCTGACCGGACCGCAACGCGAATTCGCCCGCACCTGGCCGAACCAAACCGAAACGACCGTCGCCGGAATTCATTTCATCCAGGAGGACAGCCCGGACGAGATCGGCGAGGCGATCGCCGCCTGGCTACCAAGCCTGGGGCGGTCGAGCTAGATCACGTAAATCATGCCTAATCGTGAGGATCGGAATTGCGGCAAGTGCTCGTGGACACTGACTGCGGCGTGGATGACGCTCTCGCACTGGCCGTTCTCGCGAAGTCGGCTGACCTCGAGTTGACGCAAGTCACGTCGACCTGGGGGAATTGCACGGCCGATGAAGCGGCAGCGAACGCACAGTACGTGCTGAGTACCGTCGACGCTGACCAGGTGCCGATAGTTGCCGGGTCGTCCAGACCACATCCTTCGTGGCACCGGGGCACCGCTCATGGCCCGGATGGTCTCGGTGGAAGCGAGCCACCGCGACCACCGTGGGCCGGTCCATCGGGTGCAGCGGAGGCGATCGTGCAGTTCGCTCTCGACCACGCCGGTGAAGCGGAATTGCTGTGCATCGGACCGCTGACGAATCTGTCGGCGGCTCTGGGACGCGCGCCATGGATACCAGAGTTGTTCCGGCGCGTGGTCATCGTGGCAGGCCACGGTGTGAGCGATAGTGAATGGTTGCGGCAGACCGGCGATACCAATACCCGGCACGATCCTGCTGCCGCCCAGCATGTTGCGGACTCATCGATCCCCGCGATATGGGTAGGCATCGACGTCACCCGGTCCGTGTTGCTGACGGAAGGTGATTTCGGGGACGGGAAGGTCGGTCGGGTTCTTCGCCGAATTCATCAGGACTATGGGCAAAAACGGGCGAGAGCGTACGGGTATGCGGATATGAGCTGGCACGTTCCGGCGCATGATGGCGTGGCAGCCGTGTGCTTGGCAGACGAGTCGGCGGCGGGCCTGGTGACAGCGCCCGGAAGAATGGCTGTGGTCGACACCGAGGCGGGGCCGACACTGCGGTGCGGGGGTTCGGGGAACCATCGGGTCGCAACAGGAATCGATGCCGCATCCGTCGTGAGCCTGTTGAGGCGGGGGGCTCAGTAATGAATTAATTCATGCACGCGATTGACGCCGTTCAGCAATCGAGTGTGACTCCCCCGAGTATCGCGCAGGATGGTCACTCTTTCGATCTACATGCGAAGCTTGCCTTTTCGAGATTCCGGTACGCGTCGCCCGACTTGACGCAGAGAAGTCGCCGCTTGTAGCGTTCAGGGTGAATCATCCTTCCAGAGATTCACGAGTCAGGTTCCCCGGCGTGCCCGGGGAACCTGACTCTTTCTTGGAATCATCCGGTTCTATCTGAGTGTCATCGCGTTTCGGGGAACGTACCCTGAGTGCGCAGTTGGGTTCACAGACCCCGATCGATCAGGTCGAGGATTTCCTCGCTGGTCGCCGCGTGAATCTTGTCTACCGCGTCGGTGTGCGCATCACCGGCACCACCACCGACCTCGGCCAACAGCTTCTCCAGTCGCTGCGCGATCGCCGAGCGCGTGTCGCCGTCTTCGCCGAGTTGCGCGATGGTCGCGCGGAGCCGGTCGATGTCGGCAAGGGCAACCGACGTGGGGTCCGGAGCGAGCTCCGCACGCAGGAACTCGGCGACGGCACGCGAACTCGGGTGATCGAACACCATGGTCGGCGGCAACCGCAGTCCGGTAGCGGCACTGAGATGGTTACGAAGGGCGACGGCCGCGAGCGAGTCGAAACCGAGCTCTTTGAACGCCTGATCCGGGTCAACCGAGTCCGAAGCGGGGAAGCCGAGAACTTCAGCGGCTCCAGCCCGTACCAGATTGAGCATCAGATGCCGTTGTTCAGGAATCGACCGGTTCGCAAGGCGCTGAGCCCAATCCGCCGTCCCGGATCCACTCGACCCGGTCCCTGCTCCGTCCGATCCCGCCGCTCGCGGGCGTGATTCGCGAATCAGGCCACGCAGCGGAGCGGGGACATAGGGTGCCGCCGAACCGGAGTAGTCGAACCGGGCGGCCGCCACCGCGGGCGCATCGGCGGTCAACGCGCTGTCGAGAAACGCCAGGCCATCGGCTGCGGTCATCGGAACCATTCCGCTGCGGCGCGCACGGACCAGATCGATTGCACCGAGGTTGTCAGTCATGGCACTCGGCGGTGCCCACATGCCCCATGCGATCGACAGCGCAGGCAGGCCGAGGGCGTGGCGGTGACGGGCGAGGGCGTCGAGGAACATGTTCGCGGCCGCGTAGTTCGCCTGCCCGGGCGCCCCGAGGATGCCGGCTAGCGACGAGAACATGGCGAAGGTTTGCACGTCACAGTCTGCGGTCAGCCGATGCAGGTGCCACGCCGCGTCGACCTTCGGTCGCAGCACCTCGTCGAGCTGTTCCGGAGTGAGCGAAGGCAAGGTGGCGTCGTCGATCACTCCGGCCGCGTGGATCACCGCCGTCAGCGGGTGCTCGGACGGTATCCCTGCCAGCAAATCGGCGAGCGCAGGCTCGTCGGACGTATCGCAGGCGACGATGCTCACCTCGGCTCCCATTTCGTCCAACTCGCGGCGCAACTCATCGCAACCATCGGCCTCAGGTCCGCGCCTGCTGGTCAGCAGCAAGTGTCGGGCACCATGCTCGGTCACCAAGTGGCGAGCGACCAACGACCCCAGAGTTCCGGTGCCGCCGGTGACGAGAACGGTGCCGCGCGGGTCGAATGCCGAATCCGAACGGTCAACTGCGCGTAGACGACGCAACCGAGGGGCAAGCAAGGTTCCGTTCCGCGCTACCAGTTGCGGTTCCCCGCTCACCAGTGCCGACGTGACCGCGACCTGCGGATCCGATCCTTCGTCGAGGTCGATCAGCACGAACTGTTCAGGGTTCTCATTTTGAGCGGAGCCGACGAGACCCCAAACGGCCGCAGCCGCAAGGTCGGTGTGATCGTCCTGGTGCAGATCGTCATCGGTGAGGATCGCATTGCGGGTCACTATCACCAGGGGGCAGCCGGCGAAATCGTCTTCGAGCCACGTGTGCAGCAGGTTCAGCACCCGGCCGCACAGTTCGTGAGTCGCACCCGCGCCTTGCTCGCCCTGGGTGCCACACTCGACCAGCACCGCCTGAGGACGCTGGTCGCCCTCGTCCGTGGTGGACTCCATCGCAGTTCGCAGAGCTTCCACGTCCGGATAGCTCGGGAATGTCGAACCAAATCCATTGTCGCCGAATACCTCGGCGCCGAGGACGACCATCGGACCGGGACTCGTCTCGGGCGATCCGATCTCGACCGGAATCCAGGAAAGTCGGTGTAGTCGTCGGGCGGCTGAACGGCTTACTCCTTCACCGTCGGCCACCCGTGGCACGACTTGCAGCGCATCGATGGTCAGCACCGGCTTGGATTCGGCGTCGGAGGCGACTACCCGATAACGCCCGTCCTCCCTCTTGTCGAACCGCACCGACAGCGCCTGTGCGCCGTCGGAGTGCAGGCGAATTCCAGACCAGGCCTGCGGCCAGTCGTCCCACCCGAGGATGGGCTCCAGCATCGCCTGCAGCAGCAACGGGTGGATGCCGAAACCGCTTGTGTCGGTGCCTTCGTCGAGACTCACTTCGATCTCGGTGCCTTCGTCGAAGCTCACCTCGGCATCAGCGCCTTCGTCGAGACTCGAGTCGGCATCGCCCGAAACCTGTTGCGCTGCCTCGGCGGCAACACCGACGACATCGTCGATCGTGGCCGACGAGTTTCGAACCCACGTGTCCGAGGTATCATCCTCGCCCAGGTTCGACGAGATTGCGACAGTGCGTTCACCGGTGTCACCGGTCGGCGACACCAGCACCCGGATCAGTGCCGCCCCCGACGACGGTAGGGCCAGCGGATGGTGCAGGGTGAGTCCCTGAATGTGGTCGAGACCGACTTGGTGTGCCACATGCAATGTTAGTTCGACCAGCACCGCCGGCGGCAGTATCTTCAGATCCTCGGACGAGGGCGAGTCCTCTTCATCGACCGGAGCTGTCACGAGCGATGAATCTCGCCGAAGCGACAGCTGTCCGGTGAACAACGTCGAGTCGTCGTCGAGTTTCACCGCCGCGCCGAGCAGCGGATGATTCGCTGCGCTGAGCCCCAGCTCGGTCGGATCGCCGGCATTTCGGGCGGGCTCCGCCGGCCAGA
Source organism: Rhodococcus sp. NPDC049939 (assembly GCF_040656415.1). NCBI lineage: Bacteria > Bacillati > Actinomycetota > Actinomycetes > Mycobacteriales > Nocardiaceae > Rhodococcus > Rhodococcus sp. NPDC049939. Next base: position 573,962 of record NZ_JBFAMC010000002.1, on the reverse strand, counting down.
AGGAACGCCGCTGGAACGCGTAGGTGGGCAGGTCCACGCGGCGACGATCGGGAAGCACTCGATCCCACTCGATCGGTATGCCACGCACATACGCGGCACCGACCGCCGCGAGGATCCCGTGCGCCTCGTCTCCACGTCCGGGCAGGCTGGCAATCGTGTCCGGGGCGAGTTCGGCGGCATATGCGGCCAGGGCTGCGCCTGGACCGACTTCGATGAATCGGGAGACGCCTACTTCTTGGAGGGCACGGATACCGTCGTGAAAGCGCACTGGCTGCCGAATGTGTTGCGTCCAGTAATCCGGAGACGTGAGTTCGGCGGCGGTCGCGATCTGTCCGGTCACGTTGGAGACGACCGGAACCTTCGGTGTTTGGGCCGTAAACTTCGACACCACGTTCTTGAACTCGTCGAGAATCGGTTCCATCAGCACGGAATGAAAGGCCCGCCCGACTCGTAGGCTCGTGGTCTTCACGCCGGCGTCCGCCAACTCCGATGCGATGGCTCGCACGTCGCGTTCGCCGCCCGCGAGGACCACCGACTCGGCACCGTTGACCGCCGCCAGGTCGATTCGGCCATCGATCTGCTCGAGGACATCCTCCGCAGATGCCCGCGCGGCGATCATCAGGCCAGGTTCGGTCGACTGCATCAGCCGACCGCGGTCACCCACCAATGCTGCCGCGTCGGGCAGGCTGAACACACCGGCGACATGTGCGGCGGTGATCTCTCCGATCGAATGCCCGATCAGGTAGTCGGGGGTGATGCCCCAATCCCGCAGCAGGCGATAGAGCGCCACCTCGACGGCGAACAGAGCCGGTTGGGTGTATTCGGTACTGTCGAGCTTCGCGTCTCCGTCATCAGCCTCATCCCAGATCACTTGCCGAACAGGTGTTTTCACATGTTCATCAAGTACGGCGCATACCTCGTCCAGGGCATCGGCGAATACCGGGTAGGTTTCGTAGAGGCCACGACCCATCCCGATCCGTTGTGCGCCTTGACCGGTGAACATGAATGCCGTCTTGCCGCGAGCACTCACCCCGGTGATGATGTTGCGGCCCGACCGTCCCTGGGCGATACGAGCCAGCCCCTCGCGTAGGTCGGCTACGGTGTCTCCGATCACCGCGGCGCGATGCGGGAAGTGGGATCGAGTGGTGGCCAGGGAGTATGCGAGATCGGCCGGATCCGGGAGGTCTGCCTCGCTCCTGTCGAGAAACTCTTCCAACTGTGCGGCCTGCGCACGCAACGCATCCGCGGACTTACCCGAAATCACCCAGACCATCGGTGACGTAGACGGCGCAGGTGAGATCTCCGGCATTGCTTCCGGTATTTCTTCAGCGGGCGGCTCCTCGAAGATCATGTGTGCATTGGTGCCACTGATGCCGAACGAAGAAACAGCCACTCGACGAGGCCGTCCAGTATCCGGCCAGGCGACGGGTTCGGCGAGGAGCGAGACCTCGCCCGCTGTCCAATCAACGTGCCGGGTCGGTGCGTCGCCGTGCAGGCTCGGCGGCAACACCCCATGGTGCATTGCCATCACCATCTTGATGACCCCGGCCACTCCGGCGGCCGCCTGAGTATGCCCGATGTTCGACTTGACCGAACCGAGCCATAGCGGCCGGTTCCCCCGATCTTGCCCATAGGTGGCCAACAGCGCCTGCGCCTCGATCGGGTCGCCCAGCGTCGTGCCGGTGCCGTGCGCCTCCACGGCGTCGACGTCGGTCGGTGTGAGCCTGGCGTTGGCCAACGCTTGCCGGATCACCCGCTCCTGGGACGGCCCGTTCGGTGCTGTCAATCCATTGGAAGCCCCGTCCTGGTTGACCGCCGAACCACGAACGACCGCCAGCACACGATGACCGTTGCGTACCGCGTCGCTGAGACGCTCCAACACCACCATTCCCGTGCCCTCACTGAGCCCGGTGCCGTCTGCCCGGTCGGAGAAGGGCTTGCACCTTCCGTCCGGGGCAAGTCCGCGCTGGCGGCTGAACTCGACCAGCACACCGGGTGTGGCCATCACCGTCGCTCCGCCGGCCAGCGCAAGCGGACATTCGCCGTCGCGCAGCGCCTGCGCCGCGAGATGCATGGCCACCAGTGACGACGAGCAGGCAGTGTCCACGGTGACTGCCGGACCGGTGAATCCGAGCGAGTAGGAGATCCGGCCGGACGCCACGCTGTCGCTGGTTCCGGTCATCAAGTAGCCTTCGGCGTCGACATTTCGCTGCGCCATCAAATGGAAGCCGTAGTCGCCTCCCATCAGCCCGATATACACGCCTGTTCCGGTGAGATCGGGTGAATCGGGTTGGATCCCCGCCCGCTCCAAGGCTTCCCAGGCGCTCTCGAGCAGCAGTCGTTGCTGGGGATCCATTGCGATCGCCTCACGTGGGCCGATACCGAAGAACGCAGCATCGAACTCGTCGGCGTCGTAGAGGAACCCCCCTTCACGCATGTAGGTCGTGCCGCTGCGATCTGGATCGGGGTCGTAAACCTCGTCGATGTTCCAACCTCGGTTGTCGGGGTACGCGCCTGCGGCGTTGTGGCCATCGCTGACCAGTTGCCACAGATCTTCGGGGGAATACACTTTGCCCGGGTACCTGCAGGCCATACCGACGATCACGATCGGGTCGTCGTCCCTGCGAGTGCGCGCCGGGCGGGTCTCTTGCGCAGGTGTACTGCTACCGAGTAGGCGAGCCAGCAGTTCCTGGGTGACCGCATCGGCGGTTGGATAGTCGAAAACCACTGTTGCAGCAAGTCTTACACCCGTGGCAGTGGCCAGCTGATTGCGAAGCTGAACGGCGGTCAGCGAGTCGAAGCCGAGCTGTTTGAAGGCACGTTCCGGGTCGATCGCCTCTTTTCCGTCGTGGCCGAGTACTGCAGCCACATTGCTGGTGACGATGTCGAGCACTCGGCTGTGGCGCTCGCCCGGATCAAGTGCGCGCAACTCGTCGGCAAGGCCGGTGGGTGAGTCGTCGGCGGCTGCGGTGCGACGACGACGGATACCGAGGACTCGGCGCAGGATTGGAGGAACCGACTCACCGTCGGTTCGAGAAGCACGCATCGACAGACGCATCGGCACGATCAAGGGTCGGTTCAAGACCATCGCCGCATCGAAAAGCGCCGGACCCGACTCCGGGCTGATGGTGTCGATACCGCTGCGCTGCAACCGATCGAGATCGGTTGCGTTCAGGTGTGACGTCATCCCACTGGGTCTGTCCCACAAACCCCACGCCATCGAGATCGCCGGCAACCCGCGGACCCGGCGGTGCTGCGCGAGCGCGTCGAGGAAAACGTTCGCCGCCGCATAGTTCGCCTGGCCGGCACCGCCAAGCACACCCGCCGCCGAGGAAAACAGCACGAACGCCGACAAGTCCCGGTCTTGCGTGAGCTCGTGTAGATGCCAGGCACCGTCCACCTTCGGGCGAAGGACGGCGTGCAACTGGTCTTGGCTCAACGTGGCCGCGATTCCATCGTCGAGTACCCCGGCGGCGTGGACGATGCCCGACAGGTCGGGAATGTCGGCAAGCAGCGCAGCGAGCGCTGCTCGATCGGCCACGTCGCACGCCGCAGCGCTGACTTCGGCCCCCATCTCTGCGAATTCGGCTCGCAGTTCGTCCGCCCTCTCGGCGTCGAGCTCATGTCTGCCGGTCAACACCAACCGGCGCACCCCGTACTTCGTAACGAGATGACGGGCTATCAGTCCGCCGATCGTTCCCGTGCCCCCGGTGATCATGACGGTGCCATCCGGACCGAAGGGTGCAGGGTCTGACTCTCGTGCGGACTTGACCGGTGCCGCGGTGAGCGTCGGTGCAAGCAGTGTGCCTCCTCGGACCGCCAACTGCGGTTCCTTGCAGGTCGATGCCGCTGCCAGCAATGAAAGATCTGGCGATTCACCAGCCGCTGTGTCGAGATCCACCAGCGTGATGCGATCCGGATGCTCGTTCTGTACGGCACTGATCAGTCCCCACGCGGGTGCGGCAGACACTTCGTCGATCGGTTCGTCGTCGAGTACCGCCACCGCGAGCCTGGTGGTGACCACCAGTCGGGTTCCGTCCAGGTGTCCCTCACGCAGCCAGGACTGGACTGCTTGCAGCGCGTCCTGCGCGGCAACGTGTGCCCGAGCAGGCATGTCCCACTCATCGCTCGGTTCGAGGTCCAACCACAGCACGCGACCGGCATGGTCACCGTGGGCGAGCGCCTCCCCGAACGGCATCAAGTCCGCCGGGGCGGTGGCAGATGGCACAGTCGGCGACCACTTCACACGGAAGAGACTGTTGCCGATTTCAATAGCCGACGCGCCCGCATCCCTAAGTGGTCGAAGTGCCAGCGAATCCGCGGTAAGCACCGGTTTACCAACGGCGTCGTACGCAGATACCCGGTACCGTTCCGCCTCGGTCATTGTGATGTGCACACGCAACGAGGTTGCACCCTCGGCGTGTAGCTGTACGTTGTCCCAGGAAAACGGCAGCCGAATATCCCGTGCACCAGTCGCTGCGGCCCCGAGCGCAATCACGTGCAGCGCCGCGTCCAGCACCGCTGGGTGGATCCCATATCCCGCTACCGCGGCAGCTGGGTCGTCTCCGCCGAGCCGGACCTCTCCGTACAGCTCTCCGTCGCGGTGCCAAGCTGCACGCAGACCCTGGAAGGTCGGGCCGTACCCGTAGCCGACTTCATCGAGCATTCCGTACAGTCCGCCGACGTCGATCGGTACGGCATCAGCCGGCGGCCACTGCTGCTCGAGAGAACCGCCGACGTCCGTAGCCCCTGTGAGGGTGCCGCTTGCGTGCCGCGTCCAGGGAGTTTCCTGCGAGGCATCTGCCGCCCTCGAGTACACGGCCACCGTGGCCCGGCCGGCTTCCCTGTCGTCGAGCACGCTGACCTGTATGGCGACCTCGTCCTCGGCGGGAATGACGAGGGGCGCCTCGATGGCGAGTTCCTCGATCCGGTTGCACGCGACGCGGTTACCTGCGTGTAGGGCGAGCTCAACGAAAGCTGTGCCGGGCAGTATGGCGGTTCCGCGTACGGCGTGGTCGTTCAGCCATGGAAAACGTTCTGGCGAAATCAAGCCTGTGAACACCGCACCTCGACCGTCTCCGAGTTCGACAGACGTGGCGAGCATCGGGTGTCCGCCCGCTTCCATGCCGGCGGACTCGAAGTCACCCAGCGGCGCCGGACTGTCCAACCAGTAGTGGCGGTGCTGGAAGGCATACGTAGGCAGTTCGACCCACGGCTGGCGATCGTCGCGTCGAGCCCAGCTCACCAGATCCCAGTCGACATCCAATCCGTGTACCCGCGCCTCGGCGAGTGCGGTTGTGAACTGACGCATGCCTGCGCGGTCGCGCCGGATGCTGCCGACGACCCGGCCGGCGATGCCCGCTTCGTCAAGGGTTTCCTGCATCGGCACGGTCAGGACCGGATGACTGGATGACTCGACGAACAATCGATACCCGTCTGCGACGAGCGACCTCGTCGCTTCCTCGAACCGAACTGGGTGGCGCAAATTTCGGTACCAATAGCCCGCATCGAGGGCGGCACCGTCCAGCGCTCCACCAGTCACCGCCGAGTAGAACGGAATCCGCGACGGATGGGGTGTAATCGGAGCGAGAGCATCGAGAATCGGCTGTCGCAGGACCGAAACATCCGCGCAATGCGAGGCGTACTCGACATCGATCCGCCTGGCCTGGACCCCCTCGCCCTGCAACTGCCCCACCAAAGTATCGAGGGTGTCATCGGGGCCGGATACCACCGTTGCGGACGGCCCGTTGATCGCCGCCACCTCGACCGCTCCGGCCAAGGGTTCAATTTTTGCTCGCACAGTCTCCGCAGGCAGACCTATCGAGGCCATCCCGCCGCCGCGCCGGGCCGACTCCACGATCACCTTGCTGCGTGCCGCGACCACCAGCGCCGCGTCAGAAAGGCTCAGCGCACCACACACGTAGGCGGCGGCAATCTCACCCTGCGAATGCCCGACCACTGCGGCCGGTTCGACGCCGTGCGCACGCCACAACTCCGCGAGACCCACCATCACCGCAAACAGGGCCGGCTGCACCACGTCGGCCCGGTCGAGCGAGGCAGGATCGGGATCACGCAGGACATCGAGCAGCGAGAACGTCGTGTACGGAGCCAGCGCTTCGGCACACTTGTGCACCGCGTCCGCGAACGTCGGAGACGAATCCAGCAACTCGGTTGCCATGCCCACCCATTGCGAACCCTGGCCGGGGAAGACGAACACCGGCCGGTCTCCCGCTTCCAACGCCGCGCCGGCGACCACGTCCGGGCTGGGCGCGCCTCGACTCAGCGCATCCAGGGCGGATAGCAGGCCCTCGAGCTCTGTACCGATCACCGCCGCACGCTGGTCGAAGGTCGCACGCGAACTCAGCAGTGCACCTGCCACTACCGCGGGCGGCAGTTCGGGGTGGTCGGCAGCGTACTCGCGTAGCCGCGCTGCCTGAGTGCGCAGCGCGGGTTCGGTCTGGGCCGAAACGAACCAGGCCAAGACTTCGCCTGGGGCATCCGGCTCCGGGGTCAGCGGACCGTACTGCAACTCGACCGGCGGAGACTGTTCCAGAACGACGTGAGCGTTGGTACCACTGATGCCGAACGACGAGACAGCGGCGCGGCGGGGCCGGTCTGTATCCGGCCAATCCTGATTCTCGGTGAGCAAGGACACCGATCCAACCGACCAGTCGACGTGTGGGGTCGGTTGATCGACGTGCAACGTCTTCGGTAGGACGCCGTTCCGCATGGCCATGATCATCTTGATCACCCCAGCGACCCCGGCAGCCGCCTGAGTGTGACCGAGGTTCGACTTCACCGAACCGAGCCATAGCGGCTGGTCCTCTGGGCGATCACGTCCGTAGCTCGCCAACAATGCGGACGCCTCGATCGGATCACCCAGCTTGGTGCCGGTACCGTGCGCCTCCACAACGTCGACATCGGCCGGATCCAGACCGGCATTGTCCAGCGCCAGCCGTATCACACGCTCCTGGGCCTGCTTGTTCGGAGCGGTCAAGCCGTTGCTGGCACCGTCCTGGTTGACCGCACTGCCTCGGAGAACGGCCAATATTCGGCGACCATTGCGCTCTGCGTCTGAGAGGCGCTCGAGCGCAATCATCCCCGCGCCTTCGCCCCAAGCAGTGCCGTCGGCAGCGGCGGAAAATGCCTTGCACCGCCCGTCTCGGGCCAGTCCGCGCTGACGACTGAACTCTACGAACACTGCGGGCGTCGCCATGACGGTCGCCCCACCGGCCAGTGCTAGTTCACACTCACCGCTGCGTAAAGCCTGCATCGCGAGGTGGATGCAGACCAGCGACGACGAACAAGCGGTGTCTACGGTGATCGCGGGACCGGACAGACCGAAGCTGTACGCCACTCGTCCGGACGCGACGCTCATGGAATTGCCGGTGATGAAGTAACCCTCTAGGTCTTCGGGCGGCCGTCCGCCGACCCGTGCCGCGTAGTCGATGCCGGAAAGCCCGGTGAAGACCCCGACCTGCCTGCCGTGCACCGATCGTGGATCGATTCCGGCATGTTCGAACGTTTCCCAACTCGTTTCGAGTAGTAGGCGCTGCTGGGGATCCATGGCCAGCGCCTCACGGGGAGAGATACCGAAAACTTCCGGATCGAACTCCGCAGGTTCGTCGAGAAAGCTGCCCTGGGCCGTGTAAGTCTTGCCGGCCTGCTCTGCCTTCGGATCGTAAAGCTCCCCCAGGTCCCAGCCCCGGTCGTCGGGAAACTCGGCTACGGTATCCGCTCCCGATTCCACCAACTGCCAAAAGTCCTGAGGTGACCGCACCCCGCCGGGGAACCTGCAGCCCATCCCTATGACAGCGATCGGTTCGCGGCTCACCCCCTCGGCCTCACGAAGCTTCTCCCGCGCCTGGTACAGGTCTGCGGTCACTCGTTTCAGATAGTCGAGGAGCTTCGCCTGATCGGCCATTCGAGACCAGCTCCCATCCAAGATCTGCCTTACCAGCGTAAGAACTCGATTGTATCTGCGACCGCGACCCGGATGCATTGATCAGCAGTCAGTGTGGACGCGCTCAGACCACGAGATCCCGCCGTCCTCGCATGATTCTGCCCAGGCCGAAGCAAGATCAGACCCCGCTTCTGGACGCTTGAATTGCCGCATCCCGACACCTGGGGAGCAAGTCGATACTTGCTCACATCACAGCGTGGCCTCTGACATGTGCGGGTCCGCGGTGGTTCGAACACGGTTCCCTGAGCTGCCGTGTCGCGAGACAGTCGTCGCCCTGGAACGAAAGGTGCAGCGTACGAAGGTAGTTCGCAAATCGTTAACTACACGACCGAAAGCCAGGCCGTAGAATTTCCGGTTGAGGAGGCGATCGACCTCCCCGGTGCGCAATCCAGCAGATGCGCCCATTTCAAGCGGCGGAGAACGACGATGCAAGTTGGAGCCCAATTCGGCAAGTACCGCCTCGACCTTCCGCTGTCGGCGGATGCGAACGGCGAGGTCTGGGCAGCATTCGACACGATCACGCATCGGCACGTCACCGTGCGAGCACTGCCGCCGGAAACTACTGAGAACGATGACTACCGCGATCGTTTCGAACGAGAAGCCAACATCGCGGCAAACGTCCGCAACCCGCATGTGATACCGATCCACGACTTCGGGCAGATCGGAGACCACCTCTTCCTCGCAACACCACACACGCGAGGTGTCAGCCTGCAGACGATGCTCGAGTCCACCGGAGCGATGGACGTACCTCGCGCGGTCGAAGTCGTCGAGCAACTGTCGACGGCACTGGAAGCCGTCCATGCTGCCGGAGTGACCGAGCAGGCCGTCACATCGGCGAACGTTCGCGTGCAGGAAAACGGGCTGATCTGCCTCACCGACGTCGGACTCCCCGCGAATCCAGGTAGGCCGGCGGACGTCTACGGCCTGACCGCCGTGTTGTTCGAATGCCTCACCGGCACACCCTTTCAGTCGTGGCACAGAAGCGAGTCGCCTCCGCGCCCGTCGTCGGTGATCTCGACGGTACCTGTCGACATGGACGCCGTGATCGCACGCGGCACGGCAGCCGACCCCTCACGGCGATACCGGTCTGCGCACGACCTGGCCGCCGCGGCTCGCGCAGCCGCAACACCTAGACAATCCGTCCACGGGGTGACGCCCGCGATTCTTCCCACCAACTGGAGTCGCCGTGTCATGCTCACCGCTGTCTCGGTCACGGCAATCGTCGCCGTCGCGATCGTCGGCGGCATAGTTATCGGGTCGAGACCATCACCCGACGTGGCAGGCCCCGCCGCGTTACCGACCTCGGCGCAGGCGTCCTCGCCCACCCTGGACACTTCACCGACCCCCACGACCAATCCGACAGCTGAGGAGCAAGCGCAACCGGGACAAGCGCAATCGCAAGCGGAAACGCAGATCGCTGAAACGCCTCCGCCGCAGGAAGTTGCCCCAACCAGACCGGCACCGAATCCAGCGCCGGCGCCGGCGCCGGCACCGGCACCGCAGGTACTGCCCTGCTACCCCGGCTACGAACACACCCCGCCACCGGACGGGCCGTGCCGCCGATCCGGGTCATCCCCCGCACCAGCGCAAGTGCCGCCCGCACCGCAGGTACTGCCCTGCTACCCCGGCTACCAGCACACCCCGCCACCGGACGGGCCGTGCCGCAGCATTCCCTGAGCCGACGTCGGTCAAATCCTCGGAACAGGTCTTATTCCGCCCACGCTGCCATAGGATCTGCCCGTGATCGACTTCGACAACGCCACGTTCATCAAACTCTCCCCATCGGATCCCGCTGCCGCCCGGGATGCCCTTCAGGGGATCCTCGTCCCTGACGAGGAGATCCACCTGGCATTCAAGGGCGTGCGCGACTCGGTGACTTTCACCAACAAGCGCATCGTGGTGCTCAACGTGCAGGGCATCACCGGAAAGAAGAAGGACTACACCTCACTACCCCACAGCCGAATCCAGGCGTTCTCTGTGGAGACGGCGGGAACATTCGATTCCGACACCGAGCTCGCCCTGTGGTACAGCGGCATGGGGAACGTGCGCTTCGAATTCAGCCGTGGCGCCGACATCCGCTCCGTCAACCACCTCATCGCGAATTACGTGCTCTGACGGCACGGATCTGTATCGGGTCGGGGTTCAGAGCTTGTAACCGATAGTGCGGAGCAATGCCTTGCGGTCGGCGACATCGGCACTCGTCTCCACGCCTGCTGGTGGGCCCCCGTCGATCACGCCGGCAATTCCCCTGCCGAGCTCCGTCTCGGCGACGATGATCTCGACGGGGTTGGCCGTAGCGCAGAAGATGCCGCACACCTCCGGTATCTGCTTCAGCGTGTTCATGATGTTCACCGGGTAGCCGTCCTCCACGAATACGAAGAACGAGTGTCCCGCTCCGACGGCAAGGGCGTTGCGCGTAGCCAACTCGACGAGACGATCGTCGTTGCCCGAGCAACGCACGAGACGAGGCCCTGAGGCTTCGCAGAACGCCACACCGAACCGGAGGTGGGGACTCACCCCAGCCAGCGCTTCATGCAGGTCCTCGACAGTCTTGATGAAGTGGGACTGCCCGACGACCACGTTCATGTCGTCAGGCTTGTCGACCGCCACGATGTGCAGTTCCACGATCGTCTCCTCCGATGCCTGCGATTTGACAGAAGGGTTGACAAACAGTCTGCCTCGCTTCGGCAAGGACTACAACGAGGGTGACGCGGGTGCTGCCACCTTGATCACCCCTGTACAGGCATGAATGCGTCGTAGATCGCCTGTGGCGCACCATCGATGGCCCAGACAGCCATCAAGCCGACGGCCACGGTTAGCGCAGGCCCGAGTATGACCTTCTCGAAAGGCCCACCCGCCCTGATGGACAGGAAGGGCGGCAGCCGCAGCTCCCACCATCGCTCCTTGCGGACGGTGATGAACGGTGCGAGAAACGGCACGCCGTCCTTCGTGATCGCATCCCCAAGACAATGGGTGACGCAACCGAGAGCCACCGCGACACCGAGCCCCGTGGAGCCGGCTTCGGTGGGATACATCTGCCACGTCAAAGCTGACAGGACCGCGGCAACAGCTGAAACCGCCAGCCAGCCCTTTTCTTTGGCCAGCTCACCCGCCAGGCCGCGGAGCGCGAGCCCCAAGAAGATGAAGAGCGTCGCGATGATCGCGGGCTTGCCGAACCGAACGATCAGTGCCGTTACCCCCGCCCCGATACCGACCGCAAACAGCGCAGTGTGGGTGAGCGTTCGGTGCCCGCCGCGTCGCTTCCCGTCGCGTTTGCCCCTCGTAAGGGTGTAGAAGCCCAGCGACAGCGCATCGACACCTTTGGCAAGGACATTGCTGACCGGACCGAAGGAGCGTGAAACGGTGGACTGACTCGTATCGAGGTCCGGAAGCAATGCCGCTCCCGCACACACGGCCGCGAATGTGAATGTCTCGGCAGTCGAGGTGGGTCCACCCCAGTCGGGCGGAAGAAGATCTGAGACTGCCAGACCGACCGCAGCACCGGACATCGCGTGTGTGGGACCCATCACCATGGAAGACAGCACCTTTCGACCGACCCGGGACACGGTCATCCGAGCCGGTGCCCTGACACCGCCTAACCTAGCAACGTCACCCGACACGACTGTCTTGCACTCCGAGTGCCCGTTGCACGAGACGGCATCGACCCTCGCTCGTGTCAGGTGGGCTGAGACATTTCCGACTACCGAGGGGAACAACACCTCGAAGAGATCCTCCGGATACAACTTGGCATACAACGCGCACCTGCAGACACTCGCTGCCTCAAAGGGGGAAGATGGAGTTGACACCATAACGAATGGTCATGAAATGCATGGTGTGTGCAGTCGGGCGAAGGAGGGTGTCATGGAAACGGCGATCGTGTTCATTCTCGCCTTGCTGGTCTATTGGTGGGGCCTACTCTGAACCTGGTCCAGTGGCCCGATCAGACCCTGAGTTCCCGCGGCAAGTGATTTCGTAGTGCTAGTTGCGGGAATTCCCACGTTGTTGGTGTTCACGCGTGTATTTCAGGCATCGCGGCGCCTTCCGAATCGAAGCCGGAGGGTCGAGGGCCCTCTCAGGCCTTGGCGCCTATTTTGGAACTAGTCAAGAAAAGGAAGGCGTCTTGCGGTGGGAGATGTAGTTTTCCTCATCGAATCGCTGCATTTGAGTACGGAACTTCCAAGTGAAGGTCGGCCATTGGACCGAGTTGCGCCCGGTGGAGTCCAGATACCAACTCGAGCACCCTCCCTTGTTCCAAACGGTTGTTTCCAGCGCTGACTGGATCCGCTCGTTGTATCGGTGCTGCGCTTCTTCGGCAATCTCGAATGATGCTATTTCGCTGTGACGCATCATCTTCAGGGCATCGGCGATATAGGCAGACTGCGACTCGAGCATATAGATGATGGAACTGTGCCCCAGGTTGGTGTTCGGCCCGTACATCAGGAACAGGTTGGGGAAACCGGCGACCGTAGTGCCCTTGTACGCACTCGGGCTGCCATTCCAGTGCTCGGCGAGAGTACGACCGCTCGTCCCGCGCAGCGCGTGCGCGACAGGCGGTTCGGTCGGCATGAACCCGGTCGCGAAAATGATCGTGTCAACCTTGTGTTCGTTGCCTGCCGCGTCGACGACGCCGTCTGGTGTGACGCCGACGAGTCCGGCATCGACCAGCGATACGTCGCGGCGGTCGAGCGTGCGGAACCAATCGTTCGACAAGAGAATTCGCTTGCACCCGATCGTGAAGTCGGGGGTGAGCTTCCGGCGCAGTTCGCGGTCACGGACCTGTCGGAGTAGATGTGTCTTGGCCACAACCTCGAACACCGGCAACAGCTCAGTTGCGTGCTGGAGTACACCGCCGAGCGCCTCCCGCAGGCTGTACACGGACCCGCGCACCGCCTTCTGCACCCACGGAATCCTGCGATACAGATACCTCTCGAAACCGAAGAGTTCGCGGTCCAGACGCGGGATGACCCATGCCGGGGTACGTTGAAACACGGTGAGATGCTTCGCCAAAGGTGCTATTTCGGGGACGAATTGCACTGCGGACGCCCCCGTGCCGACAACGGCGACCCGTTCACCTCGGAGGTCGTGGTCGTGGTTCCACCTGGCGGAATGGAACGCGGTACCACCGAACATCTCGAGCCCGGGAATGTCCGGAAGACTTGGAGTCGACAGCGCTCCAGTCGCGATGATCAGCACGTCAGCGGTCAGCTGCCCACGGCTTGTACTGACCTCCCACAAGGCCCTGCTGTCATCCCACCGCGCTTCTCGGAGTTCACATTCGGTCACCACCTTGTCGATGACCCCGGTGTCGATCGCGACCTGCCTGAGGTAGCGGTAGATCTCTGCTTGACGTGCGAACGTGTGCGTCCATTCGGCACTCGGTGCGAACGAGAACGAGTACAACGACGTCGGGACGTCGCAGGCGCAACCGGGATAGGTGTTGTCGCGCCAAGTTCCACCGACGTCGTTGCCCCGTTCGATGATCAACACATCAGCTTGTGAATGCTCCCGGAGGATCCGGGCTGCGATGCCCAAACCCGCGAAGCCCGCTCCCACGATCAAGGTGTGTACGTGAGCGGGTACGACTACTGCCGCGTCTGGGGCCACACATGCACTCTAGGCCGGAAGCGGGAAACCGGTCCAGAATGTTCATTTTCTTGCGGATCGTTGTGGTGAAAACGTCTCGTCGGCTTCGAATCGGTAGAAGGTGATGACATCCCCGACTGTTCGACCCGGGAAGGGAAACCAACCGCGGTCGTTGCCGGTTTGGCCGGGACGCTACGGCGCCGGAGGCGGCGGAGGTGGCGGAGGGGTGAGCGCGCCGATGAGGGATGATCCCAGGTCGAGAACCCCGATCGCGAGGGACCCCACTATTGCGGACCCCACCACGGATTGCCGGAGGTCGGATGACCCGGTTCCTGATGCCACGGGGTCGGATGCCGCAGGAGCGGCAGGCGCAGCAGGCGCGGGAGCGGCAGACGCCACCCCGAACCCCATGCTCGCAGCAGCGACGGTAGCTGCGGCGGTTGTAGTGATCTTGCGGGTGATGCTCAAAACGGGGCCTCTCACTCGATGGCTCTGCGCAGCGGCGAAGAAATAGCGCAACGACGCTATGCAGATCTTGGAACACTATTGCACATAATAATTATCAACAGAAGGTTGGGGAGGTTGCAGCCCGAAGGGTCCAACCTCGCTTCAGGGTCAGGATGTGCGCACCCTCGGCAGCCCCGTGTCAGTGTCCGTCGGCACCCGCCCTAACCAGGGACGAGTCGGTATCGCAGCATCATGTCGTGGTCCTCGTGATCGAGCATGTGACAGTGCCATACGTAACCCTGCAGTGGATTCGCCGACCCAGGGAGATGCCCGCCGCCGGAATGGTCCGCCGACGTCCTCGACATCCCGAACGTCGCGTCAGGGTCGAAGCCGAGCTCGTCGGCAGTCGGAAAGCGGACGATCACCCGGGTGACGGAATTGGCGTCGGCGATGACGGTGTCTTTGAAACCCGTCTCCCACGGCTGCGGCGGCTGGACGGGACCGACGGTGAACTGGTCCGGGGACGGTGTCCACCTGGTCCCGATCGGCGGGAGTGGGTGACCCGACATCAGCGCGTTCGTGTCGATGCCCTGCCTGCTAGCCACCCGAAAGGTCACGAGGTGCAGGTGGATCGGATGCGGCTCAGGAGTCGCGTTGACGATGTTCCACTGCTCGACTGTTCCCTGCTGGGGCATCTCGATGTCATCGCTGGTGTAGAGCAGGTTGTTCAGCGACATCAAGGGAGCCGGTAGGCCCAGCCCGTTGGCGAGTTGCAGCACCGATACGTTGCGAACCACCGTTGGCTGGGCAATTGCAGGAAGCAACGCTGGCTGTCGGCTACCGCCGCGCAGGCTTTGCGGCACCGGCCCCTTGAAACCCGCTGCCGACCCGACCCGGAACCGGCAGAACCGTGGCATGATCTGAACCCCGCGCTGCGCTACCTGCTCCGGGACGGGTTCGTCGTTGCGCAGCTCGACCGTGGTTCCAGGTTCGAGCATCCCGAAGTCCACGAGCAGATCGATGAGCTCGCCCGGCCCGAGCCGTACATGGTCGACCGGCGCAGGGGCGTCGAGAAGCCCACCTCCCGCACCGATCACCCAGAACCGCATCCGGTTCTCGAAAAATAGATTCCACACACTGAACGAGGCGGCGTTCACCATGCGCAGCCGATACAAGCCACGCGCCACCTCTAGCTCCGGCCACACCTTGCCGTTCACCACGCCGACGTCGCCAGGCGTAGCCGGTTCCCAGCTGCCCGGTGGATTCAACGTATTCGAGCGCACACTCTGTCGTCCGTCGTTGGTGAAGTTCTTGTCCTGCAGGATCAACGGCACTTCGAACTCTCCTGAGGGAAGGCCCAGCGGATTGTCGCCGGTGCCCGTGTCGTACTCGTCCCGCAGCAGATACATGCCGGCCAGACCGGCGTAGATGTTGAGGCGGGTAACTCCCATGGCGTGGTCGTGATACCAAAGGGTGCTGGCATCCTGACGATTGGGGTACTGGTTGATCAACGCCTGCCCCGGTCGGATCGTGTGCTCAGGATGCCCGTCGAACTCGGGTGGCGTCCGGCCGCCGTGCAGGTGCAGCGATGTAGGAACCTGGGTACGGTCCAGTTCGGTGACTCCGTGTAGCCGTGTGTCGACGTCGGCGGCGAAAGGGTTGTCCCCAATGTCGTTGCGGTAGGTCAGCGCTGTCTGCTCGCCGACGTGCGCCTCGATTATCGGACCGAGGTAGCTCGAGCCGCCGTAACCGAGCGCGGGAGATGGCGGAAGGTCCGGATGGAAGACGTGCGTCGTACTGTTGGCGTGCATTTCGATGCCGGTACCCCCAACGGCAGGGAGCGCAGGCAACGGCTCACGGAACGGCTCGAGGTGCGGAGACGAGAAGACGAACGGGCGCAACGGGTCGATATCGAAGGGGAAGGCCTTCGCCGAACCAGCCGCCACAGCACCGAGCCCTGCAGTCAACCCCAGTCCACGAACGAACGATCTACGCGGAAACCGTCTCATCATCCGGTGCGCCCCCTGCTCGGTGAGAACCAAGTTGCGGACTTCAGTAGCCGACCGTACCGCACCTCACACGGGGGCCGAGGTCTATCAGGTCCTTTGCTCGCGCGTGAACAAGCCGACGTGCAACCCTTGTGCCATGACTCGTGCGGTTCCGAAGAACATGGCATGGATTCCGGGAGGGACCTTCTGGATGGGGTCGGAAGATTTCTACCCGGAGGAACGTCCCGTCCACCAGGTGACCGTCGACGGGTTCTGGATGGACTCGCATCAGGTCACCGTCGCCGAGTTCCGGCGTTTCGTGAAGGACACAGGTCACGTCACGACGGCCGAGATCGCACCCGATCCCGCGCAATACCCGGGTGCGGACCCGTCGCTGCTCGTGCCCGGATCCCTGGTGTTCACCCCGACGGAGGGTCCCGTACCCCTGAACGACTACACCCGTTGGTGGTCGTTCGTGCCGGGTGCCGACTGGCGGCACCCGGAAGGCCCGGGAAGCAACGTCGGCGGACGCGAACGACATCCTGTCACGCAGGTGTCGTGGTTCGACGCCCGCGCGTACGCCGAGTGGGCCGGCAAAGACCTTCCCACCGAGGCGGAATGGGAGTTCGCCGCGCGCGGCGGGCTGGATCGCAAGCCGTTCGTGTGGGGAGACGAGCACGAACCCGGCGGCAGGCCCGGCGGGAACGTATGGCAGGGACAGTTTCCGTGGGAGAACCTGCTCGAGGACGGCTATGCGAGGACGTCGCCGGTCGGCCGGTTCCGCCCCAACGGCTACGGACTCAGCGACATGGCGGGCAACGTGTGGGAGTGGACCACCGACCATTTCACCGGCAATCACTCGGCGAGCGGGAAGAACACCGCGCCGGCCAGTTCCTGCTGCATCCCCACGAACCCCCGGGTCGACACCGCTCTGATGCCAGACCCCGCCGAGCCCTACGCGCGTCGCGTCATCAAGGGCGGGTCGCACCTCTGTGCGCCCAACTACTGCCTGCGCTACCGTCCTGCCGCGAGGCAGGGTGACACCGAAGAGACATCCACCGGCCACATCGGTTTCCGGTGCATCATCCGTCCGTGATCGGCAACAGCGGTCCCACCTGGCGAGAAACATCGCCCCTGCGAGGCAGCGCTGAGTTCGTCGGAAGCCGCCGATACCCCTTCCGGTGTCTATAATCCCTGGATGATTTCTTGAACCTTCTTGCCGTCGCTCGACGACAGTCCCTCATTGATCTGAACGAAGATGAGTGCGCTTTCCGAACCGTATCGGTGTGGTCCCGCAAGAAAGGACATGTCGTCGTAACTCTTGACGGTCTTGCGGTATAGGTCTTCATCGTCGAATTTCATTACCGCCCCACCCTCTCCGGGAACCGAAGGCAGGTCGAACTCGTATCTCTCGGTTGCCGCAACTGCAAGGCCGCCGGGCTCACTTTCCGCACAGTTCGTGCCGATGCCGGCTTCTTCGATCTGTGCGCACACGCTCGAAGCAGTTGCCGCCTCAGATGAGGAATCAGACGAACAACCTGATACACCCAGCAATGCTGTTGTTGTCCCTGTGGCAATGGCGACGAGTTTCAGCGAGTTCATGGCACCTCTTCCAATAGTTGTTCACTGTCTTGGCATGGTGGCTTACAGGAGAAATCACTTAATCAGACAAGACCGACAAACTGCGAGATTGACACCCTAGATTTGCCGGTAGCCGCAAGTTTCGCATCATGCGGCTGCATTGATCCAGGTGCCGCATCTCTTTGACATGAACCCATAGTCGGAGGCGCTGATGGTGACCTCCACGCGAGGCGCCGAGTTGATGAAGTTGTTGTCTTTGATCCTGCCGGTGTTGTCCTGGCGTTCCCAGTAGCAGCTTTCCCTGGTGTATCGATTGCGTAGGTGCCGGGCTGAATGTCCTTGCCTACGACATGTGTACCGTCCTCGAAGCTGTTGCCAGGCTGGGCCAGTTGCAGGCCCCTGGCCCACACTTCCGCGAACGGGTGGTCTGGGCAGAGCGCGAGAGCTGCGGAGCGCTCGGGGACTTGTCCCTTGCTAGGTATGTGTCCGCTGGAGGCGACGTCGTCCGAGTTGTTTTCCGTGCACGAACCGTACGCGTATGTCAGGCCCTTCCCGTACGTCGTTTCGGATAGGTCGTAGACGTGTTTTTCGAGATCCGTCTCGGGACGAATCGTATTCTCGGTCTCGCAGTCTAGGTACCCGCCTTCCCAGGCAGAGCTGTAATCGAGGACCCCGTCCGGTCTGGGGGTAAGGGTGACATCGGTGTACTCGCGGCTGAAGAGCGAGGTTCCTGTTTTGCGGCTGCATCTGAAAACAACGCTGCCAGCTGCCATGTCCGTCGTTGTCGCCGGTATTGTGCGAGCGATTGTGGTAGTAGTCGTCGAATTCGCAGCCTGAGGTGAAACCTAGGACGAGGAACAGGCCGTCGCCGCCAGAGTCGCGGCGATAGTCGGAATCAAAACAATCAGGTTTCGGGTCTTCACGTCCGGTGAGCGTAGCGGGCTCGCCCGCCATCCCCGGTCTTTTGCGGAAATCGGTAGCGTACCTATGGCCCCAATGGAGGACGCGGTGTCGTGCTATTCGCCGGGAACCCACCTGGAAACTTGCATCGCCGGGCGCGTCAGAAGCCGCCGACTCCTCTGCCGAGGACGACTGCACCGATTACCAGCAGCAGCACGCTCATCACTGCCGCGTTGTTGGCCTGAAGCCAGACCTTGAGGTTGTCCAGGGGCCCACGCATGCGGTCCCCTGCGACGGCGTAGCCGATCACCGGGATAAGCACTGTCGTCCCGGCCAACGCGGTGTAGACGACCAGCGCGATCACCTGTTCGCCGCCGCTCACCGCCGCCGAGCCGATCACGATTCCGGCAGACGCACAGAGCAACAGGTTCTTGGGATTGACTGCAGCCAAACCGAACCCGAGCCCCGCCGACTTCAAGAAGTCGAGTTCATCGACGGCACGCATCCACTTGGGCGGTTGCCCACCGGTATCGCGACTTCGCCACTGCCGTGCCGCGAGCAGAAGCAGCAGGGCACCTAACCCAATCTTCACCCACGACACGGTTGCTGACGTGCCGTTCGAGTCGGACGCATCGATGACCCCGGCAAGGAGAACGAAAATGCCGGTCGCGAAGAGAATGCCGACAATCCAACCGAGCCCGAAGCCCGCGCTGGCGCCGCCTGCACGCATCGACAGCAGCATAAGGATGACGGCGATGATCGGAACGGGCGAGATCGCGACACCCACTGCGAGCGGTAGCACCCCTCCGATGACTGAGCTCATCCTGAGAACCATAGGGTTCACCCGCGATGCGCGCCTCGCACATCGCGGGTGAACCCACGTCAGGAGCGAGCGGTCAGACCAGCAGTTCGGCGATCTGAATGGTGTTGAGGGCGGCACCCTTACGCAGGTTGTCACTCGACACGAACAGCGCGAGCCCACGACCTTCGGGAACACCCGGGTCCTGGCGGATGCGTCCGACCAGCGAGGGGTCGCTGCCTGCGGCATCGAGCGGAGTCGGGACGTCGACGAGCTTGACGCCAGGGGCCGTCGCCAGTAGTTCCTGCGCACGCTTCACTGACAGGGGACGCGCGAACTCGGCGTTGATCGACAGCGAGTGCCCCGTGACAACGGGCACGCGCACGCACGTACCCGACACGAGCAGGTCCGGCAACCCGAGGATCTTGCGACTCTCGTTGCGCAGTTTCTGATCTTCGTCGGTCTCACCGCTGCCGTCGTCGACGATCGAACCGGCAAGCGGCAGCACATTGAAGGCGATGGGCGCGACGTACTTGTTCGGGGCCGGGAAATCCACGGCGCCACCGTCGTGCACGAGTTTCTCGGCGTCGCCGATGCCGGCACGGGCCTGGCCCAGCAACTCCTCGACACCGGCGATACCGCTACCGGACACCGCCTGATAGCTCGACACGATGAGCCGCTCGAGACCCGCCTCGTCGTGCAGGACCTTCAGCACGGGCATCGCGGCCATCGTGGTGCAGTTGGGGTTGGCGATGATGCCCTTCGTCGGGTTCTTCGCCTGCTCCGGGTTCACCTCACTCACAACCAGCGGCACGTCGGGGTCCTTACGGAATGCCGACGAGTTGTCCACGACGACGGCTCCGGCCGCCGCAAACCTCGGGGCCTGCTCCCGTGACAGCGTCGCACCGGCCGAGAACAGCGCGATGTCAATGCCCTTCAGGTCCTCATCGGACACTTCTGCCGCATCTTCGACGACGATCTGCTCACCGCGGAACGGCAGCTTCTTGCCTGCCGATCTCGCAGAGGCGAAGAACCGCACCTTGTCTGCCGGGAAGTTCCGCTCCTCGAGCAGCGTGCGCATGACGATCCCGACCTGGCCGGTAGCGCCGACGACAGCAATTGTGGTCATGAGATGATCTACCGTCCCGTTCCTGCGTGTACGACAGCGTCTTCGTCGCCGCCGAGCTCGAATGCGTCGTGAATGGCCCTGACGGCCTTGTCCAGCTCAGTATCCTTCACGAGCACCGAGATGCGGATCTCCGAGGTGGAGATGAGGTCGATGTTGATCCCCGCGTCTGCGAGGGCCTCACAGAATGTGGCGGTGACTCCGGGGTGGCTCTTCATGCCTGCGCCGACCAGCGACACCTTGCCGATGTGGTCATCGAAGAGCACCTGCGTGAAGCCGATCTCGCTCTGCAGCTTGGACAGCTTCTCGACGGCACGGGGGCCGTCGGCGGTAGGCAGCGTGAACGTGATGTCGGTCTTGCCGGTCTCGATCTTGGAGACATTCTGCAACACCATGTCGATGTTGATCTCCGCGTCCGCGACAGCACGGAAGATCTGCGCCGCATACCCGGGAGTGTCGGGCAAACCCGCAACAGTGATCTTGGACTCGCCGCGATCGTGCGCGACTCCGGTGATGATTGCCTCTTCCACGGGAATGTCCTCCATCGATCCGGACACGATGGTGCCCGGCTTGGTCGTGTATGACGAGCGGACGTGCACAGGCACGTTGTATCGGCGGGCGTATTCGACGCAGCGGAGCATCAGCACCTTCGCGCCACAGGCTGCCATCTCGAGCATCTCCTCGAACGAGACCGTCTCGAGACGCTGCGCATCGGGAACGATGCGCGGGTCGGCGGTGAAGATTCCGTCGACGTCTGTGTAGATCTCGCAGACATCTGCCTCGAGGGCAGCGGCGAGCGCCACCGCGGTGGTATCGGAACCTCCACGGCCGAGCGTCGTGACATCCTTGCTGTCCTGGCTGACGCCCTGGAATCCGGCCACGAGGACGATCGAGCCTTCGTCGAGCGCATCCCGGACCCGGCCCGGTGTGACATCGATGATCTTGGCGTTGCCGTGGGCGCCGGTCGTGATGACACCCGCCTGTGAGCCCGTGAACGAGCGGGCCTCCGCGCCAAGCGAATGAATCGCCATCGCGACCAGAGAATTGGAAATGCGCTCACCAGAGGTCAGCAGCATGTCCATTTCGCGAGCTGGTGGAGCTGGGCACACTTGCTGAGCGAGATCGAGCAGCTCATCGGTAGTGTCCCCCATCGCAGAAACCACGACGACGACATCGTTGCCGGCCTTCTTGGTCTCGACGATCCGTTCAGCGACTCGTCGGATTCTCTCGGCGGTCGCCACCGAGGATCCGCCGTACTTCTGGACGACGAGAGCCACGCGTTTCTACCTCCAGGTCGAAAAATCTGTACTGGTCCAGCTGTCGAGCTTACCGGCGCGGTCCAATCCCACCCCAGGTGAGTCCGCACGCAGGACTACCCGGACAACGGGTCCGCAACGTCTACGACCGCCATCAAGCGATGCGTAGTTGTCGAACGGTCGGCTGGACAACCGGATCGCGAACATACTGACCTACACGTGTCAGGAGATCGGCCGCGGCACCAAGACGAGCATCATCGCGTCCAACGTCGGCAAGCGCGCGGAGTATCAGAGCATCTCCCCGACCCCAGCTCAGTCCCAGGCGATCTACAACTCAGAATCGAGAACCGGTCACCTGCGCTGTTTTTGCTGCCTTGGGATGCACACTTGTGTGATGGGAACCGGGGCGGGGCGGGTGAACCCGAAGTGGGAGTTCGAGCACTACACCGCCGTCGTCCCCTCATCTGAGTCCCGAAAAGGCATCGCAGCGTTCCCCAAACAGATCCGGGCCGCCAAACCTTGGCTCGCCGAACTCGAACAACGGGTCAAAGCCAACCTCAGCGATCAACCCCTGGTCCTCGTATGGGGCACCAAGGACCCCGTCTTCCGCGGCATCCTCCAGCACTGGGAGACAGCGTTCCCCCAGGCCACGGTCATCCGCCTGGACACTGCCAGTCACTATCTCCAAGAAGACGAACCCGAACGGATCGCCGAGGCCATCACCAACGCCTACAGCCCCAACAACACCTAGGAACCAGCATGGAACTCGCAATGCGAATCATCGTCGGCCTACTCGCCGTCCCCCTCGTCGCCCTCGGCCTCAGATCCATGTTCATGCCGACAAACATGGGCGAGGCCGTAGGACTGTCACCGGTCGGGATACCCGGACTCAGCGAGATCCGAAGTGTGCTCGGCGGGTTCTTCCTGGCCTGTGTCACGATGCTCGTCGTGGGACTCGCTGCCGATGAGACCCTCTGGTTTCTCGCAGTCGCAATTCTGATGGGGGCTGCGGCAATCGGTCGCATCGTAGGGATCGTGGCCGACGGGTTCGACAAGGCAGTCCTGCCACCGCTGCTCATCGAGCTCGTGATCGGCGCCCTGCTCGTAGCCGCACACTTCGTCCTCAACTAAGGTTCGCCTGCCCAGCAAACCAGGCGCCCGCTCGCGGCGAAGGCCGCCGTGATCGGAGAGCGGGAACGATGGGTCGGTCGGTGGCAGCCGCCTCGGTCATGTTCAGCGCTGCGCGCCCGATCGCGGCCGCACTCGGCAGATCGAAGTGCGCTCCGTACTCCTTCGGGATGCTGTTCCAGCCTTCGAGTCTCACTCCTACATTCTCCTTCTCCGGAGTCTCGCCTGCGGATCCGTCTCACAGGACAACTACAACACCATCACC
Source organism: Rhodococcus sp. NPDC049939 (assembly GCF_040656415.1). Lineage (NCBI taxonomy): Bacteria > Bacillati > Actinomycetota > Actinomycetes > Mycobacteriales > Nocardiaceae > Rhodococcus > Rhodococcus sp. NPDC049939. The sequence continues at coordinate 550,926 of NZ_JBFAMC010000002.1, read as the reverse complement.
GTCGACGTTGTCGAGCGCGGGCCGCAGCACGCTCGTCGTTGGCGCCACTTGACGACGTGAGAACACCGCCACCTATCGCCGCGAGTCACAAGCTACGACACCAGCGAGCTTCCGGCGGCCGCGTTCCGGTCTCGCGGGGTCGATATTTTGCCGTTGAGCGGTATCACCGATCCATCGTCAGTGCAGGAGAGGCTACTTCTCCTCGACGCGAGACTCGGCGAGAACTCCCCGTTCCACCAGCATCACGGCATCTACGTCGAGGGCATCGCCAAGGACGCACCGACTGAGATTTCCATCCGTCGCTTCTCCGCCCCCGCCGGATGTGTCCGGCGGGGGCGGGGAAGCAATGCGGGGGAATGTTGACTCCTTTTTGACGCCGATCACCTTTCCTACGGCTCCGATAGGGCACTTGCTGGGCCCGGAGCCAGGAAAAGCAGGAGCATTCCCGGGATACCTGCGTTGGTGTGGCCGACCCGGCGTGGCTTTGCGGTGGTTTGGGCTCGGTGGACATCGGAACAGAGCTGGAACTCGATCGGCACGGGTGAACCAGGACACACTCGCAGGATGTGGGTGGCAACGGCGGATCTACAACCCGAAAATCCGCCTCCTCACCGAGCGAAGTGTCGCTCTCGCGACGGATCGGGGCGCAGCGCCCGTTGCGGGTCGACCGCGGCTTCTGCAGGGATCGGTGTGCTCGGTCGTGCTTGCCGCCGGCGACGGAGTGCCTTCTCTGCCTCCACCGCGATCGGGACGATCAGCGACCAGCCGAGGCAGGCGAGCCATTGGCCACCCGTCAACGACGTGGTCATGAGAAGACCTTGGAGGAACCCGACCTCGACCGCGAACACCGTGACGACGACCGGAATCGACAGGATTTTCAGCGCGCCGAGAATCGGTGCGGCGAGACCGGATTCGGGATCGCGCCGCATGACGAGACCGGCAAGAATGGAACTGAGCGACAGCACGACGAACGCCATCGTCATGGGGACGCTTGCCTCGGTCGTACTCATGTCGCCCGGTGCGAGGAGCATCGCGGCGAGTGTGACGGCGAACTGCAGGACTCCGTACGCGAACCACTGCACGAAGGCTTTCCGGTTGGTGATCGGCATTCGCGTATCGCGTGGCGGCTTGTTCATCAGGTCCGGCGGCGGTGGATCGAGCATGATGACGGCGACCGGGAAGAGAATGATGAAGAAGTTCTGAAACAGCACCATCAGCGGGGTGAGCGCGACCCCGTCGTTGATGTTGAAGATGCTCGCAACCAGGAACAGAAGGACCAGCGAGAACAGCTTCGACATCTGGAACCGGATGTACGACACGATCTTGTCGTAGATGCTGCGGCCCAGTCGGATCGCGGTGATCAGGGTTCCGAAGTTGTCGTCGGTGAGAACCATTCTGGCGGCTTGTTTGGTGACTTCGCTGCCCGATCCCATCGCGACGCCGATGTCGGCCTTCTTCAGGGCGGCCGCGTCGTTGACGGCGTCCCCGGTCATCGCCACGACCGCGCCGCTCCTCTGCATGACGTCGGCCAGGCGGAGCTTGTCCTGCGGCGTTACGCGACCGAACACGTGCAGGTTCGGGAGCGCCGCCGTGAGCTCCTCGTCGGTCGCCGCTCGTAGTTCGCCGCCGCCGATGGCGCCCGGTCCGAGGCCGAGTTCGGCGCCGATCGCGGATGCCGTGATCACGTGGTCTCCGGTGATCATGCGTACCTCGATGCCTGCGGCCTGGGCGGTACGTACTGCGTCGATCGCCTCCGGACGCAGCGGGTCGATGATGCCGATCATGCCGATGAACGTGAGGTCCTCGACGAACGACATGGGGTCGGCCTGCACGGCCTCTTCCCGCACGTCGAGCCGGCGGGCAGCGAACGCCAGCACGCGGAGGCCTTTCTCGGACAGAGCCCGATTCGCTTCTACCAGTTCCTCCCGAACCTCGTCGATTGGTACCTCCCGTCGGCCCGGACGGTAAGCGGCGGAACATCGGGCAAGGACCACGTCAGGGCCGCCCTTGACGAGTTCCACGAACTGAGTGCTGCCGTCGATCTGGAGATGATGGAACGTCGCCATGAACTTGTACGCGGAGTCGAACGGCACTTCCGCAACTCGGGGATACGTTTGCCGAGTAAGCGGCGCGTCTACGCCGACCTTGGCCGCGAGCACGACCAGCGCGGCCTCGGTCGGATCGCCGACAACCTCTCCGGTGTCGGAGACGGTGGCGTCACTGTCGAGGCACAGCCCATATGCGAGCATGGTGAAGTCGGGAGCTTCCTCGCCCGCGGCGTGAGCGATCCTCCCCGACTTGCTGTACCCCTCGCCTTCGACGGTGTACCACTGGCCGTGGAAGTACAGCGACCGCACGGTCATCTGGTTCATCGTGAGAGTGCCGGTCTTGTCCGAGTTGATCGCGCTGGTGGCGCCGAGGGTCTCGACGTCGGTGAGGTTCTTCACGACGGCCTTCGCCTCGGCCAACTGGCGGGCACCGAAGGCGAGCATCGCCTGCACGAAGGTCGGTAGGCCCGTCGGGATCGCAGCCACCGCCATGGAGATGCCCAACAGCAGAACCGTCGTCAGATCCTGTCCGCGAATCACTCCGATGACCACGATGAGAGCGACCGCGGACCACGCGATGATGCTGAGCACCTTGGTGAGAGAGTTCAGTTCGCGCTGGAGCGGAGACTTGACCGGCGCGACGGCCGAGAGCATCGACGCGATCTGACCCATCTGCGTGTCCATGCCGGTCTCGGTGACGACCATAATGGCGGTACCGCGGGTGACCGAGGTGTTCTGGTAGACCATGTTGCTGCGGTCGCCCAGCGCGATATCGGCAGCGCCGAGGGTCTCAGGATCCTTGGGGACGGGTGCGCTTTCACCCGTCAGCGCGGCCTCCTGAGTCTCGAGAGTCGCTGTCGTGAGCAACCGGCCATCGGCGGGTACGAGGTCGCCTGCCTCGAGCTGAACGAGGTCGCCCGGCACAAGTTCTGTGGCGGCCAGCTGAACGAGCGTCCCGTCGCGGGTCACCCGCACCTGCGGTGTCTGCATTCTTGCGAGCGCGTCGACACTCGCACGTGCCTTCAACTCCTGTCGCGCGCCCAATACGACGTTCAGCACGACGAGCACTGCCACCACGATCGCCGTCGGAACCTCGCCTATGACGACGCTGAAGACCGCCACCGCGACCAGCATCAGGTTCATCGGGTCCTTCAGCTGTTCGAGCGCAATCGCCCACGTCGACGGTCCGGGCTCGGAGACGATCTCGTTGGAACCATGGCGCTGGCGCCGTGCATCGGCTTCGCCGGTCGTCAGCCCCGACACCCGGTCGGAGGCCATCGTCGTGACGACCGCATCCGCCGGCTGAGTGTGCCAGGGGTACTGTTCGATCTGTGCGGCACTGATGCCGGACTGGTGCACCGAGTTCGGTGGGGGTTCGGAGGGGGCCATGATCGCTACTCCTTGCCGGAGACGAATCGTCAGTAGGGCGTGGGGATCCGGTGCAACGGCAGTGCCGGCGTGCGGTAGCCGTGCGGGCGCTGCCGCTCGGGCAGCGTGATGTCGGGGTATTCGAGCGGGGCGTAGGGAACCTGGCTCAGCAGGTGACTGATGATGTTGAGCCGACCGCGCTTCTTGTCGTCGGTGACCGCGACGTACCACGGCGCCCAGCCCGTGTCGGTGAGTCGGAACATCTCGTCCCGTGCTCGCGAGTAGTCATACCAGCGGCTGTAGGACTTCAAGTCCAGGTCCGACAGCTTCCAGATCTTCCGCGGGTCGTCGATCCGGCTCTGTAGGCGCAGCGTCTGCTGCTCCTCGCTCACCTCCAGCCAGTACTTCAGCAAGATGATGCCCGAGTCGACGATCGCGCGTTCTACCCCTGGGGCGCGCTGAAGAAATTGCTGCGTTTCTGCCTCGGTACAGAAGCCCATCACCCGTTCGACCCCGGCGCGGTTGTACCAACTCCGGTCGAAGATGACGACCTCCCCGCCGGCCGGGAGGTGCGATATGTACCGCTGCCAGTACATTTGCGACTTCTCGCGATCCGTCGGGGCGGGCAAGGCGACTACACGGAACACGCGCGGACTGACCCGCTCGGTAATCGCCTTGATGACGCCCCCCTTCCCCGCGGTGTCGCGACCCTCGAACACGATGCAGATCCTTGCCCCGGACGATTTCACCCACTCCTGCAGCGCAACGAGCTCCGCATGGAGCGGACGGAGTAGGCGGCGGTACTCCTTGTTCTTCATCGCCGCGTCGGGCTCGGCAGCGTCAGACTGGGACGGGTCGAGCTCCGACTTCTCCTGCTTCGATTTCTTTCCCACGGCTCTCTCCGTGTGGCCGATCAGTCAGGGCCGATTCGGGTTCCAGGAATTGCTGCTAGATCACGACGTCGAAGATGCGGATGAGAACTGGATGTGCGTGCCACGAGTGCGTGATCGATTGATGAATACCCCCACATGACAGTTCCCTTCTTCACAGCAGGGTGAACCGGGCCCTTGTCCATTATTCGTCCCGCAGCGCCGTGTCGGGGGCAGAATCCGCGGTTTCGACGACCAGCCCTCTCGGGGCGCTTTATGTCGATCGGTGGTGGGGCGGCATCGCCCGAACAGCGGGAATGCCACCTAGCTACCAGGGCAAATCGTCGTCACCGCGGCTGGGTGAGCATGAATCGCAGATACTCGAAAATTCGCCCGTCAGCGATCTCGGCTCTCCGCGGTGGCTGCGTGTGCAGGTCGTAGAGCAGGTTCAGCATCAACACCGGGTCGATGTCGAAGTGCTGGAGCGGCAACTCGATCTTCGATCGGGTCTCGGAAACGAGCAGCATGGTCAACTTGCCGAGCAGCCCGAACTTGAATCGCACGGGCCTGGCTCCCGGAACGAGGTCGAGGCAAATCATGTCCACCTGGCCGCGACCCTCCGTGTTGCAAGTCGGGCGGACCGAGGCGATCTGCTGCCACGGGATCATCCGGGCGTAGAGCGGATTGGACACCAGGACCCCGTCCGCGACGACGACGACCCCGTATCGCCTCGCGGTCGCGAAGGCGACGGCGATCGTCACGAGTGCGGGTAGAAGGCTGATTCCGGCGGTCACGTACGCGTCGATCCCCCAGGAACCGGTGGCCGGGTCGCGGAACCGCGCGGCGGCGATCCACGGAATTATCAGCAAGCCGACTCCCGGGCACAGGAGGGCGATGGTTCGAATCCAGTTGTGCGGGACGATCACCCCCCGTACCGTTCCGGGAGCGGGTAATGCGTACTGGTCAGCGGTGTGGACGCGACCTGTGCGCGGGGCGACGTCGACCGAGCGCACGCGCGGCGACAGGACGGACGTGCGGGTGTTGACGCGCGTCGACAAAAAGGGCAGCGCCATCACGGCACCGACAATGGCGACCCCGAGGGCCGCCGGCCATGCCCCTAAGGCCGCCAGTATGAGCGCCGGCAGAAGCGCGAGCACAAGCACGATCACATCGGCGGTGCCGACCAGGCGAGCCGGTGTCCGTTTCAGGTAGGCACCCCAGGCGAAGGGGACGGCCATCCTGCTCACAGGCTGGGGTGGCACAGCGTGCGGTGGCTGTGGAATCCCGAGTGGCGGGTGGGCGCCATCGAACGGTGGGGGTGGTACCGGGTTCACGTCAACTCCTGGCAATTGGAGTTCAACGACAGGGAAGCCGTGCTGCTCCACTCCCGTCGAAGAGCTCGAGCACGGACAACATCTCTTCGACGCGGGAGCATACCGTCGCGCCGAGATCGACGAATCGTCAGACCCACACGCCGCCAACCGTCCACGGACCTGAGCTATGTCACCTCGACGAACTGCCGGCCGAACCTGCGACGACGCTGGCAACCCTGTCGGAGCTAGTCAGGGTGAGCGTGGCGAACCTGTCGGTGCTCGAGAACGACCGGGCCAGAGCCATCCGATTCTCCACGTTGACCGCAATCTGCCAAGTCCTACAGTGTTCGGGCGGCGATTTGTTCTCCGTCGATCCACCGTCCTCGATGACGGGCGCTCAATCATTCGCACAAGCCGGTCGATGACGAACGTCGTCGACAGAGCGCGGGCCCGCCGCCCGCGCAAGCATCAGCCCAGGTAGGCCGCACTCTGAGCGCCGATGAGGTCGACCAGGTCCCGCTGCGCAAGGTTGATGTCGATCTGATGCAGTCCCCAGTCGGCGCCCGGAATCGCCGGCAGCAGGGCGGCGGCGGGTCCGCTGACCATCAGCACGTTCGACGCTCCGTTGTCGGTGCACCGGGCATCGAAGCCGTTGACCTCATGGCCCAGAAAGATCCCGTGGATGGGGGAGTCGGCGTTGTCACGCAGCGACCCCGGATTGGTGCACAGAACCTCGTACTCGGGCCCGAACGGAAGGCTCACTCGGCCACTGCCAGATCCGGCCGTCTGCGGTACCACGCCGAACTTGGCGTCGGCAGGCGGGGTGGCCGAGTACGCCGAGTACGCGACAACGCAACCGGTCTGCGCCGGGTCCGTGCAGGCCGGCACGGAAGTGAAGTCGCCACCGATCCCTTCACCCTTGCGGACCAGCACGTTTCCGCCGATCAGGAGCGCCGACACCAGTTGTGACTGGACAGGCTCACCATCGATCCGATTGCGAATCAACGACCGCAGCATGTAAGTGCCCTGGGAGTGTCCGATGAGGACCACGCCACGTCCGTCGTTGTGATGGGCAAGATAATCGTCCCAGGCGTTTTCGATGTCGTCGTAGGCGAGACTCGCCGCTGCACTGCGCTCCTGCGGTGTCCCGTTGAACAGGGCTCGCAGTGTGCTCTGCCGATACACCGGCGCCCACACGTTGCAGTTCTGACCGAAGGGTTCAGCCTGCAGGCGGGCCACTGCACGCAACTCGGGCGAGGCGTCGAAGTTGGCATTCGCCGTCGGCTGCAGCGACACCGTGGGATAGACGTAGAAGCAGTCGATCGGAGCGCCGGACCGGCCGCCGCAAGGATCGTCAGCCTGACCAGGTCGACACAACCAGGTTGTTTCGGATGCCGATGTCGGCTGGGCCGAGACGGGTGCGGCCGTGACCGCGACGATCACCATGACCAGCGCGCTCAAGAGAAGAAAAAACCTGCCTGCGGGGCGCCCACGACTAACGATCGACATGCCTGGTGACGCTAACAGAGGTTGCCCAGCCAGCTAGGAACATCTCCCGACAACACCCGAAACTCCGGTTGCCCCGGAGAACTTGCATATTGCAATCGTCTCGTCCGCACCCCGAGGTCGCAATCCGCGGACCCCGGGCTCCGATTCTGCGCTTATCGAATCATGCCTCGCTGACCGACTTGGTGTCCCAGGTGCTGACAGCCCAGATCACGACCACATCGAGTGCGATGATCAGAATCGACCACATCGGGTAGTAGGGCAGCCACAGGAAGTTCGCGAGAATCGACAGAGAAGCGAAGCCGATAGCCGCGATGCGCGCCCACATGGCACCGGTCATAAGTCCGATCGCGCTGATCGCGAGAAGAACACCGAGAACGATGTGTGCCCAGCCCCAAGCGGTGGTATCGAACTGGTAGGTGTACTCGACGCCAATGACCAGCAGGTCATCGGAGGCAACCGCAGCGATGCCCTGGAAGAACGAGACCACGCCGACGGTCAGCAACAGGATGGCTGCCGCAATGGACGTACCTGCTGCAATACCCTGCTTGACAGGGCTGTCCGTGCCGGACTCCGGGTTGGTCGTCATGTCCATGCCCTTCTCGAAAGTGTGATAGCGAACAGTCACATCGTCCGACGTCGCAGAACCGACCACATCATCCTTGCGGGGTGATCCTCATCTGCAAAGGATGATGCGCCGCTGCAGGACAAGTGCCAGAGTCTCAATCGAGTACCCCGAGGGAAGTCATCCAACCCCCGGTACCAGGCCACGCCCCATTTCTGCCCAGCTTGCCCAGGCCGCGCAGTTCCCCAGTGGAGGAAGAACATGACACTCGACTTCTCGGACAGCACCGATTTCGACGACGCGAACCGCGGCTTCGTCGATCGACTCGACCCGTGCACCGTCACGGACGACGACGGTCGCATCGTCTGGGATATGCAGAAGTATTCGTTCCTGGCCGGTGACTGCCCGGACACGGCCGATCCAAGCCTGTGGCGCCAGTCCCAGCTGTGCGCGATCAACGGCCTGTACGAGGTAACCAAGGGCATCTACCAGGTGCGCGGATTCGATATATCCAACATGACGATCGTCGAGGGCGAAACCGGGGTACTCGTCATCGATCCATTGATTTCCAAGGAGACCGCGGCCGCTGGGCTGGCTCTGTACCGGCGCAACCGGGGCGAGCGTCCTGTCACCGGCGTGATCTACACCCATTCGCACGCGGATCATTTCGGGGGCGTCAGGGGTGTGCTGCCGAACGGCCGTGGGGACGTTCCGATCCTCGCCCCCGAGGGCTTTCTCGAACACGCTGTCTCCGAGAACATCTATGCCGGGCCTGCAATGAACAGACGAGCCTCGTACATGTTCGGCGCCATGCTCCCGAAGGGGCCGGACGGACACCTGAGTGCCGGTTTGGGAATCACCACGTCGTCCGGGGCCCCGGGGCTGATCCCACCCACTGTCGACATAACCCACACCGGTCAGGTGGAGACGGTGGACGGCATCCGGATGATCTTCCAAATGACACCAGGCGCCGAGGCGCCGGCGGAGATGAACTTCCTGTTCGCCGACCAGCGAGCACTGTGCATGGCGGAGAACGCCACTCACAACCTGCACAACATCCTGACTCCACGAGGTGCCCTGGTCCGAGATGCCCGAACGTGGTCACGCTACCTCGGCGAGGCCATCGAGATGTTCGACGGTGACTACGACGTCGCGTTCGCGTCCCACCACTGGCCGACGTGGGGTCGCGACCGGGTGGTCACGTACCTGTCTCAGCAGCGCGACCTATACCAGTACCTGCACGACCAGACATTGCGCATGCTGAACACGGGCATGACCGGTATCGAGATCGCCGAGAACTTTCCTATGCCGCCTGCACTCGAATCAGCATGGCATGCAAGGGGATACTACGGATCGGTCAGCCACAATGTGAAGGCCATCTACCAGCGCTACATGGGCTGGTTCGACGGCAACCCGTCGTCACTCTGGCAGCACCCACCCGAGAGCGCTGCTGCCAGGTACGTGGAATGCATGGGTGGACAGGCCGAGGTCCGGAGGAAGGCGACGCGGTACTTCGAGGAAGGCGATCTCCGGTTCGCCGCCGAACTCCTCAAGCATGCCGTGTTCGCCGACCCGTCGGACAGCGAGGCCAAAGAGTTGCTCGCCCGCACCTACGAACGACTCGGGTTCGGTTCGGAGAACGCGATATGGCGCAATTTCTATCTCACGGGCGCACTCGAACTGCGGGATGGCATCGTTCCGCCCCCCATCCGCACCCTCGCCCTCGACGTGCTGGGAGCGCTCACCCTCGAGCAGATCTTCGACTCGATGGCCCTGCGTATCAACGGCCCCCGCGCGTGGGACAAGTCCCTTGTCGTCGAATGGCATTTCACCGAGCCTGAAGCGCATTACCGTACGACGCTGTCCAACGGCGCACTGATTCTGACAGATTCGCCGAGAACTTCTGTGACACCCGATGTCACTCTGACGTTGACGAAGATGCAGCTACTCGGACTGTTCACCGGAACGGGAATCGAGGGAATTGCAGTGACTGGCGACCCGTCGAAGCTACTCGTTCTCACGAATCTGATCGACGCACCCGATCCCGCGTTCCCCATCGTCACGCCCTAGTTTTCGCTGCTCACGACGTTGGCGACCCCGGGCACGAAGTCGGGGCGTTGCTCGTTCGTTCTCGAACACGCAAGGCAACCCCCGACCCCACCGACGGACAACCCCTGTCGCTGAACCGAGTTTCACCAACGTCACGCCCTGATGGACCAAACCGTTCAGCCCGAGACATCGATGCCTGCGAGGCCCGATGTCTCGGGCCTGCACATTCACGCACGTAGACCAGCACGCTCTCGCTAATATCAGCCATGTCGACCGTCCAGGTCGATGATCGGTGCTTGTCGAAGATCGTTTCTCGGTCCAGCGAGAATTGGGGGTCTGCGTGACGGCAATACATACCGAGGAGTTTCATCGGAGCACTCGAATACCTTCCGGCGCCGGGGGGCGAACGGTCACCCGCACCCGCCTGTACGCCCTGCTCACCACAGCCCTTACCGACGACGCCCACACCTATCCGGTTGCGCTGGTCTGTGCGCCGGCGGGGTCGGGCAAGACGCGCGCCGTCGCCGATTGGGCACGGGAAGTACTCGCCGCCGAACATGCTCCCACGATCGTCTGGCTGACGATCGAGGAGAGGTACAACGATGTCGACGCCTTTCACCGGGCGATTCTGCGTTCCCTCACCGAATCCGGAAATCGTCGGTTACAGAAGCTGTGCGCACAACTCGATTCCACCTCCCCCGATTTCGGCGCACTACTGTCGGCGGCATTCAACGAACTCGCCGAGAGCGTCTGGATGGTGATCGACGACGCCCATCTCCTGCACGACGGCGACGTTCTAGCCGACCTCGAAGCCTTCATGCGTTGGCAACCTCCTACGCTTCGAACGATCGTCTGCGGCCGGTTCGAACCGCCGTTGGCCCTCCAACGACTTCGTCTGGACGGCAAGCTCTTCACAATCTCGGCGCGAGATCTCGCTTTCACCCCCAACGAGGCAGAAGAAATGCTCGCCGAGCACGATGTACGCCTCAACGCGGATGATCTGACTGCTCTCATGGACCGCACTGAAGGTTGGGCAGCCGGAATACGTTTAGCAGGAATGTCTTTGGAAGAACATCCGGATCCGAGCCGCTTGATGGCCGAGTTCACGGGCGATCGCCGGGCGGTGGCCGATTATCTCATCGAGGAGGTCCTCTCAGGCCAGACGGAAGACATGCGTGAATTCCTGTTGCGCACCTCCGTACCCGCCTCGTTCACCGTCGAACTCGCAGAGAAGCTGACCAATTGCACCGACGCACGCAGCAAGATCGACTGGCTCGAGCACCGCAATTTCTTGATCAGCCGAATCGCCGAGTCCCCGACCCGGTATCGCTACCATCCGCTGCTGAGAAGCTATCTCCGAGCTGAGATCAGCCGAATCGGTCACGTCGAGGTCGAACGCCTCGAACTGGCGGTCGCCCGCTGGCACGCGGACTCTGGCGACTCCCTGCTCGCTCTCGAACACGCTGTGAACTCCTGCGACCATGGCGAGATCGTGGAACTCCTCGGCCGCTGTTCTCTTTCCCTGATCGTGGAAGGCCACAGCGAAGCCGTAGACCAGCTTCTCACCCAGGCGCCCCGGTCGTCACAGAACCATCCGTCGGCGCGGTTGATTCGCGCCGCCGCGGCGCTGGACGCTGGAAACATACCGGTAGTCACGTCAACTCTCGAGCTCCTCGACCGTGCCCCGTCGGGGCTGCTGGTCGACGATGGTCCAGAATCTCGTGTGCACCTCCTGCTGCGCGAATCGCTCCGTGTCCAGGCCTCCATTCAGACCGGCGACATCGACGATGCCCTGAACCGCCTCCGCAGTGTAGGGGTGGAAGCTACCGGCGACCCGGGACTCGACGCATTCGTCTACCTGCAGGAGGGGCGCGCTCTCCTCTTCCTCGGCCGAACCGACGAATCTGAGCACGCACTGACGAAAGCGCTGGCCCACGCCAGACTCGTTGATACCCCACTGAGCGTCATCTATTGCCTGGGAACTCTGGCGGCAACAGCAATGTCCCGGGGGGATGTAGTTCAGGCGTCAGAATTCTCGGACGAGGCCCTGTCGATCGGCTCGGCCCACTCGGTGGCCGAGGATCCGACCATCCAGCTGGTGAGCCTCGTCGACTCCTGGCGCCGCTACCTCCGGATCGACAGCGACGCCGCAGCGATCGCCCTCGAAGCCGCCGATGCTCTCCGTCCCGCGAACAACGACGCGGCGCGACTAGCCGACAGTGTCGCAGCCCTTTTCGGTCTCGACGACTGCGAGCACCGGCACAAATCGGTGACGTCTTTGCACACGCACTGGCCGCTGTCTGATTCCCTACCCGTGCCACCTGGAATCAGAGCGGTGCTTACGCCCGGAATACTGTGCGCATACCTCACCACAGGTGAGACTGCTTGGGCCAAGGAGCTGGTAGCACAAACGCAATCCTTCCTGGGAGCGAGCGGCGACGCCGCGGTTCTCGAAGCGATCGCCCATCTTCACGCTCACCGTCTCGATGCTGCCGACAAACGGCTGCAACCCGTCCTCGCTGGTGATCTGAAGTGTGTGGCAGAAACAAATCTGATAGCGGCGTGGCTCGTGGACGCCCTGATCGCACATGCTCGCAAACATGATTCACGCGCCCACCGCGCCTTGACCGAGGCCCTGCGTCTTGCGGAACCCCAATCCGTCCTGCGCCCCTTCCACGACTGCGGTCGACAGATTCGGGAACTTCTCGTCCGGAGCACCGGACGATTCGGCGTCCTCGAGCCCTTCGCGGACCTTCTACGTGCATCCTTCCCGCATGAGCCGAGCAGCGCGTCCGACTTGTTGACTCGACGCGAATTGGAACTCCTGACGGAACTTCCGTCGTGGCGCACCGCCGAGCAGATCGCCGCCGATCTGTGCGTATCTGTGAATACCGTGAAGACGCATCTGCGCGGAATTTACCGAAAGCTCGGGGTCAAATCCCGCCGCGACGCCATCGCAGCGGCTCAGCGCAGCGGATTGCTCTGAGCCGGTTCACCACTTGCGGGTGATGCACGGGTCGATCCGGTGGGTCACTCTGAGATCAGCGGCTGACGCTGCTGTCGAAGACGATGCGATTGGAGGAACTCGACGTGGTACGTCCCGGTTCGAGTTGGCCCGGCAACATCAGGTACACGTTCCTGATCTCCGGAGTCCTCTCCGATCGGGTGCTGGCCGCCTTTCCCGAACTGGACGTGTCGAACGTGACCACCGGCGACACCACCCTCTACGGTCGGGTGGACAGCCCCACAGACCTCCGTGGCATGCTGGCCCGGTTCGACGCGCTGGGTCTGACCATCATCGAGATGCGGCGGCTGCCGGACTGATCCGCCGTCGTCGAGGGTCAGGCTTGGTGCGCGCGATCGAAACCGAACGAGTCCGCCACAGCGTCGTCCACCGAACCGTTGTGAGCATCGAGAAGTTCGGCGCGTTCATGGGCCGACAGCCCTCCCCAAATCCCGTACGGTTCACCGACACTGAGCGCGTGCCTCCTACAGGACACCAGTACCGGGCATCCGCTGCAGACGAGCTTGGCCTGCAGGTCTCGAATCTCTCGTGCACGACCTCGTTCGCGATCGGGATGGAAGAAGACAGACGATTCGCGACCGCGGCATGCGGCCTCCCTCTGCCAATCCCACACCTCCGCCACCGGGGTGGGAAGACTCAGCCGACTGGACATCTCACTCCTCCTGACAAATGCAGACTTTCCAGGCGGAATTCCGGGGTGCGTTTCCGGGCCAGGTCAGCTGCACCGACGTCGATGCCAATCATCAGGGCCATGATCCGTGTCCTCTTCAAGTCAGGCGAGGGATGCCACACCGAGAGTAGAGAACCTTTCCGTATTGTTCAAACCCCACTTTCGTCTTTTTGTGAACAAAGGCAGGCGTTCGCTGCTCTGCGTCACCAATTGGTGAACAACAGATGGTTGATTGCGAGCGCCCCGACGGCCTGCGCTGCCAGCCAGAATCTGTGACTACCTCTCGGTAGGAGCGCCGGCGCGGTAAGAAGCCAAACTTGGAACGGCAACCAGATACGCTCGGTCTCCGCCTTGCTCAACCTGCTGAGGTCCGCGATCACCACGATTAGCAGCGCTGATATCACGAGTACCGGAACCGGCGACAGCGCCCGCAATCGCGACCAGGAAAAAGCGCGGGGCAGAGCGGCAGGCACTGCCACTCCCACCGCACATACGAGCGCGGCGAAGTTCGCCCAACCCCAGTAAGCGAAAGGCCGGTCCGAGGCGATTCCCTGGTAATAGCGCTCCTGCACCAGTGTGTAGCCGTCGAACCACCAGAACCCGTAGGCAGTGAAGATCGCGGCGACGGCCAGCGCCCCGACCATGGCGCCGAAGAACGGCCGCGCATTCCGGGCGACGAGAAGCACTGCAACAGCCAGTATGGCCATCAACATCAGGCCGTAGCTGAGGTATACGCCGAATCCGAGCAAGACACCCGCTCCGAGCGCGGCCATCCACGGATACCGCACACTGCTGGAGGCAGAGAGCGCAAGGAGCGCAATCCCCCAAGCGACCACACCTGTGAAGACGGCATCGGCCGACGCGGCGATCCAGATAACCGCGGGCGCCAAGGCCAGGAACGGGGCGGCCCGGCGTGCCATCGCCTCGTCACCGAGTGCACGGACCGTGACGATCACCGCCACTGTGGCGCTCGACCCGACCACAACGCACAGTGTGGATGCCCAGGCCCCACCGCTCAGTCCGATCCGATCCAGCCACACGAACGTCAGCACCGCACCGGGCGGATGCCCGGCTACGTGAGTGGTCCACGAATCAGGTTGGTAGTCCAAGATTCTCTGCGAGAAGCCACGAAGCATCGACGGAATATCGGTGATTCCGGGCACCTCGTGCAGGTATTCGTCTCTGGACGTGAGCCGATCGACGAAGCCGCGCTGCCATCCGTCCACCATTGCCAGCGCCATCGCCCACGCCACCGAGGTCAGGTATGTGCCTGCAGCCAGCCGATGCCATGACAATCGTTGTGCCAGCGACGGACCCCACAGGACCACCGCAGTCGCGATGAGGACCGCGAACGGCGTGCCCCAGCCGACGTGCACATCGCGGAACCCGAAGAGCGGGGCGGCATCAGCGAAGTCCTTGACCGATTGCGCCGACCGGTTGATGATCGGAGTAATGGTCTCATTGCCCAGATACGGTACGACGAACGCGACCGCGACGAGTACGAGCGCCAGCGCCGCGCCTACGAGATCGCTGCACCGAAAGTTCCGTTTACGAACATGCTGAGTAGATCGGATGACGTCATCTCCCTTGGTGAACGCCGCAATCGCGCCCAGCATATCGACGAAAGACAACCTCATGGTCGAACATTCCGTCCCTCACCTGCCCTCCGCGGACATCGCGATAATCGGCGGTAGCGGCTTCTACACGTTTTTCGACGAGGGTGCCACCGAGGTCACGATCGACACGCCGTATGGGAGTCCGACCGCCCCGATCACGGTCGACGAGGTCGAAGGCAAGAGAGTGGCCTTCCTGCCGCGACACGGCGCCAACCATGAGTTCGCCCCGCATACGATCCCCTATCGCGCGAATCTGTGGGCATTGCGCATGCTCGGTGTACGTCAGGTGATCGCTCCGTCCACCACCGGCAGCCTCACCCCCGAACTTCTGCACGGCGCAATGGTGGTGCCCGACCAACTCGTCGACCGCACAAGCGGTCGTACACAGACTTACTTCGATACCGGCGCCGTGCACGTCCAGTTCGCCGACCCTTACTGCCCTGTTCTTCGCAAGGCGGCATTGCAGCCGGGGACGGTCGATGGTGGCGTTCTGGTAGTGATCGAGGGACCCCGGTTCTCGACCCGGTCGGAGAGTTTGTGGTTCGCGCGGCAAGGCTGGAGCCTGGTGAATATGACGGGCCACCCCGAGGCTGTCCTGGCACGCGAGCTCGAGATGTGTTACGCAACAATCGCGCTGGTCACCGATCTAGACGCAGGGATCCAGGTAGGTGATGGTGTGCGGGCCGTGGATGTATTCGCGGAAGTAGAACGCAACCTTGGAGCACTGTCGAGGCTCGTACGCTCGACGATCGCCGCTGCACCCGAAGGCCCCTGCGACGTCTGCAAAGTCCATGAGGGTGTAACCCTACCGTTCGAGTTGCCGTGACTACAACACGCGTACTACTAACGGGGGCAGCAGGATTCATCGGCAGCCATGTTCACACGGCATTGACTGACGCCGGTCACGACGTGGTGGCCGTAGACGCACTGCTCCCGTCCGCACACGGAACCGATTCGAAGGAGCCGGAAGACGTGCGGCAGGTGGATGTCCGCGACCTCCCCACCTTGACAAAGTTGCTGAGGGGTGTGGATGTGGTGTGCCATCAGGCCGCTGTGGTCGGTGCGGGCGTCAACGCGAGCGACGCTCCCGCATACGCCAGCCACAACGACCTCGGAACAGCGACCCTGCTCGCCGCGATGCACGAAACCGGTTGCCAACGGCTGGTAATGGCATCGTCGATGGTTGTCTACGGCGACGGAAGGTATCGCAATAGAAGAGGAGAGTTCGTGGAACCGGCGGCTCGTCGAGCCGAGGAGCTCGCGGCAGGCATCTTCGACACCACCGACCCCGCCACCGGTGAGTCCCTCGACTGGGAACTCGTGGAGGAGGATTCACCCTTGCGGCCCCGGAGTTTGTACGCCGCGAGCAAGGTCGCGCAGGAAAACTACGCCTTTGCCTGGTCGTTGGCTACCCGCGGTAGCGTGACCGCCCTGCGATATCACAACGTGTACGGCGACCACATGCCGCGAGATACCCCGTACTCCGGGGTGGCGGCGATGTTCCGCTCTTGTCTCGAAGCCGGTGAACCACCGCGCATATTCGAGGACGGCCGGCAGATGCGCGACTTCGTGCACGTCCGGGACGTCGCGGCAGCGAACGTGGTAGCTATCGATGCCGCGCTTCCCGGATTCTCGGCGTTCAATGTGTGTTCAGGTCAACCGATTACGATTGGCGAGGTGGCAACGACTCTCGCGCGGGAATACGGCGGCCCCGCACCCGTCGTCACCGGCGAGTACCGCCCCGGCGACGTGCGGCATATCGTCGCGAGCCCTCGACTGGCGGGCGAGAAGCTGGGATTCCGAGCGCAGATCCCTCCGGAATCTGGGATCGCAGCCTTCGCGCACGCACCACTGAGATCCTCGACTCCGGCAGGGCCGCCGAATGTCTGAACACAAGCCGACCACTCCACCCGACGTCACCGTCGTCATCCCGTGCATGAACGAGGCCGGCTCCCTGCCCGGAGTGCTGGCAGCGGTTCCGGACGGCTACCGGACGGTGGTGGTAGACAACAACTCCACCGACGACACCGCGGGCGTCGCCTCTGCCCACGGTGCATGGGTGGTACGCGAGCAGATCCCGGGATACGGTTCGGCCGTTCACGCCGGGATACTCGCGGCACAAACGCCGGTCGTCTGTGTACTGGATGGCGACGGCTCTATGGACCCATGTGACCTTCCGCGACTCGTCGCCTCGCTGGACTCGGGAGCCGACCTGGCGGTGGGGCGTCGTCGTGCGGATCGGCGCGGAACCTGGCCGCTGTACAGCAGGCTGGGCAATGCCTTCCTCGCCGCACGGCTTCGTCGCCGATACGGTCTACCGGTCCACGATCTCGGGCCGATGAGAGCCGTGCGTCGTCAGGACCTACTCGACCTGCATGTCGACGACCGGAGATCCGGTTATCCGCTGCAACTTCTCGTCCTTGCAGGTCGCGCGAAGTGGCGGGTCGTCGAGCACGACATCACCTACCGTCCACGCACTGCGGGAACCTCGAAGGTGTCGGGTTCTTTGAAGGGGACCGTCACTGCGGTTCACGACTTCTGGAAGGTGATCGGGTGACCCTCGACGTGACGGTACTGGTCGTCGCGAAGGCGCCGGTCCCGGGTTTCGCGAAAACCAGGCTGGCGTCGGAGACGGACGACACCCGGGCCGCCGAGCTCGCGGCAGCCTCGCTGCTCGATACCCTCGACGCCGTCGCTGCGGCCGATGTCGCACATCGAGTCGTCGCCATGACCGGCGATCTGGACCAGGCGGTCGGGTCCGGAGACATCACGGCTGCGCTCGACAGGTTCACCGTGATACCGCAGCGTGGTGACAGCTTCGCGGAGCGACTGGTGAACGCACACGCCGACGCGTACGGAGCGTTCGGAGTGCCAATCCTCCAGATCGGGATGGACACCCCTCAAGTGAGCGCAGCACTTCTCGAGGAATCGGCGGCGATCCTGATCCAGGAAAGACGGTGCGTCCTGGGGCTCGCCGAGGACGGTGGTTGGTGGGTTCTAGGCGTGCCTGATGCGGCAACAGCGGAGGCCATACTCCCGGTCCCCATGTCGCGCGCGGACACGGGTCGGCTCACTCGCGATGCCCTTGTCGCGAGCGGTGCAGAGGTCGTGGACTTACCCATCCTCCGCGATGTCGATTTCGCGGCCGATGTCGCACCTGTCGCGGCTGCGTGCTCCGCATCCAGTCGTTTTCGTGTTGTCGCACAGACAAGACCGGTGTAGGGGTTTCGGGTCGCCGGAACCGGAAAGCACATCTGTAACTCCGTATACGAGAATGGGTCGGTTTCGGCACGTTCGTTGATGGCAAGGATGCTGTTGTGAACACAGCATGAGCAATCGGAGGAGTAGCTAGCGGTGCGTGGGATGCCATCTTCTGATATTCAGGGTCCGCCCGAATGGCCTTCTGGGCACTGGCGAACCCACAGGAACCGGATGAAGATCGGTGCCTCCTACGGAGTCTTCGCGATGATCGCGGTGGTATGCGTCATCACCGCGTGGCTGAGCATCATCGACGGCGACTACGCCGCGATGAAGTACTTCGTCGGAATTCTGGGGTTCTTAGGACTCGCCATCGGCTTCAGCGTGAGTTACCAGCCGAAATCGCATCAGAAGCTCGAGATCCGCGAACGAGTCGTGCGTGGGGAGACTGTCCCGTCGATCTCGTACTCCACAACCCCCACAGTGACGTTGTGTCTCATTATGGGTCTACTAGGGTTGCTCCTCGCCTTTGCTTCCTATGACCTTCGGCCGCAGACTGTTTCGGAAGACCTCGGAGGTACTGTCTTCTTCGGGTTGGCCGCCTTCTTCTTCTGGAGCCTCCCACTCAGTTTCCTCATCGGACGTCTCGCGTTCGGCTACATCGCGTTCACGTCGCAGGGCATTCTCCAGAGGGGGTGGGCATTCGAGTCCTTCCTCCCCTGGGGCTCTGTGGCGGGAGCACTAGCCGGCTACAACGGGTATCCCACCACCGTGATCGTCGGATACAGCAATGCGCCGTACGAAAAGAAGCGCACCGCCCTGTTCTGGCGGATCGACTCGCCTGCGCCGATCCCTGCGCTCGAGATCGACTACCGCCAGATGGCCGACGACCCCACGCTGGTGCACGAATTCGTCATGAACACAATCACCGAGAAGACTGGTCGTTGAGATCGGCGGGCTATTCGAACTCCCCATGTCTGCCCTCTCCTGCTGCGAACCGTGCGGCTCCCTCTAGCGTTCCATTGGACAAGGAGATTGCACCGTGGCGAAATTCGTTCATGAGGGCGTGATCTTCGGTGAGCCCATCCTGCTCGAGGAGCGATAGACGGTCGCGCCTCATGCATACCTGCGGAAAGGCCGCGATCTCCGTGGCCAACTGCTGAGCCGCCGTGATTGCATCGCCCGTTGCGACTTTCCGATTGATCAGACCCATACCCAGGGCTTCGTCGGCACCGACGGGCCGCCCTGTCAGGATCAGGTCCATCGCGCGACTCTCGCCGATCAGACGCGGTAGACGCACGGTCCCGCCATCTATGAGGGGCACACCCCAGCGCCGGCAGAACACCCCGAGGACGGCGTCTTCATCCGCGACCCGAAGGTCCGCCCACAGCGCCAGCTCCAACCCACCGGCCACTGCGTACCCCTCGATCGCGGCGATCACAGGCTTGGTCAGACGCATCCGGGATATGCCCATCGGTGCATCGCCATCCGGCGCGACCCGATTCCCTGTTTCCGAGCCAATTTCCTTCAAATCAGCTCCGGCACAAAATGTTCCACCCTCGCCGTGTAGCACCGCAACCGATGCGTCGTCATCGGCGTCGAACTCGCGAAAAGCATCCGCGAGCGCTTGCGCAGTGGGCCGGTTCACCGCGTTTCGCGCTGCTGGCCGGTTCAGGCTGATCGTGGTGACCGGTCCGTCCTTTTGGACGAGCACCAAGTTGGAAGTCATCGAGTTCGCCTTTCCTCGCCGGTAAGGCGACGCTAGCACCTTGACTCAAGAACGGAACCCGTGTTCACTTCTTTCTATGGCCTATCGGCGCACACCCGCGGTCCAGGAACGACTGGACGCGCTTCGCAGCACGCTGATCGACTCCGCGATCGGGCTGATCGCCCGCCACGGATACAGCGGGTGCTCGATCTCGGCCGTCGCAACAGAAGCTGGTGTCGGCACCGGCACCGTATACAGGCACTTCACGAACAAGGGTGAACTCTTCACGGAGGTCTTCCGCATCGTCTGCAGTCGTGAAGTCAGCGCCGCCGTCGAAGCCGGCGAAAGAGCCCGCAACACCGACGGCACCCATGTGGCAGCGGTATCGGCTTCTGTCCAAACCTTCGCCGAGCGCGCTCTGCGCGCGCCGACACTTGCGTATGCGCTACTCGTTGAACCGGTAGACCCACG
This sequence comes from Rhodococcus sp. NPDC049939, assembly GCF_040656415.1. Classification (NCBI taxonomy): domain Bacteria; kingdom Bacillati; phylum Actinomycetota; class Actinomycetes; order Mycobacteriales; family Nocardiaceae; genus Rhodococcus; species Rhodococcus sp. NPDC049939. The sequence goes on along the minus strand of NZ_JBFAMC010000002.1, from coordinate 530,520 downwards.
AGTCGATACCCAGCGCCTGCTGTTCCGGGAGTCGTTCCGCGATGTGTTCGCGGCCACGATCGAGGCCGCCATCGAGTCCGGAGAGATTCCCGAACAGGACGCCTCCGTGACCGCCGCCTGCATTGTCGGCGCCATCGGCGAGGCTCTCGTCCTCCCGCTGGCCCGCGAAACCACCAACCCCACACGCAACGGAGTCGCCGACTCCACACGCAACGGAGTCTCCGACTCCGCACGCATTGGAGTCTCCGACTCCGCACGCATTGGAGTCTCCGACTCCGCACGCATTGGAGTCTCCGACTCCGCGATCATCCCCGCTTTGCTCACGTTCACACTTCGATCTCTCGGGAGTCAACATGAATGCCACGCATGAGGTCTTCAATCAGGTGCCTCCGCTCACGAACTTCGACGCCGCCGACTACCCGCCTCTCCTCGAAGCGCTGCAACGCGAGGGCGCGCACGAGGTGATCGAAGAACTACGCGAAGTCGGAAGGCTCGCGGGAAGTGAAGAGGCACAGCGCCTCGGTGACCTCGCCGAAGCACACCCCCCGATCCTGCGCACCCACGACCGCTACGGGTACAGGATCGATGAGGTGGAATACGATCCCTCCTATCACCAGCTGATGAGGACGGCGGTCGAGATGGGGCTGCACGGCGCCCCGTGGGCCGACCCGAGCCCGCACGCGCATCTGTTTCGAGCTGCGAAGATGGCGGTGTGGGGCCGGGTCGACGCAGGCCACAGCTGTCCGATCTCCATGACCTACGCCGTCGTCCCAGCATTGCGGCACAACCCTGAGCTGGCGGAACAGTACGAGCCGTTGTTGACCGCTCGGTCCTACGACCCGGCGCTGCGTCCCCCGCTCGAAAAGACCGGTCTGATCGCTGGGATGTCCATGACCGAGAAACAGGGCGGGTCCGATGTGCGCGCGGGCACTACGCGCGCAGTTGCGCAGCCCGACGGGAGTTACTTGCTGACCGGGCACAAGTGGTTTACCTCGGCTCCGATGTCCGACATCTTCCTGGTCCTCGCACAGGCACCCGGTGGGCTGTCGTGCTTCTTCCTGCCGCGCATCTTGCCGGACGGCACCCGCAACCGAATGCATCTGCAGCGGCTCAAGGACAAACTCGGCAACCGTTCCAACGCGAGCAGCGAGGTCGAATACGACAACGCCGTGGCCTGGCTCGTCGGAGAAGAGGGTCGCGGTGTTCCCACGATCATCGAGATGGTCAACATGACCCGCCTCGACTGCACCATCGGCACGGCCACCGGAATGCTCGCAGGCACTGCGCAGGCAGCCCACCACGCCATCCATCGCAAGGCGTTCGGCGCGCACCTCGTCGATCAACCACTGATGCGGAACGTGCTCGCCGATCTTGCAATCGAGTCAGAGGCATCCACCACGGTCGCCATGTGGCTGGCCGCGCTCACCGACTTGGCCGCCGCAGGCGACTCGCACGCCACTACCCTGCGTCGCATCTCTCTGGCTGTGAGCAAGTACTTCGTCTGCAAGCGCGGGCCGATCCACGCCGCTGAGGCCCTGGAATGCCTGGGCGGCAACGGCTATGTGGAAGATTCGCGCATGCCGCGGCTCTACCGCGAGGCACCGCTGCTGTCGGTGTGGGAGGGCTCTGGCAATGTTGCCGCGCTCGACACTCTGCGTGCAGTGGCGAAGCAGCCGGATTCACTTCAGGTCTTCTTCGACGAACTCGACGCTGCCACCGGCGTCGATTCACGGTTCGACAGCGCCGTCAATGATCTGAAGACGAGTTTCCGCGACTTCGGGACCCTCGAGCACCGGGCCCGGCGCGTTGTCGGCGACATGGCGCTCGCCCTTCAAGGGTCGCTCCTGATCCGCTACGGAAACCCGGCGGTCGCGGACGCATTCTGCGTCAGCCGACTGTCCGGGGACTGGGGCAGCGTTTTCGGGACGTTGCCGACCGGTGTCGACACCGGAGTAATCATCGACCGCGTCACTCCGAAGGTGGGATCTTGAGCGACCAACCCAGGGGCGTACCAACCGTTCGGGCCGTGGCGATCCAGGGTCGGTAAGGTCCATCGACTCGCCAGCCGGCAGTCACTTCACCGAGCCGATCGCGCGGCGGCCAACGTTCGGCTGGCAACCAGCCGACACGAATCCGCTATGCGCAATCGAGGCAGATCAGCTGACCACCGGCTTCGGAGGCGAGACGCGACCGGTGATGTACTAAAAAGCAACTGCTACAGGTGAATTCGTCGTCCTGCTTGGGCACGACGCGAACGGTGAGTTCCTCACCGGACAGATCTGCACCGGGCAGTTCGAATGACTCCGCCGTGTCGGCCTCCTCGACGTCAACGACGGACGACTGGGATTCACTCCTTCGTGTCTTCAGTTCTTCGAGCGAGTCCGCGGCGAGTTCGTCGTCGACGGTAACCCGTGGTGCGTCGTAGTCGGTTGGCATGACTTCCTCCCGTTGGCTCAGGGTTCCAATAATCCGGTAATGACTAGGTGTTTTAACTTCGGTGAGATTTCATTGTGGTTAGACGCGACTGCTAGACAACGAGCCGATCCTGTGTTTTGTTCCCGGGACGATGGCGCCATTCCGGGTTTGTGGGATTCCCAGTCCGAGCACCTCTCAATCACACGACCAGGGAACAACTACAACTCGAAGAGAAGCTCGGATGGTGACCAGCGAGCATCGACGAACTCGAGCATCGACTTCCAGAAACCAGCCCGCCGTTCCGACTACAGGTACACAATCGCGGCGCCCACTATAGGGTAGCCCCATCGATAGCCGGCGTGGGGGTGCAGGTTCCCGCTGGCTGCGAGTTCCTACCGAAGCGAGCCTCCCCCGCCAGCACGCTCAGGATCTCGAGCCTATGCTGCCGTTGCGAGTGGTTCGGGGAGTCCAGCATCGCCGTCGATCGTACCCGCTACAGTTGCGCCGAGCGCGCTGCGGCCCTCGCTCTCGTCGCCACATCCGTTCCGCTGATCGGAACAGCCAGATTCTCCGTTCACGTCCGCACCACCCTTCGCTTGCGGGAAACCTTGCCAGTCCAGCGTCACCATGCACTTTGGGGGCTCCGCCGGGCAAACCCATGTGATTCCCGGTACACGTACAGGCACCGCAGGGGCCCCTACGTTTCCTTTACCTTTTTGCCAGGCAATCCAGCCGGTTGCAATTTGTCAGATACTCGCTTTTTGCCTTTCACGGAGCCGGCCGATCATCGAGTGTCGACACCGATCTTCCATAGCCCAATTCCAGCCTCGCGCGACAACGTAAGGGGTAGCCGCAGAACCGCTGACCGAGAACCATCCGATGCCCCATGACTGCGCAGGGAAGTCGACCGTCGGCCAGTTCGAAGAAATGGCGCCGAACGACAACTACGACGCAGGATCGTCGACGATATCTGCTGCGGCGCAATGAATCCCGCATGAGAATTTCTAGTTCGGATAGCCGGCGCGGCAGCGTCTCGGTGAGATCCCATCAAGGATGATTGGCAATCTCCGAACGACGAATACTGTCGAACACAGATGCATTTGACAGCTGAACCGCATCACGATCTGCGAGCCTGCCATGTTTGTCCGACGGCCCCTCGCCAAATAAACGGATCGACGGTGGCCCCGAAGTGTTTCATGGCCCGGAATGCGGGCGACGAACAGAGATCGAAGTACCCCTTCTCTATCCATATATCCGTATGGCGAGTGATAACGAAGATCTCGGCACACCGCTGATGTGGCCGCTCCAACATCAGGTAGTGAACCGCGGCCCGACGCCTGGACGACTGTGCGGGAATAGATCCTCACCCAAAGCGTTGGTATGTGTAGTTGAAAAATTAATTACATGACGTGAGGAGTCATCTATGCCTGCCGTGACGGTCGACAATGTCCTTGCCCTGCCTCGCATCGCCGAACCCGCTCCCGGTGCCGTCAGCCGCCCAGTTCGCTCGCTGACCACGGCCCCTGTTGCGTACGAGGGCGAGGGATTCCCGGTTCGGCGGGCGTTCGCCGGCATCGATTTGGCGGCGCTGGACCCGTTCGTCCTCATGGACCAGATGGGCGAAGTCGACTACGCGCCTGGTGAGCCGAAGGGCACCGCCTGGCATCCGCACCGCGGTTTCGAGACGGTCACCTACATGATCGAGGGCATCATGGAGCACCGCGATTCCAGCGGCGGTGGTGGAACGATCGGCGGCGGCGACACTCAGTGGATGACCGCGGGTGGCGGCATCCTGCACATCGAGACCCCTCCGGAGCACCTCGTGATGAGCGGCGGCTTGTTCCACGGCGTCCAGCTGTGGGTCAACCTTCCGCGCGAGAACAAGATGGCCGCACCCCGTTACCAGGACATCACCGGCCGGAAGGTGGCCCTGCTGTCTTCGTCGGACGGCGGTGCCCTGGTTCGCGTCATTGCCGGCGAGGTGGACGGCCATCACGGTCCGGGCTCGACCTATACGCCGATCAGTCTCGTCCATGCGACCATCGCACCGGGGGCGAGCCTGACATTGCCGTGGAACCCCGATTTCAACGCGCTGGCTTATGTGCTCGCCGGGGCGGGCTTCGTCGGCGAGGACCGCAGGCCCATTCACACGGGTCAGACAGCCGTATACGGGCGCGGCGACACCATCACGATCTCCGCCACCGACACCCAGGACTCACGGACCAAGTCCCTCGAGGTGTTCTTCCTGGGTGGCAAGCCGATCCGCGAGCCGATCGCAATGGCCGGACCATTCGTCATGAACACGAGGGCCGAGGTGTTCCAGGCGTTCGAAGACTTCCAGGCTGGTCGCCTGGGGTCCGTCCCCGCGAGATACGAAACGCTCGACTGATATCAAGTAGCCCTGCGCCACAACCGGTTCGAGTACTCACGGTCGGCGGATCTTCGCATCAATGCGATGGATTCGTAGGTCATCGCGTGGGATCCGGAAAGTCTCCACGACCCGGACGGTGACGAGGGTACGGCCGAGCAGTCCCGCGTCGAGGAGGTAGTCGGCGGTGACGTCGTCGCCGTCGACCGACCATACGCAGTCCCGGATCGCCTCGATCAATCGATACTGGGGACCACGGGAGAGGCTTCTGCGTAGATGATCGCCGGAGAATGCCGTCTTCAGCCCGGCCTCGTAGCGAACCGCCCGCGGCTCGATCGGCACCGAGTTGCCGTTGTGACTACGCAGCGCTCTCAGGTACGCACGCGCAACATCGACCTGCTCATCCATACGGCCAGTCAAACACCGAGCCGGGTAGTCGTTGTAGCGATATCGAATTGCGTCCCGGAGGTGGTGCGCGCCGTCCTCGACAGATCGACAAGTGCGCGCCCGTCGATCCTGACAGCGAAACCGCTGGCCAGCAGCAGTTGCGCCGCCCGTCTTGCCGCGGTCCATCCGCATTCGTTCCCGCTCGAACCTCGCGCCCCGACGCCGGATCGGCCGGCCTCGGGTACAGTTTTTCATATGCAGCGTGCATTCCTCCTCGGTTGCCGCGACGGGGTCTGATCCAGACTGGCTTCCCGTTGCGGGGTTTTTCGTGCGCCGGTCGACACAGTCACTGGACTCACAAGGTCCACCCCTGAACCCAGGAGATCAATCCATGTCCCCCGCTGACGCCTTTACCTCTGGAACGCGCACCATCACACCGCCTTCCAAACCCGCTCCCTCCGACCAGCCGGTGTGGAACACCCAGAAGAATTCGTCTATGCCGACGTTCCGCTACCGCCCCTTCGCCGAGGAAGTGGAACCGGTTTCGCTGCCGGATCGCACATGGCCCGACAAGGTCATCGACCGTGCCCCGCAATGGTGTGCCGTCGACCTCCGTGACGGCAACCAGGCCCTGATAGACCCGATGAGCCCCGCGCGCAAGCGCCGCATGTTCGAACTCCTGGTACGAATGGGCTACAAGGAGATCGAGGTCGGCTTCCCGTCTGCAAGCCAGACGGACTTCGACTTCGTCCGCGAGATCATCGAAGACCAGGCCATTCCGGACGACGTCACTATCCAGGTGCTCACGCAGTCCCGCCCGGAACTGATCAAGCGCACATTCGAGGCCTGCGAAGGCGCGAACAAGGTGATCGTCCACTTCTACAACTCCACATCCATCCTGCAGCGGCGGGTGGTGTTCAAGGCCGAGCGAGACGTGATCAAAAAGATCGCGACCGACGCGGCAGCCCTCGCCCTGGAAGAGGCCAAGAAGTACCCCGACACCCAGTGGCGATATGAGTACTCCCCCGAGTCGTACACCGGAACGGAACTCGAATACGCCAAAGAGGTGTGCGACGCCGTCACCGAGGTGCTGCAGGCAACCCCTGAGAACCCGGTGATCCTGAATCTGCCCGCCACCGTCGAGATGGCTACGCCAAACGTGTACGCCGACTCCATCGAGTGGATGCACCGCAACCTGGCCCGCCGCGACTCGGTCATTCTGTCACTACACCCGCACAACGACCGAGGCACCGGCGTGGCCGCCGCCGAATTGGGCTACCAAGCCGGCGCCGACCGCATCGAAGGATGCCTGTTCGGCAATGGTGAGCGGACCGGCAACGTCTGCCTGGTGACCCTCGGGCTCAATATGTTCACGCGCGGAGTCGACCCGCAGATCGACTTCTCGAACATCGACGAGATCCGTCGTACCGTCGAGTACTGCAACCAACTGCCTGTTCACGAACGCCACCCCTACGGCGGCGACCTCGTATACACGGCGTTCTCCGGCAGCCACCAGGACGCAATCAACAAGGGCCTCGACGCCATGAAGTTCGACGCCGACTCACAGGACGCGGACGTCGAGAACATCCTGTGGGCAGTCCCGTACCTGCCGATCGACCCCAAGGACGTCGGCCGCACTTACGAGGCTGTCATCCGCGTCAACTCGCAGTCGGGCAAGGGCGGCGTCGCGTACATCATGAAGACCGATCACGGGCTGGCGCTGCCTCGGCGCCTGCAGATCGAGTTCTCTCAGGCTGTACAGCACATCACCGAGGGCGAGGGCGGCGAGGTGTCGCCGAAGGAGATGTGGGACGTCTTCTCCGAGGAGTATCTGGCCCCGATCAGACCTCTCGAACGGATGAAGCAGAAGGTCACGGCGTCCGAGACCGACGACGGCATCGACTCCATCACCGCGATCGTGAAGGTCGACGGCAAGGAGGCCGAGATTTCGGGCGCCGGCAACGGCCCGCTCGCCGCGTTCGTCGACGCGCTCTCCACGATCGACTTCGACGTACGGGTGCTCGACTACTCCGAGCACGCCATGTCTGCGGGCGACGACGCCCAGGCAGCCGCCTACGTCGAATGCGCAGTCACACTCCCCGACGGCCCTACCAACGTAGTCTGGGGCGTGGGCATCGCAACCTCGATCACGACAGCCTCACTACGTGCTGTCGTCTCAGCCGTCAACCGGGCGTACTGACCGCCCCGAATCACCTCTCGCTGCCGCAGGCGCGCACCACGCGCACCTGCGGCAGCGCCATATCGAGGGGACAATTCACCGTTCCCCCACACAAGGGAGAGTGAACCCGAAGAACTCCCGTCGGAGCTCCCCGTTTCATGGCGGCTCTACATTCGAACGAAAATAGTTCTGTGACAAAGCGTTACAGATAGTTTCCGCCAGGTGCACCGGCAGAGTGAATCAGACTGGACATTTGCCTGCGGAGCCGACACACAAGTCGTGCCCCACTGTCATCGACTGAGTCAGCCGACCTCATAAGTTACGCGCGGGTACGGATTTTCGCGGCTATGCTCGCACTTTCCGAGCGTCGGCGCTGCAGCAATGCAGTCACCAGCGATCACATTCGGGGCGCCTCGTCGGCGGTCGAGTGGGTTGTGCGGCGGCACCTCTACCCGGAAAGGCAGCACCCGATCCTGGGCGGACATGGCCCTGGCCATCGAAACACTCTGCAAGTCAAAGAGTTTCACGGAACGGAGCGACAATTGATGTTCAAGCGAATAGCGATAGTCAACCGCGGCGAGGCCGCGGTCCGCCTGATTCGCGCGGTGCGCGAACTCAATGCCGAGCACAACTACGGCATCCGGACAATCGCCCTCCACACCGAGGCTGAGCGCCGCGCTATGTTCGTGCGGCAAGCCGACGAAGGTGTGTGCTTGAACACACTCGAGACCGGTTCTGCCTACCTCGACCACTCCGAGCTGGCCCGGGCTCTGCGCGAGAGCAAGGCCGACGCCGTGTGGGTCGGCTGGGGCTTCGTAGCCGAGGATCCCGCATTCGTAGAGGTCTGCGAACAACTCGGCATCACCTTCATCGGCCCATCCTCCGAGGCCATGCGCCTGTTGGGCGACAAGGTGGAGGCCAAGCTTCTCGCCGAGAAGGTGGACGTTCCGATCGCCCCGTGGAGCGGCGGACCAGTTTCCACTCGCGCCGATGCCCGACGTCATGCACAGGCAATCGGCTACCCGCTCATCATCAAGTCCCGAAGCGGTGGCGGCGGGCGCGGCATCCGCAAGGTGTGGTCCGAAGACGAGCTCGAACTCGCACTCGAACGCACCCAGGGAGAGGCCCAGCGGTCCTTCGGCGACCCAGTCGTGTTCATCGAGCGCCTGGTCACCGACGCACGCCACGTCGAGGTACAGGTGATCGCGGACAACTTCGGCAACGTCTGGGCTCCCGGTGTGCGCGACTGCTCCATACAGCGGAAGAACCAGAAGGTCATCGAGGAGTCCCGCTCACCACACCTCACCGCCGAACAGTCGGATCACCTGCGAGCAGTCTCCAGTGAACTCGTGCGGGCGGCCGGCTACCACGGCGCCGCCACGGTGGAATACCTGTATCAACCCGAACAGAAGACGTTCACCTTCCTCGAGGTCAACACTCGTCTCCAGGTGGAGCACCCCATCACCGAGGCCACCACGGGCATCGACCTGGTGAAGCTGCAGATCCTCGTCGCAAGCGGTGAACCGCTCATCGGCGAATGCCCGCCCGAGTTCGGCCATGCCATCGAGGCCCGACTCAATGCCGAGGACGCCGACAACGGTTTCGCTCCCGCTCCCGGAGCCGTGCAGCTGCTCAAGTTCCCGCTCGGTAGCGGCTTGCGCGTCGACACCGGCATCGCTCAGGGTGACATCATCCCGCCCGACTACGACTCCATGGTCGCCAAGGTCATCGCCTGGGGTCGTGACCGCTCCGAAGCACTGGCTCGCCTGCGCACCGCTCTACGTGAGACCACGGTCGTGCTGCGCGGCGGCACCACCACCAAATCGTTCCTGCTGGAACTGCTCGATCGCGAAGAAGTCACCTCGGCGTCGGCGGACACCGGCTGGCTCGACCGTACCGACGCCGGTGTGTCGAACTCGCCGACCCGAACCGCAGGCGCGGCGCTGATCGCCGCCGCCATCTCGGCCTACGACGCCGAGGAGAAGATCGAGCGTCAGTCGTTCCTGTCCTCCGCTCGCGGTGGGCGGCCGCGCGCAGGGCACGCAATCGGCCGCAAGGTGGAGCTCAGCTACCAAGGCCAAAGCTACTGCCTCACCATCGGACAGGTCGGCGCCCACCGCTACCGCGTCGACGGGGACGCCCCCGAGACCGAAGTCGAAGTCGACCGGCTCAGCGAGTTCGAGAGCAGGCTGGTGATCGGCGACCGGCGCCACCACGTCGTCACGGTCGCCGGTCGTGCCCAGTACCTGGTCGAAGTCGACGGCATCAGCCATCAGATCAGCCAGGACGAAGCCGGCGTCGTGCGCGCTCCGGCACCCGCCGTCGTAGTCGCGGTCCCGGTGTCCGTCGGTGACGAAGTCGAGGCGGGCACCACCCTCGTCGTCCTCGAGAGCATGAAGATGGAGACCGCCGTCCGCGCACCTGTCGCGGGGCGTGTCCGAGAAGTTCTTGCGATGGTCAACTCCCAGGTGGACGCCGGAACGGCGCTGCTGCGCGTCGAGGAAAGCTCTACGACATCGGCGACGCAGCAGTCACCGCGCGTCCAGTTCGACGTCGGCATCCCGGCCTCGCGCGGCGACAAACGCGCGGATGCGCTCGGGTGTCTCGGCGCACTCGGCGCGCTGATGACCGGCTACGACGTCAGCGCCAAGCGGGCAGGCGTGCTCCTCGCCGAGTACGACAGGCTGTGCGCGGACATCGTCGGTGATCCAGAGTTGGTTGCGGCAGAACTCGCTCTGCTGAACACGTTCGCAGACATCTGCGAGATCGGACGGAACCGTCCGACGGAGGCCCAGGAGGACGTGGACGAGCGCGTGCACAGCCCGCGCGAACACCTCCACACCTACCTTCACACCCTCGACGTCGAACTCGAGGGGTTGCCGGAATCGTTCCAGACCCGGCTTTCGCGAGCGCTGCTTCACTACGACGTCACCAGCCTCGAACGCACCGCCGAGCTGGAAGAAGCGGTTTATCGCCTCTTCCTCGCGCAGCAGCGAATGGACAACCAGATTCCAGTCGTCGCCGCACTGCTCGACAGGTGGCTCGACGATGCCGCTCCCGGACGCGCTCCCAGTGGCCTCGGGGAGGTTCTCGACCGCCTCATCATCGCCACCCAGGTCCGCTACCCGGTGATCGGGAACGTCGCTCGTAATGTTCGGTTCCGATACTTCGACGAACCGCAGATTCGGAAGGCCCGCGAGCAGGTCTACGACAGAGTTCGCGGCAGCATCGAATATCTGGCCGAACACCCCGACGCAGACGACTACCAGGAGCGCCTCGAGGCACTGATCGCGACCCCACAGTCGCTGACCGAACTCCTGGGGCAGCGGATCGCCCGCAAGAGCGCCACCGTGGGGCCGCTACTGGAGGTCGTCACCCGTCGCTTCTACGACATTCACACACTCGAGGACATCAGATCCTTCGACAGAGGCAAATGGCGCTTCGTCACAGGCAAATTCGAAATGCGCGGGGAAAGACGACGCCTCGTCTCCGCAGTCGCGGACTACAACGAACTGTCCAGCGCGCTGGCGGAGATCTCGGCGGTTGCCGAGGAGGATTCGGACAATCTCGTTCTCGACCTCTACCTGACCTGGTCCGAACCGCCTGCGGACCCGGACACGATGTCCGACGACCTGAAGGCGGCCCTGTCGACGCTGCCTTTGGCCACCACTTGCCGCCGCGCGACCGTGTCCGTCTTCGGCGGCGCCGACGTGAACATCCGCACGTTCACATTCCGCCCCAAATCCGGTGCCTTGCAAGAAGCAAAGCTGATCCGGGACATGCACCCGCTCAACGGCCAGCGATTCGACCTGTGGCGCCTGAAGAACTTCGAGGGCACCCGGCTCCCCGCCGTCCCCCACACCTTCCTGTTCAACCTGGTGTCGCGCGACAATCCCACCGACGAACGCCTCATCGCGCTCGCCGAAGTCCGCGATATCGCGACCGTGCGTGACGAGGACGGCCGGGTCATCGGCGTCCCCGAAGCCGAACGGGTTCTGCAGTCCTGCCTCGACGGGATTCGCCGGGAGCAGTCCACTCGTGGTGGGAAACGCAAGCTCGACGCCAACCGCGTCGTCCTGTATGTGTGGCCGAAGATTGACGTTCCGCTCGAAGATCTTCAGGCCTTCGCCCGCGTCGCCGCGCCGCTCACAGCAGGCGCGGGCCTCGAAGAAGTCACGGTGATTGCCCGAATGCAGGGCGAACCCGGAATGGAATCGAAGGAGAAAGCCCTGCGCTTCTCCTATCGCACCGGCAGCGGTGTGGCCATCACAATCACCGATCCGCCAACCGAACCGCTACAGCCCCTTGACGCGTACACGCAGAAGGTCCGCAACTCGCACGCCCGCGGCACCTTGTACCCGTATGAGCTGATTCCGCAGCTCACCGGCCCTGATGGCAGCTTTGTCGAGCACGACCTGGACGAGTCCGGTCAGTTGGTTCCGGTGGATCGACCGTACGGCCTCAACAGCGCGGGCCTAGTGGTCGGTGTGGTCACTGCCCGAACCGAACGACACCCCGAAGGAATGACCCGCGTCGCGCTCTTCGGTGATCCGACCAAGGCCCTCGGCACCGTTGCGGAAGCTGAGTGCGCCCGACTGGTCGCAGGCGTCGACCTGGCAGAGAAACTAGGTGTGCCTGTCGAGTGGTTCGCGCTCTCGTCCGGAGCGACGATCTCGATGGACAGCGGCACCGAGAACATGGACTGGGTGTCGCGCGGGCTGCGCCGTCTCATCACGTTCACGCAGAACGGCGGCGAGGTCAACGTGATCGTGGCGGGCATCAACGTTGGCGCGCAGCCCTATTGGAACGCTGAAGCCACGATGCTGATGCACACCAAGGGCATTCTCGTGATGACGCCCGACAGCGCAATGGTGCTCACCGGAAAGAACTCTCTCGACTATTCGGGAGGAGTCTCTGCAGAGGACAATTTCGGTATCGGCGGGTACGACCGTGTGATGGGTCCGAACGGTCAGGCGCAGTACTGGGCGCCCAACCTGCTTGCAGCGTGTCAGATCCTGTTCGCACACTACGACCACGCGTATGTCGGCGCTGGGGAACGCTTTCCTCGTCGGGCACCTACCAGCGACCCGGTCGGGCGAGACGTGCGGACGTACCCACACACCCATCCGTCGAGCGATTTCACCACCGTCGGCGACATCTTCTCCGCGGAGACGAACCCGGAACGAAAGAAGCCGTTCGACATTCGCACGGTGATGCGTTCACTCGTCGACCAGGACCACACGGTGTTGGAGCGGTGGGCAGATATGGCGGACGCCGACACCTCCGTAGTGTTCGATGCTCACTTGGGCGGCTACCCGGTCAGTGTCATCGGTATCGAGTCACGGGCGATCGCCCGAAAGGGATGGTCGCCCGCCAACGGCCCAGACCAGTGGACCGCTGGAACCCTGTTTCCTCAGTCGTCCAAGAAGACCGCCCGCGCGATCAATGCCGCCAGTGGCAACCGTCCTCTCGTGGTGATGGCGAATCTGTCAGGCTTCGACGGCTCCCCCGACTCGCTGCGCCACATCCAGCTCGAATACGGTGCCGAAATTGGACGCGCGATAGTTAATTTCGATGGCCCGATCGTGTTCTGTGTCATCTCCCGCTACCACGGCGGCGCCTTCGTGGTCTTCTCGAAAGCACTCCACGACAACATGGAAGTGCTGGCGGTCGAAGGGTCGTTCGCCTCGGTGCTCGGCGGCGCCCCGGCCGCGGCGGTGGTTTTCACCCGTGAGGTCAATTCACGTGTGGCTGCCACCCCGTCGATCCGGCAACTCGAGGCCGAGCTGTCGAACGCACAGAGTGACGCCCAGCAGGCTCACCTTCGGGTCGAATTGGCGGCGCAAAGGGCTTCCGTGCGCAACGAGAAGCTCGGCGAGGTCGCTACCGAGTTCGAGGCCGTGCACAACATCCAGCGGGCGCAGCGTGTCGGCTCTGTCGATGCGGTTATCCCCGCCGCCGAGTTGCGCCCGTACATCATCGGTGCGGTCGAGCGCGGAATGCGCCGGGCAGTCGAGTCGACGCGTTTCGAGGCGACGCGTTAGGCGTGGAACGTCCCGACGTCAGCGGCGAACAGGTATCTTCGGGTACCAAAGCCGCTGACGTCGAGTTCCAGCCCTGCGCTTTTCACCTGTTTCGGATGACGCGAACGCCGCTGCCTGGTGCGATAGTCAGCGCAGACTGACTTCGACTGTGAATGGAGCGCTGCAATGGACTCGTTCTGGGATTTCCTGTGGTTGATGATCGTCGCTTTCGCCTTCGTGGCCTATCTGATCCTGCTGTTCTCGATCATCACCGACCTGTTTCGGGACCACAAAACGTCAGGCTGGGCGAAGGCCGTCTGGATCTTCTTCCTGTTCTTCATTCCATTGCTGACCGCCTTGGTGTACCTCATCGTCAAGAGTGACGGGATGGCTCAACGGTCGATGGAAGCCGCCCAGGACGCCAAACAGGCACAGGACAGCTACATCCGTTCCGTCGCGGGTAAATCCCCCGCAGAAGAGATCGCCAACGCGAAGAGTTTGCTCGACGCCGGCACCATCACAGAGGCGGAGTACCAGGCACTGAAGGCGAAAGCGCTGGGCTGAGGGTCGTCGGCGGTCAATCCTCGATCCGCCTCGCGACATCCCGGAACGCCTGCAGCACCGTCGCCACGGCGGGTAGGTTGTCGGCGGCGGGCCTGTAGGCCAGTTCGTAAATGCGGGCGGCGCGCACTCCCGCGAGCGGCACCCTATCGACGTGCGGGCTGGTAATCGCATGACGCGGCAACAGCGCTATTCCGTGCCCACCGGCAACGAGTTGCTCTATGACGCCAAAATCGTTGATGCGCATCGTAACCCGAGGTTGCACGCCCGTTACTGCGGCAACCGAGATCAGGACGTCGTCGACGGGAAAGCCGCCACGCACACTGATCCAACTCTCATCGGCCAGCTGTTCGGCCCGCACGGAATCCTGTCCTGCCAGTGGGTGACCGGGAGGGAGGATCAAGTCGATGGGTTCGCGCATCAACGGCTCGGCTTTGACACGGGGCGAAGATGTGTCCGGGGCACGCTCGTCACGATGCGTCAACACCACGTCGTAGTCGGCAAGCAGCAAAGGCACCGCTGAAGCCGGCACATCTTCGTCTCGAGCCTGCACATCGACACCACTGTCCGACAGCGAGTCCAGCAGCGCAGGGAGTAGGAGGGCTGCGCCGGACGGGAACAGCGCGACCCGCACTCGCCCGCGCGGCGATCCACGGTAGGCGTCCATCTCGGCGGACGCACGCTCGAGAGCGGCCATGACGTCGTCTGCGCGGACGACGAGAGCCTGCCCGGCGTCGGTGAGGCGCAGACGTCGTCCATCAGGTTCGAGCAGCCCCACGCCGGCTTCTCGCGAAAGAATCTTGAGCTGTTGCGATACCGCCGACGGCGTCATCGACAACGCCTGTGCAGTGGCGGCCACCGTTCCGCGATCCGCCAACTCGCGAAGAATTCGCAGCCGATTGACATCCATGTAGAAAAACTACATTGACAGTGCAATTCATTTCGCTTGACCTGATTATTTGACCTACACCAGGATTTCCGCATGACCTCCCGCCACCGGTTGCTCGGGCTTACTGTGGTCGTTCTGTGGGGATTGAACTTCTTGGCAATTCGCGTCAGCCTCGACCATTTCCCCCCGTTCTTCTTCGCAGCGTTGCGATTCGCGGTCATCGCGATCCCGGTACTCCTGTTCGTTCCCCGGCCACAAGTTCCCGTGAAATGGTTACTGGTGTACGGCCTCGGTTTCGGAATCGGTCAGTTCGCCTTCCTCTTCTGGGCCATGGACTCCGGGATGCCCACAGGCCTGGCGTCGCTGGTACTGCAGTCGTCGGCACCGTTCACCGTGGTCTTGGGCGCGATTCTGCTACGAGAACAACTGCGCGTGACCCAGGTTTGCGGACTGCTGGTGGCGATGTGCGGCATGGTCCTCATCGGGTGGGATCGCGCCCAAACCGCCGCACTCGCGCCGGTGGTGCTGACGCTGCTCGCCGGCCTGTCGTGGGCGCTGGGCAACCTCGGGAGTCGCAAGGCCGCCTCGGACCAGCCGATGCGGCTGATGCTGTGGATGTGCGTCATACCGCCGCTGCCGTTGCTGGCGGTGTCGTTCGCTGTCGAGGGGCCCTCGGCGGGCTGGGATTCGCTGACATCGGCATTCGACGGGACCGGTCCGTTGGCTCTCCTCGGGCTCTCCTATGTAGTGATCCTCGGCACCCTCGTCGGCTCCGGACTATGGACCGCGCTCCTCAGCCGGTACCCGGCCGGAATGGTGGCGCCGTTCTCGCTGCTGGTCCCCATCGTCGGCATCGGTGCGTCCTGGCTGGTGCTACGGGAGGAGCCGAGCGTTTTGTCACTGGTCGGCGGGGCCATTGTCATCGCCGGAGCAGCCGCCGCCCAGAGGATCGGCAGCGTACCGCCGAGTAAACCTTCGGACTCACATGCTCCTACGCGAGTCGTCGTCCGACCGGACCCTGTGAAAAACTCGCCGAGTGAGCACTCGAACTTCGATCACGCCGCGCGGCAAGCTCGCCCTGCGCGCAGCAGCGGCCGCCTCTTGGGCGTCACAGAAGGCCGGACGCGGCAAGGGTTCGATGATCGGCGGACTGATCGCCCTGAAGATCGACCCGACTCTGTTGGATCAGCTCGGTAAAGGTCGCCGCAGCGCGGTGATCACCGGAACGAACGGCAAATCCACCACCACCAGGATGACCGCGGCGGCCCTCTCGACACTCGGTGAAGTCGCGACTCAGGCCGACGGCGCCAACATGGACGCAGGAATCGTCGCGGCACTGAGCAATCGCATCCACGCGCCCCTGGCCGCCATAGAGGTCGACGAACTCCATGTTCCGCACGTCTGCGACGCCATCTATCCCGAGGCGCTGGTGCTCCTCAACCTCAGTCGAGATCAACTCGACCGAGTCGGCGAGATCAACATGATCGAACGCAAACTCCGCGCATGCGTCGCCGCGCACCCCGACGCCGTCGTGATCGCCAACTGCGACGACGTGCTCGTGACCTCGGCGGCCTATGACGCAGCCAACGTCGTGTGGGTCGCCGCGGGTGGTGGCTGGGCCGCTGACGCCGCCAGTTGCCCACGCACCGGCGAACCCATCGTCTGGGAGGGCTCGCACTGGCGCAGCATGGGATCCGACTTCGCCCGCCCAACCCCTGACTGGTGGCTCGACGACGAGAACCTGTACGGCCCGAATGGGTTGAAGCTCCCTTTGACGCTGGCACTACCCGGTCGCGCGAACCGTGGGAACGCCGCTCAGGCCGTCGCGGCCGCCGTCGCGATGGGCGCGAAGGCCGAAGACGCGGTCGCTGCGACCGCAACCGTCCAGGAAGTCGCCGGTCGGTACAGCACAGTGGAGATCGGGTCACACTCCGTGCACATGCTGCTCGCGAAGAATCCGGCCGGCTGGCAGGAAGCACTGTCGATGATCGACCCCACCGTCGACGGACTGGTGATCGCCGTCAATGGTCAGGTCCCGGACGGCGAAGACCTGTCGTGGCTGTGGGACGTCCGGTTCGAGCACTTCGAGGGCGTCAAGGTGGTGGTCACCGGTGAGCGGGGCACCGACCTCGCCGTCCGGCTGACCTACGCCGGCGTCGAGCACACTCTCGATCCGAACCCGCTGCGGGCCATCGCATCATGCCCACCGGGGCGCGTCGAGGTGCTTGCGAATTACACCGCCTTCCGCGACCTCAGCACCGCCATCGCCAAGGAGGCTCGCAATGTCTGACTCGACCCTACGCATCGGGCTCGTGCTCCCCGACGTGATGGGCACCTACGGGGATGGCGGCAACGCCCTCATCCTCAGGCAGCGGCTCCGAATGCGCGGATACGACGCGGAGATCGTCGAGATCACGCTCAGCGACCCGGTCCCGGAGACACTCGACGCCTACACCCTCGGCGGCGCGGAGGACTCGGCGCAGCGACTTGCTACTCGACACCTCAGTCGCTATCCGGGACTGCAGCGAGCCGCCGAGCGCGGCGCACCCGTACTCGCGATCTGCGCCGCCATCCAGGTGCTGGGCAACTGGTACGAGATGTCGAACGGTGAACGCGTCGAAGGCGTTTCGATGCTCGACGTCACCACGGCTCCTCAGGCCACCCGCACCATCGGTGAGGTGATCTCCAATCCGCAGATCGACGGACTGACACAATCGCTGACGGGATTCGAAAACCACCGCGGGGGAACCACCCTCGGCGTGGATGCTCGGGGCCTTGCCCGGGTCACACACGGTGTGGGGAACGGCGTCGGGGACGGACTCGAGGGCGTCGTCCAGGGTTCGGTGATCGGCACCTATATGCACGGACCTGCACTCGCCCGGAACCCCGAACTCGCGGACCTGATACTGAAGCAGGCCCTGGGCGTCGACCAACTAGCCCCCCTCGACCTCCCCGAGGTCGAGCAACTGCGCCGGGAGCGCCTGCGGGTCTAGGCGCCTTGGGCCACACCTCCACACCCACCATGATATGCAACCCGAAAGTTGCATATCATGACATGATGTGCAACCATTAGATTGCACATCAACTGGAGGGGAAGGTGGTCAGCATGGACGCAGCAAGCAGCATCACCCGGACCGTTGTCGTGAACGCCCCGAGATCGGCGGTGTGGGAAGC
This sequence comes from Rhodococcus sp. NPDC049939, assembly GCF_040656415.1. Lineage (NCBI taxonomy): Bacteria > Bacillati > Actinomycetota > Actinomycetes > Mycobacteriales > Nocardiaceae > Rhodococcus > Rhodococcus sp. NPDC049939. Next base: position 512,524 of record NZ_JBFAMC010000002.1, on the reverse strand, counting down.
GATCACGGATCCCGACAAGATCAGCCAGTGGTTCGGGCAGCGAACGTCGCTCGACCTAAGGGTCGGCGGCAAGGTCGCCTTCACCTGGGACGAGTACGGCACCGCCCGTGCCGTCATCACAGAGGTCGACGAACCGAACGTCTTCGGCTTCCGCTGGGCCGCCGATACCGACGTCGACCCGGCGATCGGCAACTCCACCCTGGTGCGGTTCACTCTGTCCGAGCATGCCTCCGGAACCGAACTAACCGTCGTCGAGACAGGGTTCGACACCCTCGACCGTGAAGTCGCCGATCAGAAGCAGGCCCGTGAGGCCAATGTCCAAGGCTGGCACATCGAACTCGATGAACTGGTCACGTACCTACACGGCGTGAAGGCTTGACGATGGGCACGTACGACGAACTCGCTGCGGTGTTCGCGGCACTGTCCGACGAGACCCGCTGGGAGATACTCACCGAACTCGGGCGCGCCGACCAGTCGGCGTCGTCGCTCGCCACCCAGCTTCCCGTATCGAGGCAGGCGATCGCGAAGCATCTGAATTCACTGGAGGCCTGCGGACTCGTCGAGCCGGTGAAGGTGGGTCGCGAGATTCGCTACCGCGCGCTGGGCGCCGAGCTCAACAAGACTGCACGGACGCTGGAACGAATCGGCGCCGAGTGGGATCGTCGCCTGGCTGCCATCAAGGAAATCGCGGAATCGATCGAGGAATAAAGACCCCAGACAGGGGTTCGGCCGGGAATGCTTTCACATTCTCGGCCGGATCTCTGCTTCTCGAGTTTTCTCTGCTCACAGGTACATTCCTCGATCCGCATTGCCTAGCATACGCCCGCGCGATCCACGTCACAAGTGCTCGGCCAGACTTTCTGTCGCGGCCAGCCTGCTCAGGCAAAAGAAACACGTGACCATGGGATTCACCCCATCGCCGGGCCCTGTACCAGCGTGAACATTCCACGCACTTGGCATCCCGAACCTGGTTCAAACTTCATCGCGGTACAAGGCCGCGAGCCCGGCAGCGGCGTCCGCCATGCGCTCGCGCAGCTCGGGTGGGTCGAGGATCTCGATGTCCGCACCGAGGCGCAGCAGGTGCCTGGCTGTGGCGTCGGGACTGCGTTCGAAGCGCAGGCGCAGTCTGGCCCAGCCGTGCTCGTCGCGCTCGATGTCGTCGGGGAGGGGCAGCTCGGGCGATCCTTCGTCCAGGAGCGCGAGAAACGGCTCGGCGGCTGGGGCGACGCGGACGGTTACGACGTACTCGGGAAGCGAGGCGAGGAAGGCCTGTCGGCGCTCCGTCCACGCCGCGGCCAGGTTGAAGCCGGGTGGCCGCTCGAAGGGGATGTCGCGCAACTCGACGGCCTCGACACGTGAGAGTCGGAACAGCCGGTACGGCTCCTCGGCACTGAACCGCACCTGCCCGAGGAGATACCAGGTGGAGCCCTTCAGAATCAGGCCGAGTGGCCGGACGACGACATCGGTGCCCCGGTACGTGAGCCTGGCCTCGCGGGATTCCCACACCGCCTTGGCTATGTCGGCAAGTGCCGGTGCCTCGTCCGGTGGTACGAACCAGTGAGTCGGCTCCACTAGCAGCCGATCACGCACGACGCGGGCCGCCGTCTCCGTCGACCGCTCCATCGCAGGCAGGAGCGTGTGGTCGGCGGCAGCCGCGTCGAACCCGAGCTGGTCTGCAATCGCCGGGACGATCGCGAACAGGACGCCCCGGGCTTCGGCGGCGTCCAGCCGTGGGAGCCCTGCGATGCGGTACGCCGGATCGATCCGGATCCCACCACCCCGGCCGACCTCGGTGTAGATCGGCACGCCTGCCGCGCTCAGCGCGTCTACGTCGCGGTAGACGGTGCGCACCGATACCTCGAGCGCGGCTGCCAACTCGGTGGCCGACGCGCCACCTCGCAACTGGAGCCGCACCAGCAGCTCGACAAGTCGGCTCGCGCGCACCCCGGAAACTTTAGGCGAAAACTCTGACATGAACTGTCAGGTTTACTTCCGCAGGATGGGGTCGCGCACCGAGCGCACCATTACACACGAGAGGCGACCCTCATGTCCCACACCATCACCAATCCTGCCGACCTGCACGACCCGATCCCGTTCGGCTACAGCCACACCGCTGCGATCCCGGCCGGCACGGAGCTGGTGCTCGTCTCGGGTCAGTACGGATCCGGCACCGACGGCGCGGTCGTCTCGACCGACTTCGCCGCGCAGGTGGGCCAGGCATTCGAGAACCTGCGCGTTGCTCTCGCCGCTCACGGGCTCGACCTGCGCCACGTCGTTCAACTCCGGACGTACGTGGTGGATCCCGACTTCGAGAAGCTCGGGATCATCGGCCAGGCCGTGCAGCGCTGCGGCGACACCCCTCCCACGCAAACCGTGATCGGGGTTGCCGGTCTGGCCATGCCCGACATCCGCTTCGAGGTCGAGGCCGTGGCCGCCCGCCCCTAGCGGCGAAATACTCGACCGTCATCGCGGAGAACGTCAACGTCATGGTGCACTTCGGGGAGTGCACCATGAACGCCGCCTACCGCCGAACCGCAAGTGACACATGAATCCACTGCTGCGTCGGCGACAGAGGAATTTCCCGATTACGTCGGTCACACCCCCCGGGACCTAACCGTCGACGCTGCTACAGTCGGGAAACTGTGAGCACAATTGCGATACGCCCCCCGGGTATCCGGATGGTCGTCGCTGTCGCCCTCGCTCTCTATCTGTTAGCTCTCACGATCGCCCAGTGCGGCATCTTCTTCGGCGACGATTACGCCGGTGAGAACGTTCACATCGCCTCCTCCTCGTCCGCGCTGCCCGCCCAGGAAGGAGTACCTGGGCACGCGCACATCGACGACGGCTCGGCTCCTCTCCCACACGAGGCCCACACGGTCGTGGCCATGCCTCGCTCGGACAATCAGCTGCGGACGCTGACCCTTGCCGTAGTCGGCGCGGTCGCGCTCGCCGCCGTGATGGTGGTGGTGCTGACCACCTGGTCACCCCGGCTCCCCAGGACCCCGCCTCCACCGGCGCGGTTCGGTCGGACCGTCTTGAACGAACTCTGTATCAACAGGTGCTGATCGGCAGCCCGTAGGCCCGCGAGAACTTCGCGCAGGGCCTGCGCGTGCTGCCCATTTCACCTTTGCACTGCAACTTTTGCAGTCGGATACAGAGATCACCTCCATGAACAATGCACTTTCTTCCACGCTGGTTCCGCGCTCGTCCGCCCACCTTCTGACGACCGCGAACCGCTGTCCCCAACCGAGCACGATGGTCGGCAACACCCCGGTCCTGTGGATCGGTCAACCCTTCGCCGACGCCGGACGCGGCTTCTGGGCGAAACTCGAAGGCTCCAACCCCGGCGGGATGAAAGACCGCCCCGCCATGCACATGGTCGAACGGGCCAAGGCCCGCGGAGACCTCGCCCCCGGCGCCATGATCATCGAATCCACCAGCGGGACTCTGGGCCTGGGTCTGGCACTGGCCGGGGTCGTCCACCACCACCCGGTCACCCTCGTCACCGATCCCGGACTCGAACCGATCCTGCATCGGATGCTGTCCGCCTACGGCGCCAACGTGGAGCTGGTCACCGACCCGCACCCCACCGGCGGCTGGCAACAGGCCCGGCGCGACAAGGTCGCCGAACTGCTGGCCGCCAATCCGGGATCGTGGTGCCCGGATCAATACACCAACCCCGACAACGTCGACGCCTACCAGTCGCTCGCCCTCGAACTCATCGCCCAACTCGGGCGGGTCGACGTGCTGGTCTGCTCGGTGGGCACCGGAGGGCACTCCGCCGGCGTGGCCCGCGTGCTGCGTCAGTTCTGCCCAGATCTGAAGCTGGTCGGGGTGGACACCGTCGGGTCGACGATCTTCGGGCAACCCGCCCGCACCCGCCTCATGCGCGGGCTGGGCTCGAGCATCTACCCCGACAACATCGATTACGCCGCCTTCGACGAGGTGCACTGGGTGGCCCCCCACGAGGCGGTCTGGTCGTGCCGCACCCTGGCGGCCACCCACTACGCCAGTGGCGGCTGGAGTGTGGGGGCGGTGGCGCTCACCGCCGGGTGGATCGCTCGCACGAGCGCACCGGAGACCCGGGTCGCGGCTATCTTCCCGGATGGCCCCCAGCGCTACTTCGACACCATCTACAACGACGACTACTGCGCCGAGCACGGCCTGCTCGATGAGAACCCACCTTCCGAGCCGGCCACCATCGACCACCCGACCGACCAGGTCGTCCAGTCCTGGACTCGGTGCGCCACCGTCATCAACCCCACCGAGAGCGCGGCATGACCAACATCGTGACCCAGTTCCGGAGCTTCGACCGGCCCGCCCAGGTGTTGATGGTGAACCAGTTCTCCATCAACGTCGGTTTCTACATGCTGATGCCCTATCTGGCCGGATACCTGGCGGGCCCGCTCGGGCTCGCAGCGTGGGCGGTCGGGCTGGTGCTCGGAGTGCGAAACTTCTCCCAGCAGGGCATGTTTCTGGTGGGTGGCACCCTCGCCGACCGGCTCGGGTACAAACCGCTGATCGTTGCCGGCTGCGTGTTGCGGGTAGGCGGGTTCGTGCTTCTCGCCGCGGTCGAGTCGTTGCCCGCGATCCTGATCGCGTCGGCGGCCACCGGATTCGCCGGCGCCCTGTTCAACCCTGCGGTACGCGCCTACCTCGCCGCCGACGCCGGTCCGCGCCGGGTGGAAGCGTTCGCTGTTTTCAACGTCTTCTACCAGGCCGGGATCCTGCTCGGGCCGCTGGTCGGCCTTGCACTGACCGTCCTCGACTTCCGGATCACCGCGCTGGTGGCGGCCGCGGTCTTCGCTGTTTTGACGGTGGTACAAATTTGGGCGCTGCCGACCCACCGGGCTGAACCGGCCACCGAGAAGTCCTCCGTGCTCGACGACTGGCGGGTGGTGGCAAAGAACCGGTCCTTCGTGCTCTTTGCGGTTGCGATGATCGGGTCCTACGTGCTGACCTTCCAGGTCTATCTGGCGTTGCCACTGCAGGCGGCGGTGGTGGTCGGCGACGGCGGGTCGGACACCGCGCTGGTGACGTCGTTGTTCGTGGTCTCCGGCATCGTGGCGATCGCAGGACAGTTGCGGATCACCTCCTGGTTCTCCCGCCGCTGGGGGTCGGGGCGGTCCCTTGTTATCGGCATGATGATCCTGGCGGCGGCGTTCGTGCCGCTGATCCTGGTTCCCGGGCCGGCCACCCTCGGCGGTCCGGCCGCCATGGGCGTCCTGATCCTGACCGCTGCCCTACTCGCCGTCGGCACGGCGGCGGTGTTCCCGTTCGAGATGGATACCGTTGTCGCGCTGTCCGGGGGCCGGCTGGTGGCCACCCACTACGGGTTCTACAACACCATCGTCGGGATCGGGATCCTGCTCGGCAATCTCGGCACCGGTGCGGTCTTCGGGTTCCTCAGCGGTGCACAGCTGGGGTCTTTGATCTGGGTGGCCCTCGCCGGCGTCGGCGTTGCCTGCGTGACCGTACTGTTCTTCTTGGAGCGGTCCGGGGGGCTGCGCCCACCCCCGGACCCGGCCATCGACACCGAGGACGCCGACGAGGTCAAAGCCGCCGGCTAGCCGACGGGACCATCGGCGAACTGGCTGGTCACGTCTCTCACCCACCCCATCTACTCACTATCTGCGTGTGGATGGGGTGGGCGGTCGTGTCCCGGTAGCGCCAGAGCGACCATGAATACGAGGGCGGCCAGCGCCGCGCAGATCCCGTAGGCCAGCGAGAACCCGGCAGAAGATGCGACCCCGCCGACCATGCTCGCCGCGAGGACGGTCGCGACCACCGCACTGCACATGGTGGTGCCGACCGTCCGCAGCAGCACGTTGACACCGTTGGCAGCGGCCATCTGCTCGGGCTGCACGGCTCGGATGATGAGCATGGGCAACGTGCTGTACACAAACGCGGTGCCGACCGCCGCGATCGCAAGCGCTGCGATCACCATCCACAGCGGCTTACCCGGAACCGTATGCATCCCGTAACCGACGACGAGACATACCGCACCAGCCAGGACCGTCACCTTGGGGCCGTAGCGTTCGGACACACGGGCGCCGACCTGAGCGAAAACGATCATCGACAGACTGGTCGGTAGCTGGGCCAGCGCCGCCTCGAAGATCGTCAGACCGTAGCCGGCCTCCCCGGCGGGTGCCTGCAATAGTTGCGTGGTGATCAAGGCGTTTCCGTAGAACGCGAACCCCACGAGCAGCGCGGTCACGTTCGGTAGCAGCAGAGACCGGTGCGCCGACACACGCAGGTCGACGAGCGGATTCCGATTCCGCATCTGCTGAAATCCCCACAGCGCGAACAGGAACGCCGAGGATGCGAACATGCCGAGCACCGCGGGGCTTCCCCAACCCCATGTCGTGCCCTGTGTGATCGGGACGAGAAGGCAGACGAGGGCCGCAGTCAGGCCCACCGCCCCGACGCCGTCGAATCGTCCCCCGGACTTCAGGTCGGATTCGCGGATGAACAACGCCGCCATGGTGGTGACCGCGAGACCGATCGCGGTGATGACCCAGAACAGAACGTGCCAGTTGGAATACTTGGCAATGGCAGCCGCGAACGGGAGCCCGAGAGCGGTGCCGATTCCGAGGGTCGAGCTCATCATCGCGATGGCTCTGCCAACCTTCTCTCGCGGCAATTCGTCGCGAAGAATCGAGATTCCTACCGGAATTACGGCGGCGCCGGCTCCCTGCAGCCCTCGCGCAAAGATCAGCAGAGCGATGTTCGATGTCATCGCACAGATCACCGCACCGAGGGTCATGACGACCAGGGCGATGAGCAGCATCCGCTTCTTGCCGAACATGTCGGCGAGGCGGCCGAAAATCGGAGTGACCACCGCACCCACCAGGAGGGTGGTGGTGATGAGCCAGGACACGGACGTCTGACTCGCCCCCGTGAACGTCGGCATGCTGGGCAGCAGCGGAACCATCACGGTCTGCAGGACGGCCTGGAACACACCTGCGAAAGCGAGAATCGGAAAAAGGAAGGGTGGTCCCGGCGACGAAGCCCGCTCGGCAGCCAGCTGATCGGGGAAAGCTGACCGGGAGTGTGCCGACGAGGACGCCACAGCGTCACCCCCCTGCGCACGGTTGGTAAATGATCGTTCACCAGAATAGGTGAGCAATCATTTGCCTTGCAAACCAAACAAGTTGCTCAGCTGTCGAGCAACTGCTGCACCAGCGGCGCGTAGTGCGCCACCACCTCGTCCGGGGTGCCGGTCGCATGTTCTTGCATCATTCTGCGACGCATGATCGCAAGCCCGGTCAGCATCGACATCACCAGTTCGGCACGCAGCCGAGCATTCGGCCCGGACAACCGTTCGGCGAGCGCGTCGACCATCTGCGACGAATAGTTGGCACGCAGTTTGCGGCTGCTCTCCTCGCTCGGCCCGCTCATGAACAGGATGCTCATCGACAGAGGCTTATACGGTTCGAGCGGGCGAGCGAACAGGGACACCATCCGCGCGCCGAGCCCCTCCAGCGGCCCGCTGAACACCAACTCGGCAGCTGAACGGAAGTCGACGAGCGTATCGAACAACTGCTCCTTGGAACCGAAGTACTTGATGATCAGCGGCGCACTGACTCCTGCTTCCTCGGCGATGTCCTTGAGAGTGATCTCACGGTAAGGACGGGTCGCGAACGCACGACCGGCAGCATCGAGGATCATTGACCGTGACTGCTCGGCCGTGCGCTTCGGTTGCGGGGGTGTAGTTGGGGCCGGGGTCCCCTGGTCCGGCATCAGAGCGTTCGTCTTCCCGACAACGCACGACCCAGCGTGAGTTCGTCGGCGAATTCGAGATCGCCGCCCATCGGCAAGCCTGAGGCGAGCCTGCTGACCGTCAACCCCGGAAAGTCCCGAAGCATCCGCACGAGGTACGTCGCCGTGGCCTCTCCCTCGGTGTTCGGATCGGTCGCGATGATCACCTCGGAGACATCGACGCCGTCCTCTTGATTGCCGATGCGCGCGAGCAACTCTCGAACGCGGATTTGATCGGGTCCGACACCCGACAACGGGTCGAGGGCACCGCCGAGAACGTGATAGAGGCCCTTGAACTCACGCGTCCGCTCCACCGCCTGCACGTCTTTCGGCTCCTCGACCACGCAGACCACCGTGCGGTCACGTCGCGGATCGGCGCAGATGCGGCACTTCTCTCCGTCCGAGACCGTGCCACACACACCACAGAACTGGACGCCGTCACGCACCCGCTGCAGGGCGCCCGTGAGTCGGTCGATCTCCGGCGCCTCCACACCGAGTAGATGGAACGCAATGCGCTGCGCGCTCTTCGGCCCGACACCGGGCAGCTTGCCGAGTTCGTCGATCAGATCCTGAACCGGACCTTCGTACACGGCTGTCCTCTAGAACCCGGGGAGACCGGGCAGGCCTGAACCACCGAGTCCACCCGTGAGCGGACCGAGCTTCTGCGCCGCGATTTCCTGCGCCTTGTTCGACGCATCCTCGATCGCGCCGATCACAAGATCCTGCAGAGTCTCGACGTCATCGGGATCGACGACCTTGGGATCGATCTTCAGACCGATCAGTTCACCTGTCCCCTTGACTGTCGCGGTCACGAGTCCGCCACCGGCCTGTCCGGTGACCTCTGCAACGGCCATCTCCTGTTGGGCGGCCATCAGCTGCTGCTGCATCTGCTGTGCCTGCGCGAGAAGCTGTGACATGTCGGGTTGTCCACCTGGTTGCACTGACGTGGTCCTTTCTGCGGGTTTCCTGCCAGCGTAGACGGTGAAGCCCTCAGGCGAGTTCACGCTCGAGGTTCGCCAGCACCTGTGCCTGAATCTTCTCGAGCCCGCGCGGCGCGAAAGTCCTCTCGAAGAATCCGCCGATACCGCCTGCACCGTTCCATCTCGTTGTCGTGGTGACCGTCGAACCGCTGCCGCTCGGTGCAACCACCCAAGTGGTGACGAGCGAGGAATTCGCATCCGTCTCCGTGATCGTATTGCCCGACACCGAAACCGTGGCCTTGATGTCACGGGAGCGCTTCTCGGTCGCCTTCAGCGTCCACTGCGCCACCGTTCCATTGCCTTGCCCACCCTCGACTACGCGGTAATCGAGGTACTGCTCGCTGAGAATTCTCGGGCGCACGGATTCGTAATCCGCCAAAGCCGCGAGCGTCGCTTCCGGGGTAGCTGCGACGGTTATCGAACTGCTTGCGCTTACCTGGCCCACTGTGAAAACTCCCTTTGCTTGCCGACTCGTCCGAGACGTTCGACTTTCATCCTGCCTGGGAAGTGTTCCCGCGGGCCATTTCGTATATGTCCACTGTGAGCGCACTCACCGGTCGAGGGATCACACCATCGAACAAAGCGACATTTGGGGCAATCTTTCACTGTCCGGACGAATATACGTGACGTATATCCGCGCAGACATATAGCGTCAGGGGTGTGGCTGCCTCGGTCGAACTACTGAAACGAATGCGGGACGGTGGACACCCCTTCCGTGTGCGTCGCGCTCAGTCCCTCACCGGACTCGACGCTCACCGCGCAGGCGTCGAACGTCTCCTCGCCTCCTACCGCGCAATACCCTCGAACGCCGACGTGAGACTGGCGAAGAAGACGTCCAACCTCTTCCGGGCCCGCGCACGGACCCGCGCGCCCGGCCTCGACGTGTCCGGCCTGACCGGAGTCGTCTCCGTCGATCCGCAGGCGCGAACCGCCGACGTTGCCGGGATGTGCACCTACGAAGATCTTGTCGACGCCACCCTGCCGTATGGGCTGGCGCCACTGGTGGTTCCGCAACTCAAGACCATCACACTCGGCGGTGCCGTCACCGGCCTGGGCATCGAGTCGACGTCCTTTCGCAACGGCCTCCCTCACGAATCGGTCCTCGAAATGGACGTGCTGACGGGCAGTGGCGACATCGTCACCGCCACTCCCGAAGGCGAGAACTCCGAGCTGTTCTGGGGATTCCCGAATTCTTATGGAACACTTGGCTACTCGACGCGACTGCGAATTCAACTCGAGCCGGTCAAACAATTTGTGGCGCTGCGCCATCTACGTTTCGATTCCCTCGACGAACTGCAGACCGTCATGGACCGGATCGTGAACGACCGCGTCTACGACGGCATACCCGTCGACTACCTGGACGGCGTGGTCTTCACCGAAACCGAGAGCTATCTGGTCTTGGGCCACCAGACCGACGAGACCGGCCCTCTCAGCGACTACACCGGTGAGAACATCTTCTACCGGTCGATCCAGCACACATCCGTGAAGCATCCCAAGACGGATCGACTCACCATTCGAGACTACTTGTGGCGCTGGGATACCGACTGGTTCTGGTGCTCGCGTGCATTCGGTGCCCAAAACCCGACCATTCGCCGGTTGTGGCCCAAGAGGCTTCTCCGCAGCAGTTTCTACTGGAAACTCGTCGCCCTGGACCACAAGTACGACATCGGCGATCGTATCGAGAAGCGTAAAGGCAATCCGCCGCGCGAACGCGTCGTCCAGGACGTCGAGGTCCCGGTCGGACGCACCGCGGATTTCCTTCGCTGGTTCCTGGCAGAGATTCCCATCGAACCGATATGGCTTTGCCCGTTGAGGTTGCGGGAACCCGCTTCCGCGGGGGCATCCGCACAGCGTCCTTGGCCCCTGTATCCGCTGGAACCGAAGCGCACTTACGTGAATATCGGATTCTGGTCATCCGTGCCGATCGTGCCGGGCCAAGCGAAAGGGGCAGCCAATCGCCTGATCGAGCAGAAGGTCACCGAATTCGACGGGCACAAGTCCCTCTATTCCGACTCCTACTACTCGCAGAACGACTTCGAACGGCTTTACTACGGCGGCGATCGGTACACGGAACTCAAGAAGCGCTACGACCCGGACTCACGGTTACTGGACCTATTCTCCAAGGCGGTGCAACGTCGATGACGACTCTGAAATCTCCAGGATCCCCAGACCACAAGCTCGCAATCGCAGAAATAGTGGAAACGCTTTCCGACGGCGAACTTCCCCTCCGCTTCACCGCATACGACGGCAGTGCCGCCGGTCCAGAAGACGCCCCATACGGTCTGCATCTCAAGTCCACCCGTGGCACCACCTATCTCGCCACGGCTCCGGGGGACCTCGGCATGGCCCGCGCGTACGTATCCGGAGACCTCGAGGCGAGCGGCGTTCATCCCGGTGACCCCTACGAAATCCTCAGGGTCATGGGCGACGAGCTTCAGTTCCGCCGCCCGTCCGCGAAGACGCTCGCGAGCATCACCAGGTCGCTCGGGTGGGATCTGCTGCGCCCCATCTCACCCCCTCCGCAGGAGCACCTGCCGCGGTGGCGGCGGGTTGCAGAGGGACTGCGGCACTCCAAGTCTCGTGACGCCGAAGCGATTCACCACCACTACGACGTGTCGAATGCTTTCTACGAATACGTTCTCGGGCCGTCCATGACGTACACGTGCGCGTGTTACGAGAACAGGGACCAGACGCTCGAGGAGGCGCAGGAGAACAAGTACCGTCTCGTGTTCGACAAGCTCGGCCTCCAGCCTGGCGACCGGTTGCTCGACATCGGTTGCGGCTGGGGCTCGATGGTCCGGTACGCGGCCCGGCGTGGCGTCAGGGTCATCGGTGCCACACTGTCTCGTGCCCAAGCTGACTGGGCGATGAAGGCCATCGCCGAAGAAGGCCTGTCCGAACTTGCGGAGGTCCGGTTCACCGACTACCGCGACGTCCCTGAGAGGGGATTCGACGCCATCTCGTCCATCGGCCTGACCGAGCATATCGGCGTCGGCAACTACCCGGCCTACTTCAGCTTGCTGCAAAGCAAACTCCGCGACGGTGGCCGACTGCTGAACCACTGCATCACCCGGCCCGACAACAAGAGCCAGGCACGTGCCGGTGGATTCATCGACCGCTACGTCTTCCCCGATGGGGAGCTCACCGGCTCCGGACGGATCATCTCCGAGATGCAGAACGTGGGCCTCGAAGTCCGGCACGAGGAGAATCTTCGCGAGCACTACGCACTGACGCTCGCCGGGTGGTGCCAGAACCTGGTCGACAACTGGGACGCCTGCGTCGCCGAAGTCGGGGAGGGAACTGCGCGCGTCTGGGGCCTGTACATGGCCGGCTCACGGCTCGGCTTCGAACGCAACGCGATTCAACTCCACCAGGTTCTCGCCGTCAAGCTCGACTCGAAGGGGCAATCACACGTTCCCCTCCGCCCGTGGTGGTCTTAGACAACCTGGTGCGTTGCCGGGACCCCCGACCGGTCACGGCAACGCACCAGGGTCGGGACTTGACCTGATGGCCCGATAATTCGGGGAAACTGGTCCCAATACAGAGCTGAGCCGGTGCACGGTCGACGAGTACTGGTACTCGCCGACCGTGCACCGGCCGCAGAACCGCCTACTACTTGATGAGTGAAGCCGGCGGAGTGAAGCGCTCACCGTACTTGGCGGCGAGTTCTTCAGCGCGCTTGACGAAGCCGGCCTGGCCGCCTTCGTAGCCCTGGATGTACTGCGCCACACCGCCCGTCCAGGCAGGGAAGCCGATGCCCATGATCGAGCCGATGTTGGCATCAGCCGTGGTGAGAAGTACGCCCTCGTCGAAGCACTTCTGCGTCTCGATTGCCTCGATGAACAGCATGCGCTCGACGAGATCCTCGAACGGAACCTCGAGTTCCTTGGAGCCGAAAGTCTCCCGCAACCCCGACCACAGGCCGGTGCGCTTGCCGTCGGCGTAGTCGTAGAACCCCGCACCGCCGAGCTTTCCTGTGCGGTCGAACTTCTCGACGAGAGTGTTGATGACGTCGCCCGCGGGATCGGCAGGCAGCGTCTTGCCCTCGGCCTCGGCAGCCTGCGCAGTCTCCTTGCGGATCTTCTGCATCAGCGTGAGGTTCAGCTCATCCGACAGTTGCAGCGGTGCCGCCGGGTAGCCGGCCTGCATTCCTGCCTGCTCGATAGTGGCAGGCTCGATGCCCTCCGCCAACATGCGGATCGCTTCGTTGATGAACGTGCCGATCACGCGCGAGGTGAAGAATCCACGCGAGTCGGTGACGACGATCGGAGTCTTCCGGATGGCCTGGACATAGTCGAACACCCGGGCCAGCGCCTTGTCGGATGTCTTCTCTCCGCGAATGATCTCCACGAGAGGCATCTTGTCGACTGGTGAGAAGAAGTGGATTCCGATGAAGTCCTCCTGCCGCTTCACACCCGTTGCGAGGCCGGTGATCGGCAGGGTCGACGTGTTCGAGCCGAGCAAAGCCTCCGGCTCGACGATGTCCTCGATCTCCTGGAACACCTTGTGCTTGAGTTCCTGGCTTTCGAACACCGCCTCGATGACGAAGTCGACGCCGGCGAAGTCGTCAGCGTCGGCGGTCGGCTTGATCCTGTCGAGCAGGGCCTTCGACTTCTCTTCGGTGGTCTTGCCGCGGGAGAGTGCCTTGGCCTCGATGCCCTCGGAGTAGGCCTTGCCCTTGTTCGCGGCCTCGATGCTGACGTCCTTGAGGACGACCTCGAAGCCGGCCTTGGCCGACACGTACGCGATTCCGGCACCCATCATTCCGGCACCGAGCACGCCGATCTTGGTGATCGGCGTCTTTTCGATACCTTCCGGACGGGAGGCGCCGGAGTTGATCGCCTGCAGATCGAAGAAGAACGCCTGGATCATGTTCTTCGCGACCTGACCGGTGACCAGAGATGTGAAGTATCGCGCCTCGATCACGAACGCGTTGTCGATGTCGACCTGTGTGCTCTCGACGGCGGCTGCCATGATGGCGCGCGGAGCCGGCATGGGTGCGCCCTTGAGCTGCTTGCGCAGGTTCGCGGGGAACGCCGGGAGGTTGGCTGCGAGGCCCGGGCTGGACGGGGTGCCGCCGGGGATCCGGTAGCCCTTGACGTCCCACGGCTGGACACCGCCCTCGGGGTTGGCCTTGATCCACGCCTTCGCCGCAGGTACCAGTTCTTCGACCGAGGACACGACCTCGTCGATGAGTCCGATCTCCTTGGCCTGCACGGGTCCACGTTGCTGACCCTGCAGCAGCACCTGCATCAGCGCATTCTGCAGACCTAGCATCCGGACGGTGCGCACCACACCGCCGCCGCCGGGCAGCAAGCCCAAGGTGACTTCGGGAAGCCCGATCTTGACGCCCTTCACGTCCGCGGCAATGCGGTGATGCGTGGCAAGCGCGATCTCGAGTCCACCGCCGAGCGCGGCACCGTTGATGGCGGCGACGACCGGCTTGCCGAGAGTCTCGAGGCGACGCAGGTCCTGCTTGACCGCGACGCCGAAACTCTGGACTTCGGCGGCGTCCTCAGGGCCTGCCTTGATCATGTTCTTGAGGTCGCCACCCGCGAAGAACGTCTTCTTGCCGGAGGTGACGACGACACCTGTGATGGAGTCCTTCTCCTCGACGAGGCGGTCGATGGTCGCCTTCATCGAGGAGATGTAGGCGTCGTTCATTGTGTTCGCGCCCTGGTTGGGATCGTCGATGGTGAGCACGACGATGCCGTCGGCGTCCTGCTCCCAGTTGATGATGTTCTGCTCGCTCACTGCTTCAAGTCTCCTGGTAGTCCTAGTAGTGGACGGACGCTGCGTCAGACGCGCTCGATGATGGTGGCGACACCCATTCCGCCGCCGATGCACAAGGTGATGAGGGCGTACCGGCCATTCCGGCGCTCGAGTTCGTCAAGCACCGTGCCGGTGATCATGGCGCCCGTGGCACCGAGCGGGTGGCCCATCGCGATGGCTCCGCCGTTGACGTTGAGCTTCTCGTCGGGGATGTCGAGATCCTTCTGGAACTTGAGCACCACAGACGCGAACGCCTCGTTGATCTCGACCAGGTCCATATCGTCGAGGGTCAGGCCGGCGGTCGCGAGAACCTTCTTCGACGCGGGCGTCGGCCCGGTCAGCATGATCGTGGAGTCCGCGCCAGAGGTAGCGGTAGCGACGACACGGGCACGCGGGGCCAGGTTCATGTCCTTGCCGGCCTGTTCCGAACCGACGAGCACGAGTGCGGCGCCGTCGACGATGCCGGAACTGTTGCCACCGTGATGGACGTGGTTGATCTTTTCGACCCAGTGGTACTTCTGTAGTGACACTGCGTCGAAGCCACCCATCTCACCGACACCGGCGAAGGACGGGGTGAGACCCGCGAGGCTCTCGAGGGTGGTACCGGGACGCATGTGCTCGTCCTGGTCCAAGATGGTCAGGCCGTTGATGTCCTTGACCGGCACGACGGACTTGGCGAAGTACCCGCCCGTCCATGCCTTCGCGGCCAGATCCTGCGAACGGACGGCGTACGCGTCGACGTCCTCGCGGGAGAAGCCTTCGATCGTGGCGATCAGATCGGCGCCCACACCCTGCGGAACGAAGTAGTTGTCGTAGTTGGTGGCCGGGTCGAGTGCCCACGCTCCACCATCGGATCCCATCGGCACCCGGGACATCGACTCGACGCCACCGGCGATGACCAATTCGTCCCAGCCGGAGCGCACTTTCTGCGCGGCGGTGTTGATGGCCTCCAGGCCGGACGCGCAAAAACGGTTCAGCTGGACGCCGCCGACGGTGTCGGGCAGGCCGGCGTCGTTGACGACAATGCGTGCGATATCCATTCCTTGGTCGCCGACTGGGGTGACGACGCCGAGGACCACATCAGAGATGCGGTCTTCGTCAAGATCGGGGAACCGCGCACGAAGCTCGTCAATCAGGCCGGTGACCAGCGATATCGGCTTGACCGAATGCAGCGAACCGGTCTTCTTTCCGCGGCCACGCGGGGTGCGGATGGCTTCATAAATGAATGCCTCTGTGGTCACTGTAGGGTGTTCCTTCCTTATCTGCTTCGACGCCGACCGTGCACACGGGCACTTTGCACGGGGCATATCCCAGCTCTCAACCTTAGAACGCGTTGCAGAGCGAGGGGAAGGACCGAAGCGATCGTCGATCGTGACCGAGCTGATCACCCAGCCTGCCGCCACCACATTGTTGCGGCGCAGTGTTCGACGTCCTGAGGTTCGACGCCCTGAGCAGATCGAACCGGCACAGTGCGATATGTATTGCGGGACACAGCTCGGACCCCGTCGCGCCGAGATGGGAACACGTTTCAGCTACGATGCGGCATGCGAATTGCCAAGATGTCGACCATGTCCCTGCTTGCCGTGACAGCCGCAGCGGTCGCTTTCCCTGCTGCAGCTTCGGCCGCACCGAATCCGGCCGACAGCCCCAACGAAGCGGTGGTCCGCGCTTATATCGACGCCCTCGTAAGCCACGACGCGAGCGACGTTCGATTCACACCCGATGCCACGCGCGTCGAGGCCGGATTCCAGACGGGGTTCAACGGCCAGCAATTGACGGACGACCTGAACCACGGCATCCAGTACCGGGTGATCCAAGGCGTGCGTGACCTGACCATGACCGAAACCGGCGACACCGTCCACACCGTCTACCTTCTGGACGCGGGAATCGGAGACCTGCGACTGATGACCGTCGAGATCGACGAGACTTTCGATCTGGAGAACGGCGCGATCGACCGCATCGTGGCCACGATCACCCCCGTGTTCTGACTGTCGCTGAACGTCATTGATGAGGTCCGTGTTCCGTCGATGCTGCAGGAGTTGATCGACGGAACACGGGCCGCGACCAGCTCTAAGCGAGATCGGTAGAGATGATCTTCTCCATGTTCCGTTCGGCCAGCGCGGTGATGGTCACGAACGGGTTGACACCGACGTTGCCGGGGACGAGAGAACCGTCGACGACGTACAGGCCGGGGTATTCGGGAAGACGTCCGTAGTTGTCGGTGGCCGAGTTCAGCAGGACGCCGCCCAGCGGGTGGTACGTGAAGTCGTCACCGAATTTCTTGTACACACCGAACAGATCCGTCCGGTATATCGTGCCTTCCCTCCGGTTGATCTTGTCGAAGACTGCCCTCGCCATGTCGATGCCCGGCTGGTTCTGAGAGACGGTCCAAGACAGATCGACCTTGCCGGTGCTCGAATTGAACTGGAAGCGAGCACGTTCGGGGTTCTTCGTGATCGCCAGGTACAGGCTCACATAGGTCTCGAGTCCTGCGGGCAGCGGGGCGATCTCGGCGAAGATCGGCGCGGCCGGGTCGTCCCAGTTGTCGATGCCGAGAGTCGGGATCGTGGACTGCTTGGACCCGGTGGAGTGCCACATGTGGTTCGCCCGGCCGAGCATGATGTTGCCGTTGTTGCCCCAGCCCTCACCGACCTGCGACGACAGGTTCGGCAGGTGCCCCTGTGCCTTCATCGACACGAGCAGCTTGCTGGTGCCGACACTGCCTGCGGCGAAGAACACCCGATCGGCGGCAACGACCTTGGTGTCGACGATCTTGCCTTCTTCGTCGATCTGCTCCATCGTCACGTTGTAGCCGGAGCCCGAGGCAGGCTCGACCTTGGTGACCCGATGAAGGCTGGTGATCGTCAGCTTGCCGGTGGCCGCAGCCTGCGCGAGGTAGGTCTTGTCGAGCGACTTCTTGCCGGCGTTGTTGCCGTAAATGACCTCACCGCCGAGCGCGGACTTCGTAACCTCACCCTCGGCCTCCCTCTTCATGTACTCGAAGTCGTACACGTTGGGTACGAAAGCCGTTGAGAATCCGGATCGTTCAGCGGTCTTCCGCCCGGTCCGCGCGAACTTGTACCACTCCGTCGACTCGAACCACTCCTTGTCGATGTCGTTGACACCGAGAGCGGCGTTTGCGCGCGGGAAGTATGTGTTGTACATCGCGTTCGAGTCGACCGACGGCAGGATCTCCTCGAAGAAGTTGCGCTTCGGGGTAACGGCCATGCCACCGTTGACGAGCGAGCCACCGCCGACGCCACGCCCCTGATAGACCTTGATCCCGGAGAAGTACTCGGCGTCGAGGACACCGACGTACCTGTCGACGGGCCTCTTGATGCTGAAGCCGATGAAGTTGCTGACCGGCGGATCCGTCGAGTCGGCCAACCACGTCGAACGCTTGTCGGGACTGACCATCTCGCTGAAAATCGTTCCGTCAGGACCGGGCGTGTCCCAACTACGCCCCATCTCGACGATCTGCGTGGGAATGCCTGCCTGCGTCAGCCGCAGTGCGGCGACGGCGCCGCCGTAGCCACTGCCGATGACGAGGGCAGGCACCCGATCGCCATCCGCGAGAGCGCGGCGCGGGGAGGCCGAAGCCGCTGTCGTCGTCGACGAGAGCATGACTGCTCCCGCCGTAAGACCAGCGCCTGCAAGGAATCGGCGGCGTGAGACGTGTGAAAACCCCCGAGCCGGAGCAGCTCGGTTCGCGCGGTCGAACATGGATCTCCTCTGTCGGTGGTCGGGCAAGCAGCTTGTTGCTGCTACGAAAGCTCCCCGGGTTATACCGTCGACAGAAGCGATCAGGAGGCGATACCGAGAAATTGGCGCATCACATCACATCTCGTCAAACGCCTGACCTGATGACAGCTCGGTGTTCGGCTGTCGCCGAACGTAACCGAAGCGGCCCGTGTTTCGTCGATGCTGCGGGAGCTCATCGACGGAACACGGGCCGCGACCAGTTCTAGGCGAGATCGGTAGAGATGATCTTCTCCACGTTCCGTTCTGCCAGCGCCGTGATGGTCACGAACGGGTTGACACCGACGTTGCCGGGGACGAGAGAACCGTCGACGACGTACAGACCGGGGTATTCGGGAAGACGTCCGTAGTTGTCGGTGGCCGAGTTCAGCAGGACGCCGCCCAGCGGGTGGTACGTGAAGTCGTCGCCGAACTCCTTGAACACACCGAACAGATCCGTCCGGTAGCCGGTGCCTTCCTTCCGGTTGATCTTGTCGAAGACCGCCCTCGCCATGTCGATACCGATTTGGTTCTGAGAGCGAGTCCAGGAGAGATCGACCTGGCCGGTGCTCGGATTGAACTGGAAACGACCACGTTCGGGGTTCTTCGCGATCGCCAAGTACATGGCGATGAAGGTCTCGATCCCCGAGGGCAGGGGGGCGATCTCGGCGAAGACCGGCGCGGCCGGGTCGTCCCAGTTGTCGATGCCGAGCGTCGGAATCCCGGACTGATTGAAACCGAGGGGATCCCACACGTGGTTTGCGCGGGCCAGCATGATGTTGCCGTTGTTGCCCCAGCCCTCACCGACCTGCGACGACAGGTTCGGCAGGTGCCCCTGCGCCTTCATCGACACGAGCAGCTTGCTGGTGCCGACGCTGCCTGCCGCGAAGAACACCCGATCGGCGGCAACGACCTTGGTGGCGATGACGTTGCCTCGTTCGTCGATCTGCTCCATCGTCACGTTGTAGCCGGCGCCCGGGGCGGGCTCGACCTTGGTGACCCGGTGCAGCGTGGTGATCGACAGATTGCCGGTGGCGGCAGCCTGCGCAAGATACGTCTTGTCGAGCGACTTCTTGCCGGCGTTGTTGCCGTAAATGACCTCACCGCCGAGCGCGGACCTCGCTACCTCGCCCGCAGCCTCCCTCTTCATGTACTCGAAGTCGTACACGTTGGGTATGTAGACCGTTGAGAATCCGGAGTCGTGTGCACTCCTGCGACCGGAACGTGCGTACTGATACCACGGCGTGGTTTCGAACCACTCGGGGTCGATGTTGGTGACACCCAGGCTGGCGTTCGCGCGCGGGAAGTACTTGTTGTACATCTCGTCCGAGTTGACAGACGGCAGAATCTCCTCGAAGAAGTTGCGCTTCGGGGTGACGGCCATGCCCCCGTTGACGAGCGAGCCGCCACCGACACCGCGACCTTGGTAGACCTTGATTTCGGAGAAGCGCTCGCCGTCGAGGACACCGGTGTACCTCTCGATGGGCATCCTGAAGTTGATGCCCATGATGTTGTTGACCGGCGGATCCGACATGTCGGACAACCACGTCGAACGCTTGTCGGGGATGGCCATCCCGCTGAAGATCCTGCCGTCAGGACCGGGGGTGTCCCAGCTACGCCCCATCTCGACGATCTGCGTGGGAATGCCTGCCTGCGTCAGCCGCAGTGCGGTGACGGCGCCGCCGTAGCCGCTGCCGATGATGAGGGCAGGCACCCGGTCGCCATCCGCGAGAGCGCGGCGCGGGGAGGCCGAGGCCGCTGTCGTCGTCGACGAGAGCATGACTGCTCCCGCCGTAAGACCAGCGCCTGCAAGGAATCGGCGGCGTGAGACGTGTGAACTCCCCCGAGCCGGAGCAGCTCGGTTCGCGCGGTCGAACATGGATCTCCCTCTGTCATGCGGTGTGGCGAGCAGCATTTTGCTGTTACGCAGGGTTCAGAGGTTATACCGCAGATAAAGGAAACTACGACATGGAGTAAGACTTTGGCAAAGTACTCCGACTCGACACAGCCGGTGTCAGCCTTCGAGCCTCTCAGCCCCGAGCACGTCCCTGAGTAGTTCGGATGCCACGTCTTCGGGGTCGCGGCGGACCGACGGATCGCCGGGTTCCGCAGCTTCGGCGAGCATTTCTTCCTCGTCCTCGAAAGTTGACACGGGCGGCGGCGCCGACTCCTCTTCCAGCACCGGCCCGGGATCGTCGGGGTAATCGGGTGCCTCCGGCGGCGGAATATCATTGTCAGGTTCTGACAATTGATGGCCCTGGACCGAATCGTCAGGACCGGCACTCGGGCGCTCCTGCGGGCTCCCCTCAGCGTTCTCCCGACTCCGCCGGGAGAACCGCGGCGTATCCGCGGCCGCCTTCGTGGGTGCAGCGGCAGCCCGCGTGACAGCCGGCGATGCAGCCGCCGAAGCGTCGGCCTGATACTCGACTTCCCAATTGCCGCCGAACATCTCGGACAACACCTCGGCGATCACCCGAGCATTGTGTGGCGACGCTATGCGCGCACCCAAGTTGGGGACCGGGTGTGCCAGGACGAGACGGCTCCCCTGGACATCGTGCACCGTCGCCGCCGACAACATCGCCGGAAGAATCTTGTTTCGCTGGCCTACCTTCTCACGCAGCGTATTCCACGATTCCCGGAGCACAGACAGCTCGGCACCTACGGACGGTGCCGGTTCCTGGGGTGACTGCAAAGCAGGCGGTGCAATCTGATCGACATTCGGTTCGGGTTCCGAGACCGGGTGCGGTGTCGGTTCCGGCTCGGGAACGGGCCCCGGAGTCGGCCCGGGCTGCGGCGTCGGTTCCGGCTCGGGAACCGGAACAGGCTTCGGTTCCGGCTCGGGGCGGGGCATGGGTTCGGGCACTGGCTCGGGCGGAGGAGGAACTGTTGCCGCGGCAGCCCGCCGCTTCGAGGGCCTCTCGAACTTCGGCGCGCGTTCGGTGACCTCCCCAGGTGCGTGATCCGGCAACGCTGCCGGACGCTCGCCCGCACCCACCGCAGATGCCGCTCCCGTCGCCGGGAGTCCTCGTTCGACACGTTCGAGTCGCTGCAACACTGCCGATTCGGCATCGGAAGCCGAAGGCAGCAGCATCCGGGCGCACATCACCTCGAGCAGTAGCCGCGGGGCCGTGGCCCCACGCATCTCCCCCAGCCCGGCATGAACCACCTCGGCGTACCGCGTGAGAGTGGCCGGACCGATCCGCTGAACCTGGGCGCGCATGTTTTCCAGCGCGTCACCAGGTGCGTCGACCAGGCCACGCTCAGCGGCGTCGGGAACCGCTTGCATCAGGATCAGGTCACGCAGACGCTCGAGCAGATCGACCGCGAATCGGCGCGGATCGTGTCCCGCATCGATGATCCGGTCGACCGTCCCGAACAGTGCAACCCCGCTACCCTCCGCGAGCGCATCGACCGCGTCGTCGATGAGCGCCGCATCCGTCACACCGAGCAATGAAAGCGCTCCGGGGTAGGTGATACCCGCGTCCCCGGCACCCGCCAGGAGTTGATCGAGGATGCTCAACGAGTCACGTGGCGAACCACCCCCCGCTCGGATGACCAGCGGATACACCTCGTCGGCAACCGGCACCCTCTCCTGATCACAGACCTTTTCGAGCAGACCCCTCATGGTCGATGGCGTGAGCAGCCGGAATGGGTAGTGGTGGGTGCGCGAACGGATGGTAGGCAGCACCTTGTCCGGTTCCGTCGTGGCGAAGACGAAGATGAGGTGCTCAGGCGGTTCCTCGACGATCTTCAGTAGGGCGTTGAAACCCTGTGTGCTGACCATATGCGCCTCATCCACGATGAACACGCGGTACCGCGAGTCGGCGGGCGCGTAGAAAGCGCGGTCGCGCAGTTCACGGGTGTCTTCGACGCCACCGTGGCTGGCAGCGTCGAGTTCTGTGACATCGAGATTCCCCGCACCACCGGGACCGAGCGCGACACACGACGGGCACTGCCCACACGGTGTCGAAGTAGGACCCTCGACACAGTTGAGTGACCGCGCCAGGATGCGGGCCGATGACGTCTTACCGCATCCGCGCGGGCCCGAGAACAGGTAGGCGTGGTTGATCCGTCCGGCGTCTAGTGCGGCACTCAGCGGTTCGGTTACATGCTCCTGCCCCACCACCTCGGCGAAGGTTGCGGGTCGATACTTCCGATACAGGGCCACGCGCGAATCCTACCGGCGAACCCCGACAGATTTGCCCAGTGGGCGAAACGTTTGCCGCGCGCCCACCCCGCCCGATCCTCGGGGAGACACCCGACACCGCGTAACACGCTCGCAACATATAGGAATCAATTCCGAAATGGCCCATGGCCATCGTGTCTCACCGCTCACGGGTCTCGTCCGTGAGCGGTGAGGAGAATGTCGTGCCTGTAATCGACCCGGGGGCAACCGCCTGGCTGCTGATCAGTACTGCACTGGTCCTATTGATGACGCCGGGCCTGGCCCTGTTCTACGGCGGAATGGTCCGTTCGACCGGCGTACTGAACATGATCATGATGAGTTTCGTCTCGATCGCGCTGGTGACAGTCGCATGGCTGGTGGTCGGATATTCCCTGATCTTCGGCGACGACATCGGTGGCGGCCTGATCGGTGGCCTCGAACACCTGGGGATGGCCGGGATAGACCCCACGACCGTCGAGGGGCAGGT
Organism: Rhodococcus sp. NPDC049939; assembly: GCF_040656415.1. Classification (NCBI taxonomy): domain Bacteria; kingdom Bacillati; phylum Actinomycetota; class Actinomycetes; order Mycobacteriales; family Nocardiaceae; genus Rhodococcus; species Rhodococcus sp. NPDC049939. Next base: position 489,621 of record NZ_JBFAMC010000002.1, on the reverse strand, counting down.
TCCCGAGATTCTCTTCGCCACCTTCCAACTCACGTTCGCGATCCTCACCGCCGCACTGATCAGCGGCGCCATCGCCGACCGGGCCAAGTTCTCTGCCTGGATAATCTTCGTGCCCATCTGGGCACTTGCGGTGTACGCACCTGTCGCGCACTGGGTGTGGAACGCGGACGGATGGATCGCGCGGTTGGGCGCCCTCGACTATGCAGGCGGACTCGTCGTCGAAATCGTCTCCGGCGCATCCGGCTTGGCGTTGGCGCTGGTTGTCGGTCCTCGACTCGGGTTCAAGTCCGACGCTATGCGTCCCCACAATCTTCCGCTCGTGCTCCTCGGCGTCGGCCTGCTGTGGTTCGGCTGGTTCGGTTTCAATGCGGGCTCGGCCCTCGCTGCGGACGGCACCGCGGCGGCGGTCTTCCTGAACACCCTGGTCGCCGGCTGCACCGGCATGCTCGGCTGGCTCGTCGTCGAACAGATTCGTGACGGCCACCCAACTACCTTCGGTGCGGCGTCCGGCGTCGTCGCCGGCCTGGTGGCGATCACCCCGTCCTGTGGAACCGTGAACACGCTCGGCGCCATCGCCATCGGCACCATCGCCGGCGTGGTGTGCTCGTTCGCCGTGGGTTGGAAGTTCCGTTTCGGCTACGACGACTCGCTCGACGTCGTGGGCGTCCACCTGGTGGGCGGCATCGTCGGCACGATCCTCATCGGGCTGTTGGCGACCGAAATCATGACTGGCGGACCGACGGGCCTCTTGTACGGCGGCGGATTTGCGCAACTCGGCAAGCAGCTTCTGGCCGTAATCGTCGTCGGGCTCTACGCATTCGGCGTCACCTACATGCTCGGCAAACTGATTGACCGGATTGTGGGATTCCGGGTCAGCCGGGAAGACGAGACCTCGGGCATCGACCTCGCGCTGCACGCCGAATCAGCGTACGAGCACGGAGTACTCGGCCACGGTCCGTCGGCCGGTGGGCAGGGCAACAGCGTCTTCCCGTGGATGCACGAGGGGCCGCGCCAGGGCCACATCGACCTGGAACCGAAGCAGAAGGCATCCGACGTCGAGTAGCTGCTCCTACTTCTTCTCCGCCGCCGCAGCCTTTCGCGCCTCGGACTTGACGGCCTTGTCGAACTCGCGGACCTCGTGGAAGCATCCACGAGGTCCGTGGTCCTTCTGCGACACAGAGCAAGACCGCACCTGACGGCAGGCCGCGGCTACGCTTTGACGCAATCCATGAGAACGAAGAACGGGTAGTTCAGGAAATCGTCCCAATAGCCATCTTCGCCGGCACCAACATGGGGTGCCGACTCCGGCATGTGCACTGCCAAATCGCGAAATCCGGCCGCATCGAGTTCTGACTCGTAGGCACTGGTCGAAAACGAATAATTTTCAGCCGCGAACGACAAACCATCCAGATGCACAGTGGCCTCGATCAGGCCCCCGTCGATCACGTGGTCTGCCAGCTTGAACTCGATGCCGTATTTCCGGTAGTCCGGCTGAGGCCGGAAGGAGCGCAGGGCGGGATTCATCGTGACTGTGACGAAGCGGCCGCCCGATTCGAGGCGGCTCGCCACACCGCGACACATGCGTGCGAGATCGGCGCGGTCGCGCGCATAGCAAAGCAACCAGGCCGAGGTGACCAGATCGAAATGCTGGTGAGCTGCGGTCGATCGCGCATCCTCGACCCGATACTCGATGCCCAATGGCTCCCGCGCTTCCTGCTCGCGTGCCAACTCGATCATGGAGTCGGCGATGTCGATACCGACCACCTTCGAGGCGCCGGCTCTACAGAGGATGCGGGTGAAATGACCTTCACCGCACGCGACGTCCAGCACCTTCTTTCCACGGACATCCCCAATCAACTTCAGGAATGAATACGTCTCGACCTGCGAGCGCCATGCTTGGGATCTCTTGGCGTCCCGATAATGCTCGGCATACCGGCCATCGTTGTAATCGGTTGGCACAGCGACCTCGCGTTCCTGCCCTCATCTACCTCCATCAGGAAACAAAGGGCGATCCGCCAATACTCGTCAACAACGATAGCCTCGGCCCGCTGAATTGGATCTGCTAGCAGTTGTCGTACTGCCACTTGCCGTCGATGAAGGTCCACGGTCGAGGCTCGAGCGAATAATAAGGCCCGTTCGAGTTGGCGTCCACGGTGATTACCTGGCCGGAGGTGCCGTCCACACTGGCAATCCAGTCAATTGGCTGTGGCTCTTCGTTGATCCCGTCGACGGCGGCGAATACGAAATCGACCACGAGATCCCACTCCTCCCGTCCCCCTACTTCGGCCTTACACCGCTGTGTGTAGAAGTCCCACATGGTGTCCCGGTCCATCGCAACGACGCTCAGGTCGAGCTGGCGAGCCGCTTCGCGCAGGTCACCCTCTGCTACACGTTCACGCAGCTCTTCCGCCGGGGAAATAGCGGGAGCTGCTTGCTCAGTGAAGGTGGATGTGGTGGTCGCGGTCTCTGAGCCCTCGTAGGAAGTCTCCTGGGAGGTCGAGCAGGCGGATAGAACAGCGGTTGCGGCGATGGCAACCGCGATGAACGAGTAGCGCATGGTCGGAAAGGTTAAGCATTGCCTGCGACAATCTCTGGGTTTCCGCTCAATACGTGAACCTGGTCACCAGTGGAGATCGGGACGATGCACCCGCCAATTACGAAGCCGTACATGGTCAGCGTCTGGTTACCGGTCTGCGAAGTGGGCGAGTACTTGTGCGAGGTGGTCGGAGTCGGCTGGTACCCGATCAGGGGTGAAGGTCCAGGGGTTGGAAGTCCACGGATCGCGCCATTCGGACTCGGCAGCAGCAGGTAGGGCCTGGCTGTAGCGGACAAGATCGGAGTCGATTTCCGCTACGGGCCTCGAGCTTTCACTGACGATCACCAGCGAGATACCGGTCGCCGGCCCGTACTGGGCGAGGAATGCGATAGACGACCAGTGCCGCTGCTCGTAGCCGTACGGGAAGTGGTTCAGCACGATGAGCCGTCGGGTTGGGGTGCGCCGTGGTTCTCGGTCTGCTCGGTCGAGCATCTCGAGTTCTGCTGATGCGGAGACGGATTCGAGGTAGGAGGTAATGTCGCCGGCATCGTCGATCGTGAGGCTACCCGGGAGGTGGGCCAACGCAGACGTCAGCGGTTGAAGGCTGCCGCTGAGGTCGACGATGTCGAGGGCGCTGTCGTCGCATGCGGCCAGCATCCTCAACGTGACCGCGGAGACCACCGCTGCCGTTGCGGGTGCGTCGGGGCCGACGATTCGCAAGGGCTGTCGCAGCGGGAACCGCAAGAACATCGGGATCTGCAGAGGACCGCACTGGGGCGCGGACACCTCGCCGACACGGATTCCGTCCGCGGTCCCCCCACCTGCGCCGGTGGTGCTGGTCCATGCCGGAGAGTTCCAGTCCGCGAACGGTCGTGGCAACATCGGCGAGATGGCGTCGAGTTCCTTCTCGAGGTGGGCGCTGTCCTGGTCGTATCGGATGCGCGCCTGCTCGACGACGTCGTCATGTCGCTGCTGCGCTCGAGTCCTCGCGTGCGCTGCTGCCGGGCTGTTGCGGGTGGCGGGATCGGCGACGGCCGCAGTGAGCTCGTCATCGAGGCGAGACTGGGCGAACTGACGTGCCGTGATCAGGGCGGCGGCGGAACGGGCCGCGTCTTCCCGGATCATTCCGAACCGTTCAATGATCCGGTCCGGGTCGAGCGGTTCGATCGGAGCGTATTCGGTGGCGGAGCCAACCTCGGGAGAGGTGGGTGGTCCGTCGGCGGCATTGACGTCGACACCGTGCTGAGTGATCAGGCCTGCGAGGCCGTCGCGGTAGCCCTGCCCGACAGCACGTAACTTCCACTGTCCTGCCCTTCGGTACAGCTCCCAGCAGATCACCGCCGACTCGCCGGCCCCGCAGTCGATGTCGATGACCGCTATCGATCGCCCGGTGTGGTCGTGAAGGGTTGCAGTGACCTGGCTGAAAGCGTCTCCGGTAGTGGTGTCTGGGTCGACGCTGGCGATGCAGAGAACGGCATGGGCGTCGGGGTGGACGGCGTCGAGATCGATCTCGACGCCACCCGATTCCAGCCGGACGCCGGGTGTGTGCGGCTGGTTGTAGAACACGAAGTGCTCAGACGACAGTGCCTCGAGCGAGGAGTCGGCGATCAGCGCCGAGACGTCGAGTGCGGTTGCGCTGTCGGCGGTGAACCGCAGTGCCGCGGTCGACAGTACGGTGTTCTGTCCAGGCATCATGTGCACTGTCGGTCCTCCTCTACGCGCCGATGAAGCGGTGCAGCTGCGGCGCCGCCTCGCCTGGGTGCTTGGCCTGGATGCCCTCGCCTATCGCTTGGAGCTTCCACCCGTCGGTCCCGCGGAACACCTTGGCCATGACCATGCCGGTGTAGGGCATGCCCTGCTGCAGGGTGTAGCGAGCGAGTTCGCTGTTCGTGGTGGAGTCGACGAGTCGGCAGAACGCATTCTTGACCTGCTCGAAGGTTTGCCCCTTGAAGGAAGTGATCAGAAAGATGACAGTGGTGACGTACGGCGGCACCCGGGTCAGATCGACGTGCATGACCTCGTCGTCCCCGTCACCGGCGCCGGTGAGGTTGTCACCTTCATGCAGGACCGAGCCGTCCCTGGACCGGAGCTGCCCGAAGTAGCAGGCGTCGACGATCTGGTTGTCGGCGATCAAGATGGCGGAGGCGTCGAGGTCGATGTCGACGGCTCGGCTTCCGAACATGCTTCGCTTCTCTACCGGATCCCAGCCGAGACCCATGGTCACCATGGTGAGAGCTACCCCGCCGTCCTTCCTGAGACTGACTTTCTGCCCCTTCGTCAAGTTGACGGTGCGCCCCTTGACCAGACTGACCTCGGAACTCGCGGCCGGGGGTGCCGGACGAACCGGTGCTGCGGGGGGTGCCGAGGGAGCGGCGGGCGGCGTGGGCGCGGCAGCGGGTTCGTCATCGACGGTGACGCCGTGGTCGGTGACCAGCGCGGCGAAGCCTCCGGCGTAGCCCTGCCCGACCGCGCGCACCTTCCAGGCGCCCTGCCGCCGATACAGCTCGAGTGCGATGACGATGGACTCGGTATCGAGACCGTCGATCCGATACTCGTACAACGTGTTTCCACTGGTGTCGGTCACGCGTGCGGTAGGAGCGCCATGGCGACCGAACGTGGACGAGGCGTCATCGAGAGTGATGACCGCACGAATCTGTTCGATGTCGGCTGGAACCGCGGCGAGTGACACGTGCAGCGCCGCAGCCTGACCCGACGCACCTGCTTTCAGCCGCACACCCGGTCCGCTCGGCTGGTTGTAGTAGACGAAATCCGCGTCGGAGCGAACCTTCCCGTTAGCCGTGACCAGGAGAGCCGACAGATCGGCAGCGGCGGTCAGATCGACGGAGACAACGACGTCGATGGCGGTGATGGGGGCGTTCTGCCCCTTGATCAGTGGTGCGGTCACAGCGTTACAGGTCCTTCGATGTGTCGGTGTTCGATGGCGCGTGGATCGAGCCGGGACCACGCTGAGGTCAGGGGGCGGATACGGGTCAGGAGAGGATGCCGTGCTCACGTGCGGCCTTGACCCCCGCAGCTGCTACTCGATTTCCTTGTTGCGGTACATACCATTCCGCGACGGCGCGGCTGAACTGGATGGGCTGCGCCGTCGCTCACAGACGAAGCCGTCGCCCGAGCGCAAGCTCCTCAGACGTTGACGCCGTAGTCGCGGGCGATACCCGACAGACCCGAGGCGTAGCCCTGGCCGACAGCGCGGAACTTCCAGTCCCCCCCGTTGCGGTAGAGCTCACCGAACACCATGGCGGTCTCGGTGGACGCGTCCTCCGATAGGTCGTAGCGCGCAAGTTCGGAGTTGTCGGCCTGGTTGACGACGCGGATGAACGCGTTGCGGATCTGCCCGAACGACTGGCTACGGTTTTCGGCGTCGTAGATCGACACCGGGAAAACGATCGATTCGATGTTGGCAGGCACAGCAGCGAGATCGACCTTGACGACCTCGTCGTCGCCGTCACCCTCACCGGTCAGGTTGTCGCCGGTGTGCTCGATCGCGCCGTCCGGCGACTTGAGGTTGTTGAAGAACACGAAGTGCTGGTCCGACACGACCTTGCTGTCGGCGCCTAGCGCGATAGCGGACGCGTCGAGGTCGAAGTCCTCCCCCGTCGTGGCGCGCACATCCCAGCCGAGGCCGACCGCAACCGCGGTCAAACCGGGGGCCTCCTTCGTCAGCGAGACATTGCCACCCTTGGTCAGGCTCACGCCCATGTTTCGTCCTCCTGGACTTGTTGCTCTGTCGATTCCCGGTTCGTTGCGGTGAACGCGGTCTGTGGTTTCGTGGTTCGTCTCAGAGTTCGAATTCGGCAGGGTCGATCCCCACCGCGTAGCAGGCTTCCTTGACCGCGCGCTTCTCGTCCTCGTCGAAGTGTCCATCGGCACCGCCGATGATGATGCCGATCTGAATCACCGCCCGCGCCTGCTCAGGCTTGGCCTTCAACTTGCCGATCGTCGCGGTCGCCTCCACCTTGCCGAAGTCGAAGTCGCCCTGCAGCTTGTCGCAGAACCAATCGAACTTCTGCCGAAGCTCGTCCGGGGCAAACACACTGAGCGCATCGTTCGACATGATCAGCGCAGCGGTCTTCTGTCGCTCCGAGGCATCGATGCTGCCGTCGGCAGCGGCGATCAGCGCACACATCGCCATCGAGCCGTTGGCGAACTCCTTGTTCTTGAACTGGGCAGTCTTCGTCTGCAACTGCCCGTTCAGTTCGTGAGTCTTGGCTTTGAGCTGATCCCAGAACCCCATGTGGTCTCCTAATTGCGGTGTTCGTTAGTACCCGTAGACTGTGCCCAAGTAGGCACTGTCGTGCATGTGAGTGGATCTATGTGCGGGCAGGGCATCGGCCGGTGTAGTTCGTCAGACCGATTCCGCGGTGCGCCTTCTTGCTCCGCCCCACGGGTCCGTTCGACGACTCTTGGACCCACTTACCAGCGGTGTCCAGCACTGGCATGCGTTCGCTGCCGGGGTGGCTGTAGCGCGTCTCTCCGTCGACGGTGAGGACACCATCTTGAACGTCGATATGTGCGATCGTCGCCCAGTAGGAGTCCCGCCCATTTCCCACGTATACCAAGATCTCGTCTGCATCGGGTCCGGGAAGTCCGTCGCGGCCGGCGCGGCCGTAGCGGATCGCGACGCGCGGCTTGCCGAACGTATCGATCGCACCGGTACCGTTGTCGACGCTCTGGTAGACGTTCACCAGCAGGTCTCCGTTCTCCTTGGGGAGAACACGGACCTGCTCGGTCGCCGGCTTGTTGCCGCTGCCGGGACCCTTGCTGTCGCCGTAGTGGTGCATGTACGGCCACTTGTCGAGGCTGCCGCGGTGCCTGGCCTCACCGCTGATCACGACGTATTTGTTCGTTTCCTCGTTGCGGCAGAAGAAGTACACGTCGAGATCGCCGGTTCCGTAGCGCTTCACGTTCCCGTTTCGGTCGTACTTGGCGTTGCGTCCGTCCCACTCGAGGCCGACCGTCAGCACCCAGTTCGGATCTCCCTGACTCTTACGCAGATCGATCCGAGCGGTCTTGGTCGCCGAGTCCTTCGTCAGGGAGATCTTCACTTTCTCGAAGCTGATCGGCGTGGAGGAGGGCGCGGGCGGCGCAGAACTGGGAGCCGAAGTCGCCGGCATCGCTGCGGGTGCACCCGCGGCAACTGATGGTTCGCCATCAGCAGCGGCGGCACCCGGATCATCGACCGCGATGCCGTGTTCGGTCGCGAACTTTGCCAGCCCCTCGCCGTAGCCCTGCCCGATCGCATCCAGCCGCCACCCCGAGCCACGCCTGTAGAAGGCAACTACCTGCAGCACCGTCTCGACGGTGAGGCCGGACGGTGTGAAGCTCAACTGTTGGCTGGTGCCCTGGATATCAACGGACAATTCCGGGACGTCCTGGAACCGCTTGCCCTGGGCCTCGGTGCTCGCGGTGATCAGAACGCGATCGACGTCCGCCGGAACGGACCCCAGATCCACCGACAACGAGGTGTCCGAAAGCAGCGTGACACCAGCAGTCTTCGGGTTGTTGAAGAACACGAAGTCGTCATCGGTTCGGACGTGGCCGTTCGTGCCAAGCAAGACCGCCGCGAGATCGACGGTGTCGAGCGCCGTTGGCAGCGCAATGCTGATGTCGTACTTGTCGTCCACGAGGTCGGTCTTCGACCCCTTCGACAGGTGCATACTCCCCCCTTGTCCCACAGCAAGCCCGCCTGCTCCGCAGCAAAGCTCGCTGGTTCCGCAGCGACGTGTTCGTGCCGACTGCGGGTATTCATCGATAATGACACGTGGTTTGAACGAACCGGACAGTGCCCCTCAGCAGCGCTGAGCGGGGAGGAACACCAAGGGATCTACGGCAATGCCCTCGATATGCGCGACGGCACCTTCGCTGCATCCTCGGATTTCGCGGCGGCCGACCACACACCGAGTTTGACTGGCAGGCAGGGCACCCACTATAGAGTCACCCGTGAGATTCGGAAGAACCGCACGAAGAGCCGTAACAGCCGCGGCGGCCCTACTCGTATTCGCTGCCCCAGCCACAGCACTGGCGCCCGTAGCCAACGCCGCGGAGGTGTACCCACTGGGCACCGAGATCCGAACGGAAGCCTCGGAGAACACCGTTGCGGTCACCGAGTACGCCGCCGGCCAGGACTACACCACGTTCCGCATCCAGTACAGCGCAGGCCCCGAAGGGATCGAGGGGCGGCGGCTGACGCGCCCCGAGCTGACCTACGGCCCCTCGGGAATCCCCGCAGCAGCGGATCATGCGAACTCGTCCGACCCGTTCACCGGGTTCGTCGCCCCGAACACCTCGGTCACACTGAAGTGGGCGTACAAGGTCAACTTCGAATCCCTGAGCCCGGGAACCCTGACCGCGTTCATCGAGGATGAGGAATACGTGTGGTCCGGTGACATGGCGGGCCGAATCGCTGACCAGCTTTTCCCGCCGAGGAATCCGTTGGACCTCATCCACTGGGGAAGCTTTGGCATCGACTGGAGCTGACGCAGATCCCCGGCCTGCGCGCAGAACTGTTGTGGCCCTGAGAAACCAGGCCCATCTGGTGAGAAACGCGCCGTTTAGCACAGCTATCCGCATCCTTTGAAATCCGGCGCCGACCTGGCTGTTCAACGCTTCCAGGTCGGCGCTGACCATCAACCATCGAACATCAGGAGAGAATCGTGACGAAACGTGTCACCACCATTGCTGCCGCTGCCGCACTGTTCGCGGGTATCACCGCTGTCTCGGCTCCGACAGCTCAGGCAGTCCCCCAAGTCACTGGATCGCAGGTGCGCTACGTGTTCTGTAGCGACAACCGGTACGGCAACGACTTGGGCTACATCGACAACTTCGGCCCGAAGCGGGTTCTCAACGTCACCCTGGACGAACACATCGGCGGTTCCCGCTTCTGCACGACGATAACCGAGAACATCGAGCCCGGTTCTTACGTCTTTTCGTCAATCACAAACGACAACTCGCCCTACGTTCACGCCGCGATCTACAGCGTCTCCTATCCACTCTTCTCGGGAAGTACCGGAGCCCCTCCGCAGGAGACCCTGATTGCTCGGGACGAGCGCCACCGACCTGGCGGATACAACTACGCACTTACATAGCCAGGCTGTCGGTGCGGCACGAACTCCCCCTTTGTGCCGCACCTGCCGCGGCGGCAACCCTGTACCGGAACCACCTTCGGAGGCTGCGATCGAACCCCGGGCACCAGCTTCCCGGTGGGGACGACCAACGTTCGTTGCACCGTCGACACCAGTTCTCTGCAACCGCGTTCCGTCACCCCTGGACCGGGTCGCTGGGGAGCCTGTCCGATAGCTGACCCGGTGGTGCTCCATCGGTGGCAGACCTGCTCATCGGTGGAGCACCCTTCTTGTCGATCATCCGGCAGTATGGCGAGTAGCAACGAAGACCCGATAGAGGGATCGGCTATCCCGGCCCTGAAGAACCGGGCTTGCGCCAAGACATACCTTGGTCATCCCGGTTTGCGTACTACTCGGCCAGCGGGGCAGGCACTGCAAGGGCAAGCGAACGCCACGCTCGCCAGGTAGTCCGAGAAGGTCGAGGTAGGGCATAGCTACCCTGACCAACCACCTGGCCTATCGGCCCTGGAAGGACACGAAACGACACATGCCCAGATCTGAACGACTCGCATGGACGCTTCTCGGGCTGACGCTGTGCTTGATGCTCGCCAGCATCGCGCTCGAACGTGGCTGGGAGCTGACGTGGCCTGGCATCGTGGCCCCGGTGCTCGTCGCCCTGAATGCATCGCTGCTGCTCTGGAACCGCAGGCTTAGAACGGCACAGAAAGACACGAAGCGATGAGGCCGGTCATCATCGACGAGGACTCCGGCCGGCCCCTATGGACCGCGACTCAGTGCGCCGGCCTCGAATCCGGCATACGATGACGGTGTTTGAAAGACTGAGTGCCGCACCTGCGGCAGCAACCTGCGCCGCCTGAGAACTGGCTTACTTTCCCTTGGCTGCCTTCGCAGCCTTGGCGGCCTTCTTGAACTCGCGGACCTCGTGGAGGCTCTTGTCGTCCACGACGTCCGCGATCGAACGACGACAGCCATCGGTGCCGTAGTCCCCCGCTGCCTCGCGCCATCCCTTCGGCTCGACACCGATCTGCTTGCCGAGTAGGGCGAGGAAGATGCGCGCCTTCTGATCTCCGTACCCCGGCAATGCCTTCAACCGTTTGAGGACTTCCCTGCCGTCGGGATCGCCGCCCTTCCACAGCGCCTCGGCATCGCCGTCGTAGTTCTCCACCAGGAACGCACACAGGGACTGGATACGTGCTGCCATCGATCCGGGGAAGCGGTGGACGGCGGGGGTCTGCGAACAGACGGCGGAGAACTCTTCCGGGTTCATCTCGGCGATACGTTGCACATCCAGGTCGCCGAGCCGGTCGGCCAGCTTCTTCGGCCCCGCGAACGCGGTCTCCATCGGAACCTGCTGGTCGAGCAACATTCCGATCAACAGAGCCAACGGGTCACTGGCCAGCAGTGCGTCAGCCGCTGGATCACCCGTCAAGTTCAGATTCGGCATCCGATCAGTCTAGGGCGCGCTGTGCATCAGTGTCTGGCGGTCGGGTCGACAGGAGGCGAAGCCGCGCCGGAAGGCAAGTGATGCCGACAGGGCAGCCATTGTCACTGCCGTCGCATCTCTTCTGCCGCCTCGGCTGTACGGGTTAAGGGGTCTTCGTCGCCGACGAGTTGTATCTCGAGGTCGTGGAGCTTTCCCGTGAAGGCGAACGGCGCTTGGTAGCGGTCAGAGACTGCGGACCCGTGGTCGTAGCCGATGCTCGCACCGGTGGACGAGATCATCCGCATGAACGCGGCCGTGTCGACGGAGCCCGCGGCCTGCCCGTTCACCTCGACGCTGATCGAGCCGGATCGGCCGGGGCCGCGCGTCACCCGCGCGACCAGTGTGGCATCGCCTTCCGGGATGGCGTTGTCGGACTCGACGATCGAATGGTCACCGAACGCGTTGTAATCGACCACAAGCCTGCCGGATTGGACGAACACCGAGATACCTGAGTTTTCGTCGCCGGTGGCGAACAGCACGCCGTCTTGTTCCGCGGTTCGGGTGACATGGGCGGTGAGGTCGAAGCTGCGGCCGCTGACGGCCGCGCTCGACCCCATTTGCAGTGGCGACATCGGTGGCCGGTATACGTAGCGTTGGTCTGCCGGGTGCGGCGAATTGGGGCGGAAGCGGGCGCCGAACAGCTCGATGGTGCGGTCATCGAGTGGAAGCGCACCGTTTCGTTCGGCCTCGCTCCACCAGAGCTTGATGAGCTCGTTCAGCCGCTCGGGCTGATCGCTCGCCAAATCGTTGCACTCGGACCAGTCGGTCGCCAGATGGTACAGTTCCCATCTCTCCGTGTCGAAGTCGGCGCCGCGTATGTGTCGACAGACTGCTTTCCACTCGCCGGCGACGATGGCGCGGCTGCCCATCTGCTCGAAGAACTGCACAGTGTTCGGCGTGGGGGCAGCAGGGTCATCGATGACACTTGCAAACGAATGCCCCGTCACCGGGAGCTGTTCGATTCCGTGATAGGTCTGCGGTGGGGTGACGCCGACGAGTTCGTAAATCGTCGGCGCGATATCGGATGCGTAGGCGAACTGATCGCGGATCGATCCGCGATGTTCGGCCGCGATCCGGCGGGGGAAGTGCATGATCAATGGCACGTGCACACCCCCCTCATGGGTGTTCTGCTTGTACCACTTGAACGGGGTGTTACCGCACTGCGCCCAGCCCCACGGATAGTTGGTGTGGCTGTGTGGGCCTCCGATGTCGTCGAGACGGCCAATGAGCTCGCTGGGCATGTCGAAGACGCCGTCGATCATGCTGTTGAAGAACCGTATTTCGTGCAGGACACCGAAAGGGCCCCCTTCCTGCGAAGCGCCGTTGTCGGAGAGGACGAGCAGCAGCGTGTTGTCCAACTGGTCGAGGTCGCGCAGGCCCTCTACCAGGCGGCCGATCTGGTCGTCGGTGTGATCGAGGAATGCGGCGAACGCCTCCTGCAGCCGGCTGGCAAGCTTGCGTTGATCCGGGCCGAGGTCATCCCACGGATCGACACCGGGATTTCGCGGGGCCAGCTGCGTTCCAGGTGGAACCACGCCGGTTTCGAGCTGTCGATCAAACCACTTCTCTCGCTGCACATCCCAACCCTCTTCGTACTTGCCCCGGTACTTGGACAAGTAGCTCGCAGGCGCCTGGTGCGGGGAGTGGGTGGCGCCGAAGGGCAGATACAGGAAGAACGGGCGGTCAGGACGGACACCTTTGGAATCCGTCACCATTCTGAGGGCCTGATCGACGAGGTCTTCGGAGAGGTGGTAGCCGTCCTCAGGCAGGCCCGGCGGGTCGATCGGATGGTTGTCACACACCAGCTGCGGGTGAAACTGGTCGGTCTCGCCGTCCAGGAACCCGTAGAAGCGATCGAATCCGCGGGCGAGAGGCCAATGGTCGAACGGGCCCGCTGCCGAACACTGCTCCGACGGGGTGAGGTGCCATTTGCCCACGCAGAACGTCACGTAGCCCTCCTCGCGCAGGACTTCGGCGATCGTGGTGGCCGAACTGGTGATATGACCGAGCTGGTGCGGGAATCCGGTCCGAAAGTTCGCCACGCTGCGCATGCCCACGGCGTGCTGGGAGCGGCCGGTCAGCAACGCCGCACGTGTCGGCGAGCACACGGGTGCCACGTGAAAGTTGGTAAACTGCAATCCATTCTCAGCCAATGCATCGACATTGGGTGTGTCGATATCCGAGCCGTAACACCCGAACTGAGCGAAGCCGGTGTCATCGAGCAACACCACCACCACATTGGGGGCCTCGGGGCCGGGGTGTGGCGGCTCGTCATACCACGGTTGGGACTCCGCGAGGGTCCGCCCTATCTTTCCCTCGAAGCGAGGTGCGCGCGTCATTTCGTGATGCCTCATTTCTGAATCGCGCGCCGTCGAGCCGATCCCGCTGGCTCGAGCTGCGCACAAGCGGCGTTTCGACGAAGATACTTAGATCGTATAACTATCGGGATGGGTGTCAACCGTCCCGGATACTGCCGTCGACGCCACTGCATTCACTACAAAAACACGCACGCTTGCCGCTACTCTCGCGTAGCAGGCACCCCGCCTGACTCCAAATGTCGCAGCGGTGCGCCCGTGTTGCCGTCCATATCGAGGGGGATCGTTGACCGAGGACACCGGATTCGACTTCGCCACCGCGACCGGTTTGGAGGTTCTTCGGCATATCGAGTCGACGCAGAGCCGGCGTCCAAACATCGGGGAGCTGCTGGGATTATCGATCGACTCGCTCGCCGAAGGCCGCGTGGTGATGTCACTCGAGCCTCGAGAGCTGTTCGCGAATCAACTGGGCACTATGCACGGCGGAATCTCCGCAACATTGCTGGACTCGGTGATGGGGTGCGCCGTCCATTCCTCTTTGCCCGCAGCGACCTCGTACACAACGTTGGAGTTGAAGGTCAACTACATTCGGCCGGTCCCGACTACGGGCGGCAGACTGACGGGGATTGGGAACGTGGTGCATCTCGGTAGACGGTCCGCCACGGCCGAAGGGCGAATCACCAACGAGGAAGGAAAGCTGGTGGCACACGCGACAACCACTTGCATGGTCTTTCCCGTCAGCGCATAAAGCGCTGTCCCACGCCGGTCAGGGCCGATCTGCGGTGCACCTGCCGTGGTCTCATACCTTCAATTCGCCGACGTCCCGTTCACCCAGCGCAGGACGGGCTACCAGCTCCACTACCGACAGGGCAACCACGGCGGCGAGAACCGTCACCACGACCACCATGCCCGATGGGTATCTCCAGAAGACGAGCGTCATCACCGCGAGCGCAATAATAGTCACTCGCAACGGAACACGGAATTTGGCGACAGCGGACTCGACGGGATATGGCGCACGATCGTCCTTCGGTCTCCTCACCGCATCCACTGCCTTGCTGTACGCGCCGCGTATCGCGACTGCGGAATCCGATGAGCCCGTGAGATATCCGACGATCGCGATGACTACAGCCAGCGCGAACACAGCTCGCATCGTGGTTCTCAACGGCAGGAGGAGGGTGTCGATCAACTCCGCCGCCGCTTGCGGAGAAAGAACATCCGAGGGCACAGATCCCAGGTACACAGACCGACCGATCGCAATCGCCACCGCCAGCAGACCCATGGCAACGGCAAGACTTACCCCGACCAGTACAACAGCCTGTCGGCGACTACCTTTTGGTGAAACCCACACAGCACCGACTGCCGCGAGCAGGGTCAACCAAGGCAGCACGCCCGACGCCCTGTCCAACGCGGACGTCGCCCTCTGCGCCCGGACCAATTCGGGTGACTCGAACAGCACGAAGGACTTGTCGATCGCAGGAATATCGTCCGCAAAGGCGAACCCTCTATCGGCCAGCATCGTACTGGCCCTGTCGATGATCGGAGCGAGCGAAATGCTGACGGTACCCTCGTCGCTGATCTCCAGAGCAGCCCGGGTGTCGCCCGTCAGCACGGCAACCAGACTCTGATGTGCGGTCCGGTTGGCCTGGATCCAGAGGGCTTCGAACTCGTCGGAGGCCACCAACGATCCCACAGTGCTACGTACGAATGACTTCGCCTGACCAGCGATCACGGGCGCCAGACCCACCACCGCATCCGGGACTCGAGGCGCGTTCTCGGTAATCGATACCAACGCCTCCTCGGTGACGTTCTCGACGTCCAGTCGAGTCATGAGTTCGTCGGTGACCTGATCGGCGAGTTCGTCCTGCAGCACTTGATTCGTACTCAGAGGTGTGACCGTCTGCACGTAGCGATCGGTATCGAGCACCTCACTGCGAGTGAACCGTGCCAAGACTGCGGAAAATCCTAGCGCCGCAACCAGGACGAGAAGCAACACAGTGACGGTCCATCGCAATCCCGTGTGACCGGAAACACCGCCGACGGTTGACACCGTCGGCGGTAACCCACCGGATTTGCTACGAAGCTCCGCGACTTCTCGTCGAAGACGTTCGAGTTCTCCACGCTCCGACTCGTCGAGCGGTCCGTCAGCTTCCGTAGACTTCATCGGACAACCCTGATCGGGCGGCGAATCTCGTGGGCTCTAGGCCTCGGCCTTGGCGCGTCCGGTATCCCACGTCGAGACCGCCCAGATGACAACCACATCGAGTGCGATGATCACGATCGACCACCAGGGGTAATAGGGCAGCCACACAAAATTGGCGATGATCGACAACCCCGCAATGACTATCGCGACAACCCGCGCCCAGGTTGCGCCTGCGATCAGAGCCAGGCCGGTCACGGCGACAAGAACGCCGAGCACGAGATGCAGCCATCCCCACCCCGTGACATTCCAGGTATATATGTAGTCGATGCCGACTACCACGATGTCGTCTTTGACGAGCGCTGCAATTCCCTGCAGTGCCTGAATAACACCCACTGTTACGAGAAGAACCCCCGCGGCAAGCGACGCTCCCTCGGCGAAACCCTGTTTGACGCTCGAATTCTCGGTCACGACAGTCCCCTCCCGATAGCGGTGACCAGCCCAAACATCACCGGCACCGCAGTTTATCTTTCTAATATGACCCACTACTGGTGACTGCGGAACGGAATTCGCGAAATTAACTGACCTCGGTTTGTCCCGATGCTGCATCATCAACAGCAAGAAGGGCCGACTTTTCTCGATCTAATCGGGCAGAATTCCGGAAACCCCTAACCCCTTGTCACGGACTCCACCGACGGAGAATCATCGAATTGAGGCGCCTCTATTAACGACGGGCGGCAATCCCGAAGATGGAGCTCACGATGACTGACGACACCACGCTGATCCTCGTAGCCGGCTATCAGGATCTAGACGTCGGCCGCCGCCAGTTCGACGCCCTCGCCGATCAGGTGAAGGACAAGCAGATCAAACTCCGCGGCGCGGCACTGGTGGCCAAGGACTCCGACGGCAACGCCACCGTGATCGACACCGGTGACCATCTAGGCCGCAAAGGCGCCGGTTGGGGTGCGGGGGTCGGTGTCGTGGTCGGCCTGTTCGCGCCGCCGTTGCTCGCTGCGACCGCGGTCGGCGCTGGTGTCGGCGCGCTGGCCGGCAAGTTCGTGGATCACCGGATGAAGAGCGGTCTGGAAAACAACATCGGCCAGGCACTGGACGCCGGCACATGTGTGGTGATCGCCGTCATGCCGACGGACAGCCGCCTGCCGGTCGAACGTGTGCTGAGCGAGTCGTCGATGACGTCGGTCGTCGAGATGGACAACAAGAGCCTGAAAGACCTCGAATCGGCAATGACCGAGGCAATGGGCAAGTTCGAGCCGGACCGTACGGCTCTGCCAATTCCCGACCGAAACTTCGGAGGGACGATGGGCCGCACCGTCGGGGAGTCGGTCGCGGACTGGACGATCGTGCCCGGGCCACAGGCTCCAGAGGGATCCCCGAATGTGCTCATAGTCCTGATCGACGATGCAGGGTTCGGTGGACCCGACACCTTCGGCGGCACAATCCACACGCCGACTCTGAGCCGGATCAGGCAGAATGGGCTGACCTACAATCGCTTTCACGTTACAGCTGTGTGTTCACCGACTCGAGCCGCGCTGCTCACGGGCCGCAACCACCATCGGGTGGGCTTCGGTTCCATCGCTGAGTATCCCGGGCCGTTCCCCGGTTACTCGGCCGTACGGCCGAGAAGTTGCACAGCGCTACCACGAATTCTTCGTGAGAATGGTTATGTCACAGGAGGGTTCGGCAAGTGGCACCTGACGCCGGATAACGTGCAGGGTGCCGCGGGGCCGTTCGACCACTGGCCTCACGGGTGGGGCTTCGATCACTACTGGGGCTTCCTGAGTGGCGCTGCTGGGCAGTATGACCCGATCATCACCCAGGACAACTCTGTACTCGGTGTCCCCGAAAGCAAGGGCGAGCAAGGTTACTACTTCCCCGACGATCTCACCGACAAGGCGGTGGAGTGGTTGCATGCCGTCCGGTCGCAGGATTCGCAGAAGCCGTGGATGATGTACTACTCCACCGGGTGTAGCCACGCTCCTCATCATGTGGGGAAGGAATGGGCGGACAAGTACTCGGGAGAATTCGACGACGGTTGGGACGTATACCGGGAGAAGACCTTCGAGCGTCAGAAGAGGCTCGGTATCGTACCCGCGGACACCGAACTGACCGAGCGACCGGACCTGTTCCCAGCCTGGGACACTCTTTCCGAACCCCAGAAGAAGCTGTTCGCACGACAGATGGAGGTCTTCGCCGGGTTCTCCGAGAACGCCGATTGGAACGTCGGCCGACTACTCGATGCCATCGAGGGAGTGGGCGACCTGGACAACACACTGGTCATCTACATCTGGGGTGACAACGGAGCCAGTATGGAAGGCACCATCACCGGTTCGTTCAACGAAATGACCTTCCTCAATGGAGTGAACCTGGACGCCGAACACCAATTGAGACTGATCGAGGAGTACGGCGGAATCGAGAAGCTGGGCGGCGATCACACCGCTCCGCACTTCGCCTCGGCCTGGGCGCACGCCAACAACACCCCGTTCCAGTGGGGAAAGCAGATGGCCAGCCACCTCGGTGGTGCCCGCGATCCTATGGTCGTCTCGTGGCCGGACAGGATCAAACCTGACGAGCAGATCAGGGGGCAATTCACGCACTGCGTCGATGTCGCACCCACCGTCCTAGAGGCCGTCGGCCTACCCGAACCCACCGTCGTGGACGGCATCGAGCAAGAGCCGATGGACGGAACCAGCTTCCTCTACACCTTCAACGACGTCGACGCCGCCGAGCGGCACACCGTGCAATACTTCGAAATGTTCGGCAGCCGTGCCATTTACCAGGACGGCTGGTGGGCATGCGCCAGATTGGACAGAGCTCCCTGGGACTTCTCGCCGGACACCATCAAGCGATTCGCACCTGGAGTTTACGACCCGGACGACGACACCTGGGAGCTGTATTACCTGCCCGACGACTTCTCCCAATCCAGGAATCTCGCATCCGACAATCCGGCCAAACTCGAGGCGCTGAAGGAACTGTGGTGGCGTGAGGCCGAAAGCAACCGGGCACTCCCACTTCTCGGAGGGATGTCGATCTTCTTCGGTCTGCTACCACCTATGCCGACCACCACCCGATTCACCTACAAGGGCGATGTCCAGAATGTGCAGCGCGGCATGGCTCCTCGCATACTGGGACGCTCTTACGCCATCGAGGCGCACCTCGAAGTACCCGAAGGAGCCGAGGGTGTGATCGTCGCCAACGCCGACTTCATAGGCGGATTCGGGCTGTGGGTCGACGACACCCGAAGACTCCGCCACACCTACTCCTTCCTCGGCGTGGAGACGTACAAACAGGTTTCTGAACAGCAGATTCCGACCGGGGACGTGACGGTGAAGATGCAGTTCGACGCGGACGCAACGGAACCGGGCACCGGTGGTCACGTGTCACTGTGGGCCAACGGAAAACAGATCGGCGAAGGCGACATGCCCCGGACCGTACCCGTGACCTTCTCGTCATACGCGGGCATGGACATAGGCCGTGACAACGGCCTTGTCGTCGACCTCGACTATGAGGACAAGGCACCATACGCTTTCACAGGAACCGTGCGAGAGGTCGTGTTCGACCTCCAACCGGCACGCCATGACGCCGAGAAGGCCCTGCACGAGCACGAGGCGATGCAGGCAGTCGGGCGAGGCGCCTCTGGTTGACAATCACGGTCCCGCCTGGCCTGTTCGAAACATCGAGGTGTCCCCCGGTTCGCCTGGCCGCCACCTCAATAGCGAGGAGGAGCATGAAACGCGACATCCACGGCACAACCCAACCCAATGTCGGCAGCGTTGCCCGTGATCATCTCGCCAACGAGAGGACATACCTGGCGTGGTTGCGAACCGGCATGAGTGTCGCGGCTGTGGGCGTCGCGGTCGCAAAGTTCGCCCCGGATAGGGGCGGCCACGCGGTAGCTTCCGGCCTCATCCTCGTCGTTGCGGGACTGCTGGTGTCGGCCTATGGGACCTTTCGGTACCGGAGCGTCGGCCGCCAAATCGATGCCGGAGTCTTCGCGCCCGCGGTGTCCGGCGCGATCGGCACTGCAGGCGTCGTGATCTTTCTTGCCGCCATCGCCGTCGTGATATTGATCTGACGCTCGAAAGAGCACCACGAACAGCTCGGCCGCAGTCGATCAGACGATCCGTAGCGTCGTGGCGTTCTAGGATGTGCCCTCGGAGAGACGAGATTCGGCAGCGGCGAGCAGTACACACGTCGCCACACCGTTCATCGACTTGTCGAGTTCCTCCATCGAAGGGAAGCTGGGCGCAAGGCGAATGTTCTTGTCTTCGGGATCAATTCTGTATGGGAAAGCCGATCCTGCGGCGGTCAGTGCGATCCCCGCATCCTTGGCGAGAGCGATGACACGCTTCGCGGTACCCTCGACGACATCCAGGCTGACGAAGTAGCCACCCTTCGGCTCCGTCCACGAGGCCACTTTCGATGCCTCGAGTCGATCCTCGAGAATCTTGTGTACCAGCGCGAACTTCGGAGCCAAGATCTCTCGATGTTTCTCCATGTGCGCACGCACTCCCTCGGCGTTTCCGAAGAAGCGCAGGTGTCGCAACTGGTTCATCTTGTCCGGTCCGATACTCTTCTTGCCCAAGTGCTTCTGGTACCAGGCGAGGTTCGCGCTGGAGCCGCCCAAGAAGCTGACACCCGCGCCGGCGAATGTGATCTTGGACGTCGACGCGTAGACGAGCGGACGATTCGGATGCCCGGCCTCCGCAGCCATGCCGAGGACGTCCAGTGATGGCGCCACCTCACCGACGATGGGGTGTACCGCGTAGGCGTTGTCCCAGAACAGGCGGAAGTCGGGAGCTGCGGCAGGCATGGATGCCAGGGCCCGGACCACTTCCTCCGAGTACACGACGCCAGTGGGGTTCGAGTAGTTCGGGACCGCCCACATTCCCTTGATCGCTGGATCCTCTGCAACCAGCTTCGCGGTGATGGCTACGTCAGGACCGTCGGGACGCATCGGCACCGGAATCATCTCGATGCCATAGGACTCCGTAATCGAAAAGTGGCGGTCGTACCCGGGTACCGGGCAGATGAACTTGACCTTCGGCTCCTGAGACCAGGGCCGGGGGGAGTCCGGGTTGCCGTGCAGCAGCGAGAACACCACCGAGTCGTGCATGATCTCGAGGCTCGCATTGCCTCCTGCAAGGAGGTTCTCGACGGGGATCCCGAGCAGTTCACCGAAAATCGCACGCAGTTCGGGCAGGCCAGCCAAGCCCCCGTAGTTGCGGCAGTCTGTTCCGTTGCCATCGCGGAAGTCGCCGTCGCCGGGAAGGCTCAGCAGTGCAGCCGACAAATCCAACTGTTCGGGGGACGGCTTGCCTCGGGTGAGGTCGAGTGTGAGCTTTTCCGCCTTCAGCTGCGCGTAGTTCGCAGTCTGTCGCGCATGTTCGGCAAGTAGTTCCTCATGACCCATCAACCCGATCTGGACTTGTTTAGGCATCAGGAGCGGCCTTTCACCGACATCGCCGGGAGGAGTATCCAAAAGATCAGGGGACCCCGCGCACCCGGCAGAGCCCGTTGACCCTTGCTGCCTTCCGGCCCTGGGGGAGTTCACAGGATGCGCGCCGCGCGGGATCCAATACAAAGTGTAGACGCACCCATGCGCTCGGTGAGACCCACCCTGGTCCTGCCACGAAAGTTTCGGCGCCTACCACAGCCAATGCTACCGTCCCCCCTCATTCGGCCACCTTCGGCAGCAAGAGGATCGGGACGGAATCAGGATGTACTCGAATAGCGCAGCACAGGCAATGGCGCTCGCCGCCGTCGTGGCAACACTGTCGGCATGCGGTGGCGGCAGCGATGAAGCGGACACCTCGTCAGCGGTGAACTGGGACACGGCGCAGCCGTGCACGTTGGCCGATGAGACGTCGCTGGCCGCGCTGATCACTACCGGTGCCGGCGAAGGTGTCACCGCCGAGCGCGAGGACCGCCGGGCCTGTACCTGGGGGACGGCAGAGACCTTGAACACAGTGACGATCACCACGGCCGGCTCATCGGATCCCGGCAACTCGTTGCGCACCCTCGACGTCGGTGGACTCGAGGGCCGAGTTCTCGCCGAAAGCAAGTACCACTGCGTCCTCGAGGTCACCACCGATGCGGGCACGCTGTCGATCGAGACGAAGTTCGGCCTCGACGCGATTACGAACCCCGACAGGTCGTGCGACCGTTCAGTCAGTCTGGCAGCGCACGCGCTCAGCGAGTTGAACTGGATCTAGCACGCGCGGTCACCTGGCCGTTTAACAGTCGGCCGCCGTGTTGGGTATGCTCCTGCACGGAGGATTCGCCTAGTGGCCTATGGCGCTCGCCTGGAACGCGGGTTGGGTTAACGCCCTCAGGGGTTCAAATCCCCTATCCTCCGCTCTCGGGAAACCCCCGGTGAACTGCCGCGCAGCAGTTGGCCGGGGGTTTCTTTCCGTCTTCATGCAGCGCGAAGCGTCCGTCCATGACCACCGCGCTGGGTGAGGTCATGCGGCCGGCTATCGACCAGGCGATGTGAGCTGTGCTGTAGAGCCAGTTCCAAATGTCAGACCTAACGAGCGTCACCTTTCAGGAAGCCGCGTCTCCCACACCGACCTCAACACGTACGTCCATCGCTTATGAGCAAGATTCAATGTGGAATCAACGGCTTGGCCCGAGGCTCTAGCTGGTGGCGTAATCCTATGCAGTGCAAGGCATAACGGAAGCGGTGGGTTGCATCGAACTTCATGATCGCACTTCTCCAGGTCGTAGGTTCGAGTAGTCGGGATACGCAGATCACAACATCTCAGACGCCAAAAAGGCTTCTGCCCTGCCGGAATTCGAATCCTCGCCGATCCCCTGATCCACGGGTAGTTCGCGATCCCAGCTCACCGATCCGGGCCCAGCGCCGCCCCCAATCGTGAGATCGAACGAAGCACACTCCCCCACTTCAACCAGCCTGGACAAATGTCCACATTGTTCCGGTTTGTGCCGTACAGTCCTCACCCGAGCAAGAGGTCTGTTTGGTTCCGAACGATCGATGCCCCGCGCGTACCCGTGGAGATGTCGGCCCACCGTCGACTTCTCCCTGAACGAAGGAGTCCGAGCACGATGCCGCACACCTATGTTGCCCCGCCTGGCCGTCGCAGCACCCCCTATATGGAGTCGCGCATCCGACTGCGTACAGCCGGGCTCGCCGCAGCCCTGACGGCGGGCCTGATGCTCACGGCCGGACCAGCCGCGCACGCCGAGACCGTCACCATCCCCGTCGGTGAGGGACCGCGCGGCGTGGCGATCACCCCCGACGGTGACCACGTCTACATCACCAACATGGACGACGACACGGTGTCGGTAATCAGTACTGCAGACAACTCCATTGTCGGCACCATCAACGTCGGCGACGGGCCGTACGGTGTGGCGATTACCCTCGACGGCGATTACGCCTACGTCGCCAACAAGAATGACAACACGGTGTCGGTGATCGACACCGCCACCAACGACGTCACCGGAGACCCGATCGAGGTCGGCAATGCACCGTGGGGGGTCGCCGTCGCCCCCGACGGTGACCACGTCTACGTCACCAATGACAGAGACGGCACGGTGTCGGTGATCGACACCGCCACCAACGACGTCACCGGAGACCCGATCGACGTCGGCGACGGGCCGTTCGGGATTGCGATCACCCCCGACGGTGACGCCTATGTCGCCAACGATGAAAGAGTGGTGGTGATCGACACCAGCACCAACCTCGTCACCGAGACAGTCAACATCGGCGACGGGCCTGCAGCGGTAGCGATCACTCCTGACGGCAGCCGCGCCTACGTCACCAACATCGAATACGACACGGTCTCGGTGATCGACACCAAAACCAACCTGGTCACCGCATTCCCGATCAATGTCGGCGGGTATCCGGTCGGAGTGGCCTTCACGCCCGACGGCAGCCGCGCCTACGTGACCAACAACGCTTTCGACACGGTATGGGCGATCGACACCGCCACCAACCTCGTCACCGGAACCCCCATCAACGTCGGCGCAGGGCCAACGGGGATAGCAATCACTCCCGACGGCACCCGCGCGTACGTCACCAACCGCTTCAGCGACTCGGTATCGGTAATCGAGATCGAGCAGGCGACGTCGCCCTTCGGCAGCCTCGGCTCCTTGGGCTCGTCCTGACGGCACGCTCCACACCACGAAAGGCAGTGCTCAGCGCACAGGTGTCGAAGACCCAGCTGAACGCGAATGTCGAGACGGCCACACAGTGGCCCCGATCGAAGGATCGGGGCCACTGTCGTTTTCCGTCGGGATCGGCTGCGTTACGAACCGCCTGTCGTGATCGGGGTGCCCGCGGAGTCGAGGGTCCACCACACGTCCCCGACGGCCTGCCCGAAGGCGTCGCCTGGCTGGGTGTCGTCCTGGTAGCGGTAGACAGGGCGGCCGTTGACCGTTAGCTGATGGGTGCCTTCCTGCGCCGGGATGGTGTCGATGACGACACCTTGCAACCCCTCGACCGTTGGGTTTTCGGTGACGCTGGTAACCGGTATCCAAGCCTGGAGGCACGCGCCCTCGCAAGAACTAACACCTGAACCCACTTCGTCCATGTCGAACACGTAGACGGTCATGCCGCCGTTCTCGACCATGACCTCCCCAAATGTGGTCGCGCCCATCTTCAGCACAGGCTCGTCCGCCAGCGCTGGTGGCGACGTGGGCGTGGGCGATACCGGGGCATCTCCGCCTGTAGTTCCGCTGTCGAGGGCGTCAAAGGCGCAACTCGAGATGGTCAGGCTGGCGGCGATCGCTGCCACTGCCCAAATTCGTCTCATGGCAAGTCCTCATTCTGTGCAACTGCGATGGAGCGAGCCGCCGGGGAGCCTGCACGAACCCGCGCCTCCAGTTCACCTCGAGTTGGTCGACCGCGCCAGCAGTTCGAGTGATGTAATCCACACCGAGGCCCGGAAGTGCTCGTTACCACCGATCTCGGACTCCAGTCGGGTGGCACCTGACGCGCGTATTGATTCAATACGCAAGTAATGTTCCAAACATGCGTGAACGTCGATACTCGTCAACCAGCCCAGAACACCTGGCCGCAGCCCTGTTCGATGTCGCGGCCGAGTCCGGTCTGGAAAGCGCGAGCGTGCGCGAGGTCGCAAAGAGGGCCGGCGTTTCCATCGGTGCCGTGCAGCATCACTTCTCCACGAAGGACCAGATGTTCGCGTTCGCTCTGCGTAGCCTTGTCGACAAACTTCTGGCACGGCTGTCGACGGTCGACCGGGGTGCAGACCCGATACAGGCACTGCGCTCTGCCATGCGCCAACTTCTTCCGCTCGACGAAGAGAGGGTGCGAGAGGCACACGTCATGGCCGCGTTCGCGGTTCGGGCGGCCACGTCACCATCTCTTTCCGAAATCCGCCGCCATACCTTGTTCACCATCCGCACCCGCCTGTCCGCCATGCTGATCGACATCGGCACTCCGGAACCGGAAACCCGTGCAGCACTTCTCCTCGCCACTGTCGACGGTCTTTCACTCGACGCGATCGGCAGCCCGGAGCTGTGCCCGCCCGAGTACCTCGAGCACGCACTCGACAATCAGATTGCCATGATTCTGCAGGACGCCGAGTTCCTGTCGCCGTCGATCGAGCTCGCCAGTTGACCCCTCGGCCAATGTCGCATCCTTCTCGTCAGAGCGAACCGCCCCCACACAGACAGTCGGGGGCTGGACGCTTCGCGCCAAGCCCATCCGGGGATCTCCATCTCGGGAATCTACGGACGGCGCTGCTGGCGTGGCTTTTCGCCCGGTCCACGGGGCGGCGCTTTCTGATGCGCATCGAGGATCTCGACCGCGTCCGCGATGGCGCTCGGGAGCGACAGCTTTCCGACCTGACCGAACTGGGCCTCGACTGGGACGGCGAAGTGGTGTCGCAGTCGCATCGACTTCGTCATTACGACGACGCAATCGCAAGGCTCCACGCCGCCGGCCTCACCTACGAATGCTTCTGCACGAGAAGGGAAATTCTCGCGGCAGCCTCCGCCCCCCACGCACCGCAAGGCGCCTACCCAGGGACGTGCCGCAACCTTACGCCCGACGAACGCATGGCCCGGGGTTCGGGCGGGCGGACACCTGCCCTGCGACTGCGAGCAGACGTCTCATCGTTCACCGTCAACGACGTCATGCATGGCCGATACACGGGATTGGTGGACGACCTGGTCCTGCGTCGCGGTGATGGAACACCCGCCTACAACCTCGCGGTCGTAGTCGACGACGCCGAACAAGGAATCGATCAGGTGGTACGAGGGGACGATCTGCTGTCGTCTGCACCACGACAGGCATACCTTGCCGAACTGCTCGATTTGCCGACACCCACCTACGCGCACGTCCCGCTTGCCCTGAACGAAGAGGGTAAGCGTCTGGCAAAACGAGATGGTGCCGTAACACTCGAGCAACTGAAAGCGTTGGGACGCAATCCCGATCAGGTGCTCCACATTCTGACAACGTCACTGGGGCTCACGGTTCAGGATGAGTCCGTGAACCACGACCTGCTTCTCGATCGCTTCGAACCCGGCGAGCTGCCACGTGAACCGTGGGTCATCAGACCCCCCACATCCTGACAATCGTCGTCGACGCAGACGGGCACACCGACCGCCGTAGACAACAACTCCAGAATTGTGCAGACGAAGGGAAGCGAGTAAAGGATTAGCCGAGTAGTGTCTATGTGTCATCCGCGAGCACTCAACTCTTGCTGAGGGAATCACATGTCGACTGGTGGAAAAGATCCGAACGAGGAACCCGACAGCGGCCAGGAAGATCGTCCTTCACAGGGCACTCCACCACCGCCGGACGGAAACTACCCACCTCCGCCGCCACAGATGCCACCGCCCGGCGCATATCCGCCCCCACCCGGCAGCTACCCCCCGCCGCAAGGCCCGCCGCCTGGCGGAAACTATCCGCCGCAGGGTAACTACCCACCTCCACCGCCACAAATGCCACCGCCCGGCGGGTATCCACCACCCCCACCGTTGCCGAATTACGGCTATTCCGAACAGATATCGGGCGGATTCTCGGTAGGCTCCGCGATCGGTTACGGCTGGAACAAATTCAAGGACAATGCGCTCGTCTGGGTCGGCATCATGCTGATCGTGGTCCTCATAGAGATCGCGCTGAGCATAATTTTCGGTGGATTGGGTGCGACGGCCGACACCAGCGGGGCATCCTCAGTGTGGCGCATCCTCAGCACCATCGTCACCGCCATCATCGGCTACCTGATCAACGCAGCACTCGTACGGGGTTCACTGAGGGAACTCGACGGAAACAAGCCGTCCTTCGCTACATTCTTCGAATTCACGAACGTCGGCACCATCATCATCGCCAGCTTGATCATCAGCGTGGCCACAACCATCGGGTTGTTCCTATTCATCATCCCGGCATTGATCGTGATCTTCTTTACGTGGTGGACGCTGCAGTTTGTCGTCGACCAGAACCAGGATGCGATCAGCGCCATCAAATCCAGCATCACAGTGATCGCGAAGAATATCGGCCCAGTGCTGCTGCTGGCACTCGCCCTCGTGGGCATCAACATCATCGGGCTGCTCCTCTTCGTCGTCGGACTTCTCGTTTCGATTCCGATCTCGATCATCGCCTCGACTTACGCCTACAGGGTGCTCACAGGCCGCTACGTCTCGGCCTGACGTCCACACGGGTGAGCGCACTTTCGCCTCTCGGCGAGTGCGCTCACCCATTTCCGAGTCCCACCAGTTGAGTCGCTCACACCCCTGCGTAAGGTTCTCAAGCGGTATCCGACAATCAAGACTCGCGATTCGAGGGGGATTTCATGACCACTGGCGGATTCGACCCGAACCAGGCGCAACCACCGTACGGCGGGCAACAGCAGTACGGGCAACAGCAGTACGGGCAGCAGCAGTACGGGCAGCAGCAGTACGGGCAGCAGCAGTTCGGCGGACAGCCTCCGCAGTACGGTTCTGAACAGCAGTTCTACACGCGGCAGTTCGCAGCGCCGGACTTCGGCTTCAACTCGTCCACACCGGGTGAGCTGCTCCCCCGCATGGCGGCGCGGTTGATCGACAGTTTCATCGTCGGTATCCCGACAGGAATCATCACTTCTGTGATTACGGCGTCCCTCGGCGGACTGATCGGCAGTCTCATCGGCGCAGTCATCAGCGTGGCGGCAGTGGTCTGCTACTTCGTGTTCCTCGAGACCACGCGCGGGCAGACCCTCGGCAAGCAACTTCTGGGCCTGCGCGTCGTAGGACCGGAGGGCGGTCTGCCCACCCAGCAGCAATCTCTGACCCGCAACGGCTTCTTCTTCCTCAGTGCGATGGGCGCGCTCCCGATCATCGGCTTGTTGTTCGGGTTCATCGGGTTCGTCCTCATGATCGTGCTCTCCGTAACCATTGCCAACAGCCCCACCAAGCAGGGCAAGCACGACGAGATTGCGGGCGGCACGCGCGTCGTCAAGGTCTGACGGGTCCACTTCACCGCATCACCTGCGGGTGAACGTACCCCGCCACCGAAGCAATCGGGCAAACGGTACGTTCACCCGCTACCTGATTCGCGCACGCGTACCCACAAGTGCTTGGATGACGGCGTGACAGCCATAGATCAGCAGACCAAGCAACCCGAACACGCGACATTCGCGCATGTCAGCCGGAGCTACTACCCCGCGATCGTCGCACTCTTCACCGCGACCCTGCTGATCTCGAATATCAGCGCGACGAAGGGCGTCGCATTCCTCAGTGATGCCTCGCTGACCATCGGTCCGCTGCAGATCCTGCCGATCATCACCGACGGCGGGTTCTTCCTCTTCCCGCTCGCCTACATCCTCGGCGACATTCTCAGCGAGGTTTACGGCTTCAAGGCAACCCGGCGGGCGATCTACCTGGGCTTCGGCGCCCTGATTCTGGCCGCCATCTGCTTCTGGATCCTCATCGAACTGCCGCCCGCAGACTTCTACGAGAACCAGGAAGCCTTGGCGTCCGTCGTCGGGGTGTACCCACGACTGCTACTGGCCGGGCTAGCCGCCTACTTCGTAGGCCAGATGCTCAACTCGCTGACGCTTGTCTTGATCAAGGAGCGCACCAAGGAAAAGCACCTGTGGGCGCGGCTCCTAGGCTCCACCGTCGTCTCTCAATTCGCCGACACCCTGATCTTTTGCGCCATCGCCGCCGGCGCCATCGGAATCAATACGTGGAGTGACTTCATCAACTATGTGATCGTCGGGTTCCTGTGGAAGACCCTGGTGGAGGTGCTGGTCATGCCGATCACCTACCGCGCCATTTCCTTCATCAAGAAGCGCGAACCCACCTACCGGCTCTGACCCGCTGCGTGAGGTGGCAGAACGTACTCTGCCACCTCACCGTCGGTAGTAGCGACCGAGAGTTTCGGCCTTGAACTCGGCGAAGTACCCGCCGTCGATGCTGTCGCGGATCTGATCGACCAACCGCACGGTGAAGCGTTCATTGTGGATGGTGCACAGCGTGGCCGCGAGCATCTCCTTGGCCTTGAACAGGTGGTGCAGGTAGGCACGGGTGTAATTCGCACAGGTGTAGCAGTCGCAGTCCGCGTCGATGGGCGTGAAATCGCGACGGTACCGACTGGTGTTGATATTGAATCGACCGTCGGGGTGATAGATCGCCGCATTGCGGGCGACGCGTGACGGGTTGACGCAGTCGAAGGTGTCGGCGCCGTTCTCGATGGCAACGAAGAAGTCGTCAGGCTCGCTGATACCGAGCAGGTGCCGCGGCTTGTGCTCGGGCAACTCCTCGTTGCACCAACGGATGATGGTGCCCAGGTTCTGCTTCTCGAGCGCGCCGCCGATGCCGTATCCGTCGAAGCCGCGGCCGCTCTCCCCGGTTATCGACTCCAGTCCCCGACACGCCTGCCTGCGCAAGTCCTCATACTGAGCGCCCTGGACGACCCCGAACAGCGCTTGATAGGGCCGGTGGGTGCGCTCGGCTGTGAGCTTCTCGTGCTCGGCGATGCAGCGTTCTGCCCATGCGTGCGTCCGCTCTACCGATTGTTCCTGGTATTCGCGGGTGTTCAGAAGAGTGGTGAGTTCATCGAACGCGAACATGATGTCGGCGCCGAGTTGGTGTTGGATCTGCATCGACACCTCGGGCGTGAACCGGTGCCGTGAACCGTTCAGGTGAGACTTGAACGTGACACCGTCCTCGTCGACCGTTGCGAGTCGTTCCTTGCCCTCCGCTATCACATCGTCGGACTGCACCCCGACTGCTTCCATCGCGAGGACCTTCTTGAAGCCGACGCCCAACGACATCACCTGGAATCCGCCGCTGTCGGTGAAGGTCGGGCCGTCCCAGTTCATGAACCTACCCAGACCCCCGGCCTCGTCGACGATCTCCGGGCCGGGCTGTAGGTACAGGTGGTACGCGTTTGCGAGCAGTGACTGCGCGCCTAGTTCCTTCATGGCCTCGGGTAGCACGGCCTTGACGGTCGCCTTGGTGCCGACGGCAACGAACGACGGAGTTGCGATATCGCCGTGTGGGGTGTGGATGGTGCCGGTCCGGCCCAGTTGCCCGTCGAGCCTGGTGTTGACGGTGAAGAACGGATCGGGCGGGGTCGGCACTTCGGAATTCACGAGGTGTATCCAATCACGCGCGGCGTTCCCGGCGACACACCACTGCGTCACCCGAAGTGCAGGTACAGCACCGAGACACTCGCGCCCTACCGTCCAAGATCAAGACTTACACTTCGGCGCCGGCAAACTGGCTGTTGTACAAGCGGTAGTACGAACCGCGAGCAAGTAACAGATCCTCGTGGCTGCCCTGCTCCACTATCCGTCCGTCCTCCATTACGACGATCACATCCGCGTCACGGATGGTCGACAATCGGTGGGCGATAACGAAACTCGTGCGGTCACTGCGCAGTACTGCGGACGCGTGCTGCACGAGCAACTCGGTGCGTGTGTCGACAGAACTCGTCGCCTCGTCCAGGATCAGGATCGACGGCTGCGCGATGAATGCTCGGGCTATGGTGATCAGCTGCTTCTCGCCGGCGCTGATGTTGTTGCCCTCTTCGTCGATGACGGTGTCGTACCCATCCGGAAGCGAGTGGACGAACCGGTCCACGTAGCTCATGCGCGCGGCCTCGAGGATTTCCTCCTCCGTGGCATCAGGCCGCCCGTATGCGATGTTGTCGCGGATGGTGCCGCCGAACAGCCACGCGTCCTGTAGCACCATGCCTGTGCGGGAACGCAGGTCGTCGCGGGATATTTCCGCGATGTCGACGCCATCCAGGAGAATCTTGCCTCCGTCGAGATCGTAGAACCGCAGAAGCAGGTTCACGAGGGTGGTCTTGCCGGCGCCAGTGGGGCCGACGATCGCCACCATCTGCCCAGGCTCGGCGACCAGCGACAGGTTCTCGATCAGCGGAGAGTCCGCACTGTAGCTGAACGACACGTCCGAGAATTCGACGCGCCCACCTGCGGAAACGCCCGCGTCTTCCAGGCCGGACAGCTGCGGAGCTTCGAGAAGATCTTCGGCCTCTTCGTCTTCGTCGAGAACAGCGAACACCCGCTCCGCGGATGCCACGCCCGACTGCAAGAGATTCGCCATCGCCCCGATCTGGGTGAGGGGCTGTGTGAATTGTCGGGAGTACTGAATGAACGCCTGCACGTCACCGAGGGTCATCGTGCCGGACGCCACGCGCATACCACCGATGACGGCGATGGCCACGAAGTTGAGGTTTCCGAGGAACATGATCGAGGGCATGATCATGTTGGAGAAGAACTGAGCCCTGAAACTGGACTGGTAGAGCTGCTCGTTCTTCTCCTGGAAGCGGGCCTCCACTTCGCGGCTGCGGCCGAACACGGCGACCAGCTCGTGTCCCGTGTACGCCTCCTCGATCTGAGCGTTGAGCTCACCGGTCGTCTTCCATTGCGACATGAAGTGGGGCTTGGACCGTTTCGCGATCAATGCGGTCACCACGACCGAGAGCGGCACCGTCAGCACCGCGATCAACGCGAGTAGCGGCGAGATGACCATCATCATCACGAAAATGGCGATCACCGTCATCACCGACACGAGCAACTGGCTCAACGTCTGCTGCAACGACTGCGAGACGTTGTCGATGTCATTGGTGACTCGGCTCAACAGATCCCCACGAGCGTGGGAGTCGAAGTAACGCAACGGAAGCCGATGAATCTTGCGTTCGACCTCTGCTCTTAGGTTCCTCACGACGCCCTGGACGATGATGTTGAGCAGGAAACCCGACAACCACATCAAGAGCGCGGACCCCAGATACAGGGCCAGCACGATTGCAAGGACCCGACCGAGAGCACCGAAGTCGACACCCATGCCGGGCACGACGTTCATGCCGGACACCATGTCGGCGAACGTATTCTGGCCGTTTGCCCGCAGTCCTTCGATGGCCTGTTCCTTGGACAGCCCGGCAGGCAACTGCTTGCCGACGATGCCGTCGAAGATCACATTGGTGCCCTGCCCGAGCATTCTCGGTGCGATCGAGGTGAGCACCACCGAGATGGTGGCGACCAATAGGACGACCCCCACGGCGAATCGGTGCGGGCGCAGTCGCCCGAACAGCCTCTTCATGGAAGGCCACAGATCGTCGGGTTTGGACGCGGGTGGGGCAGCGGCCGAACCCGGCATGCGCGGACCTATCGGACGGTTGGCGGTGGCTGCGCTGGTGCGATCGCTCATAGGGCTTCCTCGACCGATCGTTGGGATTCGACGATCTCGACATAACACGGGCAAGTGGCGAGCAGGTCGTCATGCGTTCCGATACCGACGACGGCGCCGTCCTCGAGGACGACGATTTGTTCCGCGTCGATGATGGTGGACACTCGCTGCGCGACGACGATGACGCACGCGTTCGCGGTTACCGGTTTGAGCGCCGCACGCAGTCGAGAGTCCGTGCCGAGGTCGAGGGAGGAGAAGGAGTCGTCGAACAGGTAGATCGACGGTCGGCGAACCAATGCCCGCGCGATGGCGAGTCGCTGCCGCTGACCACCCGAGACAGTTGTGCCGCCTTGAGCGACAGGAGTGTCGAGACCCTCGGGCATGGCACGTACGAAGTCCGCGGCCTGTGCGATCTCGAGGGCCTGCCACAGTTCCTCGTCAGTGGCGTCGGGTTTGCCGTACCGCAGGTTGGTGGCGACAGTGCCCGAGAACAAGTACGGCCTCTGCGGAACCAGGCCGATCTCGGACCGCAAGGCGTCGAGGTCGTAGCGTCGAACATCGTTGCCTGCGACCGAAACAGAACCCGAGGTGGCATCGATCAGACGCGGAATCAGCGACAGCAGCGTTGTCTTTCCTGAACCGGTGCCGCCGATGATGGCAGTGGTCTTGCCCGACTCTGCCTTGAAGCTGATGTCGCGAAGCACCGGTTCTTCGGCACCAGGAAACTTGAACTCGGCATTGCGTAGTTCGACCGCGCCGGACTTCGAAACAGCGGTCACGGGTTCGGAGGGCGGGACCACGGTCGACTCGGTCTCGAGGACCTCTCCTATGCGTTCGGCGCTCACCGCGGCACGTGGGGCCAGCATCGCGATGAAGGACGCCATCATCACGGCCATGAGAATCTGCATGATGTAGGTGAGGATCGCCGTCAGTGAGCCGATCTGCATGGTGCCGTTGTCGATCTGGTGACCACCGAACCAAATGACAGCAACACTGGTGAGATTCGCGATCATCATCACCACAGGGAACATGAGCGCGGTGAGACGACCGATCCGAAGTGCAGTTTGGGTGAGTTGCTCGTTCGCTGTGCCGAACCGCTCTATCTCGGAGCGCTCGCGAACGAACGCCCGGATCACCCGGATACCGGTGATCTGCTCCCGCAATACGCGATTGACTCCGTCGATGCGCTTCTGCATCTCCCGGAACGCCGGCACCATTCGGGAGATCACGAGCGCCATCGCCAATGCGAGGACCGGCACCGTGACGGCCAATATCCACGCGAGACTCGCTTGCATCCGAATCGCCATCACGATGCCACCGATAGACATGATCGGTGCCGTCACAAGGATTGTGCAGCTCATCACGACGAGCATCTGTACCTGCTGAACGTCGTTCGTGTTGCGCGTGATCAGCGACGGCGCACCGAATCGGCCGAATTCTCGGGACGAGAATGTGCCGACCTGGTGCATCACCGCCGCTCGCACATCACGCCCGAAACCCATCGCTGCACGTGCGGCGAAGAACACCGATCCGATCGAGCACGTGATCTGGACGACGGTGACCAGGAGCATTGTCAGGCCGGTCGTCAGAATGTACGAGATGTCGCCCTGCGTGACGCCGTAGTCGATCAAATCGGCGTTGAGGCTGGGCAGGTACAGGGCAGCTGACGTCGAGACCAACTGGAACAGGACCACCGCCGTCAACTCCCGCTTGTACGGGCGAAGGTAGGTGGTCAGCAGGGATCTCAGCATGCGCGGAGCCGATCAAGGGTCATCATGGTGACCGCAGGTTATCAAGAGAAACGGACAACAGCGCGTCAATTGACAGTTGACCGGGCACCCGGAAATCGACCGGGCAAAGAGACCTGTGCGCCTTTCCGGGTCACCATACGGCTACCGGAAAGGCGCACGCGGCGTCACTTACCTAGTCACTTACCCAACCGGACCGGCTGCAGCGGTTGTTGGCTGTCCGGAAGGTCCTTCCTCAGCTTCTCGCCCTCGATGTCGACGTTGGGGAGAATCTTGTCCAACCAGGCCGGAAGCCACCACGCCTTGTCTCCGAGCAATGCCATCACGGACGGGATTATCACCATGCGAACCACGAAGGCATCGAAGAACACAGCCGCCGCCAAGGCGAACCCGATCGACTTGATGAACGTGTTCGGCTCCGCGATGAATGCCCCGAAAACCGAGATCATGATGATTGCCGCAGCGGAGACCACGCGGGCACCGTGGTTGAAGCCGACTGTGACGGCTTCCTTCGCGGTTGCACCGTGGACGTACTCCTCCCGCATCCGCGTCACCAGGAACACCTGGTAGTCCATCGCGAGACCGAACACCACACCGATCAAGAAGATCGGCATGAAGCTGACGAGCGGTTGCGGGTTCGATGTGATGCCGCCCCAGCCCTCCTGGAACACGGCGACCGTGGCACCGAATGTGGCCGCCACACTGAGGAGGAATCCGAGGGTGGCCGTCAGCGGAACCACTACCGAGCGGAACACCAGCAGCAGCAGAATGAACGCCAGACCGACCACTACCGCGAGATACGGGACCAGCGCCTCCAGCAGCCTCTCCGAGACGTCGCCCTCCAGCGCTGTCTGACCAGTGACGCCATAGTTGACACCGATCGAATCATGCAGACCGGCCTCTGCCCCGCGGAGGTTGTTGACGAGGTCCATGGTGGCCGGATCACTCGGAGCGCTGTTCGGCGTCACCAGGATCTGCGCCGTGTCACCGGCCTGGTTTGTGGCGACGATTTGCGCGTTTGCCACGTCGTCCTGAGCAGAAATGGTATTCAGGACCTCACCGAACGCCTGGGCGGCCGGAACCGTGGCACTCTGGGCGTCCACGACCACCAGCAGCGGTCCATTCTTTCCTGGCCCGAAGCCCTCGCTCACCAGATCGTAGGCCTGACGCGCGCTCGTCGCCGGATCGGCGGTGCCTTCGTTCGGCAGGGCGAGATTGAGCCCTGCGGCCGGCACGGCGACTGCACCCAGAACCACGACGCCGGCGATAAGCGGGACCGCTGGACGGCGAACCACCGCACCGATGAAGCGCTGCGCGAAGCTCGGCTTGTCCGCGTCAGCCTCGATGTCGCGGCTGCTCAGGAATGGGATCTTCCCAGCAAACGCCTTGCGCCCGAACAGCCCGAGGATGGCGGGCAGCAGGGTCAGCGCGATGCAGACGGCGATGAATACCGTGAACGCGGCGGCCGCACCCATGTCGGACAGGAATGAGATCCCGACAACACGGAGCGCGATCAGCGCGATGATGACGGTCAGGCCGGCGAACACCACGGCGGAGCCCGCGGTACCCACGGCGCGTCCCGCGGCCTCCGAACGGTCCTCGGTCAGCGTGAGTTCATGCCGGAACCGGGAGACGATGAACAATGAGTAGTCGATGGCGACGGCCAGACCGATCATGATGGCCAAGGTGGGCGTCATCGAGCTGAGGTCGGTGAACCCGGTGGCGACTGTGATGCCGAGGCTGCCGATCCCGACGCCGATGATCGCGGTGATCAGCGGGAGTCCAGCGGCGACGAGCGATCCGAATGTCAACATGAGAACGACGGCGGCAACGCCGATACCGACAAGCTCGGAAGTGCCGCCCGGCGGCTCTGCCTCGTTGGCGGCGGAGCCGCTGACCTCAACGGTCAGTCCGGCATCTCGGCCGGCATCGGCCGCGGACGCGATCTGATCCCGGAGGGCCTGGCCCACGTCGCCCAGGTCGCCCTTGAACGGAACCTCGACGTAGCCGACGGTCTTGTCGGGGCTCAGCGGCGACAGAGCCCGGGCGTTCGCGATGGCGTCCTCGACGCTGAGCCCTTGGTCCGCCGCAGTTGCCGTCGCCCTGCCGACGAATTGTTCGTCTGCCACGACCGGGTTCACCAGCGCCATGGCCGCAGCGGGCCCCTGGGCAGTCGCCGGGTCGACCTTCGCAGCGTCTTGGACCTGGTCGATGCCTCGCACCTTGGCGAGCACCGCGTCCATCGCCTGCTGATTCTGCGGGCTCTCCAGGGTCTGCCCCTCTGGAGCGGCGAAGACGAACCGTGCACTGACGCTGTTCATCGGATCGTCACCGGCTGCCTGGGGGAAGCGCTCGGCCATCAGATCCTGCGCCTGTTGCGCGGGGGTTCCCGGGATCGAGAACGCTTCTTTGGTCGGCCCCGACAGCGTCGCTGCCCCGACGCCCATGAGCACCAGGATCACCAGCCAGACGCTGAGGACCGCGCCTTTTCGCCGGTAGGCGAACTTGCCGATCCGGTAGAGATAGGTGGCCACGAAAGGCTCCTTCTGAGTCAGTCTTACGAATTGATGGTCGGAGCAGCAGGGTTAGGGCGGCGGGAGTCCCTGCCGGAGTTGGCGTATCGCCTCTCGCACAAGTTCTTCTGGCCCACTCGCACCGGACTTGCCGCCCATCCACAGGTCGAACGACGCCCTTACCGCCGCTCCGACCGCCATGTACAGCAGGTTCGGATAGAGGTCCGTGTCGATGTCGGTGCCCGTCCGCTCGGCGATCACCTCACCGATGAGGCGAGTGACCCTGAGGTGCACCTCGAGTTTCTTGGCGAGCAGCGAGGGGCTTGACTCGACGAGTTCCACCAGCGCGGCGGTTTCTTCGAGCGATCTCTCGTGATTGGTGACGATCTGGACCACCACATGCTCGAGGGAGTCCCAGATCGGCTCGTCTGCGGGGCGCGCCCTCAGCAAACTCACCCAGTCGTGGACCGACTCCTCGAAATGGGCAAGTACTGCTTCTTCCTTGCTGGAGAAGTAGTTGTGAAATGTCCGAGGCGAGACCCCTACCTCCGACGCGATGGCGTCGGCGGTGACGGATTCGATGCCCGATACGAGGGCTAGGCGTGCGGCGGCACCACTGAGGGCGGCGCGTGTAGCCGCCTTCTTGCGGCCGCGTAGCCCGATCTCTGAAGTCACCACACCGACGGTACAGAAGTTGCAGACTTCTGCAAATTTTCTCTTGCCCGCAATTTTCATGGCTTTACCCACACTCGGTGACGAACAGTGTCCCCGGTCACAGGCGAGTTACGGTGGGGCATGACCGACCCGCCGCTCCGGCCATCGTTTCAATCGGACGAAATCGACAGGTCTGCGCTCGACGGACTCGTCGCCACCCTTGACTTGCAGGTCGAGATTCCCGGAGTCCAACGACTGCGCAAGTGGTCACATGACGCCCTGCGTGTTCGACCGGGCGAGCGCGTTCTCGACATCGGTTCGGGCACCGGATCCGAGACGCGGGTTCTCGCCGAGGCAGTTGCCGCTTCCGGCCGAGCGATCGGCCTCGACTCCAATCCTGGAATGGTCGCCGTTGCCCGCGAGCGGGCACAGGAATTGAACTCGAACGCGCAGTTCGATGTCGGCGACATCTACGCACTTCCCTTCCCGGACGGCAGCGTCGACGCCGTATGGAGCGAACGGGTGTTCCAGCACCTCACCGATCCGGAACGGGCAGCCGCCGAGGTGGCGCGCGTGCTGAAACCGGGGGGTCGGGCAATGATCTCCGACAGCGACCTCGGCACGTTGATCATGCATCCCGGTGATCCCGCCGTGGTGGAACGAATCATGCAGAACTATCTCGAAGACTTGGCCAATCCGCACTCCGGAGTACTGCTTCCCGGGCTCTTCGATGCAGTCGGTCTCACCGTGCAGGACTCAGACTCGCAGGCTTTGATCCAGCACACCGGCGATGCCAACGACCCCTTCCTGCAGATCATTACCGGGTGGCCCCTCTCCCGCGGCGCGATCACCGACGCAGAACGCTTTTCGCTGCTAGAGCAGTTGAACTTCGGCGCCAGCAGCGGTGACCTCAACGTGTCCTTGACGATGTTCGCGTACCTGTTTCAAAAGCCCTGACCCCGCCGGGCTGTCGCCGCAGGTGGCGGAAGACGAACAATGTCCCTGGTCGCGGGCCACTAGTGTTGTGAGATGGCCGACACCCCGCTGCGACCATCGTTCCGAGCGCACGAGATCGATCACGACGCACTCGGCCAACTCGTAGAACATCTGGATGCGGTGGCCGAGATTCCCAGAATCCAGCGATTGCGCAACTGGGCACATGCCGCCCTGCAGGTCCGGGCGGGCAAGCGCGCCCTGGACATCGGCTCGGGTACCGGGTCCGAGACACAGGTTCTCGCTGAGGCGGTCACCGCGTCGGGTCACGCGATCGGACTCGACCCGAACCCCGGCCTGGTCACACTTGCCGGCGAGCGGGCCGGGAAGGCGAACTCGACGGCGCGGTTCATCGTCGGGGACATCTACTCGCTGCCCTTCCCGGACGAGAGCCTCGACATCGTGCGGTGCGAAACGGTGTTCCAACACCTGTACCACCCGAATTCGGCAGCCAAAGAGGTGGCGCGAGTGATGAAACCGGGTGGTCGCGCCATGATCATCGACTTGGACTGGGGTACGGCGATCATGCGTCTCGGCGATTCGAACATGCTGCAACGGATCATCGAGGAAATTCTCAGCCACAGCGCCAACCCGTACTCCGCACGATTACTTCCCGGTCAACTCGGCGCCGCAGGACTCGTCATCCAGGACATCGAAGCCCAGACTTTGATCCAGGACCCGAGGAATGACAGCGACCCCTTCGTCGCGACTCTTCTCGCGTGGGGAGTCACGAGGCGGGTTATCACCGCCATCGAACGCTCCAGGCTGCTGGAGAAGTTGAACTCCCTCGCCCGCACTGGCGACTTCCACATGTCGATGACGTATTTCGCCTACCTGGCTAATAAACCCTGACCCGCCTGACTATCTACCCTTCCACTATTCGGAAACGAAGTGTGCCAGATCACTAGTCGTGCCGCAGAGTAGTGAAGAGGCGGCGACTCGACAGCCTGGGTCGGCGCTATGAGTTTCGCTGCAGCCCTGCCGATCCCGGAGGTTTCATGTACACGATCACCCGGGACCGTCGAACGGGACACCACTCCGCCCGAGCAGTCGATTCTGTGGGGAACTGCGAAATGGAGAACGGCCAATGCCGACCACCGGTTCGGTGACCATCCGCTCGTTGCGTCTCCTCGAGTACTTCACACCCTCATCCCCTAGCCTGACCCTCAGCGATCTAGCGCGGAAGTCGGGGTATCCACTCAGCACCGTGCACCGTCTGACCGGCGCTCTCATCGAATGGGGAGCCCTCGAACGTGACCGTGGGGGTCGCTTTTCCGTAGGTCTCAAGCTCTGGGAGATCGCCTCGCTCGCACCTCGCGGCACGATGCTGCGTGAACTGGCGATGCCGGTGATGGAAGACCTGTCGCAGATCACCCGGGACAACGTCCAACTCGGAATCTGCGAGGGCACAGAGGTCGTGGTGGTCGAACACATCACCGGCCAGAACGCTCCTCCCCTTCACTCGCGAGTCGGCAGCAGATACCCATTGACGGCCTCAGGCATCGGGCTGGCCCTGCTCGCGTACATGCCTGCGGAGGTGCAGGATCAGGTGCTCGCCGCGCCGATCCAAAGGTTCACCGAACGGACCATCACCGACCCCGTCGTGCTTCGACGGATGCTCGCCCAAGTGCGCCGTTCGGAGGTCGCGATCAGCGATCGCCAAGTGACAATGAACGCGGTCTCGGTCGCGGCGCCGATCTTCGAATGTCCGGGAACAGCGATCGCAGCTGTGTCGCTGGTGGTGCCTGCGAAGGGCGTATCGCTGAACGCACTGGTTCCACTGGTGCGGGCGGCGGGCCGGACGATCAGCCGCACCTTGCGTCCTTGCCAACCATATCCGCCGGATCAGTCGGGAGAACGGTAGGCAAACGTGGCGCCGGCCCGTTCGCCGGGCTCAACCCGCGGGCACTTGTCAGGAACGGGCGAGGCAGGGTCAGGAATGCGCGAGGCAGACCAGGAAGTCCACCGTCCCGTTGTGCTCCACGGTCACGAATCCCAAGGACGGCGCCTGCACACCAAAGTCCGCCCAAGTGACGGGAATGCTGCCCGACGCGATCAGATTGTCACCGGTATGAAGCACATCCATGTCAACGGACACCGGATGGGTCTCGCCCCTGAGGGTCAGCATGCCCTCGGCTGTGACTTTCCCCACTGATCCATCCGTCGGCAGATCGGAGAGATCCACCGGGGAGGAGAGCACGAATGTGGCGGTCGGGAAGGAGCCTGTGTCCATGATGCCGTTACGGAACACCTGGTCGCGGATGGACACATCGGTGGCGATGGACGCGACCTGCACGGTCACCTCAGCGGCCGTGAGCTTTTCCGACTCGACAGTTGCCGAACCGGTGACATCGTCTGTGCTGCCAACTACCCTGTTGGCCGCGCCGTTGAGGTTCTCGTCCACGGTGTATCCCGCCGCGGTTCGGTTGGCCCCGCCCCCAGGGGTGACGGTCCATTCGCCGTCCAGTGTCCCTGTCGCGGCCTGCGCTCCTTCGGTGGAGATCGTGGCCGCGGGATCGTCGTCCGTGACGAGGAACCTGCCATAAATCCAAGGCCCCGCGACAACCGCAAGGATCACAACAGCAACCGCGCCAATGATCCACCACCGCTTCTTCATGGGGCCAGAGTAGTTACTTGTTCAAAGGATGTCATTGCTTCCGAGCGACGCTGTAATCGGTACCTGCTGACCCGAATTCGTCACAGACTTGTATTCGATATTCGTCACTGACCTATATTCGATCCACATGACTCAGGCACGTTGGCACCACCTGACCGAATGGCCCATGGCAGCGGCCGCGGTCGCATTCCTCTCCGCATACGCGTGGTCGGTGCTGCAGCAACCTACCGGCGATCCGAAAGTACTCGCCGACATGATCATGGGCGTGACCTGGGCAGCGTTTGCGATCGACTACACCGTGCGCCTGTCACTGGCCAAGCGCCGGACGCAGTGGTTCATCCGGCATCTGCACGAGTTGGTACTAGTGGTTCTTCCGATGCTGCGGCCCCTGCAGTTTCTTCGTCTAGTCACTCTCATCGGGGTCTTCCAGCGCACGATCGGCGGAGCGCTTCGCGGCAAAGTTGTCTCTTTCGCCGTCGGATCGACGATCCTGATGATCCTGGTCTCGTCGCTTGCGATGCTGGATGCTGAGCGCGGCAAACCGGGCGCATCCATCACATCGTTCACCGATGCTCTGTGGTGGGCCGTCGCCACGGTCACGACGGTTGGTTACGGGGACTACTCACCGGTGACCGATACAGGCCGGCTCATCGCACTCGGATTGATGATGGCGGGCATTGCCCTCCTTGGTGTCGTCACCGCCACGCTGGCGTCGTGGTTGTTGCAGCGTGTGGCAGAACAGGACGAGGCCAGCCAAGCCGTCACCCGCGCCGAGGTCAGGGCTCTGACCGAAGAGGTGTCCGCCTTGCGCGCGGAGCTCCTCACCGCCCGCGGCGCCCGACCAGATCATGAACCCCAACCGGCCGACTAGAGCGCCTCAGTGCGGGCTCAACGCGGTACACATACCGTTGCCCAACCTGTGAGAACTTTCTCGAGGAGAGCATAGGCTGAGAGCTGCCAATGGCTTGTGGGAGGTGAATCATGAAGAACACTTTCTCCTGGTTCGGCGCGTTCCTCGTCCTAGCGTTCATCCTGTCGTTCTGGAAGTTGATCGTGGCCGCTGCGATCATCGCAGGCCTGGTGTGGGCTGGAGTCGCGTTCGGGATTCCGTGGTGGCAACGGCGGCAGCGTGCGGCAGTCGATCGCCGCAACGGAGAGACGGCACGCCGGTCCGCGCTGAGAGCACGTGCGGACATTCAACATCAGCAATACCTCGCCGGTGAGGACCGCGGAATATACGGAGAGTTCCCGCCGGCGCCGCTGAGCTAGGGCCGACCTCATCGGATCACGAGCACCGCGCACCTACTCGGACTGCGGTCTACCCGATCCGGCACACACCAACGACTTTGGGCATGGCGACAAGCGTCGACTCCGTCCCAGGGCAAGGCGCGGGACGCACTAGTGTTTCCGGGGCCGGATGGTGACTACCTGCGCCGCCCGAACTCCGAGCATGGGTGGTTCAAAGCAGCGGCGCCGACATTGGACATCTATGCCGACCTCTTCGACGACGACCTCGACACGGTGGCGGACGCCCTGGATGCGGCACGCCGAAGGATTCCCGCTCTCGCAGCTGTCTGAAAACTGTCAGATTCGCGATTTCAACCGTCGTGAACGGCATGAAAAAGGCCTCCCACCTGAGTTCTCAGGTGGGAGGCTTTGGCGGTGGCGGAGGGATTTGAATCCTTAGCAGCCCCCTGATCGGAGGCCCGATATTGCATCTACCTGCGTAGATGAATCACGGTAGGTCACCCTGAAACACCTTGATTCGTGCCCAAGTGTGCCCAAAATGTGCCCACGCCATTTGACTTGAGTCATTGTGCGGATCTACTGCCTAAGCGCGGCGGACGGAGAGCGCTACCCGCGAGGTCGATCATGTTGTCGACGTCGGCAAAGTGACGGCTCCAACCGTGGTCATGATGACCACGCAGGCCGCCAACCTGAATGCCTCCGAATACCGACCCACTTCGGCGAGGGGTCCCCGGGTGAGCACCCACTTTTTGGGCTGTTTTGGGGTGTGTTTCGGCCGGTCACCCCTATATCCGAGCGCGACCCCCCTCGCCCCCAGGGGAGAGGGAGCCACAGACCGGGCGGAGTGGTGCCGGCCGTGACTTGTAGTGATTGCGACCCCCTACCCATGCAGAGGCCACGGGGCAAAATGCTCACGGGGCCTTCGCCTGGTAGGGGCGAGTGTGTGGTTATGTGCTGGCGCGGCTGGCTTTCAGCTCTTCCAGCGCGTCGGTGATAAGCGATCTCTTCATTATGGGAGTTCGCTCGGAGAACTTCAGTGCAGCATCTATTTCCTCGTCGCTGAGGTCGCCTTGATCTATGCCGTAGCCGATGAAAGCGGCTAACTCGACGTAGGCGTCCTGCACTATGTTTTCCCGGATCTCCTGGCGGTCTGCCTCGTCCATGTCGACGGTGTATCGGTCGAACAACCGATCCAGCAGTTCATCCCATGTCATGGCGCGGACCCTACCCAAGTTGCACGCGGCGGATGGCTCCCTCATCCGTGAACGCCCCGCCCTCACCTAAACCCTCACCCCACCTTGACCTTCACCAGTCCCGCTGGGTCGGTGAGGGCGTCGTGGGCTCGGCTCCACGGACATGGCGTGGCTTCCCTCGGGATGGTCGTCTTCGGTGATAACCTCCCACATACCCCGGGGGGGCATACTCATATTTTCTCGAGATGCCACCGGTGCACCACAACACACGGGAACAAGCGAAAGGGAAGTCTGTGATCAAGTCAGTACGTGCCGCTGCCACCGCAGCCTTGGCCGCTCCGCTTCTGGCCCTTGCGTTCGCCGCGCCGGCCAACGCCGCACCCGAAGACGTCACCCTCACTGCCGAGATCGAGGGTAACTACGTTAAAGCCGCTATCACCAACAACAGCCCGGTGGAGATCCTGTGCGAGTGGGCCACCCGTCCCGACGAAGGCCCGATCGTCACATCCCCTGGTGGTCGCATCTACCCCGGCGAGGTGCGTTCTTACACCGGGTGGACCGTCCCCGATGGCAGCTACACCGTCAGCTGGTGGTGCAGGACCGTGGACGCTTCCGAGTTCTGGGGGACGGGGGATTTCGGCTTCGACGTCAAGA
Source organism: Rhodococcus sp. NPDC049939 (assembly GCF_040656415.1). Taxonomy (NCBI): domain Bacteria; kingdom Bacillati; phylum Actinomycetota; class Actinomycetes; order Mycobacteriales; family Nocardiaceae; genus Rhodococcus; species Rhodococcus sp. NPDC049939. Next base: position 445,786 of record NZ_JBFAMC010000002.1, on the reverse strand, counting down.
CAGCCGAGCCGATCCCGTTCACCGCCCCGGTTGTCCCTGACGACGGCGGCACCGACGACGGCGACAACGCCGATGACGGCAGCCTCGGGGACCTCGACCCCGGCATCCTCGTAGGCATCCTCGAAGCCCTCACCACAGGCAGCGCCGCACTCGGCAGTTCATAACCGCCCCTTCCTGGCCCGGCACCATCACGGTGTCGGACCACAAGCATGTTCAGGCGCCGCTAGTGACGGCAAGGGTTAGCCCTGGGTACAGCACACGGCGCCCCGGCCTGCTCGTGACCGGGGCGCTATGACTAGTGCTGGCTACGCCGTTTTGGCGATCTGCACTACTCCGAGCGGGGCAGATCGCGCTGAAGTTGCACCACCCCTTGGCAGTTCACCACTGTTCGCTCAGTGACCCGAGCATCGGGCTCACTGCGGCGTTCCCTGTAGCCGCATTACATGCCTTGTGGGATGGACGAAAGCCTGCCTCGTCGTCGATCAGGTGCGGGTGTGTGGATACCGGGTAGAAGTGGTCGAGTTCGAAGCAGTCGGGGTGGCCGGCCGGAAGGAAGCTCGGCACCCTGGACGACGCGGGCGAGTACGGATTATTTGCTCGATCGGCTTGCTTTCAGCTTCTCCAGTTCTTTCGCTAGGGCCTGGCTCGACTTCAAGAGGCGATTCCTTCGAGCCAGGTCCAGCGCGGTATCTATCTCGTCGTCACGAAGGTCGCCTCGATCCATGCCCGTTTCTATGAATGCGATCAACTCGGGGAGGGCATCTTCTGCGACGTTTCTCTCGAGTCTCCGAAGGGCGTCCTCGTCCAGATCATCTGTGTATCGGTCAAACAACCGATCCAGTAGTTCATCCCACCTCATGGCGCGGACCCTACCTTCTTCGTGTCGTCCTACTCGAGCCTGTGCTCGACTACGCTCGAGCCACGGAGATGGATTCGACAAGTCGTTCGGACAGTGGGGGCATGAGTGAAGCACGACCTTGTTCACGTCTACACCGAATCGTCACCCGATGCGATCCGGGAGGCCCTGCACGACGAACTGAACGGCAAAATCGTGGAGGGAATCGGCGGGCAGTTATTCCTGCACTTCGGTTACCCGCGTTGCTCGGCATCGATACGTAGCAGGCGTGATTGGGAACCCGGCGAGCCGGAGGTTTGCATCGTGCTCAACTACCGCGACCCCTTTGATAGGGATATCGAAGATGTGCGGCAACGGGGGTTCGCGCAACGACTGTTCCATGCGTTGGAGAAGGTCATCCCCGACCGGATCGTGTTGTACGCGCAGGATGACACCATCATCCGTGAACGTCCCGCCATCGGTGCCGCGTAACAGTGCCGGGGTCGCGACCCCCCTGCCCCTGCACAGCACAGCGCCCCGGCCGTGGTGACCGGGGCGCTGTGACTAGTGCTGGCTACGCCGTTGTGGCGATCTGCACGACTCCGAGTGGACGGGTCACGCTGAAGTTGTAGCGTCCCTCGACTTGCCCACGAACCAGGTTCTTCGTGAAGTCGTCCGAGACGTTCTCGGACCGTTGCATCTGCACCCCGCTGGCGTCGGTGTCAGCGAGCACGGAGTCGGCCGCGAATGCGTACGCCCTGCCCTCGGGAACGGTGTTGGCGACGGCAACGGGCATGCTCCAGAGCTTGCGGGCGGCACGGTCGACAGGGCCACCGAGTTCGACTGCTCGACCTGTTCGCAGTCGTACAGCACCCCTCACCCGCCCTGGGCGGGCTTGCCGAGCGCGACGGGATCGCCGTTGAACTCCTGGCCGACAACGACCTGCCCGTTTGCCGCAATACCTTTCAGTCCGAGCGGGTTCTCGGCCGCCATCTTGGTTGCAATCGTCGACGCGAATCCGCCGGCCTTCTGGCCGTACAGCCCGAGACGCCGGTTGCTGTCGATACCCGGTGCGCCGTCCTGGGGGACCACGGCGTCGAGGTTTGCCATCAGCTCGGCGGACTTGGCCGCCTCGGCGAGGTGTGCGTCGAGCTTCTTGATCTCGGCGATGTGTTCGTCGACCTTCGTCGCTTCCTCGGTGGTCAGGTCACGGCGAGCGGCCTTCGCTCCGTCGATGATGATTTGAGCCGACTTGACCTCGGCAGCGCGGCGGTACCCGCGAACCGACTTCGTCCGGTAAAAAGGCCTCCCACCTGCGCTGGCAGATGGGAGGCTTTGGCGGTGGCGGAGGGATTTGAACCCTCGGACGGGGGTTACCCGTCACACGCTTTCGAGGCGTGCTCCTTAGGCCGCTCGGACACGCCACCGCCGGTGACTTTACCGGACTCGCCACCGAGACTGAAATCGCCAGCTGAGCGAATATTTCGCCGGCAAGGAAGGGTCAGCGCGGATCGTGAAAGAAGCTCACTACGAGCCCCGCGTCCTCGCCCTCGAGAACCCTGCCGCGCACTATCGCACGGCTTCTTTGTGGCAAAACCCGCGGGCGCTCTCGACAATTCGCAGTTGTGGCGGCAATCTACTACAAGAAGTAGTAATAAACCTTGCTGGCCGCACACCTCCGCCGACTGGCTCCCGAGGTGGGCATGGGGGTTCTGCCTAGCCATCGCCTCGATGGCGGGAGGGAGCTGCGGCCACGCAGCGATACCGACAGGTGCGATCAGGACATGTACGGTGCACTCACTCCCCCGACCACTCACCATGAGCTGACGCCCCACGAGGTCGTCGAGCTCCTGTCGACCGACGCCCAACAGGGGCTCGGCCATGAGACGGCCCACGAACGATTCGCCCACTTCGGCCCGAACACCTTGCCGAGACCTGCTCGGGCAGGACTGCTGCTGCGGTGGCTGAGACAGTTCCACAACCCGCTGATCTACGTGCTGTTGGTGTGCGGGGTCGTGACCATGGCGCTCGGAGAAGTCGTGGACTCGAGCGTCATCTTCGCCGTCGTAATCGTCAATGCGATAGTCGGCTTCGTTCAGGAGTCGAGGGCCGAGGCGGCACTCGAGGGACTGCGCGCCCTCATCCGCACGGAAGCCCGGGTGGTCCGTGGCGGCGAAGTGCGGTCCGTGCCCTCGGAACGGGTGGTGCCCGGCGACCTGGTTGTCGTCGAAGCCGGCGACAGGGTCCCCGCTGACATGCGGATGGTCACTCTGACCGAACTCAGTGCCGACGAGTCGTCGTTGACTGGCGAATCGGCACCGGTTCTCAAGAACGAAGTGGCCCTTCCGCCGGACACGGCCGTCGCCGACCGACGCAACATGCTCTACTCGGGCACCCTGGTCACCTCGGGGACAGGTTCCGGCATCGCAGTCGCGACGGGTGCGAACACCGAGCTCGGCGAGATCCACCGACTGGTCGGTGCAGCGGACACCCTTGCCACCCCACTGACTCGAAAGTTGGCGTGGTTCAGCCGAGTTCTCACCGTCGTCATCGTCGCCCTCGCCGCGGTCACCTTCGCGGCCGGGTTGCTGCGCGCCACCGAGGGAACCAACACATTCACGGCCGCAGTCGCATTGGCGGTGAGTGCCATTCCCGAGGGACTGCCGGCAGCTGTCACCGTTACCCTCGCGATCGGTGTCGGGCGGATGGCGCGGCGGCGCGCTGTGGTCCGGCGCCTGCCTGCGGTGGAGACACTCGGTAGCACGACGGTGGTCTGTTCGGACAAGACCGGCACGCTCACCGAGAACCAGATGACCGTGCAAACGGTGTGGACACCGGAACTCGTCGTCGACGTGCGCGGCTCCGGGTTCGCTCCCGTAGGCGACATCGTCGACCAATCCGGAGCCCCCGTGGATCCGGATCTGCATGCGGCCCTGCGGTGGACATTGCTGGCCGGATTGCTGTGCAATGACGCCTCACTACGGTGCACACAGGACGGGCAATGGTCGGTGGTCGGGGACCCCACGGAGGGGGCGATGGTCGCCGTCGCCGCGAAGGCGGGCTACGACCAGGACCGGACCCTCTCGGACATGCCGCGTACGGGGTCGATTCCGTTCAGCTCGGACCGCTGCTACATGGCAACGCGGCACACCCGTCCGGACGGCCCACCCGTCGTCGTCGTCAAGGGCGCGGTCGAGCAGGTCCTCGCCCTGTGCAGCGGCCAAATGTCGGGGGCCGGCGAAGTGGACCCACTCGCGACGGAAGAGATCCTGCAGGCCACCTCGGAGCTCGCGGACCGGGGGCTGCGTGTGCTCGCGACCGCAGTCCGCGACGACGACCCAACCGATCCCGTAGACCCGGACCCCGACCTGCTGCCCGGAACCTTGGCGTTCACCGGTTTGCAGGCGATGGTCGATCCACCCCGAGCCTCGGCCGCCGACTCGGTGCGCGCGTGCCGGCGCGCCGGCATCGCGGTGAAGATGATCACCGGCGACCATGCCGCCACCGCCACCGCGATTGCCACGCGCATCGGTCTGGCCCCTGAGTCCACGGAAGACGACGCGACACTGACGGGCCGCGACCTGACGGGCATGACGGACGAGGAGTTGACCGAGGCCGCCCACCGGGCATCCGTGTTCGCGCGAGTGTCGCCGCAGCAGAAGCTGAGGCTGGTGGAGGCGCTGCAGCGCCGGGGGCACGTAGCCGCGATGACCGGCGACGGGGTCAACGACGCGCCGGCGTTGCGGCGCGCCGACATCGGCATAGCGATGGGGCGCAGCGGAACCGAGGTAGCCAAGGACTCCGCCGACATGGTCCTCACCGACGACGACTTCGCCACGATCGAGGCGGCCGTAGAGGAGGGGCGCGGGGTTTTCGACAACCTCACGAAGTTCATCGCGTGGACCCTTCCGACGAACGTCGGTCAGGGTGCGGTGATCCTGGTCGCAATTCTCGGCGGGCTGACGTTGCCGATCCTGCCGGTGCAGATCCTGTGGATCAACATGACGACCGCACTCGTGCTGGGCCTCATGCTGGCGTTCGAGCCGAAGGAACGCGACATCATGCACCGACCCCCACGTGATCCGGACCGTCCCCTGCTGACCTCGGCGTTGACACTGCGGATCCTGCTGGTTTCGACGGTGCTGGTGGTGGGGACCTGGTGGCTGTTCCAGTGGGAGCTGTCGACCGGGGCCGAACTCGCGGAGGCACGAACCGCGGCCGTCAACCTCGTCGTGGCGGTCGAGATCCTGTACCTGTTCAGCTGCCGGTCGTTGACGCAGTCGCCGTGGCGGCTGGGATTCTTCACAAACCGATGGGTATTGATCGGGGTCACCGTCCAGGTGATCGCGCAGGCGGCGATCACCTATCTGCCCAGCGCCAACGTCATATTCGACACGGCGCCGGTCGGGTGGGACACGTGGATTCGAGTGGCGGCAATCGCCGTTGTAGCCACGGCCATTGTGGCCGTCGACAAGCGCCTGCGGGGCCGCTCGGCGGTATGACCGCGACTCGCCGCCTGTACAGGCGCGCGGATTGCCGACACGCCCCTCGCATCGATCGATCTGCTACCTTGCGTGACGATTGCCTCACCGACACCACTGGTGTACAGCCCTAACGAAACGGGCGAATAAGGCGATAGCAGAAGATCAGATACAGGAACAGCGCAAGACTCACAGGAGAATCCATGCCTGCTGCTCGTATGAAGAAGTTCGCATCCGCTGCCGTGACCACCGTGGCCGCTACCGCCACCGTGGCGCTCGCTGCACCGACCACCGCCTCGGCTGGACCCGTCGACGTGAAGCCGGCGGAGGTGACCGCGTCGTCGACTGGCACAACCCTCAACATCTCGATCAGCAACCCGAACAACTTCGGCAGCGCCGTCTACTGCAATGCTGCGGTCGTCGACGCCTCGAGCGTTCCCGCCATCGTCGAGGACCCGTGGACGATCTTCGACGAGGGTGTTCTCGTCTACCCGACTCTCGCGAAGCCGGAGACCTTCTTCGGCGTCTACCCAGGAGATTCGGAGTCCTACACGGTGCCCGACCTCGAGCCCGGGTATTACGGCGTCCTCGGTGCGTGCCTGACAGTGTGGAACGTCGGCGACGCTCCGACCCTCAACGAGCCCCAGGTCCTCCTCGTATCGGACCTGGATCTGGGCAGTGTCGGCAGCTCGGAGATCCCTGCCTTCGGTAGCTGATCCAACGTCTCGTTCAGCCCCTCTCCGGCTTCTCCACTTCCGGTGAGGGGCTGTGCTATCTCTACGCAGCCCCAAACAGGCCGAACCCGAATTACCTCCGGTTCTGGAAGAAATCCTCCAGAATGCCTGCACATTCGTCCTCGAGGACCCCGCCTCGGACCTGCGGGCGGTGCGTCAGGCGGCGGTCCCGGACCACGTCCCACAACGAGCCGACCGCGCCGGTCTTGGGTTCCCACGCGCCGAACACGACACGCGAGATCCGTGCCAGGACGAGCGCACCGGCGCACATCGTGCACGGCTCCAACGTCACGGCCAGAGTTGCCCCCTCAAGGCGCCACCCGTCGCCGTAGACCCTCGCCGCCGCCCGCAGGGCGATCATCTCGGCATGAGCCGTCGGATCCGACGTCGCCTCCCGAGAATTCGCACCCTGCGCCACCGCTGCACCGTGCTCATCGAAGACCACAGCGCCCACTGGAACGTCGATTTCGGGAGCGGTACGAGCCACCTCGATCGCCGCACGAATCATCCGCTCATCGTCCTGGAGAGTCATCAAGCGAACTACCGGGGAAGTTTGTCCAGGACCCCCGACAGTTCCGTGTCGAAACCGAGCCGCTGCGCGATCATCGCGAGTTGCTCGTCGGGGTAGAGGTCGGTCTCGGAGGTGATCACGGTGAGAACCGGTTCGGGCACGCCGAGGTCGGAGAGCAGCGACAAGTCACCCTCACCCCACGGTTCGATGTCGTCGAGGTCGTCCGGGTCGATGTCCGGGACGTCGATGTTGAGCGCCTCGAGGACATCGGCGGCGATGTCGTAGTCGAGGGCCGCGGTGGCGTCGGACAGCAGCAGCCGTGTCCCCGACGGTGCGGGCCGCAGCACGACGAAGAACTCGTCGTCGACGTCCAGCAGGCCGAATAGGGCTCCCGTACTGCGGAGAGCCTTCAGCTCCTTCTCGGCAACGCTGAGGCTGGTCAGGGCTGCGGGAGTGAGCGCCTTGACCTTCCACCGGCCATCCTCGTATACCACCGCGACACCGAAGCCCGTCAGGTCCTCTGCCCGATCCGACGTGGCGCCGTTTTTTTCCGCGCGCTGTGCACCCATGAGCGCAACGGTAGCCCGATTGGTGACGATAGATGAAGTCCACACACGAATGTGCCAACCTGATCGGGTGTCTAATAGCACTTCCGCACCTCCGGTGTGCGTCGTCGGCCTCGGATTGATCGGTGGTTCTGTGCTGCGTGCGGCAGATCGCGCGGGCCGTCGCACGTGGGGCCACGATCGATCCGCTGCTTCTGTCGACGCGGCCCGGGCCGATGGTTTCGACGCCGACGCTGACCTGGCTGCCGTGCTGCAGCGCGCATCGTCGGAGTCGGCGCTGATCGTGATCGCGGTTCCCGCACCGGCAGTCACCGCAACTCTGACCGCGATCGCCCTCCACGCGCCGAATTGCTCGATCACCGATGTCGTGAGCGTCAAAGCGGAGATCGCCGCCGCGGTGGCCCGCCAGGGACTGGCCGACCGCTACGTGGGCGGGCACCCGATGGCGGGAAAGTCAGCATCCGGCTGGGGTGTCGGCAGTGCCGACCTGTTCCGGGGGGCGGCATGGGTGGTCGGCACTGACGATTCCGCCGACCCCGGAATCTGGAGGCAGGTCGCCCAACTGGCGTTCGACTGCGGTTCCGTCGTCGTCCCCGCGGAGTCCGCCGAACACGACCGGGCCGTCGCCCGCATCTCCCACCTCCCACACCTGCTGGCCGAAACTCTCGCGGTTGCCGGGGCCAACGGAGGACCGCTGGCGTTGGGGCTCGCCGCAGGCTCGTTCCGCGACGGCACCCGGGTGGCAGGCAGCGCACCGAGCCTCGTCCAGGCCATGTGCGAGGGCAACCGGGATGCTCTACTGGTAGCACTCGACGAGGCTCTGGAGATGCTTCAGGATGCGCGGACCGAATTGTCGGATCGGTCGTCGACCGCAACGCTTGTCAACGCCGGGCATCAGGCACGCGCGCTGTACGACAACCAGGAGACGTGGGAGATCACTGGGATCACCCCCGGACAAGACGGCTGGATCGACGACATGCGCGACGCGGGTCGCCGAGGCGGAAGACTCCACCACCTCTAACGGTGTGCGAATCCGATGACTCAACGCCAACTTGCAGGCGGTATCGCCGACTAGATCCGGTCGGCCAAACCGGGGTAGTTGATGATGAATCCGTCGGGGTCGATGCTCACCGACGAACTCGCCACCGGCGACAGGACGTGAATGCTGTCCGGTCGGCTGCTGTAGGTGAGCATGGCGCCCTCCACACGCAGGTCCAGCAAGTTGACGTACACCACCGGGACCTCGACGTCCTCGGACCGGAAATGCAGTCCGTACCGCCGGATGGGGAGGGAGTTGAAGAACGGGCTGAGCACCATGTCGACATCGAGGGCGCCGTCGAACCTGGATCGCAGATGGTTGACGCCGTGCTCGACCATCCAGGTGCCCTCGTTGTCCCGGCTGATCGACATCTGCTTTTCACCCGACGCGACGGCCGTTCGCAGCGACAATCGGCGGGTGACTCCGCTTTCATCGGTGACGAGATCATAGGACGCACTGAATGCCGGATGCTCGTCGCAGGCACCCCCGACGATTCGGCCGGCCGCTTTGATGCGATTGCCGTTGAGCTGAACGCGCACGGATTCCATGCGCGGAGCGTTATCTGCCTGCCAAGTCAATATTGCGGGCCACGTCGCGGCACCGGACTCTTGGATGCTCACGCGTCTACGGTAAGCGACGAACGCTTTTGCAGTGGCAGCGGGCCTGCTTTGCCTGCGGAACTGTAGCCACGGGCCTTTGCGCGCAGGAGCCCTGGCTTCCCACGCACACCCGCTTCACCACCGTGAGCGCTCCCTTCCGTAGCACGGCGCTTCGAGAAGATCTCGCGGGTCGTTGGTCAAAGCCGGTACAGATCTCGAGTAACGTTCTTGGTTGACTTATTTGTTAAGGAAGGGTGCAGTGACGTCAACCGGGAGCATGGTGGGCCTGTTCGCCGGTATCGGCGGGCTCGAGTTAGGCCTGAAGGAGTACGGCTGGAACACCGAGATGCTGTGCGAGATCGACCCGGGTGCCCAGGCGGTTCTGCGAGCCCGATTCGCAGACGTTCCCGTGCATTCCGACGTGACCAAGCTGCGCTCCCTTCCGCAGGACATCGAACTGGTGGCCGCCGGTTTTCCGTGCCAGGACCTCTCCCAGGCAGGCCGGACCGCTGGAATCACCGGACAACGCTCAGGCCTGGTGGACGAAGTATTCCGGTTGGTCAAACGCAAGAAGGGGCCGCGCTGGCTGCTGATCGAGAACGTTCCGTTCATGCTGCAGTTGGGCAGAGGGGCGGCTATGCGGCACATCACCGACGCCCTCGAGGACCTCGGCTACACATGGGCATACCGGGTGGTCGATGCGCGCTCTTTCGGCCTCCCCCAGCGTCGCCAGCGGGTCCTGATGCTCGCCTCGCGCACCGAAGACCCGCGCGCAGTCCTGTTCGGCGAGGATGCGGGAGAACGAGTCGTCGATGATCCTGCAGAGTTTCCGTGCGGATTCTACTGGACCGAGGGCACCCGAGGTCTCGGCTGGGCAGTCAACGCGGTACCCACACTCAAAGGCGGTTCCTCTGTCGGCATCGCAAGCCCACCTGCCGTCAGACTGCCATCGGGCGAGATCGTGACACCCGGCCTCGTGGATGCCGAGCGTCTACAGGGCTTCGACCCGGACTGGTCCGCACCTGCCGCGCTCGTTCCCGGATTCCGCGACAGTCATCGGTGGAAGTTGGTCGGCAACGCCGTGAGCGTGCGGATGGCCTCGTGGGTCGGACGACGGCTAGTCGAATCCGACGCGTACGAGCAGGGCATCGAGACGCCACTCGCACCCGGGGATGCCTGGCCCGTCGCCGCATGGGGCAGGAACGGTCAGGCCTTTCGTGTCCACACCTCTACGTGGCCGGTGCAAGAACCGTACGAGGACCTCAGCGGCTTCCTCGAGTACTCCCGGCTGCTGTCCGCCCGGGCAACCGCGGGTTTCCTCAAGCGTGCGCGGATGGGCAATCTACGGTTCGTTCCCGGGTTCATCGACGATGTCGAGAGTCACCTCGACCGCATGGGTGGCTTCCCCGTGGCCGCGGCATAGACCCACAGACGGTCCCACGCCCAGCGATGCCCGCCACCGATCCCGCGACCAGCGCCCGGATGCGGGCGCAGCGCCGACGCGACACAGCACCGGAGCTCTTGCTACGGCGAGAACTGCACCGGCGAGGTGTCCGCTATTTCGTGGACCGAGCCCCGGTGAAGGGCATCCGACGGCGCGCCGACCTGGTATTTCCACGCCGAATGGTGGCTGTATACGTGGACGGGTGCTTCTGGCACAGTTGCCCGCAGCACGCTACTTTCCCCAAGAACAATGCACAGTGGTGGGCCGACAAGCTCGCCGGTAACGTGACAAGGGACCGCGACACCGACGCTCGACTCGAAGAAGCCGGGTGGACCGTGATACGCATCTGGGAACACGAGAATCCGGTCACGGCCGCGAACAGGGTTCAAGAGGTCTTGAACGAAGCCGATCCGAAGGTTCGGTGACCGCGCACTACGAGCTGTCGCGCATCCTACACCTGCAGGGTATGGTGGTCGGCTACGAATCAGTGCAGGATGGTGTTAACGGCAAATCCTCGCGAACGCCGAAGGAGGATGATGATTCGCCGCACTCTGACGTCGGCCGTGATTGCGATTGCAGCGGTCGTGGCTCCACTCATCAGCCTCGCGCCGGTCGCAGTGGCAGTGCAGGACGAAACATACATCAGCAACCCCCCTTTCGACCCAGACGATCAGGACTTCTGCGACGACCAAGCCACTCTGGCCAACAACCTTGCCGCCCGGGGTGATCAAATGGGAGCCGACGGGGTTGTAGCGGCGGCGAACATGAAAGGCTGCCGCATCTTCACGTTCCAGAGCCGCTGAATTTCTTTGCCATTTCGGCAATAGAATTTTCGGATCACGGGTCTGCTCACTCACAGTGGTGCCATGACACAGGACCATGCACTGGACGCGACCACTCTCTGCAGCCAGGAGTTCTGGGATGCGAAATACGACTCGACTCCAGCAGTGTGGAGTGGGAAACCCAATCCGCACCTGGTCGAACGGTTGGTGGACGTCGCACCCGGAAACGCCCTCGACGTCGGCTGCGGTGAGGGCGCCGACGCCATCTGGCTAGCCTCCCGCGGGTGGAACGTCACCGGGTTGGACGTGTCGCCGGTCGCATTGACCCGTGCAGCCGCGCGGGCCGCGGAGGCCGGCGCCGAGATCGCGGACCGCACGTCGTGGAAGCAGACCGACCTCCGTACCTGGGAATCCCCCTCCCACCGCTTCGATTTCGTGTCTGCACACTTCATTCATGTGCCCGCATCGGACCGCCAAACGTTGCACAGACGTTTGGCAGCGGCAGTGCGGCCCGGCGGGCGACTCCTCATCGTGGGTCACCATCCGTCCGACTTGCAAACCTCCGTAGGCAGATTCGATTTCCCAGATCTGCTGTTCACGGCAGATCAGATTGCTGCCGCGCTGGATCCTGACGACTGGGAAATCCTCGTGTGCGCAGAACCGACGCGCGAGGCGCTCAACCCCGAAGGGAAATCGGTCACCATCCGTGACTCCGTGCTCTACGGCGTTCGTCGGGGCTGACATATCCAACCTGCTGCCGCGCGACTGTCCGGCTCGAGCAGGTCGGTCAGCGGGTGGGAACTGGTACAGGTGTTTCCGAGATCGACAGGTCCGGTTCCTCGACGTCGGAGCCGAGTCGGTAGACGTGTTCCGGGGAGATGATCTCCGTGATCGCCTGGGCGAGCATCGCGCTGGGCTCGTTTCCCTCGTAGGGGATGTCGCTGTTGATCATGATCACGAGAGTCGTTTCCCTCTCCGGGAGATACACAGATACGGTCTGGTAGCCGGGGATGCTGCCGTTGTGCCCGAGCCAGCCCCCGACGTCGAAGATCCCCAGCCCGTAGCTGATCTCGGACGGCACACCCTGCACAGTCACCATCTCGAGCCGCTGCGCCTGAGTCTCCGGCTGCAGCAACGCTCCGGTAGCCAGGGCAGGAGTCCAAACGCGAAGGTCGTCGAGGGTCGAAATCATCGCTCCCGCCGCCCCTCCCCATGACGGATTCCAGTCCGTAGATACCGCTTCCTCACCGTCAGCGGTCTGGTGGGTGTAGCCAGTCGGATGTGGTTCCGGAAACGCATTGGTGACAGGCAGACTCGTGTGTTCCATGTTCATCGGCTGGGTGATCTTCTGACTCAGATACTCCGGCAACGGCATTCCGCTGACGTTCTCGACGACAAGTCCGAGAAGAATCGTGTTCGTATTGGAATACTCCAATCCCTGTCCAGGCGGGAATGTCGCGGGCCGGGCAAAGGCGTAGTCCAGGAGTTGTTGCGGAGTGAAGTTGGCTTCGGGATCGGCAAACAGCGCCTGTTGGAACTCCTCGCTCGCCGTGTAGTTAGCGAGCCCGCTTTGCATCCGCGCGAGTTGACGCAGGGTGATCTCATCACCCGATGGCACACCCTCGACGTACATCGAGATCGGATCATCGAGGGCGACGAGGCCTTCGTCGACTAGCTGCAACACAGCGGTAACGGTGAATGTTTTTGTGACACTGCCTATTCTGCTGTAGAAGTCGGTCTCCATGGGGGACCCCAACGTCTTGTCGGCTACACCCAACGCCCTGACGTAGTTGCCGTCCGGTCCCCAGACGCCCACGATCGCGCCGGGAATCGATGCCATCGTCATCGTGTTCCCGATAGCCGCGTCGATGCGGTCGGCAATAGCGGAGTCAAGCTGCGTTCCGGCGCCAGGGCTCGATTGCGCCTCGGTGGAGGTTGCTGAGCCATCCGTCGAAGACGAGCCGCCCGAGCACGCCGCCCCAAGAACCAGCAGCAACGCGGTTGCGACCGCGGCCAGAGTTCGTCGTCGATTCGTCTTGATCACGGAATGAGCTGTCATCTTGAAAAAGTTACTCCGTGATGTTTGGACCAATCCGCCTTTCGGCACTTCTCGCGCCACAAGGTGTTGCCGTCATCACATTGCGTATTCGGCCAACATCCGCTTCTCCTCGTCGCGGTGTGGGAAGCAGAAGAACACCAACGCAGCTCCGGCACACACCACCAGGATCGCGGCAAGGTATGCGCGGTTGTCACCGGCGAGAAAAGCAGTACGCGCTGCAGAAATGATCTGGTCGGCGTACTGCGGATAGCGTTCCGCGAGCACAACGGCACTCGAGTACGACTTCGTCAGCGCAGCTTGCGTTTCCGGGGTTACCTGACTTGCCTCCGGTGAGGCGGCGATAGCTGCCGATAGCGACTTGGCATAGCCTGCGGTGAGCACAGCACCGAGAATCGACTGCATGATCGCTCCGCCCAGGTCGCGTTGGAGGTCGGAGGTACCGGACGCCATGCCCACCCGCGACACGGGCACCGAACCGGTGAGTGATCGCGAAGCCGGGGTCCCCGCGAAGCCGACTCCGATGCCGACCAGCGTGTAGGCGGTAGCGACCTGGAGGTAGTTCGCATTCTCGTTCCACCACAGCAATGCGACCAACAACCCGAGTACTACGAACAGATACCCGAGCAACAGTGTGAACCGGGAGCCGTGCGATTCGACGAGTATCGCGGACCGGGGCGCGACGAAGACCATCGCGACGGCGGCCGGAATGATCGCAGACCCGGCAGCGAGCGTCGAGTAGCCGAGAACGTTCTGGAGGAACTGCTGCCCGATGAACATGGCGCCCATGAGCGAGCCGAATACGACCAACCCGGCGACCGCGGCCACCCAGAACGTCGGACGGGACGCGACATGCAGGTCGAACAGTGGGTGCGCTGCGCGGTGTTGCTGCAGGAAGAATGCCGCACCCGCAGCCAGGGCAATCAGACCCAACCCGATGGCGGTGGCCCCCGCACCGTCTACAGGTGCGAAATTGATCGCCAGGACGAGGGCGGCGATGAAGACAACCGAGATCATGCCGCCAAGATTGTCGACGGGATCTGTCGTCTCGTTGACGTGCGCGGGAACCCATACGAGAGCACATACGAGCGCAAGGACGGCCAGGGGAAGTGTCACCAGGAAGACCGAGCCCCACGGGAACCGTTCGAGCAGCGCACCCGAAATGATCGGCCCGAGCGCGGAGATCGCCCCGCCCAGCGCCGACCACAGGGCTATCGCTTTCGTCCTGGGGGGGCCCGACCACAACGCGGTGATGAGCGCGAGCGTCGTGGGGAACGCCAATCCTGCGGCGACACCACCGAGCACACGAGCGAGGAAGAGTATTTCGACGGTGCCGGCAAACCCCGCGATCGCCGACGCCGGCAGCGACAGCGCCATGCCGAACACCAGCATCTGTTTGCGTCCGTAGCGGTCACCCAGTGCGCCGAAATAGAGTACCGACGCCGCGAGCCCCAGAGAGTATCCGACCGCGACGAGGTTCAGCTGCGTCTGGCTCGCGTCGAACGCTCGACCGATGTCGGGCAGCGCGACGTTCGCGACCGCAAGGTTCAGGTTGGCAACGGCCGCAACGAGAATGAGCGTCGCCAAGATCATCGTCGCCCTGGTCGGCACCTGCGTCGATTCGGCCCGGGTCACGTGTCAACTCCTCGGTTCTCGTCGTTGGCGGCTTGCGAGTCGACCGCGTCGGGTTCGTGATCGGCCTGTCGATCTCTCGGCGAACCGATCAGCGAGGCTCCGAGCGGGAAGAGAAGAACCGTGATCGCGCCCGCAGCGACGAGCGCGGAAGCGTGCGCGGTGGTCATGGTCCCCGAATCGACCGCCACCCCCGTGACGGCCACTATCAGCGGCAACCCCGTTCCTGCATACAGGGCCAACTGGGTGCGTTCACGAACGGTGAAGGGCGGGTCGGTGCCACCTGGTCCGCGATCGAATCGCCCCGAGACATAGACCGGACCGGAACGCACTACCAAGATCAGCAGTACGAATGCGACCAGCACACCCGGTTCCGACGCAATGGCCTCGATGTCGATGGCCATCCCCGACGTCACGAAGAAGATTGGGATCAAGAATCCGAAGGCCAGACCGTCGATCTTGGTTTCGAGCACCTCGTAGCCTCCGGCAGTAGCCCGCCGCAGAATGAAACCCGCAGCGAAGGCGCCGAGAATGGCGTCGAGGCCGAACCACATTGCGAGCACCGAGAGTGTGACGAGGAGCAGCACGGTCAACCGAACCGTGGTCTGCGACGTCGTCTCCGATCCAGCCCGGATTATTGCCGCGATTCGGGACCCCTCCCGCCGTAGACGATCGGGAATGAATGCGACCAGCACCGCCGCGACCACGAACAACCCCAGCACCGCAATCGACGCCAGCGAACCTCGTGAGCCGAGCAGGACTGCCATCGCGATGACCGGACCGAGCTCTCCGAACGCACCGTGGTTGAGGACCGTCTTGCCAAGCCTGGAATCGAGTGCACCTGCATCGCGGAGGATCGGCAGCAGCGTGCCCAGCGCAGTAGAGGTCAGGGCTATGGCCACCGCAGTACCTGCATTGGTTACGCCGGCAAGACTCAGCAGCCACACCAATCCGAACGCCAGAGCAAGCGACGCCAGCCAGGTCACCAACGCCCGCCGTCCGCCGCGACCGGTGATCTCGGCCGTATTGATCTCGTATCCGGCCAGGAGGAACAGCAAACCCAGCCCGAGATCGCTCAGCAGCCCGATCTCGCTGCCTTCGACGGCGATGTCGAGGACGTGCGGACCGATGATGATCCCGGCGAGTAGCAGCAGTACGACCTCGGGCACCAACTTGCGGGGAAACAGGCCCGCAAGCAGGGGCGCGACAACAGCGGACGCCACGATCCAGAAAAGCGAGGCGCCAATCGACGGCATGCGTCACCCCATCTCGAATGGCCGGAAGAGCACTGGGCTCGAGCCTCACAGAGACGCGGTCCGGGGTCATCATCCGTGACGGATGAACGACGCTCCGCCGAATCACCCACCAGCAACGGGCTGAGCGCCCAGACCTGTTGCGCGACGCATCGGTGGTGTGACTATGCGGGTGCCGCGGCGGGTTTGCCGAATGCCTTGCGCCCGTGCCGCAGAAGCTCGCGCAGCGCTGGTCCCTCGGGCCTCTTCCAAACAAGACCGAGTACAGCGGGAATGCCGACATCGTCGATCGCGAGGACGCTGAGGCGGTCTTCGATGTCGCTGAACATCGACTCACTGAGAATCGCGACCCCTAGCCCGCGTGCCGCCAGATCGGCAACCGCGGCTGGGGCGCTGGCCTGCAGTGCGATGTTCGGCACGATTCCGGCGACACCGCAGGCCCGGTCGAACACCGTCCGGACACCCGTCCCCCGCGGCATCGACACGATCGGATAGTCCGCGATATCTGCCAGCGTCACCTTCGTCCGACCCGCGAGTGGATGGTCGGGCGGCACCGCGCCGACGATGCCCTCGCTGATGATCGTCATTGAGGTCAGACCGTCTGGTGGCCCCGTCGCCGTCCCGACGAGCGCAAGATCGAGGCTGCCCTCACGAACCTGTTCGACGAGTCGTTCCGAGTTGTCTTCGACGAGCGTTATTTCGACACCGGGATGGGCGAGGTGGAACTCGGACAAAGCATCGAATAGCCCTCGCACCGTGCATGCGGTGACCATCCCGACGACCAGCCGACCTCGAACGAGCTCCCGGACGTCGTCGACTGCCTGCCGCACCGCCCTCGCAGCCGCCAATGTCGCCCTGGCGTGTTCGAGGACCGCTTCGCCTTCCTGGGTAAGGGTTGCGGTGCGGGTCGAGCGGTCGATGAGCGTGGCACCGAGGTCGTGCTCGAGTTGGCGGATCTGTGCGCTGATCCCCGACTGGCTGATGTGCACACGCTGTGCGGCTCGGGTGAAGTTGGCCTCTTCAGCTACCGCCACAAAGTACTCGAGCTGGCGAAGTTCCATAACAGATGATTCTAGTTTCCAGAAATATTATCTGTTGGACTTCTAGTTTGCTTCGAGCGAATCTGTAGTTCGAACCGCTTCGAAAGGACAGGACTCCATGCAAGAAAACGAGAAAGCCCTCAGCCCCGAAGACCTCACCCGCCTATTCGTCGAACGAAGCAACGCCGGCGACGCCGCCGGAGTTGCTGCCCTATACGAGGAGAACGCCGTGATGGCGTACCCGCCCGGCAGTCAGACGATCGGTCGCGACGCGATCCAGCAACTATGGGAGAAGGTGCTCGATGGCGCACCTCGCTTCGAGCAGGAACAACCCTTGCCGACGCTGATCAGCGACGGCATCGCCCTCACCTCCACCCCGCCGAGGGACGGTGCCGGGGCCCGCGCACAGGTGGTCCGTCGGCAGCCCGACGGCACCTGGCTTCGCCTCCTCGATCAACCGGAGTTCGTGACGCCCGCCCCCTGACGATGTGCAACCGGCAATCGGCCGCAGCGCTTCTTCATGACGGGACCCAACCGCCCGACATCAGTGCCTGGGTTGGGTACGACGCTCCCCTCGTCGCACTAGCCCTAGCGCATGGACGCTTCGATCATCTCGGTCCACCGCGTATCTCCGGTTGCCTCCTCGCGAAGCGGGTCGCTCAGAACGACGGAGTATCCATCGGGGTCGACCGCCACGAGTTCAGTCGTGTACCACGGTGTTCGAGTGGGGCCCTCGACGTGCGCCACGCCGAGACCGCCGATCGAAGTCACCTCGGCGAGAAGTGAGGCTGCCCGACGTTCGAGATCGTCTCCTCCTGCGTCGAAAGTCGGGCGGTAGCCGGGAGCCGGCTCCCCGAGCACCAGAAGAATGTCCTGATATCGCATCCGCCTCAGATGAACGAGCATCGTGGCACCATCCGGTCCCGGAATCTCAGCCAGCACAACGAATCCCAGGGATTCGTACCATCGAACGGATCGTGCGAAGTCGGCGACAGGGAACGTGACGAAAGCGGGCATGGGATAGATCGAACGATCAATTTTGGTCTCTGAATTGGTCATGCGTGCGACGGTATGGGCTCACGCTACGTCGGGGTCAACTGCTTTCGTGTCCGAGATCGCCAACCGGATCCCCGACACCGATAGAGCCGTGTACTGTGCTCGTATGCACAGCACGCACATAGGCTAGCCCCGGTCCGGGGCCGCCCCGACTCAGGAGGAACCTGATGCGTGAAGAACTGTGCCATTTCCTGTTCACCGTGTTCGACCACCGGATCTGCTGCGGCAAGATCCCCGAGTGGACCGCCCATGTCGGGCAGCCGTGGGACACCTACGACGTCGCGCCGTGGAATCTCTACAACGTGCTCTGGCGGACCCAGCACTGGATTCTCAACGGCATCGAGATGTACGAGAACAAGCGGAACGGCGAACGCTCGACGTAGCAACGAACTCTCGAGTCGCCGGCCGCGCGCCGCAGCCTAACCGGCGGGCGGTCAGTGGCCGGTTCGACCCGAGACTCATCCGGCCACGGGCACAGAGCGGTGGCCGCGAAGCACGAAGGTGCCCCGCGGAAGTGGCTTGCCCGCCAATCCGATCCGAGGGAACCGGTCGAACAGCGCCGTCACCGACTCCACCAGCTCCATCCTCGCCAGGGGCGCCCCCAGGCAGAAGTGCACCCCGGCGCCGAAGGCGAGGTGCGGGTTGGGGTCTCGGTCGGCCACGAATCGGTCGGCGTACTCGAACACTGCGGGATCACGGTTGGCAGCCCCGAGCAGGGCGGCGATCTTCTCCCCGGTCTCGATCCGGATGCCGCCCAGCTCGACCGGCTCGATTGCGGTGCGCTCGAATAGTTGGAGCGCAGGGTCGAAGCGCAGCATCTCCTCGATCGTGAGCAAGACCTCTGGTGCAGGGATCTGACCGGCGCCGAGCATCGCGACAAGCCCGTTGCCGAATACGTTCACCGACGCCTCGTGCCCGGCGTTCAGCAGGAGCACTACCGAAGCGACAACCTCGTCGTCGGTGAGCTCGGTCTCGGTGAGGTCGGAGATCAGATCCAGTCTGGGGGTACGACGCCGGTCGGCAGCAAGGGCCCGCACGTACTCCGCGAACTCCTGTGCCGCCGACACCGCCGCGTCGACCACCGCCTCGCCCGGCGCCGGTTCGTACATGCGCACGATCGACTGCGACCACGACCTCAGCGAGGACACCATCGACTTCGGAACACCAAGCAACTCTGCGATGACGAGAACCGGCAACGGCTCGGCGTACTCGCCGACTACGTCGAACCCCTGCGGGTCCACCTCGTCGAGCATGGATGCCGCCAATGCCCTCACCCGTGGTCGAAGCCGCTCGACGTGCCCGCGGCTGAACGCCGCCGCCACCGGGCGCCGTAGCCGTGTGTGTGCCGGCGGCTCGTTCTCCATCATCTGATTGCGGTGAAGCAGATTGAACGGCTCCAGATAGGACGCAGGCTCTTTGTCAACCCATAGTCGGCCGAGGCGGCGGTCACGCTGCACCGCCGAAGCGCTCGCATGATCGAAGGTCAGCCACATGCCGGACGCTTCATGCCACGCCACCGGGTGACGTGCACGCTCCTGCGAGAAGTATGGGTAAGGGTTCGCGACAACCGTCGGATCGGTCAGATCGATTGTCGCTGTCGGCCGCGCGGGACCGAAGCTTGTCCGGATCTTCCCTTCCATACGATTCCTGTGGCTAGTGGTCCTCGAATAGGTTCCCAAACAGCTTTCGCGCAATGGCGCGGGGATTGCTCTCATCGCGGAGATGCCCCACGCCGGGCGGTCCCAAGAGCTTAGAGGGACCTTGGGCTTCGGACCAGCCTGTGGCCCGACAACGGCGACGCGATCTCTTTCGAAACAAAAAACCTTGGTAATAATGGTCTCTACCAGGGCTTTTTGGTGTGCGTCCGAAGGGATTCGAACCCCTAACCTCTTGCAATCCCCTACCGCTGCCTCCCCATTCCTACTTTTTCGCAGACACACCACTCGCGGAGTGCTAACTGCGGCGGAGGTGGCTGCATGATGGCGACGCCCCCTTCCCGGCTCGGCAAGAGTGTTGTTGGGGTATCAGACTGAGCCAGGTTTAGCCGGAAGTCTCATATCCAAGAAATCGCGACTCTGATGGCGTCGGGTTGCGGTCCCCTCCTCCGCCGGTGTTGATCGACCGGCCGTCTCAGGTCAGAACTCGAATGGCAGTTGATGTTCGGACTCATACTCCAAACGCCAATATGGGTCATTGGTAAGCGAGCCGAATTCGGAACCCTGCGGACTGCTAGCGAGCGCAAGCCCAGAATATCCGCCGACCGCCGAAACCACCGCCGGCGGCTGACCCTCACGCGGATCGAACACCACCGAAACCTCGACGAGATCGGACACCCGGATCTGACGTTCTGGTAGCTCACCCACGTTATAGGCATCGACGAATCCACGGATCTTCTCCTGATCGTCGAGCAGAACAGCCGTGAACCGCCCATCAGCGACGACAGCACGACGAAAATCGACGTTGTCGTACCGCTTCTCATCGCCGAATCCGAAGTATTCGATCCGCGAAAGCGCTATCGACAGCCCGGCGCCGTCGGGCAGCGGTACCGCACCGGAAACGGTTACAGTCCTGCCATCGATAGCTACGTCCGCTGTCAACACGATGGAAGACGAGTCGGTCGACACGGAAGGCCGTGCAGGAGCGGTGGTCGGCGCCTCGGGCCGTACCTGAGGACAGAACTCAGTTCGGGCGAAATCGTTGAAACGTCGTGCATCCGCCCATTCCGCACCGCCGAAGACGTCATCGTTGATGGATTGATCCCACGAAGTCTCGCCAGCAGCGACGTCCCGGCACAACAACATGACCGCGTATGCGAGTCCTTCCCGCTGCACCTGAGTCATAGGGGTCGACTTGCTGATTCCGTAGCCGGTCTCGTCGCCGACAGCCCCCAACGCTGCCACCATCTCCTGGGTCACCCCGGCTTCGTCGAGTGCTACCCAGATTGAATCATCAACACGCGCTGAACGATTCGGTTCAACACTGGACGCCGGTGGCGGTGGCATCGGTTCGACACTGGAACTCGGTGGCGATGGCGTCGGTTCAATAGTGGTTGGAGCCGGTTGTCCGAGTGAGGTATTTGTGCTCCCGCTGGCATCCCGATTGCCATCTTGAGATGATTCGTTGTCCACGATGGCCGACACCATCAGCATGAGCAGCGCAGTTAAGACGACAGCCCCGACGACCCATGGCCACGTCTTCCTCTGCCGAGGCCCCACCGGCGGAGTCCCCTGCTCCGTGTAAGCCGGATTCTTCTCCCACTGTTGAGTGCGGTCGTTCCATGTCCACGCAGACTGCGGACCCTGCCCCGTGTAGGCCGGATTCATGTCCCACTGTTGAGTGCGGTCGTTCCATATCCACTCAGGCTGCGGACCCTGCCCACCACTGTGCGAATCATGGCTCATCGATCTCCCCCTCGTTCAGTGCCCTGGGCTTCGGGCTACACAAAGATCAGATGACCGGAGCGTTCCCTCCACGCAATCCGTCCGATGCCCGGTGAAGGTTAACAGCCGACCGGGGACGAAATTACGGGCACACCAAGAGCACCAATGACTCGGGGAAGTTTCTCGACGACAGCCTCCACGAGGTTGCCGCTGTCGAAGTAGTGCACGATGTTGCCGCGCGGGTTGGCACTGCAAACACGTAGTGCACCGCTTGCCCTGGCAAGCCGACGCGCCGGGCGGGGGTCGATCTCATACCGAGGTTGACTGGTGAGTGGGCACCCAGTAAGAAGTTCAGCCATGCGTTTCCGAAAGACGACACAGCGAGCCGCCACCATCGCAGCGGCCCTGCTCGTGGCAACCACCCCTGCCATTGCATTAGCGCCAGTAGCGAACGCCGCGCAGCCGTACCAGCTCGGCGACGAAATCCAGTCGGAAGAGTCGCTTAACACCGTCGAGATCGTCGGCAACTTGATCGGCCGCCCCGGCAGCGTATTCGAGATCAAATACACCGCCGGACCCGACGGCATCGACGGATCGCAGCTGACGCCACCCGAACTGACCTACAAGCACATCGAAACCACCCGGGTCGTACACGGGGAAGCTCTCGACGGATCGTTCGACGGGTTCGTCGAACCGAACACCTCTGTCACGCTGATGTGGGGATACGACGCCACCGAAGGATTCCTGGACCCGGCAACGCTGACCGTATTCATCGGCGACGAGGAGTACGAATGGTCCGGCGATATCGGAACCAGCCTCCGGGACCACACCCCGGACCTGGAGGGGCTGCCTTTCATTACGCCGCTCAGTGCGGTTCTCACCTGGGGAAGCTCGGACTGAAGCCAGGCATAAGCCCAGGTTGGCTGGCAAATAGGCTCCCAGGAGAAATCTCAGCCATGAATGTCCGAAAGATGACACAACGCGCCGCGACCGTCGTGGCGACCCTACTTGTGGCAGTTGCCCCCGCTGTGACTTTGGCGCCTGCCGCCAACGCCGAGCAGGTGTTCCCGCTTGAAGAGAACTTGCCGAACCCGGAGGAGGATCTGCTGCCGATGGGGTCGACGCCCGACGTGTGGCGGGACAGCATTGCCTCCCTCTTCGGTAGTTTCGCTAGCTGACCCAAGCCCTGTCGAGGTTGCATGAAATGCTGCGTAACATATAGTGCTTGCTCGACACGATGACAGAGGTCAACAGGACTGAGACCCTGAAGCGCACCCTGCGGTGAAACCCTTTTCACCGCCTCAGAATTCCGACAAGCAACTTTGTTCGGAAGGTGTAGGGGAACGTGAGAACCCCGTGCTGCCGAAGCCGTCGTAGCCCGAACCTTTCGATCGGGCAGGTCTCCAACTCGACACGCTGTGTAGTTGACGATGAAGCCCCGCGAGTGATGCAACCACTCAGCGGGGCTTCTTCGTATCCACCTCGAGGCTGAAGCTGCCTTAGTCATCGAGCGCGCTACACAGTAGGTCGAGTTGCCACATGTCGGCCGAGCGCTCCCGTTCTCAATCCGCTGCCAACCCAAGGCGGGAGAGAATCAGTGACTGGGCGTACGCGCCGAGAGCCGCTGAGCAAGACGAGTTGTCAGGTAGGAAAGCGGTCGCGCAAAAGCTATGCAGCCTTGGCTTCGAGGTGCCGCACCCTGAACCCCTCCTGGACTGGGTGCGAGGGGAGACAATTCTTCTTTGCGACCTTGTCATACAAAACCAATGGAAAAAGCTGGACGCGACGGATGACCGGGTAATTGAGTTGTCGGCACTATTGCAGCGAGCGCGGTTTCACCAATCGAAGAACGTAACGCGAAGCACCGGAACCCGAATGGGATCGCGCGGAAAACGGCGAACCTCGCCCCCTCCGGTTCGACCCTGGACGGCCCACGAATGCGAGTGTTTCAGACAAGGAAGTTCTTCAGGACTTTCTCGAGCACCCAACCGAAATGCAGGCAATCGCACAAGAATTGCGCGCGGAAATCGGATCGGCAGACGTCGTCGTATCCGAGGCGCCCACGCACCGACCCTCCACACCCCGACCTTGTCGGTATCTATGGCATCATCAGCCCCCGCACAGCACCACCCGATGAAAGAAGAACGTTGAAGACATCAGTTCGCGCCGCGATGACCGCAGTGATCGCCGCCCCCCTCCTCGCTACCACCTTCGCGGCACCGGCCACCGCAGCACCCGAGGACGTCACCCTCTCGGCGACCATCTACGACAAGACCCTCATCATCGTGACCTTCACCAATAACACCCCCTACATGCTGTCCTGCGATTGGGTCGCGACAGGCAACACCGAACCCTTACCCTTCTTCGAGTACAAATCCCACCGGACAGTCCTCGCCAACAACTCCAGTTGGGACGATGTAGAGGTCGGCCCCGGCGACTATCAGATCGATTGGTTGTGCGCCCCGACCAACGGTGGTTGGGGCAAGGAGTGGGGCACCGAAAAGCTGTCCTCGCGTGTGACTGCCGACCCGACCACGATCACTGTCGGCCGCGCAGCCGGTTCACTGGGTTCACTGGGTTCGATCTTCGGTAGCTGATCCACAGACACGACAACGAAACGCCCCGACCCAAGGGCGGGGCGTCTCGTCGGTGCGTCAGAGTGCGACGGCCTGGGCGAGCATGCGTCGCACCGTCGCCTCGGAGGTTCCAACTTCGCGGGCGATGGCGCGCTTCGACATTCCCTCGTCGGCCAGTTCGATGACGCGGCGTCGCAGTGCGTCGCGGTCCTCCGACGCGGTGGCACTGCGGCGGGCTGGGAGCATCCGAAAATACAGAAAAGCCCTGATAGAAACAGTCTCTACCAGGGCTTTCCGGTGTGCGCCCGAAGGGATTCGAACCCCTAACCTCTTGATCCGTAGTCAAGTGCTCTATCCGTTGAGCTACGGGCGCGAAGTATTCAGTTTTCGCTTACCGGTCAACTACTACCGGTATGGCGGAGGCGAGAGGATTTGAACCTCCGGTCCCTCGCAAAAGGGACAACTCATTAGCAGTGAGTCCCATTCGGCCGCTCTGGCACGCCTCCCTGGGGTGGTTCCGATCCCTTCGGACCGCCGGAGCGAAAGATTACACACCTTTCCAGCGCAAGACAAAACGGCTGGTCATCGCCGAGTCTCAACCTCATCGCAGGTGGCTGTCGAACCAGTCGAAGATCCGTCGTTGGGCGTCGATGATGGCCTGTCCAATCGGGTCGTCTTCTTGCCCATCGGGAACCTGGGGAGGCTCGTCCGCACGGTGCGCTAGTCCGGTGTAACTCACGACGAGCGACGCGACCTCGGACTTGGCGGTGGCCTCACGCAACAACTCGACGTGCTCTAGGGGGGTGGACGGATCGTCCTCTCCGTACAGACCCAGCCACGGAGCCTTCAGACTGGGCGCCGCCTCTACCAACGCCGGAGCCTCCGCCGACAACGGTTCGACGATCCCGCGGGCAGCGACGCTCACGGCGGCGCCGACAGGACGGTTCGTGGCGACGAGAAGTGCCGCAGTGCCCGCATCGTCGAAACCGAGCACCCCGACACAATCGGAATATATGCCGCGCGAGATCAGCCAGTCGAAGGTGGCGTCGAAATCCTCGAACAACGATTCGCCGAAGACTTCGGCCTCACCGTGTGCCGGTTCGCGGAAGAAGAGATTCGGCGCAACCACCAACCACCCCTCGAGTGCAAGCATCCGCATCAGATCGAGGAGTGGTTCACCGAAGACGCGCGACTCGTGCAGGATGACGATCCCGCCCCGAGCAGGACCATCCGGCTCTATCGCGGTGAGCGGGACATCGGCCTGCGGGCTTGCAGGTGCGTCCTCGACCGCCCGCAGAGCTGCGGTGTCCTTGAAAAATCCCGACATGCCACCACCTTGGCACGAAGCAGACCGCGGCGCAGCCTATCAAGAGGCGCATAATCGCCTGGTGACTAAGATAACCAGGACAGATCTCGAAACTCTCCCGGCCTATGTGCCCGGCAAGTCTTTTCCGGGTGCGATCAAGCTCGCCAGCAACGAAACCACTCTGGGCCCATTACCCAGTGTGCGGAAGGCCATCGACGGCGCTGTCGACATCGCCAACCGATACCCGGACAACGGTCACATTGCCCTGATTGCGGCACTGGCAGACCATCTCGGCGTACCTTCGGCAAACATCGCTGCGGGTTGCG
The DNA here is from genome assembly GCF_040656415.1 of Rhodococcus sp. NPDC049939. NCBI lineage: Bacteria > Bacillati > Actinomycetota > Actinomycetes > Mycobacteriales > Nocardiaceae > Rhodococcus > Rhodococcus sp. NPDC049939. The sequence continues at coordinate 420,170 of NZ_JBFAMC010000002.1, read as the reverse complement.
GCTCGGTAAGTTTGTGCCAGGAATTGGTTCAAGCCACCTGCAAAGACGGAGACGAGGTCGTCTTCGCGTGGCGATCGTTCGAGGCCTACCCCGTGGTTACTCTGGTGGCGGGCGCCATACCGGTGCGAATTCCGCTCACGCCGGATTACGGTCATGACCTCGATGCGATGCTGGCCGCGATCACAGACCGCACCCGGTTGATCTTCGTGTGCAACCCCAACAACCCGACCGGCACCGCGCTCACCAAGGACGAACTCGAACGATTTCTCGACGCTGTTCCCGAGCACATTCTCGTGGCACTCGACGAGGCCTACTTCGAGTACAACCGCTCCGATGTCGACGGCATCGCACTGCTCCCGGACCACCCCAACCTGGTGGTTCTTCGTACCTTCTCCAAGGCTTACGGCCTGGCTGGAATCCGCGTGGGATACGCCGTCGCGGACCCTGCAATAATCGCCGCACTCAGCAAGGTGCACATCACGTTCGCGGTCAACTCCGTTGCGCAGTCCGCAGCGATCGCCTCGCTGGGAGTGTCCGACGAACTCCTGGCCCGCACCGACGGCGTCATCGCTGAACGGAACCGGGTGCGCGACGCCCTCCTGTCGGCCGGCTACGAGGTCGCCGAATCGTCGGCAAACTTCGTCTACCTCCCGTTGGGCACGCAGTCCGTGCCGTTCGCAGAGGCGAGCGCTGAAGCCGGCGTGCTGCTGCGGCCCTACGACGGAGACGGGGTGCGGATCACGATCGGCGACCCCCATGAGAACGACGCGTTCCTCGCGTTTGCGGCGAGCGACGATGCCCTCTCGACTGCGCGCGTCCCAGTCGGTCGTTAGGGCGCGATCAGACTCCGAGCGCCTGCTGCAGAACGGGCCACGAAGTCCGTAGTTCGTCCTGCCAGTACGGCCACGAATGTGTGCCGTAGGGGCGGTAGATGAATGTCGCGGGGATGCCGAGTTGAGCCAGGCGATCCTGGAACAGCGGGGTGCAGAGGTTCGTCGCCAACTCGAGAGGACCGCCGATCGCAATCGTCGACCACGGGTCGGTCCCGATCTCGTACGGCCCCGGGAGTCCGTTGCCCGTCGAGACATAAATATGCTTTCCACGCAGGGCTTCGGCATTTGCCAGGGGGTCATGCTCGACCCAGGCGGGATTGCTGTCGGGACCCCACATGTTTTCCGGGTCCCCTCCCTTGTATGCGACGGTCCCGCGAACCGACTCGCGCGTGCCCGGGTGTGTGTTGTCCAGGCAGCCGCTGTAGGAGGCTAGGCCTGTGTAGAGGTCTGGGTGCCGAGTGACGAGATTGGCCGCGCCCATCGCCCCCATCGATACTCCCGCAGCAGCGTTGACTCCGTTTCCGCTGAAGTTCGCATCGATGATCGGAGGAAGTTCTTCGGCCAGGAACGTCTCCCACTGGTTGACGCCGAGTGTGGGGTCGGGCTGTAACCAGTCTGTGTAGTAGCTCGCAGTGCCACCCACCGGTAGCACTACATTGATGTTCTTGTCCGCGAAGAACTGAACGGCATCGGTCTTCTGTGTCCAGGTGCTCTCCTGGAAATTCGACTCCTCACCGGCACTGACACCGTCAAGCAAGTAGAGAGAGGGGCGCGGCCCACCACTGGCCGGATGCAAGACCTGTACCTGAATCACGCGGCCCATGGCCGGAGAGTTGACGAATATGGCACTACGAGTGTCGGTGAGCTTCACGATGTCGTCGACGCTCGCAACCCCGCTTTCCGGAGCTGCGAACGGAGCAGGCGCAGTTTCGGCGGCAGCAGTGAACCCTGGCCCCAGAAGGGCGAGAGACACTGCCAAACCGAGAGCTGCGGATGCGTGTCGGCGCATGAAGGTACCTCTCTTCTCAGGACGGTGAGTTCCCCCGACCCCGCAATGCAGAACGCAAGCGGTCAACAAGAGAGTAGAGGGTTTGTGACAGGTGTGCAGTTCAACTGGGCACCTTCGATGCCAGACCCTTGCAGTATGCGTTAGTGGTCACTAACGTATTTGATGTGCTCGATCAGTTGGCAGTTGCGGCTGAACCCACACGGAGACGTCTGATGCAACTGCTGACATCGGGGGAACAGACCGTCAACTGTCTTGCCGAGCACTTCCCGGCGAGCCGGTCTGCGATATCGCAACACCTCAAAGTGCTCACCGAGGCGGGGTTGGTGACTTCACGAAAAGACGGACGCTTCAGGTACTACCGACTCGACCCCCAAGGGCTCTCGCAACTCCGGGCGTTGTTCGACTCGTTCTGGATCGACGAACTCCGCCGCTTGGTCGAGGACGCCACCGAATAGGCAGCATCCAAAGGAGACAGCTGATGCCTTTCGACAAGACAGTCATCGTCCCGTTGGACCCGGACGCCACGTTCGACCTCATCACCAGACCCGAACGACTACGTCGATGGCAAGCCATCGCGGCCCGCGTCGATCTACGTGCGGGCGGCGAATACCGATGGACCATCGTTCCCGGACATTCAGCCGCGGGCATCGTCCGCGAACTCGAACCCGGTCGTCGCGTGGTCTTTACGTGGGGGTGGGAAGGTGACGACCAACTTCCGCCTGGGTCGTCGACGGTCACGGTAACGCTGACGCCCACCGCGGGCGGGACCGAGGTGCGACTGGTCCATCAGGGCCTCGACGAAGTTCAGGCCGCCCGTCACGCAGAGGGCTGGAACCACTACCTGGGCCGTCTCGTCGCTGCCGCGGCAACGGGGGACGCCGGTCCTGACGAGTGGGCAGCAGTACCCGATTCACTGGACGAACTATCATGCGCTGAAGCAGCATTGGCTGTCATGCAACGGGTATCGCGTGATTTCACGGACGAGGACATGTCGAGGCAGACCCCGTGCACCGAGTTCACGGTCTCGCAATTGACAGAACACCTCATCCGGTCGATCACGAATCTCGGAGGTGCCGCGGGCGCCGATATCGACGACGACGCGACAAAACCACTCGAAACCCGAATCGCAGACGCCGCTCAGCCCGCATTGGAGGCTTGGCAGCGTCGAGGCCTGGAGGGAGCGGCGCCGCTCGGCTCGAGCCACATGCCCGCAACCATGTTGGTCGGCGTTCTATCGCTCGAATTCCTTGTTCATGCATGGGATTTCGCTGAGGCAGTAGATCGCGATGTGGTAGTCGAGCCTGCCCTCGCCGAATACGTCCTCGGATTGGCTCGCACAATAATCCCAACGGGAGACCGCACAGGAACAGGCTTCGCGGATGCGATTCCTGTGGAGCACACAACCGACGCTCTCGAGCGTCTGATCGCCTACACCGGTCGTCCACTCCCGACGGCTTGAACTCTCACACGGAAAGGAATTGTCATGCCCATCAAGTCGGAATACGCCCAGGGAACACCGAACTGGGTCGACGTGCAGACCACCGACCAGGCTGCAGCGAAGACGTTCTACTCCGAACTCCTCGGGTGGGAGTACGACGACCAACCGATGCCTGACGGTCCCGTCTATTCGATGGCCACTGTGCGCGGCGAGAACGTTGCGGCCATCGCACCCCAATCACCGAACGCCGCGAACGCAGGTGTTCCGGCGATGTGGAACACCTACATCGCCGTCGACAATGTCGACGACACTGTCCGCAAAGTAGCCGACGCCGGAGGTCAGGTTCTGATGCCCCCATTCGACGTCACCGAGGCGGGCCGTATGGCATTCGTAGCCGATCCGACCGGCGCGACTTTCGGATTATGGCAAGCGAACAAGCACATCGGCGCCACCCTGGTCGGAGATCCGGGTGCATGTATCTGGAACGAGCTGGTAACAGGCGACGTCGACATGGCCGCCGCCTTCTACGGCAGCGTCGTCGGGCTTTCGACATCGCAGATGCCCATGGGCTCGGGCGACACGTACACCGTTCTGCACGCGGGTGAGGAACAGGTCGGCGGATGCACTCGTCCAGCAGAGGAAGGCACCCCGAACCACTGGCGGGTGTACTTCGCGGTCGATGACGTCGATGCGAGCGCCGCGAAAGTCGTCGAGCTCGGCGGCACGATCGTGGAAGAAGCGGTGACCATCCCCACCGTCGGACGGATGGCCGGCGTAGCCGACCCGCAGGGTGCCGTCTTCAGCATCATGACGCCCGAAGCATCGCCGGGACAATAATGTTTGTGCGCGGCTGAACCGGCAGCTCCGACAGCTGACCGGCCAGCAGCAAGACTGACCGTGTTGGAGACGGTCGGTAGATGACATCACACGCTCGGCCGGGATTTTCCTGGTCGAGCGTTTCGCGTCTCGGCCCGCTACCGGCGGCCGCGCCGACGAAGCGGCAGCCCACCGAAACATGGGAATCCTCCGCCGAGCACTCCGTCCAATGCCCCTCGTCAACAGGCCGCTGGCTGCGAATTAGACTGAAATACAAAGATTTCGTGAAAGTCCTGCGGGACCACAGAATCCGGGTAACATGCCCGACTGGCAAGCTCCACAACAAAGGAATCTAAGGGGACTTAGTGAGCAAGACCAACACCATCGTCAAGCGAATTACCGGCGGCATCGCTCTCGCTGCAATCACCGGAATCGCCACATCCGGCATCGCCGCTGCAGAAACCGGCAGTGTCGGCAGCCTGGGTATCGGCAGCCTGGCCGTCGGGAGCATGGCCCTAGGAAGCCTTGGCAGTGTGAGCATCGTCAGCGGGTCGGTCGACGGCATCGTCAGCGGGTCGGCCGACGGCAGCGTCAGCGGCTCGGCCGGCGGCGATAGTGGTGGTATCTTGCCGCCTCTGGTGGAAGCAGAGGTCGAAGGCACTACTGTGATCATTGATCTGGAGAATCCCAACACCGTCGAAACCTACTGCGGTGCCATTCTCTTCAAGGCCGACGCTGACCTCACGGACCCCGACGCCGCCGTGTGGCCGGAGGATTTCGATCCGGAGACGTACGAGTGGACACGCGAAGGCGACACCACGACCTACACAGCCGAAGGTCTCGGGCCGGGCGACTACCTTGTCATAGCAGATTGCGCTGACCCCGAAGGTGAGCCCGCCGCGATCGAGCCGATCGAGGTAACCGTCGAGGAATCAACCGGCTCCCTCGGCAGCCTCGGCCTCGACAAGCTCTTCGGTTCGCTGGGCAGCAGCTGACCCACCAACCGCAACGCTGACCGTGTTGTAGATAATTGCTGAACCGTGCGGAACGCTCGGCCGAGACTATCCGGCCGGGCGTTTTGCATCGTTGACCTGCCCGTCACGGCACAGCCTCGCCGGTGAAGCTACAGCCTCTCCTCGGCTAGGACGCCAGATGCCCGTCCAGGGCCGCCATGGCGGTCTTGAAATGTGCGGACGACATGTGACTCGACAGGGCGCCAGGATCTGCCCACTCTTCGACCACTACGAATGTTCCTGGTGCCGAGATCGATTCGAACACGTCATATCGCTTACAACCCTCTTCCTGTCGCGTGGCTGCCTCGAGAGTCGAGAGCGTCGTACGTGTCTTTTCCTCTGATCCGGGATTCGACTCGAGTGTTGCGACGAGACTCAAATGCGACATGGGGGCATCCCTTCATGGCTCGAATGAGTGCGCCCATCGGGTTGGTGCGCCAATTCGCAAGCGCACTCCCCATTTTTTATACGGATGGAACCAAGGGCCGTCAACGTGGATTCCGTTCGACGGTAGCCACACGATCGATTACTCATCGAGGGAGATCCTCGGCCGGAACATGCCGATCTGTACCGGCGCCGTGAGGTACCTGTCAGGTCTGCGTGATATGTCTATATTTGGTTCTGTTCACCGTGCCCTGAGCTCGGCTCGCAGACGCGTCAACAATGCTCTAGGGGGAGGGGCACGTATGGAATCAGTTGCCACAGTGCGGGTGTGGGCCGACAGGCACGGGTTCGAGCCTGAGGTCAAGTGGGATCCGGGATGGTTGTCCCGGCCTGCACGCTCGAACGGCCCGTCAGGTCTGCGAGGGCTGTACCTTGTGCAGTTCTGCACCGGATCGGTGTACATCGGAATCTCCACGGTCGACTGCGCAAACCGGCTGCGGGCTCACGGCCAGCGGTGGGACGACATCGCCTCGGTGCGGCTGATGCCGTTCGACGGCACCACTGCCAAACTGTGCCGTCGCGAGCGGGAGCTGGTTCATGCCGCCGAGAAGAACGGGATCGTGGTCCGCAACCGTGAACACGCCCTGCGGTTCGAGGGCGAATCTTCGCTCGACCGCATCGTCGACGTCGATCTGCAAACGGAATGGCTCGAGAACCCCGCCGACGTCACGGCGACTGATACCGCCACACCCGTGGAGTTGCCGGCATCGCAGATCGAAGCCTACGCAGACCGATTCAGCAGACTCGTGGACCGGCCCGACCATCGGCAGCTCATCGATGCACTGGACACCTACCTGCACCGCACGATGCCGCTCCCGGTCCGCACAGAGGCAGCCTTCTGGGCTGTCAGCTGCTACCCGACCTCTGATCGTCGGCGAATCATGTGTGTCACCGTCAACTGGATGCAGACGTTCGTCTTGTTCGATCGCGGCGACGAAATCGAAGCGTGGTTCCATGTCGACAAGAACGAGTTGCCGAGCAATCCGATCGCGCGCACCTGGTTTCTTCGTCGCCGTGGGATCCGTCGGGGCTTCGTCTGGTTCGAGCGCGGCGGCGCACACCAGATCCACCTGATCGTGCGTACACGCGACGCCCTGGCGAAGGCGCTGGCCGATCCACTGATTACCCGTGCTGCAGCCTCATTCAACCTCGATCTGATGCGCAAGGGCCCCTGCTCGCAAACCAAGGTCCACTGCGCACAGCTTGCCGACGCCGCACTATCCACCAGGAGCTTCGTGTGACACTCTCACCAAGAGACGACCCACGGCCACGGGCTGAAGTCCGCGCCACCCACCGCCACGATCAAGGACGTATAGCCTGCGAGATCGTCGAGAACGTGTTCGTCGTCGAAGGCGTCGGCGGCGTGGTCAGCCTCGACTCCAGTTTGGCCAGCCAGTACTTGGGATGGGGAGGCACGCTCTTTGTGCCTTTGCCTGACGACTCCCCTGACACCTGGTTCCCGGTCAGTTGGGATCAGCTGAACGAGCTCGCCTGGGACGACGGGTTCCCCATGCTCACCGAGAGTGCCGAAGGTCATGACATTGTTGGGATCGGCCCCGAGGAAGTAATCCTCATGTTCGACCAGTGGTGGAAGACGACAGGAACACGCCCCGACTATGGTGTGGGTGGACTCGTCCCGCTTTTCAGCTCATTCCGCTCGGGTCGCCTACGTGGTCCCAATCAGCATCCACATGTGACGTTCACGCCGCAGGATGACCCCCGACCCCGAGCAAGAGTCCGCGCGACTCACCGCCACTCCGATGGCCGGCTAGCCTGCGAGCTCTTCTACGATATTGAGGAACCCACATTGGTCTTCGCCCTCGAAGGTGGAGGCGTTTTCAGCACCGACTCCGCCAGTACCGAGGAGAGCAGACGGCTGTTCGCACCGCTGCCGGACGACAGCCCCGATAGCTGGTTCCCGATGACATGGCTTCAGCTGCACCAGATCACTTTGCACGCCACGGCTGCTGCCCGAATCCTCTACTACACCGACCGGGTTAGCTCCGAAAGCCTCAATCTATCGACGATTTTTCTTGGGTGGCTCAACGAGCAGACGTCGGGCACACGCCTCCAGACTGCGGGCCCCGCAGACACCGACGACCAATAGGGACGAAGTGCGGGCAACAACGGCCCGACACCCGTAACCACGTCCAATCACCCAGTTCGAACCGAAGCGTGGCCAAACTCGTCCGGCTCGAGCCTAGGATTCTGAACCACGTTGCGTCCCAGGTTCGAGTGGCTGACGTGATTTGTCGCGCTGTCGAAACGACCTGATCAAAGGCGTAGCTGCAACCACCCTGGATGCCCTCCAACGTGCGATCCGACCGTCACGGGCTGATGTGAGATCTCCCCGGATCAGCCTGCGGACGATCGGAAGAATCTTGGGGGACACGACAACCATGTCCAACACGGCTTGCCTGCCGGCACGTCGCAGGACACGCCGGATCACCGCTGGCCGCGGCGGGCGAGGTCGCGGCTGCAACCGGCTGGGATCACCTCCGGCCATGGCCTGCTTCAAGGCCTCTTCGACGGCTGAGGGGTCGTTCCACATATTGCGAAACACCACGGTCCCTTGTGGATCGATCACATAGACGATGTTGGGCATACCCCCATAGGCCTGGTGGACCTGGCCGTCGAGGGTGTCGATGAGAATGCGACGCCCTTCCCGCTCCTCCCGGCGCAACAGGTTGGCGGCGGCTGTCTTGTCCGCAAGGCAGCGATGTGGACCGAGGTTCTCACCGGGGTGGGCCTCGCGGATGTAGAGCACCAAGAACACGACGTCAGGAAATCGGTAGGCCAGCGCGTTCATCGTGGTGATGCCTTTGCCGAACATCGGGCAAGTGGCGCAACCGGTTTCCAGCACGACGAACCGGCCGCGGAAGTCTGACAACGCCACCTCAGCTCCGTCGATGTCGGTGACGCGGAAATCCGGCGCCGGATCGCCGATCTTCGGACCGCCGAATTCCTGGTGCAGCGGATATGCACTCGGGTTGAAATGAGTGTAGTTATAGACCAGTGCCGCATCCCTTACTGGGAAAGGCGTCTGGCTGCCAGGTTCCTGTGCACTCGTCGCGGCCGAATCAGATGTGGTCATCACTACTCCTCACTAGTTGTTTGACAACCCAAAAACTAATACCCAAAAGAACTTTCAGATGTCCGGACTGATACGCGCGGCGTGCACGGCCCAGAACGGTACGTGCACCAGGTGGTCTTCCAGCAGCGGTCCTATGATTCGGAGTTGCTCCATGATCGGCTTCACCCGCTCTACCGACGCAGGGCTGTTGATCAGTGCGGACATCTTGGCAAAGATCTCGGGGGCGATGCGGGCTTGGTAAGTCGTGGTCCCCAGATAGTCGATGCGCCAGCCTGCCTCCGGAAGCACCCGCTCGAAGTTCTCTGCTGACAACCCTGGCAACTCCACGCCGTTGACGTTGTGGCGGCCGACCTCGAACATATGGAGTCGCGCTCCGGGTTTGGTGGCTCGGTGCAGGGCCCGGAGATACCGTTTCTGGGTGTGCTCGTCTTCCTCGAAGGTGTGGTAGAAGGCGCAATCGACGACGGTGTCGAACCGATCCTCGAGTCCCTCGAGCAAGGTCGCGTCGGCCACCTGAAAGTCCACTGTGACCCCGGCCGTCTGCGCGTTGCGCCTGGCCTGTTCGATTGCCGCGGGCGAAGCATCAATCCCCGTGACCGAGTAGCCTTTCGACGCGTAGTAGATCGCATGATGGCCGGGCCCGGTCCCCGGATCGAGCACCTCGCCGCGCAAGGCGCCGTAGGCCGCCAACTCCTGTACCACGGGCTGCGGGCCGCCGATATCCCACGGCGTCAACGTTACCTTTCCCTCCGTCGTCTGCTCGCGGTACAACGCGTCGAAATCTGGTCGTTGAGAACTAGACATGTTTCCTACTCCTCAGTGTCGGTTCGTTACCGGCTTGCTGTCGGACGCGGTCTGGACAATCCGATTGAGCACCCCAACCCTCGAGACCCAAGAGCGCTTCAAATGCGCTGACCAAAGCAAGGATTAGTCGATACGTGTAGCGTGGACGGCCCAGAACGGCATGTGCACCACGTCCTCTTTCAGCAGCGGTGCTATGACTTGGAATTGCTCCTGGAGGGGCTTCATCATCTCTACCCACTGCGGGTCGCTGATCTGTGCGGACAGGCTGGCAAAGACCTCAGGGGTGAAGTGGTCTTGGTAAGTGGTGGTCCCCAGATAGTCGATGCGCCAGCCCGAAGCCGGAAGCACCTGCTGGAAGTCTTCCGCGGACAACCCTCGAAGCTCCACGCCGTTGACGTTCTGGCGACCGAACTCGAACATGAATAGCCGGGCTCCGGGTTTCGTGGCCCGGTGCAAAGCCTTCACATACCGGTTCTGGGTGTCTTCGTCTTCTTGGAAGGTGTGGTAGAGCGCGCTGTCGACGACGGTGTCGAACCGACCTTCGAACCCCTCGAGTGTGGTGGCGTCGGCCAACCGAAAGTCCACTGCGACCCCGGCAGTCTGCGCGTTGCGTTTGGCCTGTTCGATCGCCGCGGGCGAAGAGTCGATCCCCGTGACCGAGTAACCCTTGGACGCGAAGTAGATCGCATGATGGCCTAGCCCGGTCCCCGAGTCGAGCACCTCACCGCGCAGAGCGCCGTAGGCCACCAACTCCTTCACCACTGGCTGCGGACCACCGATGTCCCAAGGTATCAACGTAGACGCGCTGTGTCTCGCCTCATCGCTGCGGTACAGGGCGTCGAAATTTATTCGTGGAGACACGTTTCCTACTCCTCAGTTTTTTCTGGGCAGTGTCGATTCATTGCCGGCGACGCCGTAGCCGGTACCAGGTGCCGGCGATGGCGTGGCGGAACATGAGCCGCTTGACGATGAAGTCTTTGGGCTCGGAACGTTCCACGACGAAGTCGCGGCTGAACACGTCGGAGATCTCACCGCGCTTGATGTGGATTCCCTCCCACATCATCAGCAACGTCCCTGCCTCCATGACCGTGGCCAACTCGGCGACATAGGTGGGTTTGGCTGCGGCTGGCAGCGAGTGATAGCAGCCCATGTCCAGCACAAGGTCGATGGGTTTGCCTATGTCGAGCTGCGACAGTTCGGTCGCGTCGCCTTCGAGGAAGACCGCTCCGGCAATGCCCTCAGCACCGTGCCGCGCGCGCTGGATGGCGGTGGCCGAGAAGTCCACGCCGGTGGCCTGCCAGCCGTGCTCGGCCATGTAGATCACGTTGGTGCCGGTCCCGCAGCCGACATCGAGTGCGTGCCCAGGCGACAACGCATCCTCGCCTTCAATGGCCTCGCGCAGTTTGTCAGGAGGCGGGGCGTCCCACAGTGGCCTGCCGAGCCGGTAGAGCATGTCGAACATGACGTGGCGCCAACTCATGGTCGGCCCCCTTTTGGTCGATTGGAAGTGTGTGGCTGAGGTCGCCGAGTAGGTAGCGCTGAAGTGTGGCTCCCAAATCGACGGCGATGCGCTCACGGGGATGAGAAGCCAGCGGCTCGATCCCGATGATGTAGCGTGCCAACGTCAGACCGAGGACCTGTGACATCACCAGCCCGGCACGGTACTCGGCATGATCGGTCTCCAAGCGCTGGGCGATGGGGACGATGATGTTGCGCGTGAGGAACTCTCGCACCAACCGTGCGGCTTCGGGTTCGGAGGTCGCTGCGCGGATCATGCCCACGGTGGGTCGGCGATTTACCTCGTCGTCGAGGATTTCGAGCACGGCGGTGGCCAACCGGATCCCCACGCTGTCGTGCTCACCGCTGGTGACGTGATCGATCAGCGCGCCCGGATCGATCGGCAACTCGACCACGGCAATGAACAGATCGAGTTTGGTGCCGAAGTAGTGGCTCACCAAAGCGGGGTCTACCCCGGCCTCGAGGGCGACCCGCCGCATCGAGGTGCGGTCGTAACCCAGCTTTGCGAATTGCTCTCGGGCGGTGTCCTCAATGAGGGCCCGGGTGGTGTTGCGTCCCGGACGGCGCCCGGTGTGCTTGGCAGGACGTTTCACGTCGCAACCTCTTCTAGACCGCCGAATTCAGTACGTGCTGAATTCACTATACGCTGAATTCTGACGCAAGCTAGGCCCCGAAAGCAGCCGCCAACCCGCGCACAGCCAGGTCGATCTGCGCTCGCAGCGGCGGCAGGGGACCGTGGATTCGAATGCCTCCAACGACGGCCTCGACGCGCGGCTCCCCTGCAAGGCGGTATCGAACTCGATCAGTGCAATAGTGAAGCGCGAGACGCAATCCGAGATCACGATGCAGTGAGGCAGGATCAACCATGGCAACTACCGGATGGGAGTTTTGGCGGCTGACCCGAACTGTGGATGGAGAACTTGCGTGGTTGGGGGCCACCCGGCCGGAGGCAAGATCCCCGATTGACCGGAAAAAGGTGTGGACGCTGCTTCCTAGCAGTGGTGTGCTCGTTGCGAACTGGTACGTCAGCGAGGACCACTGGCGAGCCGAGACCGGGGAAAGCCTCTGGATCCACGAGAAGATCGAAGCATATGAGGCACGCGATGTCGCTCTCGAAGTACCCAAACCTGATCCGGAGGACCTCGCACGCCTGACCCGACCGGAAAGGTACCTGACTCTCGATCAGATCGACCGGCACTCTGTCGAGAAGGTCCTGGGTAAGCGAGTAGCCGACGCGCTCTTCGTCAGCCGCTGAGGCAATCAACGCACGGCAAATTCACCTGGCGGCCGATCCCGACCTACAGCGCTGGGAGCTTGTCGGGTTTGTCTGGGCGCAGACCTTCAGAGGGCGAAATGCGGCAGCGAAGACAGAAACGCCCCCGACCTGGCTATCGAATGCAGGTCGGGGGCATTCTCCACTGCGGAAGCGGAGGGATTTGAACTCTCCTGAGCCTCCTGGTCAGGGCCTCGAGAATGCTTTGACCTGCAAATATCATCACGAGCGTTCATGCAGAATCACCTAGTTTTGAGGGCAAGTGTGGCCGCATACCCCCAGCGGGCAAAGGACCTACTTCGGCAGTCGATCATGTTGTCGACGTCGGCAAGGTGATGGCTCCAGCCGTGGGCATGATGACCACGCAGGCCCTAACCCGAATACCGCCGAATACCGATCAGCTTCGGCGAGGTGTCCACGGTATGAGCGCCGTTTTTCGGCCAAAATCGGCCTGTTTTGGGCCGTGTTTCGACCGAACACCCCTATATCCGCGCGCGACCCCCCTCGCCCCCGGGGGAGAGAGAACCAGTGACCGGGCGGAGTGGTCATCGGTGGGGGTTGTGGTGATTGTGACCCCCTACCCCTTGCGAAGATGTTCACCATGACTGAAACCATCGGATACAAGAGGTACATACGACAGATCGACACCAACTACGCGGGCCGCGCCGACCACCTGTTCCGGCACAACCCCGAGCTGTACGCCCGTATGCGCGAGGAGAACCCGGACTGGGACGGCGTGTACTGGCACCTCGGGCATGACCTGACTCTCGAGCCGGTGAACGTCGCCGAGTACGTGCCGAACAACATCACCCTCGAATGAACGAATATGCGGCCATTCGGAGCGGCAACCTCACCCCACCTTGACCTTCACCATTGCTCGCTGGGTCGGTGAGGGCGTCGTGGGCTCGGCTCTACGGGCATGGCGTGGCTTCCCTCGGGATGGTCGTCTTCGGTGATAACCTCCCACATACCCCGGGGGGGCATGCTCATATTCTCGAGATGCCGCCGATGCACGCCGCCATACGGGGAACGAGAGAAGGGAATTCCTTGATCAAGTCAGCACGTGCCGCTGCCACCGCAGCCTTGGCCGCTCCGCTCCTGGCCGCGGTGTTCGCCGCGCCGGCCAACGCCGCACCCGAAGACGTCACCCTCGCCGCCGAGGTTCAGGGCAATAACGTCGACTTCACACTCACCAACAACAGCCAGCAACGTCTGTCCTGTTCCGTGAATGTCGCGCCCGCCGCCACCCCCTGGAACGCTGTATGGGATCACAACCCCCTCCCCTCGCCCGGCAGCGATGATCGCTTTACCGCAACCTTGGACGATGGCAGCTACCAGGTCGATTGGTTCTGTCACGACTCCGACATCTCTGAGAGCTGGGGGACGGGGAATATCGGAAACTTCACAAAGACGGCCGAGCCGATCTTCTTCACCGCCCCGGTTGTCCCTGACGACGGCGGCACCGGCGACGGCGACACCGGCGACGGCGACGGCGACGGCGGCACCGGCGACGGCTGGCACCTTGCCCCCGGCAGCCTCGCAGTCCTCGAAGCCCTCACCGCAGGCAGCGCCGCACTCGGCAGTTCCTAACCGCCCCTTCCTGGCCCGGCACCATCACGGTGTCGGGCCAGGAAGGCGTCCGCAGTCAATCACTCCATTCGAGGAACGAGCGAAGGGAATTCTTTGATCAAGTCAGTACGTGTCGCTGCCACAGCAGCTTTGGCCGTTTCCCTCCTGGCCGCTGTGTTCGCCGCGCCAGCCAACGCCGAACACTCTCCCATCCACGGCTCACCCGACGAAGTCACCGTCACCGCCGAGGTCAAGGGCAACGAAGTCGAATTCATCGTCACCAACAACAGCTCGCGAGCGATCGCCTGCTGGTGGAACGTATTTGACGACAAAGACCAGGGAGGCCATCCACGGGACGGCTGGAGTCGCATCCTTCGCGGCGGCGAGAAGGAGTTGCGCTTGACGGCGACCGTCGACGATGGCAGTTATCAGATCATCTGGATGTGTGAAACTCCTAGCGGCACTGACCGTGAGTGGGGGTCGTGGGATTTCGAAAACAAGACGGCCGAGCCGTTCCGCTTCACCACCCCCTTTGTCCCTGACGACGGCGGCACCGATGACGGCGAGGGCGGTACGGGCAGCCCTGGCAGCCTCGACTTCGGCAGCCTCGGCGGTTCCTAGGCGCCCCTTCCTGGCCCGGCACCATCACGGTGTCGGGCCAGAAGCATGTTCAGGCACCCTTAGTGACGGCAAGGGTTAGCTCTGGGTACAGCACACAGCGCCCCGGCCTGCTCGTGACCGGGGCGCTTGGGCTTCGCCCGGCGAAGCATGTGCAGGAAGTCCTCGACATTCCCTCGGCGACGGCAACACGATGGATTCGTCGCGCACGCGAGTTGCCCATCTTCGACAGCGCCACGGCCACGGGCGAGGAAGTCGTCGATGGTGACGATTGAGCCCTACGAGACAGAGACCGGCAAGCGGTACAGGGTGCGCTACCGCACCCCGATCGCAAGCAAACCCAGAATCGCGGTTTCACGAGCAAGCGGCAAGCGCAAGACTTCGCGGCCACGGTCGAAGTCGAGAAGATGACCGGGCAGTACGTCGCGCCAAAGCTCGGCTACATCACCGTTGGTGAGATTTCTGCGAAGTGGTTGGAGCGCAAAGAATCTGATCTGAAACCTTCGGCGTACAAATCGATCGAAACGGCGTGGCGAATCCATGTCGAGCCGCGTTGGGGCAAGACACGCCTGGCCGATATCGACCTCGATGCTGTCGAACGTTGGATTGCTGACATGGGCCGCA
Organism: Rhodococcus sp. NPDC049939; assembly: GCF_040656415.1. NCBI lineage: Bacteria > Bacillati > Actinomycetota > Actinomycetes > Mycobacteriales > Nocardiaceae > Rhodococcus > Rhodococcus sp. NPDC049939. The sequence goes on along the minus strand of NZ_JBFAMC010000002.1, from coordinate 405,117 downwards.
CAGTCAGGGACCCGAAGGACGGCGACAAGGTTCTGAAGAAGGGCAGCGGCGCAACAGTCGTGATCCGTGCGTACGGCGTCCTTGCCGGCCTTCTCGACAGTGCGGTGAAGTCGAAACGCCTGGCCGGCAATCCGGCACGAGGCGTTGAGAACTTGCCACGAAAACAGAGGAAGTCGCGGGTCTATCTCACCCATGATCAGGTGTGGGCACTCGCGGACGAGTCGGGCGACAAGCGCACGCTGGTCCTGGTCCTCGCATACTGCGGCCTTCGGTGGGGTGAGACAATCGGTCTGCTGGTGAGGGATCTGGACCTGTTGCGCAAGCGGGTTACTGTCACCGAGAGCGCGGTGCAGGTGAACATGACCATGCACGTCAGCACGCCGAAGAGCGACAAAGGGCGATCAACTCCCATCCCGGGCTTCCTCGTCGTGGAGCTAGCACGACCGTGCGAAGGCAAGGGACGAGACGACCTGGTGTTCCCGAGTCGTGACGGCGACTATCTGAAACGGTCTGTCTTTACAGCGACCTATTCGACGACGATCTCGACAGCGTTGGAGACGCGCTGAATCAGGCCGCATCTCGGGCAAGTGTGGCCAATTTGTGGCCAAACGCAGGATGAGCACCGCACCAGAGGGAACAAAATAGCCCCTCACCTGTGATTACAGGTGAGGGGCCTCGGCGGAAGCGGAGGGATTTGAACCCCCGGTCGCTCTCACGACGCTCGCTTTCAAGGCGAGTGCATTCGGCCGCTCTGCCACGCTTCCGTGGGGGATCTTATCGGTAAGGGTTCACAGACCGGAAATTGGTCAGCGGTCGCCGATCGTCTTACCTACTCGCTCGAACACCTCGGTGAGAAGTTCGAGTTGCGAGCTGGTGAGCAGGTCTATGAGGTTGCTGCGCACGCCGGCTACGTGAGTGGGCGCCGCTTCCGCCACTCGGGCACGTCCTTCGTCAGTGATAACCGCAAGAACGCCGCGACCGTCCTCGAGGCATGTGGAACGGGTCACCATGCCCTGCGCTTCCATCCGGCGTATCTGGTGGGTGAGGCGGCTACGCGACGACAGCACACCATCGGCTAGGTCGCTCATTCGCAGCGAACCGTCCGGAGAGTCGGTCAGCAACACCAAAATCCGGTAATCAGCTAACGACAGATCGTGCCTGTCTTGCAGATCCTTGTTGAGAACATTCATCAGCCGCTGGTTGGCATCCAGGTAGCTACGCCACGCCCGCATCTCCGCAGGCGACAGCCACTCGGTTGCCAATGCTGCATCCGAAGCCTCTGCCGTCACGGGTTCATTCTATTAGCGGATGAGACTTTCCAATAGCCTTGCCTCTCCCAGGCAAGCGACACGCCAGCCGTGACTGCTCACAGCTGCCTGCCCCCGCAAATATTTCGCTAGCGTCGTGGTCATGTACGCCATCACGATCGATCAGCCGGGCGGCCCAGAAGTCATGAAGTGGGCGGAACATCCCGACCCGACCCTCCCGCCCGGGCATGTTCTGCTCGACGTGGCCGCTACGGCAGTCAACCGTGCCGACCTGTTGCAGCGCCAAGGTTTCTACCCTCCGCCACCGGGAGCCAGCGACATCCTCGGGCTCGAGTGCTCCGGGACCATCACCGAACTCGGTGAGGGCGTCACTGCGTGGTCCGTCGGCGACCAGGTGTGCGCACTCCTCGCCGGTGGGGGTTATGCCGAGCGGGTGGCCGTTCCCGCGTCACAGCTGATGCCCCTGCCCGACGGAGTGGATCTGCTGGTTGCGGCTTCGTTGCCGGAGGTTGCGTGCACGGTGTGGTCGAACATCGTCATGGGCGCCGGGCTTTCCCGCGGCGATGTGATGCTGGTGCACGGCGGGGGTAGTGGCATCGGCACTCACGCCATCCAGGTGGCTGTCGCTCTCGGTGCCCGCGTCGCTGTCACGGCGGGTTCGGAGGGGAAGCTGGCCCGCTGCCGAGAACTCGGGGCGGACATCCTCGTGAACTATCGCGAAGCCGACTTCGTCGAGCAGGTCCGAACAGCGACAAACGATCACGGCGCTGACGTGATTCTCGACAACATGGGTGGCTCCTACCTGGACCGCAACATCGACGCGCTCGCCGTAGACGGGCGTCTCGTAGTGATAGGCATGCAGGGCGGCCGCACGGGCGAGCTGGACCTGGCCAAGTTGATCGCCAAACGCGCCCACGTGATGGCGACAGGACTGCGCATGCGCCCGGAGACGGGCCGCAGCGGCAAGGCGAACATCGTCGCCGACGTCACCGCACGCCTGTGGCCACTCATTGCCGAGGGAGCCGTTCAACCGGTCGTGTCGGCCGAGCTGCCGATCACCGATGCACCCCATGCGCACGAATTGTTGGACTCACCGGAAACCGTCGGGAAGGTGATCCTCACGATCCCGCGGGACTAGGGCTACCCTGTATCGAGCCTGGTCAGTGGAGCGCAGCGAGTTCGCTGACGAGCTGGTCGATCTCGTAGCGGGTGGTGTAGGGCGCGAGCCCGATGGTGACGGCTCCGCCCTCGTCGTTGACACCGAGTGAGTCGAGCAGTCGCGAACCGCCATGGACGCCGCTGACGGTTGCGATGCGTTTGTCAGCGAGGTAGGACGCCACCTTGTCTGCCGAAATTCCGGCCACGGTGAAGCTGAGCGCAGGAACACGGCTGGGTGAGCGTCCGAGGACCATGACCCGCGGAATCCTGTTGAGTGAGGACATGAGGTGGTCGAACAGGATGTCGTGGTAGTTCTGAAGCGAACTTATCGACGTTTCGAGCTTCTGGCTCCGCGAACCCGTGGCCGACTCGTCGAGGTTGGCGAGGAAATCGATCGACGTCGTGAGCCCGGCAAGCAACGCGAACTGATGCGCCCCGACCTCGAGCCGTTCGACTCCTCGCGCTTGCGGGTTGAGGGACACGGAGGGGATGCGATCGAGCATCGCGGGGTCGCGGAAGACAAGGGCACCGACCTGCGGTCCACCCCAGGACGTTGCACCGACGGCGACGACGTCAGCGCCGAGTTCGTTGATGTCGACGTGTGCGTAGGGTGCTGCGCCGACCGCGTCGACGACCATCAGTCCGCCCACTTCATGGATCCTGTCCGCTACGACGCGGACATCGGGTGCCGAGCCGACGATCGGTGATGCCGCAGTGAGCGCCACCAGGCGGGTCGTGCTGGTGATGAGGTCCTGGAACTGCCAACTGGGCAGTTCGCAGGTCTCGATTTCGACCTCCGCCCACCTCACCTGGGCCCCGTACCGACTGGCCACCCGTAGCCAGGGTGCAACGTTGGCTTCCTCGTCGAGCCGGGACAGAACCAACCCGGTTCCTAGACCGAGTCGAGTACTCAACGATTCCGCAAGCCAAGCCAGCAGAATGGATCGGTCGGGACCCAGCACGACCCCCTCGGGCTCGCCCCCGACCAGGTCGGCAACGGCCGCACGAGCAGCATCGATTACCGCCGCGCTGCGCCGGCTGGAAACATGTTGCCCGGTCGAGGAAGATGCGGACGCCCGAAAGGCTGTCGAGACCGCGCGGGAAACCGCGTCCGGAATCTGCATGCCGGTCTGCGGATCCAGATGAATCCAACCGTCGCCGAGTGAGGGGATGAGTCCCCGTACACGGGCAACGTCGTAAGCCATGCCCGACACTCTAAGACCCGAGTCAATACGACCGACGCGAGCCGTCGGTTGTTGTGATGTACCGCGAGCCCACGCGAAGATGGAAAGTGGATGCAGCCGCACATCCCTGACCGGCACCAGACAAGATGGACCCACAAGAGGTTTCCGTCCAAACGAACGCGACCAGGAGCAGCGACATGCACACCCACCCCACCCGATGCGAGGGCTGTCCCCCCGACCCGACGGATGGGGAATCCGCAGGTGATCAGCGATGACGAACTCGAAGAATGATCACGTCGTGATCGGCCCTGATGGCCAGCCCGCAGAAAACCCTGCCGCTGAGGCTCCGGACGGTGCCAAAGGCAAGGCCTCGGATGACGGCGACAAGGGAACCCAGTCCCAGTCGGTAGCGGACATGGTCGAGCAGCCGGCCAAGGTCATGCGCATCGGAACCATGATCAAACAACTCCTCGAGGAGGTGCGCGCCGCTCCTCTCGACGACGCCAGCCGGACCCGGCTGAAGCAGATCCACCAATCGTCGATCAATGAACTCGAGCAGGGTCTGGCACCCGAGTTGCGCGACGAACTCGATCGGCTCACACTCCCCTTTGTCGAGGAAACCATTCCAACCGACGCCGAGCTCCGCATCGCGCAGGCTCAGTTGGTCGGATGGTTGGAGGGATTGTTCCACGGGATCCAGACCGCCCTGTTCGCTCAGCAGATGGCGGCACGATCACAGCTCGAGCAGATCCGTCAGGGTGCACTGCCTCCCGGGGTCACCATCGGCAACCCTCACCCCGCGCAGAATCCCGATCAGGGATCGCAATCAGGGGGTACTGGCCAGTACTTGTAGAACCCGTGGATCCGACCTCCCGGTAGGCTCAGTGGCCGTGTCAGCATCCGCTATCGAAACCGGGGCCGAAGGCGACCCCCACGCGGCGTCCGATTCGCAGACCCTCCGCCGTGCGTTCAAAGACCTCAAAGACGGCTTCGGCCAGCGCGAGCTTTGGCTGAGCCTAGGCTGGCAGGACATCAAGCAGCGCTACCGGCGGTCGGTGATCGGCCCATTTTGGATCACGATCGCCACCGGCGTGCAGGCCGCGGCGATGGGTATTCTCTACTCCGCCCTGCTCAATATCCCGCTGAGTGAGTTCCTCCCGTACGTCACGGTGGGTCTGATCGTATGGAACCTGATCGCCGCGAGCATCCTCGAAGGATCCGAGGTATTCATCGCCAACGAGGGACTGATCAAACAGTTGCCCTCGGCATTGAGTGTTCACGTCTACCGATTGGTGTGGCGGCAGATGTTGCTGTTCGCTCACAACCTTTTGATCTACGTGATCTTGCTGTTCGCGTTCGGGGTGTGGCGGAACCTGACGTGGATGTCGCTGATGGCGATCCCCGCGATCATGCTGCTCGTCGTCAATGCCGCGTGGGTGTCGATCATGTTCGGCATCTTCTCCACCCGCTACCGCGACATCGCGCCGATCCTCGGCAGCCTCACGCTGCTGCTGTTCGTACTGACGCCGATCATGTGGACCACGCAGAGCCTCCAGCAGCAGGGCGGAGAAGCCGCCAGGCGGGTCAAACTGGCAGAGATCAACCCGCTGTTCCACTACCTCGACATCGTGCGCGCGCCCATGATCGGACAACCCCAGCAGGCGTATCACTGGTACATCGTGTTGGCCATCACCGCTGTCGGATGGACCGCCGCCATCCTTGCGCTTCGCAAGTACCGGGCTCGTGTGCCCTACTGGGTATAGGAGAGTTTGCAATGACAGCGCTCGAGCGAAGCGAGAGTTAATGACCAAACACGTCAGCATTGAGACCCGGGACGCTTGCGTCGACTTCCCGATCTTCGACGCGAAGTCCCGTTCGCTGAAGAAGGCCTTCCTCGGCAAAGCCGGCGGAGCCATCGGACGCAACACCTCGGACGTCGTGGTGGTCGAGGCCCTGCGTGACATCAACCTGTCGCTGAAGGAAGGCGATCGGGTCGGGCTGGTCGGCCACAACGGCGCAGGAAAGTCGACGCTGCTCAGGCTTCTGTCCGGCATCTACGAACCGACTCGTGGCAGTGCCCGGATCCGCGGACGTGTGGCGCCCGTCTTCGATCTCGGCGTCGGAATGGACCCGGAGATCTCCGGCTACGAGAACATCATCATCCGCGGGCTGTTCCTCGGGCAGACGCGCAAGCAGATGCTCGCGAAGATGGACGAAATCGCCGAGTTCACCGAGCTGGGCGAATATCTTTCGATGCCGCTACGCACCTACTCCACCGGCATGCGTGTGCGCGTCGCCATGGGTGTGGTGACCAGTATCGACCCTGAGATCCTGCTGCTCGACGAGGGTATCGGCGCCGTCGATGCAGAGTTCATGAAGAAGGCACGGGTCCGGTTGCAGGCACTCGTCGAACGCTCGGGCATCCTGGTGTTCGCCAGCCACTCCAACGAGTTCCTCGCTCAACTCTGCGACTCCGCCATCTGGATCGACCACGGTCAGGTCCGGCAGCGCGGCGGCATCGAAGATGTCGTCCGGGCCTACGAGGGTGACGACGCCGCAGACCATGTCCGGCACGTCATCGAGGAGATGGAGCGGGAGAAAGCCGGTCAGGACGCGCCGTCCGCCACCCGGAACTCCTCGGTCGAGCACTCCGGTGCGCAGCCCCAGGCGGAGTCCGCGTGAGCACTGCTGGGCGTATCACCGGCGTCGTCGTCACCCACAAGCGCCGCGAGTTGCTGTCCGAGTCGTTGAAGGTTCTGAGTTCACAGACTCGACCGCTGGACCATCTGGTCGTCGTGGACAACGCCGCCGAGGACGCGGTGCGCGAAATGGTCGAGACTTGCGGGATCCCCGCCACCTATCTGGGCTCCCAGCACAACCTGGGCGGGGCCGGCGGCTTCGCGCTCGGAATCCTCTACGCACTCTCGCTCGGCGCCGACTGGATTTGGCTCGCCGACGACGACGGGCGCCCTGAGGGGCCCGAGGTTCTCGAGACGCTGCTCGACTGCGCGCAGCGGCACGGATTGGCGGAGGTGTCACCCGTGGTCTGTGACATCGACGACCCGGATCGGCTTGCTTTCCCGCTACGCCGTGGCGTCCAGTGGCGGCGGCTGCGCTCCGAACTGTTCGCAGACGGTGATGATTCGGCCGACCTGTTGCCTGGGATCGCGTCGCTGTTCAATGGCGCCCTGTTTCGAGCGTCCACCATCGACGCGGTCGGTGTTCCCGACCTGCGCCTGTTCGTCCGGGGAGACGAGGTGGAGGTCCATCGCAGGCTGGTGCGGTCGGGGCTGCCGTTCGGCACCTGTCTGCAGACCGTATACATGCACCCGAATGGCGCGGAGGAGTTCAAGCCAATCCTCGGTGGCCGAATGCACACCCAGTATCCGGACAACGCAACCAAGCGCTTCTTCACCTACCGCAACCGCGGCTATCTGCTGTCACAGCCGGGTATGCGGAAGCTGCTACCCCAGGAATGGGTGCGGTTCGGGTGGTACTTCCTCGTCACGAAGCGCGACCTGCGGGGGCTGCGCGAGTGGATGCGACTACGGAAGCTGGGCCGCCTCGAGCGGTTCACGCGCTCCTGAAGACGCCTGTCAGAGTCGAGCGAGCAACTCGGCCTTCGTGGTCGCAAACTCGCCATCCGTACGCCAGCCGATCACCGACTATCCGTCGGGGACAGTGGCCCGGCACATCCGCCGTCGTCATACACTGACGTCCGGAAGACCGTAGTGACCCCGTAGGCGCTCATCAATCGCCTCGCTGGTGCCGCTCCCACACGGTGGAACGTTGATCGCCAAGCCTTGGTTGCGAGGTGCCGGCATGCGGAAGACGGCGAACTCCACGATCGGCGACTTCTCAGCTATCGCAAGTTGATTCGAGAAATCAGGTGAATCGGGGCGCGTACAGACGCTCGATTCCATACCGAACGCCGATGTGAGATGAAGGCCGTCACAGATTGCAACGGCAGATGACTCGCGCCAAGCGCCACTGACAAAATGCGAACACTCGCGTCCCTGTTCCCCCCGTGAACTAGGACGCAAGCTGGCAACATAGATATATGTTCGATCAAATGCGGAGGAAGAACCGTCTCGAACTTCAACGCGTAATGTCCGAGTTGGTGTCCGAATCGGACCGCCGCTCGCGCCAGCTGACCGAGAACCAGCACGACCAGACGATGGCCGAGCTCAGTGCGACCAACCAGGAACTCACGCGGGTGCTGTCCGAGCTCTCGGACGCTCGCATCGAGATTGCAGATGTTCAGCAACGGCTCAGCGATCTAGAACGGCAGGCCCGTCGCGACATCACCCATGCACTGGATGAGCAAGCCACGGACCAGTCTGCTGCGTTCGTGCTCGAACACATGCCGAAGGCTCCCGTTTTCTGGAGTCCACACGACACACTGCGCTACGGCCTGTCGCAGGTGGAGATCGACGGGCTCGCCCTCGAGTTCGGGGTCGCGTCGGGCACCACCCTCAAGATCATCGTCGAGCAGTTGAAAGAGGCCGGCCATCAGGTGTTCGGCTTCGACGTGTTCTCCGGGCTCTCACAGACCTGGCGCACCGGGTCACAGGCCGGGGAGTCCGCGCAGGAGGAGTTGCCGCACGTCCGCGGTGCGACGTTGGTTCCGGGTCTCTTCGAGGACACACTGTCAGGTTTCCTCGACAAACACCCCGGACCCGTTGCGTTCGTGCACTTCGACGCCGATCTGTACTCGTCCACCAGGACCGTGCTGGACCGCCTGGGGCATCGACTCGTCCCGGGCACCGTGATCGTGTTCGACGAGTTCTTCAACTTCCCTGGCTGGCAGGAGCACGACTACCGAGCGTGGCGCGAGTTCGTCGACCGCACCGACATCCGCTTCGAGTATCTGAGCTACACCGCCAACAACGAACAGGTGGTCGCTCGGATCACCGCACCGATATCACCGCTCGACTGACTGACGTTCGTCGCCGGCAGAGAGGCCGAGTTGCCCCTACTGCCCGTACAGCCGGGCCCAATTCTCTCGACTCGCCAGTCGCGGCAGCGCATCCCGGTATTCCCGTTGCGCACCCGACGCATCCTCACGGAACCGCTTCATGAGCTTCGCCGTTCGCGCTGTCAATTCGCGCGCGGTTTCCTTGTCGCGGCGGCGCACACGCACACCGGACTGGGAAGCGTCGGTGATGACGGCGGTGTCGAAGAGTGACACGTGCCACCAGTGCGCCTCCGCTGCCGGGATGTTCGCCACTCCGCGCTGGGTACGGCCGATCCACTGATATGCGGCTCGCTTGGCAAGCACGATGTCGAGCTTGTTCTTGTCCGGTTCGTACCCGGCGAAACGGGTGACGAGGTCAGAGTTGCGAATTCCGGGAATTTTCGTCGGCGGATGCTTGACCGTTTCCGGGAAGCGCCTGCGTTCCTCACGAATCGAGGCCAGCACGGCCTGGCCGCCATCCTCGAGTATCGACGGCCCCTCGAGGAAGTCCTCGATACCGCGGATCATGGTGTATGCCAAGCCGTACTGCATGGACACGAGGTACTGGGTGATCTCCCGCGTCATCATCTTGCTCAGGGACTTGGCGTCGAACTCGCTGTGCAGTGCGGCGGCGATGAGGGAGTTACGGATACTGAAGTACTTGGCCCAGTCGTCGCGGTCCTTCCAGTGGAAGTCGGCGTGCCACACACCGGCCCCGGGCAGCGTGACGGTGACGAATCCGGCGGACCGCGCGCGGATGCCGTACTCGATGTCGTCCCATTGGAAGAACATCGGGAGCGGCAGACCGATCTCAGCGACCACCTCGGCAGGAATCAGGCACGACCACCACGCGTTGTAGCCTGCGTCGACGCGCTTGTTCTGCTTCTTCTTGAGCAAGTTGACGTCGTGCCGAGATCCCGCCGCCCATCGGCCCGCCTTCAGCTTGGTCAGGTCGGCTTCCTCGGCGCTGACGTGCAGGTGATCCGGATTCATCAGGTACAGCATCTGCGCGCCTACCAACGTCGGTTCCGTCGTGACGTTCTCGAACGCGTTCATCCGCAGAATCGACTCCGGCTCGCACAGGATGTCGTCATCCATCAGGATCAGGTTGGCGTGCTCGTTGATGGCCGACACCTCGTACATGCCGCGAGTAAATCCGCCGGCCCCACCGAGGTTCGGCTGCCGCAGGTATACGAGTTTGTCGCCCAAGGTCTCGGCGACCTCGGTGAACCTCGCCCGGTCCGACACGTAGTCGTTGCCCTGGTCCACCACATAGACGGCGTCGATGCTCGACAACATCGTGGGGTCACTCGCGATGGCGGAGACGGTTTCGACACAGTCGTCGGCACGGTTGAACGTACAGATCGCGATCGCGGCCGGCCTGATCACCGACGGCGCGGCGACTGTCCACTCCAGTTCGCTCACAGTGAGGGCACCGTCGACAGCTGCGAACTCGACCCACATGGAGCCGCCGTCGAGGTAGGTATCGAGCTTCGCAGAGAGCTGCGTCGTCCCGGATCCGTCTATCTTCGCGGTCGCGAGGACGCGCGAGTGGCCGCCCGAGTCCGAGCCGCGCAGCGCCACCTCTGTTCTCCCGGCGGCCTCGTGCCGGAACCCGACCGTCACCTCGGCGACGGACGTCCAACGCTGGAAGTAACTGGCCGGGAACCGCCCGAAATAGGTGTCGGTCTCGACCTTGGCACCCTTCTCGAGGTGCAGGACGTCTCGCTCACGGTGCGCGCGTCCGCGGACGATCTTCGCGTACAAATCATCTTTGACACGGGTAGTGGGACCGGTGAACAAACCTCGCGCCACAACGAGTCGATCGGGCGCACGATGCTCGGTAAGAGCACTCCGCACTGCGGCCGTACTCCCATCGACAGGTGCTACCGACGTGGACTCTTTCATGCTGCTCCTACTTGTCCCCCGCGAGAGATGGGTCGACCGCTCCAGGGCTGCTGCGCGATCGTGTTTTTCAGTTCGCAGAGTATCAACCTCGCGGTGCGCTCCCCGACCGCACGACGAGGTTGCGATCCCCGTGCCGACCCCGTAACCGGAACAACCCCGTCCCCATTGCGAGTACATCTGCGCCGGATACGCGTGTTCCGTGACTGTCGTGGTCTTCGCTCAGACGAACCGGGACCTCGACCGGAACGATGCCGAGCCGCTCCACGAGGTGAACGAGTTCGGTCGTGAACAAGAATCCCGGTTCGGCCAGGTCGGGAATGAGTCCGCGGATCAGCTCACCGTCCATGAGGACGGTGCCCTGGGGATCGCCGGTTCTCATCCCGAGGACTACCCGGCGCATCAAGGCGAACCCCCGAGTCAGAGTCCCACGCAAGATACCGCGTCGGACGTGCGAGTCCGGGTGCGCCTTGGAGCCGACAACGACAACCGGCACGCGCCCCTCGTGTTCGGCTGCGAACCTTTCGGCGCCGTCGAGGTCGTCGAACCCGAATGGAAGATCGTCGGCAGTGAGCAGGACATGCGCGCCACTACTCGCTGCTGCCCCGGCCTGAAGGGCGTTGCCCATGCCCCTCGGACTCTGCAGCACCGTGAACGACACGGGTCCGGCGACCCAGTTCTCGGCCAGGCGGGTGCATATCTCGAAGGTTTCGTCGCTGGACCCGTTCTCGACGACGATTATCTCGGCATCGTGCTCTGACAAGTGGTCTGCCAACCGGCGAACCGTCTGCTCGATGACTGCGGCTGAGTTGTGTGCCGGAATTACGACCGACAGGTCGGGATGCACCGATGCGCCTATCCGATAGCGGCAAGGACCGAAGAGACTCACTTGGCGGATCTTAGCTTTTCCGGGTCCGCGCGTGCCATCGGCCGCGCCGATGTCGTTTACTAGGACGATGCGACGCGTTCCCGAATGGCTTGTCGTGGCCGGTGTCGCTGTGTCGGCGACACTCATCGCCATTGTTCCCCGCCTGGTCTACAACCGCTTCTACTACGGCGGTGACATGCTGGAATCGTTCGTGCCGTCATGGCACCGGATCGGCACCGAACTCCTCGCCGGGCGTTGGCTCACCGTCAATCCCGACGCCTGGATCGGCGGGAACTACGCGGGCGAAGCAGCCTACGGACTGTATAACCCCGTTAACCTCGCCAATTACATGCTCACGGCGAAGTTCGAGGACCTCTCCGTCGCGGCCTTCGTGATCATGGCGGAATTCCTCGCGTTGTTCGCCGCCGCCACATACCTGCTGTGCCGTGAATACGGCGCACGTCGCGCACCGGCGATCCTGGCCGGCCTGACCATCCCGTTCAGCGGGTTCACCCTGTTCTACGAAGCGGGCGGATGGCCGTCGGGGATGATGGCCGTGGCCTGGGTGACACTGTTCTGGTGGTCCGCGCTGCGCCTGTCCCGTGGACGCACGAACCCGCTGGTCACGTTCGTGATCGGTGCGTTGACCATCAGCATGGGGAACCCGTACGCCGCGCTCGGTGCGGTCATCGTCCTCTTCGGTATCGGGATCGGACTGCTGGTAGAGCGCAAGTTCTACCGAATTCTCGTGCTGGTGATCACCGGCGCCTGCGCGGGTACTGCGGCGTTGGTCACATACCTGCCCCTCTTCCTCAGTGTCGAGGTCACGACGCGCGCCGACAGCACCGGCATCTTCAACGACACGTTCATGCAACCGCAGATCGGCGGTGCGGCCGGGATGAGCAGCCCGTCGTACCTGCCGGTCATCACGACGTTCGACGGGCCTGTCGAGGTCATCCCGTCGCTCTACCTGGCGTGGTTCGTGCTGCCACTCCTGCCGTGGCTGGAATGGGGACGCATTCGCGCGCTGTTTTCGTCCACCGAGTTCCGTCGCTCGCACGGCAGGCCGCTTGTGAGCCTCGCCATCATCGCCTTCATCTACTTCCTCTTCACATTCGGGCCGTCGAATGTGGGCATGTTCCGGTGGCCGATTCGGCTGGTCGAGTACCTGTACCTGTGCGTCGTGATCGGTTTGTCGCTGGCGCTGTCGCTGGGCCTCGCCCGGACCGCGATCCGCAAACGGGCCGCCACATCGTTGGCACTGATTGCGCTGGGCTTCTACCTGGCGTTCTCCTCCTCGCCGGCACTGACCGGTTGGCACGCCTTGTTCGCGCTGCTCATAGTCGCGCTATGCGCTGCTGCTTACGCCGCCTGGCGAGCTTGGCGCACGACCGGGCTCGTCGCGGCCCTCGTTCTCGGCACGGTGCTGGTAACCAGCGCGCAGGTCTACTCACTGACCTCGCAGATAGTCCCGGACAGTAGTGGTGCCCCATCCAGCACGGCAGCACTGTCCGAACAGACCGACCGTTATCAGGGCACCGTCCTGCAAATCGCCGAGCTCGATGGCACCTCGAGTCAGGACATCACCGAGGGTCGGATCCTGTTCGGCAACGAGATCATGGCGTCATCGGTCCAGGCCAGCATCAACGCCTACACCGGCATCGGGTTCACCGAATTCCAGAATGCGCTCTGCATGGACTACCGCGGGGCGGTATGCCAGGAGCTCTACGCGGCGCTGTGGCAGCCGGTGAATGCGGAGATCCTCATTCCGCTGGTCGACTACCTGCGCGTCTCCACTCTCGTAGTGCAGCACAGTCTCGTACCCGAGGTCGAGACCGCGCCGCCGCCGCCAGGCTGGCGGGTCACCGACCGCAGCGACTCCCGGACGGTGTTGCAGCGCGACACACCACTGCCACTGCCGGGGACCGTCTCTTACGTGTCCGATGGCGTCGACGTGGCGGCATCGGACGCCGAAGCCACAAGCGAAACGGTGCAGGTAGGCGGAAGCGGCGGCACCGTCTCGTTCGCACGGCTGGCCTGGCCCGGTTACTCCGCCACCGTCGACGGCGAGCATGTGGACGCTGTCGCGGGATGGCACGGTTTACTCGAGGTCTCGGTACCGCCGGGTGATCATGAACTCGTCGTGACGTTCCACCCACCCGCGCAGCGCTTGTCCATCGCCGCGCTGGGAGCCGGGACGCTCTTGGCGCTGATCCTGGCTGTCGTCGACCCGGTGGTGCGCAGGCGCAAGCGCCGCGCGGCCAAGGCCCTCACGGTTGAGGATCGCTCGCAGGTCGAGCGCGAACGTGCGCGCGTTCACCCTGCGGCCCAAAGAGGCTGAGGATTTCAACCGGTTGTGGCCCCGGGTTGCTGAAACAGTGTGGGACATGCGTGTCGAACTCTGCGACCTCACCCGGAGTCAGGATCAGGTCGTGTTCGCCCAGCAATAGTCGCAGTCGACCCGACAGCACATACAGCCATTCATAGCCTTCGTGGGTCTGCAGGCGCGGCTCCCCTGCCGGACTGCCCGGAGGGATCACGTGCTTGAACGCCTGTATCCCACCGGGCCTGCGGGTCAGCGGGACGATCGTCGATCCGAAACGCTCGATGGGTTTCAGGTGGACTCGGGGGTCTCCGGTGGCAGGAGCGTCGACGAGTTCGTCCAGCGGGACTTGGTGGACACGGGCCAGCAGCAGCATCAACTCGAGGGTGGGTTTGCGCTGACCGGACTCGAGGCGCGAGAGAGTGCTGACCGAGATCCCTGTCGCGTCGGAGAGTTGGGACAGGGTCGCGCCGCGTTGTCGTCGCAGCGCTTTCAGTCTCGGTCCCACCGCGTCGAGAACTCCGTTGAGCTGGGACAGGTCTTCGGGCATGTCCACAACTTTGCCATATCGGCAAACAACCTTGCCAGCTTCGGCAGCCGCAACGAACAATCGCCCGGAACCCACGAACGAAGGAGAACGCGGTGGAAGACAGGTACGACGTTGTGGTCATCGGCGGCGGCGCGGCTGGACTCAGTGGTGCGTTGACGCTGTCCCGGGCACGTCGATCGGTGCTGGTGATCGACGCCGGTGACCCACGCAACTCGCCCGCCGAGCACATGCACAACTATCTGGGCCGCGAGGGCCTTCCTCCCAGCGAACTGCTGATCGGGGGACGCGAGGAGGTGCGCGCATACGGCGGCGAGGTCATGACCGGAACCGTCGAGTCGGCCGAGCGCATCGTGGACGGGACGTTCCGGGTAGTCCTCGCCGACGGAAAGGCGGTGCTCGCGCGACGACTCCTGGTCACCACCGGCCTCGTCGACGAACTTCCCAACATTCCCGGGCTGGCCAAGCGCTGGGGGCGCGACGTCCTGCACTGCCCTTACTGCCACGGGTGGGAGGTTCGCGACCAGCCGATCGGCATCCTGGCTACAGGCCCGCTGACCGTTCACCAGGCATTGACGTGGCGGCAGTGGTCCGACAACGTGACACTGTTCCTTCGAGGCCTGATCGAACCCACTGACCAGGAGTTCGAGCAACTTGCCGCGCGTGGCATCTCAGTCGTCGACAACAGGGTGACGGGCATCGAGGTGACCGGAGACCGGCTGGTCGGCGTCCGTGTGGATACCGACCAGGTGTTCCCGATCAGGGCTGTGGTGGTCGCGACATCACTCGCCGCCCGCTCGAAGGTCCTCGAGACCCTCGGCCTCGAGCCCAGCGATCAGAAGATGGGCGGGCACGTCATCGGTACTGCCATTGCCTCGGACGCCACCGGCGCCACCGAGATTCCGGGAGTGTGGGTGGCAGGCAACGTGACCGACCCGAAGGCTCAGGTGATCGTCGCTGCTGCCGCGGGCATGAACGCCGCGGCGGCAATCAACGCCAACCTCATCGAGGAGGACACGCTACTGGCTGTCGCCGGCGTCAGCTGTTAGCCGACACCGTCACATCGTGGACCACGCGATGCGCGGGCAAGATCGAATCGCGTTCCGCATCGATGTCGCCCTCGCCGCCGAGCAGCCCGATGAAATGCGCTAGCTGGGCGGCGAGGGGTTCCTCGCTGTAGCGGATAGTCGGGATCTCGATCACGGTCTGCTGCTGGTATCCGTCCCGGTCGGCCGGGAGGTCGTCGTCGATGTGTTTGTAGATCGTGATGTCACGGCGCAATAGATCGATCTCGATCAGGCGGCCCGACTCGAGCAGCGATAGCTGCCGAACCTTGCGCTGGCTCACACGACTAGCCGAAATGGTTGCCACCGCACCGGATTCGAAGCGAAGCACAGCCTCGGCACAATCTTCCGCCTCGTTGCGTACCGAGCTGTCATGGAAGTAACCGAATTCGCCCTTCGCCCCTACAGGTTGCGATCCCGTGAAGCCGATCGCGAGATCGACGTCGTGAATCAGGAGGTCGGTCGCGACACCCGTAGGGATGCGAGATACGAACGGCGAGTGCCGAATACCGTTGACCTGCCACACGTCGCCCACGAACTCGCGTGCTGTCCGGACCGCCGGATTGAACCGTTCGAGCAGACCGCACATCAGCGGCACTCCGGTAGCGGCGGACCGCTTCACGAGGTCGGCACTCTCCTCATACGTTGTGGCGAGCGGTTTCTCGACGAGCAGTGGCTTGCCCAGATCCAGAATCCGGCCTGCCACGAGATAGTGTGCGGGAGTCGCAGCCGCGACGACGACGGCATCGATGCCGTCGAGGCCGTCGAAATCAGCAGCCCAGGTGGTGCCGAACCGTTCCGCCGCCGCCGGTCCCCTATCCTCGTCAGGCTCGACCAGCAGGGCCAGATCGCACAGCTGAGACTGCGCGAGTACGCGCGCGTGCAACGAACCCATCTTGCCGGACCCGACGAGCGCGATCCGCGGTCGATTCTTCGTCATCATGCTCCCATCGCTTCGCGTACGGCGGCCACGATCTGATCTATCTCGCCGGAGGAAAGTGCGGCGTGCACAGGAAGGCTCAGGCATCGGCGCGCCACCGAAGTGGCAACCGGGGTGTCCTCGATGATCACTCTGGGGTGCTCGCGGTAGCAGTCGTAGTCGTATGCGGTCCGCGGGTAGTAGATCCCACTGCCGACGCCACGCTCGAGCAGGCGCTGTGCGAGCGTGTCGCGATCGATCGGCGCGTCGTCGCCGAGGGTGACCGTGAACTGATGCCACACGTGCCCACGACCAGCGAGTTCCGACGGGAGGCGGAGACCGCCGACGTCCTTCAAGCCTGTTCGCAGAGCCTCGGCGTTACGCCGACGTGCCTCCACCTGTTGCCGGTAGGTACCCAGTTGCGGCAGTGCCAGGCTGGCCTGCAGATCCGTCATCCGAAAATTCTGGCCCACCATCTCGTACTCGTAGCGCCTCCGCATGCCCTGGTTTCGCAAGACTCGTAGCCGATCGGCCACGGCGTCGTCGTCGGTGGTGATCATTCCGCCCTCGGCGGTGGTGAGGTTCTTGGTGGCGTAGAACGAAAAGCACCCGAGCCCGAAGCTGCCGGCACCGCGGCCCTCGAAGGTAGCGCCGTGTGCCTGGGCCGCGTCCTCGACCACGGTGAGACCCCGTGACTCGGCAAGCGGAGTCAGCGCCCCCATGTCGGCGGTCTGGCCGTAGAGATGCACTGGAAGAAGCACCTTGGTGCGCTCATTCACCCGCTGCGCCGCGACGTCAGGGTCGAGAGCGAAATCCGCCTCCGCGATGTCTGCGAACCGTGCCGTCGCCCCCGACTCGAGAATCGCGTTGAGGGTGGCCACAAAAGTGAACGGGGTGGTGAGCACTTCGTCACCTGGCTCGAGGTCCTGCACCTGTAGGGCCGCGACCAGCGCCGTTGTGCCATTGTTGACTGCAACGGCATGTTTGGTGCCGACGAGGTCGGCAAACCCCTCCTCGAGCCTCGCGACCTTCGGCCCCTGCGCGACCACGCCGGATCGGAGAGTATCGAGAACTTCACGCTCGACGTCCTCTCCGAAAGAAATGCTCGAGATCGCGATCACAGTGCCTCCGATAGATTGATGTCTTGTTCACGCCGTTACTCCACAGAGTGCAACAACGTGAATGGTGCAACAACGTGAAGGCTCCCATCGCCTGCACGGCTACTGGAAGGAACCTCGAGTCTTTCATGTCCATCGGCGATAGCTGCGACATCCACCCCACAGTCGTCATCGGCGACGAAGTGACGATCGGAAACCGGGTGAGCATCGGGCCATACGCCGTCCTCACCGGACCGCTCGACATCGGTGACGACTGCTGGATCGGCGCCAATGTCACCCTCGGGGCGCCACCCGAGTGGATCGGGAAAGTACATCCCCGAACGTGGACCGAGGCCAGCCCACACAAAGGGGTCGTCATCGGTGCGGGCACGGTGATCCGCGAGATGAGCACGGTTCACCAGGGCGGCGAGCGGACGACGCGCATCGGGCGCGGCGGCTTCATAATGAACCGCTCGTCGATAGCGCACGACGTCCAGATCGGCGAGGACTGCGTCATCGCGCCGTCCACTACGTTCGGCGGCCACGTGACCATGGGCGACGGCGTCAATCTTGGGATAAACACGGTGATTCACCAGCGCCGCGTCATCGGCGACCGCGCAATGGTCGGAATGGGGTCGGTTGTCGCCAAGGACATTCCGCCGTTCGCCAAAGCGTTCGGCAACCCCGTCGCCCTACGCGGCACCAACCGCGTAGGCATGGCACGGATCGGGATCGCCGAAGAAGACATCGATGCGGTGGAGTCGCTGTACGCGTCAGGAAACCTGGGTGCACATCTAGACCCACCGGAAGCGCTCGCCGAGGCGTTCTCCTGGTGGCGGACGCTAGCAGCCAAGCCTCTGGCCACCTTCGATTGAGGTCGTCCTTCGCCCGATTTGCCTCCGCCAGGGCCGCAGCAGCCGGCGCGGCAGCGCGGTCCTGTTGCTCGATCACATTCCGTGTGTCGTTGCGACCGTCACAGTCCTGCGGATTCGAAGGTATAGATCGACGCCCGGTCGTTAACCTCCACGGGCTGCCGGTGCTCACATTCCGACCACCGGCTTTGCCACGGCACGGTTGATCCGTTCTGTTCATCGTACGGCGGGAGAAATGTGAGTCACTACAGCGGTTTCCGCAACCACCCCACGGCCAGGCAACATGTCCGACGCCTGTTGCTCGGATTGACGGCCACCTCTCTGATGGTTCTCGGTATTGCAGGGGTGGGAGCAGGTACCTCGGTCGCGGACGCCGTCATCGAAACCGTCCCTGTCGCTGCCACCCCACGGGGGGTAGCGATCACCCCGAACGGAGACTTTGCCTACGTCACCAACAGCTTCGACGATTCGGTGTCAGTGATCGACACCGAAACCAACACCGAGGTCGACACCATCGCGGTCGGAGTCGCCCCACGAGGGGTAGCGATCACCCCGAACGGAGCCTTCGCCTACATCACCAACATTGGTGACGACACGGTGTCGGTGATCGACACCGAAACCAACACCGAGGTCGACACCATCGCGGTCCGAGCCGCTCCACAGGGGGTGGAGATCACCCCGAACGGGGCCTTCGCCTACGTCACCAACAGATTCGACAATTCGGTGTCAGTGATCGACACCGAAACCAACACCGAGGTCGACACCATCGCGGTCCGGACCGTCCCTGAACAGGTGGCGATCACTCCGAACGGGGCCTTCGCCTACGTCACCAACGGCTTCGACCATTCGGTGTCGGTGATCGACACCGGCACCAACACCGAGGTCGACACCATCGCAGTCGGGACAGTCCCGGTGGGGGTGGCGATCACTCCGAACGGGGCCTTCGCCTACGTCACCAACAGCTACGACGATTCGGTGTCGGTGATCGACACCGAAACCAACACCGAGGTCGACACCATCGCAGTCGGCGACTTCCCGGAGGGGGTGGCGATCACTCCGAACGGGGCCTTCGCCTACGTCACCAACAGATTCGACGATTCGGTGTCGGTGATCGATACCGGCACCAACACCGAGGTCGACACCATCGCGGTCGAGGAGGACCCGTTCGGGGTGGCGATCACCCCGAACGGGGCCTTCGCCTACGTCACCAACAGGGATGACGACACCGTGTCAGTGATCGCCTTCGGGCAATGTGCCGGTTCGCAGTGCATCGACTTCGGTTCGCTGACCGGCAGCGGCTAGAGCGCAGGCAGCGTGTTCAGCTGATACCAGCACCACAGAACCGAATGACGCCGCCACCGCGATTGTCTTGGTGGCGGCGTCATCCGTTTCCCACGGGTTCGACTCGATTCGCAGCAACCACCGTAAGCCATCAGAACCACAGCTTCGCAGTATTTTTTCTCGCGGCGACTGTCCATGTCCGCAACGGCTGCATCGACCCTATGTGAACCCGGCTACGCCAGGACTGTAGTCGGCGCCGACTACAGCTAGGCGTTCGAGATCGCCTGCTCCCCGGCCCCGCCCGGTCACCAATACGGGCCCGCTGCCGACAGGACTAACCCTTGTCCGAAGAAGGCGTCCCATCCAAGACACCCATCGAGGCCGGATCATTCCCGATCACCGTCACCAGCAGAAGCGCGGGGGTCTATATCAGGCGGGGAACCATCGTCATCAAGAGGGGAAGCCGCATAGCAGCCGGGCAGCGCAGCCTGACAACGTAATCCGGACAACCGGAGACGCAAGCTACGAATGTGTCGGACGTACCACTTAGGGTGTGGTCGCACATCCCAATAGCCAATCCATCCGCCAATCCGTCTATCCACGCAAGTCCGGGGGGACATGAAACTCGTCAAAGGGCAGAACACCGGCCTTGACGCACACGAACTGACCGTCACCTGTGCATGGCGTCGCACCGCCGACCTCGATGCAGATCTGTCGGCGCTCCTGCTCGTGGACGGCAAGGTATGCGGCGACGACGATTTCGTCTTCTACAACCAGGCACTCTCACCGGACGAGGCTGTACGTCACGATGGCAAGCAGGAATCTGCGGGTCGAGTGATCGATCGAATCAGCTGCAACCTGCACCGAGTAGACCCTCGAATCGACACCGTCGCCCTTGCTGTCAGCCTCGATTCTCCGAACGGTCGTCTACTGCGTGAACTCGGCGACATCGACGTCGCCGTCCACGACACCGACGACACTGTGCTCGCGATGTTCTCGGTGACCTCGCTGACCTCCGAGACCGCAGTGGTCACGCTGGAGTTGTACCGCCGTGACGACAGGTGGAAGGTCCGGGCGATCGGACAGGGCTACAGCGACGGGTTGGCCGGGCTTGCCCGCGACTTCGGTGTCGCCGTGGAGGCCGGTGCACCCGAACCCGTTCCGGTGCCGGCCGGCCCCCCTCCGATCGACTGGACCAACCCGCCGGTTCCCGCCGGATACGAGCTGTAGGAGGACCGTCATGGGTTTTCGCATGCGCAAGAGCGTCCAGATCGTGCCCGGGGTACGGATGAACTTCAGCCGGAGCGGAATTGGCTACTCGGTCGGAGGTAAGGGTCTGCGGGTGACAAGACACGCCAATGGCCGTGTCAGCCGGACCGTGTCTATCCCAGGAACCGGGCTGTCCCACCAGCAGACCCTGCGCGCCGGATCCCGTCGAGGAGCGAGCTCACGCGGCACAGGATCAAGACGAGCCGCGGTTGCACCGCCTCCGTCGAACCGACCCGTCGCGCCGGGGATGTTCGCCCCGGCTTGGGAAAAAGACTTGTTCGCCGTCCTCGAGTCACGGAACCCGTCCGACTATATGGCGGTCGCCCGCAAACACGGCAGCACCATGCCGACGGCACGAGTCCTCGCGGCCGCGTTGGAGGGGTTGCTGCACTTCCAATTCGGGATCGAGGACCCTGTGGCCCGGGAGCGCGCGCGTGCACTCCTTGGATGGGTCGTGCCCCGACACGATGGCCTGTCGACGCTTCCGTTCGTCACGAAATACCTGGCGGAACGGACGTGGCCAGTCGAGATCGTTCACGGCGTCGAAGCCGAGCTTCGCTTCACCGACAACGTGGTCTTGCTGGCCGCCGCCGAGCTTCACCAGAGCGCCGGCGATCTTGCTGCCGCGATCTGGACGGTGGAGCAGGCGCATCCGACAACGCACGCTGCGCTCTCCCTTGTCGAGTTGTACAGCGACGCCGGTCGACATCGTGAGGTGATCGATATGACCAACGGCATCGGCAACAGCGACGACGCCTCTGCGCTACTGCTCGCGCTTCGTGGACGCGCATTCGCTCAACTCGGATACAGCGACGCCGCTCGCGAGAACTTCAAGGAGGCGCTTCGCCTCCGCAGTCGGGCGCCGGAGGTGAGGCACCGAGCGCTACTCGAACGCGCGCAGGTCGATCTGGCGCAGAACCGCAAGGCGACCGCCCGTAAGAGCATCGAGAAAGTCCTCGCCGAGGATCCGGGGTACCCGGGGCTGGCTGACTTACTCGTAGCGCTGCACTGAACAAGGAACGCTCCTGCGAGGAACGTGTAGATCCGGGTACGCGCACCGGAAACCTTCACGTTGATCATGGTCTGGCCGGTGGAACCACTCTCGAAACACGGCCTAGATCCAGCCACGCTCGCGGGCCTTGACTGCCGCTTCATAACGGTTGGAGACGCCGAGCTTGGCGATAGCAGACGACAGGTAGTTGCGGGTGGTCCCCGGCGACAGGTAGACGTGCCTCGCGATCTCCTCGACGGACGCGCCGTTCGCAGCGTACTCGAGGACGTCGGCCTCACGCGCTGTAAGGACGGAGTCCCCGGCGCTGATTGCCTCAGCGGCCAGCTCCGGGTCAACATAGCGGCCACCGCCGTGGACAATGCGGATGACATCGGCGAGCGTCACCGACGACGTCGTCTTCGGCAGGAATGCTCTCACTCCCACCGCGAGCGCCCGTTTGAGGTAACCAGGCCGGCCGTGACTGGTTACGATGAGCGTGCCCGCCCCGGGTGTGAGCTTCAACAACTCAGCGGCGGTGTCGATCCCGTCGCGGCCCGGCATCTGCAGGTCGATCACTGCGACGGCAACGGGTTCGCCGGCATTCACGCGACGACGCCAGGCGGCGATGAGCTCGTCACCGGTGCCGACGTGTTCGACGACGTCGATGTCGGTCTCCAGACCAAGCATAGTTGCCATGGCCGAGCGGATGAGTGTCTCGTCGTCCGCTAACAGAACTGGAATCATGTTGCTTCCCAGCGTATATCGAGGGAGAACTTGTCGTCGTACGCGGTGGTGTCGAGGGTGGCGCCGACGGCCGTGAGTCGGTCCGTGAGTCCGCGTAGACCGGAACCGCCACCCGGCTCACCGGAAACGCCGTTGTTGCGCAGAGTCATTCCAGTGCCGCGGAGGGTGAGGGTCGCCAAAGTCGCCGACGAGTGCCGGACGATGTTCGTCGTGCCCTCGCGCACAACCCATGCAGCAACCTCATGGAACCGTGCCGGCACTGCGTCGGGATCGCCCTCCACGACCAGCCGGCACCCGGCCGCCAAAAGTAGCGAGCGGGCACCGGCGACCTCACGATCGAGACCGATATCGCGGTAACCGCGCACCAGCGTGCGCATCTCACCCATTGACTGGACAGCGAGTGACTTGACTTCGTCCATCTCGACGGCAGCGCGATCGACCGCACCCGAGCGTGACAGGGCCGCCGCGAGGTCACTCTTGACCGCGATAGCCGAGAAGCTTCGACCGACGACGTCATGCAGATCTCGTGCGAAACGCAGGCGCTCCTCGGCGACCTGCAGGTCGGCCTCGAGTTCCCTGGCGTGTTCGAGATCGTCGATGATCCGCGGGCCCCACATGGTGACCATGGTCGTGACGATCAGGAGGCTTCCCGCGAGAACAACCATGACCGAAGTCAGTAGCGCTTCCTCTGGCGAGGAACTGAAGACGAGGCCGGTGGCGGTGCCGACTCCGAGGATGATCCACCACTTGCGTTGGGCGAAGGCGATGATGGAAAGTGCCGCCAGCAATGCCGCGAAGATGCCGGTGATACGCGCCCTGTCGACGACCATCTCGTCGGTCCCGGAACGGAATGCAAAAGCACTCACCAGCCACACCCCGGTCAGGACCACCGCACCCACCGGCGAGGCCCACCGTCGGTACGAAGTGTTCGGCCACGAGGAGAGTTCAGGCTGGGCCTCGACAGCGCCGGCGGCCGCGAGACCCGCGACGACGAGCACGACTGTTTGCCCGATCCAGCCGCCGACAAGAGACATCGCCACCACCACGCCAACGATGCCGCCATGAAGCATGAGGCGTGAGTACAGCCGGAATTTCTCCGGTCCCGACTGCTCGCGCAACCAGGAGTACCACCGAGTCACCCTCGCTCGTCCCATCGGAAGGTCTTGTATACGAGCCCGAGGGCGAGGACAGCCCACGCCGCCAGTACCGCAAGCGGCACGCCGAATCCGACGAAGGTGTCGTTGATATCCATCGTGGGAATCGACTCCGCGGCGGACGCGACCGTTCCGGTCACGCCGAGCGAGACGAGGTCGGACACGGCGGCGAAGGGTGTCCAGTCGGCTAGCACCGCAACCCGATCGGGGAGAACGCTGCGGATCGACGACATTCCCACCATCGCGATCGCCATAACCGGGAGTGCGGTGATCTGTGCGGCCTCGGCGTTCTTCGTCACGCCACTCGTCGCTAGGGCAAGTAGCGAGAAGACGACGAGCCCACCGAAGAGGGCAACCACCATCGCAATAGGGTTGACTGGCACGGGCGCACCCGTACCGTAGACGAACCCGGTCACGATCGCTGCCCCGGCGATCGTGAGTAGAACCCCGGGTACGGCGGGGGCAGTGAGAATCTGCCAGTCCGTGGCCTCGCCTGTACGCAGTCGTTTCAGTACCCCTTCACCACGGCGTGTTGTGACCATCGACAGGACCGAGTAGTACTGCACGAAGAGGAGCGCAACTATTGCGAACATTTCGAGGGTTGCCACCAGGGTGTGCATTGGATCGCCGTCACTTCGGCCTGCGAAGAACGTGAGCAGCGGAATGCCGACCGGGAACACGGTTCCCACGAACACGAGTGTCTTGTTTCGCCGGAATTGGAGGTACTCGGCCTTGGCGAGGCCGGTGAGCGGTCGTCGGTGGCCGACAGTAGGTGCAGTGGTCATCGCAGAGCCCCGATCGGTGAGTCCGTGGAATCGAGTTCGGTGGTGTCGGAGACATCGCGGGAGTTGGCGATGTCGAGGAATACCGTTTCCAATGAGGCGGCTCTGGCTTCGAGGCCGACGAGCGTTACATGGTGCTCGTGAGCCCAATTGAGCAGTTCGGACAGATGATCCTGAAGCGTGTGGGTGGCGATGGTGACACGGGCGTGCGCATCGACACTCGCGCCGAGCAGTGGTGGTAGCGGTAGCCCAGGATGATCGAACATGATGGTCGCCGGATGCTCATCGACAATGCCGCGGAGCGTACCGCAGCGAACGATCTCGCCCCGATGCATGATTGCGATCCGGTCGGCGAGCGCCTCTGCCTCGTCGAGGTAGTGGGTCGTGAGAACCATCGTCACACCGGATGCCTTGAGATCAGCCAGCAGCCGCCACGTCGCGCGGCGGCTCTCTGGGTCGAGCCCTGTGGTGGGTTCATCGAGAAACAATAGCCGCGGCTGCCCGAGCAGTGCACACGCAAGATCCAGGCGGCGCTGCTCGCCGCCTGACAGCGACCCGACGCGGACGTCGGCACGGTCGGTGAGGTTGACCAGGGCGAGGACGTCGTCAGCTGTGGTCGGGTTAGTGCAGGTGCTACGCCACATCTCCAACGTCTCGGCAACGGTCAGCTCAGCGGGCAGACCGCCCGACTGCAGCATGATGCCGATCTGCGGGCGGACCTTCCTGCGGTCAAGGCGCGGGTCGAGTCCGAAGACCTCGACATAGCCGGCCTCGGGACTGGCCAATCCCTCCAGAACGTCAAGTGTCGAGGTCTTGCCGGCACCGTTGGTGCCGAGCAGCGCGAATACCTCACCTTCAGCGACGTCCAGGTCGATGCCCTTGACCGCCTCGTATGCATCCTTGCCGTAACCATAGATCCGGCGCAGTCCGCGAGCGGTGATGCAGGGGATCATCGCCTGCCCCACCTCCTGGTTCCGACAATCCAGCGAATTGTCAGATAACTGACGGATCCTGCGATCACGACGGCGGTGACCATCACCTCCGGTTGCATAACTACAAGGAGGACGCCGACGACGACGAGCGCGAAAAGGGCGACGAACGCCTCGCGCGACCGCGTCGGTGCGGGACCGATGCGTAAGCAATCCATGAGCAGTTCGCGCATGCTGGCCTCGCGGACGCCTGCTTCGCGGCGAAATGGGGGAGTTGTTTGTGCGTTGTTCACGAGTTTCAGCCTCGCGGCAGCCGGCACCGGTTGGTAGTGCGGGCAATCATCGAAATGATGTGGACTTTGCACGTGCTGACGATGACAAAAGTCATACGGCAACGGCCCGGCATGCCTACGTCAGCCGGAGATTCAGCTCCGTTATGCGCGCCGGCGGTCAGCGCACACGCAATCGACGCGTCTAATGGTCGGCGCCCATCTGGCCACTCAGGCGCACGTGGCGATCCGCGGAGGCCCTGTTGAGGCCGACGATGTCCACGTTCTTTCCCTTGGCCGCGTACTTGGTGGTGATCGCGTCGAGCGTGGCCACCGTGGAGGCATCCCAGATGTGGGAGTCCGACATGTCGATCACCACGTTCCGCGGATCCCCGACATAGTCGAACTGGTAAACCAGATCGTTGCTCGAAGCGAAGAAAAGTTCTCCGCGCACCGCATACACCCGGGTGTCATCGTCGGGGTGGGCGATGTCGACGACCTCGGTCAGGTGAGCAACCCGGCGGGCGAAGAGGACCATTGCCGTGACGACGCCGACGACGACCCCGTAGGCCAGGTTGTGTGTGAGAACAGTCACCGCAACTGTCGCGAGCATCACCGTCGTCTCGCTCCGGGGCATCCGTCGCAGTGTCTTCGGTGCGATGCTGTGCCAGTCCATCGTGCCGACCGAGACCATGATCATGACCGCGACCAATGCCGCCATGGGAATCAGTGCGACAACATCGCCGAGACCGACCACCAGCACCAGGAGGAACACTCCCGCGAGGAAAGTGGAGATCCGGGTACGCGCACCGGAAACCTTCACGTTGATCATGGTCTGGCCGATCATCGCGCACCCGCCCATGCCGCCGAACAGTCCGGTGACCAGGTTCGCGACCCCCTGACCCCAGCCCTCCCTGGTCTTGTCCGAGTGCGTGTCGGTGATGTCGTCGACGAGTTTCGCCGTCATCAACGATTCGAGCAGTCCGACCAGTGCCATCGCCAGGGCGAATGGGGCAATGATCGACAGCGTTTCCATGTTCATCGGCACGTCCGGGATGAGCCATGCGGGCAGACTCGACGGCAACTCTCCCTCGTCGCCCACGTTCGGGACGTTCAGCGCGAAGAAGACCGTGACGGCTGTCAGGAGCACGATGGCCACCAACGGTGCGGGAACCACCTTTGTGTACCTGGGCAGGAACACCATGATCAGCAGTCCGACGGCGACCATCGGGTAGACCAACACCGGCACGTCGATCAGGTGCGGCAACTGCGCAGTGAAGATCAGGATGGCGAGGGCGTTGACGAATCCGGTCATGACGCTGCGGGGGATGAACCGCATCAGTTTCGCGACGCCGAGCAGGCTCAGGGCGATCTGCAGTACCCCGGCGAGCAACACTGCGGCGATGAGATAGTCCAGGCCATAGTCCCTTGCCAGCGGTGCCACCACCAGAGCTATCGCCCCAGTTGCGGCCGAGATCATCGCCCTACGCCCGCCAACGAAAGCGATGGTCACCGCCATAGTGAAGGAGGCGAACAACCCCACTCGGGGGTCGACACCCGCGATGATGGAGAACGAAATCGCCTCCGGAATGAGCGCAAGGGCCACCACAAGACCGGCAAGTATCTCGGTTCTCAGCCTGCGCGGAGATCTCAGTGCGGCACGCACCGACCCTTCGTCGGAAAGCGTGTCGGGGTGATCTACTGACATAAGAGCTCCGTTCAAGTGGCGTGGGACGCCGATACCGCTGGATGTTCGCGCGTCGCTACGCTGCGCCGCAGACTGGGAATTGTCGGGGTCGGCAGTACGACCCGAGAGTGCTCACGACAGTGCGCCGCACTTCGCCGGCCCGCACACAGGGCGGGACTTGGTGTTCCCTTTCGACCGAGCGACTCTACCCTCCCGTCGGAGAAGAGTTCCACTCACCGGATCAACGCTCGATGATTGCTATCGTCGGAAGGGCACTGCACCTCGCAGCGCCCTGACGTGAGGGGTGGTCGATTGTGAGCGTAGAGACGCGGTCCACACCATCTCGCAGCGGCCGAGCAGTTCTGATGAATGCGGTGCGCGGTCTCGTCACTCTCGCAATAGTCGTGGCCGTCGGCGTCGCGGTGAAGTCGCAGTGGAGCGAGGTTCGGGACACGATCACGAACCTGAACTGGTGGGCGCTCGCTGGCTCCGCCGTGTTCATCTTCCTCGGGATGGGCGCTGCGGTACGCGCGTGGCAGCACGCACTCGGTGCCCTCGAGCACCCGATACCCGCGTTCGACGCTGCCCGGTGCTATCTGGTCGGCCAACTCGGCAAGTATCTTCCCGGCAGCGTGTGGGCCTTCGTCCTGCAAACCGAACTCGTGCGTCGGGCCGGTGTGTCACGGGCCAACGGATTCGTCGCGGTGCTCGTCACCGTCGGTCTGAGTATCACGTCGGCACTGGTCGTGGGCCTGCTCGCACTGCCTGCCCTGTTTCAGATCAGCACGTTCGCTGCGGTCGCGGTGATCGTGCTCGTTCCGGTCGCCCTCGTCTGTTGCTACCCGCCCGTCCTCACCCGCCTGGTGAACCTGGCGCTGCGGATTCTGCGCCGCGCACCGCTGCAGAGGCAGTTGACCCTGCACAAGATCGCGCTGGCCTTGGGCTGGTGCGCCGTCAGTTGGGTGCTCTACGGAATCCACCTGTGGCTGCTGGCGTCCAGTACAGCGGGGTTCGAGATGGGCACCCTCGTGCAGTGCATCGGCGCTCTCGCGCTCGGTATGTTCGCCGGCGTGCTAGTTGTCATCGCGCCGTCCGGAATCGGAGTGCGCGAGGCCGTCATCGTTGCCGCGCTCTCCCCGTTCATGGACAGCGGCGTCGCACTCGGTCTTGCCCTGGCTTCGCGCCTGGTCTTCACGCTGTGCGAGGTGTTCGCGGGATTCGTCGCCGCCCTCTCCGGGTCGCGGGTGCTGCGCAACGCGCTGGTCCACGAGAGCTCGCGGGTACCTACTGCGTCATAGCCGCGGCCACGCGGGCTCAGCTGATCACGGATTCCGTGGCCGCATACCCCTTCTCCACGGGCTCTTTCTGCGCACGCCACCAGGATTCGTTCTCGCGGTACCACTGCACTGTCGCGTCGAGCCCGCTGCGAAAATCCACGTATCGCGGCTTCCAACCCAACTCGGTGCGCAGACGCGTCGGGTCGATCGCATAACGCATGTCATGGCCCGGCCGGTCGGTGACGAAGTCGAAGTCGTCGGCGGGGCGGCCGAACAGTTCCAGAAGTGTTTCGACGACTGTTCGGTTGTCGACCTCGCCGTCCGCGCCGATAAGGTACGTCTCGCCGATGCTCCCCTTCTCGAGGATCGTCCACACCGCGGAGTTGTGATCGTCGACGTGAATCCAGTCACGCACATTCCGTCCGTTGCCGTACAACCGCGGACGCACTCCGTCGATCAGGTTGGTGATCTGACGCGGAATGAACTTCTCCACGTGCTGATACGGGCCGTAGTTGTTGGAACAGTTCGACAATGTGGCACGGACACCGAACGACCGCGCCCAAGCTCGCACCAGCAGATCGCTAGAAGCCTTGGTCGCCGAGTAGGGACTCGACGGGCTGTATGCCGTCGACTCGGTGAACCGCTCGGGGTCGTCGAGTTCGAGATCTCCATACACCTCGTCGGTGGAGATGTGGTGGTAACGGAGGTCGTGTGCGCGCACCGCCTGGAGCAGCGAGAACGTGCCCATCACGTTCGTGTGCACGAATGGCGTCGGATCTGCCAGCGAATTGTCGTTGTGCGACTCGGCGGCGAAGTGGACCACAGCATCAGAACGCTGGGCCAAACGATCGACCAACGCGACATCGGCCACATCGCCGTGTACGAACTCGATGCGGTTCGCCACCGGTTCGAGCGAGTTGCGGTTGCCTGCGTATGTCAGTGCGTCGAGCACTGTCACCTGGACGTCGGGGCGTTCAGCGATCGTCTGGTGCACGAAGTTCGCACCGATGAACCCGGCGCCGCCCGTCACGAGAAGCCTCATGTGTACCCAGCCTAGTAGCGCGTCGCGAGTTTCTATCCGCAACGAACACTGGAACACTGCTCGTATGCGCGGAATCATCCTGGCGGGCGGCACCGGGTCCCGGCTTCACCCGATCACTCTCGCGGTGAGCAAGCAGCTGGTCCCGGTCTACGACAAGCCGATGATCTACTACCCGCTGTCCACCCTCATGCTGGCCGGCATCAGGAACATCCTCATCATCACCACACCCCACGATTCCGAACAGTTTCGTATGTTGCTCGGGGATGGTTCCCAGTTCGGGGTGAACCTCACGTACGTGGTGCAAGAGGAGCCGAAGGGTCTGGCGCAGGCATTCACGCTCGGTGCCGACCACATCGGCAATGAGTCGGTATCCCTGATACTCGGCGACAACATCTTCTACGGCCCGGGGCTCGGTTCGAGGCTCAACCGCTTCGAGAACATCGACGGCGGTGCCGTGTTCGCCTATCGGGTGTCTGATCCCAGTTCTTACGGTGTGGTCGAATTCGACGACACCGGCAGGGCGATTTCCATCGAGGAGAAGCCCGCAACCCCGAAGTCGCACTTCTCCGTTCCCGGCCTCTACTTCTACGACAACGACGTCGTGTCGATTGCTCGCTCGCTGGCGCCGTCGGACCGAGGCGAATACGAGATCACCGACGTCAACCGGGCGTACCTGCAGGCCGGGCGCTTGAAAGTCGAAGTACTGCCTCGCGGAACCGCCTGGCTCGACACCGGCACAGTCGATTCCCTGCTGGAGGCATCGAATTTCGTGCGCACCCTCGAGCACCGACAGGGATTGAAGATCGGTGTTCCCGAAGAGGTCGCATGGCGACGCGGATACATTACTGACGACGAATTATGTTCCCGTGCAGACGCTCTCGGAAAGTCTGGGTATGGTGAATACCTTCTTGAACTCCTCGAACTCGGCAAGGACTGGTGACGTGGAATATCGGGAACTGAAAGTCCCCGGCGCCTGGGAGATCACGCCGCGGCAGTTCGGCGACGACCGCGGCGTGTTCCTCGAATGGTTCAAGGGTTCCAAGTTCGAGGCAGCCGTCGGGCACAACCTCGATCTCGCGCAGGCCAACTGCTCGGTCTCGGCCGCCGGGGTCCTGCGAGGCATCCACTTCACCGAGAGTCCGCCCGGCCAAGCGAAATACGTGACATGTGTGAAGGGCGCATTCCTCGACGTCGTCGTCGATCTGCGGGTCGGGTCGCCGACATTCGGCCAGTGGGATTCGGTGCTCATCGACGACATCGAGCGGCGCGCGGTCTACCTTCCCGAAGGGCTCGGTCACGCGATCCTGTCACTCGAGGACGCATCCACCGTGATGTACCTGTGTTCGATCGAATACACCCCCGCGCTCGATCACGATATCCACCCACTGGATCCCGACCTTGCAATCGACTGGCCCACGATAGGCCGGGACGGCAACACGCTGACCTTCCAGCTGTCCGAGAAGGACTCAGCCGCACCGTCTCTGGCACAGGCATTGGACGCAGGCGTGTTGCCGAGCTTCGGCTGATCGAACTCCGGTTCCGCCGAGAGTGCGCCGGGCTCGGCAAGATCAACACGATCGGCGCTCGAGCGCACAGGAACTGAAGTAGGCTGAATCTCAGGTGATCTTTGTAGCGAAACGTATTGTGAACTGCGCAAAGCCTACGTCAGGAGTACTGCAATGTCCTCCCCTACCAATGGTCCGGCACCGAACCAGCCAATGGAATCGCCCCCGCCCCCAGCCGGTCCCACCGGTGCGCTGCGGCCCCCGAGCAACGCCGGCTGGGCGGTCGCCTCGCTCATCTTCTTCTGGCCGCTAGCGTTCTCGGCCTTCAACCATGCGTTCAACGTGTACCCGCTGTGGGCCAGCGGTGATGCGGCCGGCGCGCAGGACGCGTCGAACCGCGCTCGCCGACTCGGACAGATCTCCCTGTGGATCTTCGGCGGGCTCCTGCTGCTGTTCCTGGTGCTGTATGCGATCGGGCTCATCGTCCTGCTCGCGAACGGTGACGACGGCGGCATGCGGAGATGGCGTTGGGACTGAACCGGCCTCGCCGCTGGGAATCGGTGCGTGACGAGAAGCCCGAAGGAACCACCTGGACACCCTCCTGATCGCACCCTACGTCCTCATTGCCACGGTCTGGGCTCCACCGAGCGTGAATCACTGGTACCACCCGGGTGCCGTCGGCATGCCTCGGAAAGCAGTTGGGTGTCGGATCTGTTCGGACACTATGCCTTTGGACACTGCACCTAGAACGAGAGGTTCTCTTTGGGTGTTCGAACTGTACCCGGTGTGCGCCGGCGACAGGGCCGATCACGTGAGCGCCGGCGAACCCGAAGATCGGGGACAGTGATCACGGCGATGCTCGAACGCCAGCAGGTCGGTGCTGCGCGCCCCGGTAGTGGATCGAGTCGGTGAACCAACCCCTCAATGGCTAGCTCAGTATGGCGGTAGCTATAGCTACCGCCATATCTCTGCCGTACACGAATTAACTATTCGGGAATTGACTGTTCACCAATTAACTGTTCACCAATTAACTATTCAGAAATTAACTGTTCACTCATTAACCAATTGCTGTGGTTGACAGTTCGACAATCTGAGATAACACTCGGAGGAGTGTTTCACATTAGAAATGATCGGCCTCGCCGACAAACCTTTGTTACCTACGAAATGGCCGCGTTGGTCTTGCGCAACAGGAAACATAACAAACATGTTTATGGAAGGGCGATTTGGACGGCCTTCGACAAAACCGGCACGTGATCGAGCCTTCGATGAGGACACTCGACAGGCGCGACTATCTGGTAATGGAGCGCGATGACGGCGGTGTTCTGCCGCGTACCGCCATCGAGAAGACCCCAGGCCGAAGAACCAGTTGACTCGTTCCAGTCTCTGCAGAACGGGTAGTGAAGAACAGGAGTGGGGAAATGACGGCGACCGGCGGCTTTCGTACTCTGCAACTGACGAGCGCCCAACTCGGCATCTGGTTTTCGGAGCTTTTTGATCCCGAATCGACGAACTTCAACATCGGAGAATACGTTGAAATACGGTCGCTCATCGATCGAGAGAAACTTACAGCCTCAATAGGTCAAGTTGTCACGGAGTCCGAGGCTTTGCGGTCCAGTTTTCGGACCGGGCTCAATTCGATTGACCAGATCATTCACGACACACGGAAATTAGGTATCGAGTATGTCGATCTGTCCATGGAAGCGGATCCGTTTCAAGCCGCCGAAGCGTGGATGGTGCACAGGCTGAATCGGCACAGTTTTCTGGCCGACGATTTCGCTGTGAATTTCGACCTCATCACGATAAGTCGTGAATGCACGTTACTATTCGTATCGTTTCACCAGATCGCATTGGATGGATTCGGCGCGTCGTTGGTTTTTTCGAGAATAGCCGAACTGTACAACTCGTTCACCGACTCCGTTCCCCATCCGCCCGAATGGTTCGTTCCGCTCGAGCGGATAGCGGAGTTGGACTCCGAATACGAACGATCCGACGAGATTGCCCGGGACCGAGAATTCTGGGAGACCAGGACGCGTAGTCTCCCAGCACCCGTGACACTATCGGGACAGTGGCCCACCGTCGCCAATGCAGTAACACATGGACGTACAGACTTTTCCGCTTCCATGTCCTCGGCCGTTCATAATCTGAGCGACCGGGTGGGGTTTTCTCTCGCCTCCACCCTGATCGCTTTTGGCTATCTGTTCGGTCAACGCATGTCTGGGAGTGCGGCAATCCCCTTCGGCCTTCCGGTAACGGGTCGACCACACCCCGACTCCCTTCGCGCGCCAACCATGACATCCAACGTGATCCCGATCTCCGTCGACAACGGTAACTTCGAGCGTTTCGGAGATGTGGTGGCCGCCGTCTCAGATGCGTTGAAGATCGCCCTGCCGCACCAGAGATTTCGCATGGAATGGATGCGAAGCGGTGAGAACACAAACTATTCCGCGCCGCTCTTCGGGCTGTCCCTCGACGTGATTACATTCAATGCGGATCTGAGGGTCGGCGAAGCCGATGCTTCCTATCGTCTGGTCCATTTCGGGTCAGTGCGCGATCTTTCCATCATTTTCACTTGCGGTGAACGTGATCAGTGCATCGGTGTGGAGATCGAGGCGGACGCCGAACGGTACACCGACGCGGATGTCGCGAAACTTCTCGAACGCCTCGAGGGCTTGGTACGCGTTGTGGCCATGGACGGGGTTGAGCGGCTCACCGTCCTCGACCTCCTCGACGAGCACGAGCGCCACCAACTCTTCCACGAATGGAACAACATCCACGCCGGAGCCCACCACTCCACCATCGACGCGCCGATACTTGGGTCGACGGTGCCCGCCCTCTTCGAACACCAAGCCCACCAACACCCGGACCAGGTCGCCCTCGTCTACGGCGACCAACCCCTGACATACGCCCAACTGAACGCCACCGCCAACCGGTGGGCCTGGCACCTGATCCACACCGGCATCGGCCCCGACCAGATCGTCGCCGTCGCGCTACCCAGAACCGCGGACCTGATCATCGCCCTGCTCGCCGTGATCAAAACCGGAGCCGCGTACCTACCCATCGACCCCAACTACCCCAGCGCCCGCACCGGATTCATCCTCGCCGACGCCCGCCCCGAACTCCTGCTCACCGACACCGAAACCGACACCACACTGCCCCCCAGCGACCTGCCCCGCATGTACACCGACACCACCGACCTCGATGACACCGATGACCACAACATCGACCCCACCGACGCCGACCGCACCACACCCCTACACCCGGACAACCTCGCCTACCTGATCTACACCTCCGGATCCACCGGAATCCCCAAAGGCGTTGCCGTCACCCACCACAACCTCACCAACCTGGCATATTACGGTTGGCCGGAGGGACCCGGCACCCGGCTGATGCTGCACTCGTCGATCGCGTTCGACGCCTCCGTATACGAGATCTGGTCCGCACTACTCAGCGACACCGAAGTGGTGATTGCCCCGGAGGGCCGATTCGACCCGACCACCCTCAGCGAGGTGGTGGCCACCGAGCACGTCGATACCCTCTTCGTCACCACCGCCCTGCTCAATGTCCTAATAGAGAACACCGGCGAGGACACCGGGGACATGACCGAACGCCTCGGCACCCACCTCACGCGCATCGTCACCGCCGGAGAGGTATTGCGAGCCGACGTCGCCGCACGCTTCGCCCAGCACTACCCGGACGTGGCGTTGATCAACGCGTACGGGCCGACCGAAACCACGGTATGCGCCACCACCTACAGCCTCCCCGCCCCTTCCGCGCCCAACGACGTCTCCGCGCACACCACCGGGGTGGGTGTACCGATCGGGACACCGAACACCAACGTGCAGGTGTTCGCCCTCGATGCCGGACTACACCCGGTCCCGGTCGGGGTGATCGGCGAGTTGTACATCGCAGGCACCCAACTCGCCCGCGGCTACCGCCGACGGCCCGGATTGACCGCGGAAAGATTCGTGGCCAACCCATACGGCACAGGCACCCGCCTCTACCGCACCGGCGACCTGGTGCGGTGGACAACCGCAGGGGTGATCGAATTCGCCGGGCGGGCCGACAAGCAGGTCAAGATCCGCGGATTCCGAGTCGAACCCGGCGAAGTCGAGGCCGCCTTGGCCTCCCACCCCGCCGTCACCCAGGCCGCGGTGATCGCCCGCCCCACCAAAACCGCCTCCGACCACCACCCGGCCACCGGCGACGAACCCGACACCCTCGGCACCGACTTCCAACTCGTCGGATACGTCGTCCTCGACCCCCAGGTATCCCTGACCCACGACCAGGACAGCGAATCCGAACTCATCACCCATTGGCACCACGTATCCGAAGACCTCTATTCGGGCCACCCCGATGAACATTCCAATGACCTGGTTGTCGGCACCGGTTTCGGGGACGACTTCCGTGGCTGGAGCAACAGCTACACCGGCCTGCCCATCCCCGTCGACCAGATGCGGCGGTGGCGCTGGGCGAGGGTGGCCCGGATCCGGGAACTGTCGCCAACCCGCATCCTCGAGATCGGCGTCGGATCGGGTCTGCTGCTCTCCCACCTTGCACCAGACTGCGAATCCTACTGGGGAACAGACTTTTCCGAGTCCACTATCGCTCATCTGCACGCTCGGTTGACCACACACCACGCCCCCTGGGTCGACCGGGTGCACTTGTACGCCCTGTCCGCCGACGAGACCGACACCCTCCCGGCCGGCACATTCGACACCATCGTGATCAACTCGGTGATCCAGTACTTCCCCAATGCCGCCTACCTGATCGACGTACTCACCCAGGCGATGCGGTTACTGACACCTGGTGGGGCACTGTTCATCGGCGACATCCGCAACCTGGCCACACTCGAGGACTTCGTCACGGGTATCCACCTGCACCAACACACATCCGGCACCACCGGCGCCCTCCTCGACCGGATCCGGCGCGAGGTCGCCGCCGAACAAGAACTGCTTCTGGCACCGGAATTCTTCCTCGCCCTCGCCGAAGACCACCCCGATATCAGCGGCGTCGACATCCAACTCGAACGCGGGCACCCTGACACCGAAATGACCCGGCACCGTTACGACGTGGTCCTGCACAAGACCCCCACCCGGGCACGGTCGATGCACTCAATCCCTACCCGGCACTGGCAGAACTTGTTCGGTCCCATCCGGTTACGGTCTCTGCTCGAACAGCAGCGACCGGCCGCCCTGCGCGTCACGGAGATACCGCATGCCGGGGTAATCGACGAGGTCACCGCCTACCAGGACGCCTCCCATACCTCCCCCGACACCCCCCTCACCGACCTCCTCGACCACCTTGGCGATGTCGGCGACGACACCACCCCGCCCGCATTGACCCCTGAGGACTGCCACCGGCTCGCCGAGAACACCGGCTACACCGCCGCCGTGACCTACTCGGCCACACCCGGACACATCGACGCAGTCTTCCTCGCCCTCACCGGACACCGCACGCCCCTGACCGACCTGTATCTGCCTGACGGGCCGATCGGGCCGCTGTCCCGGTACGTCAACGACCCCGCCGGCGCCCAGAAGATCCCGCAACTACGCGAGTACATCTCGAGCAAACTTCCCGAGTACATGGTCCCCGCGGCGATCGTGGTCCTCGATGCCTTGCCGCTGACCGCCAACGGGAAACTCGACCGCAGCGCCCTCCCGGCCCCCGAGTACACCACCGGCAGTTACCGGGCTCCCCGCACCGGGGACGAAGAAACCCTGGCCGGGTTGTTCGCCGAGGTCCTCGGTGTCCCCCGGGTCGGGATCGACGACTCCTTCTTCGACCTCGGCGGCCACTCCCTGCTTGCGACACGCCTCATCAGCCGGATCCGCACCGAAGTCGGGGCCGAACTGCCCATCCGCACCCTTTTCGACAACCCCACCATCAACGCCCTGGCCCCCCTGCTGCACCAGAACGCCCCGACCCGGCCACCACTGGTTCCGGCCGAACGCCCGGACCGGATCCCGTTGTCCTATGCTCAGCAACGACTGTGGTTCCTGCACCAGTTCGAGGGCCCCTCGGCTACCTACAACATCCCCATCACCCTGCGTCTGCGTGGCCCACTGAATATCGACGCGCTGATCGCCGCGATCGGTGACGTGATCGCCCGCCACGAAAGCCTGCGCACCCTTTTCACCGACACCGAAGGCCAACCGTTCCAACACCCTCTGCCCACCGACCAGATCACCGCCAAGGTCTCGGTCCCGGTCACCGACCTCACCGGCGCAGGCGAAGACGCAGTGGCCTCCGCGATCGCCCACACCGCCCGCCACCGGTTCAACCTGTCCACTGACATCCCGGTCGAGGCGACACTGTTGCGCCTCGGCCCGGGCGAGCATGTGCTGGTGCTGGTGCTCCACCACATTGCCGCGGATGGCTGGTCGCTGGCACCGCTGGCTCGCGACCTGGTCCACGCCTACACCGCACGCCGGGACGGCACCGCACCACACTGGGTACCACTACCGGTTCAGTACGCGGACTACACCCTCTGGCAACACCACCTCCTCGGCACCGACACCGACCCTGACAGCCTGCTGTCCGCCCAATTCCGGTACTGGCAAGACGAACTGGCCGGCGCACCGGAACTACTCCCGCTGCCCACCGACCGGCCCCGTCCCAAGATCGCCACCTACCGGGGCGGGACCATCGACTTCACCATCCCCGCAGCGCTACACCGCCGACTCGACCAACACGCCCGCGATCACCAGGTGACGATGTCGATGCTGCTGCAATCGGCGCTGGCGGTGTTGCTGCACAAACACGGCGCAGGCACCGATGTGAGCATCGGCGGCCCGATCGCCGGCCGCACCGACACCGCCCTGACCGACCTGATCGGCTTCTTCGTCAACACCTGGGTCCTGCGGGTCGACCTGACCCACAACCCCCGCTTCGAACAGGTCCTCGAACAGGTCCGCGCCAAAGCCCTGACCGCCTACACCCACCAGGACGCCCCCTTCGAACGACTGGTCGAACTGCTCAACCCCATCCGCTCGACCACCCACAACCCTCTGTTCCAGGTCGCGATCGCCTGGCAGAACAACACCCTGCCCGACCTCGACTTCCCCGACCTGCACGCCACCGCCGAAACCGTGCCGACCGGTACCGCGAGATTCGACCTGTTCTTCAACCTCCTCGACCCCGGACCCACCACCGCAACTCCCCAGGACATCCCCGGGGAGATCGAGTACGCCACCGACCTGTTCGACCCACCGACGGTGCGGACCCTCGCCGACCGTTTCCTGCGACTACTCGACACCATCACCACCAACCCTCACCTGCGCCTGGCGGACATCGACCTCCTCGACCCACACGAACGCCACAAACTCTTCCACGAATGGAACAACACACTCACCGGTACCGACACGCCGATATACGGATCGACGGTGCCCGCCCTCTTCGAACACCAAGCCCACCAACACCCGGACCAGGTCGCCCTCGTCTACGGCGACCAACCCCTGACATACGCCCAACTGAACGCCACCGCCAACCGGTGGGCCTGGCACCTGATCCACACCGGCATCGGCCCCGACCAGATCGTCGCCGTCGCGCTACCCAGAACCGCGGACCTGATCATCGCCCTGCTCGCCGTGATCAAAACCGGAGCCGCGTACCTACCCATCGACCCCAACTACCCCAGCGCCCGCACCGGATTCATCCTCGCCGACGCCCGCCCCGAACTCCTGCTCACCGACACCGAAATCGACACCACACTGCCCCCCAGCGACCTACCCCGCATGTACACCGACACCACCGACCTCGATGACACCGATGACCACAACATCGACCCCACCGACGCCGACCGCACCACACCCCTACACCCGGACAACCTCGCCTACCTGATCTACACCTCCGGATCCACCGGAATCCCCAAAGGCGTTGCCGTCACCCACCACAACCTCACCAACCTCCTGGTACAACAACCCGCGTTCGTGGGGACCGAGGACCCGCTTCGGGTCCTGGCCAGCACCTCGGTGGCATTTGATGTGTCGGTCTTCGAGATCTTCGCCCCGTTGTGCGCAGGCAGCAGCGTCGAGTTGGTCCGGAGCCTGCTGGTCCTCGCCGAAGACGGTAACCGTGTGCAAAGTGGAGTGATCAGCGCTGTTCCCTCGGTCCTGGCCGAAGTCCTCGAACAGGCCCCCATACCCCCGACACCGGACACTGTCGTGTGTGCGGGTGAGGAGTTGCCGAGCCGGCTGGCCGAAAGGATGTACACCCTGATACCCGGCGTCCGCGTGACCAACGGGTACGGCCCCACCGAAACCACCGTCTACGCAACCCGCCACATTATCGAGCCGGGCAAGTTCGCTCCCGGGTCAACGGGTGTGCCGATCGGGACACCGATCACCAATGTGCAGGTGTACGTCCTCGATGCCGGACTACACCCGGTCCCGGTCGGGGTGATCGGCGAGTTGTACATCGCAGGCACCCAACTCGCCCGCGGCTACCGGCGGCGACCCGGGTTGACCGCGGAAAGGTTTGTGGCCAACCCGTACGGCACAGGCACCCGCCTCTACCGCACCGGCGACCTGGTGCGGTGGACAACCGCAGGGGTGATCGAATTCGCCGGGCGGGCCGACGAGCAGGTCAAGATCCGCGGATTCCGGGTCGAACCCGGCGAAGTCGAGGCCGCCTTGGCCTCCCACCCCGCCGTCACCCAGGCCGCGGTGATCGCCCGCCCCACCAGCACCGCCACCGACGACGCCACCGGCACCAACGGCACCGACACCCAACTCGTCGGATACGTCGTCCTCGACCCCCAGATATCTCTGAACCTCGACCAGGACACGGTCATGGACCGGGACTCCGAAGCTGCCCACCTACTTCGGACGTATATCGGTGACGCACTGCCGAACTACATGGTCCCGGCCGCGATCGTGGTCCTCGACCAACTCCCCCTGACCGCCAACGGCAAACTCGACCGCGCCGCCATGCCCGCCCCCGACTACACCACCGGCCGCTACCGCGCCCCCCGGACCGACGACGAACGCACGCTGGCCGCCCTGTTCGCCGACGTACTCGGTGTCCTCCAGGTCGGGATCGACGACTCCTTCTTCGACCTCGGCGGCCACTCGCTCCTGACCACCCGTCTCATGGCCCGGATCCGGGCCACCCTCGGTGTCGAACTACCCATTCGAACTCTGTTCGACGCACCCACCATCGCCAAACTCGCCCCGCTGTTGCACGCAGACTTCACGATCGAATCATCCGACCCCCTCGCGCCCCTGCTCACGATCAGTCCGTCCGGCTCCAAGCCACCCCTCTTCTGCATCCATCCAGGCTCTGGGGTTGCCTGGTGCTACCTGACTCTCGCCCAGCATCTTCCGGACCAACCGATCTACGCTCTCCAGGCTCGAGGACTCGACGGCGCCGCACCGCTTGCACACTCGATCACGGAAATGGTGAACGACTACGTCGACCAAGTCGTTGCCCAGTCACCTCGCGATCCGATCGAACTGCTCGGTTGGTCGTTCGGTGGAGTGGTCGCCCATGCCATGGCGGTCGAACTTCGCGCACGGGGACGCTCGGTGAGCCGGCTGATCGTGATGGACAGTGAACCGAGCATTCCTTCCGAACACGAACCAGAGGGGCAAGCACTGGCAGAAGCGGCGTCAATCCGGAACGAACTCCGCTCGGTAGCGGCAGCCAGATATGGGGACGTATCCAACTCTCCGGAATTCTCGGCTCTCGAGGAATCTACGCAACACATTCTGGTCAACAACACCAGACTGCTACACGAGTACAACCCGTCCGTCCATACCGGAGATCTCCTCATCATCCGTGCCGACACCAACCTCGACGGGACACCGAGCACACCACTGGGCCCACGATGGGCCGCATTCGTGAAGGGAAGAATCATCGAGCGAACGGTAGCCGGACAGCACTATGACATGGACTCCCCTGAGGTCATGAGAGAAGCTTGCAGCATACTGGATGACGCTCATACCGAAGATTGATCTCGCTACAGCGCAACTGAACTGAGAGCGTTGCCGACCCTAAGATTCGAGTTCTCCCGGTTGCCACCGTCCGTGGTCCACGATGTGTGGATCACTGGTACCGCTGTGTCAAGAAGCGTCGACGGTCAGTGTGACGCACAGCCCACCGAGGCGACTGTCCGACAGCACGACGTCGCCGTTGTGAAGTGCGGCTTGCTGAGAGACGAGCGCCAACCCGAGACCCGACCCCGCTACGCGAGCGGCACTGCCCCGCTCGAAACGACGCAGAACCCGTTCCCGCTCCTCGACAGGTAGCCCGACGCCGTTGTCATCGACTCGCAAGGCGAGCGAAGGTCGGCGATCAGGGGTTTCGATCGCCACGGCGGACAACTCGATCTCCGTCGCACCACCATGTGCGATCGCGTTGCGCAGCAGGTTGTCTGCCGCGAGGCGGATACCGTCGGGCCATCCCGTCATCAGCACCGCACGATCGCCCCGGACCGTGATTCGAACTTCGGGGTGCGTCCGCGAACATTCCTGCGCCACCCGGTCGAACAACTCGATGACGTCGAACCGCACGCGGTCCTCGGGTCGCATCAAGTCGCCGGCGGCGAGTTGACCGAGAGCGGTCAAAGTCGACTCCACTCGACGTTGAGTGCGGATGAGATCTCCTACGATCTCGTCGAGTTCTGGTTTCGAAAGAGGATGGGTGCGCACGATATCGAGATCCGCGCGCATGGCTGTGAGCGGTGTGCGAAGTTCGTGAGCTGCGGATGCAGCGAACCCGCGCGCCGAATCCAAAGCTATCCGGGTGCTCTCCTGCGCGGAGTTCATCCGGCTCCACATGTCGGTGATCGCTTCGGCGAGTTCTTCGGCCTCGGCAGCTCCGCTCACCTGCGGCGGTGTGTGCTGGCCCTCCGCCGTGAGAGTGCGCGTCTGGGTGATCAGTTCACGCAGCGGGCGCACCGCGCGGCCGGCGAACAACCATCCCAGCAGTGCTGCCAGAATCACCGCGAGCACGCCCGAGAGGACAAGACGTGGAACCAGCCGACCTATCACGTCCCGAGTGGGAGGTTCAGGGATTCCCACTGACAGGAGGGCACCCTCCGGCCTGTTCAGTTCGCGCGTGCGAACCCGATAGCTCACCCCGTCCACGACCTGGGTCGACAGCCCTTCCGCGGCCGGGGGAAGCGTGACCGGTGTCGATCTGAGGACTGTGCCGTCCAACCTCAGCGTCGACACATAGCCCCGCCCACGCGCGGTCAGATTGTTATTGCCTCCAAGCGCTTCCGCCACAGCGTCCACGCGGCGATCCCGTTGCCGATATTCGTTGCCCACCATCGTGATCGCGGTCAGCGCTGCCACCACAAGGACCACCAGTGCGGCCGCCAGGGCGGCCGCCCAGGTCACCCGGGCCCGAAAGGACAACGATCGCATACGGGTCTTCATCGCGGCGACTGCTCACGGAGTACGAATCCGACACCGCGGACCGTCTGCACCAGACGATCCGCGCCACCGGCCTCGAGTTTCCTACGCAGGTAGCTGATGAACACGTCGACGACATTGGTGTCAGCAGCGAAGTCATATCCCCAGACCAACTCCATCAGCCGTTCGCGGGAGAAGACGACTCCCGCGTCCGCACTCAAGGTCGCCAGGAGCTCGAACTCGCGTTTGGTCAAATCGACCCTCTTGCCATCCATGAACACGAGCCGTCGCGCCAGGTCGATCTGCAGCGGTCCGACAACACGGGCTCCGCCACCCGTCGGCTCGGAGGATGCGGTCCGGCGAAGCAGGGCACGCAGACGTGCCACCAGTTCGGTGATGTCGAACGGTTTGATCAGGTAGTCGTCTGCTCCAGCCTCCAACCCTGCCACCCGGTCGTTCACGGTGTCGAGCGCGCTGAGCACGCAGATCGGCACCTCGTTGCCCATTGCGCGCAACGCCGTCACCACCGCCACACCGTCGAGACCTGGCATCTGGATGTCGAGAACCAGAGCGT
Source organism: Rhodococcus sp. NPDC049939 (assembly GCF_040656415.1). Lineage (NCBI taxonomy): Bacteria > Bacillati > Actinomycetota > Actinomycetes > Mycobacteriales > Nocardiaceae > Rhodococcus > Rhodococcus sp. NPDC049939. The sequence continues at coordinate 362,094 of NZ_JBFAMC010000002.1, read as the reverse complement.
CGGGGGCGTCGGTGCTGATCTTTCGAAGGGCGTCACTTCCGTCGACCGCCGTCGTGACGGCGAACCCCGACATCCGTAGGCCTCTAGCGACCGAATGCCGGACGTCGGGGTCGTCGTCGACCATCAAAACCTTCGGGTCAGTGCTCATACCCGACGATCTTGCCCTGCATCACCCGGCAAATCACTTACCGGCTCTGGGCGCACTGCACTCTTGGCGGAGTTCGAATTTGGCCGACCGGGCATCTTTGATCGCAGCGGCCAATTCCGGGTTCTCGCTCATGCTCGCCTCGGCCAGCGCCTTACGCTCCTCCTTTGGCAAAGCCTTCATCTCTGCAGCCTTGTCCTTGAGCTCCGGATGAGCCTCGAGGAGGGCAGCCATCTTCGACGAGGTTTCGGCACGGGCCGCCTCGATCTGCTCGGCCGTACACGCCGGCTTGTCCGCCCGGTCCGAGGGGGCAGCCTGTGCCAACGGAACCGACAGCACTCCAGTGGCGGCTATACCCATCGCCACGACCGCAACCTTTCGAAAGTTCCTGTTCGAGCTTCTCATGTGTGCACTCCCTTTCGGTTGATGCGACGTTCGCCGCTGACACAAGAACGTAGGAGCGAGGTCTTCAACCATCGATAAACGCGTCTGAGAAAATTCTTAAAAGCCTTTCCGCCCAGGTCACGGCCCGTCCCGTACCGCTTCGAGACTCCCTCTCCCTCGAATCGACTTCACAAACTGAAACGTGTTCTAACATCGATCCGTGAACTTCGTCCTCGTCGACCACCCTCGTCCTGGCATCGCCCTGGTGACGCTCAACCGTCCCGAACGCATGAATGCGATGGCATTCGACGTGATGATCCCGTTCCGCGACGCGATGGAGAAGATCAGCAACGACAATTCGGTCCGCGCGGTGGTAGTGACCGGCGCCGGGCGTGGTTTCAGCTCCGGCGCCGATCAAACGTCGGCGGGCACTCTCCCCCACATCGATGGCCTGACTCCCCCGACTGTCGCGCTACGAGCGATGGAAATGCTCGACAACGTCGTCCTCGTACTACGTCGAATGCACCAACCGGTGATCAGCGCCGTCAACGGTGCAGCCATCGGAGGTGGATTGTGCCTCGCACTCGCCTCCGATATCCGAATCGCGTCAGAGAACGCCTACTTCCGGGCGGCAGGAATCAACAACGGCCTCACGTCGAGTGAATTGGGCCTGAGCTATCTGTTGCCGCGCGCGATCGGTTCGTCCCGAGCGTTCGAAATCATGCTGTCCGGGCGGGACGTGGACGCCGACGAAGCCGAGCGGATCGGGCTGGTGTCGCGCTGCGTGCCCAGCGAGAATCTCCTGTCCGAATGCTTCGACCTCGCCGAGCGTATGTCCCGGTTCTCACGGCCGGGGCTCGAATTGACCAAGCGGACGCTGTGGTCCGGGCTCGATGCCGCCTCTCTCGAATCGCATATGAACCAGGAGGGACTCGGACAGTTGCTCGTGCGACTGCTCACCGACAACTTCGAGGAGGCCACCGCTGCGCGGAAGGACAAGCGCGAGCCCCAGTTCCGGGATACTCGATAGGCCCCGACACATATGGGACGAATGCTCGCCGGATGAGCGAATTCGACGCCACCGCACGAGTTTCGCCCAATTTCGGTCGGGTCCCGGAGTATCTTTCTAGAATGTCCAAGCCTCTACTCCAGCGGGACGCAGCCGAGATGTCCACACGACATCTGTCGCTGCAAAACCCGCCGGAACAGCCGGAACCGAGTCCGCCGGACTGAGCTGGCGGACGTGACCGGGAGTCGTGTCACATCCGTCGTCGCCGTCACCGCCATGGTGATCGGCGCGCTCGTGCTGTCCTCGCCGCAGGTCCACGAGTCCATTTCTCCTCCGACCGCTCAGGCCCCGTACTCGACCGCGCCGGCCGAACCACAAATCGTCCTCACACCGGAGGAGATCGAGGCCAGGGTGATACCCACGGTCGTCGCCCTCGTCGCGGATACGGGGCTCGTCGAAACCGCGGGCACGGGAATTGTGCTGACCCCCGACGGCGTCGTCCTCACCAGCCAACACGTCATCGACGGCGCGCTCGACATTACCGCCGTAAGCCTCGGCACCGGTGCGCAGTACGTGGCGGATGTCCTCGGCTACGACAGTTCTCGTGATATCGCAGTACTCCAACTCCGAGGCGCGCGTGATCTCGCATCCGCAACGCTCGCCGAGGATTCGACCGTCCGGATCGGGGACCCCGTGATCGCGGTAGGCAACGCAGATGGGGGCGGAATGCCGATGACCACCGGTGGCTTCGTGACCGATCTCAGGCAGACGATCACCGCCCGTAGCTCCACCGACGGTTCGCTGAATCGACTGGACGGGATGATCGAGATCGACGCGCCGGTTCGCCCAGGAGACTCCGGCGGCCCCCTCGTCGATGTCACCGCCACAGTCGTGGGCGTCAACACAGCCGGCAATGCCTCCTCGGATCCGTCGGAACCTGCTCCAGCCCAACCGAGATCGTTTGCCGTGCCGATCGCGACCGCCATGACGATCGTCGACCAGATTCGCGCCGGAAGGACATCCGCCACGGTGCATATCGGTGACACTGCACTACTCGGTCTCAGCGTCACGAATCACGCCCGAGGCGCGGAGGTACTGTGGGTAAGCCTTGGCACCCCCGCCGACGATGCGGGAATCCAAATCGGTGATGTCATAACCGATTTCGCCGGAGTTCCGATACGGTCGCCTGACGATCTCCGCGAACTCATGATCGCACACCATCCCGGCGACACGGTCGAAGTGCACTGGATCGACGAAGCTGGACGGCAACACACGACGACGATCACTCTCGAAGAAGGCCCTCCACGGTAGGGGTCAGGCGGTCTTGCCCCGAACGATCTCGTGGTCCGGTCGAATGTGCGTCCTGACAAACCGCGCGATACGGCGAAGCACCACACGGCTTTCAGGCAGTCCCGGCCAAAACACCGGGAAGGCATGAACCTGCCCTTCCCAGATCTGCAGGGTAGTCGGAACGCCCGCGGCGCTCAGACGGTCCGCCATCAACTCCGAATCCCACCGCAGCACCTCACCTTCGGCGGCGAACAGCAACGACGACGGCAAGCCTTTGAGATCGCCGTTCACCGGGGAAAGCGCGCGGTCCAGTACCCCGTCCACCTCACCGCCGAGCCTCCCGATGGCGGCGATCGCATTCACATGAGCGAACACATCGCGGGAAGCGTTGGCGTACTCGAACTTGTCGGCGCAGTCCAGATCGAGCAGTGGTGAGAGTCCCACGAGGCCTGCGGGCAGGTCGATGCCCTTCTCGCGGGCCGCCAACGCCGTCGCGAACACCAGGAATCCGCCTGCGGAATCGCCGACGAACACCGTTCCTTCTGCTCGGGCCCCGTTCTCGAGCAGCCACTTGTACGCCGTCAGGCAGTCTTCCACCGAACCGCTGATGTTGGTGTCGGGAAGTTGCCGGTATCCCACATGCATCACCGGCAGCCCCGTCAGCTTGGCGATGGTGGCCACCACTGGTCGATGCGTATTCAGTCCGCATGACACGAACCCGCCACCGTGAATGTATAGGACGACGCCATTGCTCAGATCGGTTGAAACACCTGGCGCGCGCACGATCTCGGCGTTGAATCCGGGCAGTCGCACTCGCTGCCTGCGAATGCCGGGCGCCGGACGAATCATGGCCGCCTTGTCCAGCAACGCAGCGCCACGGATGGCCGGATCATTGATCGGGGCAATCTTGGCGACAGGCCGGACGAACCATCTGAACGCGCTGTAGAGAAGTTGGGATTCGACACTCGGCCCCGCGAGTCTGGCTCCCGAACGGTACTGAATATCCGGTTTCCGACTCGGCACGGACGGCTTGCGGTCGTTCGGCACAGCTTTCATGCCCGCTCCCTACTCGCCGGTACCAATCATCGTTGATCAGTACGTTCCCTCCACGCTAGGTACCGAGGAGGCTCCCGTGGCGACTATCGGGCGGCGTGTCCCAAGTCGTTATCTAGTTCGGGACAATTGTTATTGTCCGAAGTCGAGCTCGTCGAGTTCTTCCACCAGTGTCGCAGTTCGCCTTCGTCCGCCGATTATTCTGCCGAGCCCACGGCGTCTCCCACGGTCTGCGTTGCCCGCAGGGGGGATGCGCTGAGGCCCGACGCGGGGCTTTTCGACCTGCACGGGAGGCGTCGGTGGCAATACCGCAGCAACCTTCTCGTCAACCGGGGACGTGGAAGGCTCCGTGGACGCGACGAATAGCTCCGGAGCCGGCTCGGCAGGCGCGACAAGCGTTCCGCTGACCGGTTCGACGGCCTGACTACGTGATGGACGGTCGACTTTTGCCAGATCTACGTCGGCGAGGTCGCCAACCCACTCCACACGGCCTTCGAGGCCTCGCTCTTGCAACTCTGCCCACAACTCGTCGTGCAACTTCGCAGGCTCCCCGCTACCGAAGACTCGGGGATTGTCGCTGACCCACACCACTTCATCGGCCGGATTCCGGTCAGCGAGATTCAGGACAGTGAGCCAGTTCAGGGTGTCCGTATAACCGTCGTGGCGCTTCTTGTCCAGATATGGCCGACGACACTGCACAGAGCGTTGGGCGATCTCTACATGTGAAGAATCCACCGGTTCCACGATGTCTACACCGAGCTCACCCAGTTCGTCGGCCATCGTCTCGGCGTACCCTGCTGCCTTCTCCCGCGCGGCTTCCACGAACCGGGTGAGGTCTTCTCGAAGACCCAGCCTGTCGTACATCCTCGCCCGAACCGAAAGTGCTTCGATCATGGCGGCCGACTCCTGCTCACAGCGGTAGATCAACTCGAGTAGGACCAAGCGCGGAACGATTACGCGCACGCCCCGGGCGGTCGCATTGCGTACAAATGCCTCGAAACGCGGATTCCTTGCCGCTGCCGAGGTGTCGAGAACGATCAGCATCGTTTGATTCTGCACGTAAAACTCACGTGCTCCACCTCTCTTACACGGTCGTTATGGGAAGGAGAGTAGGCCCGAAACCGAACTAGGGCGATTCGCATCTACCGGATTTTGAAGATCACCGCACGCTGCACGACGAAGTTGATGACCGTGGCCGTGCCCTGGGCGATCACGAACGCCAACGGCAGACGCCACCACTCGTCCGGGAACGCCTCGTACATCACCCCGTTGAGGCCCACCTGCACGGAGAACGTGATCGCATAGAGAACAACGACCGCGACGAAGCGTGCCCGACTCGGTTCGGCCTTGAATGTCCAGCGACGATTTATCAGGTACGCGGTGCTGGTACCCGCGATGAAACTTATCGACTTGGCGACGTTGACCGGGAGTCCTACCACCTGAACCAGGACGAAGTACAAACCGAAGTCGACCACCGCCGACAACCCGCCGGTGACGACGAACCGCACGACCTGGGTCTTCAAGTCCAGGGCGGCGTCCGCGATGTTCTCGGTGACAGGAATTTCGACGGGAAGTGGGGCGTGAGGCTCGTGGTCGCGGCTCGGCTGGGATTCTGACACGACGACGAGACTAACTACCGAGGACCCGCCGGTACCGCACCGGAGCGTCACGGACACTGCCCGCATACTGACCGACAGGTAACCTCTACCTCGATGTCCACGACAGCAGAAGAGACGCCGACGCCGGCGCTACCCACACAGACCCGCACCCTCACCGGCTGGGGACGCACCGCCCCCACCACGGCGCAAGTGCTGTCCACCCCCGATGTGGAAGTGATCGCGAAAGCGGTCGCCCAGGTGGCGGAGCGGAACGAGTCGAAGCCCACTCACCTGCAGCGAGGGGTGATCGCGCGCGGTCTCGGCCGCTCCTACGGCGACCCGGCGCAGAATGCCGGTGGCCTGGTCATCGACATGAACGCGCTGAACCACATCCACAGCATCGACCGCGACACCCAACTGGTGAGGGCCGACGCAGGCGTCAACTTGGACCAGTTGATGAAGGCTGCCCTGCCGTTCGGCCTGTGGGTACCGGTTCTGCCTGGCACCCGCCAGGTCACCCTCGGCGGCGCAATCGCCTCCGACATCCACGGCAAGAACCATCACAGCGCCGGCAGCTTCGGCAATCACATCGTGTCGTTGAACCTGCTCACCGCCGATGGCAAGGTGCGGAAGCTGACGCCGAAGGGCGGCCGAAGCGACCCCAAGGGTGCGCTCTTCTGGGCGACGATCGGTGGGATGGGCCTGACCGGCATCATCCTCGAGGCCACTATCAAGATGACGCCTACCGAGACCGCGTACTTCATCGCCGACGGGGACGTCACCCAGACGCTCGACGAGACGATCGCGCTGCACAGCGACGGCAGCGAGGCCAACTACGAGTACTCGAGCGCCTGGTTCGATGCCATTTCCGCACCGCCGAAGCTGGGACGGGCCGCGATCTCCCGCGGGTCACTGGCCAAGCTCGATCAGTTGCCGCCCAAGCTGCAGAAGAACCCACTGGCGTTCGATGCGCCGCAGCTGCTGACGCTCCCGGACGTCTTCCCGAACGGGCTGGCCAACAAGTTCAACTTCTCGATGATCGGCGAGTTGTGGTTCCGGAAGTCAGGCAACTATCGCAACAAGGTTCAAAACTTGACGCAGTTCTACCACCCGCTCGACATGTTCGGTGAGTGGAACCGCGCCTACGGGCCCAACGGATTCCTGCAGTACCAGTTCGTGGTACCGACCACCGAGGTCGACGAGTTCAAGGCGATCATCCGTGACATCCAAAGGTCGGGGCACTACTCGTTCCTCAACGTGTTCAAACTGTTCGGTGAAGGCAATCGAGCCCCGCTGAGCTTCCCGATGGCCGGCTGGAACATTTGCGTCGACTTCCGCATCAAGCCAGGCCTGAACGAGTTCGTCACCGAACTCGACAAGCGCGTACTCGAGTTCGGCGGCCGTCTCTACACAGCCAAGGACTCGCGGACCACCGCCGAGACCTTCCACGCCATGTATCCGCGGATCGACGAGTGGATCGCCACTCGCCGCAAGTACGACCCCACCAATGTCTTCGCGTCCGATATGTCCAGAAGGTTGGAACTTTAAGTGATCAACGCTGTCGGTAATCCCCAAACCCTCCTGCTCCTCGGCGGCACGTCCGAGATCGGTCTTGCCATTTGTGAGGAGTACCTGAAGAAGGCGCCGATGCGGGTGATTCTCGCGGCGCTGCCCGGCGACCCCGGTCGCGACGATGCCGTGACCCAACTGAAGGCGGCAGGCGCCAGTGCGGTCGACGTGATCGACTTCGATGCCATCGACACCGAAGCGCACCCCAAGGTGATCGACGAGGCTTGGGATGGCGGTGACGTCGACGTCGCCATCGTCGCGTTCGGCCTGCTCGGAGACGCCGAGGAGTTGTGGCAGGACCAGCGCAAGGCGGTTCAGATCGCCGAGGTCAACTACACCGCCGCGGTGTCGGTGGGTGTGCTGGTGGGCGAGAAGATGAAGGCCCAGGGCTACGGTCAGATCATCGCCATGTCCTCCGCCGCCGGTGAACGCGTGCGTCGCTCGAACTTCGTGTACGGCTCCACCAAGGCCGGGCTCGACGGGTTCTATCTCGGCCTCGGTGAGGCTCTGAGCGAATTCGGTCCGCGTGTGCTGGTCATCCGTCCCGGCCAGGTCCGCACCCGCATGTCCGCGAACGTGAAAGAGGCCCCGCTCACCGTGAACAAGGAAGACGTGGCCAAACTCGCGGTCTCGTCGGCGGAGAAGGGCAAGGATCTCGTCTGGGCACCGGGCGCCTTCCGGTACGTGATGATGATCCTGCGACACATCCCGCGTCCGATATTCAAGAAGCTGCCCATCTAAGCTTCGCCTTTGTGACAACTGACGCAGAGACGACGGAAGCAGAGACGCCGGAAGCAGACGTAGCACCAGCTCGAAAGTCCCTCTCGACAGCTGTCGAGATATTGCTGGGAGCCATCGTGGCCTCGGTGGTTGCCGCAGTCGGGTTGTTCGCCTTCTCGCGCGTGCAGTGGCCCGCTTTCAACTCGTCCAACGTGCTGCAATCGGTCACGACGGTCGGCCAGGTCGCGACCATCGCGGGCATCGCTCTGTCCGTGCTCCTGGTACGCCTGCACCGGGCAGGCCGGTTCGCGACGCTGCTGTCGTGGGCGAGCCTGTCCGGGTTCGTGACCGTCACGCTCGGCCTTCCGCTTGCTGCGACCAAGCTGTACTTGCACGGAATCTCCGTCGACCAGGAGTTCCGCACCGAGTACCTCACGCGGCTGACCGACTCCGCCGCGCTGCGGGACATGACGTACGCGGACCTGCCGCCGTACTATCCGGCCGGGTGGTTCTGGGTGGGAGGGCGCGTCGCGAACCTACTCGGCTTGGACGGCTGGGAAGCGTTCAAGCCGTATGCCATCGGGTCTCTCGCCGTGGCAGCTGTGGTGGCGCTGGTGCTGTGGAGCAATCTGATCCGCCACGACTTGGCCATCCTGGTGTCGCTCGCGAGCGCAGCGCTGGTTCTGGCCTACGGTTCCCCTGAGCCCTACAGCGCCGTCATCGCCCTGCTGGTGGGTCCCGGCCTCGTCCTCGCTTGGGGCGGCCTGTACCGATCCAACGGACGGGGCGGCTGGGGTGCGGTGATCGGCACCGGACTGTTCCTCGGTCTCGCTGCCACGTTCTACTCGCTGTATCTCGCCGTCGCCGCCCTCGCGATAACGCTGCTCGCCCTGCTGTCTGCCGTTCTGCGCACACGGGCGCAGAAGACGTGGAGGGCGGCGATCGATCCGCTGGCGCGGTTGGTCGTCATTGCCGTGGTGTCGGGTCTGCTCGCACTGACGGTCTGGTTGCCGTACCTGCTCGAGGTGGTGCACGGTTCTCCGGCGACCTCCGGAACGGCATTGCACTATCTACCCGAGTCCGGTGCGCAACTACCCCTGCCGATGATCGAGTTCTCGCTCACCGGGGCGCTGTGCCTGCTCGGCACCCTCTGGCTGGTTGCCAGAGCGTCTTCGTCGCGGCGTGCGCAGGCGCTCGGGGTCGGCGTCGTGACCATCTACCTGTGGTCACTGATGTCGATGACGTTCACGGTTCTCGGCAGCACACTGCTCTCGTTCCGGCTCGAGCCGGTTCTCATCGTCCTTCTCGGCACTGCCGGTGTGTTCGGGTTCGTCGAATTCGCGGGATGGCTGGTACTGGCAACCAGCGACAGTCCACGCGTGAAGGGCGCCGTCGTCGTGATCGGCGTGCTCGGCGGCTTGGCTTTCGTCCAAGACATCCCGCAGCATCTCGGCTCGGACATCACCGTTGCGTACACGGACACCGATGGCGATGGCAATCGGGCAGACAAACGTCCACCCGGCGCGGCGGCGTACTACGCCGAACTTGACGAGACCATCACGTCGCAGATTCCACGCGATCGTGATGACACGGTGATCCTGACCGCCGACACAAGTTTCCTGAGCTTCTATCCATACCTGGGGTTCCAGGCTCTGACATCGCACTACGCCAATCCCCTGGCAGATTTCGCCGACCGCGCACGAGCCATCGAAGACTGGAGCGAATTGCAGACTCCGGATCAGCTCGTGGCTGCGCTGGACGAATCCCCTTGGCGTGCTCCCGACGTGTTCATCTTCCGTCAGGGCGTGGACGGCTACACGCTGCGACTTGCAGAGGACGTCTACCCCAACGACCCCAACGTCCGCCGCTACACCGTCTCGTTCTCCAAGGAACTGTTCGACGATCCACGATTCACGGTCTCGGAGATCGGTCCGTTCGTAGTCGTCTCGAGAATCTGAGCGGTTCGCGTTTAGCCCGGGCTGCGTGCGGGAACTCCGCACTCACTCCAGGAGGGGGGCCAGTTCCGTTCTTCGGAGAACAATTCACGGTCGTTGCGAGGAGCGGTCATGGCAGATCCGGTGGAGCCTGAACGTAGTGCAGACAATGGGGAAGTCCATCTTCTCGGCACCGCCGGCGGCGGAGTGTTCATACTGGCCGGCCTCGCGTTGACGATAGGAGCGATCGTCGGCGTGCACGTCGGGCACTGGGCTGTTTTTGCGATCGCAGTGCTCGGTGTAGCGCTGTGGATGGTCAGCGACCTCGTTGCCCGTGTCAGTCGGGACAAGTCGCGAAACATCGGGCGGGCATCCTCGCCGACGCGACCTGCCGAGCGTGCGGCGTAGAACGTGCAGACCGCCGCGCCTCCACGCTCCGTGTCGGCAAATCGGTCGACTCGGCGTCGACAGGGAGGCCCTGAAACGGAGAACACCTCACGGGTGGTTGTGTACCACTCATGAGGTGTTCATCGGGGCTCAGCAGCGATTCTGGCTGTGTCCGCGACATCCTGGGCCGGGCCAGCCCCCACGACCAGATCGCTGGCATAACCTCCGAACGAATCTACGATCGTTGATCGTTCACGACTCGTTCCAGGATCAACCCGCTAGTTGAGCCGCTGCGGCTCACCGTAGGTCATCACAGTGTTTCCACTGACGGTGGATACCATCGCGTACGGGCGGATCGTGACCGGGCCGAGCGCACCGGAGACCGCACCGTGCATTCCGTCCATCCGCACCAATGCCGCCGGCCCATCGAAGGGCTGCCTGTCCAGGACCGGAACGGTAGTGATTCCGCCGGGCTCGAGGTCGATGGCGAGTTCCTGCGACGGAATGATCGAGCCACCGATCGCGCCTTGGGTTCCCGACTCGAGGACCAGAGCTGGGACCGGGAGGACTTCCACAACGACCGCGTTGTTTGCCCCGACCTCCCAGTCGAGGTTTGGCGTGGAGAGCACCACCAACGCGCCGACCAAGGCGACCGGATAACCGATCTGATAACCCATGCTCAGCTCAGTGGCCTCGAATTCCCCCGCATTGGGGCCCTCGATTGCGAATCCCGCATAGCCGTCGTGGAAGAACTCGACACTGGTCGGCGCACTGTCAAGCGGCGGAACGCCTTGGAAGCTGGTATCGCCCTGCACGACCGTGATCACGTTGCCGTTTACGTCAGTGATCGATCTGGAATTGTCGATGGCCGCTGACGCCGAGCCATTGCCCATGACCACACCGAGCGTAGTGACGCCTGCAACTGCAAGCGCTCGTGTGAAGCCAAGGCGAGATTTGTTCATGTTTGTCATGCGGACCTCATTCAGGATGTGCGTTGCGTTACAAAATCCATGCTGAGCGTACACATTGGCAGCCGAATTCGACACCCGGCTTGATCAGAAGTTCACAAATCGTCCAACCGTTTAGCACAGAGAATAACCTGATAACAACGCGGGCGAAGCCGATATCGCCAAATATCCAGGACCCACTGCTGAACGCTGATCCGTGCGCCCACAACGACTTCCACGCACCCGCTGGTGCGCTCCGGAGCCTTGTTCAGCTACCAGTTGGCTAACTCCGGTATTCTCGGACGATCGGCACCGACATGAGCCCCGGAGGCGCTGCTTCGTGACTGAGATTCTCGCCGATGCGGAGACGACGACACCGAACGCTAGCGCAACCAGCACTGCTATTCGTCGTCTCCGCTCCCGCTTCCCACCACACCCGGGTGATGTCGCCGCGGTCGCCTTCTACGTGGGGTTGGCAGGATTTGTCCTGAGCAATCAGTGGAAGCACCTCGGGACGGGATACCTGGTCAACAGCGGGCAGGACCAGACGATGTGGGAGTGGTTCTTCGCCGTTGCCGCACGTTCTCTGGTTCATCTCGAAAACCCACTGTTCAGCGATCTCCAGAACTATCCGCTCGGCGTCAACTTGATGAGCAACACGGCGATGTTCGGCGTCAGCATTCCCTTGGCGCCGGTCACGCTGCTGTTCGGTCCAGGGGTAACGTTCACTTTTGTGCTCGCACTTGGCTTGTCGGGCACAGCTGCTGCCTGGTATTGGGTATTTTCGCGCCATGTCGTGTCCTCGCGATTCGCAGCGGCGGTCGGCGGCGGCCTGTGCGGCTTCGCCCCGGCGCTGATCTCACACGCCAACGGGCATCCCAATTTCGTCGCGCTGTTCCTGCTGCCGTTCATCGCATTGACGGTGGTCCGACTGGGCACAGGAGCGCGACCGGTCAGAGACGGCATCACCGCGGGCCTGTTGATCGCCTATCAGATCTTCCTCGGCGAGGAACCCCTGCTGATCTACGCGCTTGCATTCGCGGTCTTCGGGGTTGCATTCGCAGCATCGCGTCCACGCGCGGCCGTGGCGGCGGCGAAGCGAAGCATCAAAGGTTTCGCCGTCGCGGGCGTCGTTGCGTTGGCCATCACCGCCTTCCCACTCTGGTGGCAGTTCTTCGGCCCCGGCAGCTACAAGGCGATCGAGCACGGTTCGGTCGGCAACGACGTCAAGGAGATCACCAGCTTTCCAACATCCTCGCTGGCTGGGAAGCCCGGATCCGCCGAGTTCAGCATCAACGCGACCGAGGAGAACGCATACTTCGGCTGGCCACTGCTGATACTCCTCGGCTTGTCTGCGGTGTGGTTGTGGCGCATACCGCTGGCACGGGCAGCTGCGGTGACGGTGGCCGTGATGGGTGTGCTGTCGCTCGGCACATCGCTCACCATCGGCGGCCGGGACACCGGTATCTCTTTGCCTTGGAAGCTGATTTCGCATCTCCCGCTACTGGAGTCGGTCCTCGAATCGCGTTTCGCGATGGGCTGCCTACCGGCAGCCGCTCTGTTGCTCGCCCTGGGCACAGAGCGGGCATTGAATTCCGCCGGAGAAGGTCGTCGCACCACTATCGCCGTGTGGATGGGATGGCTCGTGGTGGCCCTTGTTCCCCTCGCTCCCACCCCACTGCCCGTAGTGCCCCGAACGAGCCCACCGGCCTTCTTCGCCGACGGCGCGTGGCGAGAGTATGTCACCGATGGTTCCGTGGTCACCGTGCCGCTGCCGTCACCCGAGAATGCGCGAATGTTGCGCTGGCAGATCGAGCAAGATTTCGCATTCCCAATCGCCGGAGGATATTTCATCGGTCCGGCCGGCAGCGAGGAACGCGGCAAGTACGGGCCGGACGACCGCCCAACCGCGCTGCTACTGGCGTCCGCGCAGAGGTCCGGAGAGGTGCCGGACATCGACGACGCGACGAAAGCTCAGGCGTTCGCGGATCTGAGATTCTGGAAGGCGGACATCTTGGTGCTTCCGCACACCCACAATGACCAAGCCCTTCGCGAGACGGTCGGTCGACTCATCGGTTCGCCTGCAAGAGCCGTTGACGACGTATGGATATGGGACGTGCGGGCGCTGACGTAGGGCGGCTCGGACCCACGTCGGCGGAACGGCGAGGGGCACCGTCGGCGCTCCTCACGAGTTCAGGAGTATGAGCCGGAACCTCCCACCGCTTAGCATCATCGTGTGCGGTCCGGTGAACCCGACGAGGTCGAACCTCCATCATCACAGCCGACGCCGGCTGACATTCGGACCATCCGCACATTCCGGATCCTCGCGATCACGACCGGTCTGCTCGGTTTCCTGCTCGCGCTAGCCATCCCGTTCCTGCCGGTGAAGCAGGATGCGGCCTCGATCGACTGGCCGCAAAACGGCGTCCTGAACAGCGTCGAGGCCCCACTCGTCTCCTATACACCGCTGAACATGCAGGTCAGCATTCCGTGCTCGGCTTTCACTCACCTCGAACCGGAGGGCGGCACCGTTCTCTCGACGCTCCCGGACCGGGCGCCCGACTTCGAGCAGAACGGTCTCGTCATCAAGAGCAGCGACGACGCCACGGTTGACGTCGTGATCCGCGGGACCTCGTTGATCTCCGCGAACCTTGCCGATCTCCAAGGGTGCGCGACTATCAGCGTCACCTCCGACTATCAGCGAACGTCCGCCGAAATCACCGGTCTCGCGCAGCCGGTGACCGGCCGTGTCGACGGAGACTGGCGCCCCCAGATGGTCGGGCTCTTCACCGACCTACAGGGCACCGCCCTCGGCAACACAGAGGGCACCGCCCTCGGCAACACGGAGGGCACCGCCCTCGGCGAACTGAACGTCCACGTCGACATCGACTCCCGGTTCTCATCCAGCCCGACCACGCTCAAGTTGCTGGTGATGGCCATGTGCGTCCTGGCGACGCTGACGTCGCTGTATGCGCTGCACCGCATCGACGGCATCGACGGCAGACGTGCCCGCCGCTTCCTGCCCGCCCACTGGTGGAAGTTCACCGGAGTCGATGCCGTCGTGATCGGGACGCTGGTGCTGTGGCACATCATCGGCGCCAACACTTCCGACGACGGCTACATCCTCGGTATGGCGCGCGCTTCGGAGCATTCCGGCTACATGGCCAACTACTTCCGCTGGTTCGGTGTACCCGAGGCACCGTTCGGTTGGTCGTACGAACTTCTCGCGCTGATGGCGAATGTGAGCACCGCAAGCATGTGGATGCGGTTGCCCACTCTGCTCGCGGGTCTGCTCTGTTGGATGTTGATCAGCCGGGAGGTCATTCCGCGGCTCGGCGTCGCAGTACGCCACAACAGAACTGCACTCTGGACCGGCGGCCTCGTCTTCGTCGCCTTCTGGCTGCCGTACAACAATGGCCTGCGACCTGAACCCGTCATTGCGGTCGGCGCCCTTCTCACCTGGTGTTCTGTCGAACGTGCCATCGCGACCGGGCGACTACTTCCCGCCGCCGTCGCCGTGCTCATCGCCGCGTTCTCGCTCGCCGCCGGTCCGTCGGGTCTCATCTGCGTCGCTGCCCTGCTCGCAGGTGGCCGCCCCATCTTTCAAATCATGATCACCCGCGCACGTCAGGTGGGACTGGCTCCCCAGATCATGCCGATCCTCGCCGCAGGAACGGTCGTGCTGGTGGTTGTGTTCGCGGATCAGACGCTCGCGACGGTGCGAGAATCAACCCGCGTCCGTTCCGCTGTCGGACCCAACGTGGCATGGTTCGACGAACGACAGCGTTGGGACGCTCTCCTGAGTATCACCCCGGACGGTTCCCTGGCCCGCCGATTCGGTGTCTTGGTGATGCTGCTGTGCGTAGTCGTCTGCGTGGTGCTGATCTTGCGGAAAGGGAGAGTACCGGGCGCCGCCGTCGGGCCGTCCCGCCGCATTCTCGGAATCGTCTTCGCATCGCTTCTGTTGATGATGTTCACGCCTACGAAGTGGACGCACCACTTCGGTGTGTACGCCGGACTCGCGGGCTCTGTCGCGGTGCTCACCGCGGTCGGCATTGGCGCAGCGAGCGTCCGGTCCAAACGTAACCAGACCCTCTTCACCGCTGGGATCCTGTTCATCCTGGCGTTGACGTTCACCGGATCCAACAGCTTTTGGTATGTCTCGAGCTACGGCGTCCCCTGGTTCGACCAGCCCCCGATGATCGGCGGCAAGGGCTTCTCCACGGTCTTCCTGGGTCTGGCGGTACTGGCCGTGCTCCTTGCCGCCTGGTTCCACGTGCAGGAACCGTTCGAGACGGAACAGAAGAAGCAACCCGACGAAAGGTACGCCCGGATTCTCGCCGCTTCCCCGCTGACCATTGCGGCGGCTGCGGTCGTTCTGTTCCAGGTGCTGTCCCTCCTGAAGGGGGCAGTGGAACAGTACCCCGCGTACTCCATCGCCAAGTCCGACATCGAGTCGGTCGGCGGGGATACTTGTGGCCTCGCCGAAGAGGTGCTGGTGGAAACCGACCCCACCTCGGCGCTACTCCCGCTGCTCACCCCGGTAACAGATCTGGACGGGGCGGGCGCGTTCGGCGCCACGGATGCGGTGGGATTTACACCCGGTGGCGTTCCACCCGACCTCTCCACCGGTTCCGAACTGGTCGCGGTCGGCGACGCCGATACCGTCGACACCGCCAACTACCAGACCACCAGCTCAGAAACTGGTGGTGGTGACGAAGCCATTGTGGGCATCAACGGCAGCACCGTCGCTCTGCCGTTCGGTCTGGACCCGGCACGCACCCCGGTGCTGGGCAGCTACCAGCCTGGCGGGCGGCAGCAATCCACCTCCATCATCACAGGCTGGTACGGACTGCCCGAGCGCAGCGACGACGCTCCGATCCTCACGATCTCGGTCGCCGGACGCATTCACTCGGTCGACGCGGTCGGCTTCGTCACCCCCGGGCAGACCCTGTCTGTCGAGTACGGGTTTGCCGAGCCCGACGGGACCGTCACCCAGCTCGGCTCAGTCGACCCCATCGATATCGGCCCCGCACCGGAGTGGCGCAACGTGCGTGTTCCGCTCGATCAGATCCCGACCGACGCAAACACCGTGCGACTCATCGCGGAAGACCCGGGTACCGACCCCGACCCGTGGCTGGCCATAACCCCGCCCAGGGTGCCGAAGATGCAGACACTGCAGACGGTCGTCGGCTCAGTCGACCCGGTACTCGTGGACTGGGCTGTCGGGCTGGCCTTCCCCTGCCAGCGCCCCTTCGACCATCGCTACGGTGTGGCCGAGGTCCCGCATTGGCGCATTCTGCCCGATCGAACCAATGCGCAAGTTACGAATGGCTGGCAGGACGAGTTCGGCGGCGGTCCGCTGGGCTGGATCGACCAGCTCCTGTCGGCAAGAACCCTGGCAACCTATTTGTCGAACGACTGGGACCGAGATTGGGGCTCACTCGAGCGGTACACGCCACTGGACGAAGCGGCGACGCCGGCCCAGGTCATTTCTGAACAAGTGACCAGGTCAGGTATCTGGTCGCCCGGACCGGTGCGCGACCAGCAGTAAAATTCCTAGTTCGCTTGGTTAACATTTTCATACTCAGTTTCCTCGCTTACGATCGAATATCGTGCCAGACGTCGCAACAATTTCCGTCTCTGAACCCGAGGGGTCCTTGCCGCCTGCCGGCGAGGACCGTCGGAACGAGTATCGGACAACTCGTCTGGTCGCCATAGTCGCCGGGCTCATCGGGTTCGTGTTGTCGGTGGCGACACCATTCATGCCGGTACAGCAGACGACGGCTGTGCTGAACTG
The DNA here is from genome assembly GCF_040656415.1 of Rhodococcus sp. NPDC049939. Classification (NCBI taxonomy): domain Bacteria; kingdom Bacillati; phylum Actinomycetota; class Actinomycetes; order Mycobacteriales; family Nocardiaceae; genus Rhodococcus; species Rhodococcus sp. NPDC049939. The sequence continues at coordinate 345,258 of NZ_JBFAMC010000002.1, read as the reverse complement.
GCCCGAGAACGGCGTCGTCGGCGATCTCGAAGCACCGCTGATGTCGCAGGTTCCGATCGATCTGTCGGCGACGATTCCTTGTTCACTGGTGGCCCAACTGCCGCCGGAGGGTGGTCTTCTTCTGGCGACTGCTCCCGCTCAGGGGGAGAACGCTGCGATGAACGCGATGTTCGTTCGGGCCACCGCAAACTCCGTCGACGTGATCGACCGCAACGTCGTGGTCGCGACGGCACCGCGCGATCAGGTGCAATCGGTTGGATGCTCGGAAATCCGCATCACCTCGAACATCGACGAGACAACTGCGGAGTTCGCCGGTCTGACGACCCCGAGCGGCAACCCTGTCTCCGGTCAGCTCACCGGCGACCTCCGGCCGCAGATCGTGGGCGTGTTCAGCGACCTCTCCGATGGACCGGCACCGGCCGGTCTGTCGTTCACCGCAAATATCGACTCCCGGTTCTCGTTGAGCCCGACAATCATCAAATCCATCGGCATCTTCGCGGCCATCCTTGCCACGGTGATCGCGCTCGTCGCCCTCAGCCGCCTCGATGGCACGGACGGACGGGGGCACCGCAGCTTCTTCCCGTCGAACTGGTGGAAGTTCACCCGACTCGACACGGTGGTCGTCGGCACACTGGTGCTCTGGCATTTCATCGGCGCCAATACCTCCGACGACGGCTACATACTCAGCATGGCCCGAGTCTCCGAGCACTCCGGCTACATGGCCAACTACTACCGCTGGTTCGGCGTCCCCGAAGCACCGTTCGGCTGGTATTACGACGTCCTCGCAGCGATGACCAAGATTTCGACTGCGAGCCCGTTCATGCGGCTGCCCGCCCTGATCGCCGGGATCCTCTGCTGGCTGCTGATCAGCCGCGAGGTAGCACCTCGCCTGGGCCGCGCCGTCCGGCGAAACAACGTCGCCCTGTGGACCGGCGGATTCATCTTCCTCGCCTTCTGGCTGCCCTACAACAACGGTCTGCGGCCCGAGCCGATCGTGGCGCTCGGCGCGCTGCTCACCTGGTGCTCGATGGAGCGTGCCATCGCGACGGGACGCCTGTTCCCGGCGGCCATCGCAGTATTGATCGCAGCGTTCACTCTCGCCGCCGCCCCAACGGGCCTGATGTGCGTGGCCGCCCTGCTCGCAGGTGCGCGTCCGATCGTCCGCATCATCGTCAAGCGTCACCGTCAGGTAGGAACGCTGCCGCTGCTGGCACCGATCGCAGCCGCCGGAACCATTCTTCTGGTCGTGGTGTTCTTCACCCAGACCTACGCCACGGTGACGGAGGCCACCCGTGTGCGCACCCTCATCGGGCCGAACCTCAAGTGGTTCGAAGACTTCCTGCGCTACTACTTTCTGTTACTCCCGACCGCCGACGGTTCCCTCCCCCGTCGATTCGCGTTCTTCGCGATGATCCTGTGCCTGTTCGCAACCATGTTCATCCTGGTGCGTCGCGGGCGGATTCCCGGAATCGCGATTGCTCCGTCATGGCGGCTGGTAGGTGTCGTGGTCGGAACGATCTTCTTGATGATGTTCAACCCCACCAAGTCGACTCACCACTTCGGTGCGTACGCCGGTATCGCGGGCTCACTCGCCGCACTTACCGCAGTCTTGGTGTCGGCGTCCGTTCTCCGATCTCGCCGCAACCGCACGGTCTTTCTCGCCGGAGTGCTGTTCATGCTGGCGGTGAGCTTCGCAGGCATCAACGGGTACTGGTACGTCTCGACCTATGGCATCCCCTGGTTCGACAAGCCTGTCTCCTTCCGGGGATACCAGTCCTACACGTTCCTCTACATCCTGTTCGGAATCGCCCTGGCCGTGGCGGCGTGGCAGCACCTGCGTGAAGGTTTCGCCGCATCACCCACCGGCGAAAAAACACGCAAACGCAGATTCGTCAACAAATTCGCCGCGGCCCCACTCACCGTCGCCGCAGGCTTGATGGTGCTGTTCGAAGTGGCGTCACTTCTCAAGGGTGCCGTTGCGCAGTACCCGGCGTACTCACTGGCCCGGTCCAATTTCGAGGCCCTGGCCGGACACAGCTGCGGACTCGCCGACGACGTCCTCGTGGAGACCGACACCAACGGCGGAAATCTCACTCCCATAACCGATCCCACACAACCGCTGGCTGACCCCGCCAACCCACTGGGCGGCACAGATCCCGTCGGTTTCTCTCCCAACGGGGTTGCGTCCGACCTGACCGCCGACGCCGTTGCGGCCGTGCCCGGCGAGCGCAGCACCAACGGCCAGAGCGTGGACCCCGCCCTCGATACCGGATCGGCCGCCGGCACCGGCCAGGTCGGCGTCAACGGCAGCAGCGTCTCACTGCCGTTCGGACTCGACCCCAGCACTACACCCGTCATGGGCAGCTTCCAGGAAGGCGTCCAGGAACCAGCCAGACTGACGTCGAGCTGGTACGCACTCCCCGAACGCAGCCCCGACAGTCCGCTGATCGTCATAACTGCGGCCGGACGCATATGGTCGGTCGACTCGACCGGCGCCACCACCTATGGGCAGTCACTACTCCTCGAATACGGCAAGCGCCAACCCGACGGCACCGTCGAGGCTCAGGGAACCTACCTCCCCAAGGACATCGGACCGGCACCGTCGTGGCGCAACCTCCGCATCCCGATCAACGAACTGTCCCCGGACGCCGACGCGGTGCGTATCGTCGCCAACGATCCCAACCTCGCCGGCGACCAGTGGCTCGCGTTCACCCCACCCCGCGTTCCCAAGCTGGAGACCCTCAACACGGTGATCGGCAGCTCGCAGCCAGTGCTGCTGGATTGGGCTGTGGCACTTCAGTTCCCGTGCCAGCGCCCGTTCGACCACCGGGACGGTGTCGCGGAAATGCCGAACTACCGCATACTCCCCGACTACGTGCTGGCCAACCTGATGACCAACCAGTGGCAGTCCGAGGAAGGCGGCGGGCCTCTCGGGTTCTCCTACATGCTCGCGGGCGCCAACAGTGTCCCCACCTACCTGAAAGATGACTGGGATCGCGACTGGGGCTCCCTCGAACGCCTCGACCGGTACTACCCGGACACGACTCCGGCCACACTCGACACCTCGACCGTGACCAGGTCGGGGATGTGGTCACCAGGCACCCTACGGGTGTACGAGGGCATGTAGAACCCCCAAGCGGACCCCCGTTGCGCCGGAGACGGCGCAGGGGACCACTGTCGCGCAATCAGACTGAGCCCAAGGGATATTGGGCGAAAAGGAAGTTAGGTCTGGGCAGGTAGGCCTAGAGAGGCATCAGGTCGTGTTTGCGCGGGTTGCGCTCCACCTTCTTGTCGCGCAGCAGCGTCAGCGCCTTCCGAATCTCGAGCCGTGTCGTCGACGGCTCGATCACCGCGTCGATGTATCCACGCTCGGCAGCGATGTACGGCGTCGCGATGTTCTCGTTGTAGAAGTTGATCAGCTGCCGACGCACAGCGGGCGCATTGTCGCCTGCCGCCTCGATCTGCCTGCGGCCGATCAGATCGACAGCACCCTCGGCACCCATCACTGCGATTCGGGCAGTGGGCCACGCCAAGTTGATGTCTGCACCCAGTTGCTTCGAGCCCATGACCGCGTAGGCACCGCCGTACGCCTTGCGGATAACCACGGTTACCTTCGGCACCGTCGCCAAGACGAACGCGAAGATGAAACGCCCACCGCGCTTGATGACCCCGATCTTCTCCTGTTCGACGCCGGGAAGGAATCCGGGTGTGTCGACCGCGAACACGAGCGGAATCTCGAATGCATCACAGATGCGGACGAAATGAGCAGCCTTGTCGGACGCCGCGGCATCCAATGCACCGGCGGACACCAGCGGCTGGTTCGCGATCACTCCGACGGTGCGCCCGTCCACTCGAGCGAACCCGGTGATGATGTTCATCGCCACCTGCCCGGAGATCTCGTGGAATTCCCCGTCGTCGAAGATTCGCATGAGAACGTCGTGCATGTCGTATCCGGCGTTGTCCGAATCAGGGATGAACGTATCCAGTTCACGATCGGACGCCGTGATCTCCGGTTCGAGACCTGGATTGACCACCGGTGGCAACTCTTTGCAACTCGACGGCATGTAGCTCAGGTACCTGCGGACCCACTCGAACGCCGCCTTCTCGTCCGGTGCGATGTGGTGGAGGTTGCCGAACTGAGCCTGCGCCCGCGCCCCGCCCAGTTCCTCGAGGCTGACGTCCTCTCCCGTGATCTTGCGAACCACATCAGGTCCGGTGACGAACATGTACGACTCTTCGGTCGCCACCAGAATGTCGGTGTTGATCGGCGCATACACCGCGCCGCCCGCACACTTGCCCAGAATCACCGAGATCTGCGGGCACATGCCCGACAGTGGCTCCTGCCGACGGCCCAGTTCTGCATACCAGGCCAGCGATGTCACCGCGTCCTGGACTCGAGCTCCCGCAGATTCGTTGATACCGACGCAGGGGCAGCCGATCTTTGCAGCAAACTCCATGATGGCGGCCACCTTGCGGCCGAACATTTCGCCCACCGCGCCGCCGAACACCGTCTGATCGTGCGAAAAGACCGCAACCGGACGGCCATCCACCGTGCCATGTCCGGTGACGACGCCGTCGCCGTACGGATTGTTCGGATCGCCGGGCAACTTCGCGAGCGCACCCATCTCGACGAAGCTTCCGGGATCGAGCAGCATGTCGATGCGCTCACGTGGGGTAGGCAGTCCCTTCGCCTCACGTTTCGCAATGGCCTTCGGCGACCCGGGCGTCTTCGCCAGCTCTAGCTTTTCACGCAGATCCTCGAGCTTTTGTGCGGTGGTTGTCACTGATGCGCTCCAGTTCCGGCGGCCTCGATCTCCGCCAGCTTCTTGGTCAGATCGGCTCCGACCTTCGCAATGTACGGCTCGTCAACGATCTGGATATGGTCGCCACCCACATGGATGACCTCGAGGTTCTTCACCGCTTGGCCCCAGCCGCCGTCGGGCTTGCGAGTCTTGAACGCAGGCTCGAGAGTTGTCGCGTCGTCGTGGTAGCGGTCGGCCATGTACAGGACGACCTCGCCGTCGTACTGCTGCAACTCGGCCGTCTGAATCGCCCGGTTGTCGAGCCACGACGTGCGCTGATGCTCGATGATTCCGCCGGGAATCTTCGCGCCGCTCAGCTTGAGCAGATCCATCAAGATCTTGATCTGCTCCTCATCGGACTCGGCAGCGGCGAGCTTGTCGTACGGGAGCGGGTAGTCCACGTTGTAGGTCTTCTTCGCGAATGCGGCGTACCTCTGCCACCGTTTGCGAACCTCTTCCGGAGTGTCCTCGACCTTCTCACCGGCCATCACGGTATCGATGAGACCGACCACCCGGACGTCGGCACCGGACTCGCGCAGCATTCTCGCTACCGCGTACGCCAACACCCCGCCGAGCGACCAACCGTAGAGCACATACGGTCCCTCGCCCTGGATCTCACGAATGATCGGCAGGTACTCCGCCGCCCGGACCTCGATCGGCCCCTCAGTGCGTTCGAGTCCATACATCGGGGTATCCGCCGGCAGGCGCCTCAGCAGCGGCTCGTAGGCCACCGTGGAACCACCGGCCGGGTGGAAGACGAAGACGGGGACTGCGTTAGAGCCTTCGGGGCGCGGCCGCAGAGCCCTGACCAACCCATCGACCTGGCCGGCGTCCTCGAGGAATCCCCGTACGACATTGGCCAGTTCCTCGATCGTCGTGGAGTCGAGCACGTCGTCGAACGTGATGTCTCCGTTCGCGCGCTCCGACAGTCGAGCTGCGAGCTTTTCCGCTGTCTCGTCGTCGAGGATCGGAAGCGTGTTGAAGATGCCCTTGGCGGACTCGCCGGTGACGACGGCCCACGTGGCGAACGTCAGACGCTCGGCCGCATCGCGAGGCGGTACGTCGGAATCACCCGCGTCAGCCGACTCCTCCTCGCCGCTCGGGGAAGCGACCTCGGCACGGTCGGCCCCAGCTTCACGGTCAGCCCCGGCTTCACTGTCGGCTTCAGTGGCCTCGGCGGCCTCGGCTTCCCTCTGCGCTTTCTGACTCTCGGCGAGTGCCTGCACTTCTTCGCGGTTCTCCACCGCATAGCGCAGGTACTTGCCTACCTCCAAGAGGTTCGCGTCGCGGACGGCCTGCAACTGCAACTGCGGAATGTCGAATTCGTACTCGACACGGTTCTTGATACGGACAGCCATGAGCGAGTCCAGGCCCAACTCGATGAGCGGGATCTCTGCGGGCAGGTCCTCCGTGGCGTAGCCCATCGACTCGGCGACGATCAGCGCGAGACGGCCCTCGAGCGACTGCGACCCATTCGGATCCCACTTCTCACCGATGTCGTCGACGACCTCCGGAAGCTCCTCCATGGGAGAGCTGGAGCGCACCGGTTCAGCAAGGACAGGTTCGGGCAGAGCCTCACCGGAGGTGACCGTGGCCTCGAACAACAGCGTGAAACTCGTGCCTGCCCGAGCATGCACCTGCAACGACGCCCCACCCGGATGGGAATTGAGCGTGGTGGTGAGCGTTCCCCCTGCGGGAACCTGGGCGTGCGATACGGCCGCCGACAGCGTCACATCGGACAGCACCTGGGACGCGGCGGCGGTTACCAGCGCGGGCAGGTCGGTGACGACGCCGGCCTGAACCTCCCACACGTGCCGACCGTCCGGCAACGCCACGTGCGCTCCCGGAACGCGGGTATCGCCGCCCGAGTTGATCCGGGTCTCCAGCCAGTACGGCTTGCGGATCCATGCGGTGCGTGGGACATCCGCGAAGTCGCCCTCCGGCAGCAGCGACGACAGATCGACGGCGTGGCCGTGCACGTACAACTGGGCGAGCGCAGAGAGGACACCGAGTGGCTCGTCCTCCTTGCGCTTGAGCGTCTGGATGAGCTGCACATCGTGCAGGCCGGCGTCGAAGGCGGTGGCCGCCACAGACATCAGCGCCACGGGATTGGGCGCCAACTCCACGAATGTGGTGTGCCCGGAGCTGACCGCGAGCCGGACCGCGTTGGTGAAGTAAACGCTGTGGCGCAACCCCTTGGTCCAGTACCCCTCGCGGTGGATGGGCTCGTGGCCGGCGCGGTAGAAGGTTTCCTGGTCGACGGATGAGTACACACCGAGCTTCAGCTTCTTCGGCTCGATTCCCGCCAGTTCCGCAGCCAGCTCACCCAGCAGTGGGTCGACCTGAGAGGTATGGCTCGCACCCTTCGTCTTCAGTACCCGCGCCATCTTCTCCTCAGCCTCGGCGCGAGCGACGATGGCGTTGACCTCGGGCTCGGGGCCGCCGATCACAGTGTGCGTCGGGGCCGCGTACACGCAGACCTCGAGGTTGGGGAAGTCGGCGAAGACGGTTTCGATCTCCGCGGCGCTGTACTCGACGAGCGCCATGAGGCGGATGTCGTCACCTTGTAGCAGCGCCTCGGCCTCGCCCATCAGACGAGAGCGGGCGCAGATCACGCGTACCGCGTCCTCTAGCGGCAGACCACCAGAGATGTAGGCGGCGGCGGCCTCACCCATGGAGTGTCCGACAACCGCCTCGGCTTCGGCGCCATGGTGACGCAGCAGCGCCGCCAAACCGATCTGGATGGCAAAGATGCCGACCTGCGACGTCTCGACGTCGTAGTCGACCGCGTCGTCGAGGAACTTCTCCTTCATGGAGTAGCCGGCTTCATACTCGATCAGTTCGTCGACCTCGTCGATCGCGGCCGCGAATACCGAGTTCTCCAGGTACAACTGCTTGGCCATCTTGCGATGCTGCGAACCAAAGCCCGACAGGACCCAGATGGCACCCTTGGCGGACGGCGAATCCGCCGAGAACACTCCCTGACCCGGCTTACCCGCGGCGACAGCGCGCAATCCTGTGATTGCCTCGGCGCGAGTCTTTGCGAGCACCACAGCACGCGAGCGACCGTGGTTGCGGCGCGCGAGGGTCCGGGCGACGTCGGTGAGCGCAGTGGTGCTGCCTTCCTCCGTCTCGAGCCAGTCAGCGAGATCCGCGGCGGCGCGGCGGCGGCGCGACGGCAGCGCACCCGACACAGCGAGCAGCACAGTCTGCTCGGCGCTCTGCGACTCCGTCGCTTCAGTTGCTTCAGTTGCCTCCGTCGCCGGGGGCTCGGGCGCCTCCGTCGCATCGTTCACAGCCGGACCGGTGTATTCGCGAACGACCACGTGCGCATTGGTGCCACCGAACCCGAACCCGGACACGCCCGCAACGGCTGAACCCGTGTACCGCGGCCACGCCGCACCCTCGGGGATCACCTTCAGGTGCGCCTTGTCGAACGCGATGTACGGGTTGGGGCCCGCGAAGTTCAGCGTTGGCGGTAGGGAGTCTTCCTGCATCGACAGGACAACCTTGATCAGCCCGGCAGCCCCAGCGGCAGCCTCGAGGTGCCCGAAGTTGGTCTTGGCGGAACCGAGCAGCGCGGGCTGGTCGTCGGTGCGCCCACGCCCGACGACCCGTCCGAGCGCATCGGCTTCGATGGGATCCCCGAGGATCGTGCCGGTGCCGTGAGCCTCGATGTAGTCGACCCCCGACGGATTGATGCCTGCGTCCCGATACGCGTGCTTTAGTACGTCGGCCTGCGCATCGGGGTTCGGGGCGGCGAGACCGTTGGAACGGCCGTCCTGGTTGACCGCACTGCCTGCGATGACGGCCAAGATTTCGTCGCCGTCGCGCTCGGCGTCGTCGAGACGTTTGAGCACGACGAGACCACCGCCCTCGGCGCGAATCATGCCGTCGGCGTCGGAGGAGAATGCCTTGATCCGGCCGTTCGGCGCCATCACGCCCAATTGGTCGAATCCCAGCGTGGCGGGCGGAGCGACGAGCATGTTGACGCCACCGGCGAGTGCGACGTCCGATTCACGGGTCCGCAGCGAACGCACAGCCTGGTGCACGGCCACCAGCGAAGAGGAACACGCTGTGTCGACCGCGATGGAGGGGCCGCGGAAATCGTAGAAGTAGGAGACCCGGTTGGCGACGATGGACGTCGACGTCCCGGTCAGCGCATACGGATGCGCATTGACCGGGTCGCTGACCGCGAGAAGTTGATAGTCGTTGGCGGAGCTGCCGATGAACACACCGACCTGCCCGCCCTTCAGATCACTCGCGGGAATGCGGGCGTGCTCGAGCGCCTCCCAGGTAAGTTCCATCGCCAAACGCTGTTGCGGATCGACGTTCACGACCTCGAGCGGGGACATCGCGAAGAACTCGGCGTCGAAGGTCTTAACGTCGTCGAGGTAGCCGCCGAGCTTGTTGGCCTTCTCGATCGCCGCCTTGATGTGCGGGTCGGACGTGAACTCCTCCCAGCGGCCTTCGGGCAACTCGGAGATGCCGTCACGACCCTCCGCGAGCATCTCCCACATCTGCGCGGGAGTCGTTCCGGCACCCGGGAAGCGTGTTGCCAGACCGACAATCGCGATGTCGTGTGCATCCGATGTCGCCGCCGCCGCGTAGTACGACGCATCGACCGATTCGTCAGCCTGCTCGGGTTCACCCTCGATGATGCGAGCGGCGAGCGACGCGATGGTGGGATGCTGATAGGCAACGGTCGCGGTGAGCGTGACCCCTGCCAGTTCCTCGATTTCGCCACTGAGAGCGACGGCATCGCGGGACGAAAGACCGAACTCTTCCATCGGGCGGTCGTCGGTGATCTGCTCGACCGGCTGCCCGGTGACGTCGGCGATCCAGTTGCGCAGCCACTCACTCAGCTGCGCGACCGTCAGATCACCTTCGGCAGCGGTCGATTCGGTCGCGCTCACGCTTCCCGTCGATTCGCTCGCCGAAAAATCCCCCGTCGATTCGCTCGCCTCGTCACGATCATCACCCATCTCAGCCATCAACTCACCAAGCTACCCGTCAGGAAGTGAACTTATTCGTCAAACGCTATCGGGGAAGGCGTTCTGCCTGTGCCCCCCGCGCAAGGTGCCCTCGATGTAGCTCGCCTTGCAGGCGCGGCGCGCGATCTTTCCGCTCGATGTACGAGGGATCGAACCCGCCGGTACCAACAGGACGTCCCGCGCGGTCACGCCGTGCTTGCTCGACAGAGCCGCGCGCACCGTATCCGCGACGGGCTGCGGGTCGGCCTTGCCCGCACCAGGAGCCCGTTCGGCTACGACCACAAGTTGCTCGGACGAGTCGTCCGGATCGAAGCTCAAGCCGGAATGGCTGTTCGCGAACACCACGGAAGGCAACTGGTTGGCGGGCACCGAGAACGCAGCCACGAAGCCGGGACGCAGGAGGGCACTGGCCTCTTGCGCCGATGCCTCGAGGTCTTGCGGGTAGTGGTTGCGACCGTCGACGATCACGAGATCCTTGACACGTCCGGTGATGAACAGTTCGCCGTCGACATAGACACCGAAGTCTCCGGTACGCATCCAATTGGCGTCCGAGGGCACACCCTCACCGTGGCTGCCATCGGTAAGAGGGTTCTCGAGCTTGTTGCGGAAAGTCTCGGTGGTCTCGGTTTCGCGACCCCAGTAACCGATTCCGATGTTCTCACCATGCAGCCAAATCTCGCCGACATGGCCGTCAGCTTGCTCGGTGCTCGTCTCCGGGTCCACGATGGCGGCCCACTGGCTACGCGAAACGTAACCACAGGAAACCTGCGGGATGGCGTTTTCGGCGTCCTGGTCGACCTTGACGATGCGGCCGGAGTTCAGAGCGTTGCGATCGACGTAGATGACACGTGCTTCGTCCGAATGATTGGTGGAGGACACGAACAGTGTTGCCTCCGCCATGCCGTAAGACGGCTTGATCGCCGCTTTCGACAGGCCATAGGGAGCGAACGCCTCGTTGAACTTGCGCATCGACGACGTGGTGACCGGTTCACTGCCATTGATGAGACCGATCACGTTGCTCAGGTCGAGGGCCTCACCGTTCTTGGGCAGACCACGCGCCGCTGCGTGCTCGAAGGCGAAGTTCGGTGCGGCGGCGAACGTGCCTGCACCGTCGGACACGGCAGCGAGTTCCCTGATCCACCGGTACGGACGCTGCACGAACGCTCGCGGACTCATGATGGTGATGTACTGGCCGCCCAGTGCGGGAATGATGACGGTCAGCAACCCCATATCGTGGAACAGCGGCAGCCACGTGACGCCTCGCGACTGCTCGTTGAGTTCGAGGGAATCGACCATCTGCAATACGTTGGTACCCACGGCACGGTGCGTGATCTCCACACCGGCGGGCACGCGGGTCGAGCCCGACGTGTACTGCAGGTACGCGATGTCGTCGAGATTGATCTCGGGGCGCACCCAGGCTTCTCCGACGCTGTCGGGGATGGCGTCTACGGCGATGACCCTGGGGCGCTCGGCAGCGGGGAGGGACCGGAAGAACTCGCGCACACCGGCGGCGGAGGAGGTGGCCGTCAGAATGGCAGAAGGCTTGCAGTCCCCGAGGACGGCGTGAAGCCGGTCGGAATGTCCGGGCTCGTCCGGATCGAAGAGCGGCACTGCGATGGTTCCGGCGTGGATGGCCGCAAAGAAGGAGATGACGTAGTCGAGACCCTGCGGCGCCAAGACTGCGACACGGTCCCCGCGCTGCGTCACCTGCTCGAGACGAGTCGCCACGGCGCGTATGCGGTGTCCGAACTGGGCCCAAGTCAGCTCATGGACTTCACCGTCACGTTCACGCGAGTAGTCTATGTAGCGGTAGGCAAGCTCATCCGCGTTGTCGCGCGTGTGACGCTGGACGTAGTCGACCAGCGTACTGTCGGGTTCGAGCCTGATTCGGCCCATCTCGTCGATAAAGTCGTCGAACAGCGCTTTCATTCCATCTCCTCCGAAGCGATCACACAGACATGCCACCATGACCGCGCCCCAGACTTCGTTCGTCTAATCGGATCTTGTCCAACTTGTGGGATCGCGTGAAACCCATCGCCCTAGACACGTACTAATCGATCGCAAACCATCGATATGTTACAGATCGGCATCGCCGCCTTTGTCTCACTGCATCTACTCGCCCTTCAACTGCGAGATGATCGGCGCAAACGCGTCCATCTGTGTGGGGAACACACCGACGTACGACATCGTCGTCTTCTCTCTCACCATGCGGATCTGATCTGCGATCTCGTCGAAGCTTCCGATCGCCAGATAGGGTGAGCTGAGGATGTCCTCGACGGACAATTTGGTATCGACCTCGATATTCGGGGGGAAGCCCTGATCCAGCGCCGACAGCGCCATTTCGGCGGTCTGCTCACGGTCGTCGGTGATGACGATGGTCGTGATCGTCCAATTGAGTTCGATTTCGTCGAACCGGTCACCGGCGGCTTCACGGATACGGTCGACGCGTTCGATGGTCTTCTCGAGCGTGACCCCTGACAGCAGAAGTTTGCCTTCCTTGCTGGTGGGTGTGGCCACGGAGATGATGTCCGCGTACTTCGCGGCCAGCGCAAGCATCTTGGGTCCACCGCCACCGACCGCGATCGGAGGCCTCGGCCCCTGACGCGGCCGCGGACTGCCTTTGAGCCCCTTGATCTGGTAGAACTTGCCGTCGAAGTTGCATTCCTGACCGCGCAGCAGCGTGTCGAGAATCTGCAGGGACTCCTCTAGTTTCGCAATCCGCACAGATGGGCGCTCGTAGTCGATTCCACCCTTGTCGAACTCTTCCTTCATCCAGCCGGCGCCGATTCCGAGTTCGAGGCGCCCACCAGAGAGAACGTCAATGGTAGCCGCGTCCTTTGCAAGGATCGCGGGGTGGCGAAAACCGTTGGCGAGCACAGCTGTCCCCAGGCGAATCTTATCGGTGGCGACCGCGAGCGCACCGAGAGCTGCGATCGGACCGACCTGGTTGCCCAGGTGATCGGGAATCATGAAGCTGTCGAATCCGAGTTCCTCGGCCTTCTGGGCAAGCTTGACGAATCGGCGAGCGCCGCCCTCCTCCGCGTTGCCCTCTCCGCCGGCCGCGAACCGAAACTTTCGCAGCGACCTGGAGTCGGAACTCATGAATAACTTCTCCTGTGGTGATACGCCCCTGATGCGGGACGCAAGCATCGATGTGCTCGGGTACCGGTGGTACGACCGTGCAGCACTCTACATCTGCTGAGCACCGCACACTACCGACCAGTAAAAGATTCGCCAATACAAGTAGGGAAAATGTCACAGCTGACGAATCCCACTCTGCTAGTCCACCACGGAATTCGGAAAATCAATAGTGTGCAGGGACCGGGGCGGCCTCGATCTTTTCGGCAGCCCAATCTGCGATCCACTGGGTGGCCGTCACGCCGGAGCCGTTCACCACGTACGAGTTGTACATCGCATGAACCGGGTTGTTGTTGTACTCGAGCAGTCGCAAACCACTACTGATCCAGTTACTCGGCTTCAAAGCCTCTGGCGGGGCGTCACAGATGCCGTCCGATGGGGCGCATATGTCCACTGTCCGGTCTGCCAACTCGCCGAACCCACCGGGGCGTGGGCCGGTCATCGTTATTCCGGGGATTTTCAGACCGTCCAACGACAGCTCCGCGCCAACTCCGGCGACCGGAGTGCCGATTTCGGTGGCAGCGCCGGGGTCGCGGCGGCCATCGGCGATCAGTCCGACACCGAGTACGAGGTCAGCAGGGACCGGGCCGTCGCCGTTGCCGATGCTCGACGCGACGTCACCGGCGATCACCGCGCCCTGCGAGAACCCGGTGAGCAAGTACGTGGTGAGCGGACACTCTTCGTGCCGGCGGATCAGGATGTCCTCGGTGGCCTTAGTACCTGCGGCGCGACTCTTGTTGTACGACTGCTGCCCATCCGGCGGGAGGGCCACAGGATTGGAAAACTGCGCGACGTACGGAACCGTGTAGACGTCCGCGCGCGAGGACTCGAACTGCTCTTGCAGTGGACGCGACACATTGAGCATCAGCGACGCCGGGTTGGCCGACGGGTTGTACGGGTCGTCGGTCTGGCTGGACTCCCAGGTGCCGGGGACCACGACAACCTGAACATCGGGGCAGGTAGCCGGCTGCGCGCTCGGCCGCTCGGGACCGGGCGGAATCGGGATCGGCTTGGGCAACCGGCCGGCGAGGATGTACCAGAGCGCGATCAGTGCGGCGAGAATCACCGCAAGGACGACTATCAGCACCACCAGTTTGCGTAGGCGGCCGCCCCTTTTTCGCGTTCTCCGCCTCGTCAACGTCATCGGTGCCTACTAGCAGTAGGTCGCGTGCGCGACATCCATGTAGGTCCGAGCGTCGGCCTCGGCCTGCTCGTGAGTGATTTCCCTACCCGCAGCGGACGCCTCGGTACCGACCATCGCCGTGACGAACACCATCGTCTCTTCATCGCTCTGGCCTTCGGCTGCCGCCTGGCAAATGAAGTCGGCCGTGCTCAGCGCCATGGTGCCGTCGATGGCAGGGTCGATTCCCGCGCTCTTCAGGGCGTCGAGGAACCGCTGCGCGTCGCCGCTGACGGGAACCTCATCGGGTCCCGGAAAGTCCTCCGGAAGCGACTCGGGCTGGGTCGGTGGGGCCGTAGCGGCTTGACCCGGGCTCTCTACTGGCGCAGGGGTGGACTCTTCGGCCTCGGCCTCAGGTGCATCAGCGGCCGCGTTCTCGTCAGTGGATTCGGCGGCAGTGGTGGTTGCACTGACCGTCGGGGTGGAAGTAGCGGTGACGTCGTCACCACCGCACGCGACCAGAAGCCCGCCTGCTGCGATTGCAACCGCGCCAACCGCGATCCTGCGCCCCAAGGTAGTGCCCATACGCGAGTGCTGCGCCATCCTTATCCGTCCTTAACTTCAGCTTTAAAGTCCTTGCCTCTAAACAGGCTACAGACGCAGCGGGCGGGACCTGGCCCATCTGCCCTGGTCCCGCCGCTGTGTGTGGGATATCTAACGCCGCCGGGACGTCAGTGGACCTCTGCGTTGCCGTCTATGAGGGTGATGTAGCCGAACTGGAAGTTCTGCTGTACGCCCCCGGGGATGGCGAACTTGTCACTGATCGGGAATCCGATTCGGCCTGCCTCGTAGCCGACGCTCTTCCAGGCGTCGAAGATCGGCCCGTTCTCGACGGCCCAGGCACCCGAGAACGGACTCCAGTAGATGTTGCCGCCCTCGAACTCGTTGAATCTCCCGCCGTCCTTGACCGGGATCTCGCTCGTCTTCGGGAATCCGAGCCAACCGCCCTCGTATCCCAGGTCGGCGTACTTGGCCATGATCAGGCCTTGCACCGCATGAGTGCCGTTGTCCGGACTCGAGTACATGGCACCGATCTCGAACCCCTGCACCACTCCGTCCTTGCCGGGTGTGTCAACTTGCTCGGCCACCGGGTATCCGAGAGGTCCACCTTCCCAACCCTGACGGGCCCATTCATCCCGAATCGCTCCGCTGACAGGATGCGCACCGGTCTGAGGAGTCCAGTAGATGGAGCCGTTCTCGAAGTGGTTGAAGTGACCACGGCCGTCCGGGGTTACAAGATCCCCGGTCGTCGGGAAGCCGAGCGGCCCTTCCGGGCCACCGCTGACCTGGTATGCACCACCGATGGCACCGGCAACCGGCTGCGCACCGGTGTCGGGCTTGGAGAAGATCCGCCCGTTCGTGAAGTCCTGGACCGTGCCACCCGCGATGCCGTACTCGGGGGTCAGGCAGTCGCCGATCCAGGAGTTGGCGCCCGCCGCCCCTGCGATCGCTCCCGAGGTTCCGCAAGCCGGCTTGTTGGCCGGGACATCGACGGCGCCTGCGAGCTGAGGCCACAACTGATGGAGCTCGAACTGCCAGTACGGCCACGAGTGTGTACCGGAAGGCCTGTAATTGACCTGCGCTGGAATCCCCAGCTTGTTGAGCTTGGTCGCGAACGTCTGCGACGTGAGCCGCGACAGGATCTCGAGTCCCATACCTGCGTAATTGGTGCTGACACCGGGGATCCCAGATGGCTGATCGTATGGACCAGTGGTTCCACTACCGCTGGAGATGTAGAGGCTGACGTCCTCGAGTTTGTCGGCGAGCAGGTACGGGTCGTGTTCATCCCACGCCGGGTCGGTCGGCCGACCCCACATCGCCTCCGCATCGAAGCCCCCCGCGTCGCTCATCGCGTAGGCCACTGCCTGAGGCATGCCGAGTGCAGTGGTTGTCAGAATGCCCGACAGCGATGCAGCGAACTTGAAGAACCCCTGGTTGCGAGCTGCGAGGAACATCGCGGACGTTCCTCCCATGGAGAGTCCGACGACACCGCGAGTCTGGGTCGTGCGCCAGTCGTTCTCGAGGATCGGCGGAAGTTCCTTCGTGAGAAACGTCTCCCACTGGTAGTTCTGACCGTTGTCCTGTGCCAGCCAGTCGGAGTAGAAGCTCGATTCGCCACCAACCGGCAGAACGACGTTGACGTTCTTGTCCGCAAAGAATTGCTCGGCGTCCGTCTCGAGCGTCCAGCCGTTCTCGTCGTCCTGAGCCCTCAGACCGTCGAGCATGTACACCGCCGGGAACTTTTCGTCCGGCTTCAAGTACCAGTCACGTGCCAGCAGGAGCTGGACCTGGATCGGCACACCCATCGAGGGAGAGTTGACCCAAAGAGCGACTCGCCGCTCCGATAGCCAGTCGACGCGATCGACCGTTGCCCCGGTACTCCCGAGGTCCAGCGGTGCCTGCGCAGTGGCAGGTGACGATGCGTGGGCTGCAACTGGCGCCGCCGAAACGGTGGCGGCCTGGGCGAACCCGGCCGACACCGGTACGACGAGCGCAGCAGAGAGCCAAGCGAGTACCCGTCGTCTAGGGCTTCGAACTACTGCCCGCTGACGTTCCGCTCTGAACAGGCCTACTCGCATGACTTCACTCTTTCTCTGCGGGAGGAGACCAAAACACCGAGCGCGGCCTCGCGTTCCCGTTCTTTCTACACGCAATCAACAGACCAGTGGGGATGCCGCGCTGTTACCACTGGTTCTGCTGTTGCAATTGTTATTTCCTGTGACTCTTCGTTCGGCTACCCGATCGTGTTACTCAGATCGCCGGCCAAATCGTACGGCAACCCCGAGCCCGGGACTGGACATCATGGCTGCGGCCCGATCGTGCTACTCAAATCGCCGGCCAAATCGTAGATCTGGTCCTGCCAGTAACGCCATGCATGGATTCCGCGGGAGGGAAAACTGTATGTGACATTGTCGGCGCCGATGGCGGCCATCTTGATCTGGAACGCGCGGGTGTTCGCTCGCGACAGAACCTCGAGGGCTGCACCGGTACTCGCATTGAAGACATCCATGAACCCGCTCGGTGCAGGTCCTCCCTTCGCGGGAATTCCGTTTGCTGCCGACACCCATAGGCGGGTGCCATTGTCGCGGAGCTTATCGGCGAAGACGAACGGATCGTTACGCAGCCACGCCTTGCTCCAGGGCGGACCCCACATCGCGTCGACGTTGTATCGACCGGCATCGAGCATCGCCAGTCGAATCGCCTCACGCATGCCGGGGGCCGAGATGTTCAGGTAGCCGGACAGCGAGCCGGCATAGTTGAACTGCTCCGGATGGTATGCGGCGAGCGTGAGGGCAGCGCTGCCACCCATCGACAGACCGATGACGCCGTTTCGGGTGGATTGGAACCCGAGGCGCTCGTTCAAGGCTGTGGGGAGTTCCTCTGTGAGGAAGGTCTCCCACATGTACTTGGTCTCCTGGCCGTTGAGGTTGGAGGTGTTCAACCAGTCGGTGTAGAAACTGGACTGCCCCCCAACGGGCTGAACGACGTTGATGTTCCACTTGGAGAGGAAGTCGCCCGCGTCGGTGTTGATTTCCCAGCCGTTCAGATCGTTCTGCGCGCGCAGTCCGTCGAGCAAGTAGACAACTCGCTCGGTGTTGCCGTCAGCAGCACGCCAGATGCGGCTCTTGATCGGACCCATGCTGGAGTCCACCCAGAAGTCCTCGGCTGCGGGGTCGAAGGCTGCCGAGGCTGTTGCGCCGCCACCCACCATCGTCACACCGAGTGGCACAGCGACCGCAAGAGCAAGTGCGGCAGCTGTACGCCTCACCCATCCGCTCATCCTCCCTGAACCCCTATATCGCATGAAACCCTCTTCCCTCCGCTTGATACCTCCCCGCGCCGCGGTTGCGGTACGAAGTAGATAACTCCCGTTAGTTCTCACGTAGACGCCACCCGAACAGCGACAGCTGCGCGGGTGGCGTCTCGACGGGGTTACCCTACTGACATACCATGCCGTTGCACACATCTGGGTTGAATTGGCTCAGGCCTGACCGGATCGAAAGAATGCCACCACGCCCATCGGGCGCAGTGGCATCCGCGGAAGGTGCGGCCTCAGGTCACCAGGCGTTCATGGTGTCGAGAATCTGGGGACGGGCCTTCGCCAACCCCTCACCCCAATACGGCCACGAATGTGTACCGGTTGCGGGGAAATCGTAGGTTGCCGGTATGCCCAGCGAATTCAGACGCGCCTGAAATGCACGCGTGTTGGCCAGAGCGAGGGCTTCCAGCCCCATGGCGTTGACAGTGTTGAAGGCGCCGACCAGCGAAGCCGGGCGGTCGAACTGCCCAGGCAGACCACTGGCAGCCATGATGAACATCGGCAGGCCCCTCAGCTGCGGTGCGAATACGAAGGGGTCGTTGCGCAGCCACGCCGAGTCCCAGGGAGGACCCCACATCGAGTCGACGTTGTATCCGCCGGCGTCGAGCATTGCCAATCGAATCGCCTCGCGCATCCCCGGTGCGGAGATATTGAGGTATCCGGACAGCGAACCCGCGTACTTGAATTGTTCGCGGTGGTATGCGGCAAGCGTCAGGGCAGCGGTACCACCCATCGACAGACCGAGGACGGCATTGTTGGTGGGTGAGACACCGTAATTCGCAAGGAACTGAGGAAGCTCCTCGGTAAGGAACGTCTCCCACTTGTAGGTGAACCTCTGTCCGTTCGTATTGGACGGTGCATACCAGTCGGTATAGAAGCTGGACTCTCCGCCGACAGGCATCACCAGAGTCAAGTTGTTGTCACGGAACTCGTCCAGAGCGTTGGTCTCGAAGGTCCACGCGTTGCGGTCGTTCCGGGCACGCAGTCCGTCCAGCAGGTACAGCGCGGCGTTGCCGCCGCGCGACGCCCATTGGACCTGGACCTTGATATTGCCCATGGGGGAGGGAACCCACAGTTCTTCATAACCGCCCGCCGGCACGGTGCGAGCGGGCCCCGCATGGGTCGGTGCTGCTACAGCGCCGGCTCCACCGACGATTCCAGCGCCTACGGGCAGTACCAACGCGAGGGCACCGACGGCCATCGCACGCTGCTTGAGGCGATGAAACAACCTCGGTCGGGAAAAACGCATGAAACTGCTCGCTCTCTTCGTCTGCGGACTCCGCTATGGGCGGCTCCCGCGGATTCCGTCGGGAACAGGCGAATCTCCGACCCAGGACGTTCCCGGGGCGGCAGCGGACCTCTTCCGAGTCGCACTGCTGTCGGTGGACTGGATGCCACGGGAAGGTCCCGGGCAATCGTTCGACAAGCCCCTTCGAGGGCCCCGAACGCCGTCACCGCTCACTCTCATCGGTATGGATCATCGCCGACGAACCCATTGTTACATGAACGAGATGCGATCTTCAGGGCTCGAGATCCAGCTGGTACCACACCGAAACGTCGGTGCACAGGGCGCGCCCTGCTGTCAAGGTCCGGGGAACGGCGGCTCTAGATTGCACCTTTGAATTTCGTATGCCGGAACTCGATCGAACCGATAACTCGCGAAGTCGAATGCCTCTTTCAAATTCTGCTTGAATCGCGCCCAGGTCAGTTCAGACCTATACGACGTCAACAATTCCTGCGTCTCAGGGCACGTGATCGCGACCCTCGCTTCCGCTACCCATTCCTCGTCCAAGAATGCGGGCATCCACGGATGCTTTTCGTTCATTCCGGTATCCACCACGACCCAGTCGGGGTACAGGTTCTTGTCGTGACCGATCCGGCCGTCGTCCAGGCGCTCGGTGTGCGCGGCAAGTGGATACGCCAACCCCATCTGGTCGAGGACCCGGACATCGAGGCCGACGTTCATACTCGTCATGCCGAGGTTCAGGAAGTAAACCGTGTGTCCTGCGCCACCGTCCGGAATCGGTAGGGGCGGTGGGTCGACGAACCAATACGTAAAGTCGCCTGCTGGGATGAGCAGACCGCCGTCGGGGGTGTTCGAGATGGCCTGAAGCATGGCACGCATGCGCGGGTAGTCGAGGTAGTCCTCGGCTCGGATCGGGTGCGTGTGGCCGGTATTCAGAACGTAGAACGCCCGTTCGTCCACGATTCCGGAACGCCCGACAACGGCACCTTCCGGCATTCCCGTGGTATTCGCCGCAAAAAAGGCCCACACCACCGTGCCGACCCACAGAAATGCAGTCGCCAGGAAAATCGATGATTCCCGATTACGTCCCCAAGAGGACCGATCCGGAATTCGCACCGGGACAACTGCCACGGGAAGGATGAAGCAAAAGAGGACGGGAAGCAGAACGCGGCCGTGCATGAAGTCGCCGCCCACTCGCAGTGAGTAGAGACCGAGGAGCAAGCCGCTGACGAGAATGAAAACGACGACGGCCTTTGGTGTCCGCAGCGATGCGCGCGCACGGTCGATCCGGTTAGCACTAGTGTGACGAACACCACTTTCAAGGAGCTTGTCCCGGCCTCGGTAGATGATCACCGCACCGACCAAGAGGAACAGCAGGGGCAGCCACAGTAGGTACGGGCCGACGAAATTCCACAGGTAAGCGAACCCCTGCGCCCATTTGGCGCCACCGGCGTCCTTGGAGACAGCGGTGTTGGGGTACGGGAGGGCGTAGTAACCCATGCGCCAGATCTGGTAACCCACCGGGACGATGCCCGCAACAGCCACCATCGACAAGCGCACCCTCAGAGTGAGGCCGGGCGCGAAGAAGATCATCGCCAACGACATGGCCGCGAGAATCGTCATTTCGGGACGCACCAGTGGTCCCAACCCCGCTATGAGCGCGAGAAGCAGCACCGATGTGGTCGACGGAGTCTTGGCTTGACTCCACCTGATCAGCAACAGCCAGAGCAGCGCGATCCAGAAGATCACAAGGGAGCTCTCCAGCCCTGAGGTCGCGAAGTCGCGAGCCGGGGGCATCGCGATGTAGACGAGCACGCCTGCAGGCATGAGGAACAACGTGCCGCCCGACACCAACGATCCATGCCGGTACAGCCGCGCCGCGCCGAACATGGCGAGCACGATTGCCGACGTGCACAGGACCAGCGCGACCGTCAGAACGACGTACTCGAGCCGTACCTGGGACAGCCAACTGAACACGTAGACGATGTACGTCCACGCGGTGCTCGTGTTCGTCTCGACGCGCTCGCCCTCGTTGAAGACGGGACCGTTGCCCGCGAGCAGGTTGCGAACCGTGCGCAGCACGATGAGGCCGTCGTCGGCGATCCACCGACGTTCCCAGGCACCCCAGAACATCAGGAGAGCTGAGACGAGGACACCTGAAAGGAAGACCACCCTGGACGAGGTGGTCCACTGACGTGCGGTGGTCTGCTCCACGGCGGCTTCCGACTCCTCGGTGCCGGCTTCCAAATCAGACGAGGTAGACAGCGACACCCACCACCCCGATCCAGGCAACCGCGAGAAGCTGGAGCACACGGTCGCCGAGCGCGATTTCTTCGGGCTCTCCTGCTTCGCCGCCGTCGACATCGACGGCGTAACGCAGGATCGCAATGGTGAACGGCACCATGGAGATTGCGTACCAGTTGGTGCCCTTCACGTCGTCCTGCTGGAACGCCCAGAGTCCGTAACAGAGCACCACGGCGGTGGCGCTGAGCGTCCAGACGAAACGCAGGTAGGTCGTGGTGTAGTTCTCCAGCGCCCTACGGATTTTCGCGCCCGTGCGCTCGGCAAGCTGCAGTTCCGCGTACCGCTTGCCTGCCGCCATGAACAGCGAGCCGAACGCCATGACCAACAGGAACCACTGAGACAGGTCGATTTCGGCAGCCACACCGCCTGCGATGGCTCGCAGGAGGAACCCGGACGAGACGATGCAGATGTCGAGCACGGCCTGATGTTTGAGACCGAAGCAGTACGACAGTTGAATGCCGATGTAGACGGCCATCACGACCGCGAGCTGCCAATTGGCGGCGAACGACAGAGCTATGGAGCCGACGAGCAGCACGACCGACAACCCGTACGCCACATTGACAGGGAGCACACCCGCGGCAATCGGGCGGAACTGCTTGGTGGGATGCGCACGGTCCGCTTCGACGTCCAGCGCATCGTTTACGAGGTAGATTCCCGATGCCGCCATGCAGAACACGACGAAAGCGATCGCAACGGAGATCAGGACACCCGATTCCGTCGCTGTTCCAGCTGCGACGGGAGCTGCGAGGACCAGAACGTTCTTGACCCATTGACGCGGGCGGACTGCCTTGACGATGCCTGCCGCCAGGGACGACGGGGGTCCGGTGGCGACAGCCGGTTCCTCGCTCATTTCTCTCCAAACTTCTGCTCGGCCTTGAGCACTGCGACCGCGGAGGCGGCCCCCAGGGCAGATCCGGCAAGCACATCGGTCGGGTAGTGCACTCCCAGAACGAGACGGGAGAGCAGCATCGGCGGTACCAACACAGCAGGCAAGGGTAACCCGGTGAGGCGCCCGAGCAGCACGGCGGCAGCAGTCGTGGACGTGGCGTGCGAGGAGGGGAAGCTCAACTTGCTGGGCGTAGACACGTTGACCTGGATCGACGGATCATCGGGCCGGGGCCTGCGGACGACACGCTTGATCGCGATCGAAGCCGCGTGGGCGCCCACCGCACCGACCGCGGCCCCTACCCACTGGCGTCGCCGCGGCTTGTCGAGAACTGCGCCGACACCGGCGAGCCCCACCCAGCCGAGGGCATGCTCCCCGAAGTGGGACATCCCTCGTGCGGTGGCCACGACTGCGGGCTTGCTCGCGATCGTCGCCTGCACAGTCTGAAGGATCTTGACCTCACGCGATGCCGAAGACACGTTCCCACCTCTCCTTACTGGTCAACGCAGGAACGGCGTCCTGGTACTCGCGCTTGAGATCCGGGAACCGCTGAGCCAGTTCGCGGCGCAACCGCAAGGCTTCCTTCAGCAATTCCAGCGCCTGCTTTGGGTTGCGCTTGCGGTAGACGACTCCCCTGCCGTCGGCGGTCGTGACCGTGACACCGTCCACCTGTGACAGCAGGAACCAGCGCGCGTCCAACGTGGGCACGTTCAGCTGCGGGCGCTCATGATGCTCTTGGGCAACGGGCTTGACGTTGTGAAGCAGGCCTTTGCCGAGCCGGACGACCTTTGCAAGCGGGTTGTGGGGCTCACCGACGGCGCCGACACCGGCACCGGAAGGCATCGGCAGGCTCGTCGATGACGGCAGGACCACTGCGTCGGGGAACTCCTTGCGCATCGCATGAACGTTGCCGAGTGCCGTGGGCAGCAATTCGAAAATGTGTTCCGGGCCCTGCAGGAAGTCGGCGATGGCCTGGTTCTGGATCGCCACGGTGGAGTATTCGAGGCACAGCAGGTGTTTGATCGTGGCCTTGACCGTATTGATGACGAGGCCGCGCCCGTTGCCCGGCATGTGCAGGGCCGCTACGACAAGTCGGTTTCGCAGGTGAAAGTACGCCTGCCAGTCGATGGCGTCATCCTTGTCGCTCCATGCCATGTGCCAGATCGCAGCGCCGGGCATGGTGATCGTCGGGTAGCCGGCCTCGCGGGCCCGCAAGCCGTACTCGGCGTCGTCCCACTTGATGAACAGCGGCAACGGCTGCCCGAGCCTCTCCGCAGCCTCCCGCGGGATCATGCACATCCACCAGCCGTTGAAGTCGACGTCGATGCGGCGGTGTAGCAGCTTCGAGTTCTCACGATCACTCAGCGGGTGCCGGGAGAAGTCATGGTCGTACTCGACGTTGGGAGCGGCGGTCCACATGAAGATGCTGCGGTCGACCACTTCGCCCATCGTGTGCAGGTGACTACGCTCCTGCAGGTTGAGCATCTGCCCGCCCACCAGCATGGGAGTCTTGGCAAACCGGGACATGGCGAGCGCGCGCAGGATCGAATCGGGTTCGATCTCGATATCGTCGTCCATGAACAAGATGTGCTGACAGTCCGTGGTCTTCAGCGCCTCGTACATGATTCGGCTGTAGCCGCCCGACCCACCGAGGTTGGCCTGGTCGTGGATCGCCAGCCGGTCACCGAAAGCTGTGGCGACCTCGGCAAAACCGTTCTCGTCCTTGACCTTGCGGGTGCCCTGGTCCGGAACGATGACGGCTTTGACAACGTCCATCACCAACTCGTCCGAAGCCAGTGCCACCAGCGCCTTCACACAGTCGGCAGGTCGGTTGAACGTGGGGATACCCACCGCCACGGTGGCCTCGCCAGGTGCGTCGACAGGTGCGAACCAGCCTGCACTCTCGAGCATCACCTCGGTGTCCGAGGTGATGTCGAACCAGATCCAGCCGCCGTCCTCGAACGGGCCGAGGTCGATCTCGAACTCGATGGCGGCCTCGTCGTCCTGGAACTCGCGGCCCTCCACGTGAATTCGGGAGGAATCGGCCTTCGACCGATACACGTCGATACGCCCGTGACCGGACAACTCCAGCCGCAGCACCACCGATGTCAAGGTGCTCCACCGGCGCCAGTAACTGGCCGGGAACGCGTTGAAGTAGCTACAGAACGACACTTCGGACTCGGCGCCCAGCGACAGCGAAGTCCGTGACACCGAGTGCGCCCGGCGACTGTTCGTCTTGGCTTCCTCCAGGTAGAGGGTGCGCACGTCCAGTGGTTCGCCGGGGCGCGGCAGAATCACCCGCTGAAGAAGCGCCTTGCCGAGTAGTTCGACCTCGCCGCTGGATTCTTCGGCGGCGAGCAGATGGCGAGGGCTCATTCGCTCTCCTCTACGAGCAGCGCACCGGTCTCGAGATGCGGGCGCAAGGAGTTGTCGAACATCGACAAGGCACTAGCGATAGCCATGTGCATGTCCAGGTACTGATACGTGCCGAGGCGACCACCGAACAGCACCTTCTCCGCAGCGGTCTCCGCCTTGGCGCGCTCCCGATAGGCGGCGAGCTTCCGACGATCCTCGGGGGTGTTGATCGGGTAGTACGGCTCGTCCTTGCTCTCGGCGAACCGCGAGTACTCCCGCATGATCACCGTCTTGTCCTTCGGGTAATTCCGCTCCGGGTGGAAGTGGCGGAACTCGTGGATGCGCGTGAAGGGCACGTCGGCGTCGTTGTAGTTCATCACCGGTGTTCCCTGGAAGTCACCGGTCTCCAGGACCTCGGTCTCGAAGTCGAGGGTCCGCCATCCCAGTTCACCCTCTGCGTAGTCGAAGTACCGGTCGAGCGGACCGGTGTAGACGACGGGGGCGTCGGGGTTGGCGGCTCGCAGTTCGTCACGGACCTCGAAGTAGTCGATATCGAGCCGGACCTCGATCTTGGGGTCCTTGGCCATGTTCTCCAGCCAGGCCGTGTAACCCTCGACGGGCAGGCCCTCGTACGTGTCGTTGAAGTAGCGGTTGTCGAACGTGTACCGCACCGGAAGACGGGTGATGTTGCCCGCCGGTAGTTCCTTGGGGTCTGTCTGCCACTGCTTGGCGGTGTAGTCACGCACGAACGCCTCGTACAGCGGGCGGCCGATCAGCGAGATGGCCTTCTCCTCGAGGTTCGCCGCGTCCTTGGAATCAATTTCGCTGGCCTGCTCCGCAATGAGCTTGCGGGCCTCGTCGGGGGTGAAGTAGCGGCCGAAGAACTGTGACACCAGGCCCAGACCCATCGGGAACTGGTACGCCTGGCCCTTGTGCAGCGCGAAGACGCGGTGCTGATAGTTCGTGAACTCGGTGAACTGGGTGACGTAGTCCCACACCTTCTTGTTGGAGGTGTGGAACAGGTGCGCACCGTACTTGTGGACCTCGATCCCGGTCTCCGGTTCGGCCTCCGAGTACGCGTTGCCGCCGAGGTGGTGACGACGCTCTAGCACGAGCACGCGCTTGCCCAGCTGTGTTGCTGCACGCTCGGCGATCGTCAGTCCGAAGAATCCGGATCCGACGACGATGAGGTCGTAGTCCGACTCGGCCGTCGCGGGGGAGGTGGTCTGTGAGTTTGCAGCGGTCACGGTAGACCAGGGTAAGCGACCGTGCCGTTTACGTAAGCCTCTGGTAGTCCCTGCTCGCCAAAAGGTGACAGCAATCTCGTCGATACCCCCCGATGCACTCGTTCCGGGTACAGGGATCCCCGAACTCGACCCGGTGGCGTGACCCGCCGCGTGTGATTACAGACACCAATAGTTAAGGTACTCGCCGAGTAGGTGACCGAGGGGGGATCGATGGTTGACCAGTCGTCGCGGCATGCCGGGGGCGTGTTGTATTTGCCGATGCTGCCTCGGAGCGCGTCCGGCCAGGTGCAGTTGGAGCTGAGGACCCTTCCTGACGGCAGGCTGGCGCTACCGGCCTACACCTCCCCCGCCCAGTTGGCCAGGTGTTGCGGAGAAGGCCAGCCGTGGGGGGCAGTCAATTCCGACGGCCTGGACGAGATCAAGAGCTCGACCGGCTACGACGTGGTTCTGCTCGACGCCGAGATGCCGCCCGGCTCACGAAGAGAAGTTGCGCCGGATGACCGGGACGACGAAGAACCCGGCAGTCATATTCCGATGTCCTTTCTGCAATAGCCGTATGGCTCGGTAAGACGAAGAGGGAACAGCTGGTGAGTACGGACGGTTTGAAGGTCGAACACCTCAACGAGACCGCGAAGATTCTTGCGCGCAACGCTCGAGAGGTAGAAGACCTGGGCGCGAAGGCCCCCAGTGTGCCGAACGCAGGACCGTCGACCGCGCTGGTCGGTGACGCGCTCGTGGAACTCGCAGAGGCAATGTCGTTCGTGGCGCAGGCGTCGGCGAACGCTGCCGATGTCGTGCAGGCCTCCGACGCCAACTACGCCGCCACAGACCAGGCGAATGGCCGGCAGCTGTCCGGCGTCGGCGAACATATCCCGGAGACATCTGGCGGAGGAATGCGCTGATGCCCATCTACGTCTATGTCGACGCCGACCCCGAGTCTTGCACCGAGTGCGCCGTTGCCCTCGACCAACTCGCCGAGGGCGCCGACGACGCCGCACGAGAATTCCGCAATGCCCGGGATCGGTCCGAGGCGGACTGGCAGTACAAGGCCGGTGACAATTTCCGCACCGCGGTCGAGAAGCTCGGGAAGGCGACGACCGAGGTCGCCGACCGCGCAGAGAACCTGGCCAAGGCCCTCCGTGCTTTTGCCGACGAGATGAGCACAGTCAAGAAGCGCATGACCGAGGCCGCGGCCGAAGCCCTCGAGGCCGGCCTGTGGGTCGGACCTGACGTGTGCTTCCCCGACTGGATCGCCGAACCCGAACTACTGCCCCCCGGTGTGTGGACCATCGACCAGCTAACCAAGCAGGCGAACCAGATCGCCGCGTACCAGGAAGCCCTCGGCATGGTGGCCGAGGCAAGGGAGAAGGAGCGACTCGCCCACGAGGACCTCCGCATGGCCTTCAGAGGAACGAATGAAAGTGGCGAAGATAACTGGCTCGATCGCTTGAAGGGTTCAGCCCCGTGGATGGCGGGGGGCGCGGGGATCGGCTACGTAGGCACCGCGGTCCAGGAGGCCGACAAGTGGGGTGCTATCGCGCAGACCCGGGCCACGCAGGTGCAGACGTTCCGAACGATTGCGGCCGAGGCCACCACCGACTCGATGCGAGCCGCTGCTACGAACGCAGCCAACACATTCGGAACCGCAGCCGACGACGCCGCGAGGTTCGCCGCGCAGAACTCCAGACTGATCGCAGGACAGACCGGGAGTCGGGTCGCCCAGTTCTTTGATGCCGGGATCGTCCCCAAGAACGTGTCCTCGCTCGGGTCCAAGATTCCGGCGGCCGGGTTGGCATTCACCGGCTTCCAGATCTTGTCTGACGTGCAGGGCGCCGAGGACGCTGGCGATATCGCCAAGGTTGTCGCGAAAGACGCGGGCGGCTTCCTGGCGGGAACCGCCGCAACGAGTCTGCTTCTGGCTAGCGCCGCCGGAGGCCCCGCCACCCTCCTTGCGGTCGGCGCAGGTGTACTTGTCAGCTACGGGGTGGGCGAACTCATCGAATACGTGGCGGACTGACTCCATGACCCACTTCTTCCCGCGCGGGCAGTTCCGCCTCCCCCCGATCCCGGACCCGCAGACCGGTGAGCCTCGCCCACCCGCGGCACCTCGCCGGGAAAGCTCCGCCAACGTGGCGACCCCGACAGACCATGCCCCGCGGAAGGCCCCACCCGCCCCCGAGGGACTCGGCCCCACGCTGGAATGGTCCCAGTTCGCGACAGGCCACAGAGTGCAAGCGGCGGTCATCATGCCAGCGCTATGCGCGGCGTTCGTCACGGTCAAGGAGGGCGGGTTCGGCTGGACTGGCAACTGGAGCTACTGGCTTCTCATGGCGCTGACCGGCACGTTCTTCTACTGGCGAACAGGCTGCGAGTGGATGGCGGCTGGGGCTGTGTGGGTGCAGGACGGCCCGGACTGGGTCAACACCTACGAGCTGGTACGCATCAGGTTCAGCGTCGACGGACTCCGCCGGGTGCTGCGCATCGAAGACGCCGAGGGCAGGAAGATCCACTCCTTCGGACTACGAGATGTCCAGAGCAACCCACAGATGTGGAACCTGGTCTACAACGGCATCCTCCACTCCGTCGCCTCCGGCAACTGCGACATCTCCCGCAAAGCACGGAAAGTCCTGCAGATCCCGCCCTCCCTCGGCCGGGAGCCAGTGGACAAAGCGGACTGACAATGACCCACTACTTCCCGCGCGGGCAGTTCCGCCTCCCCCCGGTCCCCGACCCACACACCGGCGAACCACGCCCACCCACCGCACCCCGCCGTGTAACCTCCGCAGTCGAGACGACACCGACCGACCGAACCCCTAGAAAGCCCCCACCCGCCCCCGAGGGCCTCGGCCCCACGCTCGAATGGTCCCAGTTCGCACCCAAGCACAGTATGCAAGCGGCGGTCGGCCTGCCGGCATTTTGTGCAGCATTAATCACCCTCGAAGAGGGCGGATTCGACTGGACCAGCGACTGGGGCTACTGGCTCCTCGCGGCGCTGACCGGCGCGTTCATGTATTGGCGGGTGGGCCAGGAGTGGATGGCAGCCGGGGCCGTGTGGGTCCAGGAAGGCCCGAAGTGGGTCAACACCTACGAGCTGGTCCGGATCAGATTCAGCGTCGACGGTCTCCGCCGGGTGTTGCGCCTCAAAGACGCCGAGGGCAGAGAAATCCACTCCTTCAGGCTACGAGATGTCCAGAGCAACCCACAGATGTGGAACCTGGTCTACAACGGCATCCTCCACTCCGTCGCCTCCGGCAACTGCGACATCTCCAACAAGGCACGGAAAGTCCTGCAGATCCCACCTTCTCTCGGCCGGGAACCCGTGAACAAAGCGGACTGAAAATGACCCACTACTTCCCCCGCAGACGGATCAGCCCTGCCCCGATCCCCGACCCACAGACCGGCGAACCACGCCCACCCACGGCTCCCCGCCGGGAGAGCTCCGCCAACGTGGCGACCCCGACCGACCGGACCCCGACCAAGCCCCCACCGGCCCCCGAGGACCTCGGCCCCACCCTGGAATGGTCACAGTTCGAGCCCAAACGCAGGACGCAAGCGGCGGTTGCCCTGCCAGCACTCATTGCCGCTTTTGCCACCGTCAAAGAGGGGGGATTCGGTTGGGTCGACCACTGGTTCCCTTGGATCTGGATGGTGCTGATGGGCGCATTCATGTACTGGAGAACTGGCCAGGAGTGGATGGCGGCCGGGGCCGTGTGGGTCCAGGACGGCCCATTCTGGGTCAACACCTACGAGCTGGTCCGGATCCGATTCAGCGTCGACGGACTCAACCGGGTACTCCGAATCGAAGACTCCGAGGGCAGGAAGATCCATTCATTCGGGTTACGAGATGTCCAGAGCAACCCACAGATGTGGAACCTGGTCTACAACGGCATCCTCCACTCCGTCGCCTCCGGCAACTGCGACATCTCCCGCAAAGCACGGAAAGTCCTGCAGATCCCGCCCTCCCTCGGCCGGGAGCCCGTCGACAAGGTGGACTGACGATGGCCCACTACTTCCCCCGCAGGTGGATCAGCCCTGCCCCGATCCCCGACCCACAAACCGGCGAACCCCGCCCACCCGCGGCACCCCGCCGGGAAAGCTCCGCGTTCGAGACGACCCCGACCGACCGGACCCCGAGAAAAGCCCCGCCTGAGCCCTCGGGCATGGGCCCCGCCCTGGAATGGTCACAGGCGTCGACGAAGCACAGAGTGCAAGCGGCAGTTGCTATGTCGGGACTCTTGTTGGCATTCATCATCTTTACAAACCGCGGATTCGAATGGGTCGGTCAGTGGTTCCCATGGTTCTGGATCGTGGGGTGCGGCGCGTTCATGTATTGGCGGGCCGGCCAGGAGTGGATGGCGGCCGGGGCGGTGTGGGTGCAGGACGGCCCATTCTGGGTCAACACCTACGAGCTGGTCCGGATCAGATTCAGCGTCGACGGACTCAACCGGGTACTCCGAATCGAAGACGCCGAGGGCAGGAAGATCCACTCCTTCGGGTTGCGAGATGTCCAGAGCAACCCACAGATGTGGGACCTGGTCTACAACGGCATCCTCCACTCCGTCGCCTCCGGCAACTGCGACATCTCCCGCAAAGCACGGAAAGTCCTGCAGATCCCGCCCTCCCTCGGCCGGGAGCCAGTGGACAAAGCGGACTGACAATGACCCACTACTTCCCGCGCGGGCAGTTCCGCCTCCCCCCGGTCCCCGACCCACACACCGGCGAACCACGTCCACCCACGGCTCCCCGCCGGGAAAGCTCCGCCAACGAGACGACCCCGACCGACCGGACCCCGACCAAGCCCCCACCCGCCCCCGAGGACCTCGGCCCCACCCTCGAATGGTTCCAGTTCGAGAGCAAGCACAGAATGCAAGCGACGATCGGCATGCCGGCAATCGTTGCAGCCTTCGCCACCCTCAAGGTTGGTGGATTCGACTGGGTCAGCGACTGGGGATTCTGGGTTCTTCTGACCGTTATCGGCGCCGTAATGTATTGGCGAACCGGATACGAGTGGATGGCGGCCGGGGCCATGTGGGTCCAGGAGGGCCCGAAGTGGGTCAACACCTACGAGCTGGTCCGGATCAGGTTCAGCGTCGACGGACTCCGTCGGGTACTGCGCCTCGAAGACGCCGAGGGCAGGAAGGTCCACTCCTTCGGGTTGCGAGATGTCCAGAGCAACCCACAGATGTGGGACCTGGTCTACAACGGCATCCTCCACTCCGTCGCCTCCGGCAACTGCGACATCTCCCGCAAAGCACGGAAAGTCCTGCAGATTCCGCCCTCCCTCGGGCGGGAACGCGAATAGGCGAGCGAACCGTCGGTGACGGAAGGTGAGCAGGTGACTTGCGACCCCTACTGGCCCACCTTCCTTAACTTCCGCTCTCCGGTGCCCATTCACGCAGCACGTTGGCGTCGACTACTCGTGCGCCCAGTGTTTCCGTCCAGATGATCGTTCCGCCGGTGTATGTGCGGAACTTCCCCGCATCGGAAGGCAGCATCATCTCGGGTCCGACCGGAGCTCCGAGTGTGCCGTTCACGCCGCCGACTTCCTCGTACTTCTCGTCGATCGGCGAACCCAGCGTTGTACCGACGGCGCCCACGTCCTCACCCGCTGGAGAGGCTGGGTCCGGGTTACCGATCAGCGACAGTGGCTCCGGGTCGCCGACGCCGGGGCCGACTGTGAACCAGTCAGACCGAAGGTTCAGTTTCGAGCGTGCTTCGAGACCGGTCACCTCGGCCGTACCCGTCGACCCGACCACCTTCACGCCGGTGGCGCGACCGCCCTCGGCCCCAAAGTTGTTGCGGGCGACGACTTCGAACGACTCGAGTTCTCCCACTCCGAATGCGGAGGCAATGTCGCCCGCGGTGAGAGTCACCGTCCAGTCGTGGTACGGCGACGCGGTGTCGCCGAGATCCACGACGGCAGGGAACTCTCCGCCGGCCGTGTATCCACCTGTGGACGAGGAGAATTCGGCCGCGACGACCTTGTTGTCTCTCGTCAAGATCATGTCCGAGGTTGAGCGGACGGCCTCCGTCGTCCGTGGATCCTCGCTGGCGGATCCTCCGTAGATCTGGCAGTCCTTGGTGTCACAGGTCCTGGCATATTCCTCGCGGTCTTCGGCGGCGGCGTAAGAGCGTGCCGCGACTGCCTGCGCCCGAAGTGCCTCCGCCCCACCGGTATCAGCCCAGTTGGCTTTGACTTCGTGAGGGAGGACGCCCAGTAGGTAGTCATCTATTTCGAGAACGTTGACGGTGCGCGTGGCTCCGCCGTCGAGTGCGACACCTAGCGAGCCACGGTATGGGGTGTCATCGGCGCACAGCTTCAGGTGCTCGCTTGGGGGCCGGTCGGGCCCGAGGTCGACGGGGTCCACCCACGGATGGTCGGTCGTTTCCTGCCACAGGACATCGCCGGCACACCCCCGGGTGACCACGACGCTCGCTCCGCCTCCTTCAGTCGGCGTCAAATGGACGCCATCTCCCGGTCCGACTGACTTGCCCGCAACGACGGCACCCACGTCCGAATACACGCCGAGGGGTTGATCGTCGCGTCCCTGCAGTCGCACGCTGATCTGCGCGTCGGCGAGAGTACCGAGCGTGGTCCCACCGTAGTAATGAGCGAGGATCCGCTCGGCCGCCCATCCGTGATCCTTGGCGTACCCGTACGCACCCCACTGGCCCATTCCGCGGCCGTGCCCGTTGCCGTGCCCGGAGATTGTGAACGGCGTGTCGGACGCGACTGCGACCCGAACCTCCTGCCTCGCGGGTTGGTGTTGGGCGACCACTCCGGTTACTGCACCAACTACGAGGGCGGGTGCGATTCCGAGTGCCGACATACGCAACAGCGATCTCGTCCAACCGCGTGTGCTGGTGGGCCTCGCGATGTACAGCCTGCTTCGAGTGCGGGCCCGTCTAACTGCGCGGACCCCGAATTCGGGCTTCGCCATCACACACTCCTCACCACTTCGGAACTGGCTCCGTGGCGTGGCGTGCGCCTCGCTCCCCGGAAGCTTCGAAACAATCCGATAAAGTCTCAACGTAAGGTTGAGATTCATATTTTCGTGGGATTAGTGTGTCAAGAGTGACTGGAGTGTGCAACAAGAGACACTCTAACAACATGAGTACCACAAGTTGCAGGTTTGCGAAGCAACTCGCAGAAAACTACGACTGAGGAGAGTCCCGTGCCGCACCGCCGACTGAAGCCCTCGTTTGTCCTCGGGGCTGTCGCTGCTCTGACTGTCACGAGTACCGTGGCGGTCTACAGCGGTAACGGGCCCTCCGGCATCAGCTCTACGAGCGAAACCACCGAGATTTCGACCGACATCGCGGAGGTGGTCCTGGCCCAGATCCCCGATGTCGTAATTCCGCTGAAGGAATTGACCGGGCTGGACCTGCCTGACGTCAACATCGGCGAGCTAAGGAACCTGCCGATTCCGCCGTCCATTCAGATTCCGAGCACTCTGGAACTTCCCGGTGGAGTGCAAATCCCGCTGAAAATCCCTGTGATGGGCGACGTCTCCGACCCGGCGACGCCTCCGCCGGCCGATCACGAGCCAGGCACGATCGTCAAGGAAGTCACTCGCGATACCCCCTTCAGTATGGTGGCGCTCACATCCGAAACGGTCGGGGCCGCTGAGTCGAAAATCCGGGCGAAGAAGCCCGACGGGACCTGGGGCGAGTGGTTCTCCCCCGAGATCGCCGATACTGACAGTGCCCGCCTGGAAGCGACCGGCGGAAAGGTCGCGACCGAAGCCGTCTATGTCGGGCAGACCAACGCGATCCAGGTCCTGACGCCCACGTCGGCCACTGCTCTGCCCGAAGCACCCG
>NZ_JBFAMC010000002.1:70489-311369 GCF_040656415.1 Rhodococcus sp. NPDC049939 | reverse complement strand
CCCGAGAACACCGCACCCGAGAACACCGCACCCGAGAACACCGCACCCGAGAACACCGCACCCGAGAACACCGCACCCGAGAACACCGCACCCGAGAACACCGCACCCGAGGATGCTGCCCCTCTCGGCTACACTCCCGCTTCCGTCAGCAAGCCGATCCGCCAGCAGTCGGCGGACTTGGCGGCCGACTTGGTTACCGCAGTGCTCATCGCCCCGGGCAGCAGCCCTGGTGACAGCTTGCTCACCGGTATCACCAACTCGCTCGGCAGCCTCACCCCCGGAGTCATCAGCCGAGGCCAGTGGGGTGCAGACGAGTCGATTCGCTGCTCGAATCCGACATACGACAACTCCCTCGGTGGCGGCATCGTGCACCACACCGCAGGTACTAACAACTACTCCCCGGCCGAGTCCGCGCAAATCGTCCGCGGGATCTACGCGTACCACGCACAGACGCTCGGCTGGTGCGACATCGGATACAACGCGCTCGTCGACAGGTACGGGCAGATCTTCGAGGGGCGCGCAGGCGGCCTGGGCCTTCCGGTCCGAGGCGCTCACGCGGGCGGATTCAACGAGAACACCACCGGCGTCGCAATGATGGGTGATTTCTCCAATGTGGCTCCGCCGCAGGCCACGATCGACGCGGTCGGCAGGTTCCTGGGCTGGAAGCTCGGCAATGCCGGACTCGACCCCTTCGGGTACACGAGAATGTACTCCGAGGGCACCCAGTTCACTCCGATTCCGGTAGGCCAACCGATAGACGTGCCGATAATCTTCGCGCACAGCGACGTCGGTTACACCGTCTGCCCAGGCGCTGTCGGTTACTCATACATGAACCAGATCCGGCAGATCGCTGCGGCCAACCTCGGCAACGGCAGCTCCATCCTCGCGGCGGGCCCACCCGCAGGTAGCTTGCCACCACCGGATCTTGGCTCGAGTCTGCCGGACGACATCCCGGGGCTCGTCACCGAACTGATCCGGCTTACCGACTCGCCCGTCGTACAGAAGTGGCTCGCCGAGGGCGGTGAGGCGGGCAGGCTCGGCCAAGCCATCACTGGACTTCTCCAGGCGAAGGCAGGCAACACGGGCGCGCTGTTCACCAACGGGGCGATCTACACCTCACCGAACGGTGGTGTGTGGACGGTCCTCGGGGAGATCTACAACACCTGGAGGAAACTCGGTGCCGACAGTGGCGTTCTCGGTCTGCCGACCAGCGACGAGTACGCGATCCCGGGCGGTATGCGCAGCGACTTCGAGAACGGTTCGCTCATCTTCAACGAGCTGACCGGAGTCGTGACCCAGGTTCTCCAGACATTCAACGACACCTACGAGTAGGCATACAACGGCATCGCCCGGTCACGACCGCTGGTGGTCTGATCACGACCACCAGCGCTCGAGCACTCTCGCGACGCCGTGATTCAAGTTCGTGGTCGTGACCTCGCGGGCCGCAGCCTTGGCATCGAGATGCGCGTTCTCGACCGCGACCCCCAAACCAGCGAGGTTCAGCATGGGAATGTCGTTGGGCATGTCTCCGAACGCCACGATCTCCGACGCCGCCACGCCCAGCCGTTCGGCCACGATCGCCAGACCGGACGCTTTCGTAATTCCCGGCGCCGACAACTCGATCAGCCCGTTGTCGGTGGAGTAGGTTACGTCGGCCCTCCCGCCGATGTGCGGCTTCAGCGCGTCGACCATCGCCTTGCTGGACATTCCAGGGACCCTGACCAGCAACTTCACCGCGGATGCGGCCAAGACCGCCTCTTCCGACACCTCAGTGTCGTCCGGGTTGAACCAGGCGTGCTCGTAGTCCGGTGAACGGACGAATTCCGATGTCGCCATGTCGTGCGCGCCGACACCGACGCGCTCTGCGGCGAGTCCTGCGCCCGGGAGTACCTCGTGTGTGATGTCCGACAGCCACGCGAGTGAATCGACATCGAGAACCGATGCGCTGAGCACGCGGCCGGTGTTGCTGTCGTAGATGATGGCGCCATTGGCGCAGACGGCGAGCGGCGCGTGACCGAGTTCATCGACGACGGGATGAATCCAGCGCGGTGGCCTACCGGTCGCCAAAACAAAGGGCGTCCCCGACGCGACCACCGATGTGACGGCGTCACGAGTGCGCGCACTGACGCGTTCGTCGTGCCCGATCAAGGTGCCGTCGATATCGGACGCTACAAGGCTGGGCCGGTCTGCAATCACTTAGTAATTCTGCATGCAAGGGTTGCCTAGGCGCTGGACAACCGGCTATGAAGTTCGTCGCTTCTCGGCATCTCGACGATCCATTTCCGCGGCCTCCTCGAGAGTGGGTGCGGTACCACCGAGACGCCGCGGCACCCAGTACGCACCCGCTGGGTGATCGAAATCCTCCTGCACCCGGTGCAGCATCGCGACCATCTCGTTGCGCAATGTCTCGGTGAGGGTGGCCGCCGGTTCGTGCGGTTCGATCGGCGTACCGAACGCTACAGACACCGGAAAGTGATGTCGCCCAAGGTGCCTGGGCTTGCCCTTCGTCGCGATCCGCTGTGCGCCCCACACGATGGCGGGCACGATCGGCACGTCCGCTTGGATCGCCATGCGGGCCGCACCCGACTTGAATGCCTTGATCTCGAAACTGCGGCTGATCGTGGCCTCGGGGTACACAGTGACCAACTCGCCGGCCCGAAGCCGATTCACAGCCTCGGCGTATGCGTCAGCACCTGCCGCCCGGTCAACCTCGATGACGCCGCACCCCCGCATCAAGAACCCCAGCACCTTGTTGTTCGCAAGTTCCCTCTTCGCCATGATCCGCATTCTGCGGCCCGCGGCGCTGACCGCCAGCCCCAACTGGATGAAATCCAGGTAGCCGGTGTGATTGACCGCGAGGACCGCCCCGCCCTCGGCTGGAATATTCTCGAGTCCCTTCCGACTCGTTTTCACTCCCTGGAACCGCGACATCGCCTTGGCCGTCATCTCGACGGCGGTGTAAACAGGCTCGCCAGCCACGTCAGTTTCCGGTCTCCCGCAGCCGCCGGGCGCGAGCCTTCGCCTCGGACTCCTCCAAGTCCATTCTGTTCGCTTCCTCGAGGGTAGGTGCGCTGCCACCGAGTCGTGCGGGCACCCAGTACGCACCCGCCGGATGCTCGTACTCACGTTGAAGGTCGGCAAGCATCACTTCCATTGTGGCGTGCAACTTGTCCGTCAACTCGGATGCGGGCTCGAACGGCGCAATGGGCTCACCGACGGCGATCGAGATGGGTGTGTTCGTGCGACCGAGTCTCTTCGGGAACCCCTTCGTCCATACCCTCTGCGCACCCCAGATGACGATCGGAATGATGGGGACGTCGGCCTCGATCGCCATTCGGGCTGCGCCCGACTTGAAAGCCTTGATCTCGAAACTGCGGCTGATCGTGGCCTCCGGATAGACACCCACCAGTTGGCCGTGACGCAAGCGGTCCACGGCCGCACGATACGAGTCGGAACCCGCGGCACGATCGACCGGAATGTGCTTGAGGGCGCGCATGATCGGGCCGGAAATCTTGTTGTCGAACACTTCCTTCTTCGCCATGAAGCGGATGTACCGCTTGACCCTGCGAGCGGGAAGCCCGGCGTAAGTGAAGTCCATGTATCCGGTGTGATTGATCGCGATCACGGCCCCACCGGTTGCCGGAATGTGCTCATCACCCTTGACGGTGAACTTCAGCCCCTCGAAGGCGAATACGGTGCGGGCAATTCCGATGATGGTTCGGTAAACGGGTTCCACAATCGGTTAGCGTAGTCCGGTGTTCGCGATCCACCCCACACCGAGGTGAAGACGGCGATGGGAAGTAGCGTGAAAGTGCGCACACTGCCGTTCTGCAAGACCGCCGAGGGCCACGAATTGCGATCCACCAAACTCTGACGCCGACCCGATTTCCGTCGGGTCGATCTGGCTGTGCCGATGTCACATCTGTTCGATCTGGCTGCACCGATGTGACATGGGGCGGTCCCGCGCTGTCCGGTAGCTACTATCCGGCAGTCGGGGGCTGATCGACGAGTTGCGCCATGTAGAGCTGGTCACCCATCTTGTCGAGTAGCTCGATCTGGGTCTCGAGATAATCGATGTGCTCCTCTTCCTCCGCGAGGATCTGCTCGAGCAACTTGGCCGAGGTGGCATCACCCTTGCTTCGGCACATCTGAATTCCAGGGCGCAGGCGTTCGACGACTTCGACCTCGATCGCCAGGTCGGAGTGGAACTGCTCGCGCAGGTCTTGACCGATGCGCAGCGGAAGTAGCTTCTGATAGTTGGGAAGGGCTTCGAGTAGAAGAATGCGGTCGGTGAGAATCTCGGCATGAACCATCTCCTCGATGGATTCGGCGCGAGTCTTGGCGGCCAGTTTCGTGAAGCCCCAGTTGGCCTGCATCTTCGAGTGCAGGAAGTACTGATTGATCGCGGTCAGCTCACTGGTCAACTGTTCGTTGAGTAGAGCGATAACCTCGTCGTCGCCACGCATAGCAACCTCCGGTCGTCGGACTGATACGACCGTAGCAGCGTTCTCTTACGATCCGAAGGGGATCGAGGCTTCAGTTGTCAGGCAGCCGTCTGCTTACGGACAGCGTGCTCACACAACAATTCATCGAGGCGGTTGACGCAGGTACCACACCCCCATCCAGCTCCACACTGCTCGCCGATCGCATCAGGAGTGTCCGCACCGGCGTCCAGGTACTCTTGCACCTCTTCTTCGGTCACGGCTTTGCAGATGCAGACGAACATATAGAGCTCCTTACGAACCAATCTGGTTAGGTAAGGATTACATTATTTCGGAGCTCACGCAAGGGTAGCCTTGCCAAAATATGGGCGGAGTGATCAAGGCTTCAGCACATCGGTACCAACGAAGGGCACCAAAGCTTCTGGCAACCGGACGGTGCCATCGGACTGCTGATGGTTCTCCAGGATCGCGACGATCCATCGCGTCGTCGCCAGCGTGCCGTTCAGCGTGGCCGCAATCTGCGGTTTCCCGTTCTCGTCGCGGTAGCGCACACCCAGGCGACGTGCTTGGAACGTCGTGCAGTTGGACGTAGAGGTGAGCTCCCGATACGCCTGCTGCGTGGGTATCCACGCCTCGCAGTCGAACTTGCGAGCAGCCGAGGTTCCGAGATCACCACCAGCGACGTCGATCACCCGGTACGGGACGTCGATGGCAGCGAGCATGTCCTGCTCCCACGAGAGCAACCGCCTGTGTTCGGCATCCGCATCCTCTGGTTTGCAGTAGGTGAACATTTCCACCTTGTCGAACTGGTGGACGCGGATGATGCCGCGGGTGTCCTTGCCGTAGCTACCGGCTTCACGGCGGAAGCATGTCGACCAGCCGGCGTACCGCTTCGGTCCGTCTGAAAGGTCCAGGATCTCGCCCGAGTGGTAGCCGGCCAGCGGGACCTCGGACGTGCCGACGAGGTACAGGTCGTCGTCGGCGAGATGGTAGACCTCGTCGGCGTGGGACCCGAGGAACCCGGTGCCCGACATGACCTCGGGACGCACCAGCACCGGCGGGATCATCATCTGGAAGCCGTTGGCCATCGCCTTCTGCGCCGCGAGCTGCAGCATTCCCAGCTGCAACATGGCGCCGAAGCCGGTGAGGAAGTAGAACCGGGCGCCCGAGACCTTCGCGCCGCGCTCCATATCGATCAGACCGAGCGATTCGCCCAGCTCGAGGTGGTCCTTGGGCTCGAAGTCGAAGGTGGGAATGTCCCCGACGACCTCGAGCGTGGTGAAGTCGTCCTCACCCCCTGCGGGGGCACCCTCCTGGACGATGTTCGAGATCGCCCGATGCGCGGCATCGAGCGCGGCTTGCGCCTTGTGCTGCTCCGCCTCGGCCTGCTTGACCTTCGCCGCGAGTTCCTTGGATCCCTCGAGCAGCGCAGGACGTTCCTCGGGGGAGGCCTGGCCAACCTTCTTACCGAACGCCTTCTGCTCGGCGCGCAGGGTGTCACCGGCGAGGACTGCAGCACGGCGGGCTGCGTCTGCCTCGAGCAGCGAGTCGACCAGGGCGGGATCTTCCCCTCGCATGCGCTGCGACTGGCGGACGGCGTCAGGATTCTCGCGGAGGAACTTCAGGTCAATCACGGAGTCAAACCCTACCGGGCGACCCTGTGGACCTCATTTCGGTTTCGGTTCGAGCAGGGTCGAGACGGCCTTGCGATCGAACACTCGTACGCGGCTCTCTGGCGCGCCGAGTTCATTCCGATCGTGGGTGTTGTTCTGCTTCTGCCGCCGGAACGGGCATTATGGGTACCGATGTCTTCAGATCAGTCGAACAGCGCCGAGTCGCCACCGGAGAATGCCGGGCGCCCGCGGAAGACCCTTCCCGCGATGTCCGCGAACACGACCCGGCGTTCGCTCGCCTTCATTGCGGCGGGTGCCGTAGTGGCTGCGGTCGCCACCGTGGCGATCGCGGGTGGATTCAACCGCAGCGAGTTGCCCGCCTTGTCCAGCAACTCCGCGCTGCAGGCAACCAGCGTCCGGGGCGTCGCATTCGCCTCGGCCACCGCAGGCGACTGCCTCGACTGGACACCGTCGACAGGGTCGAGTGACCGAACAGACGTGACGAAGGTCGATTGCTCGCAGGAACACCGCTTCGAGGTGACATCGGGTTTGGACCTGAGCATGTACCCGGGCGCCGAGTTCGGCCCAGGGTCGCGCTATCCGGGCGCGCTACGCTTCGCCTCGCTTCGGGACGAACACTGCGTCCCCTCCGTCGGCAACTACCTCGGCGCCAAGTTCGATCCGGACGGCAAATTCAGCGTCGGTCTCATGTTCCCCAGCGAGAGCGGCTGGGGAATGGGTGAACGCACTCTGCGCTGCGGTCTGCAGTACTCGAGCGCCGACGGCACGCTGCAGCCGTTCGAGGGAAGGGTGGCCGAGCAGGATCAATCGAACATCTGGGACCCCGGCTCGTGCATCGGGATCAGCCAAGGTGTGCCTACCGATCCTGTGGACTGCGCGCAACCGCACGCATTCGAGGTGATCTCCGTCGTCGACCTTGCAACCCGCTTCCAGGGCCCGATGCCGTCCGTCGAGGACCAGGACGAGTACCTCGAGGACGTGTGCACGCAGGCATCCAACGAATACCTCGATTCCGCAGAGGCTCTGCGGAACAAGACGCTGACGCTGTTCTGGGACAACCTCCAACTCGACAGTTGGCTGGCCGGCTCGAGACAGATCAACTGTTCGATAGGCAAGGAGACAGCGGACGGCTTCTCCACCGTCACAGGTTCGGCGAAGGGCGAAATTCTCATCGACGGCGTCGCACCCGTGCCACCACCGCCGATCGGTGAGGGAAGGTCGTTGCCGACTCCGCTTCCCGGCGCTGCACCCTTCCCAGGAGCCTGACGTGCCAGTGACCATGTCGCCCGCACGATTCGAGGAATTGGTAGGCGACGCACTCGATCTGATTCCGCCTGCGCTCGCAGCCGCAATCGACAATGTCGTCGTCCTCGTCGACGACCGCAACGACGAGGACCCCCACCTGCTCGGTCTCTATCACGGGATAGCACTGACAGAAAGGGACAGCCACTACGGCGGATCACTGCCCGATACGATTACCGTCTACCGCGAAGCCCTTCTCGATATCTGCAGTTCGGAGGAGGAAGTCGTGCACGAAGTAGCGGTGACCGTGATTCACGAAGTTGCGCACTACTTCGGAATAGAAGAAGATCGCTTGCACGAGCTCGGCTGGGGATGAACGGTTTCTCGGGACACAGTTCCAGTTCAACGTTTGACACTGATGCGTTTGACACTGATTCGCGTCTTTGACGAAGTCTCGGGATCGGGGGAACCGAAGAGCACGTTGCAGCGTCCAAAGGGTGTAGAGGTCCAAGCGTGTAAAGGTCCGAACGCGCCTGGACAGCGCACCTGCAGTTCGTTTGCCGGGGGGCAACTGCCTTCCGCCTGCCTAGGTCGAGAAGGAGTTCGACGCAATGCCACCCCTGCCTGACGGAACGCCATCTCTGCAAGTCGTACCTGAAGCTCTTGTCGCCGCCGCCGCGGAACTGGACGCGCTGGCCATTCGCCTCGAGACAGCGGTGGCTCTAAACTCCTCGGCCATTCGAGTACTCCCGTCAGGGAGCGACGAGGTATCCCTGCATGCCGCCAAGTACTTCAACACTGTTGCAGGGTCGTTCAGTCCCGCCGTAGCGCAGGGTATTCGCGAATTGCACGAAACCGCGAACACGCTTCGTGCCCAGGCCGCGCGGTACACCTCCGAAGACCTCGCTCTCGGGGCATCGTTCACGGCGACCATGTGACCACCAACGCCCCGAGACCACAGGGAGATCCGACATGATCATGGGACTGACCGGCGTCATCTGGTTGCCACGTGGGGCAGCCGCCAACTCGACGGCCCTGGCAGCCGGAGCAGGACCGGTGCCGCTCAGCGTGGCATCCGCTGCGTGGACTGCGCTGTCCACGAGTTTCGCCGACGCCAACCTCACACTCGTCCGGGTCATGGCCGAACTCGGCGCCGGCTGGCAGGGCACAACTGCCGCCGCCGCAATTGCCAAGATCGCACCGTTCGCGGCATGGACGACCGAATGCGCCGAACTCGCCGCTGACACTGCAGGCAAGGCCGGAATCGAGGCGGGCGCGTACACGACGGCGTCGCTCGCCATGCCCAGCATCCCCGAGATCATGGCCGTCAAGGCCGCCAAGACCGCCGCGTATTCGGCTGGTGGCGCCCTCAACGGTTCCGCAGCCGTCGCCGAGGCCGCCGACCGTGCGATGGACATCCGCGCCGCGCTGGTGATGGAAGCCTATGAGGCGGCGACCAACATTCTCGCGGTCAAGCGGACCTTCAGAGAGCCGCCACGCATCGTGACCAAGGCCGATTCCAGGGAAACCTCGAACTTCGAGGATCTGTCCGACGACGGCGAATTCGATCCGACGCGTGCGGCGGTGGCAGCGGTCATGTCCGCCAGTCAGAACCCGGCGGTAGCCACCGCTGCCGCACAGGTCAGCAGCGTAGCCGGAACGACAGCCACCTCGGCTGCATCCAACATCACCGGTGCGGCAATCTCGGCGATCACGGGAACGGGTGCAACGCCCCTGGTCGGTGGAGTACCGACGGCGCCGGTTGGTGCGCAAACCAACGGTCCCGCGAGCACCAGTGCCGCGTCGGCGCGTGCGGCGATCGGCGCGACTGCCGGAGGTGCGACGCTACCGGAGGGTTGGGGCAAGTCCGATGGGCTGGGCGCCCGGTCCGGTTCCCCTGCCGCTGCAGCCGGCACTGGCCTCGGCGAGGTTCGAGCCGACATCAACTCGAACACGGCGAGTCGGACAACCGCGAGCAACGGGCCGATGATGGCCGGACGCGGGGCCGGAGCCGACTCCCAGGACGACGAGCGGGACACCCCCGACTATCTCAGGAATTTCGAGCACTTCTCCGACGGTCGCACCGTCATCCCCTCGGTCATCGGCGCGAATCCCGAACATCAGGAGACAGAACGGTGATAGACCTCGGCACCGGTCCGGGGACATCGACCCTGCCTGCGGTACACCTGAGCCTCGACGAAATGGACTACCTCGTCGAGGCCCTTGCGCTCGACGTACTGCCTGTGGTGCTTGCCGGCTCCCCGCGATTCGACTCGTACGAGGCCAGGGAGGCGGCCCACCGCAGTGCGATCGACACTCTCACGGCCCGGGATCTACTCGGAGGCGGCCAGGTTCATCCCGAACTCGCCGACAGGCTGCGGGTTCTTGCGCGACCGCACTGGGAGATCGCACTGCGGTGGCACGTCGACGGCGACATCTCGAGACTGTGTGTCTCTCAGGGCGAATACCTCTCGGTTCTGGCAGTACGTGCCGGCGACACTTACGTCGTCCAGGACGCCGGGGTCGACATCCTCGCACCTGTCATCAGTTCCCTCGGAGCTGTGACACCCCTGAACTTCGGTGGCCTCAACGCGCCCACCGACCAGCTCAGCGAAGCCTTCGACCAGAGTGCGGACGGCAAGGCACTCGCTGCCGCCCTCGTCGGGCTAGGTGCGGGCGCGGCGGACGCTGCTGCACTGGGTAGCGCGATAGCAAGCTGCACGACGTACGCCGAGATCGTCGGAATCGTGTACGGCAACGGTCAATACGATCCGGTTGGCGGGCCCGTCACGGTCTTCGATACACAAGCAGGGCGAATCGTCGGGACATCCAGCGTCTCAGCGCACGGCGTCGCATGGTCCTCACTTAGCCCCGGCACCCCTGGGCGTCTACGTCAAGCGTTGGAGTCGCTGGCTGACCGTCTGCGTTGATCCACCCACCCACTAAAGCGGTTCCCGCTTCCACCACGCCCCGGTCTCACGACGTTCCTTCCAGGTGGTGAACTGGTATCGGTACAGCCGCAGACGTATGTGCTTGGGTGGATGATCGGGAAATGGATTGTTCTGCAACAGCTTCAGAGTGTCCCGGTCATTCCGGAGCAGCCTCTCGACGAACCCCCGGATCCACGGCTCCGCATAACCTGGTGAGATCGCAACAAACCAGAACAGCCAGTCGAGCCGCAGGTGATATGGCGCGAACTGTCGTGGGCGACGGCGGACGTCACCGGGTTTGCCCTTGAAGCCGTACTCCTTCCATTCGGAGTCATCGCTGATGTATGCATCGGACGTACCCTCGACGATCACCTCGAAGCGCTCTCTGGTGATGCTGCCGAAGGCGCCGTAGGTATTGACGAAGTGCCACTTGTTGAATGACGCGTTCATGGCCTGTCCGTGCGAGATCATGTTGCGAATCGGCCAATAGCTCAGCACGACGACAAGCGCGGTCACCGCAATGACCAGCACGACGAAGGGAATCGGTGCCGATACGCTCGCGGGCGCAATATCGACGCGCAGCACCTTCTCGTACACGCTGTCCGGAATGACGGATACCGCGAGAACAATCGCCATCCAGTTCAACCACGAGAAGTTGCCGCTCGCGATCAACCACAGTTGGGTGACGATGATGATCGCCGCGGCGATAGCGGCTACCGGTTGCGGCGCGAACAACCCGAACGGGACGACGAGCTGCGCGAAGTGATTACCGAGCACCTCCACCTTGTGAAGCCGCTTGGGTAGGTGGTGAAAGTACCAACTCAGCGGTCCTGGCATCGGTTGGGTTTCGTGGTGATAGTAGAGGCACGTGAGGTCGCGCCAGCATCGATCGCCGCGCATCTTGATCAACCCGGCCCCGAATTCGAGGCGGAACAACAACCAT
This sequence comes from Rhodococcus sp. NPDC049939, assembly GCF_040656415.1. Classification (NCBI taxonomy): domain Bacteria; kingdom Bacillati; phylum Actinomycetota; class Actinomycetes; order Mycobacteriales; family Nocardiaceae; genus Rhodococcus; species Rhodococcus sp. NPDC049939. The sequence continues at coordinate 300,178 of NZ_JBFAMC010000002.1, read as the reverse complement.
CTCAACAGGATCAGTACGAGCACCGGCGGACCGACCGACGTGTTGCCCAGAAATATCACAAGGAAGCCCGCCTCGAGTAGCAACGACTCCCACCCGAAGCTGTACCAGAGTTGCGACACGTTGACGATGGACAGATAGAGCACCCACAGGGCGAACCACACGAGCATGCACACCGCCAGGGGCACGACGTGGGTCAGGCCGAGAACCGCGGCCAGAGACAACCCGCATCCGATCCAGCAGACCGTCGCGAAGAATCTGTCCGAGTAGTACAGGTGGAAGATGCTCGGAGCCCGGCGGAAGCCGACAGAGCGAAGGAAATCCGGGATCGGCAGCATTCCATTGCTGCCCACGAGAGGCCTGAACTGGTTGCGCGCCACCAGGAAGGCAACGAGATAGATAGCGGCCATTCCCTCGGCGACGAGTATTCTGCCGAGCGAATAGTCTTCGGCTACGAACCAATCCACCACCGTCACTCCTCGAGGACGGTTCCTGCATCCTCACGCTACCCCGGAGCACGCACGACGGCGATCACCCCATGGGGATGTGGGCTTCGGTGTTCGCTCGTTTGTCGAAAGGCGGAACGACGGTCCCCCAGCGCACGCATTCCCAGCCCCCACCCGGGAGCGGAGCCAACTCGACCGACTGCGTGTTGGCCAAGCCAGTGCCCGCAGCGAAGGGTCCGGGGACCTCCGCCAACTGAGCGGCGACGAGTCGAATCGCAGCGCCGTGACTGACGAGCACCACATCGCCAGGTTCTGTCGGGCCAGACAGGTATTGCTCCCGAAGGGACTCCACCACCGGGACGTACCGTTCGAGGATTTCGTGGGCTGATTCGCCCCCGGGCGCACGTGCATCCAGGTCACCGTTGTGCCACAAATGAAACGTCTTTATCCAGAGCTTGTGCGACTCCTCATCGCTGCGGTCCTCGAGCTGACCCACCTGGGCCTCGTGCAGACCCTCCCGCACCTCGACGGTGATTCCCAGCGCGATTTGAATACGCTGGGCAGTCTGCCGGGCCCGCAATGCCTGCGAAGACACCAACGCGGCCGTCCTCGCCGCCGCCGCGAGATCGATGCCGAGCTGTTCGGCCTGCGAGAGACCTTCGGGTGTCAGTCTGGCGCCGGGCAGACGAGTGTCGAGCCTGCGTTCGACGTTGGCCTCGCTTTGCCCGTGTCGGACCAAGATCAGGTTTCCGGTCACAATTCCCTGTCTCCCTGCCGAAGTCGCTCGATCCAGTCCGCTGCGTCACCCTCGGGAGGCGGGGGTGGCCCACTCGGGTTGGCGGCGGGCCATGACCCCAGGAACCGCAGCTTCGACTTGCGGTGCAGCGCCCGGAACGCCTCGGCCACCAGCGGATCGTCGATGTGCCCGATGCAGTCCACGAAGAAGCGATAGGTTCCCGGGTCGGTGCGGATGGGTCGCGACTCGATCCGGATCAGATCGATTCCGCGGGTTGCGAACTCGGACAGAACCCCGACGAGGGATCCCGGCGCGTTCTTGGGCTCGAGCACGGCGGAAGTGCGGTCTCCCCCGGTTCGCTCCGGCACTCGGGTGGGCGCCGTGACGAGTACGAACCTCGTGCGCGCTCCTTGCACGTCCGCGACCCCGTCGGCGAGGGTACTCAGACCCAGCCGTCTACCGGCCAACGCGGTTGAGACCGCCGCATCTGCGAGGCCGTTCGCCACGTCTTCGGCTGCGCCTGCGTTGGACGACGCAGACTGCAGTTCGGCACCCGGGCAGTGCTCCTGCAGCCACAACCTCACCTGTCCTGCCGCGACGGGATACGCGCGAATGCTGCGGACCTGCTCCAAGCTCCCGATCCCGGTTGCGCCCAGGATCGTGAACTGCACATCCAACTCCGTTTCGGCGATGATCTGCAACCGGTCACCGAGCGCGAGCGCATCGAGTGTGGGCACGACCCCTCCCTCGACGGTGCTCTCGATGGGGACGACGGCGGCGTCGGCAAGTCCGTCCCGGACCACCTCGAGCGTGGCCGCCGGACTGGAAGCGGGAAGCCTCTCGGCGGGTCCGTCGAAGGTGCCCGCCGCCTCGAGTTGGGCAAGCGCCATCTCGGTGAATGTTCCCGAGGGTCCGAAATACGCAATTTTTGGCACGCCTACGAGATTACGCACCGAGCGGTGACCTTCCGCCGCATTGGAGATGAATAGTTACTGCAATCCGAGAGCGGCGAGTTCGCGCTCGACGAGCGATGGGTCGGACACTTCGACCCCGAGCAAGACCTCGCGGACGGCCTCCGCCGCCGCGGCATTCAGGACGGTCAGTTTCGCGGGTTCGGGATTCGCCAGAGCCCGGCGTGTGTCCTCGCCGCAAAGCGAGGCGACCGTGCCCGACAGAAGCGAGAGCACTTCGGCCGTGTCCTTCGCTCTCGCGACATATCCGATGTCGGCGTGCGCGAGAACCGCCAGAAAGTCGGCTACCGCGCCGATGGAATGCCCGCTGGAAAGCCCCGGAACGCATCCGGCCTCCACTATTTGCAGAACAGTATCGCCGAGCCCCCGGTCGTCACCGGTAGAGGCGACGAATATCGCTAGCGGAGCTGACAATCGGAGGGCCAGGGCCACGGTGAGTTGGTCGACAGAACAGTCGAGGTGGAACCGAACGGCCTCGTAGGACGCCTGCTCGTGGGTCTGCAATTCGGCGGGGTCGACGTCGAGGTCGACGATAACTCTGCCTGCTTCGGTTCCCGCTGAGTCGAGAAGCTTCGAGGCCGCGACCACCGGCGGACCGAACGAGTCGCCCACGGACAGGTCTGAGCGACTGGTTGCATCCACGCACGCACTGAGCAGTCCCTCGAGTAGCGATTGCGGTCCGCGACGGCGCGGTACGCCGAGCGAGAGAGGTATTGCCACCGTTCAACCGTAGCGCCGAGCAGAGCCTTGCCTTCAACACCCTCGTCACTTAGGTTAGGGTTACCTTATTGTTGCGCGACCCAGGAGACCCAATGCCTGCCGAGACCACCGGACCGTCTACCGCCGAACGTTTGCGTAGCTCCGTTGCACGGACCAAGAACGCAGTACTGGCAGTCGAAGGAAGCGCTCCCACCATTACGTCCGTGCACCATCTGCGGTCACGAGGCGACGTAGTCGTCGCGGTACCGAACGACTCGCCCGCAGCCATGTTGCCCAGGCTCTCCGGAGCGGTCCCCGCCGTTCTGGAGCTGACCGACTACTCGCCGCTCGCGCTTCGTGAACCCGTGCGATCCCTGGTCTGGTTGCGCGGCAACCTCCATGCACTTTGCGAATCCCATACCCGATCAATCGCCGACGAGGTGGCATCCGAATTCCCGCACCCCGGTCTCCTCGATGTCGGACATGATGCCGCGCTACTGCAGCTACGGCTCGAATCCGCAGTGGTCGCCGACTCCAGTGGCGCCGAATCCGTCGATATGGACGATCTGCTCGCCGCTCGGCCCGACCCCTTCTGGGAGACGGAATCCGCATGGCTTCGATATCTCGAAGAAGATCACCAGAACATCATCGAACTGCTGGCCTGGAAACTACCTCCCCACATGCGGCAGGGGCGCGTCCGGCCGCTCGGCATCGACCGCTACGGATTGCGGTTGCGCACCGAAGGCGACCACGGTGACCGCGACATCCGAATGCCGTTCGGGGCGCCAGTGGACGACGCCGCTGGGCTGAGCAGGGCAATCCGAGTCCTTGCGGGCTGCCCGTTCATGAATGGGCTCCGTGCGCGCAGTAGCACGATATTCGGTTTCGGCGCACGCTAGCGTAAGTCATGTGATCTCGCGTGCGACGCTCGACTCGTGGCTACGGCCGGCATCACCCGAACCGGCAAAGCCGATCGACGACCGCGAGCGACGTGGACTGTGGATCGAGATCACGATCGTCCTGCTCGTCACCTTCGGCGCAAGCGGGCTTTCCGGGATACTGTCACTATCCGAATCGCTGCTCATCCCTGCCCCTCTGGCAGATCAGTCGGTGGCCCTCAACGTCCCCCGCGCGGAGAACGCCTTCATCGATGCCGCCCGGCAACTGCTTGGCGTGGTCCAACTGCTCGCTTGGTCCGGCTTGGGGCTGTATCTCCTGTGGCGCAGCGGTTTCGGCCCGAGCAGCATCGGTCTGGGCCGATTCCGCTGGCGTCCCGACGCGACACAGGGTGTAGGACTCGCCGCTCTCATCGGACTCCCTGGACTTGGCTTCTACCTGTTGGCGCGCGCATTCGGCGCCAATCTCACCGTCGTCCCGAGCACTATCGAGGATCACTGGTGGCGACTGCCCGCTCTGATCCTCTGGGCCATCGCAAACTCCGGCGCGGAGGAAGTGCTCGTCGTCGCGTACCTCATCACCAGACTGCGGCAGCTGGGGTGGGGTGAGAATTCTTCGCTACTCGCCTCAGCGGTCCTTCGTGGTAGCTACCACCTCTATCAGGGGTTCGGTGGCGGTGTGGGCAATGTGGTGATGGGACTGGTGTTCGGTCGGTATTGGCAGAAGACTCGACGGTTGTGGCCTCTCGTGATCGCCCACGCCACCATCGACTCGGTCGCGTTCGTCGGTTATACCGCCCTGCGTGGGCACGTCGGCTGGATCCCCTGAGTCTGTTGGACCAGTAGAGTCATTCCGATGACCGGCGACGCTCCCCATCCCCCGCTACCACCTCGTCCGCCCCGGCGGTCGAGGGGCGGACAGCCGTCGCGGTCGCCATCCGATCGGCGACTTCCACCCCCTGGCCAGGGTGTCCCTCCACAAACCGGACGGGTACCACCGCCTGCCCCCGCGCGACCGGGACCTCCCCATGCCCGTGGCGGCGGTGGCCGCCGTGGCTCACAAGTGCCGCCTGAAGAGGGCACCCAGGTGATCCGTCGAGCCGGACGCGGTGCGCCGCCGCCTCCGCAGGCCTGGTCGCAGGCCCCGCAACCTCAGCAGGTTCGTTCGGCGCCGCCGCGAGGCCATGCTCCCACTAAGACACCCCAACCTTATCGGGATACGCCGGCACCACCGCCAGGTGCGCCCGGCCGTCAGGCACCACCCCCAACGCCCACACCGGGCCGTTCCGCAGAGCCGTCACAGCAGAGTCGACCGAGACGAAAGCGGCACTGGGGTCGACGAATCGGCGCCTTGCTCCTGCTGTTGATCCTGGCGTTGGTGGGCACGACGTACTACCTGGACACGACACTGGACCGGATAGACGCACTGGCCGACTACCCCGGCCGGATCGCCGACACCCCCGGCACCAACTGGTTGCTGGTCGGCTCAGACAGTCGAATCGGGCTGACCCCCGAACAGGAACAGGAACTATCGACCGGCGGCGATACCGGAGGCGGTCGCACCGACACCATCATGATCGTGCACGTTCCGAGCAGCGGCGGCCCGGCAACGATGGTGAGCATTCCGCGCGATTCCTACGTGCCGATTCCCGGGTACGGCCGCGACAAGATCAACGCATCGTTCGCTCTCGGCGGTCCGCAACTTCTGGTGCAGACCGTCGAAGGGGCCACCGGCCTGCACATGGACCACTACGCGGAGATCGGATTCGGCGGATTCGCCGGCATCGTCGACGCGATCGGCGGTGTCGAGATGTGCCTCGACAACCCCATCGACGACCCCCTCGCCGGGATCAATCTCGCGCCCGGCTGCCAGGAACTGTCGGGCGCAGAAGCCCTCGGCTTCGTCCGCAGTCGCGCCACGGCGCTCGCCGACATCGACCGGATGAACAACCAGCGGATGTTCATGTCGGCGCTGATGGAGAAGGTGGCAAGCCCTTCAACCTGGCTCAACCCGTTCCGGGTCTGGCAACTCGTCACCGATACCGCCGAATCGCTGAGCATCGACGAGAGCGCCCACATCTGGAATCTTGCGGCCCTGGCCTTGGCCATTCGTGGCGACGTCGTCACCACCACCGTTCCGATCGGTGGTTTCGAGGATGTTCCAGGGTCTGGAAACGTGTTGCTCTGGGATCGGGATCGGGCTTTGCAGTTCTTCGACGCACTGGCGAACGACCGCCAGCTTCCAGCCGATTTGGTCACTACCGGTCTGTGACCTGCAGGGAGTACACCCAGGCGATGCTGGGCGTCGACGCGCAAGTACGGGGCAGATCAGAATGTGTGGCCGACGTATGGGGAGCCCGACCAACGATCCCCGATTGCCAGTCGCGGACGTATTCGCCCGGTCTTCGCAATCGGGTCGGTTGCGGCGTCCCCAGCAACCAGCCTCACCTCCACCGGTTCGTGCACCCTCAACCCCTCGAGTTGGATGCAGGCGGCCATTTGTGGGCCACCGATCATGTTGGCTTCCGCAACGACCTGGCCAGACCGAGGGAACAAGTCGTCGGCCATCCCCACAAGCTGTATTTGTGCTGCGGTGGAGTTTTCGGGTCGCGGCGTGACCGACTTGACCCCGCCACCGACCAACGCAGCTACGACGACCGCAGCAGCGCCAACGATGAACGGCGCACGAACCGGTACTGCTTTCATACGGATTTCTCCAGGAGGACGTCTGATTCGAGAAAGTCCTGCTGCCCCGAAATGGCCAGCGGCACGCAGAGTCTCACTATCCTGTCCGGCACGAATTGATGTCGGCACCAAACAATGCTTGCGTTGGTCATCTGCCGTTGCGGCAGCCGGAGGAAATCCGGGAGTACTCGGACGAGTACGTCCCTTACGAGTATCTCCGCGAATACGTGCCGCGTCCGTCCCCCGAACAGACCCATTGTCGCCCTATCCGGGTGTCCCCCGATCGGACCAACGACCGACCATCGCCGGATCCCCCGATCGGACCCGGCAACCCTGAGCAAGCAGCTGGGCGAAGTCCCAGGATCCACGACCAACCTGCGGCCATCCCCCAGCTGTTACGCCATGACGTTCTCGCCCCGAGGCAAGAGCCGACCTCCGCGAGGCAGGTCACCAGATCCTGGGCATCTCACCGGCTGCAATTCATGGCAGCGGTTTGATGATGCGACAAGAATCCCCGGCTGCGGAGACATGCGCGCCGAACTTGTAAGCACCTGTCCCCGACGTACGGAAAAATGAGGTTTCTCGCGTCTAAGTGGAGAATGCGTTGATGACACCACCGACCAGATGGCCGTCAGACGGACAGGTGAGAAAGCTGTGGTCATATCAAGGATTTCACGTGAAGGTCGCGCTCAGCTGAGTGTCCTGACGGTAGCGACGGCGCTTGTCGTCGCCGCCGCTCTTCTACTCTCCGCGAGCGCGCGGCCAGAGCCCACGGCACCCGCGGACTTCGTGTCATTGCGAGACGTCGATCCGACGATCCTGCAAGAGATCCGCTACTACACACCGCACAATTTCACCGGTGCCCCCATCGACGGCTACTGGGCACCCATGTGCATCCTCACGCGTGAGGCGGCAGAGGCGCTGAAGCGCGCGCAACGGGAGTTTCTCGAGCAGGGATACTCGCTCAAGGTGTACGACTGCTACCGCCCACAGCGCGCGGTAGACAACTTCGTCGCGTGGGCCAAGGATCTGTCAGATCAGCGGATGAAGGCCGAATTCTATCCCCGTGTCGACAAGGCAAACCTGTTCCGCGACGGCTACATCGACGAGCGCTCTGGACACAGCCGCGGGAGCACCGCCGACTTGACGCTGGTGAAACTCCCTGCCAAGCCGACTCGACCCTACGTTCCCGGGGAGCCGCTGACGGATTGTGCGGCACCGCGTGAAGAACGCTTTCCTGACAACTCCATCGATATGGGAACCGGGTTCGACTGTTTCGACACTCTTGCCCACACGCTCGATCCGCGGATCCAGGGCGAACAGCTGAAGAACCGGCTACTGCTGAAGGACGGCCTGGAAAAGCAAGGCTTCGTCAATTTGCCCTACGAGTGGTGGCATTTCACCTATCAACCAGAGCCGTATCCCGACACCTACTTCGACTTTCCCATCGACCGAGACTCACTCAACTGACCGAGCCCTCAACGGGATCCGATCTCTCACTACACCTAGGAAGATCCCAGTTATTAGGTATGAATTACTTTGGGAACCCTTGCCATAATTAGGCAAAACTTGCATGACAAGAGCTCTGACCAGCGCTATTGTTGCGCCATGGCTCCTACCGACGTGCACCAAACGAAATTTCTAGGTCTGCTTCACGATCAGATCAGAAATGAGTTCAACGCGTCCCACCAGTACGTCGCAACAGCCGTGTACTTCGACAATGCGGATCTGCCGCAGTTGGCCAAGCACTTTTACAAGCAGGCCGTCGAAGAACGCAACCACGCGATGATGATCATTCAGTACTTCTTGGATCGTGGGATCAACGTGGAACTGCCCGGTGTGGACCCGGCCAAGGGGCAGTTCGATTCTGCGCGTGAAGCAATCGCCCTCGCGGTGAGCCAAGAAAAGACGGTCACTGACCAGGTCGTGCATCTTGCCAGCACCGCCCGCGAGGAGGGCGACTACCTCGGTGAGCAGTTCATGCAGTGGTTCCTCGAAGAACAGGTCGAGGAGGTCGCGAGCATGACGACCCTGTTGACCATCGCCGATCGAGCGGGCAGCAACCTGTTCGACCTCGAGAACTTCGTGGCACGCGAAATGGGCACAGTCACAGACACTTCCCGAGCACCCAGGGCGGCCGGCGGTTCCATCTGACCGGCCTGTGCGTGGGGGCGAGTCCGTGCTCTCGCCGACCACGCACAGGCGGGCGACTATCTCAGGGTTACCTGGCGGCCCCGCAGGCCGTCGCGGGCGCGTCGTTCCTCGGTAGTCAACGGCGCGTCGACCGCGAGAGCCTGCGCTAGTCGCGCACCGAGTTCGATCGTCCCCGCTGCCCATTCATTCGGGTGTTTCTCCCGATCGAGATCGAACACCGGGACCAGTAGGCCGTGCGTTCGGAAGGACCCGGCATACCGCGAACCCTCACCGACGTGCAGACCGCCCGTGGCGTGCACGCGCGCGAGGGCGAGCATCAGATCGTCTTCGTTCTCCGGCCGCACCCAGCGAAGGTGCGCCCTCTCTCCGGCATCTACCCACCACGCCGCGACGATGCCGTCGGCCTCTACCCGAGCGGAAGGCATGATTGCCGCATTCGCGTGCTGCACGGTGCTCGCAACGTCGGGCGCCGGTTCCACACCCTCGGGGATCCACCAGTTGAAGTCCTGGTGCACCGTGATGTCCAGCAGCGCGTCCGCGTCGATCAGATCGGCCAGGGCCGGGGTCTCGGAATCGGGGTCGGCGAACGTGAGCGACTCACCGGGATCGGCATCGCGAGCCCAGACGACGGATGCGGCCAGATCCGCACCGAGATCGGCCGAATGCGCTTGGACCTGCACCCCGACGAAACCGGTGGCATCGTCCCCTTCCTCGCGGACCAGTGCCGCGACTGCACCCGGCAGCACGGTCGCGAGCGTCAGCGCGCGTGGCGAATCCTTAACGGGGAGCGGGGCTGTCGCCGAGGGCACGAACTCACGCAGCGCTACGAGATCACACTCGGCTGCGAGCCCTTCGAAAGGCCGGGTCACTGCCGCCGCGGCGCTTTCCCGTTCCGCCTGTCGCCGCGCGATCTTCTCGGCACGAGCGTTGCCTGGCTTCGGACCGCTGTTCCTCTTGCTCTTCTTTCCCACGAACCCAAAACCTACACCGTTCGGGAGACGTGCCAAAGCAGCCGAGGGATAGCCGGAGATGCTTGGCGTTCGAGGCCTGCCAGCACTCGAGATTCGAGACCACGCGCAATTGCTCACCGTCGAGGACATCCGAACCTCGACGCAGGTCGGATCAGGATGCGAGCCAGTCCCTGGTACGGCCGGGGTAGTTGGTGGCCACCCAACCGACGCCGAGTTCGCGGCACAGCTCGACGTCGCTACGGGTGTCCACGGTCCAGCAGTAGGTGGCACGTCCCGCCGCCGCAGCCCTGTCGACGATGTCAGGGTGCTCGTGCAGGGTCTTCACAGATGGTCCGACCGCAGTGGCCCCGACTGTCGTTGCCGCTCCGCCACCGAGAACACGGGCAGACTCGCCGAGCAGGACCGTCGGGAGCAGCGGCGCCGACCGTCGGATCCGCCATACCGCACTGGCGGAGAACGACATCACGACGGCGCGCGCATGGTCGGCAGACGGTGGCGCCCCGATGCCGAAGCGCTGCAGCTCGGCGAGGACCTTGCTCTCGACGAGGCTGCCGAATCGCACGGGGTGCTTGGTTTCGATGAACAGCTTCACCGGGCGCGCCGACCAGTCCAGCGTCAGCTCGATCAGGGTCCTCAGGTCGAGGAGTTCAGCCGGTTCATCCTGCGTGCCGTAATTGAAATCGGCCAACTCGTCGCGCGTCATCTCACTGACGATGCCGGTGCCGGTGGACGTCCTGTCCACGGTGCGATCGTGGATACACACCAGGTGGCCGTCCCGGGTAAGTCGCACGTCACACTCGAGACCGTCCGCACCCTCTTCGAGTGCAAGTTCGTACGCGGCGAGTGTGTGTTCGGGCCGAGCCGCGGACGCGCCACGATGCGCAACCACCCGTGGGACAGGCCGGTCGGGGCTCACGAGGTGAGAGCTTCCCGGTCGGCGATCACCCAGCGGGTAACCGCCTTCGATCCCCTCAGAGTCCGGCCTTCGAGTCTGCGGACGACCATCAATGTCGCCACCGCGGTCGCGGACGCGACCAGTGCTGTGAACGCAGACAGCAGCACGCCGTCGGCCATGGCCTGCAGGCCGGGACGCGAGCGCCAGAACCAGTTGAATAGGACGAGCACGGCCCCGAATACCCAGAGGGACCACCAAGCGCGGACCAATGTGACTGCACGCGGATCCCGGCGGATCACCTCGAGCAGGAAAACGCCCGGCATCACAAGGTTCAGGCCAGGCACGGCACACCCGACGATCACCTCGCCAGTCGACCGCGGGTCCGATTGCTTGGAGTTGGTGAAGGCGCGACGACGAATCCGCAACAGCCAACACACCGCGCTGATTCCGGACAGCAGCGCGAATAGCGTCCCGCCGACCTGGCTGAAGAACACTGCGGAGTCTGACAGCGCAAGCACCGCCGGATCGATCAGCCGGGTTCGGTTGTAGACCAGAATTCCGTAACGTGCCAGTTCGGCCAGAACAGCCAGTCCGAAGAAGATGGCGGTCAAGGCAAGGAAGAGTGCAACCCTGTCGGCGAACAGTTTCGGCCAGTTGCGGCGTGAAACCGGCATCTCGACCCGATCTTGCAACCCCCACCGAGGGACTTCTGTGTACCGCGGCGTGGGGCTCGGTACCGACGGACGCGGCGCCACGCCGGCCCGCTCCAGCGGCACCCGGGCGATCCAGCGGAAGCCTCGTCGATCAGGGGGGAGATGCTGGTCTGTCCGAACCGGCTCGAGCAGCACTCCATGGCAGCGGGGGCACCACTGCATCGGAGCGCCGACCACCGACCATCTGCTCGCGCATCGTGCGCACACCTGAAAGACGCTCATGCGCTCAGCACCCACTTCACATCGCAATTGTTTCACGACCTGTGTATGGGGGCGGACGACTGCCAAATCCACCTCTCGTGAACCAAATATGTGAGCCAAGCCACAGAATTCCTCGAGTTATCCACAGTTTCCACAGATTCATACACAGTTGTGGCCGTTGTGAGTGGCACTGATGCACAGGTCAGAGCTCATTCGGAAGGGTGGCTGTTGACAGATTGAAGCGGGCCGTCCACAACCGTGGACAGCCTGAAACCGCACATTTCGGAATTGTCGGACAACGGCGAACGACGTCCGGCCCGGAATTACCCCTCTGATTCGGGATGCCCGCGAAGCAACCCGAGAACTCCGGACCGACCGTCGTCTTCCCCCCCATCGGGGCGAGATCTCCCCGACATTTGTACTGACGCAGCCCGGCGCAATCTGGTTCCAGGAAATCTGTAGCCGCCATGGCCCTGTAACCTCGGGGACCGATGATGGAAGAAGTCGGGTCACGGTTGCACCTCGGGCCAACCCGAGTTCTTCAACTGGCAGCAGGTCTCATTGCTGCACAACTACTTGTACGGACCTGGGTTGCCGCCAACGGCGGCTACTACTGGGACGACCTGATCCTGGTCGGGCGCAGCTCGAGCGTGCCCTTGTTCTCGAGTGATCTTCTTCTCTATGACCACGACGGTCACCTGATGCCGGGCGCCTTCCTGGTCGCAGGAATCACGACGCGGATCGCGCCATATCAATGGATCCTGCCGGCGTTGACAATGATCGCGCTGCAAGCGATCGCGTCGTATGCGGTCTTCCGGTTGTTGCGAAAGATCCTCGGTCCGCGCCCTGCGCTACTGATCCCGCTGGCGCTGTACCTTTTTGCTCCCCTGACCCTGCCGGCGTTCGCGTGGTGGGCTGCCGCACTCAATGCGTTGCCGCTGCAAATCGCGCTGGCCTGGGTGGCAGGGGATGCGTTGGACCTCTACAGGACGGGACGTCGGCGGTACGCGATCTCGGGCGCACTCGTACTGATCATGTCGCTGCTGTTCTTCGAGAAGTCGGTTCTGGTGCCGTTCGTCGCTTTCGCGACGGTAGCTCTGCTCGCACATATCGACGGTCGTGAGAAGCCCGTCGAGTCCACACTGCGCCAATGCGCACTCTTGACACTGCGCCGCGGCGCACCGCTGTGGATCGCTTCGGCATTGGTGCTCGCTGTTTGGGCAGCGATCTACCTCTCCTCGGTCGAGTCCCGGTTGGTGCGACCGGACGTGGTAGCCGCCATCCAACTGTTCAGCCACGCCACCTCGCAGGGACTTCTCCCGACTCTCATCGGCGGCCCATGGGCATGGGCGCGTTGGATCCCGAGCCCATCGTGGGCCACTCCCCCGACGATTCTGGTAGCGGCCGGCTGGGTCGCCCTCATCGTGGCGGTGGTCGGCACCCTGCTGTACAAACGCCGCGTCGTCGCGGTGTGGATCCTGACGGCTGCATACTTTCTCCTGTCCGTGGCCGCGATGATCGCTACCCGGTCAAGCGACAACACCGCGTATGAACTCGCGCAGACCCTGCGCTACTTCACCGATACCGCCGTGGTCTTGGCGATCGCCCTCGCCTTGATCGCGCGCGCCCCGCGTAGGAGAGTCACGCCACTGAACGTGCGTCCGCTCGTTGCGGTCACCGCCGTAACGGCGTTCGTCGCCAGCAGCCTGTGGTCGACGTACACCTTCACCCGGAGCTGGGACGAGAACCCGACTACCGACTACCTCGCGACCGCGCGTGCGTCGCTCGCGGAACACGATGACGCGCCGATCCTCGACCACCCCACGTCCATCTGGGTACTGCTACCGGTCGCCTACCCATACAACATGGTGAGCCGGCTCCTCGGCCCACTGCGTGACCGCCCGGAGTTCTCAGACAGCACCCCCGACCTGCGGATGATCAACGACGACGGTTCAGTCATCGACGCCCAGGTCACGTGGGTGCGCGCGATCGAGCCCGGCCCGGTCGAGGACTGCGGGCACCTCGTAGATCAGCGGAGCTTCGTGCCGCTTCCCCTCGACGGTCCGCTGATCGGCTGGGGATGGACGGTAGAACTCAACTACATGGCCGACGCCGATGGGGAGATTTCGGTCGCAATGGAGGACGGCGACCCGGTACGGGTTCCGGTGCAGCGTGGCCTGGGCTCGGTATTCGTGCGACTCGTCGGCGGCGGTGAAAACCTGAGGGTGAGCACCCTTACTCCCGATCTGGCCGTCTGCATCGGCGTCGGACCTGTGGGGGTCGTGGTGCCGAAGTAGCTACCTGCCGTACCGCGACCAGGCGACGCGGGCACTGGCCGCACTCACGATCGCGGCCGCAGCCGAATCCCAGCCGGCAGCAGGGAGTCCCAGCTTTGCGAAGAGCGAGCGCCGAGCCTCCGTCACTTCGAGTCTCGCGCCTGGGAACCTGGCCTCGACCACCTCACGCAGCGTTCCGATGCCGTCCACGATGCCGAGCTCTGCGGCGCGACGCCCCAGCCAGACGTCGCCGTCGAACAGATTTGCCTCAGTTTCCTTCAACTTCTCGCCGCGCCGTCCGACCACCCAATCGCGGAACTCGTTGTGGATGCCTTCCTGGATCGTGTTCAACCATTCGACGTCCTCGGACTTCTCCACGAAGAACGGGTCCAGGCGGGCTTTCGCTTCCCCCGCCGAGTGAAGTCGCCGTTCGATACCGAGGCGCTCGATCAATTCGGAGAAGCCGAAACCGGCCGAAATGACACCAATGGAGCCGACGACGGAGGTGGCGGACGCGTAAATCTCGTCGGCTGCGCAGGCCAGCCAGTATCCACCGGACGCCACGACGTCCTCACAGAATGCGATCACGGGCAATTCGTGTTCGGTGGCGAGTTGCCGAATACGAGAGGCGATGTATTCACTCTGAGTCGGTGATCCACCGGGACTGTTGATCAGGAGCGCGACTGCCTTCGCGTCGTGAGTGGTGAACGCTCGCCGAAGGGGTTCCTCGACGGATTCCGCGCTCAGCACACGGGAGAACCCTGCACCACCAGAAGCGATCATTCCATGTAGGCGCACCACTGGGACCACTCCCTCACCGGAACCTCCGAACCGATCCGGCAGCTTGTCGACCAGAGGTTTCGGCAGGGTAATCGGCTTCTTCGGCATGAACCAAGCGTACCGAGGCGAGATCAGGCACAGTGACACCCATGGAGTTGCGAATTTTCACCGAACCTCAGCAAGGCGCCACCTACGACGACCTCTTGGCCGTCGCGCTGGCCACCGAAAGGTGTGGATTCGACGCGTTCTTCCGGTCGGACCACTTTCTCCCGATGAACGTCGAAGGGCTGCCTGGGCCGACGGACGCGTGGATCACCCTGGCTGGACTGGCCCGAGAGACGTCCAAGATCCGACTGGGCACGCTCGTCACGTCCGCGACGTTCCGCCGCGCCGGACCCCTCGCCATCTCGGTGGCGCAGGTGGACCAGATGAGCGGTGGCCGAGTCGATTTCGGCATCGGTGCCGGATGGTACGAAGAGGAGCACCAGGCGTACGGGATTCCGTTCCCTTCACTGAAGGAACGGTTCGAACTACTCGACGAGTCACTCGCCGTTATCACCGGACTGTGGCGCACTCCCGTCGGCGAAACCTTCTCTTACGACGGGACACACCTGGCCGTCAAGGATTCGCCCGCCCTTCCCAAGCCGCGGCAGCCACAGGGTCCGCCCATCGTCATCGGCGGCGGCGGCAAGAAGAAGACTCCAGCGCTCGCGGCGAAGTACGCAGACGAATTCAATGCGCCCTTCCATCCACTCGACGCGGCGCGAGAAGCATTCGCGCGGGTTCGTCTCGCGTGCGAGGCGATCGACCGTGACCCGACCGAGTTGGTGTGCTCGAGCACGTTCGTCCTCTGCTGCGGCCGTAACGAAGAAGAGGTCACGCGGCGTGCCGCGGCCATCGGGCGCGAGGTAGGCGAACTGCGGGAGAACGGACTCGCCGGGTCGCCCGCCGAACTGGTCGACAAGATCGGACGCTACGTCGATGCCGGGACGCAGCGGATCTACCTACAGACCTTGGACCTGAGCGACCTCGACCACCTCGAACTGGTCGCGAGCGAGGTTGTACCCCAGTTGTAGAACCCGACCGAACTCAGTGTCTTGTGGTCGAGTCCAGGAACTTTCGGATGTCGCGGTCCCATTGGGCGTAACGTCCTCGGTTCAGGAAGGTCCGGGTGAGCAGGAAGCCGGACAATCCGACAGTCATGACTGCGAACCAGGTGAAGACCCCTGCGGTCACACCGGCCACGCGCGCGGAAGTCGGCGTAATCGGTTTGGCGACGAGGTTCCCACCTGAATCGACCCAGATCTTCTCGTGTGTGCCGGAAGGTGTTCCGGGGTAAACGGCGATGTTGCCCTTTCGGGTGTCGGTACCCCACGTCCACTCGGCGGGCGCAGCATACGCCTCGGACGAGGCGAAACGTAGGTTCATGGACGCGTTGGACGCGTCAGCGAGCGTGGTGGCGGTAACTGTGCTGTACTCCGCGGCCTGCTGCCGCGCCAGGGCCAACTGATTGTCGCCGGTATGGGCGCCCGCAACGACGGCTAGCGGCAGCATCACGAATGCAAGCACCACCAGCAAGGTCATGGCTCGGCTCTCGATCCGATCCGAGCGTCTCCGAAGAGGATTGTTTCGACGGGAATAACGCTTGCGTCCTCCCCATGGATGAGAATTGTTCCACATTCTGAACCCCGTCCCCTCGCCCACAACCCCCGACGACTCAGGGCCATACGCAAGCACTCAGAATCAATTCGACAGGGCGCGCTCTCGGGCACTGGGGGCCCTCTTATGGCTCGCCCTCCCACGAATCTGTCGCGCCACCAAGCGTACGCCGCAACGGTACGTGCGACAGTCAGCCGGCCTACCTGCGCGAGAACGTGGTCGCAGAGCAGCTCCCGATCCGGGAGACAATTCCCGAATCTGTGAAACCGACTATCGGCCATCAACTCGAGAAGTAAGTCGGGCAGCGCTCAACTGGTCCGACATCGGTGCTGCCAGGGCTGCAGAATATCCGTCTGCGCCGGAACCTCTTACTGCTCGAGCAACCCGACGGGGCAGCTGACTCCCGTGGCGTGCACCGGGCAATATCCGCCAGGATTCTTTGCCAGGTACTGCTGGTGATAGTCCTCGGCATAGTAGAACTGCGTCAGTGGCGCGATCTCTGTGGTGATCGCCCCGTAACCGGCGGCCGCGAGCCGCTTCTCGAATGCTTCAGCCGTTGCTTCGGCAATCTCGACCTGTTGCTCGTCGTATGTGTAGATGGCCGAACGATATTGCGTTCCCCTGTCATTGCCCTGCCGCATGCCCTGCGTCGGGTCATGGTTCTCCCAGAAGTGCGCCAGGATCTCGGCATACGAAATGATCTTCGGATCGAACACGACCAGTACCACCTCGGTGTGCCCTGTGCGACCCGAACACGCCTCCTCGTAGGTGGGGTTGGGGGTGTAGCCACCGGAGTACCCGACTGCGGTGGTGTAGACGCCTTCGAGTTGCCAGTACTCCTTTTCGGCACCCCAGAAACATCCCATGCCCAGCACCGCACACTCCATGCCGTCGGGAAACGGGGGCTCGAGTGGGTGACCGTTCACGAAGTGCGTCGCCGCAACCGGTATCGGCCGATCACTTCCGGGGAGCGCATCCTCGGCGGTGACCATTACGGATTCAGCGGAGGCTCGACCCAGAAGGTCGTCGTACCAAGACATGATTCGATGCTACCCGCGGCGCTGGGGCGCCCTCCTTCGCGAGCGCCGGGGCGCCGTCCTTCACGGGCGCTGAGACGCCTTCCTTCGCACGCGCAGGGGTGCCCTCCTTGGTACGCGCCGGGACGGCCTCCTTCGCACGCGCCGACGAGCCCTCCTTCGCGAGCTTCGACCGTTCGCGCATCCGTTCGGCTCGCGCCGACACCCACCGCGTCCCTGGGACCTCCACCCATCGGTACAGAGCCTCGGAGACCAGGGCGCACACAATGAGGAACGCAATGACCGCTCCGGTCGAGCCGAGGTAGTCGACCGTGCGGTTGAATACCTGGTAGAGAACCAGCGTGTGCACCAGGTAGATCGCATAGCTGCGCTGGGCTGTCCACCGAACGACAGCCCAGCGATTCATCGGCCCGTCGTACTTGCCGATCAGCACGACGCACGCGGTCACAACGAAGAACGTCCACAGGTAGCGGTCGCCGGCCCAGTAGACCCGGAAGTCCGTGGCCAACCGAATGACCTCGACCTGCGCGATCAGGGCGGCAACGATCCACCAGCCGTTCGCGAGTCGAGACCAGGCAAGATACAGAATCTGGCCGAGGAAGAGCGCCGGCATCGTCGCGGCGATCTTCGACAGCATCGGCACTGTGTACGGCTGTGGAACGTACAGGTTGTAGAGCAGGATCAAAGAACATACGGCAGCCCCCGCCAACGGCATCGCGATCGGCATCGTTCGCAGTAGGGGACGTCCCGCGACGCAGGAGAAGTAGAACAGAACCTGCACGGCGAGCGTCCAGGTGACACCGAGAACCGCCACCTCGGGTTTGAGGAAGAAGCCGCCGAGCACGAAACTGAGGGCCGCCTCGACGTTGGAGATCCCGTCCTGCCCGCTGAACATGCCGTTGATGCCGAGACGCACGAGGATGATCGCCGCGAAGATCGCTACCCAGAACGCGGGCAGAATGCGCCCCAGCCGGTTGAGCAGAAAGTGCCCGGACCCGTGACGAATAGCCGATCTGGTGATCAACAGACCGGTCATCATCATGAAGATGCCCACGCCGAAAAAGGACAGATGCTTGTTGAGGCCACCTATTTCGACGAGTGACCGATGGACGACATCGAGGAGCCACCATTCGGTGCCGCGATCGTCGACCAGATAGAACGAGATGTGTGAGTAGATGACGGCCAGAACTGCCACGAATCGGAGCAAATTCGCACCTGAAAGATCCACACGCGGCGCGGCCGCATGCGAATTCGCAACAGGAATCAGCGAAGGCATCGCCACAGCTTAACCTGGGGCCTTCACGACAATCGAACCGGCTCCGCGCACCGGAAATCGAGAGTGGTCACCCTACCTGGGAGAATGCCGATCACCCGAGGCGCATTGTCACCCAATCGGAGGACACCGAATCATCCGAATGGAGGAGTACCACTCAGGTGGACAAGCTTACTTCGTGCACTGCACGAATTGTCCGAATTGACGGTGGGAATGCATGCCGTGTCCTACGGCGCCAACGTACCCGAGGGCCGGGACCGGGTATCGGGCAGGGTTCCCGGGCGGGGCCACCGGATTGTCATGTAGTTCGCTTCGAGAGCAGTGCTGACAACTGATCGGTGTTGTTTGTAATGGTTCAAGGGTTGATACCACTTACCAGCTAAGACCTCAGTGCCTCTCGGAAGAAGTGCTCCGCTTCGCTGTCGAGGGGATATAGCAACTCGACCCGAAGCTCTTCCAGGGTCACTGCGACCGTGGTGTCGAACCGGGCGGCCATCCCAACCGTCCGAATGACCTGACCACCTATCCGAAACCATGGGCACACCACCACTTCCTGTGCCGACGGGGCCGGACGAGGCAACCCCACGACGGACCGCTCGGCGAGCATTGCAAGCTCACGCAGAGTGTCATCGAACGGTCTCAGTGCAAGCTGGTGGCGTAGTCGGTCCATGCCGGCCCAGGCAACCTGCGGCCAGTTGACGATCGCCTCGGCGGTGGCCGGGTCGGCGAAGTAACGATGCACAAGGTTGCTACCGACCAGCGCATCGCCGAACAATGCTGCGCACGCTCGATTGGCGAGCAACACGTTCCAATGTTCATCGACGACGACGCCCGGATACGGCATGTGCGCCGTCAGCAGCTGATCGATTGCGGCGCGATACGGCGCGAGATCGGCATCATCGAACGCCGCCTCGGGGTAGGCGGACGGCAGCCCGGCGGCCTCGAGCATCCGGTTCTGTTCGCGCAACGGAATTCCGAGCGTCTCACCCAGGCGCAACACCATCTGTTCGCTGGGACGTGACCGACCCGTCTCCAGAAACGACACATGACGCGACGTGGACCCTACCGCCGCCGCCAGCGCAAGTTGGCTGAGTCCTCGACTCCCTCTCCAACGCCGCAGCAGGGCACCGAAGGGGCTCGTGGTCGCCGACGTGCCACCTGTCACGACGTCGGTGTTCCAGAAACATACTCAGGCGCCGATTCCCTATCGGGGAATCGACTCACCACCGACGTGAGACCATGCTCAAAGGCATGAAACTGTCCAATGATAGAGAGATCGTAGCGTCCGCCGACGCAGTCTGGGACGTCATTGGCCGTCGGTTCGACAAGATCGGCGAGTGGGCCACCGTCGTCCCCGCCTCAACCGCAGTCCCGGGTTCGCCGACCGTCGGTGAGGCGCCAGTCGCGGGCCGAGTCTGCCAAACCGGCATCCGGGTAGCCCCCTCCGTGACCGAAGCGATCATCGACTACGACGACTCCACGAAAAGCCTTACGTACGAGGCCCATGAGAAGCCGGGCTTCCTGTCCGTCGCACGCAACCGCTGGACTGTCACCCCTGTGGACCAGCGGCGCAGTCTGGTCAGTTACGACGCCGAGTTCACCACCCGCGGTGTGTTCGGTCTGCTGGCAGGGTGGTGGATGGCGATGTTGCTTCGGCGCGCTGGTCGGCAGGTGCTCGAGGACCTGGCGCACTACGTGGAACACGGGGCGCCGTCGCCACGCAAGCGGGCCCAACTCGACCGGGCCGCCGACAAGCACTGCGCCTGACGCGAGACGGCATCGCCGCACCGACACCGCTTTTCGGACGACCGAACTTTCCTTTCCGAGCAGCGCCCTCATCCGCTCCCTGATTGCGCAGGGTGTACCAATGAGATTGGGTAGAACCCGAAGAGGATCAAGGAAGACGGGTGTCCGACGTCCGCTCGCACCCGAGAAACCAGGGCTTGCACGCCCGCAAAGAAGGGATGCTCGTGTCTGAATACACGCTGCCGGATCTCCCCTACGACTATGCCGCCCTCGAGCCGCACATCTCCGGCAAGATCATGGAGTTGCACCACGACAAGCATCACGCCGCCTACGTGAAGGGTGCGAACACAGCGCTCGAGAAGATGGCTGAGGCCCGCGAGGACGGCACGATCGCGGACAAGGCGCTCCTTTTCTCGCGCAACCTCGCCTTCAACCTCGGCGGCCACACCAACCACTCCATCTTCTGGAAGAACATGTCCCCGAACGGCGGCGACAAGCCGACGGGCGACCTGGCTGCCGCCATCGATGACCAATTCGGGTCGTTCGAAAAGTTCCAGGCCCACTTCACCGGTGTCGCGACCACCATCCAGGGTTCCGGTTGGGCACTGCTGGGCTACGACACGATCGGTCAACGTCTGGTCATCGAGCAAATGACCGATCAGCACGGCAACATCACCGCCGCGATCATCCCCGTCGTCATGCTCGACATGTGGGAGCACGCCTTCTACCTCGACTACCAGAACGTGAAGCCGGACTACGTCAAGGCTTGGTGGAACGTCGTTAACTGGGCGGACGCAGCGGAACGCTTCGACCGCGCGCGCACCCAGGGTGCCGGCCTCATCGGGTAGGTAATCCCCCAGTTCGCACGAGCGCACAGCACGCCGACTTCGGTGTTTCTGTGCGCTCGTGCCATTTTTTGGCGAACAGTGCTGTTTTGATTCGACCGGACGTCCAATAAACTTCGGACGTGACCGACTCTATAGATGCCCGAGACGAAAAACTCGTCCACGCCTTCCGAGACGACGCTCTCGGCGACCTCGACGCCACCGGGGTCGCAGAACGAATCGCCTCTCGTGAAGTGTCGATCCGCGAGGTGACCGAGGCCGCGATCGCTCGTGCCGAATCCGTTGAATCCTCTCTGAACGCATTCGTCTGCACCGACTTCGATCGCGCGCTGATCAAGGCCGACCGCCCGCACCAGGGCATGTTCGCCGGGGTCCCGACCGCCGTCAAGGACAACGTCGACGTAGCGGGCCTCCCCACTCAGCACGGAAGCGTTGCCTTCAAGGGGAAGCCTGCCCGAACGGACGGGGACTTCGTCAAGCAGTACCTGTCCACCGGGGCAATCCCGCTCGGAAAGAGCCGCCTGCCGGAATTCGGGTTCAGCCCGGCAACCGAGTTCATGAACGCCGAACCCGTCCACAATCCGTGGAATCTCGCGTTCTCTCCCGGGGCGTCTTCAGGCGGTTCGGCTGCACTCGTGGCGTCGGGCGTGGTACCGATCGCTCATGCCAACGACGGCGGTGGATCCATCCGCATTCCTGCTGCCGCATGTGGACTCGTCGGCCTGAAGCCGACCCGCGGACGCACTGTCAACGACGCTATGGACACGACGATGCCGATCCGGATCGTCGGGCAGGGCGCCGTCACCCGCTCGGTGCGCGACACTGCCCGCTGGTTGGCCGCCGCCGAACGCTACTACCGCAACCCGGCGCTGCCTCCAACCCGGTTGGTCGAAGGACCGAGCAGCACCCGGCTGAAGATCGGTGTGGTCGTCGATTCCGTGACGGCCACCCCCACCGACGACGAGACCCGAAAATCAGTTCAAGCCACCGCGGACTTGTTGGCTCAGCTCGGGCACCACGTCGAGGAGTGCCCCATGCCGATCAAGCCCTCATTCGAGGACGACTTCGCCGTCTACTGGGGGTTCCTGGCGTTCGCTATCTCCAACGGAGGCAAGCGGATATTCGGGCCGGACTTCGACCGTGAGGCCACGGACAATCTGACACAGGGTCTGGCCAAGCTGTACCGCAAGAACATTGCGAAGACGCCCGGTGTGCTGTACCGACTGCAGCGCACTCACCGCGAATACGCGAAGATCTTCCAGAAGTATGACGTGGTCCTGTCGCCGACCCTTTCCCACACAACACCCGAACTCGGATATCTGTCGCCGACACAAAGTTTCGAGGAGTTGTTCGAAAAGATCATCGCGTTCACGGGGTTCACACCGCTGAACAACGCGGCGGGTGGTCCGGCCATCTCCCTGCCGATGCATGAGACGTCGCGGGGTCTGCCTTTGGGGTCCCACTTCTCGGCAGACCACGGGGACGAGCGGACCCTGCTCGAGTTGGCATTCGAACTCGAGCAGGCGACACCATGGCGGCGGATCCAGGACGCTCGCTAGAGGTCAGACTGTGCGCCTGCTCATCCAGGCCACAACACCGCCCAGCAGAACCGTCGTGATCGCGAATCCGATGGCGAGGTGTTCGGCCGTGAGAGTCGGGGTGGACGCGGAGAAAGTGCGCGTCACCGCGACCGGTTCGG
This sequence comes from Rhodococcus sp. NPDC049939, assembly GCF_040656415.1. Lineage (NCBI taxonomy): Bacteria > Bacillati > Actinomycetota > Actinomycetes > Mycobacteriales > Nocardiaceae > Rhodococcus > Rhodococcus sp. NPDC049939. Next base: position 277,499 of record NZ_JBFAMC010000002.1, on the reverse strand, counting down.
CCAACACCGTCGCCAACTGGGTCTGCTGGGCGGACGAGCGGGCCGGCATCGCCGCAACACCGTCGTCGATATCGGTCGACACCTGCTCGGAAAGCGATTTCAGCGCCTCGAAGCCGTCCACGATCTGTGATGTGGCGCCGTCGAGCAGTCCCGACGCCTGATCGGCGATCGGAACGATGCCGTCGTTCAATTGCTGTGCCGCGCTGCTGAGCTGATCACTGGCCTCGGTCAGCTGTCCCATTGCGACTCGTACCAGTTCACCGAGGTCTGTCCCGGGGCCGACCTCGTCGCCGAGCAGTCCGGGCACCGAATCCAGCTGGGACGAGAGCAGTCCGAGATCGTCACTGACCTGCTGTAGAGACGGGACGACGGTCGGCGCAAGGGGAGTCGCATTCAGGAGACCGATGGCACCGTCGACGCTCGTCCGCATTTGGGTGGTGCTGTCAGTCGCTTGCCCCAACGTCAGTCCCAATCCGCTCAGTCTGCCTGCCAGGTCGTCCACGGTGCCCGACGTCTCACCTACCACCCCCTCGATCTGATCAGCCACACCCTGCAGTTCCACTGCGCCGGAGCGTGCTGTCTCGAGATACGGGATCAAGGAGTCGGCGCCCTCGGTGAGCTGCTGCACAGCAGAGTCGGCCGCGGACGTTCCGGCGGCGAGGAATCCCGCGGCGAAGCTCGCCCTTTGGAATGTCGACCTGGATGAGGACATGTCTGCCAGCAGATCGGCGATACCGTCCGCACTGATCCGGGATGACACCAGTCCGGAAAGTTCGTCGGATGCAGCAGGATCGGAGCCCTCGACATCAACGTCGAGGGTGGCCTGCCGCGGATTCGTGCCCAGGACGGAGGAAACCGCTTCGCTGAAGTCCTCCGGCACGGTCACAGTGGCGAAGTACGTGTCATCCGACGCCGCGCTCGCGTCGACTACCTTCCAGTCGAAGGAGTCATCTGCTTCGAGTTGCTCGATCAACTTGTCACCGGCGCGCACCGATTCTCCGTCCACTGTCGCACCCGCGTCGGTATTCACGATCGCAACGGTCCGGCTGTCAATCTTGCCTCCCCCCAGGAACACGTACCCGAGGCCTGCTGCGGAAGCCACGACCAGGCCAGACAACGCGGCCACGGCGACCCGCGGCGACTTCAAGACCTTTCGCGTCGGCTCGGTTTGGGCATGATTCGCGGATTTCCGTGCGCGGTCAAAGATCATTGCGCCCACGATAGGGGTATCGGGTAGCCGGATATTGTGGCTACTCTGAGATTTCTCTGTGACGTCCCATCGGCCGCTCACAATGCTTTGTTGTCCGAAATTGGCACTCACATGCTCTTGTGTGCCAGGCCCAATCAGGCGCATCCTTCAAGTACCCAACGAGGTGCGGAGTGAGGCATGCCTGAGATCGCTTCCACGCACCGAGGAGGAGGTAGAGATGAACAAGGACGGCTACATCGGCATCTCGCCCTTCCAGGCCGAGGGTACTCTGCGGGGATTCGTCATTTCCGGGCGTTGGCCCGACACCACCAAGGAATGGGCGCAGCTTCTGGCTCTCGCAGTTCGAGTGGCTTCGGTTCCGGGACTGCTGCACACCACCACCGTCTTCGGAGCACACGAGGACCTACCTGAGGAACCCGCGCCCGAGACGGTCGGTCTCGTGGTCGCGGAGGGACCTGTTATCGGCGAGTCCGCACTCGAACCGGGCCAGTTCGCCGAGCACCAACCGCCAGCGCTGATAATGCTGCACCCGCCGTCGGAGACCACGCCGTCACTGCCGGAATGCGTGGGCGCCGCGTCGGGTTGTGTGCTGCTGCCCGGCCTCCCACATCTAGGGCTCGAACACCGCGCCGCCTGGGTCGAGGCAGAAGCGGACGGGACCGTGACGTCTATGGTCAGCCGAGTCGGCATCGATCCCATCAGCGACCCCGACACCGCCGTTTTGGCCATGCTGCTGGCCTCGTGAGGCAGTCCGAATCTTCACTACAGGGACTCCCAAACTTGTTGTCGCCTTTGCGATTTCATTGATAACGCACTAACGTTGTTGGCATCGAAGGGGAGTAGCCCCCAATCGCCTGTGTCGACATACTGGCTCGGTGCTCGACCGCACCGAACCCGGCCTGGCGAACCGACGCCGCATCAGCTGTGCCGGTGGGCGAGACCTTCGGCCTAACAGACGCGCCCGCGTCTGCCAGGCCGGAGGACTCTGCCTGTCATCCTCCGACCGACCACCGAAGGAGGATGCCTGTGCTGGCCGCTGTTTTGCTGAGCTTCGCTGTCATTTTCGTCGCCGAACTGGGCGACAAGTCTCAACTCATGGCGATGACATTCGCCCTGCGCTACCGCTGGTGGGTCGTGATCTCGGCCATCACCGTCGCAACCGCCGTCGTCCACTTGATGTCCGTCGCCGTCGGGCACTACCTCGGTGTGGCCATCCCGACAGGGCTGATCAGCATCATCGCCGGCGTGGCGTACCTGATCTTCGGCGCGTGGACACTGCGCGGCGACAGCCTGAGTGAAAACGAGCAGCAAAAAGCCGGACGGGCCACGCGGTCGGCCTTCCTGGCCGTCACGTCCGCCTTTCTGCTCGCCGAACTGGGCGACAAGACCATGCTGGCCACCGTCACGCTCGCCACCGATCACGACACAGTCGGCGTGTGGTTCGGGTCGACCGTCGGCATGGTGGCGGCTGATGGCCTCGCCATCGTCGTCGGAGCCCTGCTCGGCAAGCACCTGCCCCAAGTCTTCATCCGCGTGGGAGCCGCGATCCTGTTCTTCACATTCGGCATCTGGTTGCTGCTCGACGGCTTGTTCCCCGGAAGCGGGGCAGGCACGATCGCCAGCGGCGTCTTCGTCGCGCTGGCACTCACCGTCGTGGCGGTACGTTCCGTGCGGTCGCGTCGCCACCGCGAGGTGACGACGAACGTCGACGAGATGCAGTACCAGGGCTGACGCGCGGTCGGCGAACGAATGCGCAGATCTGCAGCAGTGCACTCGGCTTTGTTCTGCAGAACTGCGCACTGGGCAGGGGTCGGCCTATAACCCCGCGATCCGATCCGCGGTCGTCGCGTCCTGCTCGTCGTAGCGGGCGAGAGCGGCCTCGAAAATCGCACGCTGATCCAGGGCGTAGCGCTCGTGCGCGGCGAAGATTCCCACCGCGGTGTTCTCGTCCGCAACCCCCGGACCGCCGATCGCCGCCGCCCGGAACCTCGCGGCCAGTTCCGCCGCCGACTGCAAATGAGTTTCGCCGAGGCCGAAAGAATCGGGCGCGAGGTCGCGGCGCGCCTGCTGTCCGAGATCCCGCATTTCAGCGGCCAATCTGTCGCAGGCCGCGATGCACCGCACCAACGCCTCGCGGTCAACTTCCAGCCGATCCTCGGTCATCGGTCCCCCTCGCCGTCGCCGTCCGCGCGTCCCCTGTTGCGTGTGGGCAGACAACCTACCAAGAACGGCATACGCGCTCCTCACGCGAGCACCGGTTCAAACGCTGCGTTTGGTTGTGTCCAGGATCAGCATGGCCGTGTGCAGTGAGGTGCGGGACTCGGCGTCGTCGAGGTCGACGCCGAGGATGCGCTGGATCGCCGCCAATTTCGCGTACAGCGTGGGCCGGGAGAGGTGAAGCCTTTTGGCGAGTTCGGTCTTGTTCCCGCCCACTTCGAGGAACGCACGCAAGAGGTCGAACGCGTCGTCACCGTAGCGGGTGCGGTGTTCGAGCAACCCACGCAGCTCGGTTTCGGCGAACGCCTGAACCCGGGGATCGTTCCTGATCAGGGCTAGCAGGCCGCGAAGTCGGATGTCCGTTGCGCGATAGAAGGGTTGGTCCCCCTGAGGCAGCGACAGGGCGACCTCGGCAATGTGCTCGGAGTCACCCAGCCCACTCGCCGCGTCGAGCAGTCGGGTCGACTCCGACCCGACTCCGATCGCGCAGTGCGAGACACTGTCGAGTCTCGTCAAGGCGGCCCGGATCCCGACACACACATCAGTGACCGAATCCTCCAGTGAACCGACGTGCGGCCCGGACAGTAGGAGGTCGATCTGGCCGGGTCGCCGGTTCGCAGTCAGAGCGGTCTGGAGTGCCGATCGCACCGCGTGCCGCACAGCATCGAGCATGCCGACCTGGCGGCGCTGAGCCAGAACCTGGTCTGCGCTGATGGTTTCGCTGACCCGAACCGTGATAGGCACATACTTCAGCGCTGGTTGAAGGCCCAGCGCATGCGCACGTGCGGTGGCTTCGGCTTCATCCGGGATGCGGCCGCGGCACAGTTCGTCGACCAGTCCGCTTTGGGCACGTTGTTCCAGTCCCGTCCGATCCTGCTCGACCATCCGGTGCAGGGCGAGGGCCTGTGCAGCGCGCTCGAGGGCCGTGCCCGCGCGCGTTGCGGAGTCCGGCGCACGTGGAACGACGAGGCGCCCCCACTCCTGCCGGTGGGGCCCGACCGGTGTGGTCAACCACGATTCGGGGCCGACTATGTCGGTGTAGGAGGACACGGGCGTCAGACGAGAGCGGCGTTCCCAGTTGGCCAAGAGGTCGGACGTCGGATGTCCGTGAGCCGCGAACGCGAGGACCTGTCGGTTGAGGTCTTCGAGCACGATGGGCGCGCCGACGATCTCCGACACCGAATCGACGATCTCGCTCAGCGCAGCCCGTTTCATACTCAGGTCGGTAAAGACCTCGTGCACGTGTCGTGCGAACGCAACCTCTTCATACTGCTCGGCGACGATCGATCGGTGTACTTCCTCAGTGACCTCGACAAACCTGATCTGACGGTGCAATGCGACTACCGGAAGTTCCAGTTCGACGGCCTTTGCCGCCAGTTCGGGCGGCACGGAAACGAGATGGGTGCCCAACTCGACGACCAGGCCCGCAGCCCGCGCCTCGGCCAACCCGGCGAGATACCGGGCCCTGGTGTTCTCGTCAGCGAGCGGCTGACCTGTGGTGAGGACGAGTTCCCCGCCCTGCAGGAGGTCGGTGAGGTCAGCTACATCGGAGATGTGCACCCACCGCACCGGCCGCTCGAGATTCCCCCCGCCGAGCACCTCCGGCAAACCTGCCCGCATGACGGGGAGGGTGAGGATCTGGGCAATGGTCGGCTGCATTTACACAGTGTAAGAAAGAAGACGGAAGTAATTACAGTACGTAATGGTCCGTGAACGGTGTTTCGGATGAGGGTATTGGCAACAGCACATCCCCATGCCAACCCATTTCCCAGGCAAGGACAGCGAACTTCATGTCACGCACGAACGGCACAGGCCAGGTCCGGACGATCGCGCACTGGTCCGACAACAAAACCTTCACCGGCACCGCTGAGAACACCGCTCCGGTGACGAACCCGGCGACCGGTGCGGTCACCGGTCAGGTCTCGTTGGCGAGCGTCGACGACGCCCGCGCCGTCATCAACGCCGCCGTGACCGCTTTTCCGGCCTGGCGCGACACCTCACTCGCCAAGCGGACCGCGATCATCTTCAAATTCCGCGAACTGCTCAACGAGCGCAAGAACGAACTAGCCGAGATCATCACCTCCGAGCACGGCAAGGTCGTCTCAGATGCCCTCGGCGAAGTGTCCCGTGGCCAGGAAGTCGTCGAATTTGCCTGCGGCATATCGCATCTACTCAAGGGCGGTATGACCGAGAACGCCTCCACCGGTGTCGACGTGCATTCGATCCGGCAACCCGTCGGTGTGGTAGGCATAATCTCGCCGTTCAACTTCCCCGCCATGGTCCCCATGTGGTTCTTTCCCGTCGCCATCGCGGCCGGCAACACGGTGGTCCTCAAACCGTCCGAGAAGGACCCGAGTGCCGCGATCTGGATGGCCGAGCTCTGGGCCGAAGCGGGACTGCCCGCCGGCGTCTTCAACGTTCTGCAGGGCGACAAGACCGCCGTCGACGAACTACTCACGAATCGGGCGGTCAAGGCGATCTCATTCGTGGGATCTACCCCCATCGCCGAGTACGTGTACGCGACCGGCACCGCACACGGCAAGCGTGTCCAGGCGCTCGGTGGCGCGAAGAACCACGCCATCGTCCTGCCCGATGCAGACCTCGATCTCGCAGCCGACGCCATGGTCAACGCCGGTTTCGGATCTGCAGGTGAACGGTGCATGGCCATCAGCGCCCTCGTCGCGGTCGGAGACATCGCCGACGAGTTGGTGTCGAAGATCGCCGACCGCACCAAGACCTTGAAGATCGGCGACGGTACACGCGACTCGGACATGGGTCCGTTGGTGACCAAGGTGCATCGCGACAAAGTCGCGTCCTACATCGACGCCGGTGAATCCGAGGGCGCGACGATTGTGGTCGACGGACGTGACGTCGACGCGGATGGTGACGCGGACGGGTTCTGGCTCGGCCCGACGCTGATCGACAACGTCAAGACCGACATGTCCGTGTACACCGATGAGATCTTCGGACCGGTGCTGTCCGTCGTGCGCGTCGACACGTACGAGGAGGCATTGGACCTCATCAACTCCGGCCCGTTCGGCAACGGCACCGCCATCTTCACCAACGACGGCGGCGCGGCGCGTCGGTTCCAGAACGAGGTCGAGGTCGGGATGGTCGGCATCAACGTCCCCATTCCGGTTCCGACCGCCTACTACTCGTTCGGTGGGTGGAAGAACTCACTGTTCGGCGACACGCACGCCCACGGAACCGAGGGTGTGCACTTCTTCACCCGCGGCAAGGTCGTCACGAGTCGGTGGCTCGACCCCAGCCACGGCGGCATCAACCTCGGTTTTCCCCAGAACAACTGAGCTGGAAGGACATCTGACCATGACGGCTACAGCTCGCGAGCAGTCCACCTTGCCCACGGGACAGCATCTGGACGAGGCCCGCGCCGAAGGTGCACGAGCCTACGAACTCGATCGTGCGCACGTGTTCCACTCGTGGTCAGCGCAAGAGCAGATCACCCCGATGACGGTGCTCGCCTCCGAGGGCTCCTACGTGTGGGACGGCGAAGGCACCCCGCTGCTGGACTTCTCCTCCCAACTCGTCTACACCAATATCGGGCATCAGCATCCGAAAGTGGTTGCCGCCATCGCGAAGCAGGCCGCGAAGCTGTGTACCGTCGCGCCGCAGTTCGTCAATGCCGCCCGCTCCGAGGCGGCGCGGTTGATCGCCGAACGCACCCCCGGCGATTTGAACAAGGTGTTCTTCACCAACGGTGGCGCCGACGCCAACGAACACGCGGTTCGTATGGCCCGCTTGCACACCGGGCGGTACAAGGTGCTCTCCCGATACCGGTCGTACCACGGTGGCACCGACACCGCGGTCAACCTCACCGGAGATCCTCGCCGTTGGCCCAACGACTACGGCAACAGCGGGATCGTGCACTTCTTCGGCCCGTTCCTCTACCGCTCGCAGTTCCATTCGGCCGACGAGCAGCAGGAAACCGAGCGCGCGCTGGCACACCTGGACCAGTTGATCCAGTTCGAGGGGCCGAAATCGATCGCGGCGATCGTGCTCGAGTCGGTTCCCGGCACGTCCGGAATCATGGTCCCTCCACCCGGATACATGGCAGGAGTCCGGGAACTGTGCGACCGCTATGGCATCGTATTCATCGCCGACGAGGTGATGGCCGGATTCGGACGGACCGGAAAATGGTTCGCCATCGACCATTTCGATGTCGTTCCCGACCTGATCACCTTCGCCAAGGGTGTCAACTCCGGGTACGTCCCTCTCGGCGGTGTCGCGATCAGCGGCAAGATCGCCGCAACATTCGCGGACTCCCCCTACCCCGGCGGGTTGACGTACTCGGGTCATCCGCTCGCGACCGCCGCGGCCGTCGCAACGATCACCGCGATGGAAGAAGAAGGGATCGTGGAGAACGCCGCCCGGATCGGGACCGAGATCCTCGGCCCCGGACTGCGCGAGCTCGCCGAGCGGCACCCGTCGGTCGGTGAAGTGCGCGGCCTCGGCGTGTTCTGGGCGATCGAACTCGTCGCCGATCGAACCACGAAGGAGCCCCTCGCCCCCTACGGGACCACCAGTCCGGCAATGAACGACGTCATCGCCGCCTGCAAGGCAGGTGGACTGCTACCGTTCGCGAACTTCAACCGCATCCACGCCGTGCCACCGTGCACCATCACCGACGCCGAGGCCCGCCGGGGGCTCGAGATCCTCGATGGGGCGCTCGACGTCGCAGACCGCCACACCAACTCTTGAGGCCGATCCGAGCCCGTGGACACCTCTCGCCAAGCGTGCGACAGAAATCCGTTAATCGACGCGTCCCCGGGTTTCCGGAACATTCGTCGCTGTGACGAGGATTAGGACGATCGCGCCGGCTGCCGCCATGTAGTAGCCCGGCGCCGAGGGCACGTCTGTGATTCCGATGAGCGCGGTACCGACGAAGGGAGCGGTACCAGCGAAAGCGGCGTAGGCGACGTTGTACCCGACGGCAGCACTGGTGAAACGGGTTCTTGTGATGAAGATTTCAACGAAGAACGTGTAGCACCCACCGCCGTAGACACAGAGGGCCACCACGAAGAGGAACTGCCCCGACAACGCGAGCGGAACGCTACCGCTCGTGACCAGCATGAAGGCTGGGATCGAGACGACTGCGAGCATCGCCGACCCGGCAATGAGCATTGGTTTGCGCCCGAGACGATCACCTACTCGCCCCGCTAGCGGTATCAACACCGCATACAGCGCGAGTGCACCGATGCTGACCTCGAGAGCCGTATCACGGGTCAGATTCCCGGAAGTCTGAAGGTATGACACGAAGTACCCGGCCAGGAAGGAGAAACCCATTGCCGACAGACCCACGACGAATACAACCTGAAGCATGCGAAGCTTGTTTTCGTAGAAGGCTTCACGTATCGGGCTGAACTCCTTGGGCCGCTCGGCTTCGGCTACCCGGAAGGCGTCACTCTCCTCGGTCCTGCTTCGGATATACAGACCAACCAGTGCCAGCGGGAGTGCCAAGAGGAAAGGGATGCGCCAACCCCACGATGTGAAACTCTGGTCAGACATCGATCGACTGAGAAGCAGAATCAAGATTCCGGCAGCCACAGAGGGCAAGGCGGTCGCCGCGATCGTGACGTTGATCCAATATCCGCGTTTCTCGATTGGTGCGTGTTCGAAGACGAAGGACGGGGTGCCGGCGGATTCGCCTCCGGTACAGAAACCTTGCACAAGCCGGCACAGGACCACCAGGACTGGCGCGAGAGGCCCGATCTCGTCGTACCCGGGAAGTAGTCCCATGACGGTTGTCGCGCCGCCCATCGCCGCCAATGTGATGAGTAGGACTCGGCGCCGACCGACCCTGTCACCCAGCGAACCGAAGTACAAGCCACCGAGCGGTCGAATCATGAACGCGACACCGAAGGCTGCGAATGTAGAAAGCAGCGAAAGCGCGGCGCTCTCGCTGGGGAAGAACGTCTGGGAGATGACGACCGCTGTCAGCCCATACAGCGTGAAGTCGTAGAACTCGACGAAGTGCCCGACACTGCCACCAGCCAATACACGCTTCTGAAGTGCCGTCGGCCTACTGGAATGTTCTCGCCTGGTGCGGCCGGTACCAGAGTCGTCATCGCGACCAGGAAACGTTTCATTGCCAGCCTGACCAACAGAGGACATCATTTCGGTGCTAGCTCCTGACGACGAAAGCCATGTTGTCTGCGTCGTCCAACTCCACACCTCGCCCTCGGTCGATACGCCAGATCAACCAGGTTCGCACCACTAGAGCGTCAGCAATGACGACGGATCTAACTGTCCGCGCCTCGAGTCACCTCGGCAAGACACGGTCGACCGCCATTTCGACGAGTTCGTCGATCTCCTCGTCGGAGAACAATTCCGGCAACGTCAGGCGATCTACGATCAGCCAATTCAGCGTCATGTAGAGCAGGGTCACAGCCGTCGCGTCCCCTGGCATCTGTGCCTCGGCGTGGACGGAGATGTTGAAGTCCAGGTCCTGCCGCACTCGTTCTGTGAGGACGGCACGCAGTTCAGGGCGTCGGGTCGCCTCGAGCCGGAGTTCGAGCAGTGCGAGGAATCCGGTACGAAACGCGGCGACTCGACCGACAACTTCGCGCATGAGCGCGGTGAGATGCTCGCGGTCATGTGCTCCGGTCAGGCTGAGGTCCAAACTCGCATCGTCCGGCCGCAGCCGCTCGTAGACACTCAGACCCGCCTGGGTCAACAGATCGTCGCGATTGGTGAAGTAGTTCGACGCGGTCCCTGCAGGTACTCCCGCCTCGGCATCGACAGCCCGGAACGTCAGCCCACGCGCCCCATCACGAGCGAGCACCTCGATCGCGCCATCGACGAGCGCCGCCCGCCGCTCGGCATTCCGTCGCACCTTGACATCACTCCATCTGCAACGCTAGATTCCAGACCACTTCATCCAAAGTACTACAGACGGAGTGGTCATATGCGAAAGCTCGTGTACTACGTCGGCGTCACCTTGGACGGCTGCATCGCCGGGCCCGGCGATGAGACCGACTTCTTCCCATTCTCCGACACGATGGCGGCCTGGATCATCAACCGCTACCCCGAGACCATCCCGACGCACATGCGACCGACCTTGGGACTGACCGAGACCCCCAACCGATCGTTCGACACGGTCGTGATGGGCCGCGGGACGTACGAACCGGCCCTCGAGATCGGTGTCACGAGCCCGTACGCCCACCTTCGGCAACTCGTGGTGTCCACGACCCTGGGAACCAGCCAGGACCCGGCGATCGAATCGATCGCGGACGATCCCCTGACCGCAGTGCGCAAGCTCAAGTCCGAAGACGGCCTCGACATCTGGCTGGCCGGCGGTGGGAAGCTGGCGGCCTCGCTCCTCCCGGAGATCGACGAGTTGATCGTCAAGAGCTATCCGGTGGTCGCCGGTTCCGGACGGCCGGTGTTCGACGGCGAGTTCAGGCCGACCGCCTTCACACGAACCGACAGCACCTCACTCGACGATGGCACCACGATCACGAGTTTCAGTCGGACCGAGGAACACTGACCTCGACGATCAGCAGCTGGGCTGACGGGCAGGCGCGACCGGAAGGACACGTCTCTGACCACCGATAACGCCTCCCGCCCAAACCACAAGGCATTCATGGGAGAACATGCAATCAGAACTCGTCCTTGACTCTTCCTCTGCCAATCCGATTCCACAAATGGTGTATTGGCCTCAAAAATTGAGCTACTGGTGGCTGCTCTTCTCGATACTCATACTCGGCGTGAGTGTCATTGGGATTTTGAACCTCACCGAGGCCGTTCGAGAGGGTTCGACAGGAGAAGTCGGCATTTTCACAGTATTCCTCATCCTGTTCATCTGCTTCACGGTGATGGTGCCTAGAACTGCGGGAATATCCTGGATCGGTGTGTCGAGACGAATTAGCCCGCGCTCGACTGGGCACGGCAATGGAGTATCAATACCCGACTCGCGTTCGATCCATATGTTTGTCTTCCTACTTGGACTCATCGGGATTCCCGCGTCCACAGCTGCCGTCATGGCGTTCACTGGGATTGGTGAAACCCTGCTACCGAATGGACTGGACACTCGCGAAGGTGCGTACTTCATGGGCGCCTACGGTTCGGGGTCACTCTTGTGCATCATCGTCATCCTCGGGTTCAGAGCTACATCCACCCTTCTCGTCTACCCTTCCGGGATTCAATACACCACCCGTCGACACCGATTCTTTGCAGCCACGACCGATGACAGATTCTTCGAATGGGAGAACATCGCGTGCATCACGCCTGATACGTGGATTTACACGCACAGCTCAGTGAGTTTTTACAATCCACTACTGAAAATCACCACCAAGAATGAAGCCGACGCCTCATCCAACAATTCGGATCACGAAGAAACCACGATATATGTGCACAAACTGGTCGCTGAGCCGAACGCATTGCGTTCACTGTTGGAGTACATGAGGGGAAATTCGGAAGCCCGCGATCTCCTTGCCGAACAGGACTCCCCCAAGCTGCTGACGCCGCCGCCACTGATCGACAGACTGCGAGCAGGACGCGAAATCGATCGACCATGGCCCATTTCCGTACAACAGGCGCGGGAGAAGGCCGCAAAGTTCGAGCGCCTGCAAAGACGGCGTCCCGCAGACCCGTTCGGCAACACCGGTCGATGACGGCGCTGTCCCCCTCGCCTTGCCGGCAACCGGATGACGGCCGACGATCCCTTCGCGTTATGGTGCAAATCACCAGGGTTGGCCAACGGAGGTCGACGGAAGAGTAGGGATTACAGCTGTGGAAATTCAGGGAACCGCCGCACTGGTCACCGGAGCGGCCTCGGGACTCGGCGCCGCCACCGCCAAGCGCCTCGCAGACGCTGGAGCCACCGTATTCGGGCTCGATCTGCAGCAGTCCATCGAGCGCGCCGGCGAAAACGTCCCGGACAGCGTGACCCTCATTGCCACGGACGTGACCAGCGATGAGGAGGTGCAGGCGGCCATCCAACAGGTTATTGGTTCGCTGGTGCCGCTGCGTATCGTCGTCAACTGCGCCGGGGTCGGCTGGGCCGGTCGCATCCTGTCGAAGAAGGGCCCGCACGATCTCGAGCTGTTCCGCACCGTGATCACCGTCAACCTGCTCGGCACGTTCAACGTCATGCGCCTAGCCGCCGACGCCATCGCGAAGACGGATACCGTCGACGGGTCCGGGCAGCGTGGCGTCATCATCAACACCGCATCCGTTGCCGCGTTCGAAGGCCAAATCGGCCAGATCGCCTACTCCGCATCCAAAGGCGGTGTACAGGGAATGACCGTCCCTGCAGCTCGCGACCTCGCACAGTTCGGCATCCGGGTCAACACCATCGCCCCTGGCATCATCGACACTCCGATGCTCGCGGGTGTCACCGACGAGTACCGCAAGGGCCTCGAAGCGGGCGTTCCGTTCCCGTCACGCCTCGGGCTGCCGAGCGAGTACGCGCAACTCGCTCAGATGATCGTCGAACACGACTACCTCAACGGTGAGACTATTCGTATGGACGGTGCTCTGCGCATGGCACCAAGGTAAGCAGCACGGCGGGCCTGTACGTGATCGAGCAGGCCCGCCCAACAAGCAACTCGGCGCGTAGCGCCGACTTCGGGGAGGGTTGACATGGGTTTTTACGCGGATCGGATTCTGCCGCGGTTTATCGACATGACTTGCGGAATGAAGGTCACAGAGAAGGAGCGTCGACGGGCCTGCTCAGGACTGCAGGGACGCGTGGTCGAGATCGGATTCGGCTCAGGCCTCAACGTTCCGTTCTATCCATCTGCCGTAGATTCCGTCAGCGCGGTCGAACCGGCCGACCTCGGCTGGAAGCTTGCGAGAAAGCGGTTGGCGGAGTCGTCGGTCCCAGTCGAACGGTCCGGTCTCGACGGCGAGTCACTCCCCTTCCCCGACAACAGCTTCGACACCGCGCTGTCGACCTGGACCATGTGCACGATCCCGGATGTCGAAACGGCTCTCCATGAGGTACGTCGCGTCCTGAAACCCGGCGGTACTCTGCACTTCGTCGAGCATGGGCTGGCTCCCCACCCCAAGGTCCAGCGCTGGCAGCACCGCCTGGAGCCGATCCAGAAGACCATCGCCGGTGGTTGCCACCTGACCCGCGACATACCCGAACTGTTGTCGGGAGCGGGCTTCGAAATCAAGGAACTCGATCGCTTCTACGAGAAATCCACGCCCAAAGTCATGGGCGCCTTCTCGCTCGGATACGCGGCTTCACCGCCTGTGAACGGTTGAGCCATCCCGCGACTCGTCGGCGCCGCGCAGAATCTCGCCCGTCTTCCTGCTCATCGATGAAGAACAGCACGAGCGCACAGAACAGGAGCGAGGCCGCAAGCCACGCGGCCTCGTGTCCAAAGATTCTCGTGCACACCGCGCCGATGACGGCTCCGGCGGCGAAGCCACCGACGATCACGGCGTACACACCCGTGTTCTTTCGTGCTTCGGGGTCTTTCCCGAGGAAGCCGGCGTAGGCAGTTTCGGTCAAACGCATGAGATTTCCGGTAGTGGCGATCGCAATGTATGACAGCGAACGCACCGTCCGGAAGAGCCCGATCTGGAGGGCGGCGACGAATGCGATCGGAATTGTTACCAGCGCATCGGGGACGGTCGTCGGCACGAACCCGACCGAAACGAGCACGACGACCTGCGCCACCATGGCGGCCCGGATCGGATGCTTCACCACACGTTTCGCGTGGGGACTCTTCAACGAATTAGCGATCGCTACACCAACGACGAACGCTGATATCGGCCACACATGCTCCAGCGCGGCGCGGACGTTCCCCGCAGAGAAATTGATCCCCATGAGGATGACGTTTCCCGTCTGAGCGTTGGCAAAGACGCCGCCTCGGCTGATGAACGTATACGCGTCGAGGAATCCGCTGGCGACGGTGAGCAGCACCGCAAACCGTAACGAGGTGGAGGTGTCCGTCGCCACCACGAATCTCCTCTACAGATCCGAGGACAGGGGGATCTCCGATACTGCCCGGTCCGACATCCACTCACGCAGAACCTTCGTGGCGATCACGTCGTCCTCGTTGTACCGCAGGAGGCGCTCACGCTGGGTGAGATCGGGTTCGCCGTCGTAGCCGACGGCCTCGCGGTACCAACTCATCGACGCTTCTCCACTCGCGTCAGGATCACGCCACCGGAATCCCGCGACAGGGGCAATCTTCTTGAGGCCCTTGCCTGCCGGGCATATGAATTGGTCGCTGACGGCCTGATAGATGTCTACCCACTGCGGGCTGTCGATGAATTCGCGGATCTCGGCCTCCGTGGGAACCCCCGGCGATCCCGCAAACCGTCGGGCTGATTCGAGCAACCACTTGTCTTCGGCAGCACGGGAATAGCAGTATGCGGCGAAAGTCTTTCCGCTCGAGGCCGCCGCTTCACGTTCCGCCATCAGCCATGTCCAGAATTCGGCGAACGAGCGTGCCTCGTCCTGCGTGGGCAATGGATCCCAACTTACGAACGGCCGGTACACCGAGACCCCGTCCGTGTTGAGCAATGTCCCCCACAGATAGGCACCACGATCTTGATAGCTCTCCATGTCGACATCGACCTCGATGTCTGCGCGCGTAACCCGGATCTGCGGAAATCTTCTTACCAACGGCACTCCCGCCAGCCATGCCCTGGCTGTCACGACGGAGTCCTCGAATGCGCCGTGGGGCCAGTCTTCGATAGGTTCCCGATCCCACGCCGCGAGGTCGTCGATGGTGCGGCACCCCACCTCGCGCAACAACTCGGCCCGCGACCCAGAGGCCACCAAGCTCACATCGTGCGTCTGGGTCAACTGCTCCTCACAGCCCGTCCACCACGGACACGAACGGCATTCGCCGACCTTCGAGGGCACCGTTGCCGATTCTCCGCGCGCGATGGCGACTCGGTCGAGAAATCGCTCGTCATAGTCTTCGAGGACAGCCGTGAGGTCATGCACGAAAATCACATCGGCGGCGTAACCGATCGCACCGGCCACCAGTGCCGGACTGGCGAGCCCGTGCTTCTCGAGCATCCGGTATACCTGAGCGACACGCATCTGGTCGCGAATCTGACCGCGGGGCTTCCTCGTCGGGTCTTCACGCGGTTCCCACTCGAACAGGCCCGAGGTGATCGCGCCGCTACCCGGATCCGTGACCTTGTGATTTACGACGATCACCGGGATGTACCCGCCACGATCGGTGTCACGAAGGAGGATCTCGCAGTGCGCCTTTCTGCCCGCGTCTCTGTCGAGTGGTAGCACCGCACCCCAGATACGCTCCGCGCCGGCGGCGCATGCCGCAATGGTCTGTTCAGCTCGTCTGCGCGCGCTTTGGTCGCGGTCGATCTGCACCCAGCGATCGGGGGCGTTCCCGACGAGCGTCTGTCGGACCTCTTCACGCTTCGCTGCCGCGGCGTCCTGCCGCTGGCGGACCCCCGGGTCCTCGGGAGCAGCCGCGAGTTGTTCGGGAAACGCCGCGTCGAGGTGAACCCGGTGACGACACCGGGTCAGTGCACCGGCATCGATCACCGCCCCCGGCACCTGCCCTGGCGTAGCGCGGAGTTCTGATCGCTGACCGATATGGGAACGCACAATCACCTAGATTATGTGCTCCCCTAGGATTACCTGGAATCACCGGATGCAGTCGGTAGCGCGAGCTGCGCTGAAGCACCAGGAAAAGGGGTCTTTTCGATGGGGTTGTTCAAGAAACGTAAGTCTCGAGCTACCCGCAAGGCAGAAGCCAAGGCGCTGAAGCACAAGGCTGGAGTCGAGGCGAAACTGAGCGCACGAAACGAGCGGAAGCGCGACAAGGCGACCGCCAAAGCCAGCCGCAAGCTCGAAGCTGCCGAATTGAAGTCGCAGAAGAAGGTGGACAAGGCCCAGATCGCCGCCTTCAAGGCTCAGGAGAAGGCCGCGGCCCGGAAGGGCTTCACGGTCTCGACCGTACGCAAATACCTGGGTATCGCACGACTACTGACACCCGTGCTGCTTCCCATCGCCTACCGCGCGGCCACAGTCGTGCGTGCACAAATCGATGCCCGCCGCGCCGACCGTATGGGTGTCGATATTGACCAGCTCGCAAACTTCACCGGACACGGCGCCAAGCTCAGTGCCCGCATCGCCGGTGCCGAAACCTCCACCACCGAGATCCTCGCGAAGAAGCCTGGCGAAGCGGAAACGCAGAGGTTCGCCGCCGCGATCCGTGACCGTCTCACCGATCTGAACACCGCCGTCCGAGCTGCCGAGCAGATGCCCCATGCCCGCCGCAAGGCCGCCCACCAAGCGATCGCGTCCGAACTCGACGGCGTCGAAGCCGATCTGCTCGCCCGCCTCGGCGTGCGCTGACCAACCAGCTCGGTGTACCTCTCCCGCCGCGCTCCAACCGCCCCCTTCAGGGGTTCGGCGGTTGGGGCGCTGGCGGGTGCCCTCGCTGTCGCAGCGCACGGTATCGGCGGTGGCGGCGATCCTGAATCCGCTGCACTGGCCCTCCTGCTCGTCACCAGCATCGCTACAGGCGCACTGACGACACATCTACCCACCCGCTTTCACGGCAGGCTCGCTCTCGTCGGCGCGCTCGGACTCGGGCAGTTCGTCGCGCACGCCGCTCTCACTCTCACCGCCCATCCGCATTCGGCGAGTCCAGCCGCGTCGATGTTGGCCGCTCACGCGGTAGCCACGGCGATATGCGCACTGCTGATCGCCAGCGCCGAACGACTGTACGGCTCGCTCGTCCACGTATGGCGTGTAGTGCTGCGCGGCGAGCCACATCCGATCCCGACGGCGGCGCAAGCGCACGTCTCACAACATCGCACGAACCCCGTGGATGCCATGCTTCGCGCAAGCATTTCACGCCGTGGCCCACCGGTCCGAGTCTGACCTTCATCACCTCAAAGCTCAGACCAGCAAGGACCTATCGATGACACCCCTATTCAGCCATGCCCTCTTCACGGGCAGTGCGGCCGACACTGCACCAGCATCTGCCCACACCGAGCCGCTGCCCGGATCAACATCCGTCGTAACCGAAGATCCAACGATTCAGTGTGCTGATTCCGTACCGTGGGCGGTGGACCCCGGCGTCGGGGTCGGACCCGGCCAGTTCCAGCAGTTCGAACTGTCGGGGGGAACCACTACCCGAGGAGGACGAAGTGTTGTTCCCTGCCACGCAGACCTACAGCGGCGACACCGGCCGTTGGCTGGGTGGCGCCGGACCTGTTCTCGGCGCGCTCGACCTCGGCGCCGTAGTCCGGAGCCGTCTCTCATGAGCCCGCGCACCTCGATCACTTCGATGAAAGTTCTCACCGTCGGACTGCTGGCTGTGATTGCAAGCATGCTCGGCGTCACCACCGCTGCCGCCCATACTGCCGTGATCGGCTCAAACCCGGACAACGGTGCTCAGATCTCGACTGGCCCGAACCAAGTAAGCGTCACGTTCAACGAGCCGCTGCAGGCAGAGTTCGCGTCGTTGACCGTCGTGGGACCGGACGGCAACCTATGGACCAAGAGTGACCCGTCAGTCGTAGGAGACACGGTCAGCGCCGAAGTCGGTCAGCTGGGACCGCCCGGTGAGTACACCATCGCGTACCGCGTCACCTCCGCCGACGGACATCCCGTGAGCGGCACGAGAACGTTTACCCTCACCCAGCCGGAGTCGGGCGCACCGGGCGCACCGGCCAGTAGCGCAGGCACTCTGGCGAGCGGTCCAGGTGAATCCGAGGACGGTGGAGTTCCCTTGTGGGTATTCATCGTTGCAGGTGTGGTCGTGTTTGCAGGTGGACTATGGCTCGCACTTCGCCAGCCTCGCGTCAAGAGCTGAGGCAGGCGGGTACGGCGCGACAGTGGTTGCTGCTGTTCGCCGTACCCACCTCCCTCGTCGGAGTTGCGTTCGGATGGGCACTGGCGCGGCCGGAAGACCACACTTCCTCCAGTGCGGTCCGGGCTATATCCCTGCTGCTGGGTTCGGTCGTCCTCGGGCTCGCGGTGCTCGGCTGGTGGAGCCGCACGGACTCTCGTTCTTTCGCAAGGGATCCACGGCTGTGGCAGCTGACGACATTGGTCGCCGCGTCCTGGACACTCGCCGAGGGCGTTCGACTCGCGATGACAGCGTCCGCAGTGAATGCCGAACCTCTGCTCGAGCTCTCGTCCGGGCGGTTCGCACAATATGTGACCGAGACCAGCGCCGGGCGTGTCGGACTTGCGGTGCTCGCGTGCACGGCCGCCGCCACGGTATGGTCCGCGATTGCATTCGGTCGCAAGGATGCCCGGTCACCAGTGCCAGTGCTGGCGCTCGCTGCGCTCGCCCTTGTGGCCCGACCGATCACCGGGCACATGTCGCAGCAGACGCTCGGCTCGATACTCGATGTCGTCCACGTGCTGGCCGCCGCCTTGTGGCTAGGGGTGCTCGCCGCACTCGGGCTGATGCTCCGCTCCCGAGGGGACTGGGCGAAGTGGCTGCCGAAGTTCTCGGACCTCGCCGTCTGGTGTGTGGTGCTGCTGACCGTGGCAGGCGTCATCAACGCGGTAGTGAAATTGGGTGGTGTAACTCCACTGTTCGACACCGGGTACGGCCGCATCGTGCTCGTCAAGTCGCTTTTACTGGCTGCGCTCCTCGGGCTCGGCTGGTGGTGGAGGCGAACCTGGGTCGGCCAGGCGGCAGCTCACCGGGTCACTGCCGAAGCCTCGCTGCGCCGAGCCACCCTCGAAGTGGTTGCGATGGCGGTTGTGTTCGGGCTCGCCGCCGTCCTGGCCACCACCGCCTGACTCGGGCACTACTGGTCAACGCAGCACGATCTTTCCGCGACCGCCGCCCTCCTCGCCGGCGCGCTGCGCTTGCGCCGCATCGGTCAACGAGAACGTACGGACCGGCGGTAGGGAAAGCTCTCCGGCGGCGGCGAGATCGCCCAATCTGCGCAGTGTCTCGGTGTTCCTGTCGTCGGCGGTGCCGGATGAGAAGGTAATTCCCAGTCTGAACGCCGCAGCATCCGACAGTGTCACAATGCGCTCGACTCCCCCGCGTAGGTCCATCGCGGCCTCGAGGCCACCGCGGCCGGCATCAAGTACCGCATCGATACCGTTCGGCGCGAGTGCGCGCACCCGATCTGCCATGCCCTCACCGTAGGTCGTGGGCGTTACTCCCAATTCCCGAAGAGCGTCGTGGTGCCTCACGCTCGCGGTGCCGATCACCGTGGCCCCACGTTCGCGCGCCAACTGCGCAGCCATTGTTCCCACTGCACCCGACGCACCATTGACCAGCACGGTCTCACCGGCTTCGACACCGAGCAATCGCAGGGCGCGGTCTGCCGCCTCACCGGCGACGGGAATCGTGACGGCGTCCGTCCAACTCAATTGGCGCGGCTTCGGCACCACGACGGTGGCGAGCGCGTACTCCGCATAGCCGCCGGTGTCGGACCAGCCGAACATCTCGTCCCCAACCGTCACACCTGACACTCCCGATCCGGCGGCATCGACCACACCTGCGACCTCACTGCCGGGGATCTTCGGGAACTTCACCTTCATGACTTCCGCCATCGACCCCGACCGCACCTTCCAGTCGAACGGATTCACCCCGGCTGCGCGGATGGCGATGCGCACCTGGTTGCCACTCGGCTCAGGCACCGGAACGTCGACGGTTTCGAGGACCTCGGGACCGCCGTAGGCGGAGTACGAAATCGCCTTCATGGTCTGGTTCGTAATCGAATTCGCCATACCATCAATCTCGTCTTTTCTCGAGGTTTTGTCACCGCTTTGCGGTTGGTGAGTGTTCGCGAGCCCGGAAACCGTCGACGACGGTGGCGGACGCGGGGTTCGAATATCCGAACGGTCTACTCGCCCGGATCGAAATGTGACAGCCGTGAACCACTGAACCGGGCCGCTTCAGAGCCCTTGATGCGTTGGGCAGCAACAGTTGTCGCCGTCAGGTCATGGAGGCGCAAGCTCAGCGCCACATCCTGAGTTCGGGTTGGCTGCCGCAACTCCCCTGATCATCGATCGGACCCTACGCTAGATCGAGCTGGGGTCACACTCTCTCACTACCTCGAGTGAGAAGGGCCGGAGCCTGTTCGGCGATGTCGGTGTTGGCGATGTCGGTGCCGTGTAGTTCACGCCTGCAGTACCCACAGGCGAGACGTGGCGCGAAGGGATGCTCGAGTTCGGAAGCAGATGGTCGGTGCGCGAAGGTCATCGCCGGACCCTCTGGCGAGTGGAACCATCGCTGCCCCCAGGAGACCATCAGCATGATCACCGGAAAGAACGCACGGCCCTTGTCGGTGAGGTGGTACACGGGGCGGTCCGTCCGTCCGCCCATCGGGACGGGGTCGAAGATGCCGAGTTCGCAGAAGTGCCTGAGCCGGTCCGTAAGGACCGTCGGCGGCGCCGACAGGACGCGTTCGAAATCCTTGAACTGGCGGGCGCCCGCGAACGCTGCGCCGATCATGGCCGCAGACCAACGGTTTCCGAGCAAGGCGTAGGTCTGCGGGAACGCCAGATCGTCACCGGGCGTACCGCCGCGGACCCTACGACGGGTCAACGCATTCGGGACGCTGCGATCCCAGCCGCCCGCCGGGCCGAACGTGCCTGCTATGTCCCGAGACCTGACCACCTCTGAGCAGAACGCACACGTCAGTTCAGGTAGAAAGTCGCGACCACAGGCCAGGTGGTGCAGGGGCGGGATTGGTGGGGTGTGTTCGGGAACCCACGCCAGTTCCCACCCCCAGATCGCCACCAGCGACGCCCACAGATCCCGTCCGCGCTGGGTGAGGATGTACTCGTAGCGTGCCGGGCGCTGCTGGTACTCCGACCTGTGGAGCACGCCGAGATCGACGAGCATGCCGAGTCGGCTGGTGAGCACGGAGTTGGAGATCGGCAGTCGCTCGAGGAAATCCTGATAGCGGGTGGTTACTGCAATCGCGCAGCGCACGATCCGCAGGTTCCACTCGTCGCCGGTCAGACCCTGGGTGACCGCGATCGCGTTCGGGCCACCCGCCGTCAACTCCGTCGGCTGGTCGGATCCTTCGACCTTCCGGCGGTTGCTCACAATCCCAGCGCCGAGGTCATCGTGTCGGCCGTACGCCAGTTCGGGATGTTCGCGCCCGCTGCCCACGTGCTGTGCGTTCCGCTGGCGATGCGTTCGGGAAGCCTCAGCCGCGCGATCGGGCCGACAGTGACGTTTGCGGCGTCGAAGATCAGGCATTCGGACCGGTCGTTGGCGACATCCGTGGTCAGCGTGATGAGGTATCCGTCATCCTCCGCTGTGGAGCCGACACGGGGCGCCATAGCGGTCTCACTGCCGAACACCCCGTCGTCGAAGCGGTAGCGCTCCTCTTTGCCGGTCTCGGTGTCGTGCTTCACCAACCCGTCGAACAGGAAGAATCCGGGTGTTCCGGTGGCCGCGTACGTGTATCGGTGTCGACGTCCCGAGTGTGTGCCGTTGATCATCGGAAACTCGCTGATCCGATCACTGAGGCGTTCCTCGCTCACCTGTCCGGTGCGCAGGTTCAGACGCCACCGATGCAGATATGTCTGCATGTTGTCGAGGGAGAGGAAGCGTGAAAGTTTTTCGTAGTAACTGGCGTCCGCCGAGACCTGTGGTTCGGGATTGTCCTGGAAATACCCGTCGAGGACGATCTCGTCACCGTCCTCATAGGCGTTCGCCCAATGCAGCACGTACGTCGGAGCGGCTTCGAACCAACGGATCTCTTCGGATGCTCCTCGGCGGGGAATCACACCGATCCGGGTAGGCAGATTCGGGTGCAAACGTGCGGCGTACAAGCCCTTTCGGAGTAAGTCCTCGTCCCAGAACAGGGGGAAGTCATTGAGGATCGCGTAGTTCTCGGTGAACGACATGTCGTGCGGCAATCTCGGCCCGGGTAGCTCGATGTCCACGTAGTGCACCAGGCGGTTGTCGGGGTCGACGACGCCGTAGTGCATGTATGGGGCATCGGTGCCGTAGTTGAAAAACAGCATCTCGCCGGTGTTCTCGTCGACCTTCGGGTGCGCGGACACCCCGGCCGAGCTCGGGAACTTCCCGTGCCAGTCGGCCTTGCCTTGGTCTTCGAGCGTGAGGGGATCCATCCGATACAGGTCACCGCACTGGTAGAAACTGGTGATCGCGGTGCCTGCATGCACCACCACATCGGTGCTGGAGGCGTCCTTCATCCGTCCTCGCGCACCCCAGCCGTCCTCCCGCAACGACTTCGACGGGCGCTCGGAAATTCCCGCCCACAGCGCGTGCCCGGCTTCCTGCTCGGCGCGCAGCCCATCGGTACGCACGAATCGGTTGCGGTAGAAGGCCTTACCGTCCCTGAAACCGACGAGATGCACCATGCCGTCGCCATCGAACGGGTGATACCGGCCGATCGAGGATTGGACCGGATTCTCGGTGTTTCGCAGATACACCCCGTCCAGATCCACAGGAATCTCGCCGGACACCAACTCGAGATCGGGTGCATCCCACTCGGTGGTTTGTGGTCGCCAGGCGCCGGTTCGATACGGGTGATCGTCATCTGCCGGCAGTGTGCTGATAACGCGGCCTACTACGTCCATGTCCATTGAGGTTTCCAATCAGTCTGGGGCGTTGGTTGATTCGACGACGAAGCTGGCCACCGTCGTGGCACTGCCGCCAATGTTGAGGGTGGCGAAGCGGCGTGCACCCGGAACCTGGTAGCTGCCTGCTTGTTCGGTGACCTGCTTGTAGCCGTCGAACAGCATCCGGACCCCGCTCGCCCCCACGGGGTGACCCACTCCGATCAGTCCACCGCTCGGATTGACCGGGATGCGACCGTCGCGTTCGATGTCGCCTGCCTCGATTGCCTTCCAGCTCTCACCGGGCGGGGTGATGCCGAGGTGGTCGATGATCATGTATTCGGTCATCGAGAAGCAATCGTGTACCTCGGCTCCATCGATCTGCTCGATCCCGGCGAGGCCCGCGCGGCGCAAGGCATCCGCGACGGTCTGGTGGACGTGCGGCAACACGTACACGTCGTCGGCAGACGCCTTCAGCTTCTGTTCGAGCGGCAGGCCCGCAGTACGGTGCCCCCACCCCGTGATGGTGGCCATCGGCCGTGTTCGCAAGTCCGGCCTGCGCTCGAGCAGTCGTTCGGACACGAGTACGACGGCGCTCGTCCCGTCGGTCATCTGGCTGCAGTCTTGTCGACGCAAGCGTCCGGTCACCGGTGGGTTGTGCCGGTCGTCGTCAGTGAAGCTGTCCTCGGTCAGTGACCAGCCCCGGGTCTGGGCCAGTGGATTCGAGCGCGCGTTGTCGAAGTTGAGCTCTCCGATAGCTCGCAGGTGGACATCCTCGAGACCGTACCGACGGTCGTATTCGTCTGCCAACGTACTGAACATGGCAGGCCACACGTAGTCGACGTCACCCGCCTCGTGGCCGACCCAGGCCGCCGCCCCGAGCGTCCTGGCGCCGATGTCGCCGGACACCGTCTTCTCCAGTTCGGCGCCTATGACCAGGGCAATGTCGTAGCGGCCGGACTCTAGATCCGTCATCGCTCCCAGCACCGCCATGCTGCCGGACGCGCACGCGGCTTCGTGCCGGGAAGACGGAACTCCCTGCAGCTCAGGCGCCACCGTGGCAGGCATTCCTCCGAGCTGACTCTGGCCCGTGAAAAGTTCCCCGAAGGCGTTGCCTACGTGAATCACCTCGACCTCGTCGAGGCCGATCCCCGAGGATTCGAGAGCGCCATTGATGGCCTCGGAGAACAGGGAGTCGAATCCCAACTGGGCACGGTGCCAGTTGATGGCAAAGTCCGACTGGTAGCCACCGAGGACGTGGATCGTGTTCTGCGGCATGGAGGTTCTCCGGCTCGGGGTTGCAGATGGGTTGTGATGTTCGTCACCGACTACACTACATCTAACAGAGTGACTCCGCGGCCGTTTCACACACTGTTGCTGGAATGCGTGATGGGTCGGGTCAGCTGGCCGTACGGGACGTCAGGTCGATGGAGCCACCGAATCCGATGAAGCGTTCCGACGCAGCCGTGATATCCGCGATGAACCGTCGTTGTTCATCTTTCGGCGCATCTATCAGGCGCTCCGCACCCGACCACTGGGCTTCGGACAGTTTCCTTGCGAGTACGGCGGGGTCCGCGCACGGGGTCGCAATCCCGGCCTGACCGAGACCCTCGATGAAGCGGATATACCGACGAAGGATCCGGCCGTGCGCCGTCTCCATCTGCTCCTTGACCACAGGGTCGACGACCGCGCGGGCCTCGATCAGCGTGAACAAACGCCCGAATCGGTAGACCGTCTCGATGAACGCTGCGGTCGCCTCGGCCAGGACGGTACGAGGATCCGCACCGGGCCGGACCGGGATGCGCTGCGCCTCCATGAACGTGTCGAACACCGCGGCGGAGACGGCGTGGAAGACCTCGTCCCGAGAAGAGAAATGCGCCGAGAACTCCTCTTCAGAGATCCCCGCGCAGTCGGCGATGACCGCCTCGGTGGTGCGTTCGTACCCGCGTTGGGCGAAGCACCGCCCCGCAGTTTCTATCAGCACACACCGATTCGGATCGTTTTCGTGAACACGCACCGCACATGCCTCCTCGCGGCTGGGCCGGCGCCCTACGTGTCGGCCATCACACATTCTCGGTCCGCCGTCCATTCAAGTCAAACGGCGGCCGAATTGCTCTTGGAAGCGCCTGACTCATCGTGGTGTTAATCGGTTCGAAGCTCAGACCCGCTCACCCACACCGCGACTCGAGCAGTGTGGGAAACTTCAGCGGCCCTGCCAGATCGGCGGCCGCTTCTCCGCGAACGCCCTGGGCCCCTCGACTGCGTCCGCGCTGGCGAAGATGGTCGCGATCGCAGCGATATTGGCTTCCCACACTTTCGCGCCCCAGTCCGACTCACTCGCAGTGCGATGAATCATGGCCTTCGACTCACGCACCGACAGCGGAGCATTGACGGCGATCTGTTCCGCGAGTTCGAGCGCGACCTCGAGGGCTGTGCCTGCCGGGGCGACACGGTTGACCAGTCCGAGTTCTTTGGCCTGCGCCGCTGTAATCGGTTCACCAGTCAGCGCGATTTCCAGCGCAACCTTTTTCGGAATCTGCTGCTGCAGTCGGATGACGCCTCCGGCGGCGGCGAAGAGTCCTCGCTTGACCTCGGGAAGCCCGAGTTCGGCTTCCTCGTCCACGACGGCAAGGTCGCTGGCGAGGACGAGTTCCGTTCCGCCGCCGAGCGCGAAACCGTTGACAGCGGCGATCGTCGGCTTGCTGACCCAGTGCTGTGCGTATCCGGCAAAGCCCCACTCGGGGTGCCCTTTCGCCCCCGTGCTCTCACCCGCTGCGAGCGCCTTCAAGTCCGCTCCCGCGCAGAAGGCGCGGCCCGAACCAGTGATCACCACAACTCGCACTTCGGGGTCAGCGTCTGCCTGCTCCAGAAGGGTGCCGACAGCCGTCGACAATGCACCGTTCACCGCATTGAGTGCGGCCGGGCGGTTGAGCGTGATGATGCCGACTCCCCCGCGACGCTCCCACAATGCGGCCGGCTCAGCGTTCACGCTCTGCGTTGACACGTCAGGAACCTCCGATGCGCCATGAGTTGACACTTGCAATCCGCGAACCTTCCGCGCGCGCCACACCCGAGTGCAAGGTGTGACGCGCGCGAACGAGAGTGCGGATCAGGATCCGTACCCCAAAGGGTAGGAAATCAGCGACCGGGAAGCCACTGCATCGCCTTCACGAAAGGCGGCATGATCTTTGCCCACAGCTTCGGCGGCAACCCACGCGGCCCACCGAGGTTGAGGACGCGGGTGGTCGCGACGGTTTGCGGCTCGGTGTACTTGAGGAGGCCGTCGTCCCCGTGCCGACGCCCGACTCCGGACACACCCATACCGCCCATCGGAGCACCGGTGCTACCCCATGCCGGGCCGTATCCCTCGTCGACGTTCACCGTTCCGGCGTGGACCTGAGCGGCGATGGCCTCGCCCTCTGCCTTGGTTCCCGCCCACACGCTGGCATTGAGGCCGTATTCGGTGTCGTTCGCACGCTTGATCGCCTCGTCCACGGTTGCAACCGGGTAGATCGACACCAACGGCCCGAACGTCTCCTCGCGGTAGCACTCGGCGCTCTCCGGAACCCCGGTCAACACCGTCGGCTCGTAGAACAGTGGACCCAGGTCGGGTCGAGCCTTGCCGCCGGCGACCACGGTGGCGCCCTTCACGACGGCATCGTCGACGTGGTTGGACACCACCTTGACCTGCGCCTCCGATATCAAGCTCCCCATTTCGACACCGAAGTCGTAGCTGGCGCCCAGCTTCATGTTGCGGACGCGTTCGCCGAACATCCGGGTGAACTCGGGGGCGACGGACTCCTCTACGTAGATCCGCTCGATCGAGATGCACAGCTGGCCCGAGTTCGCGTAGCAGGCACGAACGGCGGCGTCGGTGACCTCTCGAAGGTTCGCACCCGCGGTGACGATCATGGGGTTCTTGCCGCCGAGTTCCGCGGAGAAGCCGATCAGGCGCCTCCCGCACTGCTCGGCGAGGAGTTGGCCCGTCGCCGACGACCCGGTGAACATCACGTAGTCGGTGTTCTCGACGAGAGCAGTGCCAACCACGGTGCCTTGGCCGGGGACCACGGCAAACAGGTCACGCGGGAGTCCGGCCTGGTACAGCAGGTCGACGCAGGCCAAGGCGCAATACGGGGTCTGGCTGTCTGGCTTGAGGACCACGGCGTTACCCGCGAGCAGAGCGGCGATGGCATCCGACACGGCGAGATTCATCGGGTAGTTCCAGGGGGCGATGACACCCACGACACCCTTCGCGTGGTGCCTCACCACGGTCTTGGTAATGCCCGGGAGCATGCCCGAAACGCGCCGCGGGCGCAGCAGCTTGCCTGCGATGCGCGCGTAGTGGCGGGCGGTGAGCGAAATGTCGAGGACTTCTTCCAGTGCATTGGCCCGAGACTTGCCGGTCTCGGCCTGCGCCATGTCCATCAGGGCGTCTCGGTTCTCGAGCACCAGGTCGCGGTAGCGATGGAAGATAGCGGCGCGTTCGGAAGCCGGTCGCTTGGCCCATTCCTTCTGCGCCACCCGCGCGCGGGCGACCGCGTCCTTGGCGTCCTGGGCGGTACCGACGGGGACGGTCGCCAATTCCTTACCGGTGAATGCCTCCACGACGGAGCGAGTCGGGCGATCCGCCGCATCTGGGATAGCGATGAGGTCGGCAAGCCGCGCAAACGTCGCGGCTGTTGGAGCAGGCATTTCATACCCCTACTGAATAGTAGTTAAATTCGGTTACATGTAATCTACCCGCTCGAAATCTACCCGCATCGTGTGCCAGGTCACATGTGAATCTCACACCGGGACCAATGTGGCCGCAGAGCGCTTGCACCCGGTGACAGGGTCGGGCCGTGTGATGATGTCTTCATGGCGAAGAGCATGCGCGATGAGGAGTGGCGCGCGTTCATTTCCGAAGGCACTCGCACCGGCAAGTTGTCGACCGTACGCGCCGATGGCGGCCCGCACGTAGCGCCGGTCTGGTTCGTTCTGGACGGCGACGATCTCGTCTTCACTACAGGAAAGACGTCGGTGAAGGGCCGCAACCTCGTACGTGACGCTCGGGCCACACTATGCGTCGACGACGAGCGCCCCCCGTTCGCATACGCGATCATTCAGGGCCGGGCCGAGCTCTCGGAGGATCCCGCCGAGCTGTTGAGGTGGGCCACACGGATCGGAGGCAGGTACATGGGGGAAGAGCGCGCGGAGGAGTTCGGTGAGCGCAACGGTGTGGCCAGCGAAATTCTGGTGCGCCTGCAGATTCAGAAGGTGATCGCACACAAGGCCCTCGCCGACTGAATCCTCGGCATCACCGCCACACCAGTTTGGATGTTCGTCGTTCACAACTGTCCGGCCAACCGGCGTACTGCACATTGGGTCGCCGATCGTCGGCACGGTCTACACAGCCGATTGGTTGTCCTCGACGGGGGTCCATCGCGCTCGCCGAATCCTCGCGATGTTCTGATGCCTACCCGTGGGCATGATTCCGGGGAGCACGAACTCCCACATGTCATCGACCCGTTCCGCGAGGTCGGTGCGCTTGGTCAACACCTGCGAGACGGTATCGAGACCGGTGAAGGCACCGATGACGAAGCGAGCGAATCTAGCCGGGTCGATGTCTCGACGGAGGTCGCCCTCCTCGACAGCCTTGGCGGTGAGTAACTCGCAACTGTCGATCCAGTCGAGATAGGGATCGGCAGGCCCCTGGTCGTCAATGCTCAGTTCGAGCGTGATCCTGATGCCTGCGCGAACAATTGGATCGTTGGCGATCTGCCGGACCAACTCATGGCAGAGCATAACGATCTGCTCGATCGCCGGGGCCTGCTCACGGCCGATCGCCTCGACGGACGCGATGGAGATACGGTGTTGCTCACCGATAATGAAGCGCGCCAAATCCTCTTTGGAACGGAAGTGGAAGTACAACGCCCCCTTCGTAATCCCGGCAGACTCGACGATGTTGCCGAGCCTGGCCCCTTCGAAACCTGACTTCTCGAACATCGCTGCTGCCCCACGGACGATCTGCCGTTTGGTAGCTGCAGCGCGCGCCTGCTGAACCACGCTCACACCTTTCCATGCCGCATGAGGAACGTAACGACGACTACGGCCGCGCACGACGTACCACATCGTCCGAACCGCCGACGCTACCAGCGAACTTCGATTGACGTGCTCTGCGGCGTGTAGGCCTACGACTACCTATTGCTGCGCGAGCGGCACCGAGTTGGGTTGTCCTGATTCCCGATTCATTCCACCCTGAAGGCCCGCGCCCGGGACCGAAGACGACTTCCCCGAGCGCGGCGCTTGCTGACCTGCCGTCTCTGCACAGCGACAAGCTCAGCCGAACAACTGGTATACGAACAATCCGGACACGCTGAGGATCGCGCAAAACCCAAACCCGCCGAGAACGTTCTGCCACCACTTGTTGCGGAGGTTTCCCATCAATGTCGATCTGTTGCTCATGACCAGCAACAGGAAGCCGAGGAACGGGGCAACCAGCACGGTCAGCGCTTGAGCGCCGATGATGAGCTGGATCGGATTCGTCTGCACCACGAGCGTGACAGACAAGCCAACGGCGAGGATTGCTGCGCTGGTCCTCTTGGCAATGGTGCTGCTCGATGTCGGACCCTTTCCGAGCGCGTCGGAGAGCATGATGCCACCACCGGTCGCGTTCGCGACCATCGAAGAGAACGCCGCACCGGACAGGCCGATGGCAAAGATCGTCGATCCAACGGGTCCGGCGAGCGGCTCGAAGATTTTGGCAAGTCCGGCAAAGGAAGACGCTTCGACGCCCTCGCGCCCGAGCACAGCGGCAGAAACGATCATCACGAGCGCTGACATGAAGGCTGGCGCGATAATGCCTGGGATGGTGCCGACGATGGTTGCCTCACGATATTCGGCTTCTGTGCGGTTGCGTTCGTGAGTTGTGTAAGAAGCAAAGAATGCTGCGTTGAGAGAGAAGTTGGTTCCGACGATGGAGACGACAAGCAGCTGTCCACCCGGCGGAATGCTGGGGACTATGCCATTCATCGCCTCGTACCAATCCGGCTTGGCGATGACGGCACTGATGATGAAGGTGGCTGCCATGACCGCAACGACCATCACCAGGAGGCGCTCGACCGTGCGGTAGACATTCCGGAACAACAAGATCAATCCGACCGCGGCCGTGCATACCACGCTCCACAACACCGGCGAGCCACCGAAGGCCAGCGACAGTCCCAGACCCGCCCCGACGGCGTTGCCGACCGAGAAGCACAGGGCAATGCAGAAGACGCCGCCGCCGGCAGCGACACCGACGCCGCGTCCGAACGCGTCTTTCACCGAGCTGATGACCGACACGGGTGTACGGATGCCGAGGCGGACGCTCATGTCCGCGTACGTGAGAGCGAAGATCGCCGAGCCCGCGAGCACCCAGATCAGGGCGTAGCTGTATTGGCTGCCGGCCTGGATGGAGCTGGCGAGGGCGCCCGGTCCGAACTGCCAGGCGCCGACGACGAACGCCGGTCCGGCCATCGCCAGGGTGTGAACCCACCTCCGTTGTGATCGGGGTCGGCGATTACGCAGGTCAGGATTGCGGGTGATCACTACGTCGTCTTCGAGCGGAACGGTTGACGCTCGAGATTCTTGTCTCATCGATGAGCATTCTTTCTATTGTTCGAACCCCAGTCAGTGATCCGCAGAAGAGAGAGCGTGGACGGGCGGTTCTCCGCCACTGAGGGTGCGATTGCAAGCGGCATCCCGCAAGTCGAGCCGTGGCGGAACCTGCGTTTGCGACGGCGTTGTCGGTCGGCCCACTGCCGGTGGCCGACCGACACCACCTGTACTCGCAATTAGCTGTGCTCGAAATTGGCTGCACTCGTAGATGCTGCACACAGCGGACAGCACTTTCGACCGGAGGCGCTAGGCCTCCTTGACTCCGCAGGGAGGTCTTACTGCCCGTACTCAGGCGTAGGCGACCACCGACTCCAGGCCCGCAGACGCCAGGGCGGCGGCGATCTCGGCGCCTGCTCCCTCGGCCAGCGGCAGAAGCGGCGAACGGACGGTCGCGTGTTCGAGGATTCCCCGAGCCACCAGGCCCTCCTTCAGCGCCACGGTGCCCTCCATGTGTGAGCCCCGGTGATAGACATTGCGGGTCACCGGCAGCAAGCGGTCATGGATAGCGCGGGCAGCGGGGTAGTCCTTGGCCTTTCCGGCGGCGATGAGTTCGACGAGCGGCTCAGGGGCGAGTCCTCCGTATCCGACCAGAGCGCCGTCGACATCGAACATCGTGTGGAGCAGGTACTCGTCGTGGCAGGTGAGGATCTGAAGGTCGGGGTTCTCCGAGCGAAGAACAGGAATTTCCGTGTCCCATCGCCGCATGTTGCGCACACCGTTCTTGGTGGCGAAGACGCCTGGCTGCGCGGCAATCTCGAGCTGGGTATCGAGGTCGTAGGTTGCCTTGGTGACATCGGGGTACTGGAACAGGATCAGCGGCAGCCCGGATTCCTCGTGAATCTGCCGGTAGCGATCCTGCGGGGCGCCCTTCTGGAAGCCGAATCGCAGCCAACCGTGGGATGGGTAGACGAGCCCCGCCGCAGCTCCGGCGGCCACTGCCCGCTTGGCTTCTTCGGCGGCGACCGCGGTTCCTTCGCCCGTGATTCCGGCGATGATCGGCAGCCGGTCATCGACGGCATCGCGGAACGCCGAGATGACGGCGGCCTGCTCGGACTGGGTGAGGAAGGTGCCCTCACCTGCATGGCCGAGCACGACGAGGCCCTTGACGCCATCGACGTGGGCCAGCCACGACCCGAGACGCCCGATTGCGTCGAAGTCGAGTGATTCATCCCGATTGAACGGGGTGATGGGAGCTGGGACAAGTCCTCGGAGGTCGAGTGAGGTCACGATCTTCTCGCTTAACTGTCGGTGCTGAATGGGAACGTTCCCGGGAACGTTCCCATCGTGCGATACAGTCATAGCTATGTCAAGAGTCACCTAGACAAAGGACTGTGACCCGGATTTCGCGGCTGGGGCGCTACTCGGGGCGAGGTGACATGCCAGGAGCGATAGATTGGGTAGGCAATGGAATCGAAGCGGTTTGTATCGCGGCCCGTGATGGACAAGACCCCACCCGTCACGTTGCGTGAAGTCGCCAAAGCAGCCGGCGTAAGCACCTCCACGGTCAGCCGGATCCTCGACGACCGCGTCCCTCCCTCACGGTCGGCGACGGCAGAGCGCGTTCGGGCGGCCGCCGAATCGCTCGGATATCGCCGCAACACGTTCGCGTCCAACCTGCGCCGCGGCGAGACGGCCACGATCGGTGTGCTCGTACCCCGGTTGAGCGATACGGTCATGGCGCTGATGTTCGAGGCGATCGGACGAGCGGCCGATCGGCTCGGCTATTTCACCGTGGTCGCGACGACCGGTGACGATCCTGCGGACGAACAAAAGGCGGCCCAGACGCTCCTGTCGCGCAACGTCGACGGATTGATCATCGCGTCGAGCCGGCAAGACGACGCCCTGGCGCGACAACTGCGTGATCAACGCGTTCCGCACGCACTGGTGCTCCGCACCGACGGGATCAGCCCGTCCTCGATCGGTGATGACGAAGCGGGTGGCTACCTTGCCACCCGGCACTTGATAGACCTGGGGCACAAAGACATTGCGGTTCTGCCCGGCCCACTGTTCACCTCGACCGCGACCGGTCGACTCGCGGGGAGCATGCGGGCACTCAGCGAAGCTGATATCACAGTCAACCCTGACTGGATCATCGAAACGGGTTTCGGAATCGAAAGCGGCGAAAAGGCGGGCCATCGGCTGTTCAGGTCATCCCATCGCCCCACTGCCGTCTTCGCCGCCAATGACAATCTCGCTCTAGGCGTCACCGCGGCGGCGCATCAACGGTCCTTATCCGTTGGTGATGACCTCGCGCTGGTCGGATACAACGACATTCCTCTGGCGAATCTGCTGCCGGTCCCTTTGACTTCGGTTCGCACACCATTCGATCAAATCGCTGCTGCCGCTGTCGATTTGATGCTCTCACGGGAGCCGATCAACGACCCGATCCGGCGAGCCATGCCCACCCTGATTCCCCGACGATCATCGGCGTCACCCGCGGCCGGAACCGGCCGCGGGTGAGCCCTGGGGTCATGACTGGTCAGAGACGAGCGCAGCAATGGCCGGCGCGAACATGGTGGACTTGATCGCGCCCAAAGTGCCGGGGTCCTTCGCGCCGATGGGAGCGACGAGTTCGATCGCTGCATCGAGGACCGCGCCTTCCGGGGCGGTCGCATCCACAAGGCCGCTGGCGTGCGCTTCGGTTCCACCGAAACGATGGCCGGTGGTCATGGCCTTGACCGCGGTCTGCGGGGTCAGCTTGGCCTGGATCAGCGCGGCCATCCCTGGTGTGAACGGAATGTGGATGTCGACCTCGGGGAAGCAATAGAACCCACGGTCGGATCGCATCACGCGGTAGTCGTGAGCCATTCCGAACATGGCGCCTGCTCCGAACGCGTGCCCTGCTACCGCGGCCACCGTCGGCAGCGGGAATGTCAGAATTCGGCTGAACAGCGCCTGCACCTTTCCGACATACCAATCCGTGCGGTCACCGTTGGCCATCAACCAGTCGAGGTCGAGGCCGTTGGAGTAGAACTTTCCGGTCGACGTGGTGACGAGGGCCTGCGACCCATGCTCTTGCACGTCGTCCAGGAGCCCGTTGACTGAGTCGAGCCACTCGGGAGAGAAGCGGTTCTCGTCGTTGCCGAGGTCGAGAACGGCGATCTTGTCCCGGTAGGTGAGTGTGGCAGTCATGAGGAGCCTTTCGTGTTGATTTCATGACGTTTCCCCATAGGTGGGGGGTCTAGGTCGAGAACGGCACGGACGGCCACTTCCAGGTGTCGGCGCATGGCGGTGTCAGGGCTCCGCCGACCGTGGAGAAGTAGTCCGGTGGGAAGCCCGACGACGCAGGATTCGATCACTTCTACTGCGCGACCGTCCTTGCGCCCCCACAGAGCCAGGGTCAACCGTGTGAACAGTTCGGTGAGAACGGAATCGAGGCGCGACAACTTGTCTGAAACCTCATCTGGAACATCCGCCCCAAGTAGTTCATCCCGGCGGACGGTGAGAAGAAATCGTGACGACTGCGGGAAGTGCTCGGCGAAGGCCGCCGGGCTGTCGGCCGCTGCGACGACCGCATCCACCGCGGCCGCCCTGCCATCCGCCGGAAGGCAGGCCAGCGCCTGCTCGACCGACTTCTGTTGGAGGTCGAGAAATCGGTGCGCAGCCCGTAACCAGGCACGCCCGACCAACCCGCCCCGCGAGCCGAAGGCGTGATAGATGGCGCCGTTGGACATCGCGGTTGCCCCGGCGACCGCGCGCAGCGTCACCGCGCTCGGTCCACCCTCCACAGCCAGCCTCTCGGCGGCATCGAGGGCGTCGTCGAGATCGTGGACGCGTGGTCTGGGCATGCACCGAACGATAGCAGATCAATCGTTCTATTACTCGTGAGTAAGTTCACAGGGCTCGATGTGTGCTCCAGCCGAGGACTCTTGTCGTCGAGTCGGACCACACCGAACGCTTTGCTGCTAACTTTCCAAGCGTGAGCGCCGAAGCAGCCTCCTTCGAGTTCGTACGCACAACACGCGAGCACTTCCCTCAACTGCAACGATGGCTCCGCGAACCACACGTGGCGCGGTTCTGGAACCACGACACCTCGGACGCGAGCATCGAGCGTGATTTCGGTGGCAGCATCGATGGCACCGAGCCCAGCGAGGACTTTCTCGTCCTGCGCCATGGAGCACCCTTCGGATTCATTCAGCGCTACCGGATCGCCGACTATCCCGAGGATCTCGGGATCCTCACGAAGCTCGTCGAGATCCCGCCGGGGTCCATCTCGATGGACTACTTCGTGGGCGACCGGCGAAACACCGGCCGGGGTCTCGGCACCGCGATGATCAGTTCCTTCGTCCGCAAGTGTCGCCTCGACTTACCCGACGCCACCTCGATCATCGTCCCCGTCGCCGTCCCGAACCAGGCGTCGTGGCGCGCACTCGAAAAGGCGGGGTTCCGGCGAGTCGGCGAGGGGTTCCTTCCACCGGACAATCCGATCGACGACGGCTCCCATTACCTCAACAGGTTCGATATTCGTTCGGCATGAGTGCCGGGTTGACTGCTAGACGTCAGAGCTCATCAAGAACATTCTCGCGCTGGATGGAGTTCGGCAATGCCGAGCATCGAGCGCGTATCCCATAGTAATTGGGATGCTGCGCAATATAATTGGGAAGTAGTCGGACACCGGAAAGCCGTCACTTCACCCGACCGCCACCTGGCTCCGTCCAAAAAAACCGGATGCCCCCGCCCTGCTCGTCTCAGGTGGCGGTGTCAGCTGAAGATGCCGCCCGCGCCCGAACCGCTGCCGGTCACCGAACCGAAGTCGAAGCACAGCGAGCCGAGACACCGTTCGATGCCGATCACCGACACCGTATCGTCGAATTGGTTGGTGACGTAGGCGCGGGTTCCGTCCGGGGTGATCGCCACCCCTACCGGGCCGTCCCCGACCGTGACGGTCGTGGCCACTGTGTTGGTGGTGGTATCGATCACCGACACCGACGCATCAAGGTCGTTGGTGAGGTAGGCGCGGGTTCCGTCCGGGGTGATCGCCACCCCCCGCGGGTTGCCCCCGACCGGGATGGGTGCGCCCACAACTGTGTTGGTGCCGGTATCCATTACCGACACCGTATCGTCGAATTGGTTGGTGATGTAGGCGCGGGTTCCGTTCGGGGTGATCGCCACCCCGGTCGGGCCGCCTCCGACCGTGACGGTCGTGGTCACCATGTTGGTGCCGGTGTCGATCACCGACACCGAACTGTCCATGAAGTTGGTGATGTACGCATCGGACCCGTCCGGGGTGATCGCCACCCCGCGCGGGAAGTCCCCGACCGTGACGGTCGTGGTCACCATGTTGGTGCCGGTGTCGATCACCGACACCGAATCATCATTACCGTTGGCGACGTAGGCGCGGGTTCCGTCCGGAGTTATCGCCACCCCCCGCGGGAAGTCCCCGACCGTGACGGTCGTGGTCACCATGTTGGTGCCGGTGTCGATCACCGACGCCGAATCGTCCAATAAGTTGGTGACGTAGGCGCGGGTTCCGTCCGGAGTGATCGCCACCCCGAACGGGCCGTTCCCGACCGTGACGGTCGTGGTCACCATGTTGGTGCCGGTGTCGATCACCGACACCGAATCGTCGTCAAAGTTGGTGGCGTAGGCGCGGGTTCCGTCCGGGCTGATCGCCACCTTCAATGGGAAGCCCCCGACGCCGATGGTGGCGATAACGGTGTCCGCTCCTGCGGTGCCGGCCCCCATTCCGGTCGCGCCGGCCACCATCAGTGCGGTAGCCGTCACCCCTAGCAGCAAACGTTGGATGCGCCCCCCGACCGTGAGGAGACCCCGAAAACTCCTGTGGCGATTCACATTTTTCTCCTACCTCGGAGGAACAAACGGATCAACCTTGCAGTCACGGTGGCCAAGGCCCGAATCCCGGACACATATCAGATATGACCGAGCAGTCGAACCGTTGCACGATGGCGCGCCAGGAATGTGCTGGGGCGGCCTGCCACCTCTCCACAGCGGGTGTCAGCTGAAGATGCTGCCCGCGCCCGAACCGCTGCCGGTCAGCGAACCGAAGTCGAAGCACAGCGAGCCGAGACACCGTTCGATACCGATCACTGACACCGTACTGTCGTCGAAGTTGGTGACATAGGCGCGGGACCCGTCCGGGGAGATCGCCACCCCGAACGGGAGGTCCCCGACAGGGACGGTCTTGACCACCGTATTGGTGGCAGTTTCGATCACCGACACCGAATCATCATCACCATTGGCGACGTAGGCGTGGGACCCGTCCGGGGTGACCTCCACCCCGAATGGACTGACCCCGACCGGGATGGGTTCGCCCACAACGGTGTTGGTGGCGGTCTCGATCACCGACACCGAATTGTCGCCTATGTTGGAGACGTAGACGCGGGATCCGTCCGGGCTGACCGCCACCCCACGCGGACCGCTCCCGACCGTCACGGTTTTGACCACGGTGTTCCCGGTGGTCTCGATCACCGACACCGAATTGTCAAGTCGGTTGGTGACGTAGGCGTGGGACCCATTCTGGGTGATCGCCACCTCACGCGGACTGCTCCCGACCGCGATGGGTCCGCCCATGATTGCGTTGGTGTCGGTGTCGATCACCGACACCTCGTCATCACCTCTGATGGTGACGTAGACGCGGGACCCATCCGGGGTGACCGCCACCCCGACCGGGCGGTCCCCGAGGTCGACGGTCTCGATGATGCTGTTCCCAGCGGTCTCGATCACCGACACCGAATCGTCGTCACGGTTGGCGACGTATGCGTGGGACCCATCCGGGGAGATCGCCACCCCGGTCGGGAAGTCCCCGACATCGAAGGTATCAACCACCATGTTTGTGCCGGCGTCGATCACCGACACCGAATCGTCCGATTGGTCGGTGACGTAGACGCGGGACCCGTCCGGGGTGACCGCCACCCCGACCGGGTTGTTCCCGACTTGGACGGTCGCGATGACGGTATCCGCGCCTGCTGCTCCCGCCCCCACACCGGCGATACCGAGCACCATGCCGAATACAGCCGTCACTCCGAGTACGAGACGATGGGTGCGCCCCCTGGCCGCGGGACAACCCCGAAGACTCCTGTGGTGATTCACATTTTTCTCCTGCCTAGAGGAACAAAACGGATCAACCTTGCAGCGAGACA
Organism: Rhodococcus sp. NPDC049939; assembly: GCF_040656415.1. Classification (NCBI taxonomy): domain Bacteria; kingdom Bacillati; phylum Actinomycetota; class Actinomycetes; order Mycobacteriales; family Nocardiaceae; genus Rhodococcus; species Rhodococcus sp. NPDC049939. The sequence goes on along the minus strand of NZ_JBFAMC010000002.1, from coordinate 239,848 downwards.
GCCGGTGCCAGGACCCAACACCGGCCCATCGGAGGCTAACAGCCGAAATCTCGATTTCGCCTCAGGACTCGCCGGACCCCTCACGGCCACTACGCCATGCGAGGCATGTCCGAGCACTCGAACCGGTATGTGATACACCGAGATTGCGCTCGGGCGGTCTGCCACTTCTCCAGTGCGGGTGTCAGCTGAAGGTGCTGCCTGCGCCCGAACCGCTGCCGGTCAACGAACCGAAGTCGAAGCACAGCGAGCCGAGGCACTGGTCGATGGCGATCACCGACACCGTATCGCCATTTATGTTGGTGACATAGGCGTGTCTCCCATTCGGGGCGATCGCCACCCCGCGCGGACCGGCCCCAACCGGTACGGTCTCGATGACGGTGTTGGTGGCGGTCTCGATCACCGCCACCGAATCATCGTCACCGTTGACGACGTAGGCGCGCCTCCCGTTCGGGGTGATCGCCACCCCACGCGGACCGTCTCCCACCAGGATGGGTCCGCCCACGACGGTGTTGCTGTCGGTGTCGATCACCGACACCGAATCTCCAAGTCGGTTGGTGACGTAGGCCCGCTTCCCGTTCGGGCTGATCGCCACCCCACGCGGGTTGGTCCCGACCGGGATGGGTCCGCCCACGATTGTGTTGCTGTCGGTATCGATCACCGACACCGTGTCGTCGATGAAGTTGGTGACATAGGCGCGGGAGCCGTCCGGGGTGATCGCCACCTCACGCGGACTGTCCCCGACCGGGACCGTCGTGATCTGGCTGTTGCTGTCGGTGTCGATCACCGACACCGAATCATCGTTTCTGTTGGTGACATAGGCGAAGGATCCGTCCGGGGTGATCGCCACCCAGTGCGGAAAATCCCCGACCGCGATGGGTCCACCAACGATTGTGTTGGTGAAGGTGTCGATCACCGACACCGTGTCGCCAGTACCGTTGGCGACGTAGGCGCGGGAGCCGTCCGGGGTGATCGCCACCCCGAACGGCCTGTCCCCGACCGCGATGGGTCCACCCACGACGGTGTTGGTGGCGGTGTCGATCACCGACACCGAATCATCAGACCTGTTGGTGACGTATGCGCGGGAGCTGTCCGGGAGGACCGCCACCCCGACCGGGTTGTTCCCGACTGGGACGGTCGCGATGACGGTATCCGCCACCGCAGCCCCCGCCCCCACACCGGCGATACCGAGCACCATGCCGAATACGGCCGTCACCCCGAGCACGACACGACGGGTGCGCCCCCTGACCGTGGAACTACCGCGAAAGCTCCTGTGGTGAATCACATTTTTCTCCTGCCTAGAGGAACAAAACGGATCAACCTTGCAGCGAGACAACCGATGTCCGGACCCGACACCGGCCCATCGGAGGCTAACAGCCGAGATCTCGATTTCGCTTCAGGACTCGCCGCACTCCTCACGGCCACCTTCGCCATGCGAGGAATGATCGAGCCTCCGGACCGCCCTACACGTCAGGAGCGCGATCGGCATGCGTGCCGCAACGAACACAACAGGTGTTCGTGATCGTCGTACTCGTCCGCAGCGGGCTGAAGGACGCGTGGCGAAATCGCTCCGCTGGACGGCACCTCTTCCTAAGATCGACGCATGACAGCACAGCACGCGTCGGAAGAGGTCGTGGATTGGTCCAGGATCGAGAACCGGGCCCCGTCGGTAGCAGCACTATTCTTGGATCGGGTGGCGCAGTCACCGGGCCGCGAAGCCTTCCGCTACGTCGACCCGCAGGAGCCCGAACGTTGGCGCAGTATCACGTGGTCCGAAGTAGGCGACCGTGTGCTCAACCTCGCTGCCGGCCTCATCGCGCTCGGCGTGCAGGGCGAACAGCGGGTGGCGCTGGCCTCGTCCACCCGACACGAATGGGCGCTGGCCGATCTAGCCGTGATGTGTGCCGGCGCGGCCACCACCACGGTGTATCCGACCACCAAGGCCGATGACGTCGCCTTCATCATCGCCGACTCGAGCAGTCGCGTCGTCTTCGCCGAGGATGACAGTCAGCTGGACAAGCTGCGTGAACGGCGAGAAGAACTGGGCCACGTCGACAAGGTCGTGCTGATCGACGGCGATCCCGGCAACAATGACGGCTGGGTCATCACCTTCGAGCAATTGCAGGACCTCGGTGCCGAGCTGCTCGCCAAGGAGCCGGAAGCCGTACACCAGAGGATCGAGGCGATCAAGCCGGACGACCTGGCCACCTTGATCTACACCTCGGGAACCACGGGCAAACCGAAGGGAGTGCGTCTGTCGCACTCGGCGTGGACCTACGAAGTATCGGCGATCGACTCCACCGGCTTCCTCGACGCCGACGATCTTCAATACCTTTGGCTCCCGCTCGCGCACGTGTTCGGAAAGCTCTTGCTCACCCTTCCCCTGCAGATCGGTTTCGCGACCGCGATCGACGGTCGTGTCGACAAGATCGTCGAGAATCTCGCCGTGGTACGACCCACCTTCATGGGCGCAGCCCCCCGGATTTTCGAGAAGGCCTACGCGCGCATCGTTTCAATGGTGCGTGAGGAGGGGGGACCGAAGGAGAAGATCTTCGACTGGGCGGTCGGTGTCGGCCTCTCGGTGTCCAGGGCGAAACAGGCGGGCAAGACCCCATCGGTCTTCGATTCGATCCAGCGCACCGTGGCGGATCGACTGGTGTACCGCACTATCCGGGATCGCTTCGGGGGACGGCTGAAGTTCTTCATCTCCGGTTCGGCGGCACTCAACCGTGATGTGGCGCAATGGTTCGACTCAGTCGGCATCGTCATCCTGGAGGGCTACGGATTGTCCGAGACGAGTGCCGCGACGGTCGTCAACCGGCCGTCCGCGAACCAGTTCGGCACTGTCGGCTGGCCCGTTCCCGGCACCGAGATCCAGATCGCCGACGACGGCGAGGTTCTCATCAAGGGCCCGGGCGTCATGAGCGGCTACCACGAAAACCCTGAAGCCACAGCCGAAGCGATCACTGACGACGGCTGGTTCCGCACCGGTGACATCGGGGAGCTCGACGACAAGGGGTATCTGCGAATTACCGACCGCAAGAAGGACATGTTCAAGACGTCCAACGGCAAGTACGTGGCACCGTCGGCGATCGCGTCCACGTTCAAAGGCATTTGCCCCTACGTCGGAGAGATCATCGTCGACGGCGAAGGAAAGTCGTTCTGCGTCGCACTGGTCTCCCTCGATCCCGAAGCCATAGGGGAATGGGCGAAACAACATGGAATGGGAGACAAGCCACTCGCCGAAATCGCCAACGCTCAGCAAACCCGTAACCTGATCGGGGGCTACATCGAGGAACTCAACGCCACTCTGAACCGGTGGGAGCAGATCAAGAAGTTCCAAATCCTCGATCGGGAACTGACCATCGAGAACGGCGAGATCACACCGAGCATGAAACTCAAGCGCAAGGTCGTGATGAAAAACTTCTCCGACGCACTCGCGGGCCTCTACTCCTGATTTGACCCTCACGTGAGGTGAGGCTGCAGGCTGGAGGACGTGAGCGAAAAACATACGGTAGGCGTGGTCGCCAGGCTCGTCGGAGTGAGTGTGCGCACTCTGCACCATTACGACGAAATCGGCCTGGTGACGCCGTCTGGCCGTACACCGAGTGGGTACCGCAGCTATTCGGATGCAGACGTAGAGCGACTGCACCGGGTGTTGATGTACAGGGAACTCGGTTTCCCCCTAGAGGAGATCGCAGCCCTCCTCGACGACCCCGACGTCGATGCACTCGCGCATCTACGGCGGCAGCACGCACTGCTGCGTGAACGGATCGATCGCTTACATCAGATGGCTGCAGCCGTGGAGAAGATGATGGAGGCCAAGAGTATGGGCATCGCACTCACCCCCGAAGAGCAGCACGAGATCTTTGGTGACGACTGGCGCGGCGAGGAGTACTCAGCCGAGGCCGAGGAACGCTGGGGCGACAGCACCGCTTGGACGCAGTCACAGCAGCGCACAGCGAACATGAAGAAGCAGGACTGGCAGCGAATCAAGGACGAGACAGACGCACTCGAGGCGAAACTTGCGCATGCGATGGGCGAGGGCGTCGAACCGGGGTCCGATCGGGCCAACGCGCTGGCCGAGGAACATCGCGCCTGGGTCTCGAAGTTCTACGACTGCGACCACATGATGCAGGTGAACGTCGCCGAGATGTATGTCGCCGACGACCGCTTTCGCCGGCACTACGAGGAGGTCGCCCCGGGGCTTGCGCAGTACGTTCGGGACGTAATAGTCGCCAACGCCCAGCGGCAGTAGCCGGTCGACCAGTCCGTGCGGATGCCGGTCGGCGACGGCCGGCACTTCGGCGTATACGACTTCGGCCTTACATACCGAACCCCGAATTTTAGTGAACTAATAGACACAATCGCGGTGGCGTCCCTTCTATGCAGCTCTATGCAGCGCCACTATCCTGAACTCATGCCCACGGCACAGAGTCCCACCTTCCGTCAGTACGTCGGATACTCGTTCGGCCGCATTCTGCCCGAGTCGATGCAAGACTGGGTCCGCAAAGACCTGGTCGGTCCGGGTGCTTCGATGCGGTACCTCGCGCGGTTCATGCTTCCCGGCTCGGTGGCGCTACTGCTGTTCTTGCTCATCCCAGGTCCGGTGTGGGTTCCTCTCGCGATGATGGGCCTGTTGCTGATCCCGCTTCTCTACTTCGCGATCGCGCTGATGAACAACTACCGGCGCCACCGCTTGCTCATCCACGGACTGGATCCGGAATTGGTGAACGAGAGGGCAACGCGCCGAGCAAGTCGCACCCGCGAGGACTACGAGAAGCGTCACGGTCGCGCGCTGGAATAGCCGTCTGGCACCGGAGCGGCATTCTGGTATCGCGTTGCGGCAGGCGATACAGTCGAATTGTCTGAACTACCCGACAGTTGCTTCCGGAAGTCGGACCAATGAAACGCTTCGATCTTCGTCACCGGACCGATCAACTCGATCCCGAGACGCAGCATGAAGAGATATGCCGCATTCTCGGCACTCAGGAGTTTCCCTGGGACATCACTCAGGCTCTCAGCTTCGCGCTGTTCCGGACATACGCCGTACCCAGCATCGGGCGACTTCTGTTCGAAACCGGCGAATTCACGGGGCGCGTGCAGAAGCGGTACGACGACACCGCACTGATCCTCGACACCGTCCTCGAACACGGCATGGACAGCGGCCGTGGCCGTGCCGGGATCCGTCGGATGAACCAGATGCACGGCTCCTACGACATCTCCAACGACGACATGCGCTACGTTCTGTCGACGTTCGTCGTCACACCGGTCCGCTGGATAGACGACTTCGGCTGGCGGAAGCTCACCCGCAACGAGATCGTCGCCTCGACGAACTACTACCGGGCGCTGGGCAGCCACATGGGAATCAAACAGATTCCCGAAACCTTCGAGGCGTTCGAGAAGTTCCTCGACGATTACGAGCGCGAGCACTTCCTCTTCGACGAGGGCGCTCGCGCCGTCGCAGACTCCACCCTCGATCTACTCTGCACATTCCCGCCCAACAACTTCGCACCCGCCGCCCTGATCAAGCGATTCTCTCGGGCAATAATGGATGACGCGCTCCTCGACGCATTCGCCTATCCCCGCCCCTCCCCTCTCGTTCGGCGCCTGGCTCGCGGTGCGCTGAAGGCACGTGCACGGCTGATTCGCTTCTACCCGGTGCGCACCGTACCCAAGTTCGCCCGAGACCTTCCCAACATTCGCAGTTACCCGGCTGGGTACGAAGTGGAGAAACTGGGCACCTTCCCCAGAACGTGCCCGGTCAAGCACACCACCGGCACGGTAGCGCCAGAGAACACCTCATCCTGATCCTTTCGACTTGTTCATCGACGTAGAGAGCTGTGTTCGAATTGTTCTCGGACACACGGAGAATTGCAGGGGTAACTCGTCCATACTGCCGTATTGTTTCTGCGCGTAAAGACCGTCGAACGGAAGGGATTACGCGTGAACTTCTCTCGAGGGACCTTGACAATCGCCGCGCTGGCCGGAGCAACATCCATTGCTCTCGCACCCACCGCAACCGCCTCAACCACCTATGAGATCGATCCGCTCCCACTGATCGGAACCATCTACTCGAACAACTTGGTGACGCTCGGCGCGCTGGTCTTGCCCATCCCGGCAAACGGTGACGGAACCACGCCCGTGCTGCTCGAGATCACCGAACCTGATGGTGATGTGACCGAGCGAATCATCCCTCTGACCCTCGGACTCGGCACCGTGGCAACTGTGACCAACGAGCCAGGCCGGTACACCGCCGTCTTCACGTTCGACCCACCGGGCGGCCCCGAAGCCGAGGCGACACTGGAATTCGACGTCGTCCCGTCGCCATTTTCGGGAAGCAGCTGACCACCACACAATCGCTAGGTCCGGACAGCTCCGGTGCGCTCGGTGAGGAAGTGGGCGAAAATCCCGGAGACCGGACTTATCTGTACGCCACGTTGGCTCCGTGCTCAGCCTGAGCTCTCGTGAAGCCGTCGAATTCGAGCTGGTCGATCAGTCCTGACTTGGAGAACGACATCATCTCGAGGTACTGCTCGGCACTCAGCTCAGCCTGCCTGTTCCAGTCCGCGCTCAAACTGTCCACCGCATACGTCGCATCCTCGGTGGAGAAGCCTTCGAACTCGAGCTGGTCGATCAGTCCGGTGCGAGAGAAGGCCATGAAGTCGATGTACTGCTCGGCAGACCGGACGGCATTCCGCTGACTGGCACTGATCTGCGGCTCGGCCGGGGCGGGTGCGACTGCCGGTGCGGGCTCTGGTGGAGGTGCATGGTTCGTGCTGGACGCCGCTTCCTCCTCTTTACTGGGCGACGGTGCAGGAGCAGGCATCTCGTAGGTGGGGGTGGGCGTGCTCAGTGCAATCGTCAGAGCGGATTCCGGCGTTTCCGGCTCACCTTCCGTGTTCCCGCCACATGCGGTAAGCGTTAGGACACCGATGGCCAGGAAGGACGTAGCGAGTCGCAGCTTCATGCGCGAAGCATCCCACACGATCTCGGTTCACCATGGGAGTTCTATCCAAACGGTGGACAAGGATTGAGCAGAGTACCGCCGTTCACCATGTAGAAACGAATCCACTTGTCAACTGACGCAATCAATTCCGCATTCATCACGAAGGCGTGCCAGTATTTGCGATCGTGCTTCAACGTCGATCACAGCGATTCGACACCGACCTTATCCCACGCTCTGGGAATGTATTTCACTTGTGGTCGATGGAAATGGTTATGCTCGAATGGTTCTCGGACACACGAAAAGTTGCAACGGCCACGCGTCCATACTGCCGCTTTCGCTAGGCCAGGGAAGCTCCGGCACGACCGGTGAGGTAGTCGGCGAATGCCTTCGGCGGCCGGCCCGTGAGAGTCTCGACATCGCCGGTCACCTCGGCCAACTCGCCCGCCGCGATCGCCGCGTACGAGGTCACCCAACCTTCGACCTCGAACTCGGGCGCACCGAAGTGGGCGCGGGACGCGTACGCCTCATCGAGGGTCTCGTTCTCGAACCGCACCGGCCGACCAGTCACCCTGGTGATCGTTTCCGCTGCATCAGCAAGGGTGAACGCTTCGGGCCCGGTCAACCGATAGGTCCTGCCGTCGTGGTCGCCGTTACCGGTCGAGAGAACCGCAGCGGCCGCGTCGGCGACGTCGTCGGGCGCCACGGCGGAAACCCTGCCGTCGCCCGCTGGACCGCGGATGACGCCCTGATTGTCGATCATCAACGGGATCATCGACTGGTACCAGCTGTCTTGCAGGAATGTGAACTTCAACCCGCTCTTGCGGATGTGTTGTTCCGTGAAGTAGTGGTCGCGCCCGAACGTGAACGTGCACTCGGGTGCTGCGCCGAGAAACGATAGGTAGACGATCCGTTCCACCCCGGCTTCACGGGCGGCGTCGATCGCAGTGGCGTGATCTTCTCGCCGGGTGGCGCTCTCGTGTCCGGAGACGAGAAAAAGCAGTCGGACACCGCGCAATGCGGCCGACATCGCGGCTGCGTCCGCGTAGGTAGCGACGGCGAACGGTGAGTCGAAGTGCTCGGCCAGCGGCTCGAGTCGCTGCGCATTCCGCCCGATAAGGCGGACACCCGCACCCCCACCCAGCCTCTCGAGTACCTTGCCCCCGATCGAGCCCGTGGCCCCAGTCACTGCAATGGTCATGGCCCGCATTATCCCAGCGTCGTCACCTCTACCCTGGTCCGTATGACTGAACCCGTGGCAACCGCTGACCTGGCAGACGAAATCGGACCCGACATCCGGAGCTGCGATACGCAGTTCATCCAGTTCGGCGGGCGTGAGGTGTTCTCCGGACCCATCACGACCATCAAGTGTTTCCAGGACAATCTGCTGGTCAAGCAGACCCTCAGCGAACCAGGTAATGGTGGCGTCCTCGTGGTCGACGGCGACGCGAGCATCCACACAGCACTGGTCGGAGACATCATCGCCGGTCGTGGTGTCGACAACGGCTGGGCCGGGGTCATCGTGAATGGCGCAGTCCGCGACTCGGCGATCCTGAGAACCCTCGACATCGGCATCAAGGCGCTGGGCACAAACCCGCGTAAGAGCACGCAGACCGGCTCGGGCGAGAAGAACGTGCCGATCGAGATCGGCGGAGTGACGTTCAACCCGGGTGAGATCGTCTTCAGTGACCAGGACGGCGTCGTCGTTCGCTGATTCGTAGGTGCAGACGCCTTCGGGAGACCCCACTGGTGGAAGATAATCGACACGGCCTGTCATAGCTTTCGAGGAGGCAGTGATGTCGGACGAGATCCGGTCCAGGGTGGCCGACCTGATGCCCACGGCATGCGACGAACTCGCAACTCTGGTCGCCATGCGTTCGGTGGCCGATCCGAGGCAGTTCCCACCGGAGGAATGCACTCGCGCAGCCGAGTGGGTGAAAGACGCGTTCATCGCTGCAGGAGTCGGCCAGGTAGACCTGCTGTCGACCTCGGACGGTTCACTCGCGGTCATCGGGCACCAACCGGGACCTGAAGGTTCACCCACCGTTCTTCTATACTGCCACTACGATATTCAGCCTCCAGGAGATGAGACGCTCTGGCACACAGACCCTTTCACTCTCACCGAGCATGACGGACGCTGGTACGGGCGCGGCGCAGCCGACTGCAAGGGAAACGTCGTGATGCACCTGTTGGCGTTGCGTGCACTCGGCACTCCGCTGCCATTGGGTATCAGAATCGTCGCTGAAGGATCCGAGGAAACGGGAACCGGCGGCCTGGAGGACCTCGTCAGGGCAAGACCGGAACTGTTCGACGCAGACATGATTCTCATTGGCGACACCGGAAACGCCGAGGTCGGGAGTCCGACCGTCACTACCACGCTACGTGGATTGGTGAATGTCGTGGTGCATGTCGAGACCCTTGCCGGGGAGCTGCACTCCGGAATGTTCGGCGGTCCCGCCCCGGATGCGCTCGCCGCGCTCGTGCGAATTCTGGCGACCCTGCGGGACGAGGACGGCAACACCGTCGTCGACGGCCTGGAAAGCAACCAGACGTGGCCTGGGGCGGACTACCCCGACGCACAGTTCCGCAGCGACGCAGGTGTTCTGGACGGAGTCGGCCTGACCGGTTCGGGGTCGGTCGCTGACTCCGTGTGGGCACGACCGACCCTGACGATCCTCGGCATGGACTGCCCACCCGTGGTCGGATCTGCGGCCGCCATCTCGCCGCGCGCGTCGGCTCGGCTGAATCTTCGTGTGCCACCCGGCATGGATCCGTACAAGGCGCAGGACGCGCTCGCAGCGCATCTGGAGAACGCCGCTCCGTGGGGCGCACGGGTGACGGTGGAACGCGAGGCGATCGGTTCGCCGTTCCGGGCCTACACGGACGGTCCCGGTTACGCCGCTCTCGGCGCGGCGATGGAAGATGCATTCGGAAAGAAACTCGGACACGTCGGGCACGGCGGATCGATCCCGCTGTGCAACGCCTTGTCCGCCGTGGTACCGAACGCCGAGATCGCTCTGATCGGGGTGGAGGAGCCACGCTGCCTCATCCACGCGCCCAACGAAAGTGTCGATCCGAGCGAGATCGAGAACCTTGCGGTCGCCGAAGCGCTGTTCTTGCAGCGATACGCGAGAGCCGACCGTCAGTGCTGAGAACGCACTCGCGCAGTCATCCCACCGATTTTCACGACATCGCCGTCTCGTAACTGCCGGCCCCGCCGCACCTCGATCTCGTCGTTCACCGACACCAGCCCGTCGGCGATGACCTCCTTTGCCTCGGCCCCCGACTCGATGAGGTTCGCGAGCTTGAGAAACTGACCGAGACGGATGGATTCGTCGCGAATCGGCACGCTGTCATAGCTGTCTGACATGCCTCCATCTTCCTACTCCACCCAAATCGCGTCTTCACGGCTCACACTGAACACTGGAAAGTGACCCAGTGATCGGTACACCTCTCGCGCCGGGAAGGAAACGCTCGATGGCAGCTAGCACCGAGACACACCACAAGTCCGAGGCCGGGACCGACGCAAAGACCGTCGGCGCCACGGCACGGACTCGGCCCGTTCCGAAATCGAAGAACGGATACTTGCACCAGGTTCCTCACATCGCGGGGCTGATCCTGGGTGTCTTCTCGGTGCTGCTGTTCCTGTGGAGTCTCTCTCCCGTCCTGCGCTACTACATCAATGCGCCGCGGGACTACTTCGACACCTACTACTTCGACGCTCCCGACACGAGCTTGTCCTGGGCTCTCGTAGTCGGTCTGCTCGCGGCGGCGCTGGCCAGCCGCAAACGCATCGCGTGGTGGCTGCTGACTCTCTACCTGGTGTCGTTCATGGCGCTCAACGTCGTGGTGGCAATCACGGATCGCGATCCGAACGCGGTCGTAGCAGCGGCCGTCCAATTGGCGGTCGTCGGAATCCTCGTGGCCGCACGGTCGGAGTTCTACACCCGTGTCCGGCGAGGCGCCGGTTGGAAGGCGCTGGGCGTGCTGCTCGCCGGTCTCGTGGTCGGTACCGTTATCGGCTGGGCGCTCGTCGTACTGTTCCCAGGCACGCTGGAGGCGGACGATCACTTCTTGTGGGCGTTCAACCGGGTTACCGCGCTGGCCTCGATCGACAATACGCAATTCGCCGGGCAACCCAACGGCTTCGTCAACACACTCCTCGGCCTGTTCGGTGCGGTCGCACTCCTCGCAGCCGTCATCACTCTGTTCCGGGCCCAACGCTCACAGAACGCACTCACCGGAAACGACGAGTCGGCACTTCGTGGGCTCCTCCAGCAGTACGGTGTCGACGACTCTCTCGGCTACTTCTCCACGCGTCGCGACAAGGCTGTGGTCTTCGCGCCAAGTGGAAAGGCTGCCATCACCTACCGCGTCGAGATCGGCGTCTGCCTCGCCAGCGGCGATCCGATCGGGGACCCCGAGGCCTGGCCCCAGGCGATCGAGGCCTGGCAAGCTCTCGCCTCCCGATACGGTTGGGCCACCGCCGTGATGGGCGCCGGCGAAGCCGGTGCCACCGCCTACGCCAAGGCCGGCTTGACCGTGCTCCAACTCGGCGACGAAGCAATCCTGCGGCCGCGCGAATTCACTCTCAACGGACGCGACATGCGGCAGGTGCGGCAGGCAGTCACCAGGGCACGTCGCCAAGAGGTCATCGTCCGGATCAGGCGGCACCGCGACGTGCCCCGCGAGGAGATGGCCCAGATCATCCGGCTTGCGGACACCTGGCGCGACACCGAAAACGAGCGCGGCTTCTCGATGGCGCTCGGCCGCCTCGGAGACCGTCTCGACGGCGACTGCCTGCTGGTACAGGCAATCACCGCAGACAACCAGACTGTCGGCATCCTGTCACTGGTCCCCTGGGGCCCGACGGGTGTCTCACTCGATTTGATGCGCCGTAAACCGACGGCACCCAACGGAGTGATCGAACTGATGGTGACCGAACTCGCTGCCACCTCAGAACAATTCGGCATCAACAGGGTGTCGCTGAACTTCGCGGTGTTCCGCTCGGTGTTCGAGGAAGGCTCCCGAATCGGGGCAGGCCCCATCCTGCGGATATGGCGTTCGATTCTCATCTTCTTCTCCCGGTGGTGGCAGTTGGAGGCGCTGTATCGGTCCAACGTGAAGTACCAACCGGAATGGGTGCCACGCTATCTGTGCTTCGAAGACAACCGCGAACTGCTGCGCGTCGGATTCGCGTCGGCCATAGCAGAGGGTTTCGTAACCCTGCCTCGCTTCGGCGGCTCCGGAACCCGAGGTGCCATCGCACACACAGGCACTCGTTCAGCGGTCCCTGCGGCAGTCGTCGCAGCGGAGGGACTGCGCGCGGATGGCAGCGCACCCTATCCCAATGAGGTAGTCAGGCCACCGGTGTCAGGCCCGAAGCGTCCCGAACAGGTACGCGTACGGCTCGACAAACTCGAGGCCCTCACCGAGAAGGGCATCGACCCGTACCCTGTCGCCTATCCGCCCACCCATTCGGTGGCAGCGGCGGCCAAGTCCCCCGAAGGTACGACAGTTCGCATTGCCGGCCGTTTGCTCAGGATCCGCGATTACGGCGGTGTGGTGTTCGTGGTCATTCGGGACTGGTCGGGAGACATTCAGGTCCTCGTCGACGAGGCGAGGGTCGGTACCGACCGCATCCGGGCTTTCAACACCGAGTTCGATCTCGGCGATCTGGTCGAGGTGGCCGGTGTCATCGGATACAGTCGCCGGGGCGTGCTGTCACTACTCGCGAATGACTGGCGAATGACCGGCAAGTGCCTGCACCCGCTACCCGACAAGTGGAAGGGATTGTCGGACCCTGAGACTCGCGTGCGGCATCGGTACATCGACTTCGCGATCAACGTCAAAGCCCGACGCCTCCTAGAGGCCCGGAGCGCAATCGTGAAGTCGCTGCGCGACTCGCTCGGCAATCGCGGGTTCCTCGAGGTGGAGACCCCGATCCTGCAGCAGGCGCACGGAGGCGCCAACGCGGCACCGTTCCAGACCCACATCAACGCCTACAACCTGGACCTCTACCTACGCATCGCGCCAGAGTTGTACCTCAAGCGGCTATGTGTGGCGGGCATAGAGAAAGTGTTCGAGATCGGCCGAGTATTTCGCAACGAGGGCGTCGACTACAAGCACAATCCCGAATTCACTATCCTCGAGGCGTACGAGGCACACAGCGACTACGAGAAGATGATGGTGCTGTGCCGAGAACTCATCCAAGCAGCAGCAAGGGCCGTGTATGGACGCGAGATCGCCAAACGGCCGGGACCGGGCGGCACACTGGTCGAGATGGACATCTCCGGTGAGTGGCCGGTGAAGACCATGCACCAGGCCATTGCGGAGAAGATCGACGCCGATGTCTCACCCACGACCGAGCTCGCCGAACTGCAACGTCTGTGCGACGAACACGAAATCCCGTACCAGTCCACCTGGGACGCCGGGGAAGTCGCGCACGAGATGTACGAGCATCTGGTCGAGGTCCACACCGAATTCCCCACTTTCTACACGAACTTCCCGATTTCGATATCGCCGCTGACGCGTCCTCACCCGACCATTCCCGGTGTCGCGGCCAAATGGGACCTCGTGGCGTGGGGCATCGAACTCGGCACGGCCTACAGCGAGTTGACTGATCCAGTGGATCAGCGCCGCCGGCTCACCGAGCAGTCGGCGCTCGCTGCGGGCGGTGACGAAGAGGCGATGGACCTCGACGAGGATTTCCTCGAGGCCCTCGAACACGCCATGCCTCCGACTGGCGGACTCGGCATAGGAGTCGATCGGGTGGTCATGCTCATCACCGGCGGCAGCATCCGAGAATCCCTCGCCTTCCCGCTTGCCAAACCGAGGCAATAACCTCACTGCCATTTTGTGAAGGGTGGTTCCACGTGAAACGTCCAGGGGAAATAGTCGGGGGCGTACATGTGGTGGTCGACGGCGCGGGGCCACCGGTCGTTCTCTGCGGCGGACTGGGCGGAAATTGGTTCGACTGGGACGGTGTCGTGGCAGACCTTTCCTGTGACCACCGAGTCATCCGGATCGAGCGCCCCGGCTACGGCCTGAGTCCGGCATCGAACGAACCGCGGACTGTCTGGGGCGAGGCTCGGCGGATAACGAACGTGCTTGCCGAACTCGACATCACCGAACCGGCGATCGTCGTAGGTCACTCCCTGGCCGAGGTCTATGCCGAGGCATTCGCCCGTCTGTACCCCGGGCAGACCTCGGCCGTGCTGTTACTCGATGCGAGCGTGCCGAAACGGAAGCGCCGGTTCGTGCCGACACCGTTGCGGGTCGAGATCGGCAGGCGGATCGCTCACACCGCCAGCCAGGTGGGTCTTCAGCGCACAATCGGCCCGGGTTTGTACCGCCTGTTCAATCAATCGACACCACCCGGCGGGATACCACCGTCCATGCAGGCATGGATCGACCAAGTCGTGCACCAGCCCGCCTACCTCGAGGCTTCGATCGTGGAAAACTCGTCGTGGCCTGCACTCTGTCACCAACTCATCGGATTGCGTGAAGGGACGATGCTCTCGGCGCCGGTCGTCGTCGCGGCCGCCGACTCAGGTAACCGGACACTTTGGATGTGGGTGTGGATCAGGGCGCAACAACGCTTTGCTGAGTTCCTCGGCGCCGATTTCCAGGTGGTACGTCCGGCAAGACACCACGCCATGATCGACCAACCCGGCCAGGTCGCAGCGCTGGTACGGGGGCTGTCGGGGTGATGCGCACCGCGCCGGATACGCCGTGGCAAGGTGTTCGACGTGCAACTGCTACTGATCCGCCACGCGCTGCCTGAACTGGTCACCACATCCGATGGGCACGCCGACCCTGCGCTGACCGAGGAGGGGCATGCACAGGCCGCGCGCCTGCCGGCCGCACTGGCCCCGTATCAGATCGCACGGATCGCGAGCAGTCCGCAGCGGAGAGCCATCGAGACCGCGGCTCCTCTCGCCGAGGCACTGAACCTTCCGGTCACCGAGCACGTAGGGCTCGCCGAATACGACTACGGCCTCGGCGTCTACATCCCGTTCCACGAGGCGCAGGCACGCGCACCTGAGGCGTTTGCCCGCATCCGTGCCGGACAATTCCCTGAGTTCGTCGATTCCGAATCGTTTCGGACCCGGGTGTTCGACGCGATCGGCAAAGTCATAGACGAAGCCGACCACGAGGACACCGTCGCGGTGATCGCCCATGGCGGCGTCATCAACGTCTACCTTCAGGAGTTGCTCGGACTCGACCGACCGTTGGTGTTCCCGATCGAGTACGTGTCGGTGACCAGGGTGCTCATCTCACGCACCGGTGAGCGCCGAGTCGCATCGGTCAATGAGACCGGGCACGTGCGAGACATGCTGCGTCGCTGAACGATCGCCTGTCCCTTTCGGAAACCGCGAAGTCGGCTACGACTGCCCGAGGCGGGCCCCGAACCACTCCAAGGTCTGGGACCAGGCTCCGGCAGCCGCGCCGGGGTTGAACACGGCCGGACGGTCGTCGCAGTTGAAGCCGTGGTCTGCGTCGGGATATCGCACGATTTCGGTGGCCACCGCCGCCTTCGCTGAAGCCTTGCGCAACTCCTCGACCTGCTCGACGGGAATTCCCTTGTCTCGGTCGCCGAACAAGCCCAGCCACGGGGTCTTCAGGTCGGCCGCGGCATCGAGCATCGCCGGATAACCGAAGCGGCCCTCGGCGATGCCGCCGCCATAGAACGTGGCCGCCGCTCCGAGTTCACGCCGCACTGCGGTGTGGAAGGCGACGGTGCCGCCCATGCAGAACCCCACGATCGCCGTGTCGAGGGGACCGATCGAGACCGCCGACAGCGCCTCGGCGGCGGCGTCGACGTCCTCGTCGATGGCCGTGGCCTCCAGCTTGCCCATCAACGGCATGGCCGTTTCGAGGTCGTCGTACGCCACCACCGGGTCACCGCTCCGATGGAACAGGTGGGGTGCGACAGCGTGATACCCGGCGGCTGCGAACCGACGACAGACATCGACAATGTGCTCGGTGACGCCGAACGCCTCCTGGATGACAATGACGCCCCCGCGAACCGGACCATCCGGCGTAATGCTGGTCAGTGGTGTGGTCACGGAATCCAACGTACGCGGATTCGTCAGATCGCCTTCAGCGCTCTCCTCTCCATCGGCATCTTGGGCAGTGGGCAATCACGGTCAGCACCTAATGCGCCGCCGACACCGACCGGGTCGAGCAGAATGCACTGGTCCTGGTTCGTGAGTACTTCGGCGAGTCCTGAGGCGAAATCGTGATTTCGGTTGTTAGCCTCCGATGGGCTGGTGCTGAGGTCCGGCCGCCGCCCATAGCCGCTGCAAGGTTGATCCGTTTTGTTCTTCTGTGGCAGGAGAGAAATGTGAATCACCACAGTAGTTTCCGCAGGTATCCCATGTTTCGGGCACGCGTTCGGCGTGTGGTTTTCGGGCTGACGGCCATCGTCGCGATGGTGCTGGGTATGGCCGGGATGGGAGCGAGCACCGCGGCGGCGGACACCGTCATCGCCACAATCCCGGCCGGGACCGCTCCGCTGGGGGTGGCGATCACCCCGGACGGATCCTTCGCCTACGTCACCAACGGTGGTGCCGGCACCGTGTCGGTGATCGACACCGCCACCAACAACGAGATCACCACCGTCCCGGTCGGGGACTCCCCATTCGGGGTGGCGATCACCCCGGACGGATCCTTCGCCTACGTCGCCAACCGTGGTCCCGGCACCGTGTCGGTGATCGACACCGCCACCAACACGGTCGTGGGCGCACCCATCCCGGTCGGGGAGATCCCGTCCGGCGTGGCGATCACCCCCAACGGATCCTTCGCCTACGTCACCAACAGTGGTTCCGGCACCGTGTCGGTGATCGACACCGCCACCAACAACGAGATCACCACCGTCCCAGTCTTGGGCATCCCGGCCGGGGTGGCGATCACACCAGACGGATCCTTCGCCTACGTCACCAACTTTGTTGCCGCCAGCGAAGTGTCGGTGATCGACACCGCCACCAACACGGTCGTGGGCGCACCCATCCGGGTCGGGGCCGATCCGGCCGGGGTGGCGATCACCCCGGACGGATCCTTCGCCTACGTCGCCAACAACAATCCCGGCACCGTGTCGGTGATCGACACCGCCACCAACACGGTCGTGGGCGCACCCATCCAGATCGGCCCCGACCCGTTCTGGGTGGCGATCACCCCGGATGGATCTCGTGTCTACGTCGTCGACGACACCGCCGACGAAGTGTCGGTGATCGACACCGCCACGAACATGGTGATCGAGACCATCGCGGTCGGGGCCGCCCCGCGGGGGGTGGCGATCACCCCAGACGGAACCCGCGCCTACGTCACCAACTATGACGACAACACGGTGTCGGCGATCGCCATCGACCAGTGCCTCGGCTCGCTGTGCCTCGACCTCGGTTCGCTCACCGGAGCAGCTCCGGTGCGGGCAGCGTCTTCAGCTGACACCCCCACCGTTTAACCGGATGACGCCGCCACCCTCACAGTGAGGGTGGCCGCGTCATCCGGTGTGTGGACGAAAATCGGCCGTGGTCGGGTGAACCGACGACTGGCCAAGATTCCGTTTCGCACAACATCCTCGGAGCCGCCATGCCTGGCTCCTACGAAGCTCCGAGCCGGGCCAGATACCGCACCACCTGCGTATCGTCCCAGTCGTATGCCTCCCTCAGCCCGTCCGCGATCGTCGCGAGATATGCCGGCGCCGGTGGATTACGGCTCACCGCGTCGCCACGCGCCCGAGTCGTAAACGTGCACATCGTGACTCCTGCCCTGTCTCCGAGCATGAGCAGGCGGTCGTAGCACGCGGGCTCCTGCGCACGGATGTCCTCGAACTGCTCCTGTGTCACCAGGAAGGCACGGGCCGCCACAGTTCCAGGCGAGTCGGGGTCGTAGAACGCACGACCGCCACCCCACACCCGCGACACCCCCGCGAAGAAAATCGACCCGGGTATCTCCACCGGCATCGACGCGCGCGGCGCGCTCGGGTCACGCGCCCCCGGGTTCGTGTGACGACCACCCACCGGACGCCCGCCCCGCAGGTAGCACGCCAGTCTCGATGTCGCCATGTTCGACCCATAGCTGACGTACCAGATCAGCACACAACCGACCGTACCCGCACGTGGGTGGCAAAGTGCGACGGGAACACGCTATGGGCCAGGGAACTGGGGCAACTCCGGTGGTGGTGGGGGTGGTGGGAACTGGATTCCGGGCAGCTCGAGCACTGGCAACGGAATCTGCGGCAACCCGGGAATGAGCGGCGCCGGTGCTGGTGCAGGCGGCGGCTCGGGAGGCGGAACCACCGCACCCTCGTCCGCCGGGCCCTGTTCCGGCGCTATCGGAGCCGGAGCTTGTATCGGAGCCGGCACCTCCTCTTCGGTCGGAACCGCCGGCTGCACCGCCGGCAACAGGGGCGCCGATTGCGTCGTCGTCGCTGCCGCCGGTTGCGTAGGTGGCGCCGGCAACTCCTCCGGCGACTCGACTGGCGGTATCCCCGCGACCGGTGCCAAAGAATTCGGCAAATTCGGCTGGGGCACGACAGCTGGAGGTGATTGATCCGAAGACGAACCGAGATTCGCCCCGACGCCGAGCCCCAAACCCACCAGAGCAATCACAGCTAGTCCGCCGACGAGGACAGGACCACTCAATAGGGGCTTTGCGTTGTTGTCCGCGATAGCCCGAGCAGACGACTCGTCCGCGAACGGCAGCGGCCCCGAACCGGACTCCGACTCGGCGAGCAATGCGGCACCCTCCGCTGCCACGAGTTCGGGCTGTTCGGGCACTATTACCGGAATGCCCAGCTCCGATTCCATTGTCGAGCGGACAAGCGGAATGTGTGCACCGCCGCCGATCAGCACTACGGCGTGCGGTGTGCGTCCGGACCGATCGATCACGCTACGGACCAGACGCATCGATTTCTCGACCGGGCCTTCGATGAGCGATTCGAAAGTGCCCCGTGAGAGCACCAGCAGACCACCGTCGCCGGGCATACATGCGGAACCACCAGTCGAAAGTTCCTCCTTGGCATCTCGGCACTGAATGTCGAGCGCCCGAACTGCTGCGTCGTCGGTCGGCTGGTCTATGTGGTGCAGCGCAAGTTGGCTGTCGCGGATCAGGTGATCGATGAGGTTTCCGCTGATCTCGTCCGTGCGGGCGGTACCCAACGCCATTCTGGTGGATCGATCGACCACCGTGATGGTCAGGCCGGAACTGCCCATGTCGTAGAACAGCAGTGTCGAATACCCCCCGAGAACTCCCGACATCTCGAGTTTCGTCAACGCGGCACTCACTTCGGGTACCAGACGGAAATTGTCAATCCGCTGACGCGCCAACGCAGACCGGATGGCACCAGCCTGCGCCTGGTCCTGGTAGGCGATACCGATTGCCTGTACCGGTTCTTCGTCCGCTTTCTCGGCGAGCAATGTTCCGATGCTCTCGGCGGCCAGCTCTTCCGGCTCGGCGAGCCCTGCGTCCACTTTCAGCGCATCTGCGCCCAGCCCCCGGCACGTCAACCGAACGGCACTGGCACCGACGGACACACCGAGTACCGAACTCATGGGACCAAGAATATCCCTGTTTGATTGCGTACGGAGTCACCGCATTTCAAGGTGGAAACAGACCGGTCCGGCGACCGAAATGAGGCCGAGTCACCTCGAAACAGGGCCCCTGCTACAGAAGACCGGCAGACCTTGACGACCGGGATTCCCGCCCTAGGAAACCGGTTTCAACGGATGGATCGTCGGTGCGCCGGCGAGGTGCTCACCGAAGAGGCCCACCGCCGACTGGAAGTGTGGCGACTTCATGTGCGCGTCGATTGCGGCCTGAGTCGCCCATACTTCGACGGTGACGAAGGTACCGGGCTGCCCTTGCGATTCGAACAACTCGTACGAGATACACCCCTCCTCCTTGCGGCTCTCCGCGGCGAGCGACGACAAACCGTCACGGACGGTGTCCTCGGACCCTGGCTTGGCGGGAATGGTCGCAACGACGTGCAGATCTGGCATCGGCTCCTCTTTCCGGGTCACAGTCAGCAGTTCTCGGACACCATGGTCTCATCGGGTTCTCGTCGTCGACAACGCCCTGTTCCTCGAGCGATCAGTCGCGAAACCACTCTTTCAAGGGCGGGACCAACGGATGAGGTACTCGCGTTCGGCATCGGTAATGCGCCGCAGCCGCTGCGTATCGACGTCCGCGACGGCCAACTGGGTGGTACCTGTGACGGCGGGCGGATCGCTGAGCTCCGCCCGCGCACTGCGGACCTCGTAGCCGATGGTGAAATCTACAGCTCGGTGCTTGGCGATCCACATCGTGATCCGCAGGGGGCTGTCGGAATGGCGCAACTGACTCCGGTATCTGAGATGGATGTCGGCGATGAAACTACTCGTGATGAACGACGGGTTCTCAGGACTCTCGCTGAGTAACCAGTCGATCCTGGCTTCTTCGAGTAGCGTCACCATTCGCGCATGATTGATGTGCTCGAAGGCATCCATGTCGGACCAGCGGACGGGCACGAAGGCGTCGTAGCCGACTGCGGCAGGGGTATCAGTCATTCGAACAGCATTCCCTACCCCGCATCGGTGCGCTCACGCCATACTGCGTAGCCAGTTCCGCAGCCACGTCGTCGCCGATGTTCCGGACGAGTCGACTGCGTAGCGCGTGTAGTCCTGGTGAGCGTTCGATTCATAGAACTTCTGTAGCTCGTCGACACGCCTCTCGTTCGACTCATCGTCCAACTGGGCCATCAGCGTCGGCATACCTCCGGCCGCCATCAGGTCGTTCCAGATGGCGAGGATTTCCTGCTGATACTGGCCGAGTAGCGCCCACGACGGATCCGAAGCCTGCGCGAGGAAACCAGCGAGCCGGGTGACGAAATCGTCCTGGGGTGTGGAGCAGTACAGGTCGCCGTAAGCGCAGAAGGTGCGTGTGTTCTGGCTGACCCAGCCGAACCCGCCGATCCGCGGACCACCCGCACCACTGCCTGCGACTGGAGGACCGACCAAAGCATCAGTAGGCGATCGACGAGGATCGGACAACAATCCGACCGCCGCGATTCGAGATGGCGGGACAACGCCGAGGCCGGTTCCGATCTCCGCGGCAAGATCGCCCGCAGCGTCCGCACCCTGGCTGTAGCCGATGAGTGCAAAGTTCGTGTTACCGCATCGCTTCGCGGCGTCCTCGATGATCCAACGCGCGTTGTCGACGGCCTGACGCTTGGAGGCGCCATAGACCTCGGACTCCCAAGGGAACGCGGTGGCCGCATAGGTCACGTAGTCGACCTTCACCGAGGAGGGCAGACCGTCGGTTACTGCGGACAGCAACCCGGGGTGGGGAGTCGATTCCGCTGGGTCGTCCGAGGTTTCCCAGGTCCCGGGAATGGCGACAACGTGGAGGTCGGGGCAATCCGGTGCGGCATGCGCAGTACCGACCGATACGGCCGACGCGAACACCGCGGCGACACATGTTCCAACCGCAACCAGCGAATTCCTCACGCCCATGAGCACCCTCACCAACTCGTTCCAAGTGGTCACATTTTCGTGACCACATGCCGCAACAGTTCCCTTTCGTTATAGCCCCAGGGGGCAACGCAAGGAACATGCCTTTGCTCCGGCCGTACGATGCACGATCGGTAACCAAACGTTACCGGAGCGAGCGGGGACGCGGGTCTCTATATGTCAACTATTGACCAAAGTGGGCGCCGCCGGATTTCCGACGACGCCCACTCCCGCAATCAATGCTTGGCTACAGCAATCAGGACCCGAAGGCCGAGCTTCCGCTTGGCTCGCCCGGATCGCCCGGTCCTGGATCGACCGGTCCGGGCACGATCAGTTCTTGCGGCGTGGCGGCTGAGTCGATGAAGCCCTCAGCCCCGATGAACTCCGCCGTGACGCTGTAGGTCCCGGAGTTGTAGAAGGTCGTCGGCAGCGTAGCGACACCGTTCACCACATCGACCGTGCCGAGCGGAGTGTTGCCGAGCTTGAACTCGACCTGGCCGCGGGCATTTGCCGGATCGACTGTCGCCCTCAGCTCCACCGGGTCGCCCTTGGTCACCGTGCCGATCGGATCGAGCACGGTAGTGGTCTCGACATCCTCAGCCGGTGCGTCGGTCACACTGACCGCGAACGCCGGCGAAACCGATCCGGCAAAGCCGTCCGTTCCGGAGTACCGCGCGATGACGCGGTGGGTTCCGGTATTGGTGAACGTGTACGGCGCGACCGCGGAGCCATCGGTGCCGACCTCGGCGTCGAGCGTCTGGCCGTCGACCTCGAACTCCACGGTGCCGCCCTGGACGGCAGGTGTGATCTGCGCTGTCAGGTTGACGTCTTGCCCGACGTAAGCCTTCGCCGGAGAGGTCACGTCGATGCTGGTTTCCGCTTCCGAGGCGCTCACAGAAATCGTCTTGGACTCAGAGGTCGAACCTGTGTATCCGCTGGCGCCAAGGAATTCCGCCCTGACCGTATGGTCTCCGTTGGAGTCGAAGGCATGCGTGATGGACGCCTCGCCGCCGACGACATCGGCAGGATCACCGAGCGGCGTCACACCGTCCCAGAACTGTACGGTTCCGCCGCCCGGAGCCGGGTCGATGTTCGCGGTGAGGGTGACGGGCGCACCGTTCAGTGCCGCAGAGGGACCGGAGAGGGTCGTCGAGGTCGCTTTGTCTTCCTCGATGATGTTCACCGAGGCCAGCGGGCCTGCACCCGCGTTGAGATCTGCGTTCTTGCTGTTTCGTGGGGTGCAGCGGCTTGGCGCCCACGCGGTGATCCCCACGGCCTTCGCCTTGGCGAGGAACGTCAGGAAGTTCTTGTTGTGGTCGAAGTTGCCCGCGACACCGTTTGCGCGCAGCTTCACCTCCACGGCTCCAGACTGTCCCGCCTCCAGCAGGAGTTTGACCTTCGGGAGCTGAAAGTAGGTGAAACCGTTGGAGCTGTTGGTCCCATCGACGTTCTTGCCCGTCGCTTTCACCTGGATGCCGCCCGTGCTGTCGGTGCTCGAATTAGGGCTGTTGCCGATCGTCCTGTTGTTACCCGACAGCCGCAGGATGTTGCCCTCGTTATCCAGGTCACCGTCTGAGTTGATGCGCAGGATGTTCGGTTCGGTACCGCTGAGTCCGGCCGAGGTGCCGGGGACGATCTCCTTGGACAGCAGAGTCGCGTTGTCCGGAACGTACATATCGATCTTGATCCGCGACACGTTTTCGACGGTGGCTACCGATGCGTCGCCGGGGAAGCCAATCGGGCTCGGCTGAATGGTCACTTCGAACTCTTCACCGGCATTGACGCTCGCCGGCGCTTCGACTGTGACCGCGTTGTTTTGTGACTCGTTGATCGGATCCACCACCGACACCGACGGCGTCACGCGGCACGTGGTCTTGAAACTGGTGGTCGTGGTCTCGGCTTGAGCGGGTATCCCGGTCAGCATGGTGGCACCGACGAGAGCACCGATGCTGATCGGGGCTGTGAGCCTGCGTATTCCGCTTTGCTTCACTACTTCTCCTGAGATGGTGGGGTGGCGCGCTGGGTCTCCGCCCGCCCCGGGGTGCACTTCTCGCATCCAGGGCAGGCGGTGAACCAATCAGCCTCCGAGAGAACCCGTGCTGAGGCTGCTGTTGCCGCCCGGATCAGAAGGGTCGCCCGGATTGGACGGATCGTCGGGCTCGGTCACCTTCAGCACAGCGGGACCGGAGACCGAGTCCGCAAATCCCTCACCGCCAACGAAGTTCGCGGTCACCGCGTAAGTGCCCTTGAGATCGAAGGTGTGCGTCAGGGTCGCGACCCCGCCCTCCACGTCCGCCGTACCGAGCAGGACCGTGCCTGCCTTGAATTCCACGGTTCCGTTCGCAGTTGTCGGGTCGACGGTTGCCTCGAAGCTCAATTCCTCTCCGACTTCGGTCTTGCCTGTGACCTTCAGCGAGGTGGTCGTCTCTTCACGCGTCGGCTCCGGATCCGTCACGGCGACTGCGAAAACAGCAGAGGTGGATGGCATGTACCCGGTAGTTCCACCGAATTCGGCGACCACGCTCGAGATACCAGCGGTGGCGAAGGTGTGCGGCAGCACCGCGACGCCGTCGCCGCTCCCGACCGCTGCAGAACCGACCTCGACGCCGTCGACGATGAACTTCACGTCACCGCCACTCGGGATCGGCAACACGGTGGCGGACAGGTTGATCGGGGTGCCGGCCACAGCTGTCACAGGCTCGATCACCGTGGTGGTCGTACCCCATTCCGCGTCTTCCACCGTCACGTCGACAGGCGCCGAGACCGAGCCGATGTAGCCCGGCGCACCGAGGAACTCGGCTACGACGTTGTACGTCTGGGCCTCCGGGAAGGAGCGAGTGAGGCTGGCCTCGCCATTCACGACGTTGACCGGCGCACCGTAGTTGGCGCCGTTGAACTTGAACTGGACTTGCCCCTGGGCGTTGGCCGGGGTCACGGTCGCGGTAGCGGTCACATTCTCGCCGACGAGGACCGGATTCTGCGACACCTGCAGGTCGGTCGTGGTTTCGGCGGTTACTTCGATGGTCTGTGACGGGGACGTCGAGTCGTAGAAGCCCGAATTTCCAAGGAACACCGCGGTCACCTCACGCGGACCCGCGACATCGAACGTGTGCGTCAGGGTTGCCACCCCGCCCACCACATCGACCGGGGCTCCGATATCGGTCTCGCCGTCCTTGAACTGAATTCGACCGGATGCGTTGTCAGGGTCAACCGTCGCAACCAAATCGACCGGAGTACCCATCTCCGCCGTCGCCGGCACCGACACTGTCGTCGCCGTACGGTCGTTCGGATCGTCCACCCGGACGAACACCCCGAAGTTCTTGCTGCCCCGGTCACCGGACCAGGTCCTGACCGACACCTTCGCGCCGCTGTCGTACTCCCCGAGGACGATGTCGTCAGGGACGCGGTATGTCGCCTCGAGGGTGATCACCTCGTGGTCGTTGAGGTCGAATCCACCGACGACGAAGGTGCAGTCACTCTTGCATTCCGCGGCCACCCCACCATCGGTCTTGTATTTGAGATTCGCCTTGTTCCAGGAGTTGTCGTACCGGACCTTGACGCTGTCCCTGATCAACTCGAATCCAGCCGGCGGATAGTCCCGGATCCAGGGGAGTGACAACCGGATCCCGCCGCCGTTGTGGCTGACCGAGGTCTTGTACGTGACGGTGTCACCGGGATGCACCACGTTGTCGCCGACGACCTCTTTCTCCAGCCTCAGCCGACCGTCGTTGAGGGTGTTACTCGATGGCGGCGGCGGTGCCTCCTGGGCGCCAGCCGTGCCGGAACCGACCACGATCAGTCCCGCCGCGGCTATGCCCGCAACCAGCGGTGCCGCGAATCTGCGCAGGGTTGACGAACGCAAAGATCCTCCTCGGATTTGCCACCCCCGCGAACTCAGCAGGGCTGACCTCGATCACATCGCCAGGGAGGGTAACCGCAAACCCGCGGTCACCGCAGCGATTCTGGTCAATTGTCCAAAAAAGTGCTGGTCGAACGTCCAAAATTGTGGTCCAACACACACCAGAACCCGATTTCACCCCGCTTACTCGGGTGAAATCGGGCCCTGATTCGTTAGTTTTCGAAGACTCCCTCGGGTCAGCGCTGCGGTGCGCTGGTGGGCACGATCGGCGAAGGCAGCGCCGTCGAGCCCTCGAGGAATTCGTCAACTGCGGCCGCTGCAGAACGGCCCTCGGCGATGGCCCAGACGATCAGGGACTGCCCACGTCCCATATCTCCGGCCACGAATACGCCGTCGACGTTGGTCGCCCACTTCGACGTGCGGGCCACGTTGCCCCGCTCGTCGAAATCGACACCGAGATCGGTTAGGAGGCCCGGCTTCTCAGCTCCGACGAAGCCCATCGCGAGCAGCACGAGATCAGCCTCGATCTCGAAGTCCGAGCCCTCCACCTTCTCGAAGCGGCCCGCCTTCATCTCGACCTCGTGAGCCGCGAGCGCGGTCACTTTGCCATCGACTCCGACGAACTTCTCCGTGTTGACGGAGAACAGGCGTTCGCCGCCTTCCTCGTGGGCGGAGGCGACACGGTACATCAGTGGATACATCGGCCACGGCGTCTGCTCGGCGCGCGTCTCCGGAGGCCGCGGCATGATCTCGAACTGGTGAACGCTCACCGCACCCTGACGGTGCGAGGTTCCCAGGCAGTCCGCGCCGGTGTCACCTCCACCGATGATCACCACCCTCTTGCCCTTTGCGGTGATCGTGGGTTCCTCGAGGTCGCCCAGCTGCACTCGGTTTGCAATCGGGAGATACTCCATCGCCTGGTGAATGCCGCTCAATTCGCGGCCCTGGATCGGGAGATCACGGGCGACAGTGGCACCGCCTGCCAAGATCACGGCGTCGAACTGCTCCCGCAGAGCGTCGGCGGTGATGTCGACGCCCACCTCGATTCCCGTCTTGAAGACGGTCCCCTCGGCCTTCATCTGATCCAGACGGCGATCGATGTGGCGCTTCTCCATCTTGAATTCGGGGATGCCGTACCGCAGCAGTCCACCGATGCGGTCGTCGCGCTCGAAAACGGTGACCATATGGCCCGCACGGGTAAGTTGCTGCGCTGCAGCGAGACCCGCGGGACCGGAACCTACGACGGCCACCTTCTTGCCCGTCGAGTTCGTGGCGCGCACCGGCTTGACCCAGCCTTCGTCGAAGGCGCGGTCGATCAGCTCGACCTCGACCTGCTTGATCGTTACCGGGTCTTGGTTGATTCCGAGGACGCAGGACGCCTCGCAGGGTGCCGGGCACAGCCGCCCGGTGAACTCCGGGAAGTTGTTCGTGGCATGAAGACGCTCGATGCCGTCGCGCCAACGGCCCCGATACACCAGATCGTTCCACTCAGGAATCAGGTTCCCGAGTGGGCAGCCGTTGTGGCAGAACGGGATACCGCAGTCCATGCACCGGCTGGCCTGGGTCTCGAGGGTGTCCGATGAGAAGTCGGCTTCGTAGACCTCCTTCCAGTCGAGCAGGCGCAGCGGCACGGGTCGGCGAACCGGAAGTTCGCGTGACGTGTGCTTCAGAAAGCCGCTTGGATCACCCACGAGCTGCCTCCATCACTGCCTCGTCCACGTTCTTTCCATCCTTCTTCGCGGCCTCGATGGCCAAGAGCACCTTCTTGTAGTCGCGGGGCATCACCTTTGCAAAGTGAACGACCTGCTGCGACCAGTCGGAGAGGATGCGCGCTGCAACCTCTGAGCCCGTCTCGTCGCGGTGACGCTCGATGGCGGACTTCAACCAGGTGAAGTCATCACCCGTGAGGTCCTCGAGATCCACCAGTTCAGTATTGAGATTTTTCTCGAACCCCTTCTCGGGGTTGTAGACGTATGCGACACCGCCGGACATTCCAGCCCCGAAGTTGCGTCCCGTCTCGCCGAGGATGACGACCTTGCCGCCCGTCATGTACTCGCATCCGTGGTCGCCGACTCCCTCGACCACTGCTGTGGCGCCGGAGTTGCGAACCGCGAACCGCTCCCCCACGACGCCGCGGAGCAGAACCTCACCGCTCGTGGCACCGAACAGGATCACGTTTCCGCCGACGATATTGTCCTCGGCTACGAAACCGGGCGCTGTCTCCAGCGGTGGGCGTACCACGAGACGTCCACCCGACAGCCCCTTGCCGACGAAGTCGTTGGCGTCGCCGTGCAGACGAAGGGTGATGCCCTTGGGAACGAACGCGCCGAAGCTGTTGCCTGCGGAACCTGTGAATGTGATGTCGATCGTGTCGTCGGGCAAGCCCGCACCACCGTACGCCTTGGTCACCTCATGGCCGAGCATGGCGCCGACCGTGCGGTTGACGTTGGTGATCGGCGACTCGAACGCAACCCTCTCGCCCTTGTCCAGAGCATTGCGGCTCGCGACGATCAGCTGCTGGTCGAGGGCCTTGTCGAGTCCGTGGTCCTGGGTACCCGTGCAGTACAGGTCCTGGTTCATGAACGCCGACTCCGGCTGATGCAGGATCGGAGAAAGGTCCAGGTTGCCCGCCTTGCTGCCCTTCCAGTGCTCGAACGCCTTCGTGGTGTCGAGGACATCGGAGCGCCCAACGGCCTCGTCGAGGGTACGGAAACCCAACTCGGCCAGCAGTTCACGGACCTCTTCGGCTATGAAGAGGAAGAAGTTCTCCACGAACTCGGGCTTGCCGGTGAACCGATTGCGCAGAACGGGGTTCTGCGTGGCGACACCCACCGGGCAGGTGTCGAGATGGCAGACCCGCATCATGATGCAGCCCGAGACCACCAGTGGGGCGGTCGCGAATCCGAACTCCTCACCACCGAGCAGTGCGGCGATCATGACGTCGCGACCGGTCTTGAGCTGCCCGTCCACCTGAACGACGATGCGGTCGCGAAGACCGTTGAGCAGCAGCGTCTGCTGAGTCTCGGCCAAGCCGAGCTCCCAGGGGGCGCCCGCATGC
Organism: Rhodococcus sp. NPDC049939; assembly: GCF_040656415.1. Classification (NCBI taxonomy): domain Bacteria; kingdom Bacillati; phylum Actinomycetota; class Actinomycetes; order Mycobacteriales; family Nocardiaceae; genus Rhodococcus; species Rhodococcus sp. NPDC049939. Next base: position 211,496 of record NZ_JBFAMC010000002.1, on the reverse strand, counting down.
TTCATCGAGGTCAGCGGTGTAGCGCCAGTTCCGCCGTCGTGCCCGGAAATCAACACGACGTCGGCGTGCGCCTTCGACACACCTGCGGCAACGGTGCCGACTCCCACTTCGGAGACCAGCTTCACGTGAATGCGGGCCTCCGGATTGGCATTCTTCAAGTCGTAGATCAGCTGCGCGAGATCTTCGATCGAGTAGATGTCGTGGTGCGGCGGCGGCGAGATCAGTCCGACGCCTGGCGTGGAGTGCCGGACCTCGGCCACCCACGGATACACCTTGTGCGCCGGAAGCTGGCCGCCCTCACCAGGCTTGGCTCCCTGCGCCATCTTGATCTGGATGTCGGTGCAGTTGGTCAGGTAGTGCGACGTGACGCCGAAGCGCCCGGACGCCACCTGCTTGATCGCCGAGCGACGCCATTCGCCGTCCTCATCCCGGGTGAAACGTGCAGGATCCTCGCCACCTTCACCGGAGTTGGAGCGGCCGCCGAGCCGGTTCATGGCAACGGCGAGAGTCTCGTGCGCCTCGGCGGAGATGGAGCCGTAGCTCATCGCACCGGTCGAGAAGCGCTTGACGATCTCGCTGGCCGGCTCGACCTCATCCAGCGGAACAGGCTCGCGGACACCCTTCTTGAACTCGAAGAGTCCGCGCAATGCGGCCAGGCGCTCGGACTGGTCATCGACCAGCTTCGTGTACTCCTTGAACACCTCGTACTGCCCGGTGCGTGTGGAGTGCTGCAACTTGAAAACCGTGTCCGGGTTGAACAGGTGGTACTCGCCCTCACGACGCCACTGGTACTCGCCGCCGACCTCGAGCTCGCGGTGCGCGCGCTCCTCGGGACGGGGCAGGTACGCGTTGGAGTGACGGACTGCAACGTCGGCGGCGATCTCGTCGAGACCGATACCGCCCAGGCTCGAGTTGAGCCCGGTGAAGTACTCGTCCACCAGCTCCTGCGACAGGCCGATGACCTGGAACAGTTGCGCGCCGGTGTAAGACGCCAGGGTGGAGATGCCCATCTTGGACATCACCTTGAGCACGCCCTTACCCGCTGCCTTGATGTAGTTCGCGATGGCCTTGTCGAGAGTGATGCCGTCCAACTCGTTGTTGCTGACGGCCTCGTCGATCGTCTCGAACGCCATGTACGGGTTGACCGCTGCCGCACCGAACCCGAGCAGGAGCGCCATGTGGTGCACCTCGCGGGCGTCGCCGGACTCCACGATGAGACCGACCTTCGTGCGGGTCTTCTCGCGCACCAGGTGGTGGTGCACGGCCGAGGTCAACAGCAGCGACGGAATCGGCGCGTATGTCTCGTTCGACTCACGGTCGGACAGAACGACGATGCGTGCCCCGCCGGCGATCGCCTCTGACACCTGGTAGCGGACGTCGTCGAGGGCCTTTCGCAAGCCCGCGCCGCCCTCTGCCACCGGGTACAGGCCCCGGACGATGACGCTGCGGAAGCTCGGGAATTCGCCGTCGTCGTTGACGTGAATGAGCTTCGACAGGTCGTCGTTGTGCAGGATCGGCTGCGGCAGGTAGATCTGCCTGCAGGACTCCGACGTGGGGTGCAGCAGGTCGTGCTCCGGACCGATGGTTCCGCCGAGGCTGGTCACGACCTCCTCTCGGATGGCGTCGAGCGGCGGGTTCGTGACCTGAGCGAACAGCTGGGAGAAGTAGTCGAACAGCATCCGCGGCCGCGAGGACAGCACGGCGATCGGCGTATCGGTACCCATCGAACCCAGTGCCTCGGCGCCGGAAGCAGCCATCGGCTTCACGAGGAGGTTGACCTCTTCGCTGGTGTATCCGAACATCTGCTGACGCAGAACGACACGTTCATGCGACATGTAGGTGTACGGGCGGTCCGGCAGGTCATCCATGTGGGTCAGCGCCTGATCGAGCCACTCCTGGTAAGGATGCTCGGCAGCCAGCTCCGACTTGATCTCGTCGTCGCTGATGATGCGACCCTTCTCGGTGTCGACGAGGAACATGCGGCCGGGCTGAAGCCGGATCTTCCTGACGACGGTGGCAGGGTCGATCGGCAGGACGCCGACCTCGGAAGCCATGACCACCAGGTCGTCGTCGGTTACCCACAGCCGCGACGGGCGAAGGCCGTTACGGTCGAGAACGGCGCCGACGACGGTGCCGTCGGTGAAGCAGACCGAGGCCGGTCCGTCCCACGGCTCCATGAGCGACGAGTGGTACTGGTAGAAGGCCCGGCGCGCCGGGTCCATGCTCTCGTGACGTTCCCAGGCTTCCGGGATCATCATCAGGACCGCGTGCGCCAGGCTGCGTCCCCCGAGGTGGAGCATCTCGAGCACCTCGTCGAAACGCGCGGTGTCGCTCGCACCCTTGGTGCAGACCGGGAAGATTTTCTCCAGCTCGCTGGGCCCACCGAAGATGTCGCTCTCGATGAGCGCCTCGCGGGCACGCATCCAGTTCTCGTTTCCGGTGACGGTGTTGATCTCGCCGTTGTGTGCCACGCGGCGGAACGGGTGGGCCAACGGCCACGACGGGAACGTGTTGGTGGAAAAGCGCGAGTGCACGAGGCCGAGGGCCGACTCGACACGCTCGTCTTGCAAGTCGAGGTAGAACGCCTTGAGTTGCGGGGTCGTGAGCATCCCCTTGTAGAGGAACGTCTGGCTCGACAGGCTCGGGAAGTACACGGTCTCGCGACCGGGGCCGTCCTGGCCTGCACCTTCGCTGCCCAATTCGTGCTCGGTTCGCTTGCGAACGATGTAGGCGCGGCGCTCGAGATCGAGTCCTGTGAGAGCGTCGTTCTCACTGCCGATGAAGATTTGCCGGAACGTGGGCATTGCGTCGCGAGCCAGCGCACCGAGCGACGAGTCGTCGGTTGGCACCTCACGCCAACCGAGAACCTTCAGTCCCTCGCTCTCGACGATCTCCTCGACGGCGACGGCGGCACGCTGCGCGTCAGCCTGGCTCTGCGGCAAGAACGCGATACCGGTGACGTACGTTCCTGCTGCAGGCAGTGGGAAGTCGACCACGGCGCGGAAGAACTTGTCCGGAACCTGTATAAGGATGCCGGCGCCATCGCCTGTATTGGGTTCGGAGCCCGCGGCACCACGGTGCTCGAGGTTCACCAGAGCCGTGATCGCCTTCTCGACGATGTCTCTGCTGCTTCGGCCCTTCATGTCCACGACGAACGCGACTCCACAGGAATCGTGCTCGTTTGCGGGGTGATACAGCCCCTGAGGGCCTGGAAGTTGCTTCATACCTAGCCTTCGTATGCCAAGAGATGCACCGACGACCAGCAGCGCTGATGGCCATCAACTTGCAATGCATGCACCGTCACGACGTGATCGGTACCACCGATCGGCTGTCGTCCATTGCAACACGCTGGGTATGGTCTCGCGCTGGGCGACGTGGCTTTTCGGTCGGGTCGGACTTTCGTGGGTCCGATGTGTACAGAAAACGATAAGTCAGAACCCCCGCCGAAACACAATTTAGGTTAACCTATCCATTCTTCGAATGGTGCTCACTCGGGCGGACTTTGCCCGGCTTCAAGTCATACATGTCAAACGAGCGCGCTGAGCACCGCTCTGAGTCCAGAAGTCGGATCGAAGTAAGGATCGGGCATGGCCAGTTCGCGAAGAATCACTCCGTCCACGTAGTCGATGACCACTGCCGCGCCGGCCGCCGGATTCCTCGATCCAACCAGTCCCAGCATGCCCGCCCCCCATTCGACCAGCCCGGACCGGACCGATCGGATGATCGTCTCCAGCCCGGGCGTCGACGCTGCCTCCACGAAGAGCGCATACCTTGCGATCGTCCGCACGCGATCGGGGCCAGTGGCGTAACGCACAAACGCAGCCAGTGCGTTCACTACCTCTTCCCGGCTCTCCGGCGGCGTCTTTGCCAGGATTCGCCAGTCGTCCCGATCACGTTCACCCAATCGGGTGATCAACCCCTCGAGTAGTGCGCCCCTGCTTCGGAAGTAGTTCGACGTCGATCCCTGCGGCATTCCTGCCAGTTCATCGACGCCCCTGTGCGTGAGAGCGCGCAGTCCACGAGTACCGACCAACTCGATCGCGGCGTCCAACACCTGGTCTCGTTTCCCTGCCACACGTCGATACTACATGTGTAGTAATTTCACTACACCTGTAGTACGTTGTCGGCATGACTCGTTCCGCAGCAATACTCGGTGCTGGAATCGGCGGGCTTGCCATCGCCGGCCTCCTCTCCCGCGCAGGATGGCACGTCGAAGTCTTCGAGCGTGCGCCGAATCTGCCCACGTCCGGTACCGCCCTCGGGATGTGGCCCCACGCACTCACCGCCCTCGATGCCGTCGGCGTCGGCGATCGAGTGCGTGAAGCGGGGTCACCACCGCACCGCGGGTCATTCCTCCGGCCTGACGGTTCGGTCATCGGGACCATCGACAACACGAGCCGAACTACCTACATGCTGTCGCGGCCCGCACTGCTCGCTGCTCTACACGAAGCCTTGCCAACCGGAGCCGTCGCATTCGACACCCCCGCACCGCCACTCGACGCGCTGACCAGCCATGACGTGACGATCGGTGCAGACGGCCTGCGTAGCGCCACCCGCCGACAGCTGTTCGGCGACGGATACGAGCCCTTGTATACCGGCGTCACCGCGTGGCGTGGGTGGGTTCCGGGGCATCGTGACGAAGCAAGCGAAACTTGGGACAAATCAGCGCTTTTCGGCATTACCCCACGTGATGGCGACCTGGTCAACTGGTACGCGTGCGTACGTGCGGACGAAGGATTCGACGGCGGCATCGACTACCTGCGGAGCCGGTTCGGAACGTGGCACACCGAGGTCGGAGCCGTCCTCGAAGCGGTGACACCCGACGCGATGCTGCATCACGATCTGTACGAATCCCGCGCCCTACCCTCTTATGTGTCGGGCCGGACAGCGCTCCTCGGTGACGCAGCGCACGCCATGGCACCGAACCTCGGCCGCGGCGCATCCGAAGCGCTGGTCGATGCAGCGACCCTGGGACGACTCCTGACCCACAGCAACGACATTCGCGACGCTCTCCTTCGGTACGACCGCGCTCGTCGCCGTCCGACGCACAGACTCGTCCGCGGATCGCGGATCATGTCCGCCGTCGCGATGACCCGGCACTTGCGTCCCACACGCGATCTCGCCGTGAAGTTGGCCGCACGCTTGGCCTGACCGAAATGGCGGTGCACGAAGATCGCGGTGCAGCTGACACGTCTGGTACTTTTCCACGGTGGTTGGGGGTGTAACACCGGGGGCGATCACGGGGCGATCGCGACGCTGAAGAGGTGATATGAATCGCTCGCGTGCTAAAAGCCCCGGGGTCGGCTCCGCGCGATGGAGCCAGGTGTGGAGGATTCAGCTGTGACAGAACCGCCGAACAGTAATGACGACAGCGCTCCCGTCGATCGCTTCTCACACTGGTTTCCGCCTTTCGCTCCGGCTGCGGCACCGGCCACCCCGGCTGCGGCACCGATCACACCGACTGCGCCGCCGACACGAGACGACGTTCAACACGAACAAGCCGTTCAACACGAACAAGCCGTTCAACACGAACAAGCCGTTCAACACGAACAAGCCGTTCAACACGAACAAGCCGTTGAATACGAGCAGGCCGTTGAGCACGAGCAACCCGTTCAACACGAACAAGCTGTTGAATACGAGCAGGCCCTTGAATACGAGCAAGCGGCCCCCGCTCCCGCGGCGGAGCAGGGGCGCGACCTTCCGCCTCCCCCGGCCCCGATGTGGTTGTCGGCGAGTGACGAGCCCGTCCCCACGTCGCCGGTTCGCCCTCGTCGCAGCAAACGGAAACTCGTCATCGGCATGACGGCGGTCGTCGCAGTCGCCGCGACTGTCGGTGTGGCTGCCGTGTTCCTTGCGCCGTCTGGTGGTGCCCCGTCTCAGCAAGCGGCGTCCGGCAATGCACCATCGGGTGGTGCGTCGACAAGCGAGGCACCGACGAGTGAGCCGCCAATCAGCGAGGCGCCACCTGCCGATGACAGTGATCACTGGTGCGCCGAAGAACGGGACGGTGCAACGGTCGTCGGGAATGGGCCAGGCGGGACCACCAATGGCGCCGATGCAATCCTGGCCTTCGACTACGCGTACTACGTCGAACGAAGTGGTGCGAAGGCCCGCGCAATCGCGGCACCCGACGCGCGGATGGGATCGGCCGAGACCATCCAGGGTGGCATCGACTCGCTACCCGAAGGCACTGAGCACTGCCTCAGCATCACCGAGACCGAACCAGGCCGCTACTCCGTGACCTTGTCCGAACTGCGACCCGACGGGTTCACGCAGACATATAGACAGGTCGTAACCACAGCGGACGTCGACGGCCGGACCTATATCACATCTATTGGAGCCTCGAATTGACGAACGAATTGCCGCAACCACTTCCTGTGTCGACGCTCGTCCTCGGCGCGTGCGGAGGGGCGGGAGCGACCACGACGACGCTCGGCCTCGCGAACACCAACGCGGCACTCGGAGGCTCCGCCGTAGCAGTCGATGCGACCCCCGCCGGTAGTGATATCGCCGAACGCGGTGCTGATGCCGCCCTTTCGACAAACGGCCTGGAACAGTTGGTGACGTCCGCAACGACGGGTTCGGTCCAGGGCGACGTGTTCGACAGCTACTGCTCCCGCACGAGCGCCGGGGCGCTCATCCTGAATCGCATCGGTAATCACACCGCTGTGGATGGCGAATACTACACTCTTACAAGCGCTTTGCACTCTCGAGGCATAAGCGCCGTCCACGATCTCGGTCACAGATTCCGCGCCGCCTACCTCGCCCCGTTGTTGGCCACACCCTCGCCGATCATCCTCGTTGTGCCGTGTCGAGCGGACGCGTTCAACCGTCTCCGCGCGGCGCTGCAGTCGATCGGCGAAACCCTCGGTCAGGCAGGCCTTGCCCGGACGATAGTCACCGTGTCGAATCAGGATGCCACCGGTTGGCAAGTGGATGTCGATCTCCTGCGTGAATACCTGGGCGGACAGGTGTGGGGCATCGAGACCATCCCCTATGACGAACACCTGGGCACAGGTGTCGTCATCAGCCACGATCTGCTGGCACCTCAGACCCGGGAAGCGTACGAGCGACTCTGCGCGACAGCGGCAGCAGTGGTCGAGGGTCGCCCGGAACCGGTCTGAGCGCGGCGCCGAACCATTATTCGCGCAAGCGCTCTGTGTAGCGCCCAAGCGGGAGGTATGGACAACACCGTGGTCACGATGAACACGCCCACCGCGGAACCTTGGAACGTTTCGTAACCGAGCATCTCGACAACGAACTCCATCACGACGAGATGCACCAGGAAGAACTCGTACGAGATCTCTCCGAGCCACACCATCGGTGCCGACGAGCACAGCGAGCCGAACGGTCCGTCGTGTGAGCCTATGACCAGCGGAGCCAACAGAAACATCGCGAACATGAGGTAGAGGAAGGCCTTGGTGATCGCCGCTCCGACGTCCTCGGGAACAATCGTCGCCTCACCGGCCGCCGGTGTGGTGGCCAGTAGGAAGCAGACGAGTGCTCCGGCGCCCGACAGGTAGGGGTTGCAGCGTCGAAGCGTCATCGAAGCGACCGCCAGGACCATCCCTCCGACGAACCACGCGAAGAAACCCGGGAACCACAGTCGTGCGGTATACGAAATCTGAGTGTCGTTGTGCGTGAAGATGATCCACGCCGGGGTGCTCAGCGCCAGAACGCACAACCCCACCACCAGCAGACCCGGCCTCCAGCGTCTGCGGCACACCACGACCAGCAGCGCCCAGGCGATCAGAGGTAGGAGGAGGTAGAAGACGACTTCCACCGCCAGAGACCACGTCTGCGTCAAGCCGACGTGGAAATGACCGAAGCCGTAGATCTGCGTGAAAGTCATGTTCCGCACGAACCCGTCCCACCCGAGTCCGGTGTCGCCGGCTTCGCGGAACAGGTAGATCGTGTACGTCGCGATCACGACGATCCAATACGCGGGCAAAATCCTTCGTGCCCGATGCCAGAAGTAGGTGCCGACCGCCGGACCCTCACCCCCTGTGGCCAAAGCCTTCACCCAGGGCCGGAACAACAGATACCCCGACAGGGCGAAGAAAATGGGGACCCCGATCTCGAGGCGCGAGTACACCGCGCCCACGAAATCCGGAGTGTATTTCCCGGTCCAGAACCCGGCATGCGCCCCAACCACGAGGAGCATCGCGAAGGCCCGCACCCCCGTGAGCGAACTGATCGTCGACCGCCGCGCGGTCTCCCCCACGGAATCGGTATGCACCGTGCCTTCTCCTCACTGCTCGGCGTCACGAGACGCTCGCACAGAAGCTATCTCAGGAAGGCTTCCACATCTTTGCCGGGCACATCATCTACCAGGACTGCTCGGGCGAAATGGTGTATTTGTCCGATTTTGAGATCGGTCAGAAGGGTTGATTCATCGTTCATCACGACTGTTGTTCCAAGGGGGCCGCGTTCACGCCGTCGTTTTCCCGGTTCCCGGCGCGGCTTCGCCGAGATGCAGGTCCGGCTCCCAGTCATAGACGACGGCGGTCCGCAACAAGATGTCCTGAACCGATCGGCGCCGACGGTCGACGGCAGCCCACAACAACCCGAACCCGAACATCACATACAGCACGGCGCGTAGGAAGGCCCGCGGCCAGCCGATCAACTCGCCGTTGCGGCTCACCACCCGCAAACCCATCGTCACCGCTCCGACGGTGCGGCCGCTGACGGCCCAGCATGCTGTGAGATACAACACCGATACCGAGATGAAGGTGCTCACCGAGAGCACCACGCTGCCGGCGGGAAACGAAAATTCCTGCGGGGAGAACAACAGCTGCGTGATCAACGCACCCACATATATGAATCCCATCATTGCCGATGCGACCAAAAGGTCGATCCCGGCGGCCAGCCCTCGGGTGACGATGCCCGCGGAATGACGAACAGGCCTGCTCATCGTTCGCCCGGTTCCACCGATTGTTCCTGAGCGCGCCCCAACAACTTCCCGACGAATCCCGACACGGCGTTGTCGGCGTGCATGCCCTGGCTCCGCACCCCACGCACCGCCTCGCTGGACATCGACCCTGTCGACTCGCGGATGATGCGCGGCAGATCCACACCCTCGATCACGGTGTCGGCGAGGCCGATGAGGTCGAGGCGTCCGATCACGGAACCGAGATCGACGCGCTCGATGATCGCATCGACGTCGATACGCTCGGCGATCGCATCGATGTCCACTCGATCGAGAATCTGCGAGATGTCGATACGCTCGGCGATCGAATCCACATCGATGCGGTCGATGACTCGCTCGACGTCGATGCCCTCTAGCACCACGTCGAGATCGACGTGGTCGCGAACGATCGCGGTGATGTCCACTTCGAGCAGCGCGACCTGCACGACCTTTCGGAGCACTGCGTGCAGCACACGGTCCGCAAGTTCATCGGCCGTGCGTAGTGCCTCGGTGCCGCGGTCTTCGAGGTTGGCCAGCACCGGATCGACACCGGGTACGCCCCGGGCCGTATCGAGGCCGAACCTGATCAATCGACGAAAACCCGCACCCACGGTGGCGATGGCACCGAGTGCGAGACGCGCCGGATCAGAGGGCTTCGCGCCGTCCATACCAACTATCAAATCCGGTTGATGCCTGCGACGCAGCAGTTCGCTGTTTTCGCAGCCCGACCGTGACGGCCCGGTCCGCCAAGCACGAAAGCCACGAACTCTGTCGAGTTCGTGGCTTCGAGGTCGTGAAGAATCACAACTGGTGGGCGAAGGGGGACTTGAACCCCCACGTCCCGAAGGACACTGGCACCTGAAGCCAGCGCGTCTGCCATTCCGCCACTCGCCCGAGCGACGCGAAAACATTATCACGGCATCGGCGAGAAGTACGATTCGTAAAGTTCAGACCCCCGAAAGGCCATGACCATACCCATCCGGACGAAGACCGATATCATGCTGTTGCGCGGACCGGTGTCGTGCCAGGTCGTAATGACAGTACCGTGGGAAACACGCACGGCGTTGTCACGACACGACAGTGTGACCAGGCGGAGCCGTCCGCCATACACCGATATATAGACCTATACAGGCATGTCTTCGATACGAGCAACGCCATGGCACCGGAAGGAGGTTCTACTCGATGGGAATTGTTCAGCGCTTCGAGCGGAAGCTCCAAGGCGCCATCGGCGATGCGTTCGCCAGGGTCTTCGGCGGCAGTGTCGTGCCACACGAGGTGGAAGCCTCACTCCAGCAGGAAGCCTCCGACCAGGTCCAGCAGTTGGAGGGTGGCCATCTACTCGCCCCCAATATCTACGTCATCACAATCAACAACTCCGACTACGGCGAATTGGCCGGTGACGCAGATCTCACAGTCAAGGCTTTCTCCCGGCACCTCGAGGACTTCATTCGCGAGCAGGGCTGGCAAACTTATGGCACTGTCCGTGTCGCGTTCGAACCGTCGTCGTCGCTGCACACCGGGCAGTTCCGCACGCGAAGTTGGGTGGATCCCGACGCAGGGCGGCCTAGTGGGACCAAGTCCGCACAACCCGAACCGCAAGGTGGTCGCGTGCAGCGACCACCGACACCATCTGTACCCGTCACGTCGAATCCAGGAGCTGGCCCCATGACGCAGAATTCAGGCTACGACCCCAGCCGCGAACCGGCGGGCAACCGCAAGCCGGACCCACAGGACGCGCGCAACGGTCACGCCCACCCCGGTCAGGACCAGCGGTCCCCTCAGGGCTACCAGAACGGCTACGACCGTGGTGCGCACCCGCAGGAGCAGGCCTACGGCCAGGCGTACGACCAGGGCCCACCTGGCCGCGGGTACGAGCAACCCGCATACGGGCAGCAACCCGGCTACGACCAACAGGGCTACGACCAGCACGCGGACAGCGGATACCGCGACGCCGGCTACCAGCAGGACTACCAAGGCGGTTACGACCAGCAAGCGGCCCCCGCCCGCTACCCCGATGGGTCTTACGCCGACGGCGGCTACCAGCAGCCGCAGAGTTACGACCAGGGCGGCTACCAACAGGGCTACGACCAACAGGGCTACGCCGACTACGACCAGCAGAGCTACCAACAGGGCTACGACCAACAGGGCTACGACCAACAGGGCTACGCCGACTACGACCAGCAGAGCTACCAACAGGGCTACGACCAGCAGGGCTACGCCGACTACGACCAGCAGGGCTACCAACAGCCATACCCGCCGGCCGGGAGCCAGACGTTCACTGCGACGTTGCAGCTCGAGGATGGCAGCGGTCGGCACTTCCAGTTGCGAGAGGGAAACAACATCATCGGTCGCGGCCAGGAGGCGCAATTCCGCCTCCCCGACACTGGCGTGTCACGTCGCCACATCGACATCCGCTGGGATGGACGGGTCGCGATGCTTTCCGACCTCGGCTCCACCAACGGAACCACGGTCAACGGTGCGCCCGTCCAGGACTGGCAACTCGCCGACGGAGACATCATCCGAGCAGGTCATTCGGAGATTCTGGTTCGAATACTTTGAGGCAGGCGCACCGAATGGTCTGAGGTCAGCCCGACCGGAGACGCCACTCGGATCAGCGCATTGCTTACCGATCGAGACACAACCGAGACAGCTTCGATACTCGACCGACATCGCGTCAGAGGCTGAGTCGCCCGTAACCCAGTGCCGACTCAGTATCGTTGTGGGCTGCCCGTATCCTGATCGCAGGGTACGGGTTGCCCCTATGATGCTGCGAGAAATTGACCCGGGAACCGTGGATGTTCCGGCCATGGATAGATGGAAGGAGGTGGACTGCCGTGCAAGGTTTGATTCTTCAACTGACGCGAGCAGGCTTCCTGCTTCTGCTGTGGCTGTTCGTATGGGCGGTTCTGCGGACATTGCGTAGCGATATCTATGCAGGCTCCGGCGTACGGGTACCGCCTCGGTACTCTCGCAGCAGCACCGTCTTGCCATCCCTCGGCAGGACGAAGACCGCCAAGTATCTGGTGGTTACTCAGGGAAGCCTGGCAGGCACCCGTATCACTCTCGGCACCCAGCCCGTCCTGATCGGCCGCGCCGACGACTCCACCCTGGTCCTCACCGACGACTACGCCTCCACTCGCCACGCTCGGCTCTCGCCACGGGGGGCCGACTGGTACGTCGAAGACCTCGGCTCGACCAACGGCACCTACCTGGATCGTGCCAAGGTCACCACATCCGTCCGCGTGCCGCTCGGTACTCCCGTTCGAGTCGGCAAAACGGTAATCGAGTTGCGCCCGTGACCCTGGTACTCCGATATGCCGCACGTAGTGACCGCGGCCTCGTTCGTTCCAACAACGAAGATTCCGTTTACGCCGGCGCCCGCCTCCTCGCACTCGCGGACGGCATGGGCGGGCACGCGGCCGGTGAAGTTGCATCACAGTTGATGATCGCCGCCTTGGCGCATCTCGATGACGACGAACCCGGCGAAGATCTCCTGGGCAAGTTGGAAGCTGCCACCCGCGAAGGCAACGACTCGATTGCCGACCACGTCGAGGAAGATCCCGAACTCGACGGGATGGGTACCACGCTCACGGCAATTCTGTTCTCGGGTAACAAACTCGGGCTCGTTCACATCGGTGACTCACGCGCCTATCTGTTGCGTGACGATTCCCTCACCCAAATCACCCGGGACGACACCTTCGTCCAGTCACTCGTCGACGAGGGACGGATTACAGCCGAACAGGCTCACACGCACCCTCAGCGCTCTCTCATCATGCGTGCGCTCACAGGCAATGAGATCGAGCCGACGCTGACCGTCCGCGAGGCACGCGCAGGCGACCGCTACCTGCTGTGTTCCGACGGGCTGTCAGACGTAGTCAGCGACGAGACCATCGAGAACACCATGCGTGAGAGTTCTCAGGATGAATGCGCGGACCGGCTCATCGAACTCGCTCTTCGCAGCGGTGGTCCGGACAATGTCACGGTCGTCGTCGCAGATGTCATCGACCTCGATTACGGGCAGATCCACCCCATCGTGGGGGGTGCGGCATCGACCGATGACGAGGAGGACGCCCCTCCGCCCAATACTGCCGCCGGACGAGCCGCCGCGATGCGGCCGCCACGTGCAACTCCGAAACGTGTGGTCGGGCAGCCCGCGGAACGGCCGGCCAAGAAGCGACACCGCGTCAGATGGGCCGCCATCTCGCTCGGTCTCATCGCCGTGGTCGTGGCAGGCCTCTTCGTCGGGCAGGCTCTGATCCGCAACAACTACTATGTCGGCTCCGACAGTGAGCGCGTCACCGTGCTACGTGGGATTCCCGGTTCGGTATTGGGTTACTCGCTTCAGGAGGCCAATCTCCTCGGCTGCGTCAGCGACACTGGAGCACTGAGGTTGATGTCGCCCAACCAAACAATGAGCGGTTGCACCATTCTCGAGGTCAACGACCTCCGCCCTTCCGCGCGCGAGCAAGTCCGCGCCGGACTCCCTTCAGGCAACCTCGAAGAGGCGCGAAACCAGATGGTGCGGCTCGTCGAGAACGACCTTCTTCCGGTCTGTGAGCCGGAACCCTCCAACGTTTCACCGACCAACTCGGAACCCGCGGCACCAGCGGAACCGGCACAGCCTGCGGAACCGGCCGAACCCGCACCACCCGCGGAACCGGCCGAACCAGCACCACCCGCGGAACCGGCCGAACCAGCACTGCCTGCAGAACCGGCCGAACCGGCACCACCTGCCGAGGGGCCGCAGATACCTGTGCAGGACATTCCCGCACCGACGGAGGAGATACCCGCACCACCCGCCGAGACACCGGTGCCTACCATGCCCCAAATTCCCGGCCAAAACTGCAGGACGGCCAACTGATGTCGGTTGCCAGTCCTTCATCGGGAGCCCAGTTTCCCAGCCCGCCTGGCGGGTTCGCGCCTGCTCCCGCCCAACCGACCCGGCGCAACACTGAACTGATCCTGATCGTTTTCGCGATCCTGATCACGACGATATCGCTGGTGCTGGTCGAGGTCAGCCAGGACCAGAACCTGAGCTGGGACCTCTCCAAGTACGGCGTCGCCTACACCGCACTGTTCTTGATCGCGCATCTTGCAGTGCGCCGTTTCGCGCCGTACGCAGACCCGCTGATCCTTCCGATCGTCGCGCTACTCAACGGGCTGGGTCTGGTCCTGATCCACCGGCTCGATCTTGCCGACGAGCAGTCGGCCGCCTACTTCGGCCTCCCCACCCCGTCGCCGGACGCCAACCAGCAGGTCCTGTGGACCACGCTGGCCATCGCAGGATTCGTGGCCGTACTGCTGCTGTTGAAGGATTACCGCCTTCTGGCCCGCTACAGCTACACGCTGGGTCTTGCAGGGCTGGTGTTCCTCGCGATTCCTGCATTTCTGCCCGCAAGTCTCTCCGAAGTCAACGGAGCGAAGATCTGGATCCGGCTCCCCGGATTCAGCATCCAACCTGTCGAGTTCTCGAAGATCCTGCTGATCATCTTCTTCGCCTCGATCCTGGTCGCGAAGCGAGACCTGTTCACCACCGCCGGCAAGCACGTGTTCGGCGTCGACCTGCCCCGGGCACGCGACCTCGGTCCGATCATCGTCGCCTGGGTGGTCTCGGTAGGCGTGCTCGTACTGGAAAAGGAACTCGGAACGTCGCTGCTGTTGTTCAGCACCGTACTGGTGATGCTGTACATCGCCACCGAACGTGTCGGGTGGCTGCTTATCGGCGTGGGGCTTCTTGCGATCGGCTTCTTCTTCGCCTACCAATTGTTCGGCCACGTCCGCGTTCGCGTGAGCACCTGGCTCGACCCGTTGGCCGACTACAACGACACCGGCTACCAGATCTCGCAGTCGTTGTTCGGTTTGGCGACCGGCGGTGTCGCCGGCACGGGACTCGGCGGGGGCAGGCCGTCGCAGGTTCCGTTCGCCAAGACCGACTTCATCGTCGCCACGATCGGCGAAGAGCTTGGACTGATCGGTCTCGCCGCAGTACTGATGCTCTTCCTGGTACTGGTCATCCGCGGATTGCGTACCGCGTTGGCGGTGCGCGACAGCTTCGGGAAACTCCTCGCGGCAGGCCTGTCGTTCACAATCGCTGTCCAGGTGTTCGTGGTAGTCGGCGGTGTCACCAAGCTGATCCCACTCACCGGTTTGACGACACCGTTCATGTCGTACGGCGGATCATCGCTACTCGCCAACTACCTCTTGCTCGCAATCTTGATCAAGATTTCCGACGCTGCACGTGAGCCGGCCGCACCGAAGAAGAAAGGCCCCGCACCCATCGCCGACGCCCAGACCGAGATGATGCCGCGCTCATGAACACACCTCTGCGCCGCGTCGCAATCGCCGTGATGATGATGGTCGTTGCCCTCCTCGCCAACGCCACATACGTCCAGGTCATCAAAGCAGACGACCTGCGTGCCGATCCGCGCAACTCACGTGTGCTGCTCGACGAATACTCGCGTCAACGTGGACAGATCTCGGCCAACGGTCAAGTGCTGGCTGTGTCCGTTCCTACCACCGACCGCTACAAGTACCTGCGTACCTACCCCGCCGCCCCGGGCGCGCCATCGAGTCCTCTGGCGAATGCGCCGGTCACCGGTTTCTATTCGATGCAGTACGGCAGCACTGGACTCGAGCGGGCCGAGGACCAGGTTCTCAATGGTTCCGACAGCCGCCTGTTCGGACGGCGATTCTTCGACCTCGTCGCGGGGCGTGACCCGCGTGGTGGCAACGTTGTGACCACCATCAACCCGGTCATGCAGCAAGTGGCGTACGACCAATTGACGGCGAAGGGCTACACCGGTTCGGTCGTGGCGATCGAACCGAGCACCGGTCACATCCTCGCAATGGTCAGCACCCCGAGCTACGACCCCAATACGCTGTCCGGCCACGACGGTACCCAGACCACCCAGGCCTGGGAGAGTCTGAACGAAGATCCGAACGAACCCCTGCTCAACCGAGCGGTGTCGCAGACATATCCTCCTGGTTCCACCTTCAAGGTCGTCGTGGCTGCAGCAGCACTGGCCACCGGAACCACTCCCGACACCCAACTGACCGCAGCCCCCGAGATCACACTTCCCGGTACTTCGACAACCCTCGAGAACTATGGAGGCGAGGCGTGCGGCGCCGCACCGACCGCGTCGATGCGTGAGGCGTTCGCACGGTCCTGCAACACGGCGTTCGCCGAACTGGGTATCGAAACCGGGGCGGACGCGATCCGTGACCAGGCCAGCGCGTTCGGCATAGGCGGACCAATGCCCGGCGTACCGTTCCCGGTCGCGGACAGCACTATCGGGACGATCCCTGACGACGCAGCACTCGGCCAGAGCAGCATCGGCCAGCGTGACGTCGCGCTCACCCCCCTTCAGAACGCGATGATCGCAGCGACTGTCGCGAACGGTGGAGTTCGGATGCAACCGCAACTGGTATCCGACCTACAGGCTCCAGACCTTTCCAATCTCGCCACCACCAACCCTGTGTCCGAAGGCCAGGCGATGTCGCCGCAGATTGCAGACACCCTGACCAGCCTGATGATCGGCTCCGAGAACGACACCACCGGCGAGGGCAAGATCCCCGGCGTGCAGATCGCCTCCAAGACAGGCACAGCTGAACACGGGACCGATCCGAGGAACACGCCGCCGCACGCCTGGTACATCGCGTTCGCTCCCGCCGAGAACCCGAGCGTGGCCATCGCAGTCATCGTCGAAGACGGTGGAGATCGTTCACTGGCGGCAACCGGAGGCTCGGTAGCCGCACCGATCGGACGTGCCGTCATCGCAGCCGGACTTCAGGGGAGCTGACCATGGCACTGACCAACGGCGCCCTGATTGCCGATCGATATCGTCTGATCCGACTCATCGCTACCGGCGGAATGGGACAGGTCTGGGAAGCGAACGACAACCGACTCAACCGTCATGTCGCGGTGAAAGTACTGAAATCCGAGTTCTCCTCGGATCCGGAATTTCTGGAGCGTTTTCGTTCCGAGGCGCGCCTCACCGCGCAGTTGAACCACTCTGGTATCGCCGGGGTCTACGACTACGGAGAGGTGAGCGACACCAGCGGCGAGTCCACCGCCTACCTGGTGATGGAGCTTGTGACCGGTGAACCGCTGAACGCCGTTCTCGCCCGTGTGGGACGACTCACGATTCAGCACGCACTGGACATGCTCGAACAGACCGGACGGGCATTGCAGGTGGCGCACGACGCAGGTGTGGTACACCGCGACGTGAAACCGGGCAATATCCTGATCACGCCCACGGGACAGGTGAAGATCACCGATTTCGGCATTGCGAAAGCTGTGGAGAGTTCACCGATCACCCGCACCGGAATGGTTATGGGTACGGCCCAATACATAGCCCCCGAACAGGCGCTGGGGCAGGATGCGACCGCGGCCAGCGACGTCTACGCGCTCGGGATAGTCGGCTACGAGGCGCTGTCGGGGCATCGTCCCTTCCTCGGCGACGGCGCGATCACCGTCGCGATGAAGCACGTACAGGAGGCTCCGGCACCGTTGCCGAAGGACCTGCCTGCGAACATCCGCGAACTCATCGACATCGCCATCGCGAAGGATCCAGCCGTGCGCTACGCCAGTGGCGGAGATTTCGCCGAGGCGGTTGCAGCGGTCCGGGCCGGTCGACGTCCACCGCCCCCCAGCGGAACGAGCGGGGCGTCCCGAGTACTGCCTCCGCCTGTAGTGGGAACCACACAGATGACACCGGCGGCGGGACCCGCCCCGGTGAAACCGGAGGCGCAGACCGCGTACGTGGGTCCGGTCACCGGACCGGTGCCCCCTGAGGACAGCGCCGAAAACGAAGAAGGCGCACGTAGCGGCTTGACCAGTGGTCAGATGGCGGTGGCCTGGGGGGCTGGTGGCCTGATCTTGTTGGCGGCAATCATTGGTGTCGCGCTCGTCCTGTTCGGTGAGGGTGGTACGAATGGTTCGACGGTGCCCGCGGTGACGTCGTCACTTCCGACAATCACGGCGACACAACCGGAGACCACGATCTTCACATACGAGCAGGCACCCCCGATCACCACCGAGCCACCACAACTGACCACCGAACCACAAATTCCAATCGAACCACCACCTCCCACCGAACCAGAACTCACCACCACCGAGCCGCAACTGACCACCGAACCAGAACTCACCACAGAACCAGAACCCACCACCACCGAGCCAGAACCCACCACCACCGAGCCAGAACTCACGACGACCACGTCGGAGGAAGAAGAGACTCCGACCCAACAAGGACAGCCATGACCACACCGCGTAACCTCTCCGCACGCTACGAACTGGGTGAGATTCTCGGCTTCGGTGGCATGTCCGAGGTCCATCTCGCCCGAGACGTCCGGCTCAGCCGTGACGTGGCGATCAAGGTCTTGCGGGCCGATCTCGCCCGCGACCCCACGTTTTACTTGCGGTTCCGCCGCGAGGCCCAGAACGCTGCGGCACTCAACCACCCGGCAATCGTGGCCGTCTACGACACCGGCGAGGCGGAAACCGACGCAGGCCCCTTGCCGTACATCGTCATGGAGTACGTCGACGGCGAGACGCTGCGAGACATCGTGCGCAGAGACGGCACCATGTCGCCGCGGCAGGCGATGGAAGTCATCTCGGACGTGTGCGCGGCACTGGACTTCAGTCACCGCAACGGCATCGTGCACCGTGATGTGAAGCCCGCCAACGTGATGATCAACCGTGCGGGCGCGGTGAAGGTGATGGACTTCGGGATCGCGCGCGCGATATCCGATGCGTCCAGCCCGATGACGCAGACTGCCGCGGTCATCGGTACCGCCCAGTACCTGTCGCCGGAGCAGGCGCGCGGAGAACAGGTCGACGCAAGGTCCGACGTGTACTCCCTCGGGTGCGTGCTGTTCGAGATCCTCACCGGCCAGCCGCCGTTCAAGGGCGACTCGCCGGTCGCGGTCGCGTATCAGCACGTGCGCGAGGATCCGCGGACACCGTCGGAAATAAACCCGGACGTTCCGCATGAGCTGGATTCCGTAATCCTCAAAGCCATGAGCAAGAACCCGGCCAACCGGTACCAGACCGCTGCCGACATGCGCAGTGACCTGGTCCGGGTCCTGAGTGGGCAGCGCCCGAGCGCGCCGATGGTGATGAGCCCCGAGGACCGCACCGAACTCCTCGGGGCGGTCGGCAGCGGGCCCAAGCATTATGCTTCGCCGCCACCCGTCGAGCCTCCGGCAGACGAACCGGACGACCAACCGGGTCGGAAGCGAAATCCGATCCTGCTGGCATTGATGGCGGTGGCCGCACTCATCGTGATCGGTATCGTCACCGCGTTTTTGTGGACCGCCCTGGGATTGGGATCCGGGGTAGGCCAGGTCACGCTGCCGGATGTCACGAACCAGAGCGCCGACGACGCCGCTACCAGACTGCAGAACGAAGGTTTCCAGGTTACCCAGCAGCAGAAGCCCGATGCCGTGGTGGCAGCCGGCAATGTCATCAGCACTCGACCACTCGCGGGTGTCGAGGTGGACAGGGGCAGCACCGTAACCCTCGAGGTGTCTTCAGGCCCCGAGCAGGTGACGATCCCCCGGCTTGCCGGTCTTAACCAGCAGGAGGCACAGCAGGAGCTGAACGCGGTCGGTTTGCGGCTCGACAGCTCCATCCAACGCGCGCCGTCGGACGAGTCGGACATCGACAAGGTGATCACGCAACAGCCGTCGTCGGGTTCGAGCATCGCGCTCGACTCCGAGGTCACGATCACCTTGGGAAGCGGTCCCGAGCAGGTGCGTGTTCCTGATGTCACGGGTCAGACCGTGGACGTCGCCCAAGAGAACATCGAGGCAGCCGGTTTCGAGGTGACGATCGAGAACGTCGACTCCGGAGCACCGGAAGGCCAGGTGATCTCCACCGACCCGGCCGGAGGATCGACTGCCGACAAGGGTGACACCATCACGATCAACGTCTCGAATGGCAACAACATCCAGATGCCCGATCTGACCGGGAAGACAGTGTCGCAAGCGCTCGCATTGTTGCGCGGCGCCGGGTGGACCGGATCGTCGAGTTCACTGGACCAGTCTCAGAGGGCCACACTCGATCCAGACATGGTCGGCAGGATCATGAGCCAGCAACAGCCGCCGGGATCGGAGATCACCAAGACCAGCGTGGTCTCGATCGAAGTCGGAACCCTGGGCATCCCCAGATAGGGAATCGCACTGTCGGTGAGTGGTCGATCGAAGTCCGCACAATCGTCGATCACTCACCGGCGCTTATTCACCCAACGCGCGTACCACCTCGGCTTCGAGAGAAGCCACGAGAGACTCCGCCGGGGCGTCGCCACAAACAGCGAGCCAGTTGGCGAGCACCCGATGCCCACCCTCGGTGAGAACGGACTCCGGATGGAACTGGACTCCGTGAATCGGGAGTTCACGGTGCTGCATCGCCATGACGACGCCGCTGTCCGTATGCGCCGTGACCTCGAGCTCGTCCGGGATGGTGTCCTCGAGCACGGTCAGCGAGTGGTACCGCGTTGCAGTGAAGGGGTCTGGGAGTCCCGCCAGCACACCGCCATCGTCGTGGTGGACGATGCTGGTCTTTCCGTGTAGCAGTTCGGGCGCCCGGTCGACGGTCGCGCCGAATGCGGCGCCGATCGCCTGATGTCCCAGGCATACCCCAAGCAGCGGTGTCTTCGCCTCGGCTGATGCCTTGACCAGGTCAATCGTTGCACCGGCGCGCTGAGGGGTACCCGGACCAGGGCTGAGCAGAATGCCGTCGAAATCGCTCGCGGCGGCAGCGATTGCGGCCGATCCAGTGAGATTCGGATCGTCGTTGCGCCAGACCACCACCCCTGTCCCCAACTGTCCGAGGTACTGGACGAGGTTGAATACGAAGCTGTCGTAGTTGTCGACGACGAGAATCTTCATGAGGCCAGCGTATTCTGCCGCTACAGCGTGGCCTGCGGCCGGGCACCCGGCGATTCAGCCTGCGTAGCCGGGCACGCTCAACCGGTCGGACGCGACTTCCGTATATCCGAGTCCGAAACGGACCGCGTACTGCTTGAAAATCTGAATGCCGGGCTCCTTCGCGAGCGCCGCGGAAAGCCTCGTGGGATCACCGATCGCCGACATCACGTACGGGGGGCTGTAGGTGCGGCCGTGAAGCAACAGTGTGTTGCCGACGCAGCGCGGCGCCGACGTGTTGACGATCCTCTGGTCCTGCATGCTGATCGCCTCAGCACCGCCCAGCCACAACGCGTTCAGTACGCTCTGGACGTCCTGCTGATGGACGACGAGATCGTCCGGAGTTGCATCGACCGGGTACTTACCGTCAGCATCACGCGAGGCATCGGTGAGGGTGACGGTGACTCCCGGCCCCGTCATCGGAGTGAGTCCAGCGTCTGCAGCGATCGCCTTCGTGTCGGCGAGAGTCGCGGCGACTCCGGTGTCCGTCGCGGCAGCCTCCTCCTGAAGTGATTCGACGTCGGCCGCGAGTTGATCCCGAGTATCGGCGGCCATCTCGATCTTCGCTTGTGCGTTGCGCACCAGATCGGACAGGCGGGTGGAGTCGCCGGCACGAATTTCGCTGCCGTGCGACGCTACCCCTGTGGTGGACACCAGAAATCCGGCCACGAGACACACCCCGAGCACAGCGATCCTCCAAGAGATGGATCTCGTCACCGGCGTTCCATCCCCTCGTCCTCGCGCAGCGATTCGCACCTACGTTAGCGTGTACCCACGCAGGTATTTGGAATCTACCTGCCCACATTCATTTTGAATCGCACGAACGAGGACATCATGCCGAAATCGAAGGTACGAAAAAAGACCGACTACACGATCAATCCCGCGAGTCGCACTTCTGGGCGGCCGAAGGCGGGGCCCTCGAGCCCCATGTACATCGCGGTGATGCTCGGACTCATGCTGATCGGCTTGCTATGGCTGCTCGTCTACTACCTGGCCGCCGAGCAACTCGACTGGTTGAACGCCCTAGGCGCCTACAACTTCCTCATCGGATTCGGCTTCATGGTGGTCGGCCTGATCATGACGATGCGGTGGCGTTGACCACTCATGTGCACCGGCGCGGGGCGTCGCAATCCGGTCGGCGCGGGGCGTCGCAATCAGGTCGGCGCGGGGCGTCGCAATCAGGTCGGCGCGGGGCGTCGCAATCAGCCCGATGCGGGGGGTCGCAATCGCACCGACGTACAGCCTTGCAATTACACATGTGTCATTCATCCCCATTGTTAACAACACCTGTGGACAACCGGATGGCGGGTAGTCGTGTCTGTTGATGAAGCGCGACTGGAGTGGGCGACGCCCCTCGGGGCCGTCGTCGCTCTTGCGGCAGGAGGCGTGGCGCTGGGCGTCATGGGGCTGGTGATGTCGGCCGATCCCGCAGGTCGCGCACTCGTCTCGATAGCCGCTCTCGGACTGCTCCTCGCTGCGGCAGCGGCCGGCAAACGACGGCCGCGACTGGCTGTGGACAAGGAGGCTGGAGGCATTGTCGTCAACCGCCTGACTGGTCGCCGTGCGTACGCCCGATCCGACATCGACCGAGCCCGCATCGTTCGCTATCCGCGGTTCGGGCGCCGAGTGCCCATGCTCGAGATAGACGTTCGCACCGGGGACGGTGACGAACGCCTCCTCATCTTCAGTCGGTGGGATCTGGGTACCAACCCCGAGGATGTGTTCGATGCCCTCTCGGTACACAACCTCGTAGGTCGGAATCAGTAGCCGAGGCTAGCCCGCAACTGCAGGATTCTCATCGCGATGATTGCCAGAGTCACGAGCACGACGACGCCGAGACATACCCAGCCGACGGTGACGGCCTTTTCCCTGTTGTTCGTTGCACCCAGCAGTTGGGGACCGTAGAGAATTCCCGCGGTCGCGGCAGCACCGGTGAACAGACCACCGAGGTGGCCCCACAACGAGATGCCGGGGATCGTGATGCTGATGAACACGTTGATGGCGATCACGGTTATGACCGGGGCCGGACTGTGACGCAACCGGAGAAGGATGATCGCCTGCGCACCCATCAGCCCGAATACCGCGCCGGACGCGCCAGCGGTAACCGCATTGATCTGGAACAGCATCACAGAGGCGGAACCACCGAGGATCGATGCGAGATAGACCAAGAAATACCGCGTATGCCCCAGGACCAATTCGGTATCCCGGCCGATGATCCACAGCGCGAACATGTTGACGGCTATGTGGATCAGACCGAAGTGCAGGAAGCCGCTACCGACAATCCGGGCGAGCTGCCCATCGGCGACCAAGGGCGGGTACAGGGCCCAGTCCTGGAAAAGCGCCGACCCCGCATAGTTCTGCATGATGCTTCGGGACTGGGCAGCCGTGATGAGAAATATCGCCACATTGACTGCCATGAGCGCATAGGTCACCCACGGTGTCGGCCGCTGCGTAGATACGACAGCACCGGCGACATTGCGGACTGGCCGGACGTCACGTTTCCCTGCTGCCACACAGTCGACGCACTGATAGCCGACAGCGGCTTCACGCAGACACTCGGGGCACGCAGGCCGATGGCACCGATTGCACGACAGTGCGGTAGGACGATCAGGATGCCGGACGCAACGCGGCTGAGGCGGAGGGCCTTCATTCGCGGCGCCGCCCCAGCCGGGGTTGGTCATATGCTGCGGTTCCTTACGCGATCGAAACGCTCTTGATCACGACCGGCTCGAGCGGACGGTCCGCGCGATCGGTGGCTGTGGATGAAATGGCGTCGACGACCTTCTTGGAATCTTCGTCGATGACCTCCCCGAAAATAGTGTGCCTACGGTTGAGGTGCGGCGTGGGGCCAGTGGTGATGAAGAACTGCGAACCGTTCGTGCCGGGGCCTGCGTTGGCCATCGCCAGCAGGTAGGCGCGATCGAACTGCAGTTCCGGGTGGAACTCGTCTCCGAACTGGTAGCCCGGTCCACCTGATCCCGTGCCAGTCGGATCGCCACCCTGAATCATGAATCCATTGATGACGCGGTGGAATATGGCACCGTCGTAGAAGGGGCCGGAGTTGGTGCCACCTGCATTGGCGGTGCTATAAGCCTTCGAACCATCGGCGAGGCCGACAAAGTTCTCGACCGTCTTGGGGGCGTGATTGCCGAACAGTGCGAGCTTGATATCGCCGCGGTTGGTGTGCAGTGTTGCGGTTGCGGTCTGATGAGGTGAAGTCACACCACCATGTTGCCATTTAGTAGTTGCCGGTGGTTCCGTCGGCATCGACGGGAGCTTCGCATCGGTTCCTGGTCCCACTTCGGTGGCTTGGCCAGTGTGACAAAGTGGGAGGATGACACGAGCGACGGAGTCCCTCACGAACTTGCTTTCCACCGAGCGTGCCGAGGCCGTGCAGTCGCAGGTATCCGAAGGAGTCGAGGCTGCTCTGGCCCACGTCTCGGATTCAGCCTCCCGAGTCCGGGAGTCGGAGTCGGTAGACCGCACGCGACACCTCGCACGGTCAGCAGCACTGGCGGCGGCACGTGGTACCGGTCGACTCAGCCTGTTCCTCGGCCGTCAGGGAGCGTCATTGGCCAAGAAGGGCTATGAGTGCGTCCGAACCTCGCAGGTCTCGAAGGCAGGACCGGATGCGATGCATCCTCTGGCCTCGGCTGCGATACAGCCGCTGGCCTCGGCAGCTGAACCCACCGAGCAGAAGAAGTCGCGCAAGGGTCGACGTATCGCGATCGTCATTCTCGCCGGCGTCGCTGTCTTGGGTGGCGCGCTGGTAGTCAGGCGCCGCTGCCGGGAGCAGCCACGCGTGGCGGACGCTCCCCCGAACCTCCGCGACCTCGAGAAGGACGCGGAGCGATCCGCGTCGAGTGAGGAAACGTAGACGCACTCGAACTACCTACTCGACCTAGAGGTTCGTGATAGAAGCGATTCGGGAAACGGCTATCTCGGAGTGACTTTCGTGACCCCAGTCAAGGTCCCGATGTAGTAGTAGTCGCCACCAGGCGCCAGCGACAGCTGTGCGTACCAATTGTTGAATCGAGGTTCGCCGCCGCCGACCCAGGCCGACCACAGCACTTGGCGAAGGTCCGCCGCATCCAGCGCGGTCAAGTACCAACCGTCCACTCGCTTCTCGTAAGTGATGATGGAATTGTCGGCGATGTTGCCCTTCGAAACGACTGAAGGCACGCTGATCGTGTGGTTGGCCGGTAGAACCTCCACGCGCCCATCGCTCCAGACTTCGATGCCACCGAAACCGCCCGCCGTTGTCAGCGGACCTGCGGTGGACAAGACGCTTTCATTTCCCCAATTGTTCTCCGCATAGATGCGGATGCTGTCCGGTGTAGAGCCGGGCATCACGATCTCGGAATTCTCATCGCTGATGTCGGTGCGGTCACCGAACGGCGCGGCCTGCGCCAAGATCCGCTCCTCCCCGGGCCGCAGATACTTCTCCGCGCGGTATACCACGATGTTGGGTGTGACACCGTTGTCGAAGATCGTCACGAACTCCCGGTCCCCGATCTTGAAGAATGACGGTGAAGTACCTGAGCCCCAACTGGTTTGGCCCGGTTTCTGCCCGGTGCCGCGATCATAGGGTGCTTTCCAGGCGATCTCCGGGCTACCGTCCGACGCCATGTCGAACCGATACATGAAGTGGTCAGTCTGCTGGAAGGTAGACCGCCCGGCCACGGGGTGCGACTCGGAGATCCGCTCTTGAATCGTTCCGTCGTTGAAGTGGTTGACGTTCAGAGACTTGATGCAGTCAGTCGCGCAAGGTTCCGGTGCAACTGTGCCCACCGACCCCTCCGATGTGGTGAACCAGATGTAGCCCCGATCGTTCGGAACCAAAGCGTAGAAGTTCTCTCCGTCCAGCGGACCGCCACTGCCCGTCACATTGATGTCGCGCGCCATGACGTACCGATCGACCTCGCTGACCGGAGAAGGCTGCCGTTCCCAGGCGACGATATGTCCGTTGGGCATTCCCATGACCACGCGATGTTCGTTGTCCTGATAGAAGTACCCGATGCCGCCGAACTCCGTGAGCGCTGCCTGGATGTTTGTGAATGGAACCACGAAACTCTTGTAGGCAAGCAGGTTGCCGTTCGGGTCGATCGTGATAATGCTGCGGACGAAATCGTTGGTGAACGGGTTTGGATAGCCACCGCAGACGGTCTGTAGATTTCCATCAGTGTCATAGGTGTGAGCAGGGCACTCGCCAGTGTTTGCCGTAATCTGCTGACCGGTATCGGGATCTTGAAAGGTGTACTGCGAGAACGTCTGCACGTCGACACTCGGCGAGCCGGCGGGCCCCGGCATACTGTACGAGTCAGTGAACGCCGCGTCGTTGTGAATGTTGTTCCACGGGTTGGGAGACATCCACGGATTCTGAGGCACCGCGGCAGGCACGGCGCCCGCGACACCCGGACCCCAGAACAATAGTGCGACCGCGAGCAGAGCAAGTGTTGCAAGAGATTTCGAATGGCGCGGTGCCGACAGCGCACCGACCTTCCCGGTATTCGACGCTGTTGCTTCGACGCTCTGCATTAGGGACCCCCCTAGTTCAGACCGAACTTCCGCTGAGAATGACGTTAACACCCGCAATCATCACGTCACTTGAATTCACAAGAAGTCACAGCCGGTGTCGCGACGACATCGCGGCGGTCCACGAAGTACCGTTGCGAAGAGTTGCCAGATCGGCTCACGCTTGGAGGGAATCCTTCGGTACGTCGCAGCTGACTCCGCAGTGGTCATTGAAAATGGTTAGCCTGTAAACGATTTTGTCGAGGACCAGGCTCTGCCTCGGCCAGGGGTTGTGCGGTCGATGCACCCGACTCCGATCGCGTGGGAAGGCCAGTCCGGGTTCCCAATACCGAAAGGACCGACACGACATGAAACAGCTGACGGGAATCGGTGACCGCGTCGGCCCGATCACTCTCTACGACGCCGAGGGGGCGCGCGTCGAGTTCGATTCTCTCCTCGATACCCCGATCGTCATGCCCCTGGTCCGGTACTACGGTTGCATGCCGTGCAGGGCGTTCCTCCACGAACTCGAGGGACTTCGACGGGACTTCGAGGCCGCCGGGGTACGCGTCGCGGCCGTCGGCGGGGCTGCCGACTATCAAGCCCGTCACCTGATGGAACACGGAATCGGATATCCCCTGTTGTTGGACCCCGACCACACTCTGTATGCCGCCTTGGACGTACATCGAATCCACTGGTGGATGATGCTCAACCCACGCACCTGGTGGAAGTACCTCTCCGCAGCGCGCCGTGCCAGGCAGGGCCGCATCACTGACCATCCGCTCCAAGCGCCCGGCCTGGCCATCATCGATGTCGACCGCACGGTGCGCCTGCTTCACCGTGGACGCACCCTCGGTGACTACCCGCCCGCAGCACAAGTCCTGGCGGCGGCACGGCGTCTGACCGGCAACAATGCCTGACGCCGCCATGATGCCCAGTTGCTCTGCTGTACTCGTTTCGTAGTTCGTGACCGGGGTATCCCAAAGCCGGATGTCCAAACGCGCAAACACCCGTTCCGAGGAGCAAGAGATGACCCCGTCCCGCCTTGTCCGTCGTATCGCTGCCGTCACAATTGCGATCGCTGCTACCACCGTGATGAGTGCCGGAAACGCAGGCGCCGATCCGCCTCACCCTTTCGGTGGTGTCGCCCTCACCATCGGGTGTCCGAACCAGGGCAGCCTGATGTCATTGACGGGTCTTACCGGACAGTCGGGGCCAGAGGCCTCACCGCCTATCGCCAAGGGAGAAATTCGCTTCGAGTCGTTTCCGGCCGCAGCGCCGATTCCGGCCGCAGCGCAGGTCACTGTTGCATGGCTCAACACCGATACCGGTCGTTCGGGGATAGTCGATCTCGCCGGTGTCTACCCCAACCTGTCCGCGACCGTGGATACGGGCGTCGGAAACGTCATAGCAACCGGATTCGGTTCGATCAACTTAGGCAGCGGCCCGATCTGCCAAAACAATCCGGCGATCGGAACGTTCATTGCATGACCGGTTACCTGGAAGGTCTCGCTTGGCACTAGCCGGCAGGGCTGCAGATCGACCACAGGGCGCGCGCCAAGGCGACCTGATGCAGCGCATCGAGATGCTGATCTTCGGACACTGCAATGGTTGCGTCGGCTAGTGCCGGAATGCAGTCGGGACTTTTCAGCAGTGTCTGCTGTTCACGCAACTGAGCGAGGATCACCTCATCCTGCTCATCAATGATCGGACGGACCTGAGAAAGATCGGGTCGGACCGTCGGCGCCAATTCGGGTTCTGCGCCCCAAACGGCGAACAACGAGTGCTGGACTACCTTGCTGGCCTCGATCTGGTCCCGGAATATCTGCTGCACCCACTCCGGATTCAGACCCTCGTTCAACGCTGTCTCGGACATCCGATCCAGAACTTCGACTTCGCGCGCCGGATCGTCGATCGGCGACAGTGTCCCCCACTTCGCCGTCGCCACTACGTCCGCGGTCGCCAGTCGCAGCGAGACTGCCTCGACGATCGGTTGCAACGGTGGAGCAGAATTCTTCGCGGTTGCGGAAGGCGTCAGCGCGGTGGCCAGTAATCCGACCACCGCAGTCGCCCGCACCGTCCGGCGCAGCAGGCGGGCAGCCAGGTCCGAACTCACCGTGCAAGTCTAGCGACGGATCACGGACCCAGCCACCGCGATGCTGCCACACATGAAGCAGGAGTGGAATTCGTTGCCCACGAACCGATCACAACCGGTTGCTCGAAACGTCCTCAATCGGACAACTCGAACCTCGGCGACTTCGTGTGCTCGAGTGATTGCCCGGTAGGGCCCCGCAGCATCAGCTACCGAAGATTGAGCTACCCGAGGTTGACTGTGGAGAGACTTCTACTGTCAAGGCATCGGCGGTCGGGACCATGAACCAAGGCTCGGTTCCCCAGACCTCCTCTGCCGAAGCCTGCTCCGGTTGGTCGATGCAACCCCAGGAGACTACATACTCCCCCGCCGGAAGGTCAGAGTACGAATAGGTCTGGGTTCCAGAAGCGACAGGTACCGTTTCCCACCCGACCCCATTGTTGAACCGACCCATTCCGAAGTCTTGGTCCCATTTCCCTTTTTCCTTCCCGTCCCCCTGCTTCGTCCCAATCACCATGCAGTACACGTCCGCCCCGGTGTTGTTGGTGATCGTCGTGACCACGGTGTCGCCGTCAACGGAGGCGGCGACATCCACATCTTCGGGCGCTGCCACAGCGGTACCGGCACCGAACAGGGTGAGGGGCGCAGCCGCCAGAAGAGCGATGGTTGAACGGGCGGTGAGTCGATTCACGAACTTCTCTTCTCCTTGGTTTGAAAAACGGTCGGCCACCGAAGGCCGATATCCGTCGGACATCATTTCAACTGCTATCCGAAGTTCACATCAGAAGCACCAAATATGTTGCGGATAAACCGTTTACATGTCCATCTACCTGGACTGATGCCGTGAAGACGACGTTGGCGATTTCCCGTGTCCGCCGACAGCCGAGTTGGTATCGCCGTCAACATGTCGACCGCGTGGGCTCAGTCACAGTACTGAATGAGCGGGGCTCACACGAGGATGGGTGGGCAACAGTGGCCTAAAAGTGGGACGCGCCAGCGGCCTTCGCATTTCGTGAAGGCCGCGAACTCGAGGCGCGTTGTCGAGTCAGCTCGCAAAGATGTTTACGAACCATACTTGGGGAGATCCGACCGGTCTGAATGGGCCGCGATATTTCACCAGATCATGCGGGTTGCCTGCGGGGTCGAGCTGATAGCAGGTCGTCACCTTGAAACTCTGGCAATAGATGTTGTCGGTTCCGAAGGGGCTGAACACGACGGCCTTCGGATAGATGTTGAAAGGAACCCACGCGCCTGGGTAGAGGGGGGTGACAAAGTTCTGGGCGAGCTCGTATCCGGGTGGCGGTACATGGTCTTGCGCCTGAGCTGCGGGTGCCACCGCTATCGACACTGCTGCGGCCAACGCTGACGCGACCAGAAACTTTTTGATCACTTCGTCCCCTCCGATGCGTAGTGAATAACCATTGCCTGGTATGTCGGCATCTGGACGGAGAGTTGTTACACATGCAAAGTGGTGCGTTGCAGGCCGGCGGTTCAGCCTGCAACCCCGGACTCGTAGTTACGTCGAAGCTCGGCGTGCTCTTGCTGAGATCTGTTGACCCGGATCACCCCGCATGCCGAGCATGCTACTTTGTTCGATGTTCGACGAATATAGAGAAGAAGGTGGTATGACAATGGGTAGCTTCGACGACCAGGTCGTGATCGTGACCGGCGCTGGGACGGGGATTGGGCGGGCGATCGCGATCGCGTTTGCCCGGGCCGGCGCCCAGGTGCTTGGTGTGGGCCGCCGTCAAGCGTTGCTGGATGACCTTGCGGGCGAGCATCCGGCGATCGAAGTGGCAGCACACGATCTGCGCCGTGATGGCGAGGCCTACGCGGTGATCGACGCGGCCGTCGCTCGGTGGGGCCGGGTGGATGTGCTGGTCAACAATGCAGGGGCGACAGCATTGATGCCATTGGCCGACGTGACCGCCGAACGTGTCGCCGACCTGTTCGCCCTCAACGTCGTTGCCCCGAGTGTGCTCGCAGGTGCGGCGTTGCCCCACCTGCGTCAGACCCACGGCAGCATCGTGAATTTGTCGAGCACCTATGGGCATCGCCCGATTCCCGGCGCCGCCCACTACGGCGCCTCCAAGGCCGCGCTGGAACAACTCACCCGCAGCTGGGCCCTCGAACTGGCCCCCGACGGCGTGCGGGTCAACGCTGTGGCACCCGGCCCGACCGAGAGCGAGGCACTGGCCGCCGCCGGGCTCCCCGACGACATGGTCGCGCAGATCAAGCGAGACGAGGCAGAACGTATCCCGTTGGGGCGCCGCGGTGTTCCGGCCGAGATCGCCGACTGGATACTGCATCTGAGTGATCCGGCCGCGTCCTGGATCACCGGTCAAGTCGTCACCGTCGACGGTGGTCTCGAGCTCGTTTAGGACCGAAACGGCCCTTGTCTTGGAGTGCGGGGCACCTTCATCTGATGTCGACGCCTGGCGTGGCAAGGGGTGTCAGTCTCGCTCGCCGTCGGGTGACGTGGGCACGAGATAGGAAAAGCCACCTTCCCGTTTCCGAGAAGGTGGCTTTCACCCGCTGGGTCGGCGAGGGCGTCGTGGGCTCGGCTTCACGGGCATGGCGTGGCTTCCCTCGGGATGGTCGTCTTCGGTGTTACCTTCCTGATACCCCGGGGGGCTTGCTCGCACTCTTTCGCGATTCCGCCGGCGCATGCCCGCATACGGAGAACGAGCGAAAGGGAAGTCCTTGATCAAGTCAGTACGTGCCGCCATTACCGCAGCCTTGGGCGCACCGCTCCTCGCCGTCGCCTTCGCGGTGCCCGCCAACGCCGCAGCCGAAGACGTCAACCTCACCGCCGACGTCCAGGGCAATGACGTCTGGGTCACCATCACCAACGACACCGCAGGGATCATCGGCTGCGAGTGGCGGGCTTGGGACGACAACATCGAGAAGTTCCAGGCGTCGGTCCGGTACTTGGCCCTATCCGGCGAGTCTTGGACTTCGGCACCCCTGCCCGACGGTGACTACAAGATCAGTTGGTGGTGCGCCGACTTCCCAAACGCGAACGAGTGGTGGGGTACGGGTGACATCGAGATGCAAGCCGACACAGCAGATCCGACGCCGGTCACCGCCCCGGTTCCTGTCGACACCGGCATCCTCGGGAGCCTCGGCAGTTCCGAGACCGGCAGCCTGGGCAGTTCCGGAAGCAGCAACTCAGGTAGCACGAACTCCGGTAGCACCACCTCGGGCAGCACCACGTCCCCGAGCCTCGGTGATTCCTAGGCGTCCCTTCCTGGCCCGGCACCATCACGGTGTCGGGCCAGAATCATGTTCAGCCACAGGTGATAGCAGCTGGCTAGGCCATTTTGGCGATCTGCGTCACTCCGAGTGGACGGGTCACGCTGAAGTTGTAGCGTTCCCCTGGCGCTCACCACTGCTCGCTGAGCGACCCGAGCATCGGGGGCGTACGCACTGTGGACACCCCCTGGTCTGAGTCCGACTCATAGACCACTCAGTTAGTCCTCAATGGGTGGGAAGCAGGGCATAGGGAAGGGGGTCTCGACGCTCATCCCATAAAAAGTAAGGGCATACCCCGCGACGGACCCCCCAAAGAGGACGGGTCCCAAGATTGACCCCACTGACCCCAGTGACTCCACTGACTCCATTGGCGACTCCAGTGACCCCATGAGCACATCCATCGACTCAAATGCACTGGTCGAGGCCGTTGAACCGGTGGGTGAGTCCTGGACGGGACAAGAACCGTCAGCACCGACAGGACCGTCCTGACCGTCGCCGACCTGGACGACCATAGGGTCGACGTTGACGTTCCCGCCGTCTGCTGCGCTGGCCGGCGTCGCGAACGCGGCAGCAAGGAGCGGGGCGGCAACCACTGCCGTCACAGCGGAGCGAACTGACTTCTTCAACGGTTCCTCTTTCGTCGGTGCTGTCGAGACTGGCCGGGAAGTGCTGGTTCTATCCGTCGAGAACCTCACGAATAGGACTTTCTTCCCAGTGGGACAGTAAACCTCAATCGTCTCCAGTTCGAGCTGAGGCTCGTCGATAGTGATTTCGACCCCAGCCCCTGCACTGCAGAGCGCCCCGGCCTGTAGGTGACCGGGGCGCAATGACTGGTGCTCGCTAGGCCGTTGTAGCGATCTTGACAATGCCGAGCGGCTGGAAGACATCGATCTGGAACCTCCCCTCGACACGGGCGCGGATCTGGTTCTTGCTGAAGTCGTCCGACTCGTTCTCGGACCACTGCACCTGGACGCCAGATTGGTCGGTCGAGCCCACGAATGGACAAGATAGACGAAGCTGAAGCCCGCTACGGGGAGCATCGGTCCTGTACAGGGTCAGATCGTGAAATCAGAACAGGCACGAGAAAGGCCGACACTCAAAGATGTCGGCCTTCCTCGTTCAGCCCCCACACGTTCTGCCGCAACACACAAGCAGAGAGGACGAGGGGCGCACACCCCGATCAGGGCGGCGCCCCCATGGGGTCAGGGCAGCGCGTTCACATAGAGCGTGATCGCCTCGCGCATAACCTCAGAAGGCTTGATACCCGACTCTGCAGCGATCCGGTCAACCTCGTCGCTGACCTCCTTCGGGAGCCGCACTTGTCGGCGCGGGGACAACCCTGCGGGCGCATCCTTGGACAGGCTCGGGCGACCGAGGCCCAGAACCTTCGCGGCCCGCTTGCGCTGGGTCTCGAGTTGGGCTGCGTCCTTGTGGAGCGCGTTCGGCTTCCAGTCGTCGGGGATCTCCATCTCCTCAGCCGCGCGAGCGGCCTCCATGTAGTAGTCCTCGTCGATTTCCTTGTTCATCTTCTGTTCCTGTTCCGCGTTCAGTTGCCGGGCAGATGTGGGAACCTTCCTGGCTCACACTCAGGAATCCTCTTTGAGAATCCTGTTTAGGAACTTTTGTCTGGCTTCCATCACATGGAATATGACTATGTCCCTAGGGCCCTCTTCAAACATGATCTCCAGCTAAGGGGCTCCAAGTTGTTCCTGAGGCCATATAACCAACGAGAAAGAGCCACCTTCTCAAATCTGAGAAAGTGGCTCTTGCCCGCGAATTAACTTGTGGAGCCTAGGAGATTCGAACTCCTGACATCTGCCTTGCAAAGGCAGCGCTCTACCAACTGAGCTAAGGCCCCGTTACCTCATGCCACACCTCATTGCCCCGAAGCAACTTGGTCAGTCCGATTGCTACCAGCACACTGGCTCCCACTACAAGGAGAACCTTCATGCAGACAACCTTTCATCGGCACCAGGAGTGGGCCTAGGAGGACTTGAACCTCCGACCTCTTCGTTATCAGCGAAGCGCTCTAACCGCCTGAGCTATAGGCCCTGAAGTACAGAAAACTCGTCCGATGCAGTTCCCTGAACCGAGTCGGAAGATTACCCCACCGGACCGGCAACTACCAAAACCGGTCCGATGAGAATCTCTTTTCCCAGTTCAGTCCTGTCGCTCTCCGGTCAGTCCCGATCCGCGAGCGTCACTTCGACGCCCCCCACCAGGTCGGAGCACAGGTTGTAGATGAACGAACCAATCGTCGCGAGTGCGGTGAACAACACCATATTCGCCAGACCGATGACCGCTGCGTACCCGAAGACCTGCCCTGCCGTCACAAGACCTTCAGGGCTCGAATCGGCCACGATATCGGTGAAAGCACCGTTCAGGCGATCCCAGACACCCATCCCATCCAGAACTACATACAGCAACCCCACTGCCACCATCCACACCAAGAACAGCGACACCGAGATGATCGACGAGATTTTCAGCGTCGACCACGGATCCACCCGGCGGATTTGCACCGACGCTCTGAGACCGCCCTCCTCGACGCGCTGCGGCGCCACCGCTATCTTCGGCTTCTGCTCCGCCGAAGCAGTCGGTAGCGGGTGCTTTGCCTCGGACAAATCCGGCATGTCCTTCGGCAGAACATCCCGGCTGATGTGCCGCGTGGGCCCGTCGATCGCGGATGCCTTGGCCTTCGCCGGCTCACGCTGCGGAACTGGGCCTGCCGTGGCTACACCGGATCCTCCATTGACAGGCGAGGGTGCTGTCATCGAGTCCGAGTTGGGTACCGGCTCTCCTATCGCCAGAGACGACGATTGCTGTGCCGGCGCCTGCGGTGGCCACACAGCCTGGGTTGGAGCCCCGGAGCCCTGCTCCCGCGGTGTCGGCATGGCCTGTCCCGGAATGCTCTGGGTGGGGAGAGTTTGGGGTGCCGTCTGCTGCACCTTCGCGGTCTGCGGCTTCTGGGCTTCCTGACCGCTGGACGCCTTCCCTGCCGCGGGCTTTCCCTCGGCCATGGTCGGGTTCGGCGGACCCTCCGATCGGGACGCCAGCTTGGCTCCCGCACCCTGCACCGGCCGTTTCAGGTTGGTCTGAGGTTCCCTCTGCACTTCGCGCTGCCAGGGCGGAATCTGGCCTCCCCGAGTCGGGTTCGCGCCACCGGTAGAACCACCGAACGCTCGAGTCGGCTCACCCGGAGGCTGTGTGGGTTTCGCCGGACCCGAAGGAGTTTGCTGATTTTGGGCATTCCCCTGCGAAGGAGGCATCGGCCAATCCGGTCGCGCTTCGTCAGTCGGTGCAGTCGGCCCGACCGGGGGGGCGCCACTACCGGCGAACTCCTGCGGTGCCTGCGGCGCCGGACCTTGTTGCGAACTCGAGCCCGCAGACTCGTTCGCGGGGGCGTTGGAGGTCTGCTGCTCCGGCGCCGGACCTGCCGAACCTGGGTTCGGCAGGTCGATACCTGGCTGGTTGGGAGTGCTCACTAGGACCCCTTAGCTCCTTTTGCCGCTGCTCTCGGCGTTTTCTTCGTTCTCGTCAGGTTCGTCGGCGTTACGGGCGATAGCGAGCAAGGTGTCGCCGTCACCGAGGTTCATCAGACGGACGCCTTTGGTCTGCCGCCCGGCCTTGCGAACCTGCTTGGCTGTGGTGCGGATTACACCACCACCCGATGTGATTGCGTACAACTCGTCGTCGTCGTTCACAATGAGTGCCCCGACCAGAGTGCCACGTTTCTTGTCGTACTGAATCGTGAGCACACCCTTTCCGCCACGACCCTGGGGGGCGTAGTCCTCGATGGGGGTGCGCTTCGAGTAACCACCGGATGTCGCCACCAGCAGGTAGCCCTCACGAACTACGTTGAGCGACAGCAGTTCGTCATCGTTATTGAAGCGCATTCCCTGCACACCGGACGTGGCGCGTCCCATCGGGCGTAGCGTGTCGTCGGTGGCGGAGAAGCGAATCGACTGTCCCTTCGCAGACACCAGCAGCAGATCATCGTCGGCGGAGCAGAGCACCGCGCCCACCAGCTCGTCGTCGCCGCGCAGGTTCACCGCGACGATGCCGCCGCTACGGTTCGAATCGAAATCGGTGAGCTTCGACTTCTTCACCAGACCGTTGCGCGTCGCGAGGACGAGGTAGGGCGCGTCCTCGTACGTCTTGATCTGGATGATGCTCTGGATCCGCTCGTCGGGCTGGAACGCGAGCAGATTGGCCACGTGCTGTCCGCGGGCGGTGCGGGTCGCCTCCGGAAGTTCGTACGCTTTGGCCCGGTACACCCGGCCTTTCGTAGTGAAGAACAGCAACCAGTCGTGCGTTGAGCTGACAAAGAAGTGCGAGACGATGTCGTCTTGCTTGAGACCGGCACCCTGCACGCCCTTGCCCCCACGTTTCTGCGAGCGGTACAGGTCCGTCTTGGTGCGCTTGGCGTAGCCGGTCTCGGTGATCGTGACCACGACGTCCTCACGTGCGATCAGATCCTCATCGGCGACGTCGCCGTCGGCGGCGATGATCCGGGTGCGCCGGTCGTCGCCGTACTTGTCGGCGATTTCCTTCAGCTCGTCGCGGACGATCGCACGCTGACGCTCCGGCTTGGCGAGGATGTCCTCGAGGTCCGCGATCTCGCGCTCGATCTCCGCGAGTTCGTCGATGATCTTCTGACGTTCGAGGGCGGCGAGTCTACGCAGCTGCATCGCGAGAATCGCGTCGGCCTGGATCTCGTCGACTGTGAGCAGATTCATCAAGCCGTCGCGCGCGACGTCGACGGTTTCGGATCCTCGAATCAGCGAGATGACGTCGTCGAGCGCGTCGAGCGCCTTGACGAGACCGCGCAGGATGTGCGCGCGTTCCTGGGCCTTGCGAAGCAGGAATTCGGTGCGCCTGCGGATGACCTCGACCTGGTGCGTGACATACAGGCGGATCATCTGGTCGAGGCGCAGCGTGCGGGGTACGCCATCGACGATCGACAGCATGTTGCAGCCGAAGCTCGTCTGCAACTGCGTGTGCTTGTAGAGGTTGTTGAGGACGACCTTCGCAACCGCATCCCGCTTGACGGTGACGATGATCCGCATGCCCGCACGGTCCGACGACTCGTCGTGGATGTCGGAGATGCCTGCGATCTTGCCGTCCCGCACCTGCTCGGCGATCGACGTGATCAGATTGTCCGGATTCACCTGGTAGGGCAACTCGGTGATGACGATCGTGGTGCGCCCCTTGGCATCCTCCTCGATCTCCACCACACCGCGCATACGGACGGAACCGCGCCCGGTGGTGTAGGCATCGTGGATGCCCTGGCCGCCGACGATCAGACCGTGCGTCGGGAAGTCCGGGCCCTTGACCCGTTCCATGACGGCCGCGAGGGTGGCCTCCTCGCCGGCTTCCGAATTCTCGAGTGCCCAGTAGATGGCCTCGGCCACCTCGCGCAGATTATGCGGCGGAATGTTGGTCGCCATACCGACAGCGATGCCGCCGGAACCGTTGATCAACAGATTGGGGATACGACTGGGGAGAACCGTCGGCTCTTGGGTTCGCCCGTCGTAGTTCGGAGCGAAATCGACTGTTTCGTGGTCGATTTCGCGGAGCATCTCCATAGCGAGCGGAGTCAGCTTGCACTCGGTGTATCGCATCGCGGCGGGACCGTCGTTGCCCCGCGAACCGAAGTTTCCCTGACCGTCGACGAGCGGGTACCGCATCGACCACGGTTGCGCCATACGCACGAGGGTGTCGTAGATCGAGGAGTCACCGTGGGGGTGATAGTTACCCATCGTTTCGGCGACCGGTCGCGCAGACTTCACATAGCCGCGATCTGGCCGGTAGCCGTTGTCGTACATCGCGTACAGAACACGACGGTGCACCGGCTTGAGGCCATCTCGCACATCGGGCAGCGCACGACCGACGATCACGCTCATCGCGTAATCGATGTAGCTGCTCTGCATCTCCTGCTGAATGTCGACGGGCTCGACGCGGTCGTGCCCCGGGCCCTCCGGCGGCAACGTTGTGTCAGTCATGAGCTCCTTCTTCTACTCGGCTTGACGTCTCCTCTCGGACGGACGGGCGGTCCGGTACGACGTCGCGCAACCACCCGAGTCTATAGGTGCAGGTCAGCTAGGAGGGTGAAGGACTCGGATGTACCCGCCTATCGGCATGGCCAGAGCCAACAAAACCAGACGCATTCGAGCTGTCAGACACGCGATTCGGCGGCGCGAGATTCCGCCGCGCGAGATTCCGCCGCGAGCATGTCCGCTTCCAACTCGAACTCGGCAGCAACACGGTCAGGTGCCATCAACAGAGCGGTGATCGGAATGGTGATCAGGAGCATGGCGAGCACGAACACCGGGAACAAGATCGAGAACACTTCGAGCCCGCCCGGACGTGCCGCCGTCGGGTCGACAGTGACACTCAGACCCACCATGCCGGTGTAATGCATGGCCACCACCGCCACAGCCACGGCCATGGCGGCGGCAAGGCGCACCGCGCGGGAATGGAGCGAGGTGACTGACCAGATGACTCCTGCACCTACCAAGAATCCGATCAAACCTGCCGCGACAGTCAGCGCCGGCCCGAAGTCCACCGAACCCTGGATCCCGATCGAGTACACGATCGACAGATGCATTCCGACGAGCCCGACGCCGAGGAGTGCTGCGCCTGCAGCGAGCCTGCCGATCTCGACAGATGCATTCGACCTGCGGTGCTTCGTCGACGGCGGGCTGACGATCAGCAACGCCCCGGCTGCAGCAGCGACCGGAACCACCAACGAGATCACAATCCAGAGGATGTCGTAGCGCACCATGCTGGAGTAGACCTCGAACCCGACCATCGCAATGTAGTGCGGCAGCCAGGCGCCGATCCCGCCGATGGACAGTGCCCCCCATGCCAGCCACATGGTTCGCTGCCGAGAAGTCTGTGCGGTTTCAGCCTTGCGGGCACTGGCGACACCGACGAAGACGCCGATGAACGCCATGACCATTGCAAGGCCTATGACCCACGTACCCATCGAGAATTGCTGAAATCCATCCGACATTTTTCCAGTCCTCAGTGCGGGGCCGTGTGAAGCTTGGATAGTGCGTATTCGGTGATCTGGACCAGTGCGCGTTTCACCGATTCCCTGTCACGCGCGTCGATACCGATGATCGGAACGTCCCCGGAGATCGCCATCGCACTGCGGATATCCTCGATGGGATACCTTGGGGCGTCGTCGAAATCGTTGATCGCGACGAGGAACGGCAGTCGACGAGCCTCGAAGAAGTCGACCGCAGCGAAACTCTCGTCCAGTCGCCGTGTGTCTATCAGGACAATCGCGCCGATCGCACCTCGGATCAGATCGTCCCACATGAACCAGAATCGGTGCTGACCTGGCGTACCGAACAGATACAGCACCAAATCGTCCGCCAGGCTGATGCGACCGAAGTCCATCGCAACGGTGGTCGTGCCCTTCTGGGGCGTGGCGGTCAAGTTGTCCACACCGTCGCTGGCGTTGGTCACAAGCGCTTCGGTGCGCAGGGGAACGATCTCCGAGACAGCCCCCACCAGCGTGGTCTTGCCGACGCCGAACCCGCCGGCGATCACGATCTTGGTCGAGGTCACACGATTGTGGGGATCAGATTTCGCGAAGTCCACTGAGGACCCTTTCGATGAGTTCACGACGTTCGGAGTCAGTCGAGTCTTCCTTCAGCGTGGCCAGGATCTTCAGGTGACCTGACTCGACAAGGTCAGCCACCAGAACACGCGCCACGCCGAGTGGTAAACCCACACGGGCAGCGATCTCCGCAACGGACGGAGACTCCTGACACAACACGACGATCGCGGCGTTGATGTCGTCGAGTTCCCATTGCCGGTCCGCCGACTGCGGGAGCGCCTGGATCAACGCCTCGAGCGCAAGTTCGACCGCCGGCCGGGTTCGACCCGATGTGAGCGAGTACGGGCGCACGATGTTGGACCCACGCGGCTCCGAAAAGTGGTTGTCCATGGGAACTGCCTGATCAGAGTCCCTGTGGAGTGCGGGCGGTGGCCTGCACGGATGTGCCGACACGGTCGACGAGTATCGCCATCTCGTAGCCGACCTGTCCGATGTCGCACTCGGAGTCGGTCAGAGTCGCGAGGTGTGAGCCGTCACCGACGCTCATGAGCAACAGGTAGCCGTGCTGCATCTCGACCACGGACTGAAGAACTCCGCCGCCCTCGAACAGCCGGGAGACCCCGGCTGACAAGCTCGCAAGCCCGGAGGTCACGGCGGCCAACTGCTCGGCCCGGTCGAGAGGAAGATGTGCACTGGCCGCCATCAGGAGGCCATCGGCGGATACCAGCACAGCATGCGAGACACCTGGGACATCACTGGCGAAATTCGACACCAACCAGTCGAGGGGTCGCGTGACATCAGGTCCTTGAGCGGTATTCATCAATCTCCTTCGATGCTGTTCTTGGCCGCGAGGCTTGTGGCCCTGCCGTTTCGGACGCCAAGCTGGTGCCGACTGAGGTTTGCGCGAATTGTCTCGGGGTCACGCGCGCGACGCAGTGTCGCCGTATTGTGTGCGCCTTCGACGGTTCCGGGAAGCAATCGGTCCCCCGGAGTCCGTTTGGGCAGACCGATCTCGGGATCAACTTCGACGGGAGTCGAGCTGACCCGTTCTGCGGCAGACCAACCGGAATCGCCCGCCGACTGCCAGACACCGGGCGCACCTTCCTCGCCGGTCGGATCGGTAAGCCAATCCGACACCATATCGGCGAAAATCGGAGTGCCACCCGGACGCTCGGACGACTCTGCCGATTCCGGTTCGACGCGCGGCTGGAAGAACGACGCCGTCTTTGCCGGGTTGGTGCGGTAGCGGTGCCGCACACGGGCCGGGTCTCCGCCGTTCGAGGATGTCGACGACGGCACGGGCTGATCCGGGATCACATCATTCTCGGCACGTTTCTCGGTAGCCGGCTCCGATCCGGCCGGGTTCTCCACCGGCGGCTCCACCGGCGGCTCCGGTGCGACCCGGGGCTCCGGTGGCGGCTCCGGTGCGACCCGG
Organism: Rhodococcus sp. NPDC049939; assembly: GCF_040656415.1. Lineage (NCBI taxonomy): Bacteria > Bacillati > Actinomycetota > Actinomycetes > Mycobacteriales > Nocardiaceae > Rhodococcus > Rhodococcus sp. NPDC049939. The sequence goes on along the minus strand of NZ_JBFAMC010000002.1, from coordinate 170,797 downwards.
TTCTTCACCGGCGGCTCCGGTACGACCCGGTTTTCGATCGTTGGCTCCGGCGCGTCTGCTTTCGGAGCGACAGTCTGCCGCCGTCGCACGGGCAGCTTCGGCATCGCCCCGGTCCCGCGGACGTTCACAACGTCAGCCGTTGGCACAGTCGGCGAACCGGCGGACCCAGTTCGAGCCGCGATTCCGCTGGCACCGGGCTGGCGCCGGGGTAGAGCTCCACCCAGCGAAGGCATCACAGCGGGTGTGGCTACCGGGGGCGCCGAGACGGGGGCCGCCCCTGCCGGAGGTGGGGGTGATTGTGGAGTGCGGACCGGCAGTCCGTTGTTCGTCACAGGCTGGCGTCCCGTGTCGCGCGGAGCTGCGGCTGCCGGAATGGCGCTCCGGACAGGTGCGGCAGGCACCTTGCGTAACGGGCCGGTGTCCTGACGCCCCTCGTGCGAAACGATCAACGCATTCGGGATGTGGATGCTGGCCGTCACACCGGGGTTTCGTGCCGTATCGAATGTCGACCGCAGGCGCACGGTGAGACCGTGCCGTTTCGCGAGCCGGCTCACCACGAACAAGCCCATATGGCGAGCGGTCTCGGTACCGACCTCGCCACCCGACGCGAGGCGCTCGTTGACTGCGCGCATCTCATCGGCCGGGATGCCGATTCCACGGTCCGACACCTCTAGCAGGACGCCACCGTCCACGGCGCGGGCAAAGGTGAACGTCACCTCGGTGTCAGGTGGTGAGGCGCGCAGCGAGTTGTCGACGAGTTCCGCGAGCAGGTGCACGACATCGGTTGCGACGGCGCCACTGAGGGCACCCTCGGGGGTCGCGCCGATCTGCACGCGCTGGTAGTCCTCCACTTCGGAGATCGCCGCACGTAGCACGTCGCCGAGGCCGATCGGCGCCGACTGTGAGCGGCGCACCCGTGTTCCGGCGAGAATCAGTAGATTCTCACCGTTTCGGCGCATGCGCGCAGCCAGGTGGTCGAGTCGGAAGAGGCTTTCGAGTCGCTTCGGATCCTTTTCCTCGAACTCGAGGTTCTCGATCAGGTTCAGCTGCTGATCTACCAGCGATTTGCTTCGTCGCGCCAGCGTCTCGAACATGTCGTTGATCCGGAGTCGCATCTGCGCTTGCTCACCGGCCAGCCTCAGTGCCTGCCCGTGGATGTCGTCTACGGCACGCGCGAGCTGACCGATTTCATCGGACGAGTGCACGGCCACCGGTTCGAACGAGAGTGCCCGCGGGTCGTCACTGGCCTTGATCTGTTCGATCGATTCGGGAAGATCGCGCCGGGCGGCCTTGAGCGCGCCGTACCGCAGGCGACGGATCGGCCCGATCAGTGACCGCGACACGAGAAGTGCGAGAACGAGAGCGGCCAGCAGTGTCCCTAGAACGATCGCGGTATCGCGCAGTGCGGCGGACCGGGTCTCGGCTGCGCGATTCTCGACGGTGGATGCAATGTCTTGCGCGGCTTCGATTGTCAGTTCGTGGTAGATGTCACGGCTGGCGATGAGTGATGCCCGCGCTTCCATGACCGGAAGCGAACCGCCGTTCGCCACGTCCCGCAAGCCCTGGTCGATGATTGCGTTTCGGTCGATCACATTCTTCCGCAGCGCCTCGAGACGCGGGTCGTCCGCTGGGTAGTACGGAGCGAGGACGTCCAACAGACCTGATTCTGCACCGGCAGCGGCGACAATCGCTGTGGTGGGAAGCTCTCCCGCGCGCGCCTTCTCACGTCCGTCCGGGGCTACGTAGGCCTCGAGTACGGCGACGTTACCCATGGCTTGCTCGAACAGTCGGCGCTGCGCCTGCCAAGCATTACTCAACAAGTACCCCTTGTCGACGACATCGCTGTCGTCGATTTGACGAACGATGTCATCGACCTCGTTGGTGAGACTCGTGGAGAACGCTCGGTGCTGCTCCGCCAGAAGGCTTGTGGCAGCGCCCGGAGAATCCATCATCGCCAGCAGCGCACGACCGTCCGAGATGGACTGGTTGATGGCACCGGCGATTTCAGGGTTCAACGCGGGGTTACGGGCATACTCGGACACTTTGTCCATCAGGGTCGCCGTTGCCACGACGTCGTCTTCGGGAAGAGTCTTGGACGTGTAGCCACTGATTACTGTGCCCATTGCGGCCTCGAGCGCCACGATGTCGGGAATTCCGGCGATCCCGTCTGCCGCTTCCGTGAAGTGAACGGCCTCGCTCAGCTCGGCCTGCACGCGGAGTCCACCGAGCACCATGGCAACCGTCACGGGAACAGCAAGAACCGCAGTGACCTTCCACCGCAGACCCCAACTCGTGATGTCCCAGAACTTCGCCCGGGGCGGCGACTCGTCGCTCATCCCACGCTTCCTTTCCACCCAGTCATTGCTCGCCGATCTGTGCTCGTGCCCTACGCCCGCGGCACGGGTGCCGTATCGGTCGGGCGCGCTGACTACGGAAAGGAGCGATCGACTGGTACTCGCGTACCAGCCAGCCCACTCGGTTCCGAATGTAACGAATTCATCACATCTTCACGAGCAAGATTTTTACCACAGAGATTCGTCGAATAGGTACTTCTCAGTAACTTCCAACCCGAAGGTCACTCCCCCTAGCCTTCTGTCTTTCGATTGGCGGCCCACGCTACACAGAATCTCAATCCACAGTCGAGGCCGGAGCCGGAAATCGCCCTGCGAGACGAGACGGTCACCGGTGGCTTCCGGCCTCCGGTGACCGTTCGAGCTCTGTGTTCTCTTGTCGCCGTGACCTAGACGTCGAGGAAGCGGACATCCTTCGCGTTGCGGGTGATGAAGCTGCGACGGGCCTCGACGTCCTCGCCCATGAGCACGCTGAACAGCTCGTCTGCAGCAGCTGCGTCATCGAGGGTCACCAGGCGAAGGACACGGGCGGTCGGATCCATCGTGGTCTCCCACAATTCCTTGGCATTCATCTCGCCGAGACCTTTGTAGCGTTGGATGCCGTCGTCCTTGTTGATCTTCTTGCCTGCCTCGATGCCTGCCTGGACCAGCGCATCACGCTCACGGTCCGAGTAGGCGAACTCGGGGTCGTTGCGCTGCCACTTCAGCTTGTACAACGGCGGCTGAGCGAGGAACACGTGTCCCTGTTCGACGAGGGGACGCATGAAACGGAACAAGAGCGTGAGCAGCAGCGTGGCGATGTGCTGGCCGTCGACGTCGGCGTCAGCCATCAGCACGATCTTGTGGTACCGCAATTTGGCGATGTCGAACTCGTCGTGGATGCCCGTACCGAACGCCGTGATGATCGACTGGACCTCGGTGTTCTTCAGTACGCGGTCGATCCGGGCCTTCTCGACATTGATGATCTTGCCGCGCAACGGCAGGATCGCCTGATACATCGAGTCGCGACCAGACTTGGCGGAGCCGCCTGCGGAGTCGCCCTCCACGATGTAGATCTCGGACTTGCGTGGATCGTTGGAGCGGCAGTCGGCAAGCTTGCCTGGCAGGCCACCGAGGTCGGTAGCGCTCTTCCGACGGACGAGTTCACGCGCCTTCCGTGCGGCGACGCGAGCCTGCGCCGAGGAGACGGCCTTGTTCACGATCGTCTTGGCATCTGCGGGGTTCGACTCGAACCAGTGCGACAGGTGCTCGTTGCTCGCCTTCTGGACGAAGGACCGGACCTCGGTGTTTCCCAGCTTCGTCTTGGTCTGGCCCTCGAACTGTGGTTCGCCCACCTTGACCGAGATGATCGCGGCGAGACCTTCTCGGATATCGTCGCCGGTCAGCTTCGGATCTTTGTCTTTGAGCAATTTCTTGTCGAGGGCGTACTTGTTCACCGTGGCCGTCAACGCGGAGCGGAAACCCTCCTCGTGGGTTCCACCCTCATGAGTATTGATGGTGTTGGCGAACGTGTGCACCGACTCCGAGTAGCCGGAGTTCCACTGCATCGCAACCTCGAGTTCGTGCCCGGTTCCCTTCGCGGTGAAGGACACGACCGAGTTGTGAATCGGCTGCTTGGTGCGGTTGATGTGCCGGACGTAGTCCTCGAGCCCACCCGGGTAGTGGTAGACGCGAGTCTTCACCTTCGGTACGACCGGCGCCTCGGCCTCCGCCGACTCGTCCTCAGCAGTCTTGGGCGCATCCGCGACCTGGCTGACCACGTCCTCGGTGACCTCTGCCTCGCTGACGCGCTCGTCGGTCAACGTGATGGTGAGGCCCTTGTTCAGGAAGGCCATCTCCTGAAGTCGCCGCGCAACCGTCTCGAAGTTGTAGACCGTGGTCTCGAAGACGTTGGGATCGGACCAGAATCGGACCGTTGTTCCCGTCTCCTTGGTGGCGTCACCCTTGGTGAGCTCGCCGGGCTTGGAATCGACGTAGGTCTGGTTCCACCGATATCCGTCACGCATGATGTCGACCTCGAGCCGACTCGACAACGCGTTCACGACGGAGATTCCGACGCCGTGCAGACCGCCGGAGACGGCGTAGGAGTCGGAGTCGAACTTGCCGCCGGCGTGAAGTTGGGTGAGGACGACTTCGACGGTGGGGATACCCGACGCATGCATACCGACCGGGATACCTCGGCCGTCGTCGACGACCTGGACGCCGCCGTCTTCGAGAAGGGTGATCTCGACCTTGCTGGCGTGGCCTGCCATCGCCTCATCGACGGAGTTGTCGACGACTTCCCAGATCAAGTGATGCAGACCGCGTTCACCGGTGGAGCCGATGTACATACCCGGTCGTTTACGGACGGCTTCGAGTCCTTCGAGAACAGTGATGGACGAAGCACCGTAGTCCTTGCTGGGGGTTTTGATGTCTGACTTCTGGGCAGCCACGGGTGGGTAGCTCTCCTTCTCCGTCCAATACCCGACGCAAGTGCCTGCCGCCCTTGGCGGGCCGCAAGAGGCGAGAATCGGGAAACTTGCCGCTAGTTACCATCGGCCATCCTACTGGTACGTCAGCCACAGGAGCGTGCTCCGACACCCCTGAGCGCCCCGTAGACGAATTTTTGGCGGACCTGCGGGGTGAAAACCTACGACGCAGACTCTCCGGGGACTCGATGTCGTAGGAACCCCGCCTAGCCGTAGGTGTCGCGGGGACCGCGCCCGCGGATATGCCTTTCCCCCTTGCGCCAACTAGGAGCGGTCGGACCGGTGACGCGCAGCGACTTCACCACCCCGTGCCCGACGGATGCAGCGATCTTCGCGAGGATCTGCGACTGCATCATCCGAAGCTGCGTCGCCCATGCCGTCGACTCCGCGGAAATACTCAAGATCCCGTCCCGGAGTCCGGTCGGTTCGGCGTGTGCAGCAATGTCCTCGCCGACTACCTGCGCCCAGCGGCCCAAGACAGCCCCCTCGGAGACCTTGGGTGACCAACCACGCTGCTTCGCCAAAGAGCTGGTCAGGGCTCCGAGCGGTTGGGGATCGCGGTCATCGGGACCTGGACCCGACCACCCCCGCCTGGCCCGGGCGCGCAGGCTCCGCACCCCGGATCGGCGGCCCTGACCCACAGATTTTCCGCTCGCCTTCGCCGCCGCACGGGCCTCTTCGAGCGCTCGGCGCGCGAGGTCGATCCCCTTCACCTCCGGTTCTGGCGCTTCCTCGGGTGTCGCGGGTTCGGAGTCATCCATCACGACCGACCTCTCCTCGTCTCTTCCACTATGCGCGAGATCCGTCCTCGGTCGGTGTCGTGAGCCTCGACCCCGAACCGAACCGCCTCGAGCTCCACCGGTACATCTTCGGTGACGGCGGCAGTGATCAATACCTGTTCGGCGTCCAGGGCGATAGCGGCCAGCGCTCGCCGTCGGCGGAGGTCGAGTTCGGCGAATACGTCGTCGAGCATGAGAACCGGATCACTCCCATCCGAGCGCAGTAGGGCGAATGCGGCCAATCGCAACGACAGCGCGACCGACCACGACTCCCCATGGCTGGCAAATCCCTTGGCCGGAGTATCGCCGAGTTGTAGTTCGAGATCGTCTCGGTGAGGCCCGACGAGGCACACACCCCGGTCGATCTCCTTCGGCCGCATCACGGACAGTTCGTGCAGAATTTTCTTCTCGAGAAAGGCGATGTCTCCCGGCTCCGGCTGCCTCCCGGGCTCGACGAACTCCGGTGGCAGCGAATCACCCAAACTCGAGCGATACCGGATCCGCGCCGGCCTCGATTCCGGGGCCAGCGAATGATACGACTGAGCCAGGTGCGGGGCGAGATCGTGCACGAGCTGGAGGCGTCCGGCGAGAAGTTGGGCTCCGTGCGCGGCAAGGTGCCCATCCCATACCTCCAGTGTTGCAAGGGCACTCGCGTCATCCTCGCTCGAGTCGGCACTTCTACGCGATCCCCGTCGCAATGCCCCACCTGCGGTCTTGAGTAGGGCGGAGCGCTGCCGGAGCACTCGGTCGTAGTCAGCCCGCACGGCGGCCATCCGGGGTATGCGCGAGGTGAGTAGTTCGTCGAGGTACCGGCGCCGCTCGCCGGGGTCACCGCGGACAAGCGAGAGGTCTTCCGGCGCGAACAACACCGTCTGAAGAATCCCCAGAATCTCCCGCGGCCGCCGAGTCGGTGACTGGTTGATCCGCGCCTTGTTGGACTTGCCCTCGTTCACTTCGAGATCGACGGTCAGTTCTCTGCCGGCGTTGACAACCGTCGCGGCCGCGAAGGCCCGACTTGTTCCCGACCTGATCAATGGGGCATCCGAACTCACACGATGCGAAGACAGCGTGGACAGGTAGCCGAGCGACTCGAGGATGTTCGTCTTTCCGTGCCCGTTACGTCCGACGAACACGGTGCATCCCGGACGCAGGTCGAGTGTCAGTGCGTCCCAGGAACGGAAGTCTCTGAGCGAGAATGCGCGAACGAACACCTACGATCCAGAACCGGCTTCTTCGCCGTCCGCTGCCATGTGCACAGTGTGCCCCCCGAACTGGTTTCGCAGCGCCGACACGGCCTTCATCGCTGGGGAATCGTCCTGACGGGATGCGAACCGCGCGAAGAGGGCCGCGGAGATTGTCGGTGCCGGAACTGCGTGCCGGATCGCTTCCTCTACCGTCCAACGGCCTTCACCGGAATCCGCTGTATACCCGGAGATCTCGGCAAAGTCGGGATCTTCCGAGAGTGCCTTGACCAGTAATTCCAGCAACCACGAGCGGACGACGGTGCCCTTCGTCCACGCACGGAGTACGCCGTGGACATCGGTGACCAGATCCTCTGCTTCGAGGAGTTCGTAGCCTTCGGCGTAGGCCTGCATCAATCCGTACTCGATGCCGTTGTGGATCATCTTTGCGTAATGACCGGCACCGGTCGGGCCCGCATGGACGAATCCGTCCGCACGCTCACCTTCAGGGCGCAGAGCGTCAAAGATCGGGAGTGCACGTTCGACATCGTCCTGCGAGCCACCGACCATCAAGCCGTAGCCGTTTTCGAGGCCCCAGACACCGCCGGATACGCCGCAGTCGAGGTAGCCGATTCCACGCGAACCCAGCATCTCGCCGTGTATCCGATCGTCTTCGTATCTCGAGTTACCTCCGTCGATCACCAAGTCTCCGGACTCGAGCACCGATGACAACTCCGTCACGGTGTCCTGGGTAATTTTGCCCGCAGGAACCATCACCCAGACCACTCGCGGAGCCTCGAGTCGCTGAACGAGTTCTGAAAGAGAGGCCACATCGGTGACTTCGGGGCGGGGGTCGAAGCCGACCACTTCGTGCCCGTGCGCGCGCAGCCGCTCGCGCATGTTGAATCCCATCTTTCCGAGCCCGACCAACCCGATCTTCATCGTGATCTCCGTCCACTCGCTGAGATTTGCTCCGGCAGTACCCCTACGGCCGTCTTCGCAGGTCAGCCAGGAAGCCGAACCGGCATCAGCAGGTAGGTGTATGCGCTGTCGGGAGCTGTGAAGTTACCGGAATCGTTGGGTTCGATCTCGTCCCCGGCAGCCGGGCGTAGCACTGCCGGACGACTGGGCGTCGTAAAGCCGAAGAGAACCTCCTCGCTGTGCAACGAGGACAGCCCGTCGAGGAGGTAACCCGGATTGAAGGCAATGGTGAGCGGTTCGCCGCGGAATACCGCATTCAGTCCTTCCTCGGCACGGCCCGCGTCGTCTCCGCCGGCGGAAAGCATGAGCCCCTCGCTCGAGAACTGGAGCCGAACCTGCGCACCGCGTTCGGCGACCAGCGCGACGCGCTTGATCGCCTCGACGAGCGGAGCCACCTCGACCGTGGCCATCGCTGTGTGCTCGGATGGCAGGAGCTGCCGGAATTTCGGAAACTCTGCATCGAGCAACCTCGTGGTGTTGCGTCGACCGCCGTTCACGATGCCGAGCAGTCCGTCGTTGCCTACCGACGAGCCTGCACCGAGAGCCAACTCAACCGGTGAAGTGGCGTCTCCGGCAAGAGTTTTGGCTGCCTCCGAGAGTGTCTTCGCGGGAACGAGGACCGCGGCGGTCGTCTCCGAGTCGGTCGGCGACCATTCGAGTTCACGGACCGCTAGACGAAACCGGTCCGTGGCCGCGAGAACGATCGCGTTGTCTTCGATCTCCACCCGGATACCCGTGAGCATCGGAAGAGTGTCATCCCTTCCGGCCGCGACGGCCACCTGACTGATGGCCTCGGAAAACACGTCGACCGGGATGGAACCGGTCTGCTGCGGCAACTGCGGCAACTGGGGGTAGTCCTCGACCGGCATGGTCGGGAGGGAGAACTTGGCACTTCCACAGGTGATCAGGACTCGACTGCCTTCGAGCGTCACGTCGACCGGCTTGTTCGGAAGCGACTTGGTGATGTCGGCGAGCAGCTTGCCGGACACCAAGACCTGGCCGGCGCCTCCCACCTCTGCAGCGACTCGGACCTGAGCCGATACCTCGTAATCGAATCCAGAAACCGTCAACCCTTGCTCGGTCGCATCCAGGAGAACCCCGCCGAGGACAGGAACCGGGGGCCGCGACGGCAGACTGCGGGCGACCCACGTCACTGATTCGGCGAATTCTTCCCGGGAGACACGAAACTTCAGGCTTCCAAGCTCCATCGCCGGGTTGTTCCTCTCGGTAGGCACGGTTGTTCGTCACGGTCGGGCCGCGACCAAAGCATTGCAGTCTTGCACAGAGCGACAATGCATAACCGTATGCCCTCGAGGACGAACTTGAAAGTGGAATGGTCTTGCCCTCGAGTCTCTCATGGACGCTTGTGAACCGACGCAATCCCCAACGCTGTTCTTAGAGAGTTTTCTAGAAGGATTAATGAGAAGTACTATTAGGCATTGTGGAATCTGTGGACCAACCGCTGTAGGCGCTGGTCGATTCGTCCCACAGTGTGTGGAATTCTCGAGGACAGACTCGAGGACCAATCTGGCACCCATGTGGACTACTCGAGGTTGTTCAAAGTTCCTCACCCTTTGTCCACAGAGATTCCACCCAATCCCCACAGTTATCCACAGGTGTGAATCCCCACTCCCAGGTCACAGGCTCGGCGTGTTGTCCCCGGCGTGTCTGGCCCTGTTCCGGACGAAGCGGCCTCGAGCCACCCTCGAGCAGACCTCGAGGCTCCCCTCGAGGCGTCGCTCGAGGTGCCCCTCGAGACCCCCTCGGGGCCTCTACTCGAGCGGGCCCGCCGGTACGGTCCGCGAAGCGAACTGTGCCCCGGTAAGGCTGGCTACCGGGGCACAGGGAGAGTGATCGTGGTCTATCTCTTGGACCGCTGTTTGATCCGAGCGGTCAGTTCCTGGACCTGGTCGTAGACCTTTCGCCGCTCCGTCATTTCCTTGCGAATCTTCTTGTCCGCGTACATGACAGTGGTGTGGTCACGCCCGAACGTCTGGCCGATCTTCGGCAGAGACAAGTCGGTGAGTTCACGGCACAGGTACATCGAGATCTGCCGTGCCTGAGCGAGCGGCCGGGCCTTTCCGGGACCACAGAGATCGTCGATGGACATGTTGAAGTACTCGGCGGTGACCGCCATGATCGTGGCTGCATTGATCTCGAGACTCGACGAGTCGGGCATGAGATCACGCAGAACGACCTCGGCAAGGGTCAGGTCGAGGGGCTGGCGGTTGAGAGAGGCGAAGGCAGTCACGCGGATGAGAGCGCCCTCGAGTTCGCGGATGTTGCGTTCGATCCGAGAGGCGATCAGCTCGAGGACGTCATGGGGCACCTCGAGCCGGTCCATGCGAGCCTTCTTGCTGAGGATCGCGATGCGGGTCTCGAGTTCCGGTGGTTGAACATCGGTGATCAGACCCCATTCGAAGCGAGTCCTCAGACGTTCTTCGAGAGTGGCCAACTGCTTGGGCGGCCGATCGGACGAGACGACGATCTGCTTGTTCGCATTGTGCAAGGTGTTGAAGGTGTGGAAGAACTCCTCCTGAATACCTTCCTTGCCCTCGATGAACTGGATGTCGTCTACCAACAACACGTCGGTCTCTCGGTAGCGGCGCTTGAACGCCACCTTGCGGTCGTCTCGGAGGCTGTTGATGAAGTCGTTGGTGAACTCTTCGGTGGAGACATACTTGACGCGCATACCGGGGAACAACTTTTGGGCGTAGTGACCCGCCGCGTGAAGGAGGTGCGTCTTGCCAAGTCCGGAGGCTCCCCACACGAACAGTGGGTTGTAGGCCCGAGCCGGCGCTTCCGCGATGGCGACGGCGGCGGCGTGCGCGAACCTGTTGGACGATCCGATCACGAATGTGTCGAACGTGTACTTCGCATTGAGGCTGTCCCCCCCGGTCGCAGCGGGCGCGGGACCGGAAGGCGGTTTGGTGAAGTAGGACGGCCACGACTCGTGGACGCTCGCCAGGGCTTCGCTGTCGTCGTCGACTTCTTCGAAGTCTGATGTGTCCGAGTGGGGTTGATCCTCCGACGCGAAGCGGCGCCGACGGAACGATGTGGCATTCGCCACCGAAGACTCGAGATGGTGGGACGGGCGGGTCGACTCCGATTCCTGCGGGTGCGCCCGGGCCGTAGGTTCGGGAGCGGGCGACTCGGTCGCGGTGGATTCGGGAGCCGGTGAGTCGTCTGCCGGTGCGGCAATACGAACTCCGATCCCTTCAACCTGTTCGCCGAGATGGCGACCCAGCGCGTGCAAGATCGGTTCGCGGAGATCACGCTCGATCGCTTCCTGGGCGAATGGTGACGGCACCGACAGGAGAGCGAATCCTTGTGCCAGCGTCAGCGGTTTGACGAGCGCCAACCACGCCTTCTGCCCTCTTGTCAGCGGTGGCAGATCACCGCCGGGCGCATCGGACGTGAGGTCTGCGACCACGTCGATCCAGATCCGTGCGAGCGCATTCGGGTCGTCGTTCAAGTGGTTCCTCCCCAGTGTGTTCGCGGACTCGATGCCGGCGGTGCCGAGTAGAGATGGCGGTGCCAGTGTCGAGGTGAATATGGGAGATCCCCGACCTGAGGATTGACCCGTATGAATCTACGAATATGCCATCTGAACTGTGTTTCCACACAATTATCCACAGATGTGGAGCAATTGCAGCCATCTCTTGGCGGCACGCGGTTACGCAGCGAGTAGCTCAAGTCCGACGCTGTGACCTGCGCTTATACTCGCGAATGTGCGATGTGTGAGTTCGGTGACACGCGACGTGGAGGTCGTCAACTAGCCTCTTGGCGGTCCGAACTGAAAAACCATCGGCGGCCTGTGGATGAATTGTGGCGAATGTGCAGATGAGAACTATGACGTCGAGGGCGCGGCACTCGATCAGGGTTCATCGGCAAGACCATGGGTATAGACGCTAGCAATATGTCGGCAACCTCACAGCGAATTGCCACATTTGAATATTGGATGCAAACATTTCTCTCACCTCGGCGTGTCGGGTTGCGACCAGTCGGGGCCGATGCAGGTGAGCGAGTTTGACCTGACCGGTAGTGATAAGTACTCTCGAACGGTCACCCTGTGGTGAGGTGGCGGTCTCGTGCTGGCTCGAGTTCCGTGCGACGTTGTTCCATCTCACCCGGTGTATGAACACCTGAGCTTTGCCGATGTTAGATCCCTGGCGCCCGAAGGCGTCGATGAATTACGAGGAGTGTTGACCGTGGCCAAGGGCAAGCGGACGTTCCAGCCGAACAACCGACGCCGCGCGCGTGTTCACGGCTTCCGTCTTCGTATGCGTACCCGTGCGGGCCGTGCAATCGTTTCGTCGCGTCGCCGCAAAGGCCGCGCATCGCTCACAGCCTGATCTCGAAACCTGGGATCAGGAGCTCGGGGTGTTGCCTGAGCCGCATCGACTACGTCGCCATTCGGATTTTTCTTTGACCGTGCGGCGTGGTCGTCGGACGGTTAGAGGTGACCTGGTCGTGCACGCATTGGACCGTGCGCAGACAAATGAGCTGGTGAGTAGCTGCGGTCCGAGATTCGGTCTCGTTGTGAGTAAGGCTGTCGGGCCGGCGGTGATTCGTCATCGAGTCGCGCGCCGGCTTCGTCATATCTGTGTGGGTTTGACAGGACTTGTCCCAGCAGGAACCGATGTGGTGATTCGCGCCCTTCCTGGAGCCGCCACAGCAAGCAGTCGGGATCTGGACAAGCAACTTCGTGCAGGCTTGGCTCGATTGGATCTTCTTGTGCCGGTGAGTAATTCGGTATGAGTAGGGCATCCGGCAAGTCAGGCGCCACATCCTCGGCTTCATCCGCGTGGGTGGCGGTTCGTGCGGTTCCGGCGCAGATCCTCATTTTCTTCATCGAGCTCTACCGAACGTACGTGTCGCCACTGAGGATGCCGACCTGCCGGTTCATGCCGACTTGTAGCGAATACGCAGTGGAATCACTACGAACCCACGGGGCGATCAAGGGCCTCGTTTTGACGGTGATTCGGTTGTTGAAATGTGCCCCCTGGCACCCTGGTGGATGGGATCCGGTCCCTGGCGGGCGGGATTCAAACCCGAACCGCGGTCCTGGGTGCCATGAGAGCTGTCCTGTGAACGTGGACGAACAGAGGAGTACCTAGAGCCGTGCTCGACTTCATTTACTATCCGGTGTCCGGGATCCTTTGGGTCTGGCACAAGGTCTTCGCCGCCATCCCCTTCCTGGGCCCGGACAGTGGCATCACGTGGGCGCTCTCAGTGGTGTTTCTGGTCTTCACCCTGCGTGCCGTGCTGTACAAGCCGTTCGTCAAGCAGGTTCGGACGACGAGGCAGATGCAGGAACTGCAGCCTCAGATCAAGGCCTTGCAGAAGAAGTACTCCGGCGACCGGCAGCGGCAGGCGCTCGAGATGCAGAAGCTCCAGAAGGAGCACGGGTTCAACCCCATCATGGGTTGCCTGCCGGTTCTCGCCCAGGCGCCCGTGTTCATCGGTCTGTTTCACGTGCTTCGTTCGTTCAACCGCACAGGCACGGGCTTCGGCCAGGTCGGGTTGTCGGTCGAGGCCAACGCCAACACCCCGAACTATTTCTTCGGCGTCGACGACGTTCAGTCGTTCCTGAGTGCCCGACTATTCGGCGCACCCATTTCGGCATGGATCACGATGCCGAAAGCGCAACTCGATGCTTTCGCCGCATATGGCCCGGTGCCCTCCGTTTTCACCATCGCGGTCGTGGCGGTTCCCTTGATGATCATCGCCAGCATCGCAACCCACTTCAACTCACGTGCCTCGGTGGCGCGTCAGAGTCCGGAGGCCGCGGCCAACCCGCAGTCCGCGATCATGAACAAGCTGGCGCTGTACGTGTTTCCGCTCGGCGTACTCGTTGGTGGACCGTTCTTGCCCATCGCGATCCTGCTGTACTGGGTGAGCAACAACATCTGGACCTACGGTCAGCAGCACATCGTCTTCCGTCGAATCGACATGGAGGAAGAAGAGAAGAAGGCAGCCGCCATGGCGCGGCGGGCGGAGAACGCGCCCAAGCCAGGAGCGCGGCCGGACCCGAAGAAGAAGAAGTCCGGAACCGCTGCAACGAATGGTTCTTCCGGAGAGAACGATTCGCCCATGGCGAAGAGTGACGAATCCACCGATCAGGCTCGCGGTGATGTGTCCGAGCAGGGTAGCTCGAAACCCAAGCCTGGTAGTCGCCCACAGTCGAACCGCGGTAAGTCCTCAAAGCGCAAGCGGCGCTGATTCAGAAAAGAGAATGGACATGGCTACAGAGCCTGACATCGCACAAGACGGAGATGGCATGGACGGGACTTCATCGACGCAGAATCCGGATGTCGAGGTGGATTCCGATGCTGACGACCTCTTGATCGAAGAAGGCGAGATCGCGGGCGACTACCTCGAGCAATTGCTCGACGTCCTCGACTTCGATGGCGATATCGACCTGGACGTCGAGGGCGATCGCGCAATGGTCAGCATCGACGGCGGCGACGATCTGTCCAAGTTGGTCGGTCGCAAGGGTGAGGTGCTGGACGCACTCCAGGAATTGACGCGACTCGCGGTGCAGCAGTCGACGGGCGAGCGTAGCCGTCTCATGTTGGACATCGCGGGGTGGCGCGCCGGCCGACGTGCGGAACTCACCGAAATCGGGGCCGCCGCCGCCCGTCGGGTCCTCGACAGCGGTGAGCGCGAGGAGTTGGCTCCGATGACACCGTTCGAACGCAAGATCGTCCACGATGCAGTCGCGAAGATCGAGGGTGTGTCGAGTGAGAGCGAAGGCGCGGAGCCATCACGCCGCGTTGTCGTAATCAAGGACTGAATCACGTAGCTAAATCCAAGGCGAGGTTCGGCGGATAATGTTCCGCCGAACCTCGCCTTTATTCATTGTTCTAATGGGTCACTGCAGTGGTTATTCGTTTCACGTGAAACAGGAGCCACTCCCCTCCTCACCGGTCACGGCCGCTGTTCGAGTCGACTGTGTGTTGTATGCGAGATCTCACCGAGGAGGATCGGCTCACTACGCCGGAGCGGACTATGGCACGAAAGACCGCCCAACCGGAACCGGTGGACGATCAGCGGGTGTATCTATTTGTAGTTCACATCGATGGTGGGTGCTGATGGTTCAGAACCGAAGTGAGGTACCAGAATTCCTGACTGTTCCCACACCTGACCGTTTCGTCACTGTGATGATTAGGAGTGGGGTGAATCAGGTGACTCGGTCGAGGGATAGACACCGGTTGCCGACTCTGGTTGGCCGATTCGCCATCCACTTCCGGTCCCGAAACGAATCGACCGCCCGGACCCGCGACGGTTGCAACAACACACCCCATTCCATACGAAACGGCTGTCCGGTTCAGGAGTAGTTGACCGTTGCGATTTTCCGGCATCTTGGCGCTAGGGCATTCCTCGCAGAGGCGGTGCTCATCTTCTTCTCGTGTGCCGCCCACTCCTTTTCCTTGGAGACACCCACCGCGGAGGCGCCGTCCAGCTCGAGTTCCGAGGCGCCCGCATTCTTACGCGGCCGCCGACGCCGCGGAGACGAGGGCCACGCCGCCGCGAGGAGTCCGGCGACCGCAATGTTAGTGTTGCCCGTACTGGAGTCCACTTGATTGCCACACATTCAATAGGTTCCAGCCGCGCCCCGGATGCTAGATGCATCGCGGGCTCTCTCATGTGATCTTCGTGTAAGCCTGTGGGCTGACACTCTGAACTAGGATCCCTTCCGTTGGTAGGTTGCAAACTGACGCGCCCGTTTCACGTGAAACATCCGATCCGGTTCTCTACCGTCCGACGTTGGAACTCCACAGGGCCACCCCTCTCCTGGCGGCTAGCTGGGGGTGTTGCCCGACACTATCCGGCGTTGCGTGCTCGAGTTGAGCGGCATACTTGCAAATGGACCGGATAATGAAGATGCCGAGTTTGCCGACTTCGCGCTATTCGCGAGAGGATGTTTCACGTGGAACAACATCGTGAAGAGCTAGCCGAATGGGACGAGCTAGCGGTGGCGCGCCAGGTGTTTGGTGAACGATTCGATATCGCGGAGCGCTACCACAAGTCGCTTGCCAGCGACGGAGTTGAACGAGGCCTGATCGGTCCCCGAGAAGTTCCACGTCTGTGGGAACGGCATCTTCTGAACTGTGCGGTCGTAGGGGAACTGATCGCCGAAGGCGAGTCCGTAGTCGACATCGGAAGCGGTGCCGGATTGCCTGGCATCCCTCTTGCAATCGCTCGGCCCGATCTTCACATCACTCTGGTTGAACCACTCTTGCGCCGGTCGGTCTACCTGGCCGAATTTGTCGAGTCCAACGGGTTGGATGTTCTGGTAGTCCGGGGACGAGCCGAGGAGTCGGGTGTGATCAAAGAGGCTGGGGGTGCCGACGTGGTGACATCTCGCGCTGTTGCGCCGTTGGAGAAACTAGCCAAATGGTCGCTACCGCTGATACACGAGCATGGGAGAATGCTCGCATTGAAAGGTTCGAGCGTCGCTGAAGAGATCTCGCGTGACCGCGATTCCCTCGCCCGTCTGGGTGCGGGAAAGCTGGAGATCGTGAAATGCGGAGTGGGCTTGCTTCCCGTGCCCACCGTTGTAGTGCGGGCAGAACGAGTGCCAAAACGGCGTCATCGCCGGTAATGGTCCAGTCGGGGGCTAGGTGGCGTGCAATGTCGAGTATCGAGCGATCCCTAATCGAAGGAGTAGTCAATGTCGGGTGGGCCTGAATCCGCCGTTTCACGTGAAACACCTTTGCGTGAAACCGACCTTCAACACGACCAGGCGGTGCCCTCCGAGAACGGGGACGACGAGTTCACGGCCCCGTACAGCGGAATCTCCGCGGAGGAAACGCCGATCGGTGCGGCGGCACGCAGGGCGACTCAGGTGCTTCACCCCCGCTCGGTGACTCTTCCGAAGCCACCGGAACGGCGGATCATGACTATCGCCAATCAGAAGGGCGGGGTTGGGAAGACGACGAGTGCGGTCAATCTGGCGTCTGCTCTCGCGGTCCAAGGATTGACGGTCTTGGTGGTCGACCTCGATCCGCAGGGCAATGCCAGTACAGCACTGGGCATTGCTCACAACTCCGGCGTGCCCTCCAGCTACGAGCTTCTGCTCGGTGAAGTGACCGCTGCCGATGCGATCCAGCAGAGCCCGCACAACGATCGGCTCTTCTGCATCCCGGCGACGATAGACCTCGCCGGCGCCGAGATCGAATTGGTTTCGATGGTTGCCCGTGAGGGTCGGCTGAAAAGCGCGCTGTCGGGGAGGTCGTTCGGTGACATCGACGTGGACTTCATCCTGATCGACTGCCCCCCATCACTCGGGCTACTCACCGTGAATGCGATGGTTGCGGCCAACGAGGTTCTGATCCCTATCCAGTGCGAGTACTACGCACTCGAAGGCGTGGGTCAGCTGCTGAGGAACATCGAACTGGTACAGGCGCACCTGAACCCCGATCTGCACGTGTCGACGGTGCTCTTGACCATGTATGACGGGCGTACCAAATTAGCCGACCAGGTGGCGGAAGAGGTGCGTACGCACTTCGGCGACGCAGTTCTACGGGCGGTCATTCCGCGCAGTGTGAAGGTCTCGGAGGCTCCTGGATACGGGATGACCGTGCTCGACTACGACCCCGGATCACGTGGAGCAATGAGCTACCTTGATGCAGGACGTGAACTCGCCACACGTATAGCGCAGACGACAGAGCAGGAGCAACGATGAGTCAGACACGCAAGGGGGGGCTGGGCCGCGGTCTGGCTGCACTCATTCCCACAGGACCGACGACGAGCCCGGGACTCGGCGTCGCTGCGGCCGATGTCGTGATCGGAAGCGATAGCCGTACCGCCCCGACCGCGTCGACACCGCAATCGTCGGAATCTTCAGCCGACGGGGTGACTGACAATGCGTCCAGCTCAAACAAAGCAAACACCAACGGTGACGGCGCCGAGTCCGGCAACGGGGCTGAACCCCTCCTCTCCCCCGCTGGAGCGGTGTACCGGGAAATCGCACCCGACCTGATCGAGAGAAATCCCAAGCAGCCTCGACAAGTGTTCGACGACGAGGCTCTCGGCGAGTTGGTTCACTCGATCCGCGAGTTCGGCCTGATGCAGCCGATCGTTGTTCGTCCGATCGAGAACGGCAAGTTCCAGCTCGTCATGGGCGAGCGTCGGTGGCGTGCCAGCCAGGAAGCCGAGCTCGAGATGATTCCGGCGATCGTCCGGGAGACCGGCGACGAGGCGATGCTACGAGATGCTCTTCTCGAAAACATCCACCGTGTTCAGCTCAACCCTCTGGAAGAGGCCGCGGCGTACCAACAACTACTCGAAGAGTTCGAGGTGACGCATGAGGAGTTGGCCTCGAGGATCGGCCGTTCTCGTCCGGTGGTGACGAATATGATTCGCTTGCTCAGGTTGCCAGTCCCAGTGCAACGTCGTGTCGCGGCGGGCGTCCTGTCCGCCGGTCACGCCCGAGCGCTGCTCTCGCTCGAGGCCGGCGCCGATGCGCAGGAAGTGATGGCAGCACGTGTCGTCGCGGAGGGAATGTCCGTCCGTGCGACGGAGGAAGCGGTCATGCTTGCCAACCGCAACGGCGACCAGACAGCGCAGCCCGCTCAGCGCCGGAAGCCGATTACGATGCCTGGTCTGCAGGAGGTGGCAGAGCGACTCTCGGATTCGTTCGATACCCGAGTCACTGTCAGCCTGGGCAAGCGTAAGGGCAAAATTGTAGTCGAGTTCGGTTCCGTAGACGATCTCCAGAGGATCGTGGGAATGATGGAGGTACAGAAGGCCGATTCGTAGGTGACCGACGAGGTAGACCCATCCCACGTTGATCCGTCACTGTGACGGTAGTGATCGGCGAATCGGCTCCGAATGGAATATCGGGAGCGAAAACCATTGAACAGTAGAGGATGTCGAATGATACGCGTCAGTGACTCATGGAGGCTGAGCTAGCCAGTGTCGACTCACGTCACGTCGCTTACTCTCGACGACTTGGACAAGCTCTCCGCGCACGTTCGTCGCTGTGTTTTCTGGGAAATGGATCCCTCGGCGATCAAAGGTGCTCGTGGCTTCTGCGATCAGGAGTTCGAGAAGGAGGCTTGGCTGTCCATGGTCATGCTCGAATGGGGGTCCTGCGGCCAGGTCGCCGTGGTAGACGGCAAGCCGGTCGGCAGTGCTCTCTACGCTCCCCCACGGACCGTGCCACGCGCGCAACTCCTGCCGACCGGACCCGTCAGCGCAGACGCGATCCTCCTCACAAGCCTTTGGGTCGAACCTGCGGGTGAGGAGCAGAACCTGGGCACGACCTTGATTCAGGCGGTTGTGGCCGATCTGGTGCGACGTGGTGTTCGTGCCCTCGAGGCGTTCGGCATCCGAGAGGTAGGTGTGGATGAACCGGGCGGCACACTGGGCGCAGCTACCCCCTCTGCTACCGCGGCTCGCGAGTGTTCTCCCGAAGAGTGCATGATCCCGGCGGACCTCCTCGAGGACAATGGCTTCGAAGTGGTTGCCCCGCACCCACGATTCCCCCGTCTGAGACTCGAACTGAATCGAGATCACGGGTGGAAGGAAGACGTCGAAGCGGCATTGGAGCGGCTGTTGAACACGTCGTCGGTAAGCCTGGTGGACATCGGTGAGCGCACACCCGTGAGTGCACACTTACCGACGGGTACTCAGGGGCGCTCGGAGGCCGACATTTCTTCGGCGAGCAGTTCAGCAAAGGTGAACGTTCCGGTTGGCTGGTCGTCCTGGCCGAGTAGATAAAGCCGCTTCACGGAGACAAGGATGGCCTCGGCAATGGCATCACGGGCCCGGGGGTTGGCGAGAACCTCGGCATCTGATCGGTTGGTGAGGTAGCCAAGATCGATCTGCACGGTCGGCATGCTCGTCAAACGGAGCAGATCCCAGGTTCGACCGTGTGTTCGGCAGTCCTGCAGTGGCGTGCGCGCCACGATCTCCCGTTGGATGAATCCAGTGAGGACCTGCCCGATCATCGATATCGAACCGTGCGAATTGCCGAAATGAAAGCTCGCCACACCGTTGGCGGCCGGGCTCGTGTTGCTGTCGCACCGCAGCGAGATCATCAAATCCGCGTCGAAAGCGTTCGCCGTGGAGGCACGCTCGACGTCCGACGGATTCGTGTGGTGTGGTCGGGAAAGGAACGTCTCCATCCCTGTTGCCGCCATGCGGCCCTCTAGCCGGCTGGCGAGGTCCCACATGATGTCGGATTCCGAGATCATGCCGTGCCGACAATGCACGATCGTTCCCACACTGTCTCCGCCGAGGCCCGGATCGATGACGATCCGTTTGCCGGTCAAGTGCGGTCCGGAGCTGCGAACCAGTTCTTCTTCGCTGATCGCGTGTGGTGACCCACCTGTGACGCGGGTGCCGAGCAACTCGAGGGATCGTAGAGTGGCCGGGCCGCAGATGCCGTCGGCGGCGATCCCGATCTCCCGTTGAAACGAAGAGAGCGAATCGTGGGTGCTCGGTCCGAAGAATCCGTCTACACGGCCGATGTAGAAGCCGAGATCCTGTAGTCGGGTCTGCAGGGTAGCCACATCGTCGCCATACAGTGGCGCGGAAAGTTGATAGATCAGCGTGCGTGCGCCCAGGCGATACGACGCCTCTCTCATAGACCGGTATGTCGCCCGCCCCACGATTCCGTCGACAAGTAGGCCACGTTGCTGCTGAAAGGCCCGTACGGCGCTGTCGAGGTGATGATCGAACACCGCGTCTGACGCGATCCAGTGGGAGCTGTCGGTAATGTCGTGCCGAGCGTCGGCAATGCTGTTGTGAAGAAATCCGAGACTTGCAAGAATTCCCCGAATCTCTGCGACGGCCGGGCCAGTTTCGCCACGACAGAGTCGGTGCATGTTTCAGGGCCTCTCAGTCTGAATCAATGACTGTGTGCGTCACCACAACACAGCTGAAGTGCAAACGAGTCTCGGTACGGACGAGACGATCGATGCGCCTGGCTCGGTCCAGCGGTCGAGATCAGAGCGCATCGATCAATTGTCTCAGACGTTTCCACATATTCGGCAATCGCACCGAGCGTTTGGGTATCGATCAGAGAACAGCTGAGAGCTCTGTCATCAGAGCAGCTTTGCCTTTGGTTCCGACGATGGTGTTGATCGGCTTACCGTCCTTGAACAGGATCAGCGTCGGTATCGACATGACCTGGAAATCGCGGGCGGTGGCCGGGTTGGCATCGATGTCGAGCTTTGCGATGGTCAGCTTGTCGCCGTGCTCACCCGCGATCTCCTCCAGTACTGGGGCGATCATCTTGCACGGCCCGCACCAGGCGGCCCAGAAGTCGACGAGGACCGGTTTGTCGCTGGACAGGACGTCTTGCTGGAACGAATCATCGGTGATGGTGACGGTGTTCGACACGGGGTTCGCCTTACTCGTGGTTGGTCAATGGGAATTCGTCTACAACTTGGCGTCGACCGGTTCACCTGCTGCGGCCACGGTGTTGGCGGTGATGTCGCCACGCTCGGCCAGCCACCGTTCGGCATCGATCGCCGCCGAGCACCCGGTACCGGCGGCGGTGATCGCCTGGCGATAGGTGTGGTCCACCAGGTCCCCAGCCGCGAAGACGCCGTCGAGGGAGGTTGCGGTCGTCGGTTGCTGAGTGTGCACATACCCGGCGTCGTCGAGAGACACCTGGCCTTTGACCAGGTTGCTGCGCGGATCGTGGCCGATTGCGACGAACATGCCGGTCACGGGCAGAGTGGACTGCTCACCGCTGACTGTGTCGCGGATCACGAGACCGGTGACGCTGTTCTCCCCCAGAACTTCGACAGGTTCCGCGTTGGTGACGAAGCGAATCTTTTCGTTCGACTTGGCGCGCTCGAGCATGATGCGCGACGCGCGGAACTCCGTACGGCGGTGAACCAGGGTGACGCTCCGGGCGAAGCGGGTGAGGAAAGTGGCCTCCTCCATCGCGGAGTCACCGCCGCCGACCACCACGATGTCCTGATCTTTGAAGAAGAACCCGTCACACGTCGCACAGGCGCTGACACCGCGACCCAGCAGTCGTTCCTCGCCGGGAATGCCCAGGTAGCGGGCGGCTGCACCCATCGCCAAGATGACGGCGTGTGCCTGATAGGTCTCCCCGCCGACCACGACCTTCTTGATCGGGCCCTCGAGATGGAGCTCCTCGACATCCTCGGTACGGATGTCGGCACCGAAACGCTTGGCCTGCTCACGCATCTGGTCCATCAAGTCCGGACCCATGATTCCCTCGCGGAATCCAGGGAAGTTCTCGACCTCGGTGGTGGTCATGAGAGCACCACCGAACTGAGTTCCTTCGAAGAGAAGCGGTTCGAGCTCCGCCCGCGCTGCGTAGATCGCCGCGGTATATCCGGCAGGTCCCGAACCAACGATGATGAGTTCACGAACCGTCGATGGAGTCGTCATGCGAGCCTTCCAGTGGTGAGGGTTACTCAGTCGTATGGATCAACACCAGACTAAAGGGTGTTGTTCCCATGGGGCAGGTGACGCCGGTCGCTTCTGACGAAAGGTCAGCGCAGGGCTTCCCTGATGACGCAGCGGGTTCCCGTGTAGATGGTGGGCATGCACTTGTTGCAGTGGATGCAGAGCCCCTCGGGTACGCGCTGGTCACGAAACTTGTTGACCAGGTCGGGGTCGCGGAGTAGAGCGCGCGCCATCGCTACGAATTCGAATCCCTCTTCGAGCGCGTTCTCGATGGTGTCGAGCCTGTTGATGCCGCCGAGGAGGATGAGTGGCATGGACAGGGCCTCACGGAACTGCCGCGCCAGCGGAAGAAAGAAGGCTTCCTCGAAGGGGTAGGTGGGAAAGATTCGCGGGCCGTACAGCTTCAGGCCGTATCCGACCAGTTTCGGCTGTGAGGCCACGAACTCCCTCATCGGAACCTCACCTCGAAAGAAGTACATTCCATTGAGTAGTGAACTTCCGCCGGTGAGTTGCAGTGCGTCGAGATGTCCGTCGGCTTCGAGGATCTGGGCGATCTGCAGGCTGTCGTCGAGCCACAGTCCCTTCGGGACGCCGTCCGCCATATTGAATTTCGCGGTGATGGCAACCGAATCGCCTACGGTGTGGCGCACTCGGTCGATCACGCGGCGCGGGAAGGCGATCCGCCGCTCGAGGCTACCCCCGTACTCGTCCTTCCGTTTGTTGAGATTCGGGCTCATGAACGAGCTGAGGAGATAGTTGTGTCCGAGGTGGACCTCGATGGCGTCGAAGCCGGCGTCGACGGCGACCTGCGACGCGTCCTCGAAGTCACGGATGACCCGGGCCAGTTCTTCCTTGGTGGCGCCCTTCACGAGACCCATTGCAGGCGCGCTCAATCGTGTCGACGGGGCGAGGGTCTTGGTGCGGTTGGACAGGGTATTCGCCACCAGCCCGGCATGCCCGATCTGCGCCGCGACGAGTCCACCTTCCGCGTGGACGGCATCGGTGAGCCGGCGCAGGTCAGAGACGTTGGCCTTGTCGAGCACGAGAGTGTTCGCGTGGACGCGTCCGCCCGGTGAGACGGCGCAGTATGCGACGGTCGTCAGCGCGGCACCTCCCCTCGCGACCTCTGCATGGAAGTCGACGAGTTGGTCGGTGACTCGGCCTCGCGGCATGACGCCCTCGAATGTGGCGGCCTTCATGATGCGGTTACGCAGCGTCAATGGGCCCAGACGAGCCTGTTCCCAAATGCTTCGGTGCGATTGCGGAACGGTCACTTGATGTCCTGGTTCGAATTGCGATGCCACTGAGTCCAGATTGGACGATATAGCGCGAAAGCCAGTTCTGTCTCACAATCACCAGATCCCGAACGGTAAAGCGAACCATGTGTCGGGAGGGCATTCTCGAGGAGTATTGCCTGAGTTGTCGACCACGGCAGGGTATTTCGTGCGTATTTCCGGCGCTGAGCAGTAAGCGTCCAGCGCAATGGGTCCAGAGTCTCGAGAAATCTCGAAATCAACCGATGTTCGTGACGGCCATTGTCGCCGGATCCGCCGCGCTGCAACCCCGGCCGACCACCAAGGCTGTGATCTGTGGAGGTTGTGGACCGGCAAACAGAAGCAGCACCCCTGGCACGCCGTCGAGACGGACTTCTCCCGAACCCAGGAGTGTACGAGACGGGTCGATCTCGTTGGCGCGCAAACACTCCGATAATGCACCCGGATCGGCGAGCGAGCCCAGCTGTCTCGACCCGATGAGGGTGAGCAGACTTCCGGAATCGAGATGGGTGCCCAGATCGAGAACCTGTGCCGCCGAGGCCTTCACGGAACTCGGAAGGGCGACCGGCGGTGTCTCCGGGGCCCGACTGCTCGGTATCACCACGCCGACCGCAACCAGGATCGCTGCCGCCGCTGTGAGGGTTGCCACGGCAACTGCCGCCCATCTCCTCCGCCGAGTCAGCGGTACCACCGTCGTCGTGGGAGCGCCGTCCCGCTCCGCCGCGAGGGTGCGGTCGATGCGGTTGGCGACTTCAGGGGGGATCGGCGTCTCGACGGAGTCGTCTCGGCCGAGGGTTCGAAGCTGATCGGTTACCTTGTCGAGGGCAGCGATCACCTCCATAGCTTTCGGATCGTTCCGGACCAGAGGCCATAGACGATCGCTCACCGACTCGGGCAGCAGTCCGACATGTAGATCTGCGAGCAGATCGGCTGAGTACGGAGGGGTCGGAAACTCGGCGTCGGAAGCGTCGAGTCGACGGTCAGCCATCGCACCTCCTCACCGATCGGTTCGAGCCCAGGACATCAGGTACGGGACGCCGGACGCTCTATTTGGTCCTACTGAATTCTGACGCCCGGGAGTCACGATCGGTTCCCCTCGTCACGGAAATACTCGAGAGACGCGGCAAGCTTCTTTCTTCCCCTCGCACAGCGACTCTTCACGGTGCCTTCCGGGACTTCGAGCAGACTGGCGGCCTCGCTGGTGGAAAAACCTTCGAGGTCGACCGCAACGATCGCAGTGCGCTGATCGAGAGGGAGTAACTCCAGGGCTCGTTCGATTACGAGGCTCAACTCCAATTCGGCTACGCGGTCGCGGGTCTCGCGTGGTTCGTCCCTCTCGTCAGAAGACAGCGACACAGCTGGGCGGGCCTTGTTTCGGCGAATACGGTCGAGGCAGGCATTGACCACGATCGTGTGCAACCAACTGCGTACCGCGGCATCGTGGCGGAACGTGGCGGCTTTACGGTGTGCGGACAGCAGCGCTTCCTGTAGCGCGTCAGCGGCGTCCTCAGGGGTGTAACTGGTGCGTTTGGCGACGTGCCACAGGTGGTCGTAGTGGCGCCTGAGCAGGGTCGAGAATGCGTGCCGATCACCCGCAACGTGCGCGGCCAACAGGTCGACGTCCGAGGCACTGTCCTCGGTCTCCCAACGGAAGGTTCGCACCGGCGGATGTTAACCCGCGTTCGTCGGTAGCGGGGCACCGGGTATCGCCTAGGTCGTAGCTTCGAATTCCATGTCCGCGATCGAGGATTGATTGCGCCCATCGGAGGTGCTCAGCTCAGTGATCCATATCAGGACATCCTTGGTGGGGCCCGCGGATGTCACCGAGATGTCGGTGACACCGTCGTCGAGCACCGCAGAACCGAGCACCCGGGTCTGGTCCAGGGAGGGGTCTGCCGATGGTGCGCTTCGGATCTCGACGGTGGTACCCGGTGAGGGTGAGTCGATCGAGACGCTCGAGAGGTTGATCGGCTGGTCGAACGTCACCATCAGGCCAACACCATTCTTCAGCGCTGGGAAGGGCTGGAAGTAGTTGTCGGTGGTCCACATCGTGGACGTATCTCCGTCGATGGCGAGTCCGGCGTTCGCGGCGGAGTCTGCTGTGCCCTGTGGCGAGAACACCTCTATACCTGAAGGCGTGACGGGTGCGACGCTGGAGCCTGCAGCATTGGGCGAGTTCGGACTTCCCTCAGCGGTGGGCGAGGCTTCCGCCGACGGGGTGAGTCCGAAGTTCTGCTCGGTGAGTGGAGCGTTGGAGCTGCTGCCCGTGAGGAATGTCGCGAGCCAGAAGCCCAGCAGTGCGAGCACGATGATGGTGACGACTCCGAGGCCTGCGAGCGCTGCGATCATCCGGTTTGACTTCTTCTTCTCCGCCTCGAGCGCTTCCGGATCGTCTAGAACGTGATCCGGGTTGCCGGCCGCACGTTGTCCGAGCCGGATCGAGGGGATGAATTCGGTCTTCTCGTTGATCACGGAAGCCTGATCGAGAATGTGTTGCACGGTGGCGGCCGTGCGAATTCCACCGTTCGGTTCGAGTGAACGCAACGCGACCGCGGAGATCTCGAACGGAACCTCGGGCCGGATCACTCGTGGTCCGATCGGCTGCCCAGTCGAGTCGCGGTCTGC
Source organism: Rhodococcus sp. NPDC049939 (assembly GCF_040656415.1). NCBI lineage: Bacteria > Bacillati > Actinomycetota > Actinomycetes > Mycobacteriales > Nocardiaceae > Rhodococcus > Rhodococcus sp. NPDC049939. The sequence continues at coordinate 144,732 of NZ_JBFAMC010000002.1, read as the reverse complement.
CAGCCGCATACCGCCGACGCTTCCCGGGCGAGGTGCGCCCGGAGGAGCGGCTGGGTCGGTCAGCGGCCAGCGCGATGTGATGAGCGCGTAGAGCATGGCGCCCAGTCCGCGCACGTCGGAACTGGAGTCGGAGTCGGCCAGTGTGGCCGGGAAGGCCAGAACGGCATCGCCGTTGATGCTGATGCGAACACGATCGGGGTGATCGATCGACAGTGCCCCACCGGCACGGTGTGCGGTCTCGGCGGCCGCGGCGAGGGCGCGGATGGCGCTGGCGGCGCCGATCGGCGACGGCCTGGTGTCGGCCATCTCTCGAAGAGAGCGGCCTGGTGTCCACTCGGCGACGACGATGCCACCCGAGCTTCCACGGACCACGTCCAGCACGCGGGCGAGACCGGGTGAATTGATCCTGCCGAGCCGTAGGGTCCGCGAGAGGATCGCTTGCGGGCCTTCGGGAGAGGTTGAGGTGGAACGCTGTTCGGCGTCGACGAAGGTGAGGGCCACCTCGCGGTCGAGTTTGACGTCGAGTGCCTGCCAGAACTGGAGACCGCGCGAACCGCCGTGTGGTGTCAGGAGACGGTAGCGGCCGCCTGCCACGGAAGCGCCGGGAATGAGCTTGGGGCCACGGACGGTGGTGCGACGCGACTGCACTGTCGGCTCGGGATCGGGCGCGGGTGTAATGGGGATTACACCGGTATCGACGCTGACGTCACGTCCTGGTGTGGCACTGATGTGATCGACATCTCCGTGTGCGTCACTGGAGTCGTCGGCGCGGTTCGAGACCGTCTCCTGTTCACCCTTCGCGGCGGCGTCCACATCCTCGTGATCGCCGGTCTCCTTGTCCTGCCCGGCTTTCGGAGATTCGTTGGCGGACGTCACGCTGTCGCCAGCCTTCTCCGCGGGGGTAACGGTGCCATCGGGCGCTGCGGCCGAATCGTATTCGGTGGCTTCTACCACAGAACCACTGGCCCTGTCGTTGCCGGACACGTCGTCGTCGCTCACCCTCACTCCTTTACTTTCGAATGCCCAACTCCGACTCGTACCGGGCGGCGATCCGATCCGCTCGTGTCCAGGGTACGGGAGACCATCGACCCCACTGTCACCCCGCGGTTCTCTTCTCGAGTGATCCGATTCGGCTCGGATGACGGGAATGAGTTCGGTCTCAGCGTCGGCGAGCGGATCGACCTTGGGTTCGGCTGTGGCGCCGCGACCGCGGAGGGCGCGAACCTTCCGGTTGACGGCGACAGTGATGGACATGATCTCCGGAATCTTCGCAAACCAGAGGATCACGAAAGTGACGCCGATCATCAATATGCCGTTGATGATCACGAGAACCATGGAGCCGGGGCCACCGAAGAGTGTGGTCAGCCTGTCCAGCTTCAACAGCCGGTTAATGCCGAGCACGGCAAGTGCGCCCGCCAACGACGCAAGGACCACCACCCACACCGTCTTGCCGACGTTCGCCATCTGAAGATTTCCGAGGCTCCGATGCAGCAGGTAGCCGCCGATCAATGCTCCAGCGATGTAGCCGATGCCGTTGGCGGCGCCGAGCAGGATCACCACCTGGTCGTCGCTCGACGCGATTACCGGAGTGAGCGCGGACAGGACGATCTTGACTGCGGTGATGCCGAGGACGATCCACGTGGGGGTCCAAGCCCGTTCCCTCGCATAGAAGACGCGTAGCTGAATGAGGACCAGCGAATAGGGAATCAATGTGAACGCCGACCAACTGACCGCCTCACCGAGACGTCCGGCATCTCCCGCTCCGAAGTTTCCGTACGCGTACAGCGCGTTGCCGATCTCTGGTCCCGCGAAGGTGAGGAACGTGATGATCGGGATCAGCGCAATCATCGTCAACCGGGTCGCAACCGACAGGTCGTCGACCACGGCCGGGGTGTCGTCGTTGGCGGCGTTGCGGCTCAGTCGCGGCATGATCGCGGTGAGGACCGTCACGCCCAGCACGCCGTAGGGCAGTTGGAGCAGGAGCCAGGCATTGTTGTAGATCGCGGGACCCGCTTCGTCCACCAGAGACGCGATTCGGGTGGTGACGAACATTCCTGCCTGGCTGATCAGCACATAGAGGATGATGGCGACGGCCATTCCGCCGAACTGCCGAAGCCGATCGTCGAGGCCCCACAGCGGTTTGAGTGAGATGCCCTCACGCCGGATGGCCGGTACCAGGCTCATCGCTTGTACGACGACACCCAGCGTCACACCCAGGCCGAGGACCAGCAGTTTCGGGTCGCCCATGCGTACCGGGTCGATTGTGATCTCCCCCGGCGTCACGTAGTAGATCACCAGCACCGTGATCATCACGAGGTTGTTCAGCACCGGCGCCCAAGCACCGGGTTTGAACACCTGCCGGGTGTTGAGGATGGCTGTCAGCAGCGCCGACAGTCCGTAGAAGAGGATCGCGGGAAGCAAGAGGTAAGTCAGTGCCGTGGTCAGGGCGCTGCTCACCTTGGCGTCCTCTGGCACGAGGATGGACGTGATCAGGGGCGCCGCGGCGGTGGCCAGTAGCGCCGCAGTCCCGAGCAAGATGCATGTCGCAGTGAACAATCGCCGTACGAACGCCGCACCCCCGTCGGGATCATCGCGTTCGGCGCGTACCAGCACGGGCACGACGATTGCGGTGAGCACCGCCCCCAAGACCAGTTCGGCGATCATGTTCGGGATCTGGCTTGCGACGGTGAACGAACTCGCCAAGGACGCACCGAGCAGAGTCAAGACGAGCAACTGCTTGACGAATCCAGTTATGCGGCTGATCAGTGTCGCAATCGCGATCGAGCCGGTGGACGCCAGCAGGCGCGAGTTGGATTGACTCTGAGGTGCCGTCGAAGGACCCGAGTCACGGGCAGGCGGTGGGTCGTCGACGCGAATGGCCGCGAACTGCACCGTGGGGGCTTCGTCCGGTCGGATCTCCCGAGCCCACTGCTGGTCGCGCTCCCACGGTGCGACCCGGGGCTGGGAGTGACCGGGAAGTCTCCGCCCCCCGCTGGGAATGTCCCCCGTCATGTACGTTCGTACCCTTCGTCAGCGCGATCCGGCTGGCCGCGGAACCGATGCCACAACCGACGGCCGGCGAGGAAAAGTAGGAGACCGCCCGCGCCGGCCGTCAGCATTGCCAACGCCTGCCCGTATGCGTTGGACCGTACTGTCACACTGGTCGGCTCTCCCAATTGCTGTCCATCAGCGGTGGTCAGAGTGAAGTTGACAACGAGTTGGCGCGAGTCGTTGGCGGTGGTGGGCACGGTGAGGGTGCGGCTGCCGCGTGGCGGGAGGGTGATGGCTCCGATGTCGGTGATTTCCATCTCCGACGGCGCGTCCACCCGCAGTCGCACGGTGATGCCCACGGGTAGGTCGTTTCGGGCGACCAACAGTAACGGACTCTGCTCCGACGCCAGCGTGTAGACACCGCCCGGCGATACGACGGTGGTAGCTCCGAACAGATCGTCCATCGTCTGGGCGACTACTTCGACCCGCATGTCGGAGGCTTCCTGCGCGGATCGACGTTCGCTGTCGCGTCGGTGCGCGAGGCTCATCGCGCGCAGAAGGTCCTCGCGCAGCGGGGCGATGAACGTGCCCGGAGTGAGCGGTGTCTGTGGATCGTTGACGAGCGCAGCGCCCAACGTGTCGATACGAGAGATCTGTGTGGAGGCGGCGTCGCGGATGTGATCGGGGATGCTGTCCGCGCTGTTGCCGGAGTAGTCGAGCGCCGCGACCTCCGGCGATTCGGGTTGGAGGCCCAAGAGCGCGGGCAGTGGGAGCGTCGTAGCCAACCCCGACCGCAACAGCGAGGAAACCGTGGACAGCAGGGCCGAAGCGTCTTCGGCTTCAGCGGTCCACAGTTGCGGCGGTACCAGCATGAGTGAGCGGGATGTCCTGGCATTGCTGGCCGCCTCGGGTTCGAGAGCGGACCAGGCGATGGCGCCGAGAGCGTCTTGCCTGCGGGCGGTGTTCGAGTCGTCGGCGAGGCGATAACGAGCCCCGTCAGGGGTGTAGACGGGTGTCTGTGGGGTAGTTCCCATAGCCGCGAGTGCGGCGCCGACGGAGGGGTCGAACAGCAGGGCGGCGACGCTGCCGGTGGCGGAAGAGTTCTCGATGGCCCCTGCGGTCGCGGATTCGTAGTTGCCTGGAACGACGCGTTCGGGTTCCGCCCCCTCGATGAAGTAGACGTTGTCTCGGGGCGTGCTCGTCTCGACGGTATTCGCTGCTACGAGCGCGGTGGTGGGTGAGTTCGCACGAATCATCTGCGCGGTTGTGTCGTCCAGTACCCCAGCGTCGTTCCAGACGAAGTTTCGTAGCGACGTGACACCCAGGATGCCGTCGACGATTCCGGCAGGTGACTCGATCGCTGCCGCAGTCAGGTCCGGGTTCGCAACTTCGGCAACTGCCGAAAGATCGGCCTGCGCAAAGGGTACCGAGGTTGTGCACATGGACGCGGCCAGTGATCGGGTGCGTTCGAGCCAGGCAGCGGCGGCCTCGCTGCCCGCGCCCTCGCGGGCGGGACCCATCGGATCCGATGGATCGTCCACGACGAGGTATCCGCGAGTCATGTTCTGAACCGTGATCAGCAGGTCGGGGTCGACTGCCAGACACAGGCTGTCCCGAAGTGTTTGATCAGGGTCGGCGATGGTACTGGTGGCGAACTCGACGGCCGACAACAGTTCGTCGAGCCGCCCACCCGCGGCGAGCGAGTCGGCGAGGTCGTCGTCGACGAGACGGACTGGTTCGGTGATGGAACCGGGAAGGCCTGCCGCGAGCCGGGGGCGGTCGGCCAGCGGCCATATCATCGTCAGGGCCACTGGGCTGGAGATGTCCGGTGGTACTGCGGGACTCCCCGGGACACCCAACACCGGCAATAGAAAGCGGGCGTCGTCGAGACGTGCTGCGCCACCATACTCTGGTGTGCCGTTCACGTTCACCATCAGCGGATACACACCCGGCTCATCGATGTCGAGCGAGACCTCGTCGTCGGAGCGCAACGGTAGTGAAAGCGTGAACTTCCTGTTCTGGCCCACATCGAGTCTGTCGGCCACAGTTTCGAACATTCCGACCGTGTCGTACTGCGACTGATCGAGGGTGAGTGATGTACGAAGCCCTTCGCTACGCGAGATAGCTGGAGCACGCTGCAGTCGCAAGTTGATATCACGTACCGTGCGATCGCCGACGTTCTCGACGGAGCCGGACACGGTGACGGTCAAATCGCTGGTGGTCGTGACCGTGGCCGGCGTGACGCTGTCGATGTGCAATTCCAGAAACGACGCCGGGTCCTCGTCGATCGTCTGGGTCTGATCGCTCTCGTACGGAATACGATCCTGGGCGAGCGCCACAACGGTGCTGGTGGGAGCCAGCGCGACCGCAAGCGCGGTCAACACCGCAGCGCCGACCCTGTGAAAAGCCACCCTCATCCGACGTCTGGCCTCTTCTGGAGATTCAGGTCAGTGGCGTTCGTCAGGTCAGTGGCTGTTGGCATCTGTGAGATCAAGTCATCAGCGATTTCTGCGAGTTTCCGTTCGTCTGCGTACGCAAGGCGTGATTTCAACTCGGTGAGCGGTACCCACGCCACCTCGGTGACTTCCACGTCTTCATCCGACAGTTCCCCACCGAGGCACTTCATCAAATAATGGTGGACGGTCTTGTGGACGCGCCGGCCATCGGTAACGAACCAGTAGTCAATGCTGCCGAGCGAGGCGAGGACGATGCCCCGGATGCCGGTTTCTTCCTCGACCTCGCGCATCGCGGTCTGTTCGGCGGTTTCGCCCTTCTCGATGTGGCCCTTGGGCAGCGACCACAACAGCCGTCCGCGACGGTCGGTTCGGCCGATCAGGGCTGCGCACAGGTTCATTCTGGGTCCGTCGAGACCGTCTATGACGAGTCCACCCGCCGAGGTTTCGCGGACCGTCCTCATGCGGGTTCTCTCAGGTTTGCTGACGGCGCGCCGTCGCCGCGAGTTGCGGCGACTCCTATTCGCACGTTCGGCAGCAGACACCCCATCGATAATAGTTGGCTCGACCGCACCCAGATGTGTGCCGCACCCGAACCGGGACACTTCGTGACTGTCCTGTTGCGTGGTGACGCCACTGCACGCGTGTCCGGCCATTTGCGCACGTCGGTAAGCTTCTTCGACGTGAATGCCCCTTCCAATGACGACGAGCGCCGAACGCGATTGCTTGCTGCCGCCGCTGTGACGCTGCGCGAGTTGTCCGAAGTCCTGACGCCACTCGGTGCGCGGTTCGCCGCTGCCGGTCACGAATTGTATCTAGTGGGGGGCAGCGTACGGGATGCGATCCTCGGACGCCTCGGAACCGATCTCGACTTCACCACCGACGCCCGGCCCGAGGAAATACAGAAACTGCTCTCCGGTTGGGTCGAGAACCAATGGGATACCGGCATCGAGTTCGGCACCATCAGTGCCGCCAAGGCGGGGCATCAGATCGAGATCACGACATACCGCGCCGACACCTACGACCGGGTGTCGCGCAATCCTGTCGTCCAGTTCGGATCGAAGCTCGAGGACGACCTGGTACGCCGCGATTTCACGGTCAACGCCATGGCCGTGCGGATCGGCGCGGACGGTTCGCTCGAGTTCGTCGACCCGTTGGCGGGCATGGATGCGTTGCTTGCCGGTGTGCTGGACACACCTTCGGCGCCGGAGAACTCCTTCAACGATGATCCGTTGCGCATGTTGCGGGCAGTGAGATTCATCTCTCAACTCGGATTCTCCATGCACCCCCGTGTGCGGCGAGCCATTGCCGACATGGCTCCGCAGATCGAGCGCATCACCGTCGAACGCGTCCGCGTGGAACTCGACAAGCTGATCCTCGGTGAATTCCCCATCGACGGTGTGAACATGATGTGTGAGACGGGCCTCGCCGGCCACGTGCTGCCCGAGGTACCGCAGATGAAGCTCGAGATCGACGAGCATCACCAGCACAAGGACGTGTACTGGCATTCCCTGACCGTTTTGAAGCAGGCCATCGACCTCGAGGAAGGCGACCCCGACCTGGTGTTGCGGTGGGCCGCTCTGCTGCACGACATCGGCAAACCCGACACCAAACGAAACGAACCGGGTGGAGGGGTGAGCTTCCACCATCATGAGGTGGTCGGCGCCAAGATGGTCCGCAAGAGAATGCGGGCGCTGAAGTACTCGAAGCAGATGGTCGACGATGTCTCGAAACTTGTGTTCCTCCACCTGCGCTTCCACGGATACGGGAGAGGTCAGTGGACCGACTCCGCCGTGCGCCGGTATGTGACGGACGCGGGGCCTTTGCTGCCGAGGCTGCACAAACTCGTCCGTGCCGACTGCACCACCCGTAACAAGCGGCGCGCCGCAGCCCTGCAGGCCACCTACAACGACCTCGAGGAACGGATCGCGCGGATCGCTGAGCAGGAGGATCTTGCCCGGGTGCGTCCTGATCTCGACGGCAACGCGATCATGGAACTCCTCGCGATTCCTCCGGGGCCCGATGTCGGGAAGGCGTGGAAGTTCCTCAAGGAACTCCGGCTCGACCGTGGACCGCTCAGCCGCGAGGAAGCCGAGGCGGAACTACTGTCCTGGTGGGCCGAACAGAGGAATGAGGATTGAGATCGTCGGTTCGATGGCGGGCTTTTCCCAGCAAGACAGCCGAAAAAGCGCTCTTTCCTTGAAAAACCTACGAGTCGGTTTCACCACCGCAGTTCCTGCCGGGTGCGAGAGACGTCATCGAACGCTCACGGGGGTTAATCCCGACGAAACACGGTTCTCGGCAGCATTGAATCAGGTCTAGTGCCGGGTGGACTGGCGAGACCGTGTGTGTGAGGAGCATATCGATGCAGCAGCAGATGGCCGCGACCTCAACCGTGAAGACCGCCTGCTCGTATTGCGGTGTCGGCTGCGGCATGGTGCTCGAGGTCGGAATCGATCCGCAGACGCGAGCACGACGCGTCATCGCGGCGTCCGGCGACAAGGAGCACCCCGCCAACTTCGGCAGGCTGTGCACCAAGGGTGCGACCAGCGCCGAGATGCTGGCTGCCGGTGGTCGGATGGAAACCGGCTATCTGCGCGACGAGCGCGGACAGTCACCTGCCGCGGTGAACGTTGATGCGGCCATCAGCGAGACGGCCCGGCGCCTGAAGGCGATACTCGACGAGCACGGCCCGGATGCCCTCTCCTTCTACGTGTCCGGTCAGATGTCCATCGAGGCCCAGTATCTGATCACCAAATTGGCGAAAGGCTTCGTCGGCACCAACCAGATCGAGTCCAACTCGCGGTTGTGCATGGCGAGCGCAGGCACCGGATACAAACAATCCCTCGGTGCTGACGGTCCCCCCGGGTCGTACCAAGACTTCGACAAGGCCGACCTGTTCTTCGTGATCGGCTCGAACATGGCCGACTGCCACCCCATTCTCTTCCTCCGGATGATGGACCGGGTCAAGGCCGGCGCCAAGCTGATCGTGGTGGATCCCCGGCGCAACGCGACGGCCGACAAGGCGAATCTGTTCCTGCAGATCACGCCTGGCACCGACCTGGCCTTACTCAACGGCTTGCTGCATCTGCTCGTGAAGAACGGGCACACCGACCCCGAATTCATCGCGGAGTTCACCGAGGGCTGGGAGGTGATGCCGGAGTTTCTCGAGGACTACACCCCCGAGAAGGTCGCCGAGATCACCGGAATCCCCGAGTCCGACATCCGCACCGCGGCGCAATGGATCGGTGAGGCCGCGAACTGGATGAGCTGCTGGACCATGGGGCTGAACCAGAGCACCCACGGAACCTGGAACACCAACGCGATCTGCAACCTGCACCTGGCCACCGGTGCGATCTGCCGACCTGGCAGCGGCCCGTTCTCCCTCACCGGGCAGCCGAATGCCATGGGCGGCCGGGAGATGGGCTACATGGGCCCTGGCCTGCCGGGCCAGCGTTCGGTACTCGCCGACGACGACCGCGCGTTCATCGAAGATCTGTGGAACCTTCCCGGGGGTGCGATCCGTACCGAGGTCGGCACCGGAACCGTCGACATGTTCGAGCGCATGACAGCCGGAGATATCAAGGCGTGCTGGGTCATCTGCACCAATCCCGTTGCCAGCGTGGCCAACCGGAGGACGGTGATCGAGGGCCTCGAAGCTGCCGATCTCGTGATCGCACAGGATGTGTTCCTCGAGACAGAGACCAACGATTACGCCGACATCCTGCTGCCCGGTGCGCTGTGGGCCGAGTCCGATTCGGTGATGATCAATTCGGAGCGGAACCTCACGCTGTTGCAGCAGGCGGTTGATCCGGTCGGTCAGGCACTGCCGGACTGGCAGATCATCGCCCGCGTGGCCTGTGAGATGGGATACGCGGAAGCGTTCACCTACACATCCTCGGAGGACGTGTTCGAGGAGATCAAGCGAACATGGAATCCCAAGACCGGCTACGACCTTCGAGGCATCACTTACGACCGTTTGCGGGAGACACCGGTGCAGTGGCCGAGCCCGCCCGGTAACCAAAGCGACCGCAACCCCATCCGCTACGTCAACGACGGTGTCAGTCAGAATCTTCTGTCGGCGCAGGACGGCTCACTCCCCCGGCTTGCGTTCGCCACACCCACCGGCAAGGCGGCCTTCTTCCCGCGTCCTCACATGTTGCCTTCCGAAATGCCGGACGAAGCTTATCCTTTCGTTCTCAATACCGGTCGTCTGCAGCACCAATGGCACACCATGACGAAGACGGGCAAGGTCGCCAAGCTCAGGAAGCTGAACTCGGGGCCGTTCATCGAGATCAATCCTGATGATGCGCAGAAGCTTTCGATTGTCGACGGTGACAAGGTCGAGGTGGCGTCCCGGCGCGGACGCGCCGTGCTACCCGCGGTCGTCAGCGACCGTGTGCTCGTCGGGGGTTGCTTCGCGCCGTTCCACTGGAACGACTCTTTCGGTGAGTACCTCAGCATCAACGCGGTCACGAACGACGCTGTCGACCCCATGTCCTTTCAACCGGAATTCAAGGTCGCGGCTGTGTCCTTGACCCGGGTCGGACCGGTGTCGGTGCCCGAGACTGCGCAGCCCACGGTGGCGGCCGAGCTACCGAAGGGCTCGCCCGTGGCCGAGTTGGGCCGTCTGTTGGGGCTGACCGACTCCGTCTCCCCCAGCTTCGACGAGCACGAGCGGGTGTATCTGGCGGGAATGCTCTCGGGGTTGCAGTCCAACGAGATTCAGGGAGTTCCGGTCCTCCCTCCGAGCGCGCCGATTCAGGGCTCCAAACGGATATGGCTGGACGGCGTCCTGGCCGGGCTGTTCTCCCGCTCGGGCGCTTCGGATGGCGCGGTAGCCTCCGGGCAGAGTTCGCAAAGCCCCGACGCGGTCGAGAATCCGGTGATGGTGGTGTGGGCGTCGCAGACGGGCAACGCCGAGGAGTTCGCCGCCGAATGCGCCGAAAAACTGGAGGCTGCCGGGCACGCGGCGACGCTGATCAACATGGACGATTGCGATGTGTCCGGCCTCGCCGACGTTCGTGACCTACTGGTCATCACCAGTACCTTCGGCGACGGTGACGCGCCCGACAACGGAAGCGGCTTCTGGGCTACGCTCAACAGTGACGATGCGCCGAAATTGTCGCAAACCCGTTATGCCGTACTGGCTTTCGGAGACTCCAACTACAACGACTTCTGCGGGTACGGCAAGCGCATCGACTCCCGGCTCGGTCAGCTCGAGGCCCAGCGACTGATCGACCGAGTCGACTGCGAGCCGGACTACGAAGACCGGGCACGTGACTGGCTGACCCAGGTCGAGAAACTGATCGGCGAGCAACCAGCCGAGCCGACCACATCGGCACCAGCTCCGCCGGCACCGACCCCGCCGGCACCCACGACGACCACTCGAGGGTCGACCGTGCAGGAAGCGAAGAAGACGAAGACCTACACCCGCAAGTCACCGCTGGTCACCCGGCTGACCAGGAATGTCACGCTCAGTTCCCTGGGTTCGGGGAAGGATGTGCGTCAGTTCGGCTTCGACGTGAGCGATCCGGAATTCTCCTACGAGGCCGGTGACGCACTCGGTGTGTGGCCGAACAACAGCGAGGAAGCGGTCGACGAGTGGCTGAAGGTCACCCGACTGACTCCCGATGCGCCGGTCAACCTTCCGGACCTTCCGGAGATGCCTCTGCGGGAGGCGCTGCGTACCCAGTTCGAAATCACCAAGACGACCCCGGGCCTTCTGCGGTTCGTGCGGAGCCGCACTCGGGACACCGAACTGGATCGGCTGATGCGCCCTCAGAACAAGATTGCGCTCGGGCAATGGCTGTGGGGGCGGCAGTCGATGGACGTGCTGGCGCAATACGAGGTCGACGCCGATGTCGAGGAGTGGCTCGGCGTACTCCCACGTCTTGCGCCCAGGCTGTATTCGATCTCCTCTAGCCCCAAGGTCGACCCGAACGAGGTCCAGCTGACTGTCGCAGCGGTGCGCTACAACCTCGAGGGCAAGAACCGTTCCGGCGTCTGTTCGACCTTCCTCTCGGACCACTGCAATGACGCGGATGTGCCGATCTTTGTACAGAAGTCGCCGCACTTTCGTCCCCCTCGTGCGTCCGATGCGTCGATGATCATGATCGGACCGGGAACGGGAATCGCGCCGTTCCGCGGATTTCTCCACGAACGTAGGGAGTTGGGGCACACGGGCAGGAACTGGCTGTTCTTCGGCGAGCAGCACGAGGCCACTGACTTCTACTACCGCGACGAGATGGAAGCCATGAAGCGAGATGGATTCCTTACTCATCTCGATGTGGCGTTCTCCCGTGATCAGCGGCAGAAGATATATGTGCAGGATCGTCTGCGTGAGCACGGTGCCGAGTTGTGGAGTTGGATTCAGGGCGGCGCATCCGTATACGTGTGCGGTGATGCGAGCCGCATGGCGAAGGATGTCGACGAGACACTCCGTGAACTCGTTCGCGTCCACGGCCGCCTCGACGAGGAAGACACCGAGCGGTACATGAAGCAACTGGCCGCCGACAAGCGCTATGTACGGGACGTGTACTGATCCGCAGTAGCGGACACTTTCAGTTGATGAGTCCGTATATTCCGGCCTAAGATACAAATCATGGTGCAACTACGGAATCATGTGGTGCTTGTCCGAGCGCGCGCCAGGATTTCGTTGTGACGAGTATCCGCATTCGGCAGGCCGCGGAGCTCCTCGGCGTCAGTGACGACACGGTCCGCCGCCTGATCGACAGCGGAAGCCTCACGGCGGCGAAGGACGACGCGGGCCGCAAGGTGATCGACGGTGCGGAACTTGCGGAGTTCGCGCGCGCCAACGCGTCCGCATCGCCTGATGTCCTGGGGTCGGAATCCTCAGCACGCAACCGCTTGACCGGCATCGTGACTGCGGTCGTGATGGACAAGGTGATGGCGCAGGTCGAAATGCAGTGTGGTCCCTTCCGCATCGTGTCGCTGATGAGTAGTGAAGCCGTTCGCGACCTCGGCCTCGAGCCTGGAACGGTCGCAGCGGCCGTCATCAAGTCGACCACGGTAGTCGTCGAAAAGCCGGGTAGGGATTCATGAACGTGTCCTCGCGCCTCGCCACAGCCGGATCAGCCCTGGGCGCAGTTGGTCTCATGCTGCTCGCCGGCTGCGGGTCCGGCGAGAGTGGCTCCGCGGAATCCTCCTCGGGCCCGGGCGATATCACGGTCTTTGCGGCGGCCTCACTCGAGGAAACCTTCACCGAACTAGCGAGGATCTACGAGTCCGAGAATCCTGGATCCCGTGTCGCGTTGAGCTTCGCCGGGTCCTCCGACCTCGCAACACAGTTGGACCAGGGTGCGCCTGCCGACGTATTCGCATCCGCCGACACCGAGAACATGACGAAGGTGGTCGACGCAGATCTGGTGGAGGGTAATCCTGTCGACTTCGCCGCCAATACCCTGACCATCGTGACGGAACCGGGAAACCCCCTGGGCATCGCCTCGCTCGCGGACCTGAACCGCGATGGCACCCTGGTAGTCACGTGTGCACCTCAGGTTCCGTGTGGTTCCGCGACGCAGAAGGTCGAGACCGATTCGGGTATCGACCTCAACCCCGTCAGTGAGGAGTCCTCGGTCACCGATGTGCTGGGTAAGGTGACATCCGGCCAGGCCGACGCGGGTCTCGTCTACGTTTCGGACGCGGTAAGGGCCGGAGACAGGGTCTCGGCGGTCGCCTTCCCTGAAGCGGCAGAAGCCGTGAACACCTATCCCATTGCAGCACTGTCTGCTTCGAAACAACCACAGATGGCGCAGGGCTTCATCGATCTCGTCACCGGACCCGAGGGACGGGCGGTCCTGATGCAGGCGGGTTTCGTCGCGCCGTGATCCGGCGGTCGAGTTCGAACATCGTGTCCGGGCTTCCGGCCTGGATATTCCTCCCGGCCGCGCTCGGTGGTGTGTTCGTCGTGTTGCCGCTGCTGGCGATGCTGACGACTGTTGACTGGTCCGAGTTCTTCGATCTGATCACGTCGGAATCCTCGCTCGCCGCACTGAAACTGAGCTTGCAGACCGCTACCGCGAGTACCTTCTTGTGCGTGATACTTGGTGTTCCGATGGCGGTGGTGTTGTCGCGCAGTAGTTTTCGTGGAATACATGTTCTGCGGTCGCTCGTGTTGCTACCGCTCGTCCTCCCGCCGGTGGTTGGCGGCATCGCGCTGCTCTACACGTTCGGGCGAAGGGGGCTGATCGGCCAATACCTGGAGGTCTGGGGTATTCACATCGCATTCACCACCACGGCGGTGGTGCTCGCGCAGACGTTCGTCGCGCTTCCGTTCCTGGTAGTGAGCCTCGAGGGATCGCTCCGCACCGCAGGTCGGCGCTACGAGTACGCCGCCGCAACGCTCGGCGCGCGTCCCACCACAGTCTTCCGCAGGGTTACGCTTCCGCTGGTTCTGCCGGGGTTGGTGTCGGGGGCGGTGCTGTCGTTCGCTCGAGCGCTTGGTGAGTTCGGGGCGACATTGACGTTTGCGGGCAGTCTGCAAGGGGTCACGCGGACGCTACCGCTGGAGATCTATCTGCAACGTGAGAGCGATCCAGACGCCGCCGTGGCGTTGTCGCTGGTACTTGTCGTGGTGGCGGTCCTAATAGTGGTGTGCTCGCGAGGCTGGGCATCGAGGGCCGCACTGTGAGCGGCCTGACCGTCGATGCGCGCGTGAATGTGCGCGGCGTCGACGTCGGCTTCGACCTCGCCGAGGGCGAAGTGCTAGCCGTCCTCGGGCCGAACGGCGCAGGTAAGTCGACGGTCCTTTCAGTGGCTGCGGGGTTGGTGCGACCGGATGACGGGCGTGTCGAACTGAATGGTCGTGTACTGACCGATACGTCCCAGGGCTTGGCCGTGCCCCCTCACCGGCGCTCGATCGCACTGCTCGCACAGCAAGCTCTGTTGTTTCCACATCTCACGGTGGCGGCGAATGTGGCCTTTGCGCCGCGAAGCGCGGGGCGAGGACGCCGGGAAGCGCGGGAGATCGCTCGAAAGTGGCTGGATGCGGTGGATGCCGTGCAGTTCGCGGACCGCAGACCCCACGAGCTGTCCGGAGGACAGGCTCAGCGCGTCGCGGTGGCGCGTGCCCTGGCTGCCGACCCGCAGGCGTTGCTACTCGACGAACCGATGGCTGCGCTCGATGTGAGCGCAGCTCCTGCGCTCAGGGTGCTGCTCAGACGAGTGCTGCGGGAGGGTCGAAGAACGGCTGTCGTGGTCACGCACGACGTTCTCGACGCGTTGGCCCTGGCCGATCGGGTGATTGTCGTCGACGGTGGCCGTGTGGTCGAATCCGGTCTGGTTCGAGATGTGTTGACCCGTCCCAGAAGTGCATTCGCGGCACGGATTGCCGGATTGAACCTGGTACCCGTCTTCGGTGCACCCGACCGCATGGAAACCGCGATGGGTGTGCGGATTCACGGGTTGCCCGACGCCGATTTCGTGGCGGGTTCGCCGGCGGTCGCGGTATTCGCGCCACACTCGGTCGCGGTACACCGTCATCATCCGGAAGGTAGTCCGCGCAACGTCTTCCGTGTGACGATCGCCGAGGTCGGGGTACACGGGCCGACGGTGCGGGTACGTGCGCACACTTGTGAAGGCCGGCTCGAGCTGAGCGCCGACGTGACGGCAGCGTCCGTCGCGGCACTGGATCTGGTGCCGGGGGCCGACGTGTTATTCGTCGTCAAGGCCACCGAGGTTGCACTTCACGGCGCGCGAACAACATGACGGCGGGTCCGACAAGGCGGAGTCATTTCAGCGCAACGAGGCGTGCATCAGGTAGACGTTGTAGCTGTCCCACTCCGACATGGTGAAGTAGAGATCGTTCTCCGTGGACCATGGGTGCATGAATCCGCCGTACGACCTCGGGTAGTCGGCCGTGTTCACGAGTTCTGCCGCGTCCGACCACACACCCTGAGGGCTCGACGATTGGCGCAGAATGATCGACCCCGCGATCGGATCGAGATAGGTCATCTGCCACTTCTCCACGGTGGCGTCATAGCGAACCGAAAGTTCGCTGGCGATGCCTTCGACGATCGGCGTCGCGCGGTGGTGTTGCACCGGAGTCCACGTACCGTGCGACCAATACTGGTACGACGTCTTGTTGAGCACCTGATCCACGGGCACTCGGGCGAGGCCGATGGTTCCGATCCGGCCGTTGGGGGTGCCGAACATGTATACGTAGTCGTCGTGTGGAACCATCGCCGACACCTGGAACCTAGCGCCGAAGATGTTCTCCCACTTGGCATGCTGTGACTTGGTCCAGGTCTGTCCGTCGTCGTCGGAGTACGCGATGCCGCCGTAGTTCGTGTACCACATACCCGGAATGATGCTCCAGCGCTTCACCGACATGTAACTCAAGTACTGACGGTCACCGATCGCGAAACCTGATGTGGGGATGGTGGTCGTCTCGAAGTTGTGGATATGTCTGCTGCTGATGATCTCGGCGGCGTGGCAGCGGCTGTCCTGGACCATGCTGTCGATAGTCATGCCGTTGGAGAGATCGGTGTCGGTGCTGTGACCGAGGACGTTGCTTCGCCAGTCCTCACCATTGGCGCCCGGTGGCCTCCAGTCCTTGCCGAAGGTGTCGCCGAAGGCGATCGCCACCTCACCGGGCTTGCTCTCCCACATGATGCCGAGGTCGGTGCCATTGACCTGCCAGCGCTTGTCTGTCCTGTTTTCGGAACCGTGGCCGGTCAACTGCGATACCAGGCGGACGTCACCGACGTCCGGCTTCTCCAATGAAGGGGTGAGGGAACCGGGTTCTTCTGGGTTGATCTCGACTGGCGGTGCCGGCTGTGGCTCGGGGCCAGGGCCACCGGGGATGGGAATCGGAATGATCTCCGGACGCGGATCGATTTCGATCTTCGGGAGAAGGGAACCCGAACCGAAAGACCCGGACGAGCTGGAGGAACCTGATGAGCCAGATGAACCGGACGAATCAGGCTCGGCCTGGGGCTCTTCGTCCTCGTCGGTGAGGTCGGGGCACGGGTCCGCACAGGGATCGGCGGGAAGATCTTGTGCAACCCGGGTCGGGTGCTCATCAGCTGGGCCAGGGACCGGTACCAGTTGGAAGTCGGGGTATGGGATCGGGATGTTGATGGTCGGCGGAATCGGTGGACCGCCGGGGCCTGCTGGTTCCCTGGCGGGGTTGAACCCGGTTTCCCCGCAGGAGTTCACCGGCAGCCACGGTGTGGTTTCGGCTGCGGCGGGAACGGCAGAAAAGCCGATGGCCGCCGACACGACGGCGACGCACAGGGGCGCTTTGGGCACAGACCACGACTTGTCGACCACGGAACCCTCCGCATCGGTGGGCGGGGTCCAATTGGCCGACCCGCCAATCTGTCAATTCCGAAGATAACATTCGACCTTGGTGCAGTGAGTGCATTCCCACGGCGGGTTGGTTCGATGACTCGGCGACGAGCTGGGTCCGCTGGTGACGATATCGGGACGAACCGGACCTGTATCTTCATGATCGAAAACCGAACTCGGAACGAAAGCACGGACATGGTGGATGGGCAGTCTGCGGCGCCAAAGGGGTTTCGCGGCATCACGAAGAACATGGGACTCAAGGACGTAGGGGACGACTTCGCCGCCGTGGTCTCGGAGGTGCCCTGCCGGTCGGCAGCGGTATTCACCCAGTCCCGCTTCGCGGGGCCGAGCGTAGTGCTGAGCCGGGAATCTGCCGCGTTGCACGCTGCACGCGGGGTCGTCGTTCTTTCCCGTAATGCGAACGTCGCCACCGGTCGGGTCGGGGCGGAGAATGCTGCCGAAGTGCGGCACCGGGTCGCGGAAATCGCCGGTATCGCACCAGACGAATTGATCATCGGATCGACCGGTGTGATCGGACGTCCCTATCCGATGGACGCCATCCGGGCGAACCTCGACACGCTCGCGTGGCCGTTCCCGGACGCGGACTACGAGCAGGCCGCCAAGGCCATCATGACTACCGACACCCGACCCAAGTTCTTCCACACCACCGTCGGCGACGCATCTCTCGTGGGAATCGCCAAGGGGGTCGGGATGATCGAGCCCAACATGGCCACCCTGCTCACCTTCTTCTTCACCGACGCCGACATCCCCGCCGACGAGCTCGACGCTCTGTTCCGCCGAGTCATCGACCGCACGTTCAACGCGCTGAGCATCGATACCGACACCTCCACCAGCGACACCGCGGCGATCTTCGCCAACGGGCTAGCCGGACCAGTCGACCTCGAGGAGTTCGAGCGGGCGCTGTACGAGTGCGGTCTGCGCCTTGTGCGCAACATCGCCTCCGACGGAGAGGGTGCCACCAAACTCATCCAGGTCGAAGTGACCGGTGCTCGTGACGACGCGCAGGCAAAGCGGGTCGGCAAGGTGGTTGTCAATTCGCCGCTGGTCAAGACCGCCGTCCACGGCGCGGATCCGAACTGGGGCCGTGTCGCCATGGCTATCGGCAAACTCGATGAAGAAACCGACATCGCGCCCGAGCGAGTGCGCATTCAGTTCGGTGATCTCGTCATGCACCCGGACGAACCCGACGACGAGTTGCTCGAGCGCGCCGCGAAATACCTGTGTGGCGATGAGATCGTCATCCGGATCGACCTCGGCATCGATGAGGGGCGATTCACCGTGTATGGGTGCGATCTGACCGAGGGCTACGTCCGGCTCAACGCCGACTACACGACCTGAGAAGCCGGCACGCACACTGACAGATCGCTTCACCGGCCGCTTTGATTTCAAACCGACTGCGCTCGGACCCCGCTCGGGTGTGCAATGGATGTATGAGCACCGTGACGACGTTCAAGGTCGACGGTGCGCGATTGTCCGGAACACTGGCCGATCCGATCGGCGACCTTCCCGTGGTCGTGTTCGCACACGGCAGCGGCAGTGGGCAGTTCAGCCCTCGGAACCGGTACGTGGCAGGGTTCCTGCAGGATGTCGGTCTCGGCACGCTGCTGTTCGATCTGCTCACACCCGACGAGGAGGGTGACCGCAAGCGCGTCTTCGACATCCCGCTCATGTCGGCGCGGCTGTGTGAGGTGACCGCCCAGTTGCGGGACCGGGTGCCGTCGATCGCATACTTCGGCGCGAGCACGGGCGCCGGTGCGGCCATGCACGCTGCGGCCCAGCGCCACGTCCACATCAGCTCGATCGTCTCGCGCGGTGGGCGTCCGGATCTGGCAGGGTCACGCCTGTCAGCGGTGCGCGCGCCGACGCTGCTGTTGGTCGGTTCCCTCGACACTGCCGTCGTCGAGCTGAACCGATGGGCAGCGGAACTGCTCGAGTGCGAGCACGAACTTGTGATCGTGCCGGGGGCGACGCACCTGTTCGAAGAACCCGGAACGCTCGACATCGTCGCGGATCATGCCAGGAACTGGTTCGTCGAACACGAGCTGAAACCGTGAAGGGTTCGTCCCGAACGTCGGCACGAACCCTTCACGATCAGCGACTGCGCAGATGACCTTCGTTGTGTTACCTGTGGGACTTCGGTTGGGAGCGAATCAAACTCGGCCAACTCGAGTCAGGCACAGGGTCAGGGCATCGTGGATCCCATGACCATCACCGGAAGTAGGTTCGGCAACATCGCCGAACCGATTACAGCGCTGCCGATCGCGGGAACGATCAACTCCGGTGGAAACAGCGGTTCCGGTGCGGGCGCCACCGGCGCTGCGGGTGGGGCCGGTGCCGGTGCCGGTGCCGGTGCCGGGTCGGACAGTCGGGTCCACGTACCGCACCGGCTGGAGTTGAATGCCACGTCGGAACTGTAGATCCTTACGATCTGCCGGCTCGCGTCCGAGGTAAAGTCGTTCGCGATGACATCGTCCAACTCGCCGGACAACCCGTCCAGGCGCTCCCAGTAGCAACCTTCTCTCAACTGGGATTGGTAAACGCCGGGCTCGATGTGGGTACCCACCAGATAGGTGCCCGCGCCGAATGATGTTGCCGCGGCCGCGGCGGTGCCGGTTCCCAGGGCAACCGCGCCGGCTACCGCCGTCGCAACCGCTACACACTTTCGAATCACTTTGTAGCTCTCTCAATTCTGCTCGTAGTAAATGGGGTCGGACTTTGCGACCATCCGACGAGATCACGATCCCGTACAAGCTCCCCCCGAATTGCCGTATAGGTGTATCACCACGGTCCGACACATCGGGTATTCGGTCTCGCTGGAGCGATGATGCTCACACTGTTTCGCGCCGCGAGTTGAGCAGCACGGCGACCAGGCCGAGGCCATAGAACGCCGAACCCGTGAGGACCAGTCCCAGTGACCGGCCGTCCGGGGCGACGACGACGGCCGCTGCGGCGATCGACGCGACGAAGGCGGCATTGAATACGGTGTCCTGCAGAGCGAACACCTGTCCCCGTCGGTCGTCCTCGATCTCGATCTGCATCGCTGCGTCCCCGGTGAGCTTGATGGACTGTCCCGCGAAGCCGAGGAGGAACGCACCGCCCAGCAGCGCGAGTTCGGTGAGTGCCGCGACGAGGGTCGATTGCACGACGACGGCGAGGACCAGGCCGCCGATGATGGTGCGGGACCGGCCGATACGCGGAACCACGAACGGCGTCGTGATTGCGGCGAGGAGCATACCTGCGGCGGTGGCACCGACCGCGACTCCGAACCCGACGAGTCCGCCAGGCAGTGCGCTGAGGGCAGTTGTATCGCGTAGCACCAGCACCATGATCAATGTGTCGATGCCGAAGACGATCCGGTGCATGCCGATCCCGATCATGGCCGTGGTGACTCCCGGCGAATGCCAAACGGCGACGGCTCCGGTGCGCAGCCCGGCGGCGACGGCGCGGATGGCTCCCGACTCGGGCTTCTCTTCCGCGTGGGGGCCGAGGAGTCGCCGATGGAAGCGGGAGGCCGCGATCGCCCCCACCACTGATCCGAAAGCGGACGCCGCCGCGGCGATTCCCGTGCCACGGTTGTCCGAACCCAGGACGCCGATGATGGCCACGGAGGTCGCGGCCCCGAGTGAGGCGACGACGGAACCGGTCGTTGCAAGTACCGAATTGGTCGCGACCAGCCAGGACCTATGTACCACATGGGGCAATGAGGCCGAGGCGCCCGCGAGCACGAAACGGCTCACACCGACGGTGGCGAGGGCGAGGATCAGGAGTGCGGACTCGCCGACCCCCGTCCCCAACAGTATGGCGGTGACCAGTATCAGAAGTCCGCGCAACACATTCGCCCACAACAGCACGCTCCGCCGATCCCAACGGTCCAGGAGTGCGCCCGCGTAGGGTCCGATCACCGAGTACGGGAGCAGTAGGACCGTGAACCCCGCGGCGATCGCGAGAGGATCTGTTTGGCGCTCGGGGTTGAAGAGAATCGCGCCACCGAGAGCGGTCTGAAACATTCCGTCGCCGAACTGGCTGGCGAAGCGCACCGTAGCGAGGCGGGCCAGCCCGGGTGACCGCCGCAACGTGTATGCGACTCGGCGCAACGCCTGACGCCGGTTCCCGAGCTTTTTGGCCATTCGCTAGACCTTATCCGGCAGCGCCGACTGTGGCCCGCCACCAGTTGACAGTTTCCTCAGCGGCCCGGGCGAGCGGTGTCGGATGCAGATCGAGTCGGGCCTCGCTCTCCGTGGAGTCCATGACGAAGGGATCCTCGAATTGGTACAGCAACTCGCCCAGTTCGCGGGTTCCAGGGTGGATGAGGCCCATTCCGCGAATCAACCAACCGGGTAGCGCACTCACCTTCGGCGCTTCGACTCCGCCGGCCTCGGCGAAGGCTTCGACCATCTGCCGCTGTGTCACCGCGGGGGTTGTCGGTGCGTGCAGCACCGAGTTCCACAGTGTCCGGTCGTGTGCGGCGGTGATCATCGCGGCTGCCAGGTCCGGAACGTAGGTGAAGGAGTGAGGTTGGTCGGCGGAACCGAGCACTCGCATCGTCTTGCCGGCGAGAACGACCGGGACCATGCGCTCGCCTGCGTGGGCGTTGAGCACTCCGGGTCCGAAGAAGTCGGATGCGACCACGCTCACAGTGGGGGTCGGGGAGGCCTCGCGGGCCTGCAGAAGCCTGGTCCGAACGCCCCGCTTGCCACGGTCGGCGGTTCGCGGGGTGTGTTCGGTCATCGGCTGCCTGGAGGCGTCATAGGAGTAGAGGCTCTCGGGAAAGACCACGACGGCCCCGACCTCTCCGGCCGCCCCCAGCACTGTTTGCTCGGCGGCAGGAAGTTCGCTTTCCCAGGCCGCAGCGTTGTAGGCGGCGTGAATGCAGTGGTAGACCGCGACGGCTCCGTCGAACGCTTCGCGTAGTGACGCGGCATCGTTGACGTCGATCTTCAGGCGCTCGATCAGGGGATGCTCCGGTCCGTTTCCGGAGCGGGTGAGTACGCGCACTTGTCGTCCCTGTTCCGCGAGTTGCGAAGCGACAGTCCAACCTACAGGCCCTGCTCCGGTGACGATCTCCACATTCGACATCTCTACTCCCCGCTGTGAGTTACCTTCAAGACAATCCGAGAGCACTGCTCTCTTTCTTCAGAATGCACCTCGGCGCGGCCACTGTCAAGAGCAGTGCTCTCTTTTGTTGACAGCGCTCTCTAGAATTGCCACTCTTGAGTCATGCCAGGAACAACCCCGCGTGAGCGCGCTCGTGAGCAGACGCTGCAAGACATCACCCGCATCGGTCGTGAGCATTTGTCGGCGGTCGGTGCCGCGGCGCTGTCGTTGAGGGCCGTCGCCCGGGATCTCGGCGTGGTGTCGTCTGCGGTGTACCGGTACGTGAGGAGTCGTGACGAGTTGCTCACGTTGCTCGTCGTAGATGGATACAACGAACTCGGTGAGGAAGTGGAGGCGGCGGTGGCGTCCACTGAGGACCCGCGTGAGCAATTCCTCGCACTCGGTCGTGCAACACGCGAGTGGGCTCTACGAGAGCCGGCTCTCTACGGGTTGCTGTTCGGTAGCCCCGTTCCCGGCTATCACGCACCAGGCGAGCAGACCACCATACCCGGGACACGTGTCGTTCTCTGCCTCGTCAGCATTTTCGGAAATGCCTATGCGGTGGGCAAACTCGCTGCCAACGTTGTGGCTCCGATCGGCGACGAACTGTCGGCCGATCTCGAGCGTATCCGCGGCGAAATCGGGCTCGAAATACCCGATCACTTACTCGCCCGCGGAATCTTGGCCTGGACGGCACTGTTCGGAGCGGTGAACTTCGAGATCTTCGGGCAGTACGGCAGCGACACCTTCACCGACCCCGCCGCGATGTTCGAACACCATCTCGCAGTGCTGGCTGAGACAGCGGGACTTTCCGTTGCGTGATCGCGTGGCCGTGTGACGGTGTGAGCCCTCGATGACGTCTCTTGCGCCACACCCGCGCCGCGTCATCCACGACATCCGCTCCGTGTCGGTGGGATGATGTTCTGGTGGCGCAAGCAGAAGAACCAGAGGACCGAACTGCGTCGGCGGAACCGGTGGTCCGACCCGGCAGCCTGTTGGTCTCGTCCACCGATCTCGTCGAACCCGCATTCCGTCGCACAGTGATCTATGTGATCGAACACAACGATGCCGGCAGCCTCGGTGTGGTTATCAACCGTCCCAGTGAAACTCCAGTGAACGACGTACTGCCACAGTGGTCGGCGCTCGCCGCGCCTCCGGACGCGCTGTACGTCGGCGGCCCGGTCAAACGCGACGCGGCGCTGTGCCTGGCGACGCTGCGATCGGGTGCAGAGACGACTGGAGTCCCGGGACTGCGCCGAGTGCACGGTCGCGTGGTGATGGTGGATCTCGATTCCGATCCCGAGCTCATTGCGCCGCTCGTGGAGGGAGTTCGGATCTTCGCCGGCTATTCGGGCTGGACCTACGGTCAGCTCGACTCCGAACTGCATCGCGAGGATTGGATCGTGGTTTCGGCGCTCGCGTCGGACGTCGTCGCTCCGGCGTTCGTCGACGTGTGGGCGCAGGTGCTACGTCGGCAGCCGCTTCCCCTCGCGATTCTCGCTACTCACCCGATCGACATCGAGCGAAACTAGTAGACACGCCAGCTAAATCCCCGTGCTGTCGGGGACGGGTGGTATCACAACATCAGGCGGATACCGCGATAGCTGAGGAGGCGGCAGACATGATCGACGCCTGCGACGGAACGCTGATCGTGCATGCGCTCTACCCCGCCGAGTGCACGGACGAGTCGTGTGTCGAGCTGTCCGAGGTCCGGCACGCGTTGATCATCGACTGCGGCGAACTCGATGACTGTGCCTGCCAGGACGAATCCAACCAGGAAGGATCATCCAGGCAGGAATTGCCTCACGCCTCCTGAGCATCCGGCATGAGCTGGACCCCTGCCTCCGCCGCCAGCCACCGGCGTAGCCGCGGAAGGTGGCTGCCCGACCAATACAGCTGGTCACAGTCGCGGCAACGGTTGAAGGAGTGCGAGTGCCGCGCGACTCCCGGTGGTGCCACGGCGAGAGCCTCGCCTCTGGGCACCGGATCCAGGAGACCGTTGCAACGTGCACATCTGGTGAAGGGCGCGATCTGTGATTGGAGGTCGAAGCGGTCCAGGACTTCTCGCAGCTGACGTCGGGGGTTTGTTTCGTGTATGAAGGCGCCGTGCGTCAGCGCCGACCGCTTGAGGATTCCCGTGTCCCGCGTGAGAACTGTACGGTGCTCGGTCAGGGAAATATCCACCAGTTCGGTGTCGGCGAAATTGTTGCTGTAGCGGGTATCGAAACCGAGTAGCCGGAGGTAGCCGGCGAGGCGACCGAGATGCACGTCCAGCACGAAACTCGGCCGCCGTAGGGGGCGGGGCCTCAAGGCCGTCACGCCGGTGAGGTCGAAACGCTCGAAGACCGGATACACGGCGACACGTTCGCCGCCGCGAAGCCGGTGCGAGAAGTTGACCGACACCTCGTCGACCAGGATCAGGTCCACCTCTGTGTGCGGCACACCCAGCGATTCGATCCGATCCTTGACCGACGGTGTGCCGTCGAAGTCGTGCTGGAAGGCCTGCTTGCGTCGTATCGGCGGCAGAAAATCGTTCAGTTCCTCGTAGAAGCGGAACTCACAACGGCGTAGCGACATCGCGGATCACCTCTGGTCGCCTCGAGTCTATCGCCGTGCGGCGGAGTGCGACTCCTCGAGATTCGCCCTTGGTGTATCGGCGGTGTTCCTAGGGGTCACTGTCCGGATGGTCCGTTGAGCGTGTCAGCATTGGAGGGTGCCCGCCCGTGGGGAGCGGATGGGCTGCAACAAAGGAGAGCATGCTGCTATCGAAGGGTTGGAAGACCGACCTTGTGAACGACCGGCTCGACACAGCCGGCAACTGGGATCGGGAACCATCCGGAGACCCTGGGTACGGAGTAAGAAGGCACACCGTGGGATTGGGCTCACAAAGTGCACCGGAAGATGCTCCGACCAGGAGTGCACCCAGCATCAATTCCGACAGTGAAACGTTCAGCGCAACTGCGATTGCACTCTCACATCGCAGGACTGCGCCTATGTCGGCACTGACTCGTATGTGCCGAGCAACACCGAAATAGGAGGACCACATGGGTTTCTGGGATCAACTCAAGACCAAGACGCAAGAGTTGAACGGGCAACTCCAGACGAAGACTGCGCAGTTCAAGAACAAGGAGTTCGCCAACGGCGCCATGGCGATGTGTGCGCTCATCGCGGCAGCCGACGGCAGCATCGATGCTTCGGAAAGACAGAAGACGGCCGCGCTGATCATGTCCAACGAGGCACTCAAAGTGTTTGCGCCGGATGAGCTTCGTCAGAAGTTCGACTGGTTCTGCGACAAGCTTCAGGGCGACTACGATTTCGGCAAGGTCGAGGCCACGGCAACGATCGGCAGACTGAAGGCGAAGCCCGAGCAGGCGCGGGCAGTGATTCAGATCGGCATCATCATC
Source organism: Rhodococcus sp. NPDC049939 (assembly GCF_040656415.1). Lineage (NCBI taxonomy): Bacteria > Bacillati > Actinomycetota > Actinomycetes > Mycobacteriales > Nocardiaceae > Rhodococcus > Rhodococcus sp. NPDC049939. The sequence goes on along the minus strand of NZ_JBFAMC010000002.1, from coordinate 119,456 downwards.
GGCGGCGCCGACGGCAACTTCGACGCCGACGAAAAGACGGCGGTCAAGGAAGCGTGCTTTGCCGTGGGTATCAACCCAGGCGAGTTCGACCTCTGAGACGAGCGTCGCGCGTGCGGCGGTCGTCGCTCGTCCGGATTCTGTTCAGCAGCAGCAACTCTGTTCCACAGACCCCGATCACCCGAACCATCGGGAATCAACACAGCAACAAGTTCAGGAGGACCAAGTATGAGCGTTAGCCTGACCAAGGGTGGAAACATCTCATTGACCAAGGAAGCCCCCGGTTTGACCGCGGTCTCCGTCGGTCTCGGCTGGGATGTTCGCACCACGACCGGGCAGGACTTCGACCTCGACAGCTCCGCGATAGCGCTGGGCGCCGACAAGAAGGCTGTGTCCGGCAAGCACTTCGTGTTCTACAACAACCTCGAGTCGCCGGAGGGTGCGATCAAGCACTCCGGCGACAATCTGACCGGTGAGGGAGCCGGCGACGACGAGGTGATCAAGGTCGACCTCGCCGCCGTACCGGCGAACATAGAGTCCATCGTGTTCCCGGTGGCGATTTACGACGCCGACAACCGCTCGCAGTCGTTCGGTCAGGTCCGCAGCGCGTTCATCCGCATCGTCAATCAGGCCGACAACTCAGAGCTCGCGCGCTATGACCTGTCGGAGGACGCTTCCACCGAAACCGCGATGGTTTTCGGTGAGCTCTACCGCAACGGCTCGGACTGGAAGTTCCGCGCTATCGGTCAGGGCTATGCATCGGGTCTGGCGGGCATCGCCCGCGACTACGGCGTCACCGCCTAGACCTCCAGCGGCTACGGCGGCGCGGCTGATCAGGATCAGTTGCGCGGCCGTAGCCAGGTGAGTCTATTGCTGGGCGGCAGAGTGCGACTGCTCGAGATTCCGCCTGGCGTATCTCTGTGCGATCGCAGCACAGACAATCAGCTGCAACTGATGGAAGATGATCAACGGCAGTACGATCAGGCCCACCGGTTCACCGACGAACAGGACGCTGGCCATTGCGAGTCCCGCAAGGCTCTTCTTCGATCCGCAAAAGATGATGACCATCTGGTCGGGAGTACTGAATCCCAGCACGCGGCCGGTGAAGGTTGTGATCGCCAGAACCGAAGCGAGAAGGGCCGCACACACGGCCACTACACCGATCACCTGCGTGAGGGAGACGGTGTTCCAGACGCCTTCGCTCATGCTTGCGCTGAAGGCCCAGAACACGATGAGGAAGATCGAGCCGCGGTCGACGAATTTGGTGGGCTCGCGGTACTTCTGCAACCAGTCGCCGATGAACGGCCTGAGCAATTGCCCGACGAAGAACGGCACCAGCAGCTGGAGCACGATGTCCGTGATCGACGTCAAGTCGATGGCAGCGCCGCCTTCGGTGCTCATCAGCAGAATCACCAGAACCGGTGTCAGGAACACCCCGACGAGGTTGGACAACGACGCGCTCACAATCGCGCCGGCTACGTTGCCCCTCGCGATGGACGTGAACGCGACCGACGTTTGGATCGTCGACGGAACCAGGCACAGGTAGAGGATGCCGGTGTACAGGTCTTCGCTGAGCACACCTGGGACCAGCACACGGAACGCGAGTCCGACCAGCGGGAAGAGCACGAAGGTCGCGATCAACACGACGGAATGAAGACGCCAGTGCTGCAATCCCCGCAGCGCCTCCGTTGGCGACAGGCGTGCACCGTTGAGCAGGAACAGTAGGCCGATCGCGATGCGGGTGGCCCAGTCGAGGACCGTCTGGCCAGTGCCCGAGGCGGGAAAGATGCTCCCCAGAACCGCCGCAGCGAGGATTCCCAAGATGAATCCATCGATGTAGAACCGGCTGAGGAACTTCACCGTCCCCAGAATAGAGCGGAGCGGCCGCTGGGGCTTAGGACGAAGTGGCCGCAGGGTTATCAGGCGGTGGGCGGGTGGTTATCCACCGCCCACCGCCCCTCGGAAGTGGCCTTACGAATTAGGCCTCCGATAGCTCTGCGACCTTCGTCCACTCGCCGCAGCCCGCTGTCGTTGTGAATTTGGCGTCGGTAGCCTCGATGATCACTGTCGAGGCCATGCCGGGCTCAAACGTTTCGCCCAGGGAGACTGCAGTTTCTTCAGCGCCAAGTCGCTCCCAGGTGCAGGTCTCGTCGCTGACATTGTGGTAGATGCCCGGTGTGACGTCTCCGTCACTGTCGCCGACGGTGTGGCTACCTTCCCCGGCGTCGATGTCATCGGCCAGCATGTTCCCCAGGCTGCCCGTGTTCCACACGATTCCGGACGATGAGACCGAGGTCGGGGGGTTCGGCACGCTATCGACCCATTCCCAGTCCGCGCAGTCGCTAGTCTTGAACTCGGTGTCGGTGGCCTCGATGATCACTGCACCGGCCATGTCAGCTACCGACGTCTTGCCTTCGGCAAGCTCGGCCTCTTCTGCACCAATACGCATCCAGTTGCAGTTTTCACCGCCGGCGGTGCGGTAGATGCCCGGTGCCATCTCTTCTTCACCGGTGCCGACGGTGTGTGTATCAGTACCGTCGAAGGTGGGAGGTTCCGACTCCTGTGCGTTGGCCACCCCACCCGTCAGTAGTGCCAGCGACGCCACTGCGGCGATCCCGATTCCTGTCTTACGCATGCCACTCCGTCTTCGATCGTTGTCGCGGTGCCCCATGGGCGCTGATCAAGTGAGGAGGCTACATCAACCGGCCGACAGCGGCCGCTCCAAATTCCGGGAATCGCTGTGATGGTCAACACATTCAGTCGACTGAGTCGACCCTGGGTCTCCGGGCTACGGCTCAGCAACTCGATCATGGTCGTACCGGAAGCGCCTGTCGGCGAAAGAGTTCAAGACCCCGGCCATGCGATCGGCTTGGGCACTCGTGACCGTCAACCGATCACCGCACGCCGTTGTGATGATCACAGCCGGTCCCGTCTTCGTAACGACACCGAAGTTCCGCGGACCCTTCACCACGAATCCCCAGCCACGGAAGTCGGCGAAAGGCTTGATCGGCTCGACTCGCGCGCCCTCGATTTCGTCGATGCCGTAGTGCAGTGCGGTCATGCCCATATTCACGACTCTGATGCCGGACCGATCGGCCACCACCTGGAACCGCACTCGGCTAACGATCAGTAGTCCGAGCGGAACGAATACGGCCAGCGGCCACCACCCGTCCACCAGCAGGCACATGCCTATGGCCGGGGCGATCCCGACTAGAACGAGCAAGACCAATGAGCCGACAGTGCCGAAACCGACAGTGTCGGCTACCGCACCCGGAGTGTCAGCTCGCGGCAGTTGGGTGTCGGGAGGCTGTGTGGCGCAAACCCGTCGACGGTAGTCGCGTAGCAGTGAGGCGCCTACCATCCCCACGACGAAGCCGAGTGAAAAGCCGAGGCCGACAGACCACAGAGGAAGTTCGGTGTCTGCGGCATCTCGGACATCGAGCTGTTCGCTCAGCATCACCACCTGCACCGTCAGGATCAAGCCGACCACGGACAGCCCGACGACCAGCATTGCGCGCCGCATCATGAGCATCGCCGGGGCCAATGCCGAGATCGCCGAACACCCGCCACCGATCAGAACTGTCGTCAAGGCGAAGGTCCACGCACTCGACATCGGGGTCGCGAAGCCGCTCGATGACGTGGTGGTCCAATGGGTGGCGAGTTCGGCCGGGAGACGCTTTTCCCACGCCTTCGTCAGGATCACGCCGGACAGCGCTGCGACGACCGGCAGGAGGAGGCCGAAGAGTGCTCCGGCCGGGTCGGTGATGCGTGTGTGATTCACCGAACGATCGTCAACCGATCAGGACGGCTGGCAGGCGTCCTTCAGTGAGCAGGCGCCGCAGGAACTCCCGCAGGCGCCGGTGTCGGGGGCAGGCATTGCTGCTGCGGCGCGCGCGGCGATGGATCCACCGGAAGCCGCTGTGAGCCCGGCGGCAACGACGCTGGCGAGGAGGGCGCCGATTCCGACGGCTCCGCCGATCAGGATTCCGGCGACTCCGCCGATGACGAGGAGCCCGGCAGAGGCGAGCAGTGTGGGGCCTGCGACCTTGTTGGCCAGCACGAAGGTCTGATCATCACGCAATGTCTCGGGGGTTCGGACGCCCGCCCACCGGTTGCGCGGGAGGCGTTCGGTCAGGCCTGCTACGGCGACACCGGAGACCGCGACAGCCAATACGAACAGCAGGATGGAGACAATCAACACCAGACCAGGATACGGCCAACCCGGATGCACAAGTGATCCCGGGTTGAGTGAGGTTCTACCCTGGTAACGGGTATCACCATTGTCCAAGAATGAATCAGCCAAGTAGATAGCGACCACAGTGACCGAGCACGTGCAGCACGTCAACCCTTCCGACGCGATCCCGCAGCACCGCTATACCGCGGAACTCGCCGGCCAGATCGAGCAGCGCTGGCAGGACCGGTGGAGTGCCGAGGGTACGTTCAACGCGCCCAATCCAGTCGGTCCGTTGGCGGGCGAGGTTCCCGCCGACAAGCTGTTCGTTCAGGACATGTTCCCGTACCCGTCCGGGACGGGACTGCATGTCGGTCACCCGCTCGGCTACATCGCCACCGACGTGTTCGCCCGGTATCACCGCATGCTCGGCCACAATGTGTTGCACACTCTCGGATACGACGCCTTCGGTCTGCCGGCAGAGCAGTACGCGGTGCAGACGGGCACGCACCCGCGAACCACGACCGAGGCCAACGTAGCCAACATGAAGCGACAGTTGCGTCGCCTCGGACTCGGTCATGACGAGCGTCGTACGTTTGCGACTACCGATGTCGACTACTACCACTGGACGCAGTGGATATTCCTGCAGATTCATGACGCGTGGTTCGACGAGGCGGTGGGCAAGGCTCGTCGGATCTCGGAGCTGGAGGCCGAATTCGCTTCGGGTGAACGCACGTTGGAGGACGGTCGGGACTGGAAGTCGTTGCCGAATGCCGAGAAAGAGACAATCCTCGACTCGTATCGCCTTGTCTACCATACTGATTCGATGGTCAACTGGTGTCCCGGCCTGGGAACCGTCTTGGCCAACGAAGAGGTGACCGCAGACGGTCGTAGCGATCGCGGTAACTACCCGGTATTCCGCAAGCACTTGCAGCAGTGGATGATGCGGATCACCGCCTATGCGGATCGACTCGTGGACGACCTCGAGTACCTGGACTGGCCCGAGAAGGTCAAGACCATGCAGCGCAACTGGATCGGACGCTCACACGGCGCCCAGGTACGCTTCGCTGCCGATGGTCATGAGGTGGAGGTCTTCACGACGCGCCCGGATACCCTGTTCGGCGCAACCTACGTGACGCTGGCGCCCGAGCACGATCTGGTAGATCAACTCGTCGCCGAGAAATGGCCCGAGGACGTCGACCCCCGCTGGACCGGTGGTGCCGAAAGTCCAGTGGACGCTGTTGCGGCGTATCGGAAGTCGATCGCGTCCAAGTCGGATCTCGAGCGGCAAGAGTACAGGGAGAAGACGGGGGTCTTCCTCGGCACGTATGCGGTCAACCCGGTCAACGGGCACAAGCTGCCGGTGTTCATCGCCGACTACGTCCTCACCGGCTACGGCACGGGCGCGATCATGGCAGTTCCCGGTCACGATCATCGCGACTGGGAATTCGCAACGGAGTTCGGCCTCGACATCGTCGAAGTCATCTCTGGTGGGGACATCACGAAGGACGCGTACGTCGGTGACGGCACACTGGTCAACTCGGACTTCCTGAACGGGATGACCGTATCCGAGGCGAAGAAGGCCATCATCGAGCGGCTCGAGGCGGACGGAACCGGCACCGGCACCATCGAGTACAAGCTGCGTGACTGGCTGTTCGCGCGCCAGCGTTACTGGGGAGAACCCTTCCCGATCGTGTACGACGCTGACGGTGTCGCGCATGCCCTTCCGGAATCGGCTTTGCCCGTGGAACTTCCAGAGGTCGAGGACTATGCGCCGGTCTCCTTCGATCCCGACGACTCTGCCTCGGAGCCCTCTCCCCCACTGGCGAAGGCAGTCGACTGGGTGAACGTCGAGCTGGACCTCGGTGACGGACTGCAGACCTATCGCCGCGACACCAACGTGATGCCGCAATGGGCGGGGAGCTCGTGGTATCAGCTGCGCTACATCGACCCGACCAATCCGGACGTGTTCTGCGACAAGGAGAACGAGCGATACTGGACCGGTCCTCGTCCGCAGATTCACGGGCCGAACGACCCCGGTGGCGTCGACCTGTACGTCGGTGGTGTCGAGCACGCAGTGCTGCACCTGCTCTACGCGCGGTTCTGGCACAAGGTGCTGTTCGACTTGGGCTACGTCAGCTCCAGCGAGCCGTACCGCCGTCTCTACAACCAGGGCTACATCCAGGCCTATGCCTACACCGACGCTCGCGGCGTGCACGTTCCGGCCGAAGAGGTGGAAGAGAAGGACGGGAAGTTCTTTTATCAGGGCGTGGAGGTCGAGCGCGAGTACGGGAAGATGGGCAAGAGCCTGAAGAACTCCGTGTCGCCGGACGAGATCTTCGAGGAGTACGGTGCCGACACCCTTCGGGTGTACGAAATGTCGATGGGCCCGCTGGACACATCTCGTCCGTGGGCAACCAAGGACGTCGTCGGTGCGCAGCGCTTCCTGCAGCGTGCCTGGCGGGTGGTGATCGACGAGGCGTCCGGTGCACTCCGTGTCACCGACGACGCTCCGACGGAGCAGACGCTGCGCGCGTTGAACAAGACGATCGCCGGCGTGAACGAGGACTACACGGCTCTGCGGGACAACACGGCTGCGGCCAAGCTGATCGAGTACACCAACCACCTCACGAAGGCGTACCCGGACGGCGCTCCACGCTCTGGGGTGGAACCGTTGGTGCTCATGCTGGCACCTCTGGCCCCGCATCTCGCGGAGGAGTTGTGGTCTCGGCTCGGGCACGAGAAGTCTCTGGCGCACGGACCTTTCCCGGTAGCCGACGAGAAGTGGCTGGTAGAAGACAGCGTCGAGTATCCGATCCAGGTCAACGGCAAGGTCCGTAGCCGCGTGACCGTCTCGGTGGATGCTGCGCGTGAGGACATCGAGAAGATCGCACTCGCAGACGAGAAGATCGTCGCGCTTCTGGACGGCAAGGATCCACGCAAGGTGATCGTGGTCCCCGGGAAGATGGTCAACGTTGTCGTCTGACGCCGGTGGAGGCTGCGCAACTCGATATTCGCAGCCGCTCCAGGAATGTCTTCCTGACGGCCCGCTGTCGCGTTAGGCTCATGATTAGAACACGTTCTAATCATTGAAGGAGAGCAGCGATGGCACCGGCCGCAGAAGACATCCGCAAGACCGTCGAAAGGTATGTGGAGGCGGTGGCGACAGGGACGGTTGACGACGTCCTCGCTCTGTACGCCGAGGGCGCGACCGTGGAGGACCCGGTGGGTACCGAGCCGAGGACCTCGGTGGAATCGTTGCGCGAGTTCTACAGCGTGCTCGAACCGATGCAGCAGACCGGTGAACTTCTGACCCTGAGGATTGCGGGCAACTCGGCCGCGTTCCACTTCTCCTTGGTCACCGACCTCGGGGAGCAGAAGCTCGAGATCGCACCGATCGATGTCATGACCTTCGACGACAGCGGCAAGATCACCTCCATGAAGGCGTACTGGGGGCAGGAGGACATGATCACGCGCGCCGACTGATTGCCGGACCCGCCCACCTCGCCGTAATCCGGCCCGCCTGTCGCTTCCCCCCTAGTGTGGACTGAAACATGGTTGGAAGACAGCACGCACCGAAGGGGTCGTACCGTGCTCGATCAGAACCGTCATTGGGGTCGGAAAACCGAAGAAATCTACAAGAATGCCGGACTGGGAGAGCCATCTCCGAGAGGCGATCGTCCGGCGATCGTCGTTGTCGACCTCACCCGTGGCTTCACCGAACCCGATTACCCGAGCGGTGCAGACCTGACCGAAGTCGTCCGTGCAACTGCCCACCTGTGTGATGTTGCCCGCGAGCACGGTGTACCGATCGTCTACACCAAGATCGCTTACAGCCAGGCGGAAGCGGAAGGGGGTTCGGTCGCCTGGCTGAAGAAGGCCCCTGGATTCCGGGTGTTGCGGGACGGTTCACAGGAGGTCGAGTTCGACCCGCGGTTGACGGTGACCGCCGATGATCACATCATCACGAAGAAGGGCGCCTCGGCCTTCTTCGGTACTCCCCTTGCCGCTGTGCTTACCGCCCTCCGTCGCGACACCGTCATCGCCTGCGGCGCCACCACAAGTGGCTGTGTCCGGGCGACAGTGGTCGATGCCGTGCAGTCAGGATTCGGTGTTCTGGTGCCTCGCGAGTGTGTCGGTGACCGGGCCGAAGGTCCGCATGAAGCGAGTCTGTTCGATATCAACGCCAAGTACGGTGACGTTCTCGACCTGTCCAGCACACTGGACTACCTCGAGACACTCCAGTCCGACGCAATTCGATAGGGCAATTGCCCAAGCTCGAGCCGAGATTCCGCGGTCGAGTCATTCCCACGCACTACCATCGTGTGCGTGACTTCGCCGCGCGCTGAACTGACTTATCTCGAGGTGCTCGATGCTGTAGCGGAATCTCAGAGGGCGGTGGAAGCGAGTCTGGAATCGCTGACCGACGGTCAGGTATCGGAACCTTCGAAGCTGCCCGGATGGAGCCGCGGGCATGTGATCACGCATCTCGCGAGGAACTCCGATGGGTTCAATCGGTTCGCCCTCGGGATCCTGACCGGCGAGTCGGTGCCCGAAATGTACCCGGGTGGTCCTGCTGCACGCGATGCGGCGATCGAGGAAGGTGCGGGACGTCCGGCGGAGTTGCTCGCGGCTGATTTTCGCTTTGCCAGCCGAAGGATGCTCGATTCGCTGCGACAGATCGGCGAGGACCGGTACGAGATGCCGGTGAACTATCGCAAACCCGCCACCGTCCGAGATATTCCGATACTGCGCTGGCGGGAACTCGAGATCCACCACGTCGACCTCGGCCTGGGCTACACGGCGGATGATTGGCCGGAGACCTTCGTCGAACACACATTGCGGACGCAGCTACCCGAGCTGAGTGCGCGCCATCCGAACGTCGCCGTGCCGGAGCTTTCGCGTAACGAGCTGTTGGCCTGGCTGGTCGGACGTCCCACGCGGGAGGGCTTGCCGCCCGTACCCGCGTGGCCGTTCTGATTGTCAGGCGTATTCGGCAGTTTCGAACGAGGAGACGTTGTCCAGGGCATCCCAGATCGCGACGTAGCGACGCTGAGTCATCTCGTCGACGTCGGAGAGCAGACCGTCGAAGAGGGACTTCGGGTTGGCTTCCCATGACCGCACCAAGATGTCGACGTCATGGCGCGTGAACAGACCTGACCGCGCGGCAGCCTCGATCCACTCGTCGAAGTCGCCGGCGTGGATGCGCTCGATGGCCCCGAAGTCGACCTCGCCGTCGCCGAGATCGAGCGTGAACATCGAAGCGAACATGTCGTCGACAGTTGCGACAACTGTGGCTTCGAGCGTTTGCTGTGCGGTATTCATCGTGGCAATTCCTCCTGAAGAGCCAGGTTGAAGACCCGACTCACGTTGGCGCCCGAATAACGAGATGAACTCGAACGAATAACGAGTTGAAATCGAAGGCGACTGATGAAAAGAGTTTAGAGCTTTTCCTTCTCTTTAGACTTGTGACATACATCACTCTTTTTCTTTGCCATCAGCGCACTCAGCGTACCTTCAGGACCACTTCGGTACAGTGCGCATCCTTCGGCGTGTCGACGATGTCTCGCACTGCTCTTGCGACGGTCGTGGGCCTTATGTATTTCTCGGGGCGATACTCGTTGCCCTCGCCTGCCACGATGGCTCTCTGCATGTCGGTGTCGGTCCGCCCAGGGTGCACCGAAGTGACCCGCAGGGAGGGCTCTTCTTCTCTCAGTACGTCCGAAAACGCCCGCAGGGCAAACTTGCTCGCGGCGTATGACCCCCATCCGGCTCTGGCGTTGAGGCCGGCACCCGAGTTGATCATGATCACGTGACCGCCGGACGATCGGAGGGCGGGAAGCAGGAGTCGCGTGAGTTCGGCCACCGCGACCACATTCGCTTCGAGGGTGCGCTTCCACTGCTCGACGCTGGACTCCGCGATGGTGTCGAGGTCGGCGACACCGGCGTTGTTTACCAGAACATTTAGTTGCTCGATCGGGGCGCACGCAGTCGCGACCGCGTCGTAATCGGTGAGTTCGACGGGCCAAGGTGTGGCGCCGGGGAGTTCGCGGAGAATGTCGGTCAGCGATTCCGCGGACCGCGCGCCGAGAAGAAGGTCGTGGGTGGGTGCGAGTTCACGAGCGATCGCGGCGCCGAGACCTCGGCTCGCTCCGGTGATGAGTGCTGTAGGCATGCCGTCGAGGCTACGACGCCGGCATTGGCAGATTTGGTCATTGGGCGGACCAGTGGTGCCACCGAAGGCTGCGGACGGCAATCACCGGTCCCTCCGGTCGACGCTCGACGTACTGCGGATACTTGGCGGCAAGAACATCGAGTGCGCAGATGCCCTCGGGTGTGCCTGCATCGAGGATCTCGGCCTGTCCGTTGACGCAAACCCACCACAGTTGGTTCCAGTCTTCGTCGTAGTGGTCCACCAGAACCGAGACGGCAGGGTTTGCTGCGATGTTCTGTAGCCGTCGTAACGCTGTGGTGCGCTTGGGCTTGTGGTCGACCGAGGAGTAGATGGTTTCGGAGTCGAGCGCGAAGACGATCGGCACGAGATGCGGCACGCTCCCCAGCCCGACCGTGGCGAGCCGCGCGACGCGGGCCGACGCGAACTGCTCGACCGCTTCCATCACCGCTCCATCACGTAGTCGGAATTAGCCGGCGCCGGCACGCAGAGTTTCTCCCACTGTTTGCAAGACATGGGTACCGGCGCGGCGTCTGTCACCCAACCAGTATCCAATGCCGGGTTGAGTGGATGTCAACCAAACAGATGTCTCGAAGATGGAATATGTTCCGCTCATCGGAACAATTCGAACTAGCGTGGATGGCGGTGATGTATCGAACGAAAGCAGAGGTCATGATGCTCGAGGCAAATTTTCATTGTTTGTCACCCGTAAGCCAGTCGTGCGATGCTGTGTATAGCGTGATGAATTCATGACACCACGTTTCGCTGAACGAAACGGTGTGGGCCTTGCTGCCTGCCATCACGCATGAGCACACCAGCCATCGGCGGCCCTCGTGAAGCCGCAACGAAGGAGGCAATCGATGTCCGACCAACTCCTCCGGACCGTCCAGGCCGGAGTGACGATCACCGACCTCGGCCGGCAACTGCGCGTCGGGATGGCGCAGTCGCCGAATCATCCACGGTTCTGGCACACCTTGCCGCGACGTCATGGAGACGTCACTCGACCCGACGGCGGCAGCGCCGCCAACGACCTGATCACGATGGGCACCCACGTTGGCACCCACATCGATGCTCTTGCACACGTGTCACAGGACGGCAAGATGCACGGCGGAATCGATGCAGCTCGAGCTGGGGTCGGCGGGAAGTACACCGAACTAGGAGTTCACACCATCGAGCCCATGATTCGCCGGGGTGTGCTGCTCGATATTCCTCGGGTCCTCGAAATCGAACGCTGCGAAGGGGGTTACGAGATCACGGCGCGAGATCTCGAAGCAGCCTGTAGCCGGCAGGGTGTCGAGGTGGCGGAGGGTGACGTCGTTCTGATTCGAAGCGGTTGGGCGCAGTTGTTCGATGTGCGCCGGTTGTATGTCGGGCGCGAGTCGGGTGTTCCCGGGGTAGGCGAGGAAGGCGCACGCTGGCTCGCAGAGAAGAAACTGCATGCCGTGGGCGCGGATACCATCGCCTTCGAGCGCCTCGCGCCGGGTAACGGTCACGCTGTGCTTCCTGCACACCGAGTGTTGCTCGTGGAGAGCGGCATCTACATCATCGAGACCCTCGACCTCGAAGAGTTGTCGGCAAAACAGCGATACGAGTTCACTTTCGTGCTGGTCCCGTTGAACTTCTTCGGCGCGACGGGGTCTCCGGTGCGTCCACTCGCGGTGACCTCGGCATGACGGACCCGACACTTGCACAGAGGTTGGCCCGGTTCGCGTCTGCGACTCACTTCGAAGATCTTCCGGAGGAAGTTGTAGACAGCGTCGGTATGCGAGTACTGGACACCTTGGGCATAGCTATCGCGGCCACCAGCTTGGAGACCAGTCGAGCTGCCACGGCATGGGCGTGCGAACAGGGAGGGTCGGCCTCAGCGTCAGCGATCGGACTCGATGTGGCTCTGCCTGCCCCGATGGCAGCTTTCGTCAACGGTGTCCTGGCCCACTCCCTCGATTTCGACGACACGCACCTGCCTTCGATCCTGCATCCCAGCGCGAGTGTCGTTCCGGCGGCGTTGGCGGCGGCTCAGCAGCACCAGGCTGACGGCCGGACCCTGGTACGCGGTATAGCGATCGGGTTGGAAGTGTGCGTCCGTCTGGGTATGGCCGGTTTCATTCCGGCAGCCAAGAACTCGATGTTCTTCGAACATGGACAACACGCGACGTCGATCTGCGGCTCGATGGGCAGTGCGGTCGCTGCGGCGGTGATCGGTGGCGGGTCCGAAGAGCGCATCGTCCACACGTTGGGTATCGCAGCGTCGATGGCGTCGGGCATCATCGAAGCCAATCGAACTGGGGGAACCGTCAAACGGATGCACTGTGGATGGGCGGCGCACTCGGCACTGGCTGCGGAGGGTCTGGCTCGGCACGGCATCACGGGACCGCCCACCGTATTGGAGGGCAGGTTCGGCTTCTTCCAGGCATGGCTCCATCAGGCAGGTCGTGAAGCCGAGATCGCTGACGGACTCGGGACCAACTGGGCGGTGCCGGGCATCTTCTTCAAGCCTTATCCGGCCAATCACTTCACCCATGCGGCAACCGACGCGGGAGCCGCACTACGTCGTCGCGGCGTTTCACCCGACCAGATAGAGCGTCTGGTGCTCGGTGTACCGGCTGCGATTCTGCGCACCATCGGCGAGCCCATCGAGGTCAAGCGAACTCCCGCTACCGGATACATGGCGCAGTTCAGCGGTCCGTACGCGGTGGTGGTCGGCCTACTCGGTGGGGGTGGCCTCGGTGCTGCGCTCGAAGACTATTCGGACGAGTTGGCTACATCCGCGCAGCGCCGAGCCTTGATGTCCAAGGTCGACGTGGTACCGCATTCCCGGTGCGACGAGATCTTTCCACAGCAATTCCCTGCGGTGCTGACAGCAACTCTCACTGACGGAACGACACTGGTCGAGGAGGTCCTGACCACGCGCGGAGGTCCGGAGCGCCCGTTGTCGTTCGAGGAGGTGTCGGCGAAGTTCACCGCGAACGCCGGGCCGTTCCTCTCCGATCGTGACATTGCCGACCTCGCCGCGCGCTGTCGTGCCCTGGCCGACCTCCCGGAAATCGGAGTACTTCTAGAGCCCTTGACCTCGGTCGGACAGTCGAGCGTCCGGTGATCACGCGCGGGCGAGGATTTCTCTCGCGCCACGAACCACCGCTTCGTCGACGAAGCGCCCGCGATCGTCGACGGTCGGTCCGCCGTGTGCCAGCTCGTAGAGCTCCAGCAGGCGGCGTGCCTGGATCACTTCGTCATCCGAGGGCGTCAACGCTGCGTTGATGATGGGTATCTGGCTGGGATGCAATGCTGTCCGGCCGCGGAATCCCATGTCGACCATGCGTGCTGTGCTGGCGACGAAGGCGTCGAGGTTGCGGAAGTCGGTCGACGTCGGCGCGATGGGAGCGGCAAGGCCGGCGGCAGCACACGCAACGACGACCTCGGTGCGCAGCGAATCGATCACCGCAGCGGTCTCGGGTGTGTTTCGGATCCTCAGGTCTGCCAGCAGGTCCACCTCTCCGATTCCGAACGTGCGAACCCGACCGCATGCGGCCATCTCCGGCAGTGAGCGCAGCGACCTGGAGGATTCGATGAGCCCGATGACAGCGATCGCTCGCAGGGATCGCTCCGTCTCATACCGTGTGAGCAATTCGTCTGTTCGAGCCAGCGCGCCGACCGAGCATTTGGCGACCACGATCCCGTCGATGCCGGGGCGCGCGACCGATTCGAGGTCCTCGGCCAGAAATTCCGGGGTGACACGAACCCAGATCTCGGTGTCCTTGACGGTGCGAGTCCCGAGCCATCCGCTGACGTCGGCGCGTGCGCGAGCCTTCTCGGTCAGCGGCACCGAGTCTTCGAGATCGATGATGATGGCGTCGGCATCACCAGCAGCCGCCTTGGTGAACAGCTCAGGCTTGACTGCAGGGACGTAGAGAAACGAGCGAGGGGCTGTGAGCGTCATCTTTCGGCAAGGTCTTCCAGAATTCTCGTGATCGACCGCGCTGCGGAGACGACTTGGCGGGCGTGGACTATGTGCTCGGCGTCTGCGGTCGACGAGTAACGGAACGCCGGACCGGATGAACTGACCGATCCGAGAACGCGACCGGCGGAGTCGAAGAACGGAGCCGCAATGGAGGCTGCCCCCGTGTTCCGCTCGTTGATCGACGTCGCATGTCCGTTCTCGCGGATTTCGCTCAGACGTGCGAAGAACACGCCTGCATCCACATCTTTGTCGGGCGAGGTTTCGCGCAGCTCCTCGAGGGACTCGACAGCGATATGGTGCGGGAGGAAGGCGAGGATGGCGCGGCTCGATGCGCCCGAGTGCAGCGGATATTGCGGCCCGATCTCAACGACCATCTTCACCTCTTGTGGGCTCTCATACTGATCTAGGTAGACGCGCCTGTTGCCGACGAGCAGCGACAGCGTCGCAGTCTCGCGTGTCTGGTCGCGCAGCGACTGCAGGACAGGCGCGGCGAGGGACCGAATATCGAGCTGACTCCATGCCTTCGGGCCGAACCCGATCGCTGCGGGGCCCAAGGAGTAGGTCGATTCCCCCGCCACTGGCTGCACTATCGAGCGCGATGCCAACGACTGCAGAATCCGGTGCACCACCGACTTGCTCAGTTGCAGATTGCGTGCGATCTCGGAAACGCCAAGCGCGCGATCTGATTGCGCGAAAGAGATGAGTACATCGGCTACGCGATCTGCCGACTCGGTGCCGCTCGACGTTTCTGCAGCGAACCTGGATCTGGGAGTTACAGCCATTCACCGAGCCTTCCGATGTATTTATGTTCCGCTCAGCGAACCATACCTTGAAACCGGACAATCACGAAAGGGCCTGTTGCAAGTACGTGACACGTGCCATACTCGTCCGCAGGAAGAGTAATGACCGTTTCAATGGCGCGCTGAGCGGAACGCTGGAGGGTATTGCCTGAGGAGTTCGACTCGGCGCCCGGGAAGAGGACGCGGAAAGCAGAAGCGACCATGAAGAAGCTTGTAGGGGCGCTGACGGCCGTCGTGGTGATGGGCGCAGCAGCGTGTGGATCTTCGACCGGACCCGACGACACGGGTCCGATCAAGATCGGTTCGGTGCATCCCACGACAGGCGCTCTTTCAGGTGTCGGAGGCTTGATGCACGAGGGCGCCGCGATGGCAGTGTCTGATATCAACGCTGCAGGCGGCATCGCTTCGCTGGGGGGCCGTCCGCTCGAACTGGTCGAGGGTGACAGTCAAGGAAAAGCCGACGTCGGGCGAAGTGAGGCGCAGCGACTCATTTCCGGCGGGGCGGTGGCACTGGTCGGCGCCTACCAGAGTGACGTGACCCAGAACCTCACATCTATAGCTGAACGGGCGCGGGTGCCCCTCGTGATAGATGTCGCTATCGACGATCGGATTCTCGCTCATGGCTACGACTACTCGTTTCGCATACAACCCGACGCGTCCACTGTCGGCAGGGACGGAGCAAGGGCGCTGGTCGACATAGCGAAGCAGGCCGATCAGGCTATCGACAGGGTCTCGTACATTCATATCGAGGGCGCGTACGGTGAAAGCGCGTTCCATGCGTTCGAGAGGGAAGCCAAGAATCAGGGAATCTCCTCGGTTCAGGAGATCAGCTATCCCGCAACGAACTTCTCCGACGCCACTACGGTAGTTCGTGAGGCTGCGGTATCCAACCCGGACGTCATTGCCGCCACCGGCTACTACCCTGACAGCCTTCTCGTTGCCGACGCTGTCGAGCAACTGAACTTGAACGTGAAGGGTGTCTACGGCGTTGCCAACGGCGGCTTCGACGACAGTTCTTTCCCCAGCGACGCTGGAGCGGCCGGTGACGGTGTGCTGAGCGCCAACTACCACTTCGACGGAACGAGTGAGCGAGTCAACGACATTCGCGCGCGGTTCCAAGAGCAGTACGGCCGCTCGATGGAGACCACGGCCGTGCTGTCCTATCAAGCGGTCGAGATAATTGCGGCCGGGCTCGAAGAAGGCGCCGATACGAACCCTGAGGCACTGCGCAATTCGATCGCCGCGCTCTCGATCGAGGATCCGCTGGTGGCAAACGCCGGACCGATCGAGTTCGACGAGACCGGACAGAACAAGAACGCACTGGCGATTGTGATGCAGGTACGCGACGGCGCGATCGCACAAGTGTTCCCCGAAGAATTCGCTACCGATGCCATCGCGTTCCCGATCGGAACAGGAATGGAAACGGGCCTGTGAGCGTCACATCGACCGCGACTGGCGAATCTTCGCAGAGTCGACGTAACGCGCAGGATGTCAGTCCAGGACTTGCAGTAGGTTCGATCTGTGCCGTGATCCTGGCGGTCATCTACCTCTTCGGAGAGAGGGACCACGCGCTCGTCACCCAGGCTGTTGTATCCGGGCTCCTGCTCGGCGGTGTCTACGCGCTGATCTCGGTCGGCTTGACTCTGATCTTCGGTGTACTCGGAATCGTGAACTTTGCGCAAGGGGCCATGCTGACCATGGCTATGTACCTCGTGTACGCGCTCTCGACTGCAGGCCTGCCCGTCTATCTGGCAACCATCGCTGCCGTGCCCTTGATGTTCGTGTTCGGCATGATCGTGCAGTCGACGTTGCTCACCAAGCTCACGATCAGCGGTAGTCACGAAGGCCCGTTGCTGGTCACGCTCGGACTGTCGTTGCTGATCACCAACGTGCTGTTGATGATCTTCGGCGGCAGACCCAAGTCGGTTCAGGCACCGGTCGAGGGTGCCGTGTCGATTCTCGGGGCCGTCGCATCGTGGCCGCGGGTGCTGGCGTTCATCGGAGCGGCGATCGTCGTGGTGGCGCTGAAGTTGGTCCTCGAGCGCACACCGCTCGGATTGTCGATCAGGGCTGTTGCGTCGAACTCCGACGGAGCCAAGCTCGTCGGCGTCGATATTGGCAGAGTGTATGCCCTCACGTTCGGTATCGGTGCCGCTTGTGTCGCCGTCGCCGGCGGCTTGATGACGCCGTTCACCAGCCTCACACCGACGGTCGGCGAGCAGTTCACCATCCTCGCATTCGTGATCGTCGTCCTGGGTGGGCTCGGAAGCGTGGTCGGCGCCATGGTGGGTGGGCTGGTTATCGGGCTCGTACAAACCGTCGGTGCCATCTATCTGCCCGGAACCGGTTCGCTCATCTTGGTTTTCGCGGTGTTCATCCTTGTTCTGTTTCTCAGACCTCAAGGTTTGTACGGAGCTCGCCGATGACCATGACGGTAGAAGCGCCGACTCCGGTGAAACAGGAAGACCCACTGAAAGATTCGTGGCTACGACGCCAACTGGTCACCCTCCTCGTCGGGTTCGTGATTGTCGCCGCTCTCCCGCTCTTTCTCGGTGATCAGGCACAGACCGTTGTTGTTCGCACGCTGATCTTCGCGATCATGGCGGTCGGGTGGAACATCATGAGCGGGTTCGGCGGCATGTTCAGTTTCGGACATGCAGCATTCTTCGGTATCGGGGCCTATACCGGCGCGTATCTCTTGGTCGATCACGGTATTTCACCATGGGTCTCGATGGTGATTGCCGCCGCCATTGCCGCCGTCGTGGGAACGCTGATCGCCTATATGTGCCTGCGATACCAGCTCGCCGGAGCGTATTTTGCGCTCGCTACATTCGCTTTCGCGCAAATGTTCTTGCTGCTGGCGCAAAATCTGGATGCGCTCAACAAGACCGATGGCTTCAATATTCCCATTCTGTCCAGTGACTCGTGGGCGATGCTCCAATTCGAAATGGGGAGCCCGATCTACATCTGGATACCGTTGACCATCCTTGCGCTCGCAGTGCTCGGCACCATCTTCTACACACGCTCGCGCGCGGGCCAGTTCGTTCAGGCTGTGCGTGACGACGAGACTGCGGCAGCATCTCTCGGTATCAACACGTTGAAATACCGGCTCATCGCAGTGGCGGCAAGCTGTGCGATCACCGCCGTAGCTGGTGTGTACTACACGCAGTACTACTTCTACGTGGGGCCGGAACAGGCGTTCGGCGCGGCGGTCTCGGTCGAGGCCATCGTTCCCGCCGTCATCGGAGGAATCGGCACCATCTGGGGCCCGGTGGTAGGCGCGGCCGTCGTCGGGCCGTTGTCCGAGGTGATCAACGATCTGCTGCGCAGCCCACCTGCATTCCTCGAATTCCTCCAAGGGACTATCGGTTTCGACGTCGTCATCTACTCGGTGATCCTGATCTCGATCGTCATCTTCCTGCCCAAGGGGATCTTCGGCTCCATTCGTGAGAGGTGGCGTCGATGAGCTTGCTGTGCATCGAGGGCCTGAGCAAGTCGTTCTCGGGGATACATGCGGTACGTGAGGTCACCCTCGACGTTTCCGAGCGCGAGTTCGTCGGCATCATCGGACCGAACGGCGCAGGCAAGACCACGCTCTTCTCCGTGCTGTCCGGCGAGCAGCCTCCTACCGAGGGTCGCGTAACCTTCGACGGCACAGACATCACCGGATGGCCCGCCGACAAGATTGCGAGAGCAGGCCTGGTCCGAACCTTCCAACTCATGCGGCCGTTCGAGTCCATGACGGTGCTGGAGAACGTCACCATCGCTGCGCTTTCCAGGCATCGCAGGCGTGCGGATGCACGACGCCATGCGTTGGAGGTACTCGACCGTGTGCAACTCTCCGACCAGGTCGGCGGCAGGATCTCGACCATGTCGACGGCAAGCCTCAAGCGACTCGAGCTCGCCCGCGCGCTGGCGATGGAACCGCGCGTTCTCCTACTCGACGAGGTGCTCGCGGGGCTGGTGCCAACCGAGCGCGCGCCGATGATCGACCTGTTGCGCACGCTGCCGAAAGCGGGACTGACAGTCCTGTTCGTCGAACACATCATGGCCGCCATCATGGCGTTGTCGCAGCGATTGGTCGTCATGCACGAAGGGGCGGTGCTGACCCAAGGGGATCCGCGCACCGTGGTCGAGGACCGTCGCGTCGTGGAGGCTTATCTCGGTGAGGAAGCGCCATGATGCTCGAGATCGACAACCTCCACGCCGGTTACCGGCGCCTCGAGATCTTGCACGGGCTCAACCTGAAGATCGCCAAGAGCGAGATCGTATCGCTCATCGGCGCCAACGGAGCGGGCAAGACGACGACGCTTCGTGCGCTGTCCGGTCTTGTGAGTGCGACCGATGGTCGGATAATGCTGGACGGAACGGATATCCGTGGAGTACGTGCCGATCGCATCGTCAAGGCCGGTCTGGTTCACGTGGCTCAGGACCGAGCGTTGTTCGGCAGTCTTCCGGTGTCCGAGAACCTCGAAATGGGGGCGTACACGCAGAAGCGAAGCTCGATGAGTGACTCACTCGAGCAGGTCTTCGATCTGTTCCCGATCCTCGCGGAGCGGCGCAAGCAGCGTGCCGACACCATGTCAGGAGGCCAGCAGCAGATGCTCGCCATCGGCCGCGCGCTGATGGCTCGTCCTCGCTTGCTCACGCTCGATGAGCCGTCGGTGGGATTGTCGCCGAAACTGGCTGCCGAAGTTCTCGAAGCAATCGTGCGGATTCGGGACAACGGCGTGACCGTGCTGATCGTCGAGCAGAACGCAGCGCAGGCACTTGCCATTTCCGACCGCGCATATGTGATCGAGAGTGGCTCGATCGTCTTGTCGGGCACCGGATCCGAACTCGGAAGCGACGATCGAGTAAAAGCTGCCTATCTGGGCATCGAAGCGGACCCCGGCCTCTGATTCCATGGAGATCTACTCACATGCACCTCTTGACGACCACGTTCACTCGCTGCGACGACACAGAGCCTGCGTCGCAGGTTGGAGCGATCCCGGCGACGCGGCATCGAATCCTACGCCTGTCCCGCTCTCGAATTCGAGGTCTACGACATCGTGAACACGCGCATACCAAGCCGCGCCCTTCTCGAGGGCACGACATGAACTCGAAGGGGCCGGATCTCGTCGTCGCGGGCGCCGGAGGCGGTCTCGTCGCAGCCCTACGCGCCGCGGAGCGAGGACTCGATGTGTTGGTCGTCGAAGCAAGCGAGCACTTCAAGCGGGGGAACAACACCGCGATGTCGACCGCGATGATCCCCGGCGCCGGATCCCGATGGCAAAGGGAGCAGGGCGTCGAAGACTCACCCCAGCTATTCGTCGACGACGTGATGCGCAAGACCCGAGGAACGGCTGATCAGCGCCTTGCATTGGCTCTGGCGAACGTCAGTGCACCGCTGGTGGAATGGTTGGCGGACCACTTGAAGGTGCAGCTCGACCTGGTGACCGACTTCTCGTATCCCGGGCATTCACAGTCGAGATGCCACACGGTCGAGGGCCGTCACGGCAGCGCATTGCTCGATCATTTGGTCCGCTGCGTCACTGACGAACCGAGGATCGACATGCTGATCCCTGCGCGACTCGCCAACGTGTCGGTCGGTGCCAGTGGTGCAGTGAACGGGGTAAGCGTGAGACTGCGCGACGGTAGCACCGAGTCGATTCGCACACCGGCTGTCCTGTTGGCTACCAACGGTTACGGCGCCAACTCCGAGCTGGTGTCCAACTACGTGCCCGAGATCGCCTCTGCCCGATACCACGGTAGCGAGTACTCGGCCGGCGACGCATTGACTATCGGCCAGCGGCTCGGTGCCGACTTCGCCTTTCTCGATTCCTACCAAGGACACGCGGCACTTTCGAAGAAAGCCGCGACGCTGGTCGGCTGGGCGACGGTGATGCACGGCGGCGTAATCCTCGACTTGGAGGGACGCAGATTCGGTGACGAGACCAGTGGTTACTCGGAGTACGCGGCCCTCTTGGCAGCACGTCCGCAATCTGAGGGCTGGATAGTTTTCGACCGGTACATCTACGACAAGTGCTTGGTGTTCGACGATTTTCGTCAAACCGTCGATTCGGGTGCAGCGGTGTGGGCCGATGATGCGGCGGACCTGGCACGCGTCACAGGACTTCCGGAGTCCGCGGTGGTGGGAGAGTTGGCCGCGCTGGAGTCTTACGCGCGTGGCAGTGCCGCGGATCCATACGGGCGTACGTCGTTCGAACACGAGTTGATGGCCCCGTACGTGGCTGTCAAGATCGTTCCCGCGCTGTTCCACACACAAGGTGGACTCGTCGTCGACCAGAGCGCGAGAGTGTTGAAGCCGAACGGCTTGCCTATCGGCGGACTGTATGCCTCCGGCGGTGCCGCGATGGGTATCTCAGGTCACGGGGCCGCCGGGTATCTCGCGGGCAATGGTCTCCTCTCAGCCCTCGGTCTCTCCTATCTTGCGGCCGACGCCGCCGCTGATTCCGTATGACACTCGCATCTCATTTCGAAAGGACCGCCATGTCGAATTCATCGTTGCTGATCACCAATGCGAGGGTGATTCGGCCCGGTCCCGATGCGCCCGAGGAGGGCGAATTCGTCGATTTGCTGATAACAGACGGCAAGTTCACTCGTATCGAGCCGAACATTGCCGCCAAGGCATCCGATACCGTCGTCGACGCCTCCGGAAAGGTGGCGTTTCCTGGGGTGGTGGATGCACACCAGCACTGGGGAATCTACAACCCACTCGGCGAAGACGCCGAGACCGAGTCTCGGGCGTGCGTGCAGGGCGGTGTCACCACGTCGTTGTCGTACATGCGGACCGGACAGTACTACATGAACACCGGTGGCGCGTACGCGGACGTATTCCCTCAGGTCCTGGCGGCCACTCGAGACCGCCCGTACGTTGACTACGCATACCATCTCGCGCCGATGTCCAGACAGCACATCGACGAAATTCCCTCGCTCATAACGGATCATGGTGTGACGTCTTTCAAGATCTTCATGTTCTACGGCAGCCACGGGTTGCATGGTCGGTCGACTGATCAACGCGAATTCCTCATGACGCCCGAGGGAGAGCGTTACGACCTCGCGCACTTCGAGTTCGTCATGCGCGGTATCCAGGCCGCACGTGAGCAAATGGAAGACAAGGCCGATCACATCTCTCTGTCGCTGCACTGCGAGACCGCCGAGATCATGAGCGCCTACACAAAGATGGTCGAGGAGGAAGGCTCGCTGTCGGGCCTCGCCGCATACAGTGCGTCACGCCCACCGCATTCGGAGGGACTCGCCATCACCATCGCGTCTTTCCTCGCGGACGAGACCGCACTACCGAACATCAACCTGCTGCATCTGTCTTCGCGAAAGGCGTTGACTGCTGCGATGCGAATGGCCAAGGCCTTTCCACACGTCAACTTTCGTCGCGAGGTGACCATCGGCCACCTGCTGGCCGACATCGATACCGCACACGGCCTCGGCGGAAAGGTGAACCCACCGCTTCGCCCCCGTTCCGACGTAGAAGCTCTGTGGGAGCACTTGCTTGCAGGTGACCTCGACTGGGTGGTCAGCGACCATGCTTGCTGTAGGGACGAGAAAAAGTTCGCCGAGGATCGTGGTGACGTCTTCGCAGCGAAATCCGGATTCGGTGGCGCCGAATACCTGCTTCCCGGGTTGGTCAGCGAAGGCCGCAAGCGTGGTCTGAGCTGGCGACGTATCGCTCAGCTGACCTCACTCAATCCCGCGCGACGATACGGGCTTCCCGGTAAGGGAGACATCGCGGTCGGCATGGATGCCGACCTGGCGCTCGTCGACCCGAACCACAACTGGACGATAAGGAGTGAAGATTCGGAATCCACTCAGGAATACTCGCCCTTCGAGGGATTCGAGTTGGGCGCCAAAGTCACCGACACCTTCGTTCGAGGCCAACGAGTGCTGACCGCCGGAGTGGTGACCGGTGAGCCTGCAGGCCACTACCTACACCGTCCGTACAAATGACAGCCGAACAGGTAGCTGACGGCCCACTGCGCGGCGTGAAGGTGCTCGACATCTCGACCATCCTCGCGGGGCCCTTGGCGGCACAGATCCTCGGAGACTTCGGTGCGGAGGTCATCAAGATCGAACATCCTTCTCGGCCCGACGGTATGCGCGGGCATGGGTTGGCCAAGGACGGCCACCCGCTCTGGTGGACGATGGTGAGCCGCAACAAGCGGACGATGACCCTTGATCTGAGCAAGAAAGAGGGCGCGGAGTTGTTTCGGCGCCTTGCGGCCGAGTCGGATGTCGTGGTCGAGAATTTCAGACCCGGCACACTCGAACGGTGGGGCCTCGACTACGAGACGCTCTCCGAGTCGAATCCCGGCCTGATCTTGTTGAGAGTTACGGGATTTGGTCAAACCGGTCCATACTCGCGGCGTCCCGGGTTCGGCACGCTCGTCGAATCGATGAGCGGCTTCGCGGATCTGACCGGACCGGCTGACGGTCCACCCACACTGCCGGCCTTCGGCCTGGCAGATTCGTTGGCGGGTATCGCTGGATCCTCTGCGGTGTCGATGGCGCTGCTGCACCGCGCGAACAATGGCGGCAAGGGTCAGGTGATCGACCTGGACCTGTTGAGTCCCATCATGACTGCAGTGGGGCCGGGCATCGTCTACGCAGACCAGCTGGGTATCGATCCGGAACGTACTGGGAACCGCTCCAGCAACAACTCACCGCGCAATCTCTACAAGACGGCAGATGATCACTGGTTGGCGATCTCGACCAGCGCGAACTCGATTGCCGAGCGGGTCTTGACGCTGGTCGGCCATCCCGAGGTGATCGACGAGCCGTGGTTCGAGACTGGACGCCAGCGCGCCGCGCACGCCGACCTGCTCGACAAGTATGTCGGTGAATGGATCGGTGAGCGCACGCGTGAGGAAGTCGTCGACGCGTTCGAGAAGGCTGGAGCCGCTGTGGCTCCCGTGTACAAACCGAGCGAACTGCTCGAGGACCCACAGGTCAATGCAATCGAAATGGTTACCACCGTCGGCGACGAAGATCTGGGGCCTGTTCGTATGCAGAACGTGATGTGGCGAATGACGGGCAGTCCTGGGAGTATCCGGCATACCGGTCGTGCGTTCGGAGCGGACACCGACGAGGTGCTCGCAGAACTCGGCCTGAGCAATGACGCCATTGCCGCCCTTCGTGGCAGCGGTGTGATTTGAGGACTTGTCGCCTACGTCGGTCCAACCAACGAACAGCTAGACCGGACGCGTCACGCTGCCGAGCAGATATTCGATTCCTGACCGTACCTCCGACTCACTGGCTTTGCCTGCGAGATGGTTCATCACCGCGTGAAGGAAGAGTCCGTCGAATAGCGCATACGTCAGCGCGGGGTTCAATGAGGGCTCACGTCCGCTCAGTTCGGCGTATCGGAGTACGACTCTGAAAATCATGTCTTCGATATCTCGGTCGAGTGCGGCCACGTCCGCGGCGAGGACGTGTTCGAACATTGCCTGAGATCGAATGTCGTACCACAGCCGCTGCATTCGAGCGTCCTCGATCATCGTCGAAACGACGGCGCCGCTGAATGCCTCGAGAACGTCCTGCGCGGTCTCGCCATCCTGGACGAGGGAGTCGTACCGTGCGATGCAGCGGTTCTTGTAGCGCCGAACGCAATAGGTGATCAGTTCCGCTTTGTCGTGAAAGTAGTAGTGCAGCGTGCCGTGAGTGAAGTCCGACCTTTCCGCGATGTCACGCAGCCCGGTCCGGGCATAGCCCTGCTCGGCGAGGGTCACGAGCGCGGCATCGGCAAGTTGCATGCGGCGATCTTCGAACTTGTCGACCGGTCGCTTGCGCACGCGCGTAGCCGACCCCCCCAATGTCTTCTTCATCAGACCCACCTTTGATTCGTACTCATCCGACACGAGGCCCCCGACACGACGGCCCATCCGCATAACGGCCAATCCTGCATGACGACCGAAAGGCCGAACGTCAGGATCCGAGAGCGGATTGCCGGTTACAGGTACACCTTATCCGACGATCTTGACGATCGGCCCAAAAACACTGGACAGCTGTATTCAGTTTGCTTGACAGGTGTCCGAATTTCTCTTGACAGTCGGTTAGATCTGCGTAGAGTGACCCACGTCGCAATCGTGACGTAGCAGCCGTGACATCACACCAATCCTTAGGGAGCACCGAAGTGAGTCGATTCGATCTATCAGGTAAGAGAGCTCTCGTCACGGGAGGTGCGCAGGGACTGGGCGAGGGTTTCGCCTTCGCGCTGGCCGAGGCGGGGGCCGATGTTGTCATCAGTGACGTTCAGGACGATCTCGGTAAGCAGACGGCCGCGCGGCTCGCGGAGGTGGGCCGGCGTAGCGGATTCGTACACCACGACGTGACTGTCGAAGATGACTGGACCAACGCAGTCGCAACCACGATCGACCTACTGGGCGGCTTCGATGTCCTCGTCAACAACGCGGGCATCGAAATTACCGGTCTGCTGGCATCCTTCAACCCCGACGACTGGCGGCGCATGTTCGACATCAACGTCGTCGGCACAGGGCTGGGCATCAAACATGCTTTTGCCGCAATGTCGCCTGGCGGATCGGCGGGCGCGGGCGGTGTCGTGATCAACGTGTCCTCGGTGGCCGCGACCATCGCCTACCCCGCGCTCGCCGGCTACTCGGCGTCCAAATCCGCAGTCGATCGACTTACCCGCGTCGCGGCTAGAGAGTCCGGCCAGCTCGGCTATGGCGTACGTGTGAACTGCCTGTACCCCGGCCTGGTGGCGACGGAGATGGGCACCCGGCTCGCAGGCGACATGGTCACCATCGGCTTGGGGGACTCCGTCGAACAAGTCGTGGGGGGCGTTGTGGAGCAGACGCCGTCCGGACGCCTCGGTGAGGTCGCCGATATGGCCGGCGCGGTGGTGTATCTCGCCTCGGATGCCGCTCAGTTCGTCAACGGCGCGGGAATTCCCGTCGACGGCGGCATGGGCATGTAGCGAGGCCTCAATCTCTTCGTACCGCGTCTTTGCTTCTCACTCGAAAAGGACTGCCATGACAACGAAACCCGTAATTGTGTACGGGGCTTCCGGGTACACCGGCCGCCTCGTATGCGAGTACCTGCGCGAGTACAACATCCCCTTCGTCGCAGCAGGCCGTGATGCCAACCGCATCAAGGAAGCGCTTCTCCAGGTGCCCGGCGTCGACAGCGTCGACCATGAAATCGTCGAGGTCGAACACACGCTGGAGGCGCTGACCGAACTGTTCACAGGAGCTCAGGTCGTCTGCAACATGGTGGGCCCGTTCATCAAGTTCGGACCAACCGTGGTCGAAGCATGCCTTGCCGCTGGATGCCATTACACCGATACCACCGGCGAGCAGAACTGGGTCATGCACTCCCAGGAGAAATGGGCACAGCAGTACGAGGAGAAGGGCCTACTGCTGTCGCCCGGCATCGCACACATGTACACGACGAGCGAAATTGCTGCGAACATCTGCCTCGAGACTCCCGGGCTGGACTCGCTGGACATCGTGACGATGTTCAACGGATTTCCTACCTACGCTTCGACGCAGACGATCTTTCACACCTTGAACTCCGACTGGTACCACCTGTCGCAGAACCAGTACGTGGAATGGGAGCGAAACGCGCGTTTCCAGGTCAGCTTGCCCGGCCAGCACGACACTGTCATCGCACTGCCCTGGGGTGGGATGTCACATCCGGTGTGGTTCAAGGACGATCCGCGAGTCGCGAACTGCCGAGCGATCGGCGGGGTGACCGACCAGTCGGTGATGGAGGGAGCCATTGCGACACGCACCATGATCGACGAGAAGATCAAATCGCTGCCCCCCGAAGAGCAGGACGCAGCATTGTCGGAGATCGCGGCATCGGTGCAAGCGGGGATGCCTCCGCGGGAGAATCCACGGATCAACAAATCCATTGACTCGGTTCATGCTTCGGGACCGCTCGGACGGGCACACGTCGTGATCCACGGCAACTGCAACTACAAGCAGACGGGCCTGCTGCAGGCGTACACCGCCTACTCCCTGATGCAGCAACCACCGCGACGAGTAGGGTTCGCTTCCGCATGCCAAGCGTTCGGCCATCGTGAACTGCTCGGCGTCCTGCGCAGTTTCGGTCTCGTTCTCGAGCCTGTCGTCACCGTGCATACCTGACCCGCCGGCGATTCTTCCCGCGGGCGCGGCCGGGATCATGCCGTCGAGCCCGCGGGTCATCCAGGACGAACTCCACGCACGGACGTGGAAAATGCTTGTTTCCAACATGTTTAGTAGAACAGTGCTCCACCGGGAGCTTGACTGAATCGAGGTTCGTCACCATGAGCTGGCCAGCATTGCCGGACGATCGCGCAGACACCAATCCTGATGGTGTGTGCATCGGCGACGAGAGGGTGAGCCTGTCCAACGGCGACTTCGCCGATCGCGTCCGAGCTGCGGCCGCCCAACTGAGCGAACTCGGGGTGCGACCAGGTTCCGTGGTGGCGGTCCAGTTGGTGAACAGGGTGGAGCTGGTAGTGATCTTGTTCGCCGCATGGCGACTCGGAGCGGCCGTTACTCCCGTCAACCCCAATCTGACGGACTTCGAGACCGCTCATCAGCTGCGCGATGCCGGAGCCGCGGTGCTGGTGAGCGACGACCGGCCCGCTCCCGAGTTCGATGGCAAATACCTCGGTATCGGTGACCTGGCAACTGCCTTCCACGCCGGTACCGCTGCCGACTCCGTACACAACCCGGAGCCGAACGAGCTGGCTCTGCTGATCTACACCAGTGGCACCACCGGTTCACCCAAGGGAGTGATGCTCACCCATGCCAATCTCACCGCAATGTGTGAAAGCGTGGTTACGGCGCTCGACGTCACCGCCGAGGATCATTGCCTGCTGGTCTTGCCGCTGTTCCATGCCAATGCGATCATTCTGAGCACGCTCACCCCGCTGTCGGTCGGCGCCAGCACCACGATCGCAGTCAAGTTCTCCATCGACACATTCTTCGATCTGGTCGAAAAGCACCGTCCGACATATTTTTCCGGAGTTCCTACGGTTTATGCGATGCTCGACGCGTTGGACAAGGAAGTCTCGCCGGATACGTCTTCCATCCGCTTGGCCATCGGTGGTGCCGCACCGATGCCGGCAGAGTTGATCGACCGCATCGAGACTCGATACGGATTTCCGCTCATCGAGGGCTACGGTCTGTCCGAGGGCACGTGCGCCTCGACCCTCAACCCACCGCAAGGTCCGCGCAAACCCGGCACCGTCGGGACTCCACTCCCGGGCCAGCAGGTGCGGATCGTCGGCAAAGACGGGGCTGTACTACCGCAGGGCGAGACCGGCGAAGTCGTCATCAGCGGGCCCAACGTGATGGCCGGATACTTCGGGAAGCCGGAAGAAACTGCGAAGACCCTGGTCGACGGGTGGCTGCACACCGGAGACGTCGGATACTTCGACGGCGACGGCTATCTGGTTCTGGTCGACCGCATCAAGGACATGATCATTCGTGGTGGGGAGAACCTCTACCCGAAGGAGATCGAGACGGCGCTCTACCGCCATGAGGACGTCCTGGAAGCTGCGGTGATCGGGAAGCCAGATCCGGTCTACGGTGAAGTCCCGGTCGCCTATGTCGCCCTGCGATCGGGATCGGCGCTCACTACCGACGACCTGTTCGATGTGTGCCGAAAGTCGTTGTCGAAGTTCAAACTTCCGGTGGACATCATCACACGCGAAACCCTGCCGAAGAATGCCGTTGGCAAGCTCGACAAGCCAACCCTGCGGGCCGAGAATCGATCGTGAGCTGAAGAGCCGGTCGCCCTTGCGATCGGCGGAACTGAAGGCGGCTGCCGGGCGAACCTATGGTTCGTCCGGTTTTTGCTGTGGTAGGTAGCACAGGGTTCGTGCCCCTCGCACGTGACGTGGGTACGCGGACTATTACAATGACGGCTTCACAAGCGCAGTGACCCTCTGGAGGTCACTGCGAAGTAGTGGGGTGGGGGGATTTCGTGATGCTCGCGGCTGTGTCGCCGAGGGGGCGATCATGCGCCCGTTGCCATGTGCTTGTACTTCCGTCGCCGCACCGACGGACTCGACGTTCTCACAGAACGGCCTGATCACATAGTTGTCCACCGAAGGGATATAGATATATGGGCAAGCACCGCCAGCAGACCAAGATCGCAAGAACGGCGGGAACCACCGCGGTCAGCACGGCAGTCATCGTTGCTGTGGGCGGGGGTATCGCG
Source organism: Rhodococcus sp. NPDC049939 (assembly GCF_040656415.1). NCBI lineage: Bacteria > Bacillati > Actinomycetota > Actinomycetes > Mycobacteriales > Nocardiaceae > Rhodococcus > Rhodococcus sp. NPDC049939. The sequence goes on along the minus strand of NZ_JBFAMC010000002.1, from coordinate 90,165 downwards.
AACGCTGAGCCGAGCCAGGCCGGCATTGCGTCCACTCCGTCACAGCCCGGTATCGAGCTCGCTCCGATGCAGCCGGGTCTCGAGCCGGCTGAGCAGTCAAAGACCTGGATTCCGGTTCCGGTCGAATACCAGCAGGAAGCGAAGCCGCTCGAAGGTTGGGACTACGAGTCGAACGAGTACGTCGCTCCCGTCGACACCGAGGACACCTACGTTGCTCCGGTCGACTACTCGCAGCTTCACCTGCCGGTCCAGCTCGAGAAGTTCACCGCACCGATTCAGGCTCCGGAAGACAAGGTCCGCATCGGCCGGTACATCGCCGATCGCCCGAACTGGATGACCGCAGACACCGCTGAACGCACCAACAATCAGACAGCCGTGATCGAGGCGCAGGTCACCGACTTCTGGCGTTCTACCGGCCTCGAGACCGACGAGGCGGAGCGTCTCGCGGCCGCGCAGGTCGGTGGCGCCGTAGTCGGAGGAGTGACCGGGGCAGTGGGTGCGGCAGTGGTCCCGACCGTCGCCGGAGCCCTGATCGGCGGCACGTTCGGCGGCACGGGTGCTGTCGCCTTGGGCCTAGCCCAAGGGGCGTTTATTGGGGGCACCATTTTCGTGCCTGCCGGTACGGTCGGCACGTTGGCGGGCGGAGCCATCGGCGCCGCCGTCGCGGGTATCCCGGCAGCGGTCGTCGGGGGTATCGGCGGCGTCCAGGCCGGTCTCGAAGCTGCAAACGCTTACGGTGCCGGTGATCTGGGTGAGCCGATGGAGACCGTGATCCCGGACATCGACCAGGCCGCCATCACAGCCCAGACCGAGGCTGAGCTCGCTGCGTGGGAGGCTGCCAACCCGGTCGGCGCCGCTGCCGCGACCGCAGTCCGTGACATGGTTGCCTCCGTCCCGGTCGTCGACCAGCAGATCCGCGATGCGGTGGGGTCGCTGCCCGGTGGTGAAGGAGTTATCGAGGCCTTCGATCAGGCCGTCGCCGACTTCAACGAGGACATGGCCGTCCCGGCCCTGCCGATTGGCATGATCGCTGACGCGGTCAACGAGGGTATCGAGGCGTAGGTCACTGGCGACCTAGCTCCAGAACACGGGCTTCCAGAACACCGGGCAGGATTGGCTGCCCGGTGTTCTGGCGTTTTGAAGGCGAAATTCTGGGGGGCGAAACTGTGCGGTGATGTCCGAGGGAGCGCAACACTGGAGTGATGGACGCCGACAGCCCCATGGACCCAGTGCAGGCCCTACGCGAGACGGCGTTCTGGCTCGAGCGCGCGCGGGCAGAGACTCATCGGGTAAAGGCGTATCGGCGGGCGGCGAATGTGGTCGCCGGGTTGTCCGCCGAGCAGAGGGACTTTCGCCGCCGCACCGACAGTTGGCACGACCTGCCGGGAATCGGACCGAAAACGGCAGCAGTGATTCACGAGTCGTTCGAAGGTGTGCCTACATATCTCACTCAGTTGCGTGATACCGCAGCGCCCATAGGCGGAGGTGCGCTTCGAGAAGCGCTCAAGGGCGATTTGCACACCCATTCCGACTGGTCCGACGGCGGCAGTCCTATCGAAGAAATGATGCGCAGCGCGGCCACCATCGGTCACGAATACTGCGCTCTCACAGACCATTCCCCACGCCTCACGGTTGCCAACGGGTTGTCCGCGCAACGTCTGCGGGCCCAGCTCGACGTAATCGCCCGCCTGAACGAAGAACTGGCGCCGCTGCGCATCCTCACCGGAATCGAGGTCGACATCCTCCATGATGGCTCCCTCGATCAAGACCCCGATCTTCTGGGTGAACTCGATATCGTTGTCGCGAGCGTGCATTCGAAGCTGCGGTCCGAACGCGGGGCCATGACTCGACGGATGGTAGCCGCTGTGCAGAACCCCTTGGTCGATGTGCTGGGTCACTGCACCGGTCGCCTCGTCGAGGGCACACGCGGTACCCGGCCGGAGTCGAGGTTCGACGCCGAGAAGGTGTTCACGGCCTGCCGCGACCACGGCACCGCCGTCGAAATCAACAGCCGCCCCGAACGCCGGGATCCGCCGAGTCGCCTCATCGATCTGGCCGTGGACCTAGGGTGCCTGTTCGCGATCGACACCGACGCGCATGCGCCCGGACAGCTCGCGTGGCAGGGCTACGCGTGCGACCGGGCGATGCGGTGCGGTGTCGAGGCCGAGCGGGTCGTCAACACCTGGTCCGTCGACGATCTACTGGAATGGGCGGGGTCGTGTTGACTCGGCTCACTTGACTTCCACCCAGTCGAGCGTCCGCTGTACGGCCTTCTTCCATCCTGCGTATCCACTTTCGCGTTCGCTCTCGTTCCACTGCGGGTGCCAGCGTCTGCTCTCGTTCCAGTTCTCTCGGAGTTCGTCGAGGGACTGCCAGAACCCGACGGCCAACCCTGCCGCGTATGCGGCTCCCAAGGCCGTGGTTTCTGCAATGACGGGTCGGCTGACGGGAACTCCGAGCACATCGGCCTGAATCTGCATGCACAGATTGTTCGCGGTAACCCCACCGTCCACCTTGAGCACTTCGAGCGGGACGCCCGAATCCTTGTGCATGGCGTCGACGACGTCGCGGCTCTGGTAGCAGATCGCTTCGAGGGTAGCCCTGGCGATATGGGCGTTGTTGTTGAAGCGGGACAGCCCCACGATGGCGCCGCGTGCGTCGGAGCGCCAGTACGGTGCGAACAGGCCGGAGAAGGCAGGCACGAAGTACACCCCGCCGTTGTCCTCGACCTCCGCGGCCAGCGATTCACTCTGCGAGGCGCCCTGGATGATGCCCAACTGATCGCGCAGCCACTGGACCGCCGAACCGGTAACTGCGATTGACCCCTCGAGCGCGTAGACCGGAGCTTGGTCACCGAACTTGTAGCAGACAGTCGTGAGCAGTCCGTTGTCCGACCGGACGAGCTTCTCGCCGGTGTTGAGCAACAGGAAGTTTCCGGTTCCGTAGGTGTTCTTGGCCTCCCCCGCTGTCAGGCACACCTGCCCGATCATCGCGGCCTGTTGATCGCCGACATCCCCGGACAGTGGAACCGCACCACCGACCGGACCGTGAGCAATGGTGTGGCCGTATAGATTCGGGGCAGACGACGGCTGTATGTCGGGAAGCATCTGCTTGGGAATTCCGAAGAAGGAGAGCAATTCGTCGTCCCAGTCCAGGGTTTCGAGGTTCATGAGCATCGTACGGCTGGCATTGGTGACGTCGGTGATGTGGACGCCGCCGTTGACGCCGCCGGTCAGATTCCACAACAGCCACGTGTCGATGGTGCCGAAGATCGCCTCGCCGTTGTCGGCCGCAGCGCGGACACCGTCGACATTGTCGAGGATCCACTGAATCTTGCCGCCGGAGAAGTAGGTTGCAGGCGGCAACCCGGCTTTACGTCGAATGATCTGGCCTGCCTCTCCCTCGTCGAGCGCCGAGGCGATCCGGTCTGTGCGGGTGTCCTGCCAGACGATCGCGTTGTAGTAAGGTCGCCCGGTTTTTCGGTTCCACACCACTGCCGTCTCACGTTGGTTCGTGATTCCCAACGCCGCCAGATCGGCCGGGCCGATTCCGAACCGGTTCATGGCTGTTTGCAGCACTGCCGACGTGCGCTCCCAGATCTCTACCGGATTGTGTTCGACCCACCCAGGACGCGGCAGTATTTGCTCGTGTTCGAGTTGGTGGCGGGCGATCTCGTTTCCGCCGTGGTCGAAGACCATGAAGCGAGTGCTGGTCGTGCCCTGGTCGATGGCACCGACGAAATCAGGCATTGAGATTGGCCTTTCGGTTGCTGTGGATATGTGGATCGATCGGGAGTGCGTGGTTCAAGCCTTGATCTGATCTCCGTGCGGGGTCATCGCATCGAGGTCGGGATGTGGCGGTGGCGGCAGGAACCGTGCGATGAGCTGCATGTAGATCGCAGCGCCGATGAGGCCGCCGATGAGCGGTGCCACTATTGGAACCCAGAAGTATGGATAGCCCGATGGATCGGTGAATGCGGTGGCGTATCCCGTCAGGTAGGACGCGAGCCGGGGTCCGAAGTCGCGTGCAGGGTTGATCGCATAGCCGGCGTTGGCGCCCCATGCCATGCCGATCGCCATGACGATCAGCCCGATCATGAACGGTGCGAGGTTGGCCGCCGGTGAGGTGTTGCGCTTGTCGACGATCGCGAAGACCAGCAGCACCAGGATGGCCGTGCCGATGATCTGATCCGTGAACGCTCCCATGACGCTCACCGGGAGCGTGCCGTTTCCGGGCATGGTCGAGAAGACGCCCTGCGTCGCGCTCGTGTGACCGGGGTCGGCCGCAGCAAGCAGATCGGCGTACCCCACCCGGACCACCAGGGCTCCGACGAATGCTCCGAAAGTCTGCGCCACGACATATGGAGCCACCTTGCGCCACGGGAAGTCTCCGAAGGTCGCGAAGGCCACGGTCACCGCGGGGTTGATGTGGGCGCCGCTGGTTCGGGAGGCGATGTAGATCGCGAGCGTGACGCCCAATCCCCATGCCCAGGCAATGGTGTTGTAGTTTCCTACGCTCTCGCCACCGGCGACGACTTGAGCAACCGCTCCGCAACCGATCATGATCAGAACCATGGTGGCGAGAAACTCCGCTGCCAGCTCTCCGACTAGTCCGAACTCCTTCAGCTTCTGCACGGCAAAACTCCTTGTTACGGCTGCTCGACGGCTCCTCGCTGCACCCGGGTGGCGGGAACCGGCCGGACAACAGGCCGGAGTGACTTGCATCACGAATAGTTTCGACGTTATGTGCGTAGCTCTCGGTCCGCAACAGTCGCGGAGCCGGCCCTGATTCCTCGAACTCGCGAAGTGGGAAACAGGTGGTGCACGGTCACCTCTCCGGATCGGTGCCTTTCCCGGTGTTCGGTGCATCGTCACCGCCGGCGGACGGCGCGTTGCCTCTTCCGGTATTCGCCTTGTCATCGGCACTGGCATCCGGTGGCTGAGCGAGGGTGTCGGCTGCGAGTTCGTAACGCCGCCCGTAGGTTTCGACGAGGGCCTGGATCACAGCCACCACCGGAACCGAGACGAGGGCGCCGATTGCGCCGAACAGTGACGCACCCACGATCACGGAACCGAATGCAACAGCCGGATGGATCGACACCGTCTTGGAGGTGATTCGCGGATGCAGTATGTAGTTCTCGATCTGCTGGTAGACAGTCCCGAACACCACGACCCAAACGCCGTCCATCGGTTGGGCTGCCGCCGCGATGATCGCGGGTAGGGCGATCGCGAGGTAGGTGCCCAGGGTGGGGACGAATTGCGACACGATCCCCGTCCACAACGCGAGGGGAAGCCAATAGGGCACGTCGATGATCACGAGGAAGATGCCGGTGGCGACGCTGCTCACCGCCGCGAGCACCAGACGCGACACCACATAGCCGCCGGCCTTCTCGACCGAGATCCCCCAGACCACCGCGATGATCTCTTGTTGGCGGGCCGGGAACCAACTCGAGATCGTGCGACGAAACGCCGGACCCTGCGCGGACATGTAGAACACGAACAACAGCATCGCCAATGCCTGGAACACCACTCCGACGATTGACGACACCACCCCCAGGATCCCGGGTGTGAACTCTTGCGCGAGGTCGCGAATGGTTTCCGGCGTGAGGTTCAGAAGGTCCGAACCCGTCGCGAAGTCGGTGCCTAAGACCCTGTTGGACCATTCGGCAACGGATGAGAGCGCTCCGGGCAGAGCAGTGAGAAGTTCAGCGAGTTGCTCGGCCAGCAACGCTCCGAACAGTGCCACGAACCCCACAACACCGACGAACATTGCCAACAGCACCAGTCCGGTCGCTGCGCCGCGCCGCAAGCCGCGGGCCTCGATCCAGTCGACGATCGGCTCGATGGTGACGCTGAACAGCCATGCAAGAAACAGCAACCCGAGGAACCCGCGCAGGTTGTAGAACAGCCAGCCGGACATCTGGTAGGCGGCGACTGCGAGCAGGACGTAGAGGATGGCCTGCTTCAACCACCGCGTTGCGTTGGCCTGGCCGGAGGCTTCGGCAGGAGTTGTCTGATCCAGTCGGCTGCTGCCCTCGCTCATCGCACACTCCGCGGTCGACTGCTGGTATAGCCGGAATCTACTCGCCGGGAAGGTGCGCGAGCCGCATTTCCGGAGGACTGGCGTCAGCGTTTCCGGTTCGACTTCGATCAGTCGATAGATCAGGAAGGTAGACGAGCCAGGGCGTGAATGACTCCCGGCAAGGAGTCCGAAGTGACATCCGCGCTGGTGAATACCGGCGTGGGAAACGTTTCGAGGCGTGGGCACCATCCGGTGGTCAGGCCGGCTCGGTGAGCTCCGTGGATATCCCACGAGTGCACAGCGACAAGTGCCACACGCTCCGCGGGGACCCCGGCGCGTTCGACTGCCAACTTGTACGGCGCGGGCGCGGGTTTCCACACCTTGACGGCGTCGACGGAAAGTACCTCTTCGACCTTCGGTGCAAGTCCTGAGCGGTCGAAGAATGCGCGTGTCGATTTTTCGGACCCGTTGGAGAGAGCGAAGATGCGAAAGCCCGCCTCTTGCGCGGCTTCGATGGTTGCCGCCGCCTCCGGTTGGGCGGTGAGTTGTCCGAATCCGGTGACTGCGAAGTCGATCTGCGACTTGGAGAGTTCGCTGTGTGCCTCGGCATGGAGCGCGGACGCGGCAACTTCGAGAAAGCTTCGGTAGTCGCCGGAAGAGGTCATCGCCATGGCGTCACGCAGTAGACGGGTAAACCACCGCTCCAGCAGCGAGTTCGGCTGCCCGAGATGATTCAGCCGGGCTCGCACGGCGTCGAGTGATGCGAGCGTCTCGACGACGTCGAAGACGACGACTTCAGGCCGAACCCGGGTCGTCACGACGCTTTCAGTGCCGGAGCAGGGGGTACGTCGAGTTCGGTTTCCACGTAGTGGTTGAAGTAGTTGGTGAACATGTTCACGGCGAGGTGCGCGAATGCTTCCGCGAGTTCGTCTTCGCTCCAGCCTGCGGTGAGCGCGGCGTTCCAGGTGCGGTCGTCCACTTCGCCGACCTTCTGGGCGGCCTCACGGACCACCTTCAGCATCGCCCCGAGTTTGTCGTCGAAGTCGTCGTCGCCGCGTCTGATCGCGATGGTCTGTTCCTCGGTGAGTCCGGCGCGGGTGCCGGCCATGGTGTGGGCGGATTGACAGTATTCGCAGCAATCTACCGCGCCCACCGCGAGCGCGATGGCCTCGCGGGTACGCGCGTCGAAACTCCCGTGCTGAGCGATCGCGTCGATGATCCCGCAGTACGCGGCTATCACGACAGGTGAATGCGCCATCTCACCGTGAATGTTGAGGACTCTGCCGTATTTCTTCGCCAAGACCTGAAGTCGTTCGCTGCTGCCTTCAGGTGCACTGTCGGTCGTGTGAACAGGAATGCGTGGCATGAGTTCGTCCTAACGACGTACGGGTAGTACATGTTGGAAACCTGGTGAGTCCGTGAGCTATTCCCTTCGCAAACAAAAAAGTTTCAGGTGATGGCCGAAACCGTGACGAAAGGGACGAAACGGGGTGAGGACGAGGGAAGCGGCGTCAGTGTCTCGGGGAATCGCCGGTCGAGCCGTCGGTTGAGCACCTGGACGTACCGGCAACCGAGCCCACTCGAACCTGGATGTGCCCGCCGCGGGCGGACGTTGCACGAACATCGGTGAGCGAGGAATCGATCAAGGTCCAAGGGTGTGCGTTGATGTCCGATCCCCCCAGCAGGCATGCCAACTGGGCGAGCGGAGTCCACACGGCTGCGGACCCGACCGGTTTCTGCATGTCGACGACGGCCACGCGACCGCCAGGGCGGGTCACGTCGATCATCGTGGCGAGTGCTCGCGGCCAATTCGGTATCAGCGACAACACGTAGGTACTGAGGGAGACGTCGAACGTGCCGCCCCCGCCGAGATCCGCCGGGTTCAATTCGGCGGCGTCGGCTTCGACTAGGTGAACGTTGTTCCATCCGGCCGATCGGGTCCGTTTTCGTGCTTGGTCGAGCATGTGGGAGCTCGCGTCGACTGCGGTGATCGACCCGGTCGGACCGATCCGTCGCTGGATATAGGAGAAGGTCAAGCCGGTGCCGCAGCCTAGGTCGAGGACTTTTTCGCCTGGTTTCAGCATGAGGAGATCGATAGCCGCGACACGTCCGGCCCGATACACCGGCCATTCGGCAGAGATGAGGTCATAGAAGCGGGCCGAGGAGCGGTAGCGGGCCGTTCGTCTCAAGGGCAATCCGTTCGTCGGTGTTCCGCAGCATCTCTTTTCTCGAAGAGGGAACACGGCGGGGAAGTCGGGGGGTTTCCCCAGTGTGCATCCACCCGAGCCAGACGACCACGACGAGCGCGCCCGCGGCTTTCGGCAGCATGTCGAACCCGAGATCGAAGTGCTGTTGCGGGTAGCGCGGACGCTGACCGGTCCGGCGGATGCGGAGGATCTCGTCCAGGAGACATTGGTGCGGGCCTGGCGGAGCGTGGACCGTTTCGACGGGCGCCATCCCCGGGCGTGGTTGTTGACGATCCTGAGGAACACGAACATGAACATGCATCGACGCCGGCGTCCGGATGCTATCGAGGACGCCACTGTCTACCCTGACGCCCGGCCGGCGTTCGGGGTCGAGCAACCCACGACCGAGGACCGGGTCATGGCGGCGATCTTGCCTGCCGATCTGGAACGTGCCGTCCAGGCTCTGGACTCGAAGTTCCGCACGGTGCTGCTTCTCGTCGACGTCGATCAACTCACCTACAGCGAAGCCGCCGACGTTCTCGGCGTTCCGGTGGGGACGGTGATGTCGCGGCTCAACCGAGCACGTGGACGCGTGCGTAAACAATTGCGGCCGGGCTTCGCGGCGGCCATGAGGGAGAAGCGATGATCAGGGCTGTTCGCACGATGCTGACGTGCCATTGGTCGGCGCGCCGGATCCAGCGCTATCTGGACTCCGACCCGGCAGCGTTGCTCGACGAGAACGAGATTCGTCGGCTGGAGGCACATCTGGCCGAATGCGACAAGTGCAGTGCTGCAGCAGCCGAGTACCGCCAGATCAACACCGCCCTCTCTCGGTGGGCGGCCCGGCGGATGCCCGAGGCAGATAGTGTCACTCACATGCGCCAGGTGATCGACCGCCTCGTCCGTGGTGACCTGCAGTGACCCGAGCGGAATTCGCCGCTTCCCCACCGCCGAGTCGGCACTCGATTCCCGGATCGGCGGATCTTGTTGTGATCGGGGGCGGGTCTGCCGGTCTTGTCGCAGCGAAGACGGCGGCAGGCTTCGGGGCGAAAGTGGTGTTGGTCGAACGCGGCCGCACTGGTGGAGACTGCTTGTGGACTGGATGCGTCCCGTCGAAATCGCTGCTCGCCGCGGCGTCGGTGGCCGCAGCGATGCGTCGCGGACACGAGTTCGGAATCGACGCCTCGGACGTGACCGTCGACTTCGCTCGGGTGATGGAGCATGTCAAGGACGCGATCGCGACCATTGCGCCGGTCGATTCACCTGACACACTCCGCCGTGCGAACGTGAACGTCGTCAGCGCGGCGGCCCGCTTCACCGGTCCCCGCTCCCTGTCCCTCGGAGCGAACACCATCACGTTCGGGCAGGCAGTGATCGCGACAGGGGCTGCTCCGGCATTGCCGAATCTGCCGGGGCTCGACCAGATCGACTACCTCACCAGCGAGACGATTTGGGGACTGACCGAACTCCCGCCGCGGCTGACGGTACTCGGCGGTGGAAGCGTCGGATGTGAACTCGCCCAAGCCTTCGCGCGACTTGGTTCCGCAGTCACGGTAGTCGAAGCCGCGGATTCGCTTCTTCCGGCGGAAGACCGGGAAGCCGCCACGTTCGTCGCCGAGAGCCTGGTGGATGACGGGGTCACCGTGCTGACCGGCGTGACGGCGGAGTCCGTCACCGGCCAGGCACTCGTGCTCGCTGACGGTACTCGCGTCGAGTTCGACAGCCTGCTCATCGCCGTCGGGCGCAAGCCGAGGACAGCGTCGATCGGACTGGACGCGGCCTGCGTCGCCGTCGATCGCCGCGGTTTCGTCACCGTCGACGATCACCTTCGCACCACCAACCCGAGGATATGGGCGGCAGGCGATCTCACCGGTCACCCCCAGTTCACTCATACGGCAGGTATGCACGGCAGTATTGCCGCTACCAACGCGATCCTGGGGTTGCGGCGCACCGTCGACCGCACCGGCACCCCACGCGTAACCTTCACCGACCCCGAGATCGCCGTCGCCGGAATCGATGTCGAGGCCGCCCGCCGCATCCCCGGCCTGGAGGTGCACACTCTCGGCCACGAGCACGTCGACCGGGCGATCGTGGAGCGTGAGACGCGCGGGTTCACCCGTCTGGTAGTCGATGGCAGGCACCGCATCGTCGGAGCCACCGTCGTCGGCCCTCGGGCAGGTGAGACGATCGGGGAGATGGTGCTCGCGATCAGGCAGGGTCTGCGGACACGCGATCTGGCGGGAGCCACCCACCCTTACCCGACCTACAACGACGCGCCGTGGAACGCCTCCATAGTCGACGTTCGGTCTCAGTTGGCCCGGCCCGTCGTGTCGGGGGCCATCAAAGTCCTCGCTCGCATCCGCAGAACTTGGCAGCGCATTCGGGCAAATTGACGCCCGCGACCACCGCTTTCGAAAGGAACCCTCGGAACGAGAAGTTGTCGTAGGGGTGACCGGGTTCCCATAATGGATGACGAAACGAGGACGCCATGAACACTGCTACCGCCTTCGTGGGCGACACCCAGATAGCGACCACGGACGATGCTGTGATCGTCGAGGGGAACGTGTACTTTCCCGAGAGCGACGTCGTGGATGGTGTGCTGGTAGCGAACCGATCCAAGAGCCTCTGCTTCTGGAAGGGCATCGCCAGTTACTACGACGTCGCGGCGGGAGGGATAACTCTCCGGAGCGCAGCCTTTACCTATCGCCACCCGTCACCACTGGCCCGCCGAATCAAGGGACGGATAGCGTTCTGGAACGGCGTGGACGTCCGCTCCAGCTGAATTTGTCAGCTGACCACGCCGCCTGCGACCTAGCCGCTGCCGGTCAGCGGACCAAAGTTGAAACACAGCGAGCCGAGGCACTGGTCGATGGCAATCACCGACACCGTACGGTCGACGAAGTTGGTGACGTAGGCGCGCTTTCCGTTCGGGGTGATCGACACCCCGAAAGGGGCGCCGTCGACGGTAACGGTCTCGACTACGGTGTTCGTGCCGGTGTCGATCACCGATACCGTATCGTCGTCGAAGTTGGTGACGTAGGCGCGTTTCCCGTTCGGGGTGATCGCCACCCCTTGCGGGCCGTCCCCAACCGCGATGGGCATGCCGACGACCATGTTGGTGCCTGTATCGATCACCGACACTGTGTTGTCATCGGCGTTGGTGACGTAAACGAGGGACCCGTTCGGGGTGATCGCCACCCTTTGCGGGAGTTCGCCGACGGTGACGGTTGTGATTTCAGTGTTGGTGGTGGTGTCGATCACCGACACCGAATTGTCCGACGCATTAGGGACATAGGCCCGGGTTCCGTCCGGGGTGATCGCCACCCCGGACGGGCCGGTCCCGACGGTGATGGTCTTGATTTCGGTATTCGCGCCAGTGTCGATCACCGTCACCGTGTTGTCGAGAAAGTTGGTGACGTAGAGGCGGGTTCCGTCCGGCGTGATCGCCACTTCCTCGGCGACGTTCTCTACCGTGATGGTCGTGATTTCGGTGTTGGTGGTGGTGTCGATCACCGACACCGAGTTGTCGAGGAGGTTGGTGACGTAGGCGCGGGTTCCGTTGGGAGCGATCGCCACCCCAATCGGGAAGTGGCCGACGGTGATGGTCGTGATTTCGGTGTTGGTGGCGGTGTCGATCACGGACACCGAGTCGTCGTCCCCGATGACGGCGTAGGCGCGTGTTCCGTCGGGGGTTATCGCCACCCCCTGCGCGAATCTCCCGACAGGGATCGTTTCGAAGACGGTATCCGCGGCCGAGGTCGGCGCCCATGCCCCGGCGATACCCAGCAACATCGCGACAACTGCGGTCAACCGGAGAATGAGACGGTGGGTGCGCCCTACGACCGTGGGATATACGCGAAAACTCTTGTGGTGATACACATTTTCTCCTGTCGTACGCGGAACAGAACGGATCAACCGGGCTGGAAACCGCACACTCGCGACTACACCCGTGACCAGGCCAAGGGGCGATGTCAGCTGAACACGCCGCCTGCGCCTGAGCCGCTGCCGGTCAGCGAACCGAAGTCGATGCACAGCGATCCGAGGCATTGGTCGATGGCGATCACTGACACGGTGTTGTCACCAAAGTTGGTGACGTAGGCGCGGGTGCCGTCCGGGGTGATCGCCACCACGTTCGGTCCTTGCCCGACAGGGATGGTTTCGATCACGGTGTCGGTGGCGGTGTCGATCACAGACACCGAATGGTCCTCGCTGTTGGTGACGTATGCGCGGGTTCCGTTCGGGGTGACCGCGACCCCAAGCGGGCCGTCTCCGACGGGTATGGGTGTGCCCACGACGGTATCGGTGGTGGTGTCGATCACCGACACCGTATTGTCACCAAAGTTGGTGACATAGGCGCGGTTTCCGTTCGGGGTGACCGCCAGCCCGGACGGGTTGTTTCCGACGGGTATGGGTACGCCCACGATCGTGTCGGTGCCGGTGTCGATCACTGATACCGAACTACCGCCGGCGTTGGCGACGTAGGCGCGGTTTCCGTTCGGATTGACTGCCACTGCCAACGGTCCGAGCCCGACCGGGATGGGTACGCCCACGATTGTGTTGTTGCCGGTGTCGATCACCGACACACTGTTGGCATTGTTGTTGGTGACGTAGGCGCGGGTTCCGTTCGGAGTGATCGCCACTGCGCGTGGGCTGTCTCCGACGGTGACAGTGTCGATCACCGCGTTGGTGCCGGTGTTGATCACCGCCACCGAATCGTCGTCAATCTCGGTAACGTAGGCGCGGGTTCCGTCGGGGGTGATTGCCACCGCGCGGGGGGTTTGTCCGACGGGGATGGGTGCGCCCACGACCGTGTTGGTGCCGGTGTCGATCACCGATACCGATTCGTCGGAAAACTCAACGACGTAGGCGCGGGTTCCGTCCGGGGTGATCGCCACCCCCAGCGGAGTGATACCGACATTGATGGTGTCGATGACCGTGTCCGCTGCCGCGGTCGCCGGACTCATCCCGGCCATGCCAAATACCGTCAGGGTGATGACGGTCATTCCGAGTACTAGGCGTCGGGCTCGACCTCGGGCCGCGCGATGAGAGCGAAACCTGCTGTGGTGATTCACATTTTCTCCTGGCGTATGAGGAACAAAACGGATCAACCGTGCCGTGGCAGCGCCAGCGGACGGATATGAACACCGGCAGCCCATCGGATATTAACCGCCGAGTAGCTGCCTTGATCCCCAACACGCCGGAGCTTTCACGGGCACAACGCTGCACGAGGCCGGATCGAGCCCCAGCCCGACGCCCGATTTCGACTCTCGTGCACGTCGGCGTAACCGCCTTCGCAGGGTCGACGTCAGCTGAACACGCTGCCGGCGCCCGAGCCGCTGCCGGTGAGCGAGCCGAAGTCGAAGCACAGCGATCCCGGGCATTGGTCGATGGCGATCACCGACACGGTGCCTTCACCCCTGTTGGTGACATAGGCGCGTCTCCCGTCCGGTGTGATCGCCACCCCCTCCGGGCTGAGCCCAACCGGGATGGTCTCGATCACCATGTTGGTGGCGGTGTCAATCACGGATACCGAATTGCTGGCGCCACCGCTGTTGGTGACGTAGACGCGGGTTCCGTCCGGGGTTACCGCCACTCCTTCCGGGAGGGTCCCGACCGTGATGGTGTCGACCACCGAGTCGGTTCCGGTGTCGATGACCGACACCGAATTGCCGTTACGGTTGGTGACGTAGACACGGCTTCCGTCGGGGGTGACCGCCACCAAGAAGGGGTTGATTCCGACCGGGATGGGTGCGCCCACGACGGTGTTTGTGGCGGTGTTGACCACGGACACCGTGTCGTCATCGGCATTGGCGACGTAGGCGCGGGTTCCGTTGGGGGTGATCGCCACGCCGAACGGGCCGTTCTCCACCGTGACGGTGTCGACCACCATGTTGGTGTTGGTGTCGATCACCGACACCAAATTGGTGCCAACGCGGGTGACGTAGACGAAGGATCCGTTGGGGGTGATCGCCACCCCGACGGGGCTGTTTGCCACGGGGATGGGTGCGCCGACGACGGTGTCGTTGGTGGTGTCGATCACCGACACCGAATTGCCGAGGAGGTTGGCGACGTAGGCGCGGGTTCCGTTGGGGGTGATCGCCACGCCGAACGGACCGCCCCCGACCCCGATGGTGTCGATCTCCGTGTTGGTGGCGGTGTCGATCACCGAGACCGAGACGCCGGCGGTGTTGGTGACGTAGGCTCGGGACCCGTCTGGGGTGATCGCCACCCCGAACGGGCTGGGCCCGACCGGGATGGTGGCGATGACTGTGTCGGCGGCCGCGGTTGCCGCTCCCGCTCCGGCGATGCCGAGTACTATCGCGAATGTGGCCACTACTGCGCTCAACAGGCGCCGCGCACGTACGGGCGCCGTGGGTCGTGTGTCAAAACTGCTGTGGTGATTCACATTTTCTCCTGCCGTGCGAGGAACAAAACGGATCAACCGGGCCGAGGTAGAGTCGGCGCGCGGGTACGGATACAAGCAGCCCATCGGATGTTAACTGTCAGATAGCTATCTCAATCCAGGACACGCCGAAACTTTCGCGGTTGTAGCGCCACACGAGCCTGGATCGAGCGTCAGGACCAAGCCCAACGCCCTATTTCGTCATGCAATACCCGCCGATGAATCGAACGACGGACTTTGCTGTGCAGGTGTTAGCTGAACGCCCGGCCGGTGAGCGAGCCGAAGTTGATGCACAGCGACCCGAGGCATTGGTCGATGGCGATCACCGAGACCGTGTCATCACCGGAGTTAGCGACGTAGGCGAAGGCCCCGTCCGGGGTGATCGCCACACCTCCCGGGCCGTCCCCGACCGGGATGGTGTCCGATGACGGTGTCCGCGGCGGCGGTCGCTGTCCAGGCGCCGGCGATGCCTAGCTCCATCGTGAACGTGGCCAGCATCCCGAGCAACAGGCGCCGGGCACGGGCCCGTCCCGCGCGGTACGAGCGAAAACTACTGTGATGATTCACATTTTCTCCTGGCGTGCGGGGAACCAAACGGATCAACCGTGCCGTGGCAGAGCCGACGGTCCGAGGCGATCACCGGCAACCCAACGGATGTTAACCGTCCGTAGCTACCTCGACCACAACACGCTGAAACTCTGACGATCACCCTGCTTACGAGGCACGCACATGGACGAACCGCATGGTGTCACTGGTCTTCGCTGGGTCGCCGTCAGCTGAACACGCTGCCTGCACCCGAGCCGCTGCCGGTGAGCGATCCGAAGTCGACGCAAAGAGATCCAAGGCATCGGTCGATGGCGATTACCGACACATTGTCGTCACCAAAGTTGGTGACATAGGAGCGGTTTCCGTTTGGGGTGATCGCTACCCCTATCGGGCCGTGCCCGACCGTGATGGTTTCGACGACTGTGTTGGTGCCGGTGTCGATCACCGACACCGTGCCGGCACCGGTGTTGGCGACGTAGGCGCGGTTTCCGTTGGGGGTGATCGCCACCGCTTCCGGGGAGTCCTCGACCGGGATGGGTGCGCCGACGACGGTGTTGGTGATCGTGTTGATCACCGACACCGTGTCGTCATTGGAGTTGGCGACGTAGGCGCGGGTTCCGAAGGGGGTGATCGCCACCGCTCTCGGATTGTTCCCAACCGCTATGGGTGCGCCCACGACGGTGTTGGTGGCGGTGTTGATCACCGACACCGAATTATCAAGGACGCTGGTGACGTAGGCGCGGTTTCCGAACGGGGTGATCGCAACCGCTATCGGGCCGTTCCCGATGGGGATGGTTTCGACGACGGTGTTGGTGCCGGTGTCGATCACCGACACCGTGTTGTCATTGGTGTTGGTGACGTAGGCGAATGCCCCGTTGGGGGTGATCGCCACCGCATTCGGATTGTTCCCGACCGCTATGGGTGCGCCGACGACGGTGTTGGTGCTCGTGTCGATCACCAATACCGTGTTGGCGGCAATGACGTAGGCCCGGGTTCCGTTGGGGGTGATCGCCACTGCTTTCGGGCCGTTCCCGACCGGGATGGGTGCGCCGACGACGGTGTTGGTGGCGGTGTCGATCACCGACACTGATTCGCTTACTATCTCGACGACGTAGGCACGGGTTCCGTCCGGGGTGATCGCCACCCCCCTCGGTTCGAACCCGACCGGGATGGTATCGATGACTGTATCCGCCGCCGCTGTCGCCGCCCCACCTCCGGCCATGCCGACCACCATCAGGGCGGTGGCCGTCATCCCCAGCAACAGGCGGCGGGCGCGGCCCTTGACCGTGGAGTACTTGCGGAAACTGCTGTGGTGATTCACATTTTCTCCTGCTGTACGAGGAACAAAGCGGATCAACCGTGCGGTGGCAGAGTTGGCAGGACGGATACGAATACCCGCAGCCCATCGGATGTTAACCGTCGGATAGCTGTCTCGATCCCCAACACGCCGGAACTTTCGCGGGCTTAGCGCCACACGAGTCTGGATCGAGCGTCAGGACCACGTCCAACGCCCGATTTCGCTGCGCATATATGTCGACGAACCGGCGTCACTGGTCTTCGCATGGCTTGCGTCAGTTGAATACGCTGTCCGCACCCGAGCTACTGCCGGTGAGCGAACCGAAGTCGATGCACAGCGATCCGAGGCATCGGTCGATGGCGATCACCGACACCGTGTTGGTACCGCTGTTGGTGACGTAGGCGCGGGTGCCGTTGGGGCTGATCGCCACCTCGGTCGGGGTGTCGCCGACGGGGATGGGTGCGTCGACGACGGAGTTGGTGGCGGTGTCGATCACCGATACCGTGCCGTCGCCGCTGTTGGTGACGTAGGCGCGGTTTCCGTTCGGCGACACTGCCACTCCGGTCGGAGTGTTCCCGACGGGGATGGGTACGGCGACGACCGTGTTGGTGGCGGTGTCGATGACCGATACCGTGCCGTCACCCTGGTTGGTGACGTAGGCGCGGTTTCCGTTCGGGGTGATCGCCAGCTTGCGCGGGTCGGTCCCGACGGGGATGGGTTCGCCGACGACGGTGTTGGTGGCGGTGTCGATCACGGTCACAGTGTTGGCAGCGCTGTTGGTGACGTAGGCGAAAGCCCCGTCGGGGGTGATCGCCACCCCGGTCGGGAAGAACCCAACGAGGATGGGTTTGCCGACGACGGTGTTGGTGGCGGTGTCGATCACGGTCACAGTGTTGGCACCGCTGTTGGTGACGTAGACGAAGGCCTCGTCGGGGGTGATCGCCACCCCGGTCGGGAAGAACCTGACGGAGATGGGTTTGCCGACGACGGTGTTGGTGCCGGTGTCGATGACTGACACCGTGCCGTCATTGGCGTTGATGACGTAGGCGCGGTTTCCGTTGGGAGTGACCGCCACTGCGGTCGGAAGGCTTCCGACGGGGATGGGTGCTCCGACGACCATCTTGGCGCCGGTGTCGATGACCGATACCGTGTCGGCACCCAGGTTGGTGACGTAGGCGAAGGCCCCGGCCGGGGTGATCGCCACCGCCTGTGGGGCGTCCCCGATGGTGATGGTATCGATTACAGTGTCCGCTGCCGCGGTCGCCGCCCCAGGGACAACGATGCCGAGCACCATCGCGAACGTGGCCAGCATCCCGAACAACAGGCGTCTTACGCGACCCCGGACCGTGGAATGAGCGCCAAATCTACTGTGGGGACTCACATTTTCTCCTGCTGTACAAGGAACAACACGGATCAACCGTGCCGTGGCAGCGTCAACGGTCGGGATGGAAGCGCCGGCAGCCTATCGGATGTTAACCGCCGGATACCCATCTCGATCCCCAACACGCCCGAACTTCGACGGCCACAACGCCATACGTGGCCGGATCTTCCAGTACCGCACTCACCGCCCGATTTCGTGCTTGCACACGCCGACGACCGAATGACGCCGCCACCGGAATGGTCGCCGGTGGCGGCGTCACTGGTATTGGCAGGGCCGGCGTCAGCTGAACACGCTGCCGGCGCCCGACCCGCTGCCTGTGAGCGATCCGAAGTCGATGCACAGCGATCCGACGCATTGGTCGATCTCGATCACTGACACCGTGCCGTCGCCGTTGGTGACGTAGGCGTGGGTGCCATCCGGGGTGATCGCAACCCGATGCGGGGCGCCCCCGACCGTGACGGTCTCGATCACCGTGTTGGTGGCGGTGTCGATCACCGACACCGTGCCGTCGCCGTTGGTGACGTAGGCACGGGTGCCGTTCGGGGTGACCGCCACCCCGATCGGGGCGCCCCCGACCGTGACGGTCTCGATCACCGTGTTGGTGGCGGTGTCGATCACCGACACCGTGCCGTCGAATTGGTTGGCGACGTAGGCGAAGTCCCCGTCCGGGGTGACCGCCACCCCGTTCGACCCGCTATCGACCCCGACGAAGATGTTGTCGATGACGGTGTTGGTGGCGGTGTCGATCACCGATACCCCGCTGAACAAAACGTGATTGACGACGTAGGCGCGGGTTCCGTCGGGGGTGATCGCCACCCCGATCGGGCCGAGTACGACCGGGATGGGCAGGCCGAGGACGGTGTTGGTGCCGGTGTCGATCACCGACACCGTGTTGTCATCAAAGTTGGTGACGTAGGCGCGGGTGCCGTCGGGGGTGATCGCCACCCCCCACGGGTCGATTCCGACCGGGATGGGCAGGCCGAGGACGGTGTTGGTGCCGGTGTCGATCACCGACACCGTGTCGTCACCAAAGTTGGTGACGTAGGCGCGGGTGCCGTCAGGAGTGATCGCCACCCCTAGCGGGTCGATTCCGACCGGGATGGGCAGGCCGATGACGGTGTTGGTGCCGGTGTCGATCACCGATACCGTGTTCGGGCCAAAGTTGACGACGTAGGCGCGGGTTCCGTCCGGGGTGATCGCCACCCCGTTCGGGTTGCCCCCGACCGGGATGGTGGCGATGACGGTGTCCGCTGCCGCGGTCGCTGCCCCTGCTCCGGCGATGCCGAATATCATCGCGAACGTGGCCAGCATCCCGAGCACCAGGCGTCGGACGCGACCCCGGATCGTGGAATGAGCGCCAAATCTACTGTCGTGATTCACATTTTCTCCTGCTGCGCGAGGAACAAAACGGATCGACAATGTTGGGGGGAACCGTCGCCCGGATACGGACGCCGGCAGCCCATTGGAGATTAACCAACGGATAGCTAAATCGGTTCGAGGCGCGCCGGAACTGTCACGGTCACTCTGGTGCACGAGCATGTAGACGTCTTCGGACGGGGGCGAATGTACCTTTGGCTTCAACCGAGGCGTCGAACGGTACATTCGCCTGGCGACGAGGCGGCAGGCTGGGTGTCAGCTGAACACGCTGGCGGCGTTCCAGACGGGGTCGGTCAGCGCGCCGAAGTCGATGCACAGCGATCCGATGCATTGGTCGATGGCGATCACCGACACAGTGTCGGCACTGAAGTTGGTGACGTAGGCGCGTTTCCCGTTCGGCGTGATCGTTACTGCGCGTGGGTCGTTCCCGACTGTCATGGTGTTGATCACCGTGTTGGTTTGCGT